>CAVWJY010000019.1:0-178443 GCA_963755245.1 uncultured Acidobacteriaceae bacterium | reverse complement strand
CGGGCGGCGGCGAGGGCGAGGGTGTGGGTGCCGAGGGCGTTGTTGGCGAGGGCGGCGAAGGGGTTCTGCTCGATCAGCGGGACGTGCTTGAAGGCGGCGGCGTGGAGGACGATCTCGGGGCGGTGGTGGTGGAAGAGGTCGTCGAGCAGGGGGCGGTCGGTGACGCTGCCGAGGATTGCGGTGTGGGGGATGGCGGCGGTAGGTCGCGGTCGATCTCGTAGAGGCTGTGCTCGGAGGTGTCGAGGAGGAGGAGGTGGGCGGGGTTGGCGGCGGCGATGGTGCGGGCGAGGGCCGAGCCGATGGAGCCGCCGGCTCCGGTGAGCAGGATGCGCTTGTGGGCGAGGGAGGCGCGGGGGGAGACGGAGGGTGTGGGAGTGAGGCCGGTGAGGGCGTGCCAGAGATGATTGGGATCGGGGGTGGCGGTGAGGGAAGGCATCTTCTTGATGACCCTCAGTATCGCATCCCGTTTCGTTTGTTGGTGGTGGGGGAAGGCGGTCTCGCTGCGCTCGATACCCCACCCTGCGGCGATGAGGCCGCTGCGCGAGGATGGGGCACCCGGTGTCGCTCGGGATGGGGTAGCCGGATGGCATGCGAGGATGGGGCACCCGGTGTGTCGCTCCGGGGACTGTCCTCGAGGCGAGGTTAGTCGGCCATGAGGAGGACTTCGGTGGACTTGATGAGGGCGGTGACGGTGTCGCCTTCTTGATGCCCATCTCGTCGACGCTTTGCAGGGTGATGACGCTTTCGATGAGGTTCTCGCCAACCCGCACGCTGACCTTTGCGGTGATGACGCCACGGACGATCTCTTCTACCGTTCCACGGAGCTGATTGCGGGCTGAGATTTTCATGGCGGCGATTCTAGCACCGGGTCATTGGGGGGATGTCGTCGACGGCCGACATGCTGTTGATGCCGGCGATCGCCGTTCATCGTGCATTCATCGGGCGTTGACGTGAGGTTGTCGGTTGCATGGCTAGGCTGGGCACATGAGAAAAAATCGTTGTTTTTGGCAGCAGGATCGCTCTCCTGATGCTTTTGGGGGTCGGGGCGGCGCAGGCACAGTTCGATAACGGAAGCGTGGTGGGAACGATCCACGACGCGAGCGGTGGCGTGCTGGCGGGCGCGAGTGTCACCATCACGAACAATGCAACCGGCAGGTGACGCAGGCGACGACAAATGCGTCGGGTGACTATGAGGCGCCTTCGCTGCACGTGGGCGTGTATACGATCAAGGCGACCGACGCGGGTTTCACGGACGCGGTGGCGAACAACATTACGGTCTCGGTGGGCGGGCGGCAGCGCATCGACCTGAACGATGAAGGTGGGCGCGGCGGAGACGACGGTCGAGGTGTCGGGCGTGGCGCTGCAGCTGGAGACGGAGACCAGCGAACGCGGACAGACGATCACGAACGCGCAGAGCGAGGCGCTGCCGCTGGTGACGCCGTAACTACTCGGACCTGATGGGTCTGGTGACGGGCGTGCGGCAGGCGCCGACGGCGGCGACGACGACGGCGGTCAACAGCCTGGTGCGCGCGGGCGCGTACAACGTGAACGGCCAGCGGAGTATGTTCAACAACTTCCTGCTGGACGGCATGGACAACAATGCGTACGGCGAGAGCAACCAGGGATTCGATAACCAGATCATCGCGGTTCCGCCGGACTCGGTGGCGCAGTTCCAGGTGGTGACCAACAACGAGAGCGCGGAGTATGGACGGTCGTCCGGCGCGACGATCAACGTGGCGACGCAGAGCGGAACGAACCAGTATCACGGGACGCTGTATGAGTTCATCCGCAATACGGACTTCAACGCGGCGGGCTACTTCAAGCCGACACCATCGTCAGCAATACCGGCGCGGTGACTCCGTTCCAGAAGCCGACCTTCAATCGTAACCAGTTCGGTTTCAATTTCGGCGGTCCGATCATCAAGGACAAGCTGTTCTTCTTTCTCGACTATGAGGGCTTCCGGCAGACGCTGACGACGCTGACGACCTTGACGCTGCCGACCGCAGAATGAGTTGAACGGCATCCTGGTGGTTCCGGTGAAGAATCCGCTGACCGGGCGCGATCTATCGCGGCGGGACACGGCGATTCCGCAGAGCGCGATCAATCCGCTGTCGCCGCAGATTGTGAACTACTTCAAGCAGATTCCAGAACCTTGCCGACCAGCGGTCTGGCGAGCACGGGTCTGGCGTCAGAACGACTACTCGGTCGAGGTGCCGTTCACGGATAACTCGGACAAGGGCGATCTGCGGCTGGACTATCAGCAGAACGCCAACAACTCGTGGTTCCTGCGCATCAGCGATCGCAAGGAGACGGGCGTGAACTACCCGTCGATTCCGCTGCCGCTCGATGGGCAGACGAACGGAACCATCCGGCTGCAGGACCAGCAGGTGGCGCTGGGCTATACGCACCTGATGGGAGCGAACAAGGTGCTGGATGCGCGCGTTGGTCTGTCGGGGACGAAGGCGGGTAAGTACTCGCTGTCGATCGGCGACAATGCGTTCACGATTCCGGGGCTGCCGACCAACCCGGTGGTGGCGGGCGGCTTGCCTTCGACCGGCATCACGCGGCTTCACGGGGTTCGGACGGCAGAGCACGAATCCGCAGTGGCAGAATCCGGCGCTGCTGGATCCGAAGGTGAACTATACCTGGATCAAGGGGCAACACTCGCTGAAGTTCGGCTATGAGTACGAGCACATCTGGATGGCGGTGAACGACAACAATCCGCTGTATGGATCGTTCAGCTACGGCGGTGGATACAGCAAGGCGGCACGGCGTCGCCGGTGTCGGATAACTACTGGGCGGACTTCCTGTTCGGCACGACCAACAACTACTCGCTGGCCAACTACTTTGTGGCGCACCTGCGGCAGACGATGGACAACGCCTATGCGCAGGATGACTGGAAGGTCAACCCGAAGCTGACGCTGAACCTTGGTCTGCGCTGGGAGTATGGCTCGCCGTACTCGGAGGAGAACAACTACATCTCGAACTTCGATCCGACGACGCAGACGGTGCTGACGATTACGCCGGGTGCGGTGGCGGGCAATGGCATTACGCCGTACTCCGGCGGCGGCGTGTATGGCCACACGCTGATGAATCCGGACCTGCACTGACTTCGCGCCGCGGGTGGGCTTTGCCTATGCGGCGACGCCGAGGACGGTGATCCGCGGCGGCTTCGGCATGAGCTACGTCGCACTACACGCGCGCGGGCTCGGGCGACATCCTGGCGATCAACGCACCGCAGGCGCAGTTTGCCTCGGTGACGCAGACTGCCCGCCGACGACGGCGAACCAGTGCACCGCCGCTGCCGGCGCAGATCATCGCGGTCGGATCGACGACGCCGAGCTGCTACGCGACCGCCGATCAGGGCTTCCCCTCGGCGCTGGTGACGACCTTCAATCCGGCGACCGACAACATCACCTATGTTCCGAAGAACACCAGGGACAGCTACGTCGAGAGCTACTTCCTGAGCGTGCAGAAGCAGCTGAGCAAGAACACGCTGCTGGACATCGCGTATGTGGGCAACCACGGCGTGCAGCTGCAGGGCTTCGTGAACGCCAACCAGAAGAACCCCTCGCTGGGCTTTGCGCGGCCGTATGGCGAACTGGCCGAGCGATATCACCGAGGCGCTGAACGAGTTCAAGTCCAACTACAACGCGCTGCAGGTGAAGTATGAGCAGCGCATGGTGGCGGGTCTGACGCTGTTGAACTCGTTCACCTGGGAGCACTCGCTGGACAACGCCAGCGCGTCGCTCGAGGGCAATACGCCTTCGCCGCAGGATGGCAACAACCTGCGCGCGGACTACGCGCAGTCGGACTACAACCTGCCGATCGAGAATGTAACCAGCCTGGTGTACGACCTTCCGGTCGGCCATGGACGGCACTTCCTGAGCGACAGCAATCCGGTGGTCAACGCGGTGCTGGGCGGATGGCAGGTGAGCGCGATCAGCACGGCGCAGGCGGGCACGCCGTTCAACCTGACCTACTCGCCGAACTCGGCGCAGGCGGTCTCGCCGCAGATCTCGGCGACCTATCGCGGTGCGAATGAGTACCGGCCGAACGTGGTTCCGGGACAGAAGCTGACGCAGCGGGTGAAGCAGGCGGGCACCGGCTACATCCAGTACATCAACTACGCGGCGCTGTCGCTGCCGGCGATCAAGAATGCGGCGGGCGTGCTGCAGAGCCCGTTCGGCAACGAATCGCGCAACCCGGGCCGTACGCCGGCGTTCTACGAGACGGATCTCGACCTGAACAAGCGCTTCAACACGCCGATGGAGGGCGTGAAGGTGGAGTTCCGGACCGAGGCGTACAACGTCTTCAACCACACCAACCTGTACCTTCCTTCGAGCGCTGCTTACGGGCACGCAGGGCATGCTGTCGCCGACCGGCGGTGGCATCATCTCGAGCACCTTCGAGCCGCGTATTCTGCAGTTCGGTTGAAGGTGCTGTTCTAAAGGGCTTCGCTCGCGCTGCTTCGAGTAGAGGATGTAGGCAGCGCGAGCGGAGGGCAGAGAAGCTCTCCTTTGCTTTGCATTGACGGCAGGGGAAGCGAGATGCTTCCTTCAGGGGCTTATTCCTGAGCTTTATTACTGAGCTCGGAGCAAGAGCGGAATCGCAGCTGCGCTCGTACTCACCTGCTGCGGCACGATGAGACCGTGCGTCGAGGATAGGGCACCCGGGACGTGGCGAGGATGGGCTCCCGCCTTCTTTTGGGGCTATTGGGTGTGGTGGGGGAGGTGGATCTGGGGGTTCCAGGTGATGTCGATCCAGGCGCTGGTGTTGTGGTGGGAGCCGGCGAGGTAGGCGGGGATGAGGAAGCGCTCGTGTTGGGCGAAGACCTGGGCCTGCCAGTGGCGGCTGAGGGCGTAGGAGGCGTTGAGGAAGCCGTCGGTGATGGTGCTGCCGCCGGGGAGGAAGAGGGTTCCGCCTTTGTTCTGGCGGTAGCCGGCTTCGACGCGGGTGCGGGAGGAGAACCAGTAGCTGGAGTCGGCCTCGATGGCGCGGCCGTCGCGGCCGACGGCGTTGCCGAGCAGGAAGCCCTTGTTGGTGTTGGCGTCGAGGTACTGGCCGTTCCAGTAGAAGTGCTGGCCGCCGAAGTCCTTGAAGAGGCCCTCGGAGCTGGCGGCTTCGACGCGGAGGTCCATGTGGGGCAGGTAGGGGAGGCGGGCGAAGTAGATGCCGGGGTTCCAGAAGGCGCGACGGGGGGCGGCGATGGGGCTGGGGTCGTCGTCGGAGTAGGCGTCGGCGTAGAGGGTGACGAGCGTTCGAGGAAGGGAAGGCGGAGGCGGAAGTCGAAGTTGCTCTTGCGGTCGCCGGGGTCGAGGCGGTCGCCGTAGTGGGCGGCTCCGTTGCCGGCGTAGCTGCCGGTGGAGTCGAAGCTGAAGAGGTTGCGGCCGAAGTTGCCGAAGGTCATGGGGTGGCCCTGGCCGAAGAAGAGGGACCAGCGGGTGAAGCTGATCTCGAGCGTTGGGGCCGAGGTTGAAGTCGGCCTTCTGGCCGTTGTAGTAGGGGCGGGCGGGGTACTTGTGGCCGGAGAGCTTGCCGAAGACGATGTCGAAGCGATAGGTGATGAAGGGGACGAAGGGGACGGGGTGGGGACGGGTGGAGACGTAGCGGAGGTTGTAGGTGGGCTCGGCGTTGCTGGAGAAGGCGAGGGGTCCCATGGTGGTGGGTCCCCAGAAGAGCTCCTGTTTGCCGAAGCTGAGGGAGTTGCCGGCGGCGGCGACTGCCGGCGTAGTACTCGATGGGGCGGACGCGGTTGAAGGCGCTGTTGCCGAGGAAGGGCTGGATGGTGGGATCGCCGAAGTTGGGGATGGTGTCGAGGGTGTTGATGAGCTGGTTCTGGGCGGCGGTGTAGGCGGGGTTGCCGGGGCCGTGCTGGAACTCTTCGCGACCGTAGATGAAGAAGCGGTCGTAGTTGGCGCGGCCGGAGACGCCGGCGATGAGGCTGGTGCCGCGGCCGAGGGGACGGCCGAAGTCGTTCCACCAGGTCTGGCCGAAGTGGTAGCTGTCGGCGAGCGCGGGACCGGCGATGAAGCCGGGGCGGAGCGTAGACCCACTCGAGGGTGGCGGTGTGGTTGGCGTGGGCCTCGCTGTCGAGCTCGATGTGGAGATCGGCGAGGAGGAGGTCGGCCTCGGTCTGGATGCTGGGGCTGGTGGCGAGGTCGACGAGGTCTTGGGCCTGGGTGATCTGGCGCAGGCACTCCTGGCGGGTCCAGGGACGGATGCCGATGCTTTGCGAGGGGATGAGGCCGAGGGCGGCGAGGCGCTCGAGTGCGGGATAGACCCAGCTGTCCATGGGGACGTTGGTGGAGCCGAGCTTGTCGATGTCCAGTTGGGCGTAGCTGGTGGGATCGGTGGGGTCGTAGGTTTGTGGCGGGGAGGGAGGCGATGCGGCGAGGGAGGCGGCGGAGGGAGGGAAGCGGGGGAGGCTCAGATAGGGATTGGGGAGGCCGTTGGTGAGGTCGGTGGATAGGTCGATGGGGATGGGGGCAGGCGCGTCGGGCAGGGCGTCGCGGGAGACGCGGAGGGCTGTGATGGACGACGGCGGGAGCTCGGGCGCGGTCACTTGTGCGAGGCCGTGGGGAGGGAGCAGGGGAAAGGCCGAGGAGAGCAGAAGGCAGGCGCGAAGGAGAGTTGGGTGGGATGGCGGGGTGGGGCAAGGCTGGGGCCAAGGCGGTGGTTCAGGCGATGGTCAAGGCGAAGATCAACCTGCGAATCAGGCATGCGAATCAATACGTTGGCCTAGATCTTGCTGTGTGGAAGAGCGGATGGTTCGGCGCATCGCTGCTTTCCTCCCGAGGAGTGTCGCGGAGTCGATCAGATCGATCTGGAACGAGGGCGCAGGGGCCGATTCCTGCCGAGAAGGAAGGTTATATTCTGGCATACTTTAGGGGAAGTGGTGCGGGAGCGCGGTGTGGAGGACGAGAGCCACGTTGTATGCTGGAAGCACGTTTCGAGTGAACGGGTGAGGCGATCCTGCGTATGGGTAGTGGTAAGTTCTGGAATAATCCTGTGCTGCTGTTGTGTGTGGCGGCGGTAGTTTTTCTCGCGGGGAGTGCACGCGGGCAAGATATGAATCCGTTGACTCCGGGCGGGACTGGACAGTGCCCTGAGCGGGCAGTCGGGCACGTCGACGGATACTTCTTCTTCGATCCACTCCTACGGCAGCGGCGATATGTCGGGACAGATGTCGCAGGGCGGCCGCGGGAGCACAGACGTCGATGGGCTTCGCGGGGCGTCAATCTGCCGAATGGGCAGGACATCAACGCGTCGGGGATGAACGGGATCAATGGGAACAACCTGAGTGCGCAGCGTGGTCTGAATCAGCTTCCGCCGCCTCCGCCGAGCGAGTTCCAGCGCATGGTGGCGACCTCTACGGGGAAGCTGCTGCCGATCTATGGCGCGAATCTGTTCCAGAATGTTCCTTCGACCTTCGCTCCGGCGGACCGGGTGCCGGTGACGCCGGATTATGTGATTGGGCCGGGGGATGAGCTGCTGATCCAGGCGTGGGGACAGGTCACGCTGAACTCGCGGTTTACCGTGGGCCGGTCGGGCGACATCTATGTGCCGCAGGTGGGCACGGTGCGGGTGGCGGGGCTTCAGTTTTCGCAGGTGCAGGAGTACGTGAAGTCGCAGATGTCGAAGGTGTTTCGCAACTTCGATCTGAATGTGAATATGGGGCAGCTGCGCTCGATCCAGGTGTTCGTGACCGGGCAGGCGCGGCGTCCGGGAAGCTATACGCTGAGCTCGCTGAGCACGCTGGTGAATGCGTTGTTTGCGACCGGCGGGCCGACGCCGCAGGGCAGCTTGCGGCATATCGAGGTGAAGCGGTCGGGCAAGGTGGTTGTCGACTTCGACCTGTACGACCTGCTGCTGCATGGGGATAAGTCGAAGGATGTGCAGCTGCTGCCGGAGGATGTGATCTACATCGCGCCGGTGGGGCCGCAGGTGGCGGTGGTGGGCAGCGTGAATGCGCCGGCGATCTATGAGTTGAAGTCGGCGACGGATTCGACCGTGGGCGACGCGATCGCGCTGGCGGCGGGGCTGTCGACGGTGGCCGAGAACGGCACGATGCGGCTGGAGCGCGTGGACGAGGAGCACCACATGCGTGGGGCGAGCAACTTCTCGCTCGATGCGGCTGGACGAGCGATGCCGCTGCGGGATGGCGACATTCTTGAGATCCGGGCGGTGACGGACCGGTATAAGAACGCGGTGACGCTGCGGGGCAACGTGGCGAATCCGGGACACTATGTCTGGAAGTCCGGGATGCGGGTGGGGGACCTGTTTCCGGATCGCGATGCGCTGATTACGCGGGACTACTGGCTGCGGCGTGGACGTCTGGGCCAGCCGGTGCTGACGTTTATTCCGCTGTGCCCGACGACGCGGGTGAACCTCAATGCGGGCAGCGATGCGGCGGATAGCGGGATGCAGGAGAACTGCATTCCGGCGAACACTGATAACGATCAGAATGCGCAGGGCAACGCCAATGGGATGAATGGGGCGTACGGCCAGAATGGCCTGTCCGGCATGTCCGGGGCGAACTCGGCCGCTGGCGCCAATGGCATGAACGGGCGACGGCGAATGGCGCCAATGGCATGAACGGCGCCAATGGCACGAACGGCAGCAATGGCACGGACAACAGCGGCAATGTCGAACGGTGCCAATGGCACTGGGCGGAGCTGCGGCGCTGGATGGCGACAATGGAAGCAACGGCCAAAACGGGACGACGATGGCGGCATGCAGGTTCCGGGACGTTCTTCGTCGGGTCAGGACAATAGCTCGTCCAATGGCATTGGCGGCCCGACGGGAAGCGCTGCGCAGGCGACGCTCGGACAGAGCAACTTCCAGCCGCGCAATAATGTTCGGTTGAGCGAGCCGGATATCGATTGGACGTATGCGGTGATCGAGCGGCAGAACAAGGAGACGCTGACGACATCGCTGCTGCCGTTCAACCTGGGCCGCGTGGTGATGGATCATGACGAGTCGCAGAACCTGGAGCTGCTGCCGGGGGACGTGGTGACGATCTTCTCCAAGGCGGACATTCAGGTGCCGCAGACGCAGCAGACGCGGTTTGTGCGCCTGGAGGGTGAGTTCGTGTCCTCGGGCGTGTACAGCGTGCATCCGGGCGAGACGCTGCGGCAGTTGGTGGAGCGGGCGGGTGGTTTGAGCTCGGATGCGTATCTGTATGGCTCGGAGTTTACGCGGGAGTCGACGCGGCGGCTGCAGCAGCAGCGGTTGAACGACTACGTCAGCAAGATCTGCGCTGGAAGCGACGATGCACGGCGACGACGGCGGCCAACCGCGCGGTCAGCGCGGCGGACACGGCGGCAGCGCAGCCACGGGCAGACGCAGAATCAGGCGCTGCTCACGAGCCTTCGTCAGGCGCGTGCCAGCGGCCGCATCGTGCTGAATCTGCATCCGGACAGCAACCAGGTGGCGGAGCTGCCGGAGCTTCCGCTGGAGGATGGAGACGTCTTCATCGTGCCGCACCTGCCGTCGACGGTCAGCGTGGCGGGCGCGGTCTACAACCCGAACTCGTTTCTCTACGACGCGCATCGCCGGGTGAAGGGCTATCTGGGCTGGCGGGTGGAGCGAATCGCGATGCGGATAAGAGCCGGGCGTATGTGATCCGCGCCGATGGATCGGTGATCAGCAAGCAACAGATCTCCTCGTTGCGGCATGATGGGTTCGATTCGCTGCGGGTGTATCCGGGAGACTCGGTGGTGGTTCCGCTCAACCTGAACAAGGGAACGTCGCTGCGCAATATCGTGGATATCGCGACGATCGTAGGCCAGTTCGGTATCGCGATTGCGGCGGCGAGCCTGGTGTTCTAGAACCGCGGAAAGACGCATGGCAAAAGGGCGGGACCTTCGGGTTCCGCCCTTTTTGCTTGAGGCTCGCGGTGAGCTGTGGGTGGTGGCGGCTTGCGGCGCTCTGCGGTTTGGGTATGCTGTGGGGGAGGTGAGAGATGGCGTTAGCGACAAAGCAGTTGGGAGTGGATGGGCCGCGGGTCTCGGGCGCTTGGGCTGGGCTGTATGGGGATGGGGAAGTCGTCGGTGTATGGCGGCAATGACCCGGCGGAGGGCATCCGGACGATCCATGCGGCGGTGGCTGCGGGGCGTGACGCTGCTCGATACCGGCGACTTCTATGGCATGGGGCAGAATGAGCTGCTGGTGCGGCGGGCGCTCGAGGAGATGGGGCCGGGGGGACGGGAGAAGGTGGTGCTGTCGGTGAAGTTTGGCGCGCAGCGGGCTCCGGATGGGAGCTGGGTGGGGCTGGACTGCCGGCCGGCGGCGGTGAAGCATGCGCTGGCGCAGAGCTTGAGCAAGCTGGGCGTGGAGTACATCGATATCTACCGGCCGGCGCGGCTGGATCCGGCGGTGCCGATCGAGGAGACCGTCGGCGCGATCGCCGAGATGGTGCAGCAGGGGTATGTGCGGCATATCGGGCTGTCGGAGATGAGCGCGGAGACGGCGAAGAAGGCCAAGGCGGTGGCTCCGATCTGCGATATGCAGCTGGAGTATGGGCTGGCGACGCGGAGCATCGAGGCCAAGGTGCTGCCGGGGCTGCGCGAGCTGGGCGTGGGCGTGACGGCGTATGGGGTGCTGTCGCGCGGGCTGCTGACGGGGTCGGTGCCGCAGGAGCAGGGCGACTTTCGTAAGCGGCTGCCGCGGTTTACCGGCGAGAACTGGGAGACGAACCGGACGCTGGCGGCGGCGCTGGCGGCGTTGGCGGCGGAGCGCGGGGTGACGGCGTCGCAGCTGGCGATCGCGTGGGTGCGGACCAGGGGCGAGGACATCGTGCCGGTGCTGGGGTCGCGCACGGTGGCGCAGATCGAGGCGGCGCTGGCGGCGATGGAGTTGACGCTGACCGAGGAGGAGATCGCGGTGCTGGAGCGGTCGGTTCCGGCGGAGAAGATCGCGGGGACTCGCTACGACCAGTACGCGATGGCGCATCTGGATAGCGAGCGGTAGGGCGGGGCGCTCGTGGGTTCAGAGCGTGCGCGTGGGCTCGCGGGCTTTCGTGGATTTGAGAGAAAGGACAAATACAGGGGTCTCTCCACTGCGCGGCGGACGATGGTGCTGTCCGCCGCTTCGGTCGAGATGACGTATTTTTTTGCTCCGATCTTTCTTGCTCGGGTTTTTGCTCTGGAGATGACGGTGATCATTCGCTCCAGAGGCGGGTTGACTGCCGGAGCGAATAGCGGACGCGTTATTTGACGAGGTGCTTCCAGGCGTCCCAGGTGAACATGCCGGCGACGGCGAGGGTCATGAGGCCGGAGAGGCTGCCGAAGACGCGGACCAGAGGCTGGGTGCGGCGGAGCTTGGCGACGATCTCGTCCTGATGGCTCTTCTCGACCGAGTTGGTGTCGCTGAGGAAGAGCTGATCCTCCTCGTAGCGGGTGAGGGTGGCGTTGTAGGCGAGGAGCGCCAGGAGGCAGGCCACGAGGACGCCCCAGACGATGAGAAGGATAGACATGAATCCCATTGCGATTCCCCTTTCCGAAGGGTGATGCGATGGTCGGCTGCCCTCGGTCGGAGGGCCGCGGTGGGCGGCCTCCGGAGGCGAGGAGGCTCATCGGCGCGAGCGATACGCCGGTTGGGGGAGAGTTTTCAAGGGAGAGTTGCGGATTTCCGGGGAAATTCTAGGGATCGTGCATCGCCGGCTGGGGCGGGGCATCTAGTTAAAGAGATCGATTCGGTGCGCTTGCCCGGGCTGGGGCGCGCGCATACACTAGAAACAAGAGTTGAGGAGAGTTTCCCATGGCGACTGCAAGCGCAAATCCTATTCCCGAAGTAGTTAACGCACCGGCTGCGGCGACGACCCCCGTGACGTTGACCCCGAATGCGATCGTAAAGGTTCGCGAGATCATGGCGACGCAGGATCCGATTCCTGCCGGGCTGCGGATCGGCGTGGTGGGCGGCGGCTGCTCGGGCTTCCAGTACTCGATGAGCTTCGAGAACCAGAGCGGCATGATGGACAAGGTGTACAAGTTCGAGGACCTGAAGGTGTTTGTGGACGCGACCTCGGCGATGTACCTGAGCAACTGCGTGGTGGACTACGTGGAGACGCTCGAGGCGGCTGGGTTCAAGTTCGAGAACGCCGCGGTGAAGAGCACCTGCGGCTGCGGATCTTCGTTCAGCGTCTAGGTTTTATCACTAGGTTTCACCATTGATTTTGTTGGATCGGGCAGTACCCAAGGCTGAAGCCTTGGGTCCTGTCTTTTTTGCGCTGTATCTCAGACGGTGCTCCCCAAGCAGCCGCATCATGGCGCTTCTCCCTGTATGAGCTTCCTTGATCAACGTTTAGGTTCTGTCGATAAAGCAGTCATCCCACTAGATTTCGCCGTCGCGATGAGACGAAGGGACAGGTGGGCCGGGAGCGGTGGGCTGGATCGCAGCTGCGTGTTCGAACGCGGGGATTCGGCTTGAGTTGCCCGAGGTTGCTTTTTGGGGGGATTTGGCCTTGGTGTTGGAGTTGTGTCGTAGATTCTCGTTTTTCGGTCGTGGTGCTTCTGGGCGTTCTCCGCTCGCTCACGGGGCGCCGGCATTTCCAAGCGATTGGGGCTCCTGCCAAAGCTTCTTTCGTTCCTGTTGCTGTTCGCTTTGCCGCTTTTGCTCAGTTGCTCAAGCGGAACTACTCTGTTGCCGAAGCAGTGGGTGGTTGCCTGGGGAACCTCTCCGCAGAGTGCGCAACCATCCGCGGAGAATCCAGGGGGGACGGAACAGAGCTTCCGCTTTCTGCTGATCCCTACGATTGACGGCAGGCAGGAACGGATCCATTTTTCCAATCTGTTTGGTACGACTCCGATCACGATCGGCGCCGCACGTCTTGCTCTGGCCACGGGAGTTGGCGCGGCGATCGATCCAGCGAACGATGCTCCGCTTACGTTCGCTGGCGCCTCCAGCATCACGTTGGCCGCAGGGCAGAAGTGTCTCGGATGCAGTGAGCGTCCCCTACCGCTTTGGCCAGCGGCTGGCGGTGTCGGTCTATGTGCAGGGCGCCTTCCCACCTCTGACGCAGCATGATTCTCAGGTCAACACGAACTACGAATCCGCCTCCGGAGCCGGTGACACGACCGACGGATGCCGGCGGAGCCAGTTTTGCACAATCGGTCACGGAGTCGTATCTGCTGACCGGCGTAGATGTTTACGGTACCTATCAGGGCACGGTCGCGATCTTTGGCAGCTCTTCCGTGGACGGTCACAACTCCAACTTCGGAGATAGCAATTCCTACCCGGTGATGAACGTGGCGATCCCGAGCCAGGATCACGATCGTCCGTCGGACTGGTTGGCTCGCCGGCTCATGAACTCAGGGTACCGGCTGGGTGTTCTGAATGCAGGCGCCATGGGCGACCCGGCAGGTGAGGACGCGACCACCGCAAGCGGGGCGGTATTGGCGGGTATCGATCGAATGAAGCATGACGTGCTGGAGCAAGCTGGGTAAAGGCCGTGGTGATTTATTTTGGCGGGATTGATCTTCGCCAAGATTGCGTTGCTGCCACAAAGGTGGAGGCCTCGTTGACCAACATGATCGCGCAGGCCCAAGCTGCTGGGGTGCGCGTGATCCTGGCCACGCTTCCGCCGTCTGAGTACTGTATGTCTTCGAGCGCGGATCTATTGCCCTCCGCGGCGAATCCGTATCAGGGCGATCTTTACCCTGGCCCGGAAAACCCTGGTTCAACCCAGCGTCGGACCTTGAATGATTGGATCCGAGCTTCGGGTACCAGCTTCCGGGCGTGGTTGCGATCGCGGACTTCGATAAGGCGCTCGCCTCATCCTGTCCACCCGGATTTTCCTGATGCCGAACTTCTACGGCGACGATAACTACCACCCCAATGGCATAGGGTATGGCGTTCACTCGGGAGCTATTCCTCTCTCTTCCTTGATTGGATTCTTTAGAACGATTGAGGAGTGAGCAAGGAAAAGGCCGATTCTCGCGGGGCCGGAATCGGCCTTTGCTTGCTGCTCTGCTTGATGTGGTTAGTTGAGCGCTGATGGGGACGTAGCGATCGGTGGTCTCCCAGCGGACGTGCAGCTGGGTGGAGGTGGGGGTGGTGTGCTCGAAGGTGATGGACATGACCTGCTGCGGCGAGGACATGGGGACGGCCTGCATGGGGACGCGGCCGAGGTCCTGATCCTGGTGGTACTCGGTGCCCCACTGGCCGATCTGCTTGTTGACGATGAGGAGCCAGTCCTGCTCGCCGGGGAGGGTGTAGAGGGTGTAGGTGCCGGCGGGGAGGGCGAGGGTGCCGATGTGGATGGGGGTGGTGGTGACGAGGGTGGTGGCGGGGTTGGCGCCGGTGCGCCAGACCTGGCCGTAGGGGACGAGGCCGCCCATGATCTTGCGCCCACGGATGGAGGGCGAGTTGTAGGAGATGTCGATGGCGCCGGGGCCGGGGGCGAAGTTCACCTGGGCGTGCTGGGCGGGGCTGAGGAGCGGCTTGGCGGGCGCGGGGGCCATGGAGTCGGCGGTCTGGGCCGGCAGCGTGGCGGTGCAGGAGAGGGTGGCGAACAAGGCGAAGGTCGCAAGAGCAAGGGCGCGAGCGGCGGAGCGGACGGTCAAGCGAACAGGGCATGGCATCGAATCCTCGGGGTATCGTTCTCTGATGCTCAACCGGGGGGCGGGAGGCTGTCAAGATGGTGAGGGACGGGAGTTTGCAGGGAGAAAGGGATTTTGCGGCACTTTTGCGGGGCGGGTCGTGCTACGCTTAAGGAACGCACCCGTAGCTCAGCTGGATAGAGCGGCAGCCTCCGAAGCTGTAGGTCAGAAGTTCGAATCTTCTCGGGTGCACCATTTCCATTTTTTCCGCCAAGGGACGCTTCCAACTGGCCTAAGGGAATCGTTATCTGAGTTCAAAATTCCTTTCTTAGGGTGGTGTTTTAGCCCGCTCGGGAAGAGGACATTTTGAACTCTTTGCTTTTGGTCGAGATCTTACCTTGCCCATGCCGTGGGAATGTCCACGAGCATGGACTTGGAGAACTCCAGTAGCTGATCGAAGGTAGCTCGTCCGATGTCGACTTCGGCGATCTGGCCCTCAATGGCTGCGATATCTTCCTCAAACTTCCGGTTCATCCTGTCGAACACGGGCAGAATTGCTCTGTCTCCCTTTAGATAGGCGGCAACGAGTTTCTCTTGTAGCGCTTGCTGCTCCTTAAGCTGCGCCCGTAGCCTAGGTAGGTGCGCAGCATGATCCCCTGTCCGATCCTCCCACTCTTTCTTGAGCACAGCGGTTAGCTCCGTGGTGAAAGTCGTGTCGACTCGCAGGCGCTCGCCCACTCTACCTTGCGCCCTCGCTCTTTCGAGGCCCGCTACAGTGCGTACGCTGAGCCTCACGCGCTCCTGCTTAGAAACCGCTGCAAGGATGCCAATGTCGCACCTGCTTCTGTCCATGCTGGGGCGGTGGCGGAGTGCGAGCGCTCCATGATTCGGGAGAGGCAACGCGAGGGCATCGCACTAGCAAAGAAGGCGGGCGTTTATAAGAGCCGAAAGCCGTCGTTGACCGCAGGAGACGTGGCAGAGATTCGTAGACGTGTTGCCACTGGTGAGAAGAAGGCAGGGTTGGCCGCACAGTTTTAGGTGAGTCGACAGACGCTTTACACAGCCCTTGGCTGGGCGTGGAGACACCACCCAGCGTACCGGGTGCTCTAGGCTACTCTGACGTGACACGGGGACAGCGCTGGGAGGTTGCGCGCTGTCCCCGTGGGTTGATGGCACTGTGAGCGTTGAGGGTCTATTGCACGGTGAGAGTGAGGTTGGTGGAACTCTGTGCGCCGGTGGTCACGTCCTTAGCGGTCACGACTACGGTGTAACTCTGAGTCGTGGTCGGCTGGCCGCTATTGCTTCCTCCAGCGCAACCGCTCAAACCAGAAGCCGCCGCCAAAGACAACGCAATAGCAGTCAGCGCTGCAAACAGGCAGGGGATCCGCTTGCGTGCCTTCCTCATCCCCAACAAGGGCAATAGAAGGAATCCCAGTGTTATGGGTGCCATCGGAGTGCCAGGGAAGAACTCCCGGTTGCGTGCTGTCTGGGAGTTGCTGGTCTGAATAGTCAGGACGACCGACGTTGGTGCACTACCCGCCGCAACGGTTGTCGGCGAGAAGACCGCCGTCGCCCCCGGAGGTAACCCGGCCGCCGTGAACGCCACGGGATCGAGGAAGGTTGCGCCGTAGCTTGGAGTCAGCATGAGTGTAAAGCTGGCCGCCGCACCCGCCGCAACGGAAGCGGTGGTTCCGGAGGAGCCAGCGGCTGTCGAGCTTAAGGTGAAGGATGCTCCGACCGGGAAGCTTGTTGTCGTCGTTGCGGCCGTGTAGTTCGCCGTTGCCGCCTGGCTCGCGCTCAGCACCACGCCGCCTGTGCCGGTGAGGGTGACCATATTGCCAGAGATTGTCGCTGGGCCACTGACCACCGCATATGTGATCAGTCCTGGCGAAGGCGAGCTTGCGCTCACGGCAAAGGGCGCGGAACCGTCCATCTGGCCTGAGATGGGCGTGAACAGCAGCAGGGGAGCGGCCGGGGAGACGACGATGGTGGTGGTTGCGGTGGCCGTGGTGTAGTTTGTTGGATCGCTTGGCGTGAAGGTGACTGAGAGGGAGTGAGAACCGGCGTCCAGAAGCGTATTGCAGGTCGGGCTACAGGCGATCGTTCCGGCGACGGTGGAGGTGGGCGTTGAGTTGAGTCCCCAGGAGCGTGCCGTAGGCCATGGGGGCCGGTGTCGCCCAGGTGATGGTGGGTGTGGCCGCGGCGGCAATGCCACCGAGCGACATCATCGGGTAGAGTAAGTGGGAGTGGCGATGTTCAGGTTGTTATCGGTCAGCACCAGAGAGCCGCTGAGAGCTCCTGCGGCAGTGGGTGCAAAGCTGATAGGCAATGTGCAGGAGGCACCGGCAGGTAGTGTTCCCGGCGTCGAGGAGCTGCTCCCGATCAGCGGACATGCCGATGCTGCACTGCTGTTCAATGTGAAGTTCGATGCGATGCTGGGATTGTCTCCGATACTTGGGATCGGGAAGCTTAATGCGGCATTGCCTGCGTTGTGGATGGTTACGGTCTGCGGACTGTCGCCGCTGGTTGCGCCGACACTCGTGTTGGCAAAGACGAGACTCGGCGGGGTGCTTAGATCCAACGCCCACACGGTGTTTGCTTCAGCGCTGCTTGCATAGATGTTGCCCCTACTGTCCACTGCAACGCCCAGGATGCCATTCAGGTCGTGAGCCACCGTGCTCGGCGTGTAGGTGTTTCCGGAAGGTGTTTCCTGCACGACGGTACCATTTCCGATGTCTGCGGCATACACGTTGCCGCTTCCATCCAGAGTCACTCCGTAGGCCCGTCCCAAACCACTCGCGATTACACTCTGAGAATAGACACCATCGGCAAGGGTTTCCTTGAAGATCTGGGTGTTGTTCTGGATGAAGTAGATATTACCGCTTCCATCGACTGCAATCCCGAAGGGATACACGGTCGCGTCGATCGTGCTCTGGGTATAGCTCCCAGCTGTCAAGGTTTCCTTGAGCAAATGGAAGGCAAGGCTTCCGATATATACGTTGCCGCTTCCATCTACGGCTACCCCTTCGACGCTGCCCAGATTGGTGAATGCAGCTGTCTGAGCATAGCCACCGCCATTCAAGGGGGTCTCCTTCAACACCTGCGTGGCATCTTGATCGGCGATATAAACGTTGCCAGCACCGTCCACCGCTACTCCAACGGGATAATTGAGACCGCTGGCGACAACGCTTTCGGTATATCCGTCCCCCGTCCAGGTCTCTTTCACCACGCTGGCCGACGTTCCAGCACTGCCTGTTTCCGCAATGTAGAGATTGCCTGACGCGTCCGTCGCGATTGCATAGGGACTGTTGTTCGCCAGAGTCAACGTGCTCGGGATTCCGGGCGAGAATACACCTGTGGGCCCACTCCCGTACCTTGAACGTATCCGGTTGCAATCGTATTCCCGGACACAGTTTGAAGCACCGCTGCACCATACCGGGATCCCGTAGTATTCGGTGTGAGAGTCACGTCTACAGTGCAGCTATCACCGATGCTGTAGGTGTGGCTTGTCCCGTTGGTGGTGCAACTTCCGATGCCAGTATCCGTAAAGTCCAGATATGTTTTGCCTTGAGTGAGCAACGTGTCAAGGGCGGAGTAAAAGGAGTCCACTGGGGCAGAGTAAAAGGGAGCCAGTAGAGGGTTGTGTAGGGTATTTCGGGGGAGGAGGGGCGCCGGAGCGTAGCGGAAGCGGCCCTTCTCCCCGAGGCGCGTTCGGAGGGGGGGGGAGCCAGGGCGCGCAGGGGTTGAGGGTGCGTTTGTGCTTGCTCTGCTTGAGGCGGTAGCTCTCGCCGTTCATCTCCAGGATGTGCACGTGGTGGGTGAGTCGGTCCAGCAGCGCGCCGGTCAGCCGCTCCGAGCCCAGCACTTCGGTCCACTCCTGAAAGGGCAGGTTGCTGGTCACCAGCGTCGAGCCACGCTCGTAGCGCTGACTGAAAACCTCGAACAGCAACTCCGCGCCAGTCTTCGATAGCGGCACGAATCCCAACTCATCGACGATCAACAGTTCGTAGCTGGCCATCTGTTTCTGGAAGCGCAGCAGCCGCTTCTCGTCCCGGGCCTCCATCAGTTCGTGACCAGTGCAGCAGCGGTTGTGAAGCGCACGCGATGGCCCCTCTGGCAAGCGGCCAGACCGAGCGCCAGTGCGATGTGGTCTTGCCCGTGCCGGTGTTGCCCAGCAGCAGCACGTTCTCGCGACGCAGAGAGAAATTCGCAGCGCGCCAGTTCCAGCACCAGGGCCTTGTTCACCGACGGGATGCTCAAGAACTCGAAGCTGTCCAGCTCTTGACCACCGGGAACTGGCCTGCTGGATGCGGCGCTCGGTAGCTCGCCGCTCGCGGTCCAACAGCTCCAGCTCCGTCATACGCAGCAGGTAACGCGGATAATCCACACTCTCGTCCGAGCACTGCCGCGCCACCTTGTCGTACTCGCGCAGGAAAGTGGGCAGCCGCAGCATCTTCAGGTGATGTTCCAGCAGCACCTGCGGTGTGTCCAGCGGTTGTGTCGCGGTGTTCGCTCCGGCTCACGCCGCTCATGGGTACACCTCCGCAGCAGGGCCATGTACTCCGATGCCTGCGTGGTGCGAACCTGTGCCAGCGGCAGGTGCGGATAGTTCTCCAAGTCCAGCCGCGGCGGACGCTGCTCGATCCGGCACAACAACAGATGCTTCACCGCATCGAACGAGATCGTTCCCAGATGCAAAGCCTGCTCGATCGCTTGCGCGACCTCTTCCAACGCGAAGGTCTCCAGCAGCCGCAGCACCTGCACATACTCTCGACGGCCGCCCTTGTTCAGCCGCGCTTCCATCAACCGGCGCAGTTCGGAAAAGCACTGCCGGCAACTCCCATCCCACCAGCGGCGCCGCCTGGTCCAATGCGCCAGTCTTCTGTTCCAGCAGCGCCAGATAATGCAGCGGATCGAAGACCAGTTCTTCGCGGTCGTAACTGCGCGCGTGCCGTGCGATAACCTCACTCCCGCACGCGATCACCACCTCCTGCACATAGCCCTTCACCATACTTCGCGGTGTCCGTACTCCGTTGGCACCGAATAATCGTTGCCGCGATAGCGCACCAGCGACAGAGAACTCACCCGCGCCGTGCGCTTCTCGCACGCCTCATACGCCGCCTCCGGCAGCGGCAACAGTGCTGCGCGATCGCGCTCGAAGCGTTCCCCAATCGTCTCTTCTGTGCCCGCGCAACTGCCGCTCTCGTCGCTTCCCGCACTGCTCCAGCAGATGCGTGTTCAACTCCTCCCAACTGCCCACACGCGGAATCGGCACCATAAAGTTCCGCCGCGTGTAGCCCACCAACCCTTCCACCTTCCCCTTGTCGTTGCCCTTGCCCGGACGTCCGAACTTCTCTTCAAACAAGTAGTGGCTCTGCAGCTCCGAGAACGCCCGCGTCTTCTTCCGCTCTCCACCACCCAGAATCTTCGCCACTGCCAGCTTCGTGTTGTCGTAAAGAATCTGCCGCGGCACTCCCCCGAAATAAGCAAAGGCGCGCACGTGTCCTTCCAGAAATGCTTCCGTCGTCTCCGCCGGAAACGCTGCCACGAAGCAGTCGTCCGACTGCGGCAAGTCCATGGCGAAGTAGTGCGCCTTGCATTTCACGCCGGCAATCACCCCAGGCTTCTCCGAAGTCCGCTTGTGCTTTCCCAGGAGCGTGGGTCAGTGGCACGAACATCTCCCGGTCGCGCACCTGCTGCAAACGCACGTAGTCCTTCACGATCGTGTAGCCGCCCGTGTAGGCGTACTCCTCCCGCAACCGATCGAAGATCCGCTTCGCCGTATGCCGTTGCTTCACGGGCTGTTCTTGTCTTCTTCCAGAATGGCGTCGATCACGCCGATCCACGGCCCCAGCTTGGGCCGCTTTACCGGCTGCTGCCGCCGGTAGCCCGGCGGCACCGAATACCGCAGCATCTTGCGTACGGTCTCGCGCGCGATCCCAAACTCCTGCGCCACCGCACGCTCGCTCTTGCCTTCCACCAACACGGCCCGCCGAACACGTCCATAGATCTCCACGGTGTACATCCCTCCGGTGTCCCACGAACCCCCCTCCACAACCAAGTTCGTGAAACCAAGATCCGGCGGTCTACTTTTCCTCCGCCGCATCACCCGCTCTCACGGCGTGACGCGGTCTATTTTTGCTCCGGCGCTTTACAACGCGGGCGCAGCGATGTTGCC
This sequence comes from uncultured Acidobacteriaceae bacterium, assembly GCA_963755245.1. GTDB lineage: Bacteria > Acidobacteriota > Terriglobia > Terriglobales > Acidobacteriaceae > Edaphobacter. Next base: position 157,722 of record CAVWJY010000019.1, on the reverse strand, counting down.
TGCCGTATCGAAGGTGAAAAACACAGTCAGAGGCGAACTTATGCTTCCAACGTTGACCGTCCCTAAGTTCGCCGCCGACGCGTGTGTTGACTCCTTGACCACACTCGTGCTGCCGTTAGCCGTCTGGACGATATATAGATTGTCACTATTGTCCACTGCAATCCCCAACGGATTATCAAGTGCGGTGGTCGGGATAGTGCTCTGGATATAGCTGCCACCCGAGGGCGTCTCTTTCAAGACCCTGCTGTATCCCGGGTCGGCGATAAAGACATTTCCGGTGCCGTCGACTGCAAGTCCCCAGGGAGACCCAAGTCCGCTTGAAACAATCGAGCTTTGGGTGTAGCTTCCACTCGATAAGGTCTCTTTTAGGATTCGATTGTTGCCGGTGTCGGCAATATAGACATTGCCAGTCGCGTCGACTGCGACCCCCTTGGGATTAACAAACCACTACCGATGCTGCTCTCTGTGTAAGTCCCACCCGACAGGGTTTCCTTCAACACTCGGCTCGTATAAAAATCGACGACGTACACATTGTCGTTTCCATCCACCGCGATGCCCGCAACGCTGCTCAGCGAGCCGGTTGGGAGTACGCTCTGGGTATAGGCCTTACCGGACGGTGTTTCCTTATACACGCGCTCAGTCCCGGCATCGCCGAAGTAGACATCTCCCACCGAATCCACCGCAATCCCAGTTACCTGCATAAAGCCGGATGCGATTGTACTTTCAGTGAACGTGCCAGCCGACAGCGTCTCTTTCAGCACTCGGCCGTTATCGGAGTCAGTGACGTAGACGTTCCCGCTCTCATCCACCGCAATCCCTTCCGGCTGATTCAGACTGCTCGTTGGGATTATGCTCTGAGACCCACTGAAGTGTGCGGTCTGGGCATGGACAGAGGGGACGGCCGCGAGGACCGCGAGAAGGGCGAGGGTAGCGGCCCGGCGCCCTCGTTGCGCGGCGGGCAGAACCGGGAGAGGAAGCGGGCGACAGGCAAGCGCAGGAGAGCGGACACGTTCATGATCAAGACTCCAGGGCAAAGACATTCGAAGCAAATCAAAGCAAGCGGTTGGAACTGTGGGAGGGCAGGCGATCAGTTAGCAGAGGTGCGGCCGCAATTCATGGGTAGGGCGACTCTGGTTGCATGATGCGGGGCATTTCGCTGGGTGCGGCGAGCCAGTGAACGGCGAGCGATCAGAGAGAGTATCTAGAGTGGGAGAACATCGGTCGCCAAACCTCCTGGGATGAAACCTATGTCCTGCGCGCAATGACAACGCGTTTCGTGTCTGCACGCGAGGATCCGCCTGCGGTCGGGATAAAAAAACATCTCTTCTGCGGTGAGTTCCCACTTTATATTGCGCGGTACACTGCCGACAACCCCTTGCAGATGAGTGACTTTTGGGTATAACCGAAAAGTCTGAAACACCTTCGGTGACGGAGCCTTTCGGTTACGGACATTCTTCGAGCTGCCAAGGGGGGCGGGCAGAGACGTGCGGCTGATGAGGTTCGCTCGAGAGGCGTGCATTATGGACTCTTTGCTTTGGGGGATGTTTTAGGCGGAGGGTCGGAGTCCCCACCATTTTTGCTGGCGCGTCGAGCTACTTTCCTGTATCCCAGAGGTATGTGCTTGAGAATAAGTGGTATCTGGGCTAAGGGGTCTGACCCTGGCAGTGGCGATGAATTGCGCTTCGGCATGGGCCCAAACGGCGGGATCGACTTCTGCTTTTCCATCGGGGACAGCGGCGATGGGGCAGAAGGCCGATGGTTTGACCGACAGTGTCAGCGCTAAATCGTCCGGCGCCGTCGATCGCTATGCGGCCGAGCCGACCGTCATCGAGCGCAATGACCGAGAGGTCAGCGTCGCCGCCGACGGAAACGGGTCCGAACAGCAGACGATCGTGATTCGGGTGCAGACCGAAGCCGCGGTCAAGGAACTCGGAGTCGTGTCGTTTACCTTCGCGAGCGCCAGCCAGCACGTCGACATTGACTACGTGCGCGTCCGCCATCCCGATGGCTCGATCGTCGATACCCCGGTCTCGGACGCTCTCGAGATGCCCACGGAGATCATGCGGCAGGCTCCGTTCTACAGCGATCTTAAGCAGAAACAAATTCCGGTGCGGGGGCTACGCCCGGGGGATCGGCTAGAGTGGAGCATTCGTTTGGTTCGCAGCAAAGCCGAGGCGCCCGGCCGTTTCTGGGGAATCTCCGCCTTCACCGGCAAGGAGCGCGTGGCGCTTGCCGAAAGCTTTACCCTTCGCCTTCCCGGTTCCATTCCGTCGACGGTTTGGAGCCCGAAGTTGGCGGCGAAGATGACTGAGGAAGGCCGCGAGCGTGTCTATCGCTGGACCAGCAGCCAGCTTGAGCCGACCGCGGGGCCGGACGCGGAGGCTCGCAACGAAGCGGAGAAGAAGCTCGTTCTCAGTTCGGACGAGGTCACGGATCGCACTGAAGGAGAGCTGCCTCTTATCGCGTGGACTAATTTCCCAGACTGGTCCTCTGTCGGAGCCTGGTACCGTGAGCTCGCGAAGGACCGGATTGCGCCGGACGCAGCCATCAAGGCGAAGGCCAGCGAGTTGACCGCCGGAAAGATGAGCGACGAAGAGAAGATTCGTGCCATTTATGGTTACGTTTCCGCCGAAATCCGCTACATCGGTGTCGCGCTTGGACAGGGTCGCTACCAACCTCACCTCGCCTCTGAGGTGCTTGGGAATCAGTACGGAGACTGCAAGGACAAGGCCACCTTGCTGGCCTCGCTGCTTGCAGCCGCGGGTTACAAGGCCGACACGGTTTTGATCGGCCCGGGTATCCGGTTCAATGAAGCGGTGCCGTCCCCGGCCGCCTTCAACCATGCGATCACCGTGGTCAGCCTTGGTGTGGGCTCACCGTATCATCCGCATCCTCCTGCAGACGATCTGGCTTGATTCCACCCAGGAGGTCGCGCCGTATCGCGCTCTCCTCGCAGTCGAGCGCGATAAGCCGGTGCTTCGCATCCCGGTCGATGGCCCGGCTCATCTGGATCACACTCCGGCCAAGCTCCCGTTCGAGAGCGTACAGCGCTTTGAGGCCACCGGCGCACTTGATGCCGAGGGAGTGGTCAAAAGCCGCATCACCTTTACCTTTCGCGGGGACGATGAGATCGCTCTCCGCGCCGCAGTTCGCCAGGTTTCGCCCGCTCAGTACGACCAGGCTGCGCAGTATCTCGTGAGCAGCTGGGGCTTCGCGGGGAAGGTCACGCATGCCACGTTCACTCCACCCGAGCACACGGACGAGGCGTTTGTGATGGCCTACGACTACGAGCGCGAAAAGCCCGGCGGCGACTGGGATAATGGCCGCATTGTGGCGCTGGATGCTCCCGATGGCCTTCCCGTCATCGATGAAAAGGAGCCGCCGCAGCTTCCTCTGGACCTGGGGACGCCGCGCACCATGACCAGTATCAGCCGAACGACGCTTCCGTCCGGCTGGAATGCCACTCCGCCGGAGGCAATCCACCAGGAGACCCCGTGGCTCAGCTTCGACCGCAGCTACCGCGTCGAACATGGTGTTTTGATCGAGGAGAAGACGATCAAAATCGCGCAGCAGAAGATTCCGGTGAGCTCCTGGCGCGAGTATAAGAAGTTTGCCGATGCTGCTTCCACGGACACTTATCCCTATGTCCAGCTGACGCGCAGCTCGGATACGGCGGAGGGCGACCGCCGCAGCGCTGACCACGAAGAACAACGCAGAAGCCGCCGGTCTCGTCGATCTGGCGGCCACAGCCAACCGGCAACGCCAGCTTGATCGCGCCGGAGAGCTGATTGAGCAAGCCAAAGCTCTGAACGACGAACAGGCTTACCTGTGGAGCGTGACCGGCTATCGTGCGATGCTGCGCGGCGAGACCACGGAGGCGGTTGCCGACTACACCCGCGAGTTGAGCCTCCATCCCAATGAGTACCCCATCTATCAGTCGCTGGCGACCGTACAGGTTGCCCAGGGCAAACGAGCCGGAGGCCGTAGGTACACTGCAGCGCGGTCTGAAGATCACTGGCCCACACGCTGCCGTTTCGATACAGCTTGTCGGCATGCTGCTTGAGGACGAGAACTTCGCCACGGCGGTCACGGTTGCTGAAGACGCCAGCAAGGCCGATCCGACGAATCAGTATCTGCGTTTGCTGCTAGGGCAGGCACGCCTGAAGGCCGGACAGAAAGCGGCTGGGTTGAGCACTCTGAACGTGGCACTGCGCGAGGCGGATGACCCCGACCTGCGCAACGACGTCGCGTATGAGCTCGCCGACGCTGGGTATGCGAGCGATGAGGTCGAGGCGGCGAGCCGCAAGACAGTCGACCAGATCACCGCGGAGACGGCTGCCTGGACGCTCACCGGCTCTGAGCAGGACATCACGAAGATGCGCGGCCGCTCAAGCCTGTTGGTCGCCAGCTGGGACACGCTCGGCTGGACGATCTACAAGAGTCCCACGGGACAGGAGCCGTCACGTTTAGCCGAGGCGGAGCGCTACCTAGTCGCCGCCTGGCATAACGATCTTCATGCCGAGGTTGGTCTGCATCTTGGCGAGCTGCAGGAGGCGTTGCATCGTCCTGGGGAGGCATTGGTGACCTACCAGCTTGCCGAAGCCGCGTCGTCTCCTGTCGATCTCCGCGGAGTGGAGCAAGCGCCAACACCGCTGCAGCGAGAACTTACTCGTCGGATCGAGCGGTCTGAAGAAGGTCCGGCCGAGCGCCGCGCTCAAGGATCCTGCTGGAACCCTGCATGAGCAGCTCAAGCTGAGCGCAGGGAGATCCGGAGGTCAGTCGCTGGTGATGCCCTATCGCATGTTGCTGACCTCTGATGGGGTCGAGAACCTGGTGCCACTCGAGACGGCGGAGGGCGACCAGGGCAAGCACGGCAAGGCCGATCCCGTGAAGGATCTTGCCCGGGTTCGCGAGGCTGTCCCGAGCGCCTGGGTTCCTGCAGGCTCGACTGCGCGGCTCTTACGTTCTGCGGTGCTGAACTGCCATCAGGACGTTTGCGAGCTGATGCTGACGCCGCTCTCTGCCACACGCTGAGTCGCGATTGCCACGAGGCCCCAAATCAGCGGGGGTCTCGTGGCAGTTGGACAGACTCAAAACCGCATCCACAAGGGTGGTTGCTTGAAGATGCTCTGATGCATCTTGTTTGCTGACAATGACATAGCATTCGCTGTACAGAGGCTGTGCTTGGCGCAGGACCTCTGCCAGTGAGTTCAAACTGGAGAGGCTCGGGCGCACCACTTTTGCAAACGACACCCCGAGGGGTGTCCTTTGTTGCAGCACGAGCTGCAGTATCTTTCCTATCGACCGCTGACAGACAGCATGAGCCGAGCAGCACCTTCCGATAAAGCGTGCGCGCCCTTGCTCGCGCACGCGGGAAGCATTACGACCGCAGGTAGCCCCAAAGGGCACCCTCGACGCGCTGCAGAAGCTCCGTGGACTCGCCTTCTCCGCGCTCGCCTGCGGCATCAATGAGACTGCGCACGATGGTCATAAGGTCCGCTGCCGCAATGCTCCGATCGGGCACCTTCGGCGCATCCGGGAGCTCGAGGATGTTCTCCACGACATTTTGCAGGTGGGAGAGCATTCCTGAGACCTGATGCGTGAAGACTTCACGCTTCTCCGCGACGTCGATGAGCCTGGCCAACTGAGGGCGCTTCATCTGGTGCCGGATCGAGGCGCGGATGTACTGCCGAAGGGCTGCTTCGCAACTCTGCATCTGAGCAAGCTCGTCTCCGACAGCAAGAAGCGGCGCGACCTCTCGCTCGATCAGGGCGCTGAGCAGTGCTTCCTTGCTGCGGAAGTACTGATACAGAGAGCCGATGCTGACTCCTGCCCGCTCGGCGATGGCATTTGTGTTGAAGCCTTCAAAGCCGTGCAACTCCAGAATGCGAGCAGCCGCTTCGAGGATGACCGCTACGGTCTCTGCGGAACGCCGCTGCAGCGGCGTCTTTCGTGGCTTTAGTGCTTCGGTGGTGGCTTGTTTCCTGGGCATAGGATGCGAGTACTCAAAACGAGCAAATGCTCATATTCTCCAACTAAGGAGAACACACGATGACGACAACTGCAAAGATGCCAGAGAAGCAGCAGGACGACCTCACGGTCTTCATGATGGTGAAGACCATGCCGGAGTGGTTGGGACTGCCGGTCGAAGAACGATTTGCCCATTTGAACCGCTACATGAAGCCGATCCTGACGAAGTACCAGGATGAGGTTCGTTGCCGGCTCTTCGATACGGAGTTTTATTCCACGCGCGTAACCGATGTGTGGATGTGGGAGGCAACGTCACGACATGCCTACGAGATGGCGATGGAGGAGCTGCGAGAGACGCCCTTGTGGGATCGCTTCTTCGCGATCGTCGAGATCCTCGCTGGGGTGGAGAATGCGTACGCTCGCAACTACGAACGAGAGCCTGTCTCGGTCTGATACACACGCTGCAATAGAAACCGCTACTGTTGACAAATAGCACTTCGAGTGGTGTCGGCAATGGCCCGCACCACTCGTTGGTGCGCGGTGCAGAAACGGACCTATACGAACATATAATTGCCAGCCGAGGTGCTTGATTGCTAGCGTCTTGGCGTAGGCATTCGCAGTCCTCCTTAGGGCGTCCGCGACACGGTGCGACCCCGCCCAAGATGCGCGCCGATGTGTGCTCCTTTCGCAGCTCTTCGCAAGCCTGTCTTGGCCCTGCGTTTCCCACGTAGAAAGTGAGGAGAAATGAGCGATCGGAATCCGTGGATGAGACCCGCCGTCCTGGCCAGTGTGAGCCTTCTTGCGGCAAGCTTCCTGATCGGCGGCATTGTGCTCGCTGCGGGACAGGATGCGCAAACCCCTAAGACGAGCTACATGCCCATTGTCGACAAGGAGAGCTTTGCGACCAAGCGTGACAGCATGATCGCCGCCAAACCAGAGATCATGAAGAAGCATATGGATCTGCTGGAACAGCGGTATGACCTGAGCGATCATCCGGCGAACGGTGTCGTGATGGACCGCACGAAGCCGGTGCAGCAAGGGGTGCGCGTCAAGCTGCCGCAGGGGGTGACGTGGGCAGAGTTATCCAACCAAACGCCCGACCAGATTCGCGAGAAGGACATCTTTCCTCAGGGCTTCCTGCCACTGCCGCATGCGAACCATCCTGAGGGCGGCATGGTGTTTCCGAAGAACGAGATCGATGAGTTGAAGAAGCAGGAAGATCGCGATCTGACGCGGTTCGATCTGGACTTCGATCTTCCGGAGTACTTTCTGCCGGAGTTTCCCGCGGCGATCTACCTGACTACACGGCCCGATCTTGGCGATGTCTCGCAGGGCAAGCTGGTGACGATGGACAATTACTACGAAATGTTCAACGGCATTCTGAATCCGAAGCAACTCGAAGGACTGCGGCTGTTACTTACTCCGTTTGCCGAGCAGCAGTTCAATGAAACCGCGGACCGGCGCTCGGACAAGCCGAGTCGTGGGGTAGCTTGTCTGGATTGCCATCAGAATGGCAACACGAATGGCGCCTTCCATCTGGCTGGCGATGTCCGGCCGCAGGAGTATCGCCACCGCATCGAAACGACGACACTGCGCGGCTTGAATATTCAGCGACTGTTTGGTTCGCAGCGCTGCCTGAAGACGGTGGAGGACTTCACTGAGTTTGAGCAGAGAGGGGCTTACTTCGATGGCGATGATGTCATTGCAACGAAGAAGGGCGTGAATATACTGGATCGCGGAAGCCAGGTGCACTTCATGGCGGAGTTCCAGGAGATTCTCGACTTTCCTCCGGCACCGAAGTTGGGCTGGGATGGCAAGCTCGATCCCACCAAGGCTACCCCCGCCGAGATGCATGGCCAGGAGGTCTTCTTCGGAAAAGGAAGATGCGCGGAATGCCACTCCGGTGCGTACTTTACCGACAACCTAACGCATGATCTGCGCGCGGATCGTTTCTACAAGCAGCATGTGGTCAACGGGATGGAGATGGCGCACGATGGGCCGATCAAGACCTTCCCGCTGCGCGGCATCAAGGACACACCGCCGTATTTGCACGATGGACGTCTGTTGACTCTCGATGACACGGTGGAGTACTTCAACCTGGTGTTGGGCACGAAGCTGACCGAGCAGGAGAAGAAGGATTTGGTTGCATTCATGTTGACTTTGTAAGACGCGTGCGCTGATTTTGCTTTGGTATGCAAACAGAGAATGCCACCGGTTGGGTGGCATTCTCTGTTTGGAAAAGATGTGAGTTCGAGCAGAAGACAAATACAAAATACAGGGGTCTCTCCACTGCGCAGCGGACGGTAAGACTGTCCGCTGCTTCGGTCGAGATGACGTTTTCGAGGATAGTCGAGATGACGTTTCTGAAGATGGGAACCAGAAACTTGACTATGTCGATACACCCTAATCCCAGGCGAGCGAGCCGCCGTTTTGATACTCGATGACGCGGGTCTCGAAGAAGTTCTTCTCCTTCTTGAGATCCATCGCTTCGCTCATCCAGGGGAAGGGATTTTCGGTCTCGGGGAAGACGGGGCTCGAGGCCGATCTGCGCGCAGCGACGGTTTGCGATGAAGTGCATGTACTGCTCGCAGAGCGCGGCGCCGAGGCCGAGGAAGCCGTTGGGCATGGTGTCGCGGCCGTAGGCGGCTTCGAGTTCGGCGGCGGAGCGCAGCATGCCGCGAACCTCTTCCTGGAACTCACTCGTTCCACAGATGCCGGGGTTCTCGGCCTTGATCTGGTTGATGACGTCGATGCCGAAGTTGAGGTGGATGCTCTCGTCGCGCAGGATGTACTGGTACTGCTCGGCGATGCCGACCATCTTGTTGCGGCGGCCGAGCGAGAGGATCTGCGCGAAGCCGGTGTAGAACCACATGCCCTCGAAGACGACATAGAAGGCGATGAGGTCGCGCAGGAAGGCGCGGTCGTTGGCCGTCGGTGCCGGTGTGGAAGGCGGGGTCGGAGAGGTGCTGGGTGTACTTGATCGCCCAGGCTGCCTTCTCGGTGATGGAGGGCACCTCGCGATACATGTTGAAGAGCTCGCCCTCGTCGAGGCCGAGGCTTTCCACGATGTACTGGAAGGTGTGGGTGTGGACGGCCTCTTCGAAGGCCTGGCGCAGAAGGTACTGGCGGCACTCGGGGTTGGTGAGGTGGCGGTAGATCGCGAGGACGATGTTGTTGGCGACGAGGGACTCGGAGGCGGCGAAGAAGCCGAGGTTGCGCTTGATGGCGCGGCGCTCGTCGGCGGTGAGACCGTTGGGGCTCTTCCAGAGCGCGATGTCGGCCTGCATGGAGATCTCGGTCGGCATCCAGTGGTTGTTGCAGCCGGAGAGATACTTCTCCCAGGCCCAGCGATACTTGAGGGGAAGAAGCTGGTTGACGTCGGCGCGGCAGTTGATCATGGCCTTGTCGTCGACGCGGACGCGGCCAGTGTTGGGCGATGGTCGCATCGCCGGTGCTGCTGTCCACGTGAGCGAGGCGGTGCTGGATCGGTCGGTTGATCTTCGGTCTGTACTTCGGTCCAATCGAGCATGATGCTTTCTCCTTTGATTCTATGGTCGGACTACTGGCAGGCTTCGCAGGTCGGGTCGGTCGATGTCGCACACCTTGGGAGCAGCTGACGCGCGACACGCGTTGAGCTTGCCGTCGGTGCGCGTCAGGGTGGACTTTTCGACGTGCGTGGCGGAGCGCGAGCGCAGGTAGTAGGTGGTCTTCAGCCCTGCGTGCCAGGCTTCGCGGTAGAGCGTGTCGAGCTTCTTGCCGCTGGGCTTGATCGATGTAGAGGTTCAGCGACTGCGCCTGATCGATCCACTTCTGACGGCAGGCCGCGGCCTGGATGAGCCAGGTCGGCTCGATCTCGAAGGAGGTGGCGTAGAGGCGCTTGAGCTCTTCGGGGACGCGGTCGATGGTGCCGAGCGCTGCCGTCGAAGTACTTGAGGTCGGAGATCATGACCTCATCCCAGAGACCGGCTGCCTTGAGGTCGTGCACCAGCGCGGCGTTGACGACGGTGAAGTCGCCCGACATGTTCGATTTGACGAAGAGGTTCTGATAGGTCGGCTCGATCGACTGCGTGACGCCGCAGATGTTGGAGATGGTCGCAGTCGGCGCGATGGCGAGGGTGTTGGAGTTGCGCATGCCGACGGTGCGCACGCGCTCGCGCAGCGTAGCCCAGTCGAGCGTGCGTGTCGCGGTCGACCTGCAGCGCGTGGTCGCGGCTGTTCTGCAGCAGCTCGATGGAGTCGATGGGGAGGATGCCCTGGCTCCACAGCGAGCCTTCGAAGCTGGCGTAGCGGCCGCGCTCGGCGGCGAGATCGACGGAGGCGGAGATCGCCTCGAAGCTGATGCAGCTCCATGCGACTCGTCGGCGAAGCGAACGGCTTCGGTCGAGGAGAAGGGAATGCGCAGCTTGTAGAGCGCGTCCTGATAGCCCATGATGCCGAGGCCGACGGGGCGATGGCGCAGGTTCGATTCGCGCGCCTCGGGGACGGTGTAGAAGTTGATGTCGATGACGTTGTCGAGCATGCGCATCGCGGTGTGGACGGTGCGCTTCAGACGCGCCATGTCCAGGCCGGACTCGGTGATGTGGTTGGCGAGATTGACCGAGCCGAGATTGCAAACGGCGATCTCGCTGGTCGATGGTGTTCAGCGTGATCTCGGTGCAGAGGTTCGACGAATGCACGACGCCGGCGTGCTGCTGCGGAGAGCGGAGGTTGCAGGGATCCTTGAAGGTGATCCAGGGATGACCGGTCTCGAAGATCATGGTGAGCATGCGGCGCCAGAGATCGACGCGCGCGCACGGTGCGGGTGACGCTGCATCTCGCCACGGTGCGGCCTTGGCTTCGTAGAAGGCGTAGCGTTCGGCGAAGGCACGGCCGTAGAGATCGTGCAGATCGGGGGTCTCGTCGGGCGAGAAGAGGGTCCAGCTGGCCGTCCTCTTCGACGCGCTGCATGAAGAGGTCCGGCACCCAGTTGGCGGTGTTCATGTCGTGGGTGCGGCGGCGGTCGTCGCCGGTGTTCTTGCGGAGATCGAGGAACTCCTCGATGTCGATGTGCCAGGTCTCGAGGTAGCCGCAGACGGCGCCCTTGCGCTTGCCGCCCTGGTTGACGGCGATGGCGGTATCGTTGGCGACCTTGAGGAAGGGAACGAGGCCCTGCGATTGGCCGTTGGTGCCCTTGATGTGCGAGCCGAGGCCGCGCACGGCGGACCAGTCATTGCCGAGGCCGCCGGCGTACTTCGAGAGCAGGGCGTTGTCCTTGATCGCCTTGAAGATGCCGGCGAGATCGTCCTCGATGGTGGTGAGGAAGCAGGAGGAGAGCTGCGGGCGCAGGGTTCCGGCGTTGAACAGCGTCGGGGTGGAGCACATGAAGTCGAAGCTGGAGAGCAGCTCGTAGAACTCGATGGCGCGCGCCTCGCGGTCGGATCTCGCGGACGGCGAGACCCATCGCGACGCGCATGAAGAAGGCCTGGGGCAGCTCGAAGCGCGTGCCGGACGTGATGCAGGAAGTAGCGGTCGTAGAGGGTCTGCAGGCCGAGGAACTGGAAGTTCGCGTCGCGGCTCGGGGATCAGCGCGGCGGCCAGGCGCTGCGAGGTCGAAGGTGGCGAGCTCCTTGTCGACCATCTCGAGATCGATGGCCTTGCGGATGTAGGTCGGGAAAGTACTGCGGCGTAGTCGATGGTGACGGCCTGGCGGGCCTTGTCGACGCTCTCGGGGAGGACGAAGCGGAGGGCCTCGTCGCGCAGGATGTTGAGCAGCAGGCGAGCGCTGACGAAGGCGTAGTTGGGCTCCTGCTCGACGAGCGAACGGGCGGCCATGGTCTGGGCGAGGCCGACCTCGTGCTCGAGGATGCCGTCGTACAGGTTGCGATGGACCTCGACCATGACGGCTTCGGGCGAGACGCCATCGAGGCCGGCGCAGGCGAGGTCGATCTCGCGGGCGAGGCGCTGCTCATCGAGCGGCTGGAGCTGGCCGTCGGCGAGGCGCACGTGGAGGGCCGGAGTCGCCGGCGGCATGCGGTCTGCAGGATGCGGCGCTGCTGGGCACGCTCGGCGCGATAGAGGACGTAGGCGCGAGCGACCTTGTGCTCGCCGGAGCGCATGAGGGCGAGCTCGACCTGATCCTGAATGTCTTCGATGTGCAGGGCGCGGGCGTGGTCGGCGCGGCCGCTGAGGGCCTCGACGATCTGCGCGGTGAGGGCTTCGACCGCGTCGTGGATGCGGCGGGAGGAGGTGGCTCCGGTGCCTTCGACGGCGATGAAGGCCTTGGTGATGGCGATCGAGATCTTGCTCGCGTCGAAGGCGGAGAGAGCGCCGCTGCGGCGGATGACACGTGAAAGCCGTGTGGTGGAGACGGGAGCGGCTTCGAGCTCAGAAAGAATGGATGCGGCCATGGGATCGATCTCCTTGGCCTGCGAAGGTGTTGCGAAGAAACAGGGTGCGTGGAGAGCCCGAGAGACGAACTTGCACGACGAAACCACTGCCACCTCGCCTCCCCTCGGAGGCGCCAGCGAATGTTTCCAGGGCAGGTCTTCGGACTCTGCAGGCTCAACCCTACTTGCCGGACTTCCCGGATCGTCCGATCCAGTGTCATCGTCGGCGTTCGTACCTGCTTACCGCTGCGGGGCAGTTCCGGACTCTCACCGGATTCCCTTTTACACCCTCAGCCTTTGGCTGAGGGACCGTGGAATAGATTCATTATATGTGGGTGGATTGGCCGTTACATACAAGATATTGTGGATATCCTGTGAAACGTGGGGCGAAGCTCAGTGGCTGCCAGCGTAAAAAATATTGGCTGCCGGTGGGCGCTTTGTGGAGTGTTTTCGGTTCGGATTCGAGGGAGACGATTTGAGTCGTATGAAACGGTGGGTGTAATCGACGGTTGCGTGGGCGCGGATGCCTATAATTGGGGGATGAAGGCGTACTCTTCAGAGACAGTTGGGAATTGCTGCCGATACGGTTGGACTGAGCCGGCGAGAGCTGCTGGCGCGCGCGGGATGGCTGGGGTTGGGGGCTGCGGTGGGAGCGTCTCCGATGCGGCTGCTGGCGGCGGAGATGGGTACGCTTGCGGTGGCGTATGCGGGCTCGATGGGCTCGGTGATGGAAGGGCCGTTGAAGCGGGCGGTGGCGCAGTCGCTGCAGCTGGAGCTGCATGGGCAGGCGCAGGGAGCGAGTGCGCTGGCGCAGCTGATCGTGGGCGGAAGCCTGCGGCCGGATGTGTTTGTGTCGGTTACGCCGGGGCCGATGCTGAATGTGCTGCGCGCGGGGAAGGCCGAGGTGGCGCGGCCGATCGCGGGCACGGAGATGGTGATTGCGTACAGCCCCAAGAGCCGGTTTGCGCCGCAGCTGCAGGCGGCTGCCGCGGGCAAGGCGAACTGGTGGGAGGTGCTGCAGCAGCCGGGGTTCCGCTTTGGACGGACCGATCCGGCGAGCGATCCGCAGGGGCGCAATATCGTCTTTTCGATGATGCTGGCGGCGAAGGAGTATAAGCAACCGGAGCTGGTCGAGAAGATTTTGGGGCCGCTGGTGAATCCGCAGCAGATCAAGATTGAGTCGAGCGTGCAGGCGCAGATGCAGGCGGGAGAGCTGGACGCGGCGTCGGCGTACAAGATACAGCCGGGACCGTTTCATCTGCCGTATATTGCGCTGCCGAGGTCGATCAATTTGAGTGGGTCGACGGTGCATGCGGAGCATCCGGATGTGAGCTTGACGATTGGTGGGAAGACGTACTTTCCGGAGCCGCTGATCTTTTATGCGGCGGCGTTGAAGAACGCGGCGAATGCGCAGGGTGCGGCGGCGTTTGCGGCGTGGCTCGAGGGCGCGGAGGCGCAGGGGATTCTGCGGGAGTATGGGTATGATCCGGCGGGGAGTGCGCCGACGCTGCGGTGAATCGCCGATTTGTAGCTCGGATAGGCGCAATTGTGTTTGCGGTGGCGCTGCTGTATCCGTTTACGGCGCTGTTTGCGCATGTGGGGCGATGGCAGTGGGATGACGATGTGCGGGCGACGGCGCTCGCGTCGGTGCGGGTTTCGCTGCTGCTGACGACGGTGGCGATGGCGATCATCGTGGCTGTCGGGACGCCGGTTGCGGTGTATGTGGCGCGGTGCGGGACGCGGGAGCGGCTGGTGTGGCAGGCGGTGCTGCTGATTCCGATTCTGCTGCCGCCGCTGGCGTTGGGGATTCTGCTGTCGCTGGCGTTTGGGCCGTATGGGTCGGTGGGCACGACGCTGCAGCATATGGGCGTGGTGACGACGAATAGCGCGACGGCGTTCGTCGCGACGCAGGTGTATGTGGGCATGGGGTACTACGTGCTGGGGGCGGTGGCGGCGTTCGATGGCGTGCCGGCGATTCTGCAGAAGCAGGCGGCGCTGCTGGGATTGCAACCGCGACAGGTCTTTATTCGGGTGACGCTGCCGCTGGCGCGGCTGGGACTGGCGGTGGCGTTGAGCATCGCGTGGATTCGAACGATCAGCGAGTTTGGCGCGGTGATGGTGACGGCGTATTATCCGTCGGGGATTCCGGTGCAGCTTTGGGTGAATCTGCAGAGCTTTGGGCTGCCGGCGGTGATGCCGCTGCTGGTGGTGTTTCTGGCGGTGGCGCTGCCGTTGCCGTGGCTGGTCCATGTGCTGGCGCAACGGAGGAGACGTGCTTAGAGCGCATATTGTGAAGCGGCGGCGGGAGGTTCGGGTCGACGTCGCGCTCGAGCTGCAACGGGGCGGAACGCTGGGGCTGTTTGGGACCTCGGGCGCGGGCAAGAGCACGGTGCTGGCGTGTATCGCGGGGCTCGAGGAGCCGGATGAGGGATTTGTCCGGTTCGGCGAGACGCAGTTCTTTCCTCCGTCGCTGGCGCTGCACAGGCGGGGCGTGGGGCTGCTGACGCAGGATCCGGGGCTGTTTCCGCATCTGCGGGTGCGGGAGAATGTGAGCTTTGGGATTACAAAAGAATTAGCGCAAAGCGAGGAACAAATTCGGTGGATCGAGACGCTGCGCGAGCGGCTGGGGCTGGGGCCGATCTGGAATGCTTCGGCGGCGCGGATCTCGGGTGGGCAGGCGCGGCGGGTGGCGATGGCGCGGATGCTGGCGCGGAGGCCGCGGCTGGTGCTGCTGGATGAGCCGTTCTCGGGGCTGGATCGGCACCTGGTGCGGGAGCTGGTCGACGATCTGGTGGGGTGGAATCAGACGCTGGGGTTCAGCATGATTGCGGTCGATCATCAGGTGGAGGTGCTGGAGCGGCTGTGTCCGCAGCAGGTGATGGTGATCGAGGCGGGCAGTGGTGGTGCAGCAGGGGGCGTGGAGTGAGGTGTATCGCGCGCCGGCGACGGAGTTGCTGCGGTCGATATTGGCTCCGCTGTAGCTTTCGGTGTGATGCTTCTCACCGCGTAAGAAGAAAGACAAATACAGGGGTCTCTCCACTGCGCAGCGAACGGTGAGACTGTTCGCTGCTTCGGTCGAGATGACGTGTTCTTTTGTCTGTCTGTTTTCTGGAGCGAAGGCCGAGGGAGAACGGTTCGCGCCGGCTGGCGCGAATACCCCACCCTGCCGACGATGAAGCCGTCGCGAGGATGGGGCACCCGGTTACTGGCGCGAGGATGGGCACGCGGTTGTCGGCGAGGTGGAAGGAGGCGGCGGTGATCTCGACGAGGCCGGAGGCGAGGATGACCCAGAGGCTTTCGACCTTGCGGGTGAGCAGGACGGCGAGGCTGAGCAGGATGATCGCGAGGGTGACGGGGTCGGTGGCGGTCTCGCGCGCGAGCGGGATGGCGGCGGCCCAGAGCAGGCCGGCGCTGGCCATGACGATGGCGCGGATGGTGCCTTTGACGCGGGGATGCTCGGCGCGGCGGCCGGCGAAGGTGAGCAGCGGAATGATCAGCAGGGCGGGGGTGATCATGGCGAGCCAGCCGGCGCAGGCACCGGCGAGGCCGTCGGCGAAGTAGCCGACGCTTACGATGTAAACACCGACCGGGCCGGGGGTGGTGCGGGTGACGACGATGGCGGTGTTGAGCTGGCTGTCGGTGAGCA
Organism: uncultured Acidobacteriaceae bacterium; assembly: GCA_963755245.1. Taxonomy (GTDB): domain Bacteria; phylum Acidobacteriota; class Terriglobia; order Terriglobales; family Acidobacteriaceae; genus Edaphobacter. The sequence continues at coordinate 141,741 of CAVWJY010000019.1, read as the reverse complement.
GATGGCGGTGCAGGACGAGGTCGTTGCGCAGCATGGGCAGCGAGGCGAGGCCGCTGAAGGTGGTGAGGGTGGCCTTGAGCAGCAGGCCGTAGAGCAGCAGGGCTTTCATTGGGTCTTGAGCTTTCCGGGGAAGGTGCAGCCGATGAGGGCGGCCAGCAGGAGGATCAACAGCGGCGAGAGGCCGCGCACGGCCAGAGCGCAGGCGCCGCCGCTCATGAGCACGAAACGAGTAGATAGGGACGGTGGTGCGGAAGGGGCGCAGGATGGTCCAGCCGGTGGCGAACATGACGCCGACGGCGGCTGCGGCGGCGCCGTGCATGGCGATGGCGAAGAGTGGTTTATGTATCCATGATTGATACAAAACTGGTGACCAGGACGGCGGCGAGCGAGCAGGGAAGCGAGGCGGCGACGAGGGTCGCGAGGGCGCCGGGAAGGCCGCGCATCAGCCAGCCGAGGGCGCTGCAGTAGGCGAGGAGATTGGTTCCGGGAGTGAGGCGGGCGAGCGCGAAGGAGAGAGCGGCCTGGTCGCGAGAGACGAGATTGCGCTGGTCGATGATCTCGCGGTCGAGGACGGTGATGGTCGCGGTGCCGCCGCCAAAGGTGAGGTTTCCGTGGCGCAGGAAGACCCAGCTCAGGACTTTGAAGGAAGCGCGGTTCATACACAAGGATAACTGGTGGTGAGTGCGGGGATGATCGGCGGAGCTTGGCGCCCTTCAAAAGAGACAAATACAGGGGTCTCTCCACTGCGCAGCGGACGGTAAACTGTCCGCTGCTTCGGTCGAGATGACGTTTGTTTCATGTGTTTTCTGGTTGAAGGTCGAGGGAGAGCGGTTCGCGCCGGCTGGCGCGAATACCCCACCCTGCGACGATGAGACGTCGCGAGGATGGGGCACCCGGCTCCCGGTGGGGCACCCGGTTGTGTGGCTGCGCGTTGGTGCAGGGAGTTACTTGCCGGTGTAGGTGACGCGCCAGACGCTGCGCGAGCCGTCGTCGGTGACGTAGAGGGCGCCGTCGTGGCCGACGGTGACGCCGACGGGACGGCCCCAGACCTGGCCGTCGGGGGTGACGAAGCCGGTGAGGAAGTCCTCGTACTCGCCGGTGGCCTTGCCGTTCTTCATGGGGATGCGGATGAGCTCGTAGCCGCCACGGTTGGCGCGGTTCCAGGAGCCGTGCTCGGCGGCGAAGCCGTCGCCGTCATACTGCGGCGGGGAAGCTCGACTTGGCGGTGGGGTAGAAGGTCATGCCGAGCGAGGCCATGTGGGGCTGCACGAGGACGTCGGGGGTGATGACCTTGTTCTTCAGCTCAGGATGCGTGCCGGCGAGGCGCGGATCCTGGTGGCCGCCCATGTAGAACCAGGGCCAGCCGTAGAAGCCGCCCTCCTTGATGGAGGTGACGTAGTCGGGGACGAGGTTGTTGCCGAGGGCGTCGCGCTCGTTGGTGGAGCACCAGAGCATGCCGGTGATGGGGTTGATGGCCTCGCCGACGCAGTTGCGAATGCCGTAGGCGTAGACCTCGAGGTACTTGCCTTCGGGGGTGTACTCGAGGACGTCGGCGCGGTGGAACTCGCGGGGATGGGTGTCGGGATCGTCGACGTTGGAGCCGCTGCCGACGGAGACGAGCATGTGCTGGTCGTCGGCGGAGAAGACGACGTCGCGGGTCCAGTGGCCGCCGCCACGCAGCTGGGCGTAGCCGGGGAGGTCAGGCACGATGATCTCGGGGGTGTCCTTGGTGGCCTTGAGATCGCCGTTGTTGTAGGGGAAGCGGACGACCTGGGTGGCGGTGCCGATGTAGATCCACTTGGGGTTGGGGCCCGTGGGGTAGAAGGCGATGCCGAAGGGGTGGTCGAGGTTGGTGGCGTAGGTGCTGATGGTGGCGGCCTTGCCGGCGGGGGTGACGCCGCGGAGGACGACGACGGAGCCGGCCTGGGAGTCGGCTACGAAGAGGTCGCCGTTGGGCGCGGTGTGGATGATGCGCGGCATGACGAAGGTGCCGGAGGTCTTGACGGTGAGCTGCTGCACGTCATCGGCGCGCTGCATGGGCTTGGCGGCGTCGCCACCGGCGTAGAGCTCGACCTTGAAGCCGGCGGGCGCGAGGGGCCAGGCGCCCTTGGGGCGGGGGACGACGGTGGGGCCGTTGTCGACGGACTCGGAGGGCTTGGGCTCGGGGAGGTCGGCGACGGTGATCTTGCGGCGGACGCCGGGCTTCTGCTGATCGTAGCCGGCGAAGGCGGCCTTGCCGGTGATGGTCTGCTGGGCCGGAAGCGTCGCGGGCAGGAGAAGGGCTGAGCTAGCGAGAACGGCGGCGGCTTGGAATCTCAGGGAGGCTGCAAATCTCATAGTTGGTCGTCTCGGGTGTTCGTTGTCGTGATTGTGCTGCGTACCGAGTATCATATCGCCGCGTGCAGGAATGCGGGCAGGCAAATGCGTGCGGGGGTTGGCGTTGCGGCTTTTCGAGCGAGAACGAAATACAGGGGTCTCTCCACTGCGCCGCGGACGATGAGACTGTCCGCTGCTTCGGTCGAGATGACGTGCTTTTGGGGGTGGTCGAGAGACGTTTTCGAGGATGGTCGAGAGGACGTGCTTGCTGCTGGGGCGCACGATGCTTTGCGGAAGAAGCTGTTCGGTCGAGATAAACAAATGCCGCCGAGGCTTGAGGGCATCGGCGGCAGATGGGACAGCGTTGTATTTGTAACTGTGGCGGTTAGAAGGAGAACTCCAGCGAACTGGAGATGGTGCGTGGGGAACCCAGGTGAGCGGTGTTGCTGCTGGCGTTGGTGCCGGTGATGTCGCCGGCTGCGATGGTGGAGTAGTAGTGGGTGTTGGTGATGTTGTTGGTGGTGAAGCGCAGCGTCGCGAGCTTGGTGAAGAGCGTGCGCGAGTAGCGGAAGCCGAAGTCGAAGGTGTTGAAGCCGGGCGTCGAGTGCAGGTTTTCGTCATCCTGCGGACGGCGGCCGGTGAACTCCCAGTCTCCGGTGATGCTGAGGTTGGCCACGCCGGGGACGCGGTATTCGCTGAGCAGGTTGGAGTGGTAGCCGGGGATGCCGACGAAGCGCTTGTCGTTGGTGGCGCGCGATGCCGGTATCGGTCAGGCGAGCGTCGAGCGCGGTGAAGCCACCGTCGATGAGCAGGCGATGGAAGAGAGTTCCCTGGGCGGAGATCTCCGCGCCGTAGTTGACCTGCATGCCGCTGATCTCGAAGATGGTTTTGCCGGTGGTGCCGTAGGCGACGGTGTTGGCGAACGGCCGCTGCAGACGGAAGAGCGCGGTGGAGATGTTGAGCGGCTTGCCGTCGGTCTTGTAGCCGAGCTCCCACTCGTTGCTGCGGTAGGGGGCGAGCGCCTGGTTGGCGTTGACGGTGCCGCCGGGAGCGACGTCGCCCTGCTCGAGGCTGCTGGCGAAGGTGGCGTAGGCGGTGGAGCCGAGGGTCGGCTTATACATCACGCTGACCGAGGGGCTGATGCCGTTCTTGTTGGAGCCGCTGGTGCGCGCGGTGGCGGAGTTGTTGTCGACGCCGATCCAATCCTGGCTGGCGGCCAGACGCACGGCGAAGCGCTTGGGGAAGTAGATCATGTCGCCGAGGTTGAAGCCCTGCTGATGGACGACGGCGGACTGGTAGAGGCCGTTGTTCTTGCGGCAGACCGTGGCGGGAGCAGCAAAGACCATCGGGTCGTTGATGTTGGCGGTGCCGAGCAGGACGGCTGGCGCCGCAGGTGCGGTGTAGCTGTAGGTGTTGAAGCGGTAGCCGTTGCTGGCGAGGACGACATCCTGCTTGATGCCCCACTTGTTGATGGTGCCGGTGATGTAGCCGAGGTCGCTTTCGGTGCCGAAGCGCGGAGCGAAGCCGGTGGCGAGCGAGGAGCTGTAGTCGCCGGTGTTGTCGGTGATGGTGTTGACCGGGGTGTCGATGAAGCGGTCGAGACGCTGCGCGAGGCCGCCCATCATGGCGTGCCAGTTGGGGGTGAAGTCATGCAGCAGGCGAGCGCTGGTGCTCTGCGTGGTGAGGTTCACGCCGGCGTAGGCCTGGCCGTAGCCGACGCGGGTGGGATCGGGAGCGGTGGGCAGAATGTACGAGGGAGCGGGGTCCTGGGCGGTGCCGGTGACGCTGCTTGTTGGGGCCGTAGACGAACCAGCCGGGGTAGCCGCGCTGCACGACGTCATAGACGCTGTAGTGGGCGTCGAGGGTGGTGCGATCGGTGGGGCGGACGTCGAAGGCGAACTCGGCGAGGCGGCGGCGGAGGCGGCTTTCGGCGACGAACTGGGTGCCATCGCCATAGAGCAGATTGCTGCGGTAGCCGAAGATCTTGACGGCGTCCGAGGCGGCCGCTGAAGTCGCCGTAGATGGTGCCGACGGTGCTGATGTCCTGCTCGAGGTAGATGTTCTCGAAGCGCTCGTTGGTGGGGCGCTTGAGGACGAAGTCGAACATGCCGGAGGGGTTGGCGGGGCCGTACATGGAGGCGCCGAGGCCGTTCTCGACCTGCATCTCCTGGTACTGCTCCATGGGGTTGGCGCCGGTGATGGCCATGTTGAGGCCGTCCATCATGGTGTTCTGCGCGATGGCTGCCCTGCAGGCCGCGGGTGGAGGGGCGAAGGATCTCGGGGCCCTGCTGCTCGCTGTAGGAGACCAGCGGGAGGTACTTGATGGCGTCGCGGAGATTCTTCACCTGGGTGTTGGCGATCTCGTCGGCGGGCATCTCGGTGATCATGAAGGGCTGGTTGACGACGGGTGCGGTGCCGAGCACGCCCTGATCGACGTTCTCGGTGTAGTAGCCGGTCGCGGGCGTGCCTTCACTGCCGCCGGTGACGGTGACCGAGGAGGTGTCGCCGGCGAGGGCGAAGGCGGCATCCTGGGTGACGGTCATCTGGTTGGCGGTGACGATCACGGCAGGAACGACGGCGGTTACAAATCCGGATTTATGCGCTTCGAGACGATAGGTTCCCGGGGCGACGGAGGTGAAGGTGTACTGGCCGGCGTCGTTGGTGGTGGCCTGCAGCGGAGTGGCGGTGTGCGTGTTGCTCAGCGTGACGATGGCGCCGGCGACCACGGACTGGTCGGGATCTTTGATGGTGCCGGTGACCTGGCCGGATTGTGCGAAGGCTTGCAGGGATCCGAGAAGCAGGATCAGGGCACAGAGGGAAAGGAGAAGAAGGGTCGGTCGAGAGGCCGACGGGCGTACAACGGCACGGGAATGCATCGCGCTCCTTGAAGTGGGTGGCTCCCCCGGTCTCGGTGTTTTTCTGAGGCCGCGTTGGGAGGCGTGGAGGGTGGGGAGGATGCGGCCGCGCTGACACAGCGGGATCCGCATTGGTGCGAGAAGGTCAGTTTTGATTAGAGAAAAAACTGATTCTACCTTGACGATTTTATTTGTATGAAATCGTATCGTCAATTAAGGCGCTGTACCTAAGGCCATCCAGCGCAGGTGGGCGTGCTGTGGTTGCGGATTGCCCCGAAGAATTGCGAAATTCTCCGCTTGCTTCTCTCTTGGAGGAAGGTCCAGACTTGCGGACTCTCTGCGCGTGTCGTCAGACTTGAAAGAGACGAGTGACGTCTCCGTCTTGCGCAGAGCATGTGAGGGAGCGCACCTCCCCTGGCCGTTTTCGTATCGACTGCGCAGTCGTGATGGCAACAGTTCCTCCGCACCGGAGCACAGGCACGCCCGGTTGTGCGAGTAGAGAGAAGGGACGAGATGAAACTACGAATCAAGGGAAACTCATTGCGGCTGCGGGTATCGCGGTCGGAGCTGGCGCGCTTTCTTGCCGGGGAGCGCATCGCGGAGACGATTCGCTTTGCGGCGGCTCCGGAGGCGAAGCTGACGTATGCGCTGGAGCGCGGCAGTCATGCGGGCGGGGCGAATGTGCGGTATGGCGCGCAGGAGGTCACGGTGGTGCTCTCGGAGGAGCAGTCCGAGCGCTGGAGCCAGGAGAGCGAGGTCGGGGTGTATACGGCGGTGGAGATCGCTCCCGAGGGATCGCTGGAGCTGATCGTGGAGAAGGACTTTGCGTGCCTCGATCGGAGCGATGAGGACAACAAGGACACGTTTACCAACCCTCTGATGGGATCGACCTGCTAGTCGCGGTGAGAGCTCGCGCTGGCGTGAGGACGCTGATGGCTATCTTGCATGCCGCTATTTATAATGGCTCATGGCTGAAGCGAACCATATGTTGACTCCGCGCGAAGCAGCTCGTTTGCTTGGCATCAGTTATCCCACGATCAAGCAGTGGATTCTGACCGGCAAGTTGAAGACGTCCACGACGCCGGGGGGGCACCACCGGATCTCGGAGTCGGCGTTGAAGCCGTTTCTGGCGAAGGATGCGGCCAAGCCGGCGGCGGAGTCGCGGGAGCGGTATCGCCGGGTGAGCGGGCGGAATCAGATCGCCGGCAAGGTGGTGAGCATCCGCATCGAAGGGCTGCTGGCGGAGGTGGTGATCGCTGTTGGGGACTCGCATATTACGGCGATTATCACGGCGAACGCGGCGCGGGAGCTGCATCTGAAGAAGGGCGATGCGGCGGCGGCGCTGATCAAGTCGACCGATGTGATGATCGAGCGGCTGGAAGATTAGGCTTCGACCTACTCTTGTCAAAACTTTTGCGGCAAAGTAAATCGGCTCCGTCCAGTGATCTGGACGGAGCCGATTTGCTTGGTGCGGGTTGGAGTTAGAAGAACAGCTTCGCGGAGACCTGCAGCTGGCGCGGGCCGTAGAGGGTGTTGTTGGTGGCGTTGGTGGCACCGAAGGCCGAGGTTCCGGTTCCGGCGTAGGGCGTGATGCAGCCCTGAACCGGGGATCCGGCCGGAGCCGAGGCCGAGGTCGGGCAGCTGGTGGAGCTGGCCGAGGCCGCGGTGTAGGTGGAGTAGGTGGAGTTCACACCGGTGATGATGGTGTGGTTGAGGAGGTTGAAGGCCTCGGCGATGAACTGCATGCGGATGTTTTCGTGGATCGGCACATCACGCGAGACGCGGAAGTCGAAGTTGTTGAAGCCGGGTCCGATGATGCTGTTGCGTCCGATCTGCGGAGGACGGCCGGTGGTGGCTGCGCCGGTGCTGGAGCTCATGGCGCCGCCGTAGATGCCGCCGTCGGAGCCGTAGCTGCCGGGGCCGCCGGTGTAGACGGTACCGCTCATGCTGGCCACGATGGGCTGGCCGGCCGAGGCGGTCTCGGTGCCGGAGAAGACGAAGCCGTCGACGACGGTCCGGGCCCACTTGTTGTCCTGGAAGACGTGGGGCTGATAGACCAGGCTGAGGACGAAGCGGTTGCGGACGTCGAGGTCGGAGAGACCGTTCTCGGCGCGTACGTTGTTGGGGTCGAGGACGGGGTTGCCGCCGAAGAAGGTGCCGTAGGCGCCGGAGACCTGATCGGTATCCGTGGCGCGCGACCAGGTGTAGTTGGCGAGGATCTCGAGGCCGTTCGCAAAGGGACGACGGACCGAGACAGCCAGCGAGTTATACCAGGCGTTCGCTACGCTGAAGCCGGTGTTGTAGGCCTGCAGCGCGGGATCGCGACGGTCGGAGACGAGGTAGACGGGAACCGTGAGCTGCTCGGTGATCTGGTTGTTGGCGTTGAGCACGTTGTAGCTGCGCGATCCGTGCGGAGTCTGGCCGACGAGGTTGGCGTCCATGAAGACCGGCAGGCGGAGCGTACGCGAACCGACGTAGCCGACCGAGAGGGCGAGCTTGCCGGGGAGCTGCTGCTCGATGCCGAGCTCGAACTCATGCGACGAGCGGCGGAACGAAGTTCGGATCGAGACCGTGGAAGCTCTGCGCGCCGAGCAGACCGGAGCCTGCGATGGTGGGTGCGGTGCCGCCATTCGGGATCAGAGAGCCCGAGATCGACGGTCCGGTGGGCATGAAGGGAACGTTGGGGTAGAGCAGGCCTGCGGCTGCGGCGCTGGTCGGCGTGCAGGTGGTGCCGCATCCGGTGTAGTTGTAGTTGAGCTGCACGACGCCGTTCTCAACCCGCATGGCGTAGTAGGTGCTGCCCTGGTTGAGGGCGGAGTACATACCGTAACCGCCGCGAACCACGGTGCCCTGGTAGGGCGACCAGCTGAAGCCGACACGCGGCTGTACGCGATCGAGCACGTTCTTGATGGTGGTGCTGTACTCGGTCGAGACGCGGCGGGAAGTTGGTGTTGTTCATGATGCGGAGCAGGCGTCAGCTGCGCGTCGTAGCGGACGCCGATGTTGAGGGTGAGGTTCTGACGGACCTTCCAGCTGTCCTCGACGAAGCCGTCGAAGATCTTGAACCAGAAGTCGTCGGCGCCGGCGCGGTTGCCGGTGTTGACCTGGTCGATCGGTCTGGACGAAGCTGGTGTAGTGGTAGCCGGCATAGGGATCGGTGTCGCCCACCTGGCCACGGAAGGAGTCGGCCGCCCAGTTCTGGAAGTTGATCAGGGGAGTGCTTCCGCTGTAGTTGTAGACGCCGCCACCCTGGAAGAGGTTGATCATGACCTCGTGGACGATGTTGGCGTCGCCGCCGAACTTGATCGAGTGATGTCCGTGCACGGTGGAGAAGACATCGGTGAACTGGATGCGGTGCTCATCCGGCTCGGCGATACGCGGCAGCGCGTTGGGCATGCCGTAGGTGAGCAGGCTGCTCGAGGCCGATCGAGGGTCCGGGGGCGTTGGCGCCGGCGGTCTCGAGGTCGCGGCCGAACTGGAAGTGGATCTGGTTGACCGAGGCCGATTGACCTGCGTGGTGAGGCCGGCGACCAGGAAGCGCTCGTGGTAGGTGGTGGGGCCGTTGGAGCTGGTCGAACCGTTGGAGATGGTCGGGCTGGAGTTATAGCCGTTGGTCGAGCCGAAGTCCGCCCAGTTGAAGTTCACGAACGCGTCGTTCGGCTGTTGATGTGGTAGTCCAGACGCGGGAAGAAGATGTCCTCGTGGCTGTAGCGCGAGGGGATCGCAGCGGTGGCACCGGAGGTGCGCGAGCAGGAAGTTGATCGCGCTGGTGCACTGCGCCGCGGAGATGGTGGCCGGGCACTGCGTGGGCGTGATGGTGGTGGTGGAGGTCGTCGGACCCGAGGGGGTCAGCGAGATGGTGTTGGTGTTCGAGTAGAGCACACGGCCGACGCGGCGGAAGCCGTCATAGGTGAAGAAGTAGAAGAGGCGATCCTTGATGATCGGGCCGCCGATGGAGCCGCCGAACTGCTGCTGCTGATGGATCGGCTGGGTGAGCAGGAAGGGATTGCCGCCGTGCAGGCCCTGGTACTTGCTGTACGGATCGAGCGCGTTCAGCGTGGGGTAACGCAGGTAGTAGAAGGCGTCGCCGTGGACCTGGTTGGTGCCCGACTTGGTGATGGCGTTGACCTGTCCGCCGGCGGCCTGACCGAACTCGACCGAGTAGTTGGAGGTTTCGGCCTGGAACTCCTTGATGGAGTCGAGGGAGTAGACGTAGGGGGCTCCCGAGGAGCGGCCGCGCGCCTCGGAGAAGAGCATCTGGTTGTTGTTGGCGCCGTCGACGTAGTTCTGGTTGTAGAGGCCGCTGATGCCGTGGAAGCTGACCAGACCGCTGCCGCCGTCCTGAACGACGTTGGGCGTGAGGAGGACGAAGTCGCTCCAGTTGCGGCCGTTGACGGGCAGGTTGCTGATGAGCTGCTGGTCGACGGTCTGCGAGACCTCGGTCTTTTCGGTGTCGACGAGCGGGCTGTCGCTGGTGACCTGCGACCTCGGTGGCGACGGCGCCGGCGGTGAGGGCGGCGTCGACGGTGAGGATCTGGCCGACGGTGAGGACCAGGTTCTTGCGGTCGATCTTGCCGAAGGAGCCGCCGCCGAGGACGACCTCATAGTGGCCGGGCTGGAGGAAGGTGGCGCTGTACTGGCCGTCGTTGTTGGTCGTGAGCGAGCGCGAGATGCCGGTGTCGGTGTCGGTGACGAGGACGGTGGCGTTCGGGATGGCGGCGCCGCTGGCGTCGGTCACGGTGCCGGTGATGTTGCCGACGCCCGAGGTCTGGGCTGACAGCGGCAGGACCGTGGTGAAGCCGAGCAGTGCGGTCGAGGCAACGGCGACAAGCCGTTTCTTCGAACAGAGGGGATTCATATGGAGGCGCTCCTTCGGAAAGACACCGTTGCAATAGAAACGGTGTGGGAAATAGAAGGATGGGCTGTGATTGAAGAAGGGATCAATCCGGCTTGCCGGGAGGTGTCGGGCAAGCCTTCAGAACAGCCAAAAAGGTCGTTTCGATGTTGGCTTAAGGGTTACGCAGGCACTATGTAGAAGTCAAGGACCGTACGAGAAGATGTCGCGAAAAAGACTTCTTGTTGGAGGAAAGCAGATGATTAAGAACAGATCATGAAAATGGGTCATTCTGGATCAGAGGAGTGTCCTTGCTGCCGTTAATCGGTTATATTGCGGAGCTCGGGTTTTCACGAGAACGAAAATACAGGGGTCTCTCCACTGCGCAGCGGACGGTGAGACTGTCCGCTGCTTCGGTCGAGAGGACGTGCTTCATGGGGTGGTCGAGAGGACGGCTTTTCGACGCGATGCGGCTTTTACGCGATACAGGCTTAGTGGAGCTGGTCGGGGATGACGGCGTACTGGATGAGCAGCTCGAAGGGAACGATCTTGAGGGTGTTCTCGTGGGTGGCTTCGAGGACGATGGGGCAGGCGGCTCCGGCCTGCTGCACCTGCAGCCAGCGCGCGGCGCAGACACACCAGCGATCGCCGGGCTTGAGGCCGGGGAAGCCGTACTGCGGCATGGGAGTGGAGAGGTCGTTGCCGAGGGCCTTGGAGGCGGCGAGGAAGGGGGTGTCGACGATGCAGCAGATGGTGTGGACGCCGTGGTCTTCGGGGCCGGTCTCGCAGCAGCCGGTGCGGTAGAAGCCGGTCATGGGCGTGCAGCCGCAGATGGCGAGAGGCTGTCCGAGGACGTTCTTGCCGTGGGTGTGAGTTGGTTCGGTGGTGGGCATGCGGTTCGTGTCCTTTGTGTCTCGTATCCGATCCTTGCCGCGCTGAGGGGTGGGCAGAGGGCTACGGTTAAGCTCGATACCCCACCCTCTCGGTCTGGCCGAGAAGGGTGGGGTATCGGGTGGTGCGGGGTTACTTGGAGGAGATGGCGAGCTGCTGCTGATACTCCTCGTAGGGGCCCTTGTGGTCGGTGATGCGGAAGTTGGTCGGGCCGCCCTCGAAGTGCCAGATGCGGGTGCCGGCCTCTTCGATCAGGTCCTGGTCGTGGGTGACCAGGAAGACCGTGCCTTCGTACTTCTGGATGGCCTGGTTGAGGGCGTTGATGCTCTCGAGGTCCAAGTGGTTGGTGGGTTCGTCGAGGACGAGAACGTTGGGCTTCTGCAGCATGATCTTGCAGAAGAGCAGACGGGCGGCCTCGCCTCCGGAGAGCGCGTCGGTCTTCTTGAGACCCTCTTCGCCCTTGAAGAGCATCTGGCCGAGGATGCCGCGGATCTCTTCCTTGGTGGCCTGCGGATCGTACTGGTGCAGCCAGTCGGACGCCGTCATGCCCATCTGGATGGAGCCCTTGTGGTCCTGCGCGAAGTAGCCGATCTGGACCTCGTGGCCCCACTTCACGGTGCCGGAGTCGATGGAGACGTCCTTCTCTTCGACGCCGGGGCCGTTGGCCAGCAGCGCCTTGAGCAGGGTGGTCTTGCCCTGGCCGTTGCGGCCCATCAGGATGACCTTGTCGCCGCGCTGGACGGCGGCGGAGAAGTTGTTGATGACGTGCTCGATCTTGCCGTCCTTCTGCTCGTAGCTCTTGTTGACGAGCTCGAAGTCGAGGACGTTCTTGCCCGAGGGGCGGATCATGTCGAAGCGGATGAAGGGGCGCGCGATGTTGGAGCGGGCGAGTTCGCTGGTGGCGAGGCGTTCCACTTCCTTCTTACGCGAGTTGACCTGCGAGGACCGGGTGCCGGCGGAGAAGCGGGCGATGAAGTCGTTCAACTGAGCGATCTTCTTCTCGCGCTGCTCGTTCTGGCTCTCGATGCGGGTGCGGACGCTGGTCTTCTGCAGCACCATGTCGTCGTAGCCGCCGGTGTAGGTGATGATGGTCTCGTAGTCGATGTCGGCGATGTGGGTGCAGACGTTGTTGAGGAAGTGGCGGTCGTGCGAGATGGTGATGACCGTGCCGTTGTAGCGGATGAGGAAGTCCTGGAGCCAGTGGATGGACTCGAGGTCGAGATAGTTCGTGGGCTCGTCGAGCAGCAGGGCTTCGGGGTTGCCGAAGAGCGCCTGCGCGAGCAGGACGCGGACCTTCTGGCCGCCCTGGAGCTCGGACATCTTGCGCTCGTGGAGCTCGTCGGGGATGTCGAGACCCTGGAGCAGGACGGCGGCGTTGGCCTCGGCCTCGTAGCCATCCTCGTCGCCGACGATGCCTTCGAGTTCGCCCAGGCGGGAGCCGTCTTCGTCGGTCATCTCGGGCTTGTTGTAGATGATCTCGCGCTCTTCGAGCGCGGCCCAGAGGGCCTTGTTGCCCATGATGACGGTGTCGATGACGCGGTAGGCGTCGAACTCGTACTGGTTCTGCTTGAGGACGCCGATCTTGCGCGGACGCACGACCGATCCCTTCTGGGGATCGATCTCGCCGGTGAGGCACTTCATGAAGGTGGACTTGCCGGCGCCGTTGGGGCCGGTGAGGCCATAGCGGCGGCCGGTGGTGAAGGTGACCGAGACATCCTCAAAGAGGAGCTTCGAGCCGTAGCGCATGGTGACGTTGGAGACAGAGATCATGATATTGCTTCTATTTTACAGGGGTCGACAAGCTTCCGACGGTCGGCGATGGACCCATATTTTGGCGCGATTCCGGTGCAGCCGAAGGACGTGCGTTGCGCGGACGTGGGATTGCTCCGGTGGTGGCACTCAGCAGGCAGGGTTTACACAGATTTACGGGAGTCGCGCCGTTGCTTGCGGGGCGATTCGGTTCGGACGGCTATTTGAATCTTTGGAGCACGCATTCGCGACCGGCAGTGCGATTGAGCAAAAGCCGCTTTGCCGGGCCGTTGGTTGACGGGCGGGCAAAGCGGCTTTTGTGAGATCGATCAAGCTGCGGCAGGCGGTTGTTGAGGCGCTGTTGCAGCTTGATCAGTGGTGCAGATGCTACTGAGCGCGGCGGGCGGGGCCAGAGCGACCGCCGCCACCGGGACGACCGCCGTTGGGACGGCCGCCGGGACCACGACCGCCAGGGCTGCGTCCGCCGGAGAAGCCGCCGCCGTTGCCCGAGCGGCCACGGAAGCTGTTGCGGTTGCCGTAGGGGCTGGGCGTGGACATGGGCGTGACGGGCTCGTTGCCCTTCCAGGAGCGCGTCTCCAGCTGCAGAAGATCGTTGGGACTGGTTGAGATCGAGAGGCTTGTTGCGCTCTTCCTTCTCGATGTTCTTATCGGCTTCCTGCCAGTCGAACTTGATCTTGAGTTCGCGCTCGAGCTTGCGGGCGTCGGACTTCTCCTGCGGCATGACGAAGGAGGTGGCAACGCCCTTCTTGCCGGCGCGGCCGGTGCGGCCGATGCGGTGGACGAAGTCCTCGGTGGCGTTGGGCAGGTCGTAGTTGACGACGTGGGCGATGTCGTTGACGTCGATGCCGCGGGCGGCGACGTCGGTGGCGACCAGGATGCGGTGCTTGCCGTTGGCGAAGCCCTTCAGCGCGGCGGTGCGCTGCGACTGCGAGCGGTCGCCGTGGATGACGTCGGCATCGTGGCCGAGCTTCTCGAGCTTCTTGGAGATGCGGTCGGCGCCGTGCTTGGTGCGCGAGAAGACGAGGAAGGTGCCCTCTTCCTTGCGCAGCATCTGGTCGAGCAGGCCGAGCTTCTGGTCCTGCATGACGGTGATGATGCGGAGCTCGACGCGGTCGGACGGCTTGGAGGTGGTGCCGATCTCGATGCGGACGGGGTTGGAGACGTAGTCGCGGACGATCTCGCGGATGTTGGCGTCCAGGGTCGCCGAGTAGCACATGGTCTGGCGGGTCTTGGGGATCGCGCCGACGATGCGACGGATGGCCGGGAGGAAGCCCATGTCGAGCATGCGATCGACCTCGTCGAGGACGAACATCTCGACGCTGGAGAGGTTGATCGAGCGGCGGCGGAGGAAGTCCTCGAGACGGCCGGGGGTGGCGACGACGAGGCGCGGGCCGCGATCGAGCTGATCGAGCTGGGTGTTCTCGGAGAGGCCGCCGCAGACCAGAACGGCGTCGTTCTTGGAGTTGGGGACGAGCTTCCAGTAGGCCTCGAGCACCTGCATGGCGAGCTCGCGCGTCGGCAGCAGGATGAGCGAGCGGATGGGGCCGCGCTTGCCACGGGTGCTGGGCACGGAGTTGGCGTCCATGCGCTCGATCATCGGGATGAGGAAGCTGAGGGTCTTGCCGGTGCCGGTGGAGGCGGTGGCGAGGATGTCGGCGCCTTCGAGGGCGGGCGGAATGGCCTTGGCCTGGACCGGGGTGGGCTTGGAGAAGCCGGCGGCGGCGAGACGGCTCTTGAGCGAGTCCGAGAGATTGAGGTGCGCGAAGAGGACCTCTTCAGCGCCGGCGACGGCGGGCGCATTGGCGCTGGGCGCGATCGGGGCTGCAATCTGGTTCTGAACTTGGGGCAGTTGCGGGGGTCTCTACGATGGGTTCGAGCGTTGCAGTAGTCAAAATTTTCCTTATTAATTGGTTGGGGCGTGCCACGGGCAAGCAAAGTGAATCGAATGCAGAGGGGTGCCGAAGCACCATAAAAATTTATTGAGTCAGCATTGCTATACCGGAAGGGCGAAGCGCTGCTGCTGCACGGCGAGAGACGTCCTATGACGAATCTTCCAGCCAGAGCAACCAGCGCGACCTCTAAATTGCAGAAGGATGCGGTGGGAGAGGCGAATCGCAGTCTCTGGCCAGACTCCTGAAGCCACGCGGAGTCTTTGCCTGCGATGCCTGCACTCTAATTTCTGAGGGCATAGTCAGAATAGCACAGGAAGGGCGGATCTCCTCCCGCGAACTGCGGATGGGCCTTGGGTTGCGCGGAGAGCGGGCGGGTTCCCGAAGAGAAACCCGCCGGGGCAGCGTTAGATGTGACAGCTGACCATGCCGCGTTTTTCGAGGTAGCGCTGGTGGTACTCCTCGGCCTTCCAGAAGGTCTCGGCGGGGACGACCTGGGTGGCGATGGGGGTGCGGAAGGCGCCGGAGGCGTTGAGTTCGTCGATCTTGGCGCGGGCGTCGCGGGCCTGATCGTCGGAGTGGGTGAAGATGACGGTGCGGTACTGCGATCCCCAATCGGGACCCTGGCGGTTGACCTGGGTGGGATCGTGGAGGGCAAAGAAGGCATCGAGCAGGCTTTCATAGCTGATGCGGGAGGGATCAAAGATCAGCTGCACCACCTCGGCGTGGCCGGTGCGGTCGGTACAGACCTCTTTGTAGGTGGGGTGCTCGAGCGCTCCCCCTTCGTAACCAACGGCGGTGTCCAGAACTCCAGGCATCTCGCTGAAACGGGCTTCTACGCCCCAGAAACATCCTGCGCCAAATGTTGCTTTTTCAGTTGCCACGTGTTGCTCCTTGTAACCTTGCTTCGCTTTACTTTGCGATCAGTCGCGTCCTTCGTGTGCCGGGTTTGCTTGCCCCGTTCCCACCAATGATTGGATGCCCGAGGCTTGTTTTGTCATCCGGGTTTATCGAAAACTTCAGTGAAAAACGCGAGTATTCTGCACCTCTCCGCCCATGCCCGTCAACGGCAGAAAGTTACAGATTTCATGTATTTTTTTGTTTTGATCGGGTGCGATGGGAGGGGGAAAACGGGGCTCAGAAAAAGGGCCATCTCGCAGGGGAGATGGCCCGGGTGGCGGGGACAGAGAGCGAAGCCTAGATTTAGCTGGGGCGGCGGGCGGGTTTCGCTCCGCGGGGCTTGGCTTTGGAGGCGAAGGTCTGGCGGGGACGAGCGGGCTTGGCCTTGGCCGGGGACTTGAGCTGGGCGAACTCCGGGGTCTTCTTCTTGGGGACGACCTTCTTGCCCTGGGCGGCGCGACCGAGCGCGGTGACCTCGCCGGGGGTGAGCTCGCGGAACTCGCCGGGGGCGACGTCGAGGCGGAGGGCGCCGTAGCCGATGCGGCGGATCTTCTCGACGTGGTGGCCGATCTCCTCGAACATCTTACGGAGCTGGCGGTTGCGGCCCTCGGTGAGGGTGAGCTGGTACCAGGGGTTGTCGCCGCCACGGACGAGTTCGACCTGGGCGGGGGCGGTCATGATGCGGTCGCGGCGGCCGGCGCGGACCTCGTCGAGGCGGCCACGGTCGATCATGATGCCGCGGCGGATCTGGTCGATGGCGGAGTCGGCGGGGACACCGGCGACCTTGACCAGGTAGGTCTTCTCGACGCCGGCGGCGGCCTTGGAGAGGGAGTTGGCGAGCTCGCCGTCGTTGGTCATCAGCAGCAGGCCTTCGCTGAGGTAGTCGAGGCGGCCGATGGGATAGAGGCGGACCTGATCGCCGTGGGGGCCGTGCTTCTGGGTCATGAGCTGCATGACGGTGGGGCGCTTCTGCGGGTCGACGAGGGTGGTGACGTAGCCGCGCGGCTTGTTGAGCATGTAGTAGCGCTGCTGCTCGGGGCCGTGGAGGAGCTTGCCGTCGACGCGGATGTGGTCGCGGGTGGCGTCGTGGCGCGTGCCGAGGGTGTTGACGACGGTGCCGTTGACCTGGACGCGGCCCTCGAGGATGATCTCCTCGGCCTTGCGGCGGCTGGCGATGCCGGCCTGCGCGAGGATCTTCTGGAGGCGGTCGCCTTGGGGTTCGTCGGAGGGTTTCTGGGCGGGGGACTTGCTCATGATGCCAACTTTCTGACTGCGGAGAGGCTCGTCGCGGTCGGTGCGCCTTTGGAAGGCGCTGCTTTTAGTGTAGCGGATTGCGTTTTTTGGGGGGATTGGGGAGGTTTGGGGGGGAAGAAAGGAGGTCGTTTGCTGCGCAAACGATACCCCACCCTGCCGCACGATGAAACCGTGCGTCGAGGATGGGGCACCCGGGGTTGGCGAGGATGGGCACCCGGTACGTGGCGATGATGGGTGCCCGAGCGGGTTAGACGGTGGCGAGGTTGCGCTCCCAGGGCTGGAGGACCTTGACCGAGGCCATGCCGGCGGCGGTGGCGGACTGGATGCCCATCTCGGTGTCCTCGAAGACGAGGCAGTGCTCGGGGGCGACGCCGAGGCGCTCGGCGGCCATCAGGAAGGGCTCGGGATGGGGCTTGCCGTTCTTGTAGTCGCCGGCGCAGACCAGGGTCTCGAAGCGGTCGAGGATGTTGAGGGCCTTGAGCGACGCGGTGACCGAGTCGCGGGTGCTGCCGGAGACGACGGCGAAGGGGATCTGGCCGTGGCTCAGGTGGATGTGCTCGAGCACCTCGGGGACGGGCTGCAGCTGGGGAAGATTGTCGAAGTACATCTTCTCCTTGCGCTTGGCGATGACGTCGGCAGGCATCTGGAGACCGTTGTTGCGGTTGAGGGTGGCGATGATCTCGGCCACGGGCATGCCGCCCCAGGCGTAGAAGAGGTCCTCGGGGAACTCGCAGTTCCACTCGGCGAGGGTGAGGGTCCAGGCGGTGTAGTGGAGCGGCATGGAGTCGACGATGGTGCCGTCGCAGTCGAAGAGGTAGGCCTTGAAGGGACCGGGGGGAAGTTCGAGGGTCATAGCGTCCTATTGGGGTTGGGGAGCTGGAGGAAGCGGGCCCGTGCTCGGATGGTGTTTTTGGTGCGGTTGGGCTGCGTGTTTGGCCTGCGTTTAGACGACCTCTTTAGTGTATCGAGCTTCGCTGCTCGCGGGAGCCGAGCGCCTGCAATCGCTGAGAAATGCGCGGTGCTCTGGTGCTTTCCCGGGGACGGGGGCATCTGCTGTAGGTAGGATGTCCGAAGTTGCAAAGGAAAAGGAGTTTGCTATGCACATGCACGATTGGAATACGTATCGCCAGCAGATCGGTCGAGGGAGTGGGGGAGCTGGCCAAGCTGAGCCCGGACACGGTGAAGGGGTATAAGACGCTGCATCAGGCGGCGGAGACGAGCGGTCATCTGGATGGCAAGACGAAGGAGTTGATCGCGCTGGCGGTGGCGGTGACCACGCGCTGCGATGGTTGCATCGCGGTGCATACGGCGGCGGCGCGCAAGCAGGGCGCGACCAAGGGAGAGGTCGCCGCAGCGATGGGCGTGGCGGTTGCGATGAACGCGGGCGCGGCGCTGGCGTTTACGGCGCGGGCGCTGGATGCGTTCGATGCGGCGGGCGAGGAGTAAAGGACGGTCTGCACCATGCGCGGTAAGACAGAAGGGCACAGACGCAATACAGGGGTCTCTCCACTGCGCGGCGGACGATGAAACTGTCCGCCGCTTCGGTCGAGATGACGTTTTTTCTTTGGTCTCTTGGTGAAGGCTTTGGGCGAGAGCGATCAGCCCTCTTCGCTGGTGGCGTCGCGCTGGATCTCGGCGTCGAGGGCGGGGGAGTCGGCGCCCCCGGGCAGACCGTCGGTGTCGTAGTTGGGGGGAAGGCCGGAGAGACGGCCTGTCGGCGTCTGCGGTTCCGCTGGCCTGGGCGTCGGAGTCGGAGTCTGCTTCGACGGGAGTGGCTGCGGGCTTGTGAGTGGGCGCGTTCGTCGGGCTCGTGTCGGGAGTGTCGAGGGGCGCGGTGGTGCCGTCGGCCTGGGGCTCGACGGCGTTCCTCTCCTGCTCGACGGCCTCGGGATTGCCCAGTTCGGAGCTGCCGGAGGTCTTGGAGGTCTCGGACTCGGAGTTTCGGGGGCGGGGTGCTCGGGCATGGGGATCTCCTCCTGCACCGGCTCGGCGAAGGTCTCGGCGAGCTCGCCGGCCATCTTCTCAAACTCTTCGATGCTGGGAAGCTCGTTGATGTCCTTGAGGCCGAAGCGGAGGAGGAAGTCGCGCGTGGTTTTGTAGAGGATCGGCCGGCCGATGACCTGCTTGCGGCCAGCGGTGGTGATCAGCTTGCGGGCCATCAGCGAGCCGAGGACGCCGCCCGAGTCGACGCCGCGGATCTCGGAGACCTCGGGGGCGGTGACGGGCTGCTTGTAGGCGACGACGGCGAGGGTCTCGAGCGCCTGGAGCGAGAGCTTGAGCGGCGGTTTGAGGCTCTTGACGAAGCCGCGGACGGTGTCGTGGTACTGCGGCTTGGTGGAGAGCCGGAAGCCGCTGGCGACCTCGCGGATCTCGAGGCCGCGGTCGTTGGACTCGCGGGCGTAGTCGGCGATGAGCTCGTCGAGGATGGAGCGGAAGTAGTCGCGGAGCTTGCGCTCGCGGAGCTTCTCGTCGAGCTTCTGGTCGCGGAAGGACTTTTCGGCGGCAGCTCGGCGCTCGGCGGTTGGGGCCGGGTGCTCGGGGATGGGCGAGGAGTCGGTGGGCTCGGGCTCGCTGGAGGGGGCGGAGTCGGTGGGCTCAGGCTCGGTGGGGGCTGGCTGGGCGGCTTCGTCCTCGGAATTTTCGCGGGGGTTTTCGTCCTGGTTTCGTCGGCGTCTCGTCGGGTTCTCGTTGAGGGCGAGCGACTGCTGGGCGGACTCGAGGTGGTCGAGTTCGGCCTGGGCCTCCTGGCCGAGCAGGCCGGCGAGCTGGGCCAGCGTGACCGGCTCTTCAGAGGCGTAAATAACGGCTTCGATCTTTGCTTTCAGGCTCATGATGGATAGTCAGGCTCAAGCATACCAACCGCGAGGGGTGCGCGGGGATTGGCGAGTCTTGGGCGAGACGGGGAGGTGGAGGTCGATCCTGAGGTCTGATGAGGTCGGTGGAGGAAGAGCAAAGGCAAATACAGGGGTCTCTCCGCTGCGCCGGACGATGATGCTGTCCGGCGCTTCGGTCGAGATGACGTTTTTCCTGTTCGCTTGACTTGCTGCTACGAGGATGAAGCGAAGTGGCGGCGGCTTCAAAACGAGAGACGGCCCGCCGAGGCGGACCGTCTGTTGAAGGGAAACGGCTTGGGGTTATTTGACGATGCTGTTGAAGAGCCAGAACAGGCCGCCCGGAGAGCACGGCGGCGGCAGGCAGGGTGAAGATCCAGGCGAGGGCGATGTCGCGCAGGGTGGACATCTGCAGGCCGCTCTGGTTGGCCGCCATGGTGCCGGCGACGCCCGAGGAGAGGACGTGGGTGGTGCTGACCGGCAGGCCGTAGCCGTCGGCGAGACCGATGGTGAACATGGCGGTGATCTCGGCGGCGGCGCCCTGGGCGTAGGTCAGGTGGGTCTTGCCGATCTTCTCGCCGACCGTGACGACGATGCGCTTCCATCCGACCATGGTGCCGAGGCCGAGCGCGAGCGCGACGGCGACCTTCACCCAGGAGGGAATGAACTTGGTGGAGTGGTCGAGGTAGCTCTTGTAGTTGGCGATGGCCTTGGCGTCGCTGGGGTTGAGTTTGGGAGCGCCTGGTCTTGGGCAGGAGGCGGAGGGTCTCGCTGGTGAGGTACATCTGGTTGCGGACGTTGGCCTGCATCCCGGCGGGGACGTTGCCGAGGTCGCCGTAGTTGGTGGCCTCGTTGCGGATGTCGACGACCATCTGCTGGAGGGCGAGCAGGACGCCGGGCTCGTACTTCTTGGTGGAGACGAAGTGCTCGAGCTCGGGGCCGGGTCCTGAACGACGGCGGCGGGCTCGATGTAGTTGCTGAGGGCTCCGGCGACCTGGGTGGAGACGGCGGCGAAGGTCTGGACCTCGTTGGCGGTGACGGTGTGGTTGAGGGCGTAGGCGGTGGGGACGGTGCCGACCAGGATGAGCATGATCAGGCCCATGCCCTTCTGGCCGTCGTTGGAGCCGTGGAAGAAGCTGACGCCGGTGCAGGTGAGGATGAGCATGGCGCGGATGTAGAAGGGCGGCGGATCGGTGCCTTCGGGCGCCTTGTAGAGGCGGGGATCCTTGGCCACGGCCTTGAAGAGGAAGAAGACCAGGGCGGCGACGACGAAGCCGATGACGGGGGACAGGGCGAGCGCCTTGAAGACCTTGGTGACCTGCTCCCAGTCGACGCCGGCGGTGCCGGAGTTGCCCTGCATGAGCTGGTTGGCGACGCCGACGCCGATGATGGAGCCGATCATGGTGTGGGAGCTGGAGGCGGGCAGACCGCGCCACCAGGTGGCGAGGTTCCAGAGGATGGCGGCGACCAGCAGGGCGAAGACCATGGAGAAGCCGGAGCCCTTGCTGACCTTGAGGATGAGCTCGACCGGGCAGCAGCGAGATGATGGCGAAGGCGACGGCGCCGGAGCTGGTGAGCACGCCGACGAAGTTCCACAGGCCGGACCAGACGACGGCGACGTGGGGCTCGAGCGAGTGGGTGTAGATGACGGTGGCGACGGCGTTGGCGGTGTCGTGGAAGCCGTTGACGAACTCGAAGCCGAGGGCGATGAAGAGCGCCACGCCGAGCAGGAGGAAGGGGAAGATCGAGGCGGAGTGGACGATGGAGAGATCGTGCGCGAGCTTGGTGCCGATGTAGGCTCCGCCGCCCAGCAGAAGGAGGCCGAAGGCGATGGCTCCCAGCTTACCGGGAGAGGATTTCTTGAGCTTCTCGTCGAGCAGTGAGCCCGAGGCTGGAAGAGTCGAGGACGGAGTTGCCATTGCGTGTCACCTGTCGATGGGATCGTGAAGCGATTTTCGATCTGGGGCAATCTTTGGGCGATCTGGGGAATGACAGCGACGATAGGCGGGATATACGAATGGAGTGTTACAGCTTGCGTGAATTATGGGCCAAGTCGAAGACGGTGTGGGCGCGAGGCGATGTGGAAAGGCTCGTTCGTGAATACCATGTGGGTACTCTGGCGGCGGAGGCCAGGCTCAAACGCTGCAACGGAACCGGGCTGCCTAATTGAGATTAGGCAGCCCGGTTTTGTTGCTGGACTCTCGAGAGAAACGAATGTCTCCAGTATCTGCTGGAGGTGGGTTAGAACTCCCAGGTCTCGGCGCCGTCGGAGAACTCGCCGGCCACGGGGGCGTCGAGGTCCTCTTCGCGCAGGGAGGCGCGGACGATGACGCCGCTCTCGAACTCGATCTCGATGGCCTCGCCCTCTTCGAGGGTGGCGGCGGTGACGTCTTCGGAGAGCACGCTGCAGAGGACGTTGCGGTACTCCGGTTCGCCGTAGGCGTAGGAGCCCTCCTCGCGGAAGACGTCGGGCCAGGTGTAGAAGGTGAGGGTGGGGCCGTCGAAGTGCAGGATCAGGTGGTCCTGCAGGAACTCTACCGAGGAGAGTTCCTGCCCGATTACGGAAGACAGGTCCGGCATGGTGCTAGTGGCCCGTCTCTTCGCTGATGAAGGCTTCGTAGTCGGCGGCCGAGAGCAGGGCGTCGACCTGGGTGGGCTCGCTGAGCTCGAGCTTGATGATCCAGGTGGTGTTGGCCTCGGCGTTGATGGTCTCGGGGGCGTTGGTGAGGTGCTCGTTGATGGCGGTGACGGTGCCGGTGACGGGCGAGAAGAGGTCGGAGACGGACTTCACCGACTCGATGGAGCCGAAGGTCTTGCCGGCCTCGAGGGTGTCGCCGATCTTGGGCAGCTCGACGAAGACGATGTCGCCGAGGGAGTTCTGCGCGTAGTCGGTGATGCCGATGGAGCCGGTGTTGGCTTCAACGGCGATCCACTCGTGTTCCTTGGTGTACTTGTAGGTTGCGGGATAGGCCATGGTGTCGTGTCTTCTCCGATCTTGATTCTTGATTGTAGTGCGTGACGGGCGGCGGCTAGCGGGGACCGAAGCCGGGGTAGGGAATCAGCTGGGTGACGAGGGCGAGCTCGAGCATCTCGTGCTGCGCGAGCGGGAGGGTGGCCAGGGTGGCGCGGACCTCGTCCTCGGAGTTGGCCTCGAGGAGCAGGGCGGCGCCGGGGGTGTCCTGACGGCGCCAGATGGAGCGCAGGGTGCCGGCGGCGTAGAGCTCGCGGACGCGCTGGGCCTCGGCCTCGATGAGCTCGGGGGTGAAGGCCTCGGGAGGGAAGACGTCGGTGCGGCGACGGCTGAGGGCTAGGAATTGCATGGGAGCTCCTTGGAGGTGGAGGACGGCGGTCTCGCTCTGCTCGATACCCCACCCTGCCACGACGAGAGCCGTGGCGAGGATGGGGCACCCGATTTGCGATGTATGCGTTATGCGGTTGGGTGCGGTCTTCTTGGGGCGCTTGTAGAAGGGCAGGGCGACGACGACGGCCTTGACGAGCTGGTTGCGGATCTCGACGGCGAGCTCGGTGCCGGGGGCGTAGTCGGGCGTCTCCGCGTTGATGGCGACCAGCGCCATGGCGACGTTCTTCTTGAGGAAGGGCGCGGGCGAGCCGCTGGTGACGTGGCCGATGCGGGTGCCGTCGGCAAGCGCGACCGGGTAGCCGTCGCGGGCGATGCCGCGCTCGACGATCTCGAGGCCGATGAGCTTGCGCTCGGGGCCGCGCGCCTCCTGAATGGCGAGCAGGGCGTCGCGGCCGACGAAGCTGGGCTTGTCGAGCTTGGCGTAGCGGCCGAGGTTCGGCCTCGAAGACGTTGATCGTGTCCGAGATCTCGTGGCCGTAGAGGGCCATCGCGGACTCGAGACGCAGGGTGTTGCGGGCGCCGAGGCCGCAGGGGATGATGCCGAACTCCTTGCCTGCTTCGAGGATCTCGTTCCAGACGCGGGCGCTGGTGGCCTCGTCGGAGGGGATGTAGATCTCGAAGCCGTCCTCGCCGGTGTAGCCGGTGCGGGCGATCATGACGTTGTGCAGGCCGCAGACCTGGCCCCAGGTGAACCAGTAGTTCTTGATGCGTGCTGAGGTCGACGTTGGTCAGCTTGGCGAGGGTCTCGGCGGCGCGGGGGCCCTGGATGGCGAGCTGGGTGTAGTAGTCGGAGAAGTCGTTGACGTGGACGCCGGGCATGTGGCCGATGGTCTGGCGGACCCACTGGATGTCCTTCTCGCGGGTGCCGGCGTTGATGACGATGAGGTAGTCGTTGTCGGAGAGCTTGTGGACGACGACGTCGTCGACGAAGGTGCCGTTGGGATAGAGCATGGCCGAGTAGTGGGCCTGGCCGACGGCGAGCTTCGAGGCGTCGTTCATGCAGAGCTGCTGGATGGCGGCGAGCGAGCCGGGGCCGCGCAGCTGGATGTCGCCCATGTGGGAGACGTCGAAGAGGCCGACGGCGGTGCGGACGGCAGCGTGCTCGGCGATGACGCCGGAGTACTCGACGGGCATGTCCCAGCCGCCGAAGTCGACCATCTTGGCCTTGTGGGCGCGATGGGTGGCGTTGAGAGCGGTTTTACGGAGCGCGGGTGCTGCGATTTCGGCCATGAAGGATCCCTTTGCGGCGGTGTTTACCGAACACTTCACGATAGCACTTTGGGGGTCAGGGATCGCTTTACGGGTTGTGCGGAGAGGCCGGAGCGGATCTATCGCTTCGGGGAAGGTTGGGGCCGGATTGCGGAGGGAGTTGCATGGCGAAGATACGGGAGATGGGAGTGCCTTCCTGGATGGTCTTGGTTCGACTAGGCGTTTCTGTTCGAGTGGCCCGTGCGTCCCGGATCGCATGAGGATCTGATGGTGAGATCGTCCAGGGCCTGATCGAAGTTGTGGTCGTGGGTCTTTTGCAGGATTGCGGGGTCGATGGATCTCGGTAAGCGCCCGCAGGATGTAATGGGTCCTGCGGTCGAGGATGGTCGCTGGAACATGGGCAGGCGGCTCGAGGAGGCGCCGCTTTTGCTTGTTGGCGCTTGGCTGGGCCAGCGCTTGGGCGCGGCTGGGGTTGCAGATCTGGAGCTGAGCGATGAGTCGGCGCATGGCCGGGTCGTCCGACCAGTGTGAAACGTCCCTGCATGCCCTTGAGGCGCGTGGCGGAGAACTCGGCGTAGCCGCGGTCGGGGTTGCCGGTGAAGGGCTGCGGGAAAGAGGCCGCTGTCGGCGCCGGCATTGAGACGAAGACGTCTTGCCGGTGAGCGGGCCGAGGGATCGGAGCGCCTGAAAGAGGCGGTTCGAGCGGAGTTGCTGCGCAACTTGGTGTACGGCAGTTGGCGTGCGCTTGCGGCTGGCTGGTCGTTTGGGCTGGCGGCGTGACGGGGGAGGCGGTATAGGCAGTAGAGAAGCAATACAGCGGAGAAGGCTTTCACGGCGTGGCGCGATGCTCTGCTTGGGTGGTACTGCTGCAGAGTACACGCAGGGAACGAGGCAGTGTTCAATGGGAGTGGGAGTGCTTCGGTGGCTTAGAGGGTGACGGACTCGCGGTACTCGCCGAAGACGGCGCGGAGGGTGTCGGAGAGCTCGCCGACGGTGGCGTCGGCCTCGACGGCGGTGAGGAGGTGCGGCATCAGGTTGGCGCCGGTGCGGGCGGCCTCGGCGACGCTGCGCAGGGCGGCGGCGTGGCGCGGTGGGTCGCGGCGCTGGCGGAGGGCGCGGAGGCGCTCGACCTGGCGGGCTTCGAGGGCGGGGTCGATGCGCTGGGTGGGGACGGTTTTCTCGGCGCGTCGTCGGGGTTCGCGTTGCGGTGAATTCGTTGACGCCGACCAGGATCTGCTCGCCGGAGTCGACGGCGCGCTGGTAGGCGTAGGCGGCGTTCTGGATCTCCTGCTGGATGTAGCCGCGCTCGATGGCGCGGAGCATGCCGTCGAGCCGGTTGCGATCGAATGCGGCGATGGTGTCGAGGTAGGTCTGGGCGCGGGCTTCGAGCTGGTCGGTGAGGGCTTCGACGAAGTAGGAGCCGGCGAGCGGGTCGGCGGTGTCGGCGACGCCGCTCTCGTAGGCGAGGATCTGCTGGGTGCGGAGGGCGATGCGGGCGGCCTCCTCGGTGGGCAGGGCGAGGGCCTCGTCGAAGCCGTTGGTGTGCAGGCTTTGCGTGCCGCCGAGGACGGCGGCCAGCGCCTCGATGGTGGTGCGGACGATGTTGTTCTCGCGGCTGCTGCGCGGTGAGCGTGGAGCCGGCGGTCTGGGTGTGGAAGCGGAGCATCCAGGAGCGCGGGGATTGTTGGCGTGGAAGCGGTCGCGCATGAGGCGCGCCCAGATGCGGCGGGCGGCGCGGAACTTGGCGACCTCTTCGAAGAAATTGGTGTGGGCGTTGAAGAAGAAGCTGAGGCGCGGGGCGAAGGCTGTCGATGTCGAGGCCGGCGTCGAGCGCGGCCTGCACGTAGGTGATGCCGTTGGCCAGGGTGAAGGCGACCTCCTGCGCGGCGGTCGCAGCCGGCCTCGCGCATGTGGTAGCCGGAGATGGAGATGGGGTTCCAGTCGGGGAGGTGCTCGGCGGCCCAGGCGAAGATGTCGGTGACGAGGCGCATGGCGTGCGGGACGGGATAGATGTAGGTGCCGCGGGCGATGTACTCCTTGAGGATGTCGTTCTGGACGGTGCCGGTGAGCTTGGCGGGGTCGGTGCCGGCGCGCTTGGCGGCGGCGACGTAGAGCGCGAGCAGGATCGCGGCGGTGGCGTTGATGGTCATCGAGGTGGAGATGCGTGTCGAGGGGGATGCCGGCGAAGAGGCGCTCCATGTCCTCGAGCGAGTCGATGGCGACGCCGACGCGTGCCGACCTCGCCGAGCGCCAGGGGTGAGTCGGAGTCGTAGCCGATCTGGGTGGGGAGATCGAAGGCGACGGAGAGGCCGGAGGTTCCGTTGGCGAGCAGGAACTTGTAGCGGCGGTTGGACTCCTCGGCGTCGCCCATGCCGGCGTACTGGCGCATGGTCCAGAGGCGGCCGCGGTACATGCTGGGCTGGATGCCGCGGGTGAAGGGGAATTGGCCGGGGAGGCCGTCCGCTTCAAGTGCGGTCGCGGAGGTGCTCGGCGGTGTAGACCGGGGCGATGGGGATGCCGGAGCTGGTCTGGCGAAGCTTGGCGTCGGGCGGCATGGGTGAGAGTGTAGCGCCTGGGAGGTGCGATGGACGATCGTCCTGTCTTCGAATCATCGAAGGAAGACGGTCGTTTGCTGGCGCAAGCGATACGCCACGCTCCACGGCAGCGGACGAGGCGTCCGCTGGGGATCCCGGCCTGCCGCACGATGAAACCGTGCGTCGAGGATGGGGCACCCGGTACCTGCTCAGGATGGGGTGCCGGCTAGTGGGAGCGGCTGCGGCGGCGGGCCTTGAGGAAGCTGGTGACGGAGAAGTAGGCGAACAGCAGGGTGACGCCGCAGCAGAGCAGGAAGTGCTGGTGGGCGGTGTGGTTGAGCGCGGTCTGGTGCAGGTCGGCGCGGTGCGTCCAGGTGCTCTGGGCGGCGAAGAGGGCGAAGAGGGCGAAGAAGGAGCCGGTCATCTCCAGCCAGAGGACGCCGGAGAGCTTGACGAAGGGACGCCAGACCGAGGTGCCGAAGCGCTTGCCGCCACGGGCGACGCCGGCGCGGGTCTGCTGGAGGTTCTTTTGGACCTGAGCGGTGGTGCGGGCGGCGGTCGGACGGGCCGCGCTGGCGCGGAGGCTGGCGGGACGGTCGCCTGTTTTGCGGCAGGCTGGGCTGCGGGTCGCGTCGCTGGCCGCTGGGCTGGGATGGGGTTGGGGGCGCTGGCGGCGTCGACCGCTGTGATCAGCGCCTTGGCGGCGCTGCGTGCTCCGAAACCCAATGCTCGCCCAAACCGGACAGAATCCATAGGAAAAGTGTAGCGGTTTGGCGGAGCGACGCAAAGCTTCGGCGGGGCAGGGAGGATTGCTGATCTGTGGGCGGTGGGCTGCATCCAACGAGGCACCGTCGGAGTCGTCTCGGAGACAGCAGGATCGCAGACAGGAAGCGGCCGGAGGGTTGGCAGCTTGGGAGATCGGGAGATCAGGGAAAGAGGACGCGATGAAGAAGACATTGTGGTGGGTTGGCGGATTCTGTGCGGCAGCGGCCGGGTTCCTGGTTCTGGGGGCGCGGCGGGTGCAGCCGGTCGAGGCGCTGGCGCAGGAGCCGGAGGCGGCGTGGACGGACGACCCAGACGGAGACCGCAGGGAATCGCTTAGATTTTGCCGTCGCGAGTGGAATTTCGGCGCTTCGGGTTTAGCCTACGGGACGGTTTGGATGGAGCAGGAAGGGCACCGCGCGGCGCAGCAATCAGGCATTGCAGCCAGCGCGGGAGCCGCGTATCGTTACATCTAGCTGGCCGCACGCCCGCAGTGCCCGCAATGCCGTTCCGGCCGAAACCGCCATGGTCAGGAATACCCGATGCGTGGTCCGAATGCAGATAACAGGCAGCCCGGAGGTGGCATTGAATCAGAAGGTCAAACATCTCATCCAGAAATTAGGCGAAGCGATTCACGAGTCGGTCTCGGAGTCGGAGAATATTGCTGGCGTGGTGAAGAACATGCGCGAGCAGGGATTCGACGTGCTGCTGATGCTGGAGGCGACGATCGGCCTGAATGAAGTGGACGAGAACGAGGCCGAGGCGGGCGAGACGGTCGAGGCAGAGGAGTCGGTGGAGGGCCCGTTCACGCGCAACGATGTGAGCTTCCTGAAGTCGCTGCGGATCAGCCTTCCCGAAGAGGAGCCGGGTCGACCGGTCTGACGCTGGTCGCCCAGCCCGTGGAGGTGGACTCTCGGTCGGTGAAGACTCGGCAGCAGGCAGTATGAGCGCGCGGAACACGCGTGCGCTCGCGAAGTACTGTTCCCGCAAAGGGAGACTGGGGTCTCGGCAGATGCCGGCTGATGGCCGTCTCGTGACGGTCTGCAAAAGATTCATTTTGGCGTGATAGACTCCGCACTCCGGACGCTCGCAGGGCGTTTTTGCATCCCAGCAGCATGGGCCATGAATTTGGATTCAGTCGCGTTACCCGAACCTTGGTTCCACCAGTTCAAAGAGTTAGGGGTTTAGCCGGATGATGAGAGATACACTTGGGGTGCTGTTGGCGGGAGGGGCCGGCGAGCGGCTGTTTCCTCTGACGCGGGATCGTGCGAAGCCTGCGGTGCCGTTCGCAGGGCAGTACCGGATCATCGACATCACGCTGTCGAACTGCATCAACTCCGATCTGCGCCATATCTACATCCTGACGCAGTACAAGGCGCTGTCGCTGAACCGGCATATCCGCGAGGGCTGGGGACCGGTGGTGGCCAATGAGCTGGGCGAGTTCATCGAGATCCTGCCGCCGATGCAGCGGGTGAGCAAGAACTGGTACACGGGCACGGCGGACGCGGTGTATCAGAACATCTACTCGATCGGCTCGGAGGAGCCGAAGTACGTCATCATCCTGTCGGGCGACCACATCTACAAGATGAACTACGGGCTGATGCTCGATCAGCACAAGGAGTCGGGCGCGCATGTGACGCTGGCGACGCTGCCCATCCCGCCGGAGGAGGTCTCGTCGTTCGGCGTGGTGGAGGTGGCGAAGAACGGCGAGGTGATGGGCTTTGAGGAGAAGCCCAAGGAGACCAAGATGCGGTCGCCGTTTATGCCGGAGATGGTGGACGCGTCGATGGGCATCTACATCTTCAACACCGATGTGCTGCTGCCGGAGCTGATCAAGGACGCCGAGGATCCGACCTCGAAGCACGACTTCGGGCACAATATTCTGCCGAAGCTGCTGGGGCGCTACAAGGTGCTGCGCCTACAACTTCGTCGATGAGAACAAGCAGAACGCGCTGTACTGGCGCGATGTGGGGACGCTCGATGCCTACTACGAGGCCAACATGGATGTGGCGACGGTGTCGCCGATCTTCAACCTGTACGACAAGAGCTGGCCGATGCGGACGCGGCCCTACCAGTACCCGCCGGCGAAGTTCGTCTTTGGCGAGCCGGGACGCACGGGCATGGCGATCAACTCGATCATCGCGTCGGGCTCGATCGTCTCGGGCGCGGTGGTGCGGAACTCGGTGGTCTCGCAGGATGTGCGCGTGAACTCGTATGCGGACGTCGACTCGAGCATCATCTTCTCGCATGTGAACATCGGGCGGCACTGCCGGATCCGGCACGCGATCATCGATCGCGACGTGCATATCCCGGATGGCACGGTGATCGGCTACGACCCCAATGAGGACCGCAAGAATTACTTTGTTTCGAGCAGCGGGCTGACCGTCGTCACGCGGGATTATTCGGTGTACGAGAATCCGGTGTCGCCGGACTTTCTGCAGCCGGGCAACGTCTGGTAGCTGGGCTGGACTTCGGGCTCAAAGGCAAAGCAGAAGGGCGGAGAGATGATCTCTCCGCCCTTCTGCTTGTGCTCGGATGCGCTGGTTGTTAGCGCTTGCCGAAGCGGTAGACGACGCCGCCCGAGAGGGAGAAGAACTCGCGCGTCTCGGTGCCGAAGTGCTCGAAGACGAGGTCGGGCTGGATGCGGATGGCGAGGTTCTTGGAGCGGTTGTAGTCGAGGCTGGCGCCGACGACGCCCATGGGCTTGATGGTGTTGTCGTAGAGGCCGACGTTGTAGTTGGTGTCGCCGCTGAAGTCGCCGGCGCCGACGCCGAAGAGGGCGTGGTAGTTCAGCGAGGCGTAGTGGTTCTTGGGACCGCGCCACTGCACGCCGGCCATGCCGATGTTCATGCGGACCAGCTTACGGGCGGGGTTGTAGCTGCCGGGGCTGGGGAAGACCGGGGTGGTGCCGGCCTCGAAGCGGTAGTCGGCGCTGACGCCGAGGTGGGTGCGCCACATGGAGGTGCCGGAGAGCCAGTAGGTGCCCTGGAGCTCGCCGCCGCCCATGTTCATGCGGGTGGGCAGGTTCTGGCCGGCCTGGAAGTTCATGAAGCTCAGGCCACCGTAGACCTCGTACCGATTGTCGTAGTTGGCGGGCGCTTCCGGCCCGATCTTGCTTGCCTGGGCCTGGAGCGGTGTGGTGCCCCGCAGCAGAAGGGTAGCAAACAACAGTGGTGGTCAGCAGGACTGCGGCGAGGTTGCTGTTCTTCTTACTGGGCTTCTGCGCACCTGTGGCCCCGGTCGTCATCGATCTCAGCATTGTTTTTAGGATCTCTCTCTAGTGGCAAGGTCGTGTACTGCCATCGAACTCTTCTCCCTCCAAGATATACCGTTTCCCGCAGGATGCGAGCCGGAGGAACGACGGGAGAGCGAAAAGCCGGACGCGGAGGCGCGATCCACGCGGGGACGGGGTATGCGACAATAGAGGTTGCCGGTTCTGGTTATCGCACAGGTTGTCGCACAGGTTGTCGCACAACGGACGCAGAATCGGTAGGGAGAACATGTATGGGCGATTTATTTCAACCAATGCACCTATTAGTAGTCGCGGTCGTCCTTCTGGTCTTGTTTGGCGGCAAGAAGCTGCCGGAGCTGGGCAAGGGCCTGGGCGAGGGACTGCGAGGCTTCAAGGACGGGATCAAGGGTGTGTCGGATGAGGCGAACAAGCCGGCCGAAACCGCGCAGACCGTGACCCCCAAGGCAGAAGAGTCCACGAAGTAGTTCCGGTAACTCCGGTTGGATACCGATCCGGAACAGAGGGCGAGGTTCTGGCCTCCTTCGTCTCGATTCTTTCTGCATAATTCGGTTTAGAAGCATCATCTCCGCGTGCGGAGCGGCGACCTTCGGGAGTCGCTGCGCTGCACGCGTTGTATTTAATATGCATCGCAGATCGGGTGCTGCCGGAGCGGACGTCGTACACTGACGCGAACGGAGGCAGCCAGTGATCGTGAAGCTCAAATCTCCTTACCGCATCGAGCCGGGCACAAAGGTCCGCCTCACCCACTGGAAGACGGATGAAGTGGCGGCTTTCCGTCGAAGGAAGAGGCCGCGCCGGTGCTGGCGAAGCATCGCGACCGGCTGGCGGCGATGCAGGAGCTCTTCTGGGCGAGCAAGCAGAAGGCGCTGCTGATCGTGCTGCAGGGCATGGATACGGCGGGCAAGGATGGGACGATCAGTCACATCTTCTCGGGCGTGAATCCGCAGGGCTGCAATGTGGCCTCGTTCAAGGTGCCGACGCCGCAGGAGGCCGA
The DNA here is from genome assembly GCA_963755245.1 of uncultured Acidobacteriaceae bacterium. Taxonomy (GTDB): domain Bacteria; phylum Acidobacteriota; class Terriglobia; order Terriglobales; family Acidobacteriaceae; genus Edaphobacter. The sequence continues at coordinate 110,088 of CAVWJY010000019.1, read as the reverse complement.
GCATGATTTTCTGTGGCGGGTGCATGCGGCGGTGCCGGCGCGGGGGATGATCCAGATCTTCAACCGCTCGCACTACGAGGATGTGCTGGCGCCGCGGGTGCATAAGCAGATCACCGAGAAGGTGGTGCGGCGGCGGATCGACGACATCAACCGCTTCGAGCGGACGCTGGCCGATAACGATGTCGTGATCCTGAAGTTCTTCCTGAACCTCTCCAGGCAGGAGCAGACGCGGCGGCTGGAGGCGCGCATCGACACGCCGGACAAGCACTGGAAGCTGTCGCCGGCGGACTTCAAGGAGCGCGAATACTGGAACCAGTACATCGCAGGCCTATAACGACGTTCTGTCCGAGACGAGCCACAAACATGCGCCGTGGTTCGCGATTCCTGCGGACGTGAAGTGGTACCGGAATATCGCGATCTCGGAGATTATTGTGGCGGCGATGAAGGGCCTGAAGCTCGAGTATCCCGCGCCGGTGATGGACGCGAGCAAGATCAAACTGTAACTGCCGTGGGAGCAGAAGTGGCGAAGAAGCTTTCCGTGAATCCTACCCTTGCCGGCGCATGCTCCGTTCTCATCTGGGGAGGCGCTCTGCCCATCGTGAAGGTGGTCGAAGACCAGATCGGTCCGCTGGCCTTCATGGGATTCACCTATGCCACGATGGTCGCCTTCGGTGTCTTGACGCATTGGCTTCGCCGCCGGCCGCCTCTGGAAGAGGCGATCGTTCGCAACCCCTATTTTTATGCGCGATGGCTGTTCTTCGTGCTGCACGAAGGGTTGCTGATTACCGGCATTTACCTCGTGCAGAAGCGGCATATGCCCTTCGTCATTCTGATCAACTATCTCTGGCCGACGGCGATCATCCTCTGTTCGGTGATGTTTGCAGCCGTGAAGATCGCTCGATGGTGGGCGTTCCTGCTCGGATCGCTGATCGTCCTCTTGAGCATGTTGCCGGAGATCCTCGGGTCTTCCGGGCTCACGCCGGAGCTGTTCTCCCGCAGAGCGGACTGTCTCGCCTATCTGGTCGTCTTCATCGGCGCAATCTCCTGGGGCATGTATTCGGCGTTGTCGCGTCGTGCGGGCGAAGCGACTGGCGGTGCGGCGGTGCTTCCGATATTTCAGGCGACCCTCGGCCTGGCGCTGCCGCTCTCCTTCTTGCCTGGGATGGCCACATGGACGCGTCTCACGCCGGAGTCTGCGCTTCTTCTGGTTGCGTATTGCTTCCTGTTGTTCGTTGCGTATGGGGCGTGGGATCTCGGCATGCGGCAGGGCAATGTGGTTATATTGAGCCTTTTTGCGGACCTTATTCCGTGGCTATCTTTAGGGGCAACCAGCCTGATGTTGCACGTCGCGATCGGGCGCAACGCGGTGTTTTCTGCCGGAGTACTGGTCGTGGGCGCGACGCTTACTCGCTACGGCACCTTGCAGAAGAGGCCAGTCTTGGTCACGTATGAAGAGACGGGAGGCTATATCGACGGCGTTGTGATGGAACTCGAAGACAGCGGGGCTCTCGATTAGCAGGAGGAGGGGCAGGAGTGCTGGATCGCTAGCATTCCAGGCCGTTCGGGATTACTATCTGCACGATGCATACGGCTGCGTGCAAAGTGTCCGTCGCAGGACGGCACGCACTGGGCCAGCTTCGTTACGGGCTGTGGGGAACGGCGATCTTCTATCCAAAGGAGAGCATTTGTGACCCTGGAATCAGTATTGACGAAGCTTCAGAGACTCAACGTCGTGGCGCTCGCGGGAATCCTTGCCGTGGTGATGACGCTTTCGACCGTTCATCTCGGCGTATTGGTGGGGAAGAGATCATGTCTCCTCCGCGGTACTTGATTCGCGTCCAGAGCCTGTTGCAGATCTTTGGTTACTTCCTGCTGGTGCTGATCGGGGTCGAGCTGGTCGAGACGCTGAAGGCCTACTTGAAGAAGGATGTCATTCACGTTCGCGTGGTGCTCGAGGTGGCGCTGATTGCGGTGGCGCGCAAGGTCATCGTCGAAGAACCGAACGAGGTGTCCAGTTTGACGTTGTTTGGCATTGCGGCCCTGATTCTTGCCCTGGGCGTCACCTCGTACTTTGAGCGGCTCTCCAAACGCGATCCCACACGAACTGTTGAAGCCGGAGCCCTGACCTGCGATCCGAAGACCCTACCGCCGTGTCTCACAACGGGTGAGTTGTGCGGTAATCGACGGAAGGAGCGCGGATCAAGATCACGCTGTAGATGGATTGATGGCTGCAGATAGTTTGCTTTCCGGTGACCAAAAAATGTAACAGGGGAGCGCGGACTTGTCGGATATGATTGCCCGGGGGTAAAGGTGCTCGCTATTCCGACTTCTGTACGCAATGTAAGAATCCAGCCAGGGACAAAATCGGGGCGATCGTCGACCTTATGGCGCAGCCGCATTTTTACGATCGCGAGTGCTGTCTCCGCGTTGAGTGCACTGATTGTTACAGCGGGATGTGCCGGCGGTGGCGGCGCAAATAGCTTGCCCGGAAATAGCTCTGCCCGGAAACACCCACGCAACTCTCCTCATCACTTCAACGAACAATGCGCAGATTCCTATTTTCAAGTTCAATATTCAGGGACTTACGCTTGTCGCCAGTGACGGGACGGATGTTCCTATACTCACGAGCCCGCAGGTGGTGGAACTCGGCTCGATCAACGGCGTCGCGCGCCCGCTTGTCACCATCGATATTCCGCAAGGGAACTATACGTCCGTCAAGCTGAGTTATGGCCCTTCAACGTTCATCGTAATCGACCAAAGCGGTGGCGCGAACAGCATAGATATTGGCAACTACGACATTCGCACGGCAGGAAACCAAGCTGTGACGGTAACCCTCCCTTTGAGCACTCCTCTGGCGATTAGCGGGAGCGCAATGGGCCTGCTGCTGAACTTGAACATCCCACAGTCGACGACGTACGTTCCCTTTCTGGCAGGTTCAACCAGTATTGTTCCCAACGGAGGGAACACCACGTTCACTCCCACGTACTCGCTCTCGGGAGTAACGCTCGCCGCACAGCCGAGCACGTTGCAGGACGGCAAGGTCGAAGACGTGCATGGACAGGTGACCGCCAACTCCAACGGCATTCTCACTATGACATCGGACAGCGGTACTTCGCTGAGTTTCAGCACATCGTCCTCCACGGTCTATTCCGGAGTAAACGCGGCGGGTGCTCCGACGGCGGGCAACTTTGTGGCTGTGGATGCAGCGCTGCAGCAGGATGGTTCCATGCTGGCTACCTCGGTTCAAACCGAAGCCACGACGCAGTCGTACAATCTCGTCGGCCAAGTGCTGTACTCGGGCCAACTCGTGCTGGAAAATACCGGCCGTGAACAGCAAGGCCCCAATCTCCCCAATGGGACTGGGTTTTATGCCAACAATGTCCTGTACAGTCAGGCGACGCCGTTCGTCATTGCTTGGCCAAATGGCACGGCTCCGGCCGGCCTGCCGTTTACACCCAGCCTGAGCTCGGGTTCGATCGTTGTGGGGCAAAATGTGGCGACCCCCATCGATGCGCTTCAGACTGTGGGCAATGTCATCCCCGTCACTGCTGCCGTGACCTTAGAGCCGCAGACGATCGATGCTACCGTCGCAGCGGTCTCGACGGTGAATGGACAGAACTCATATCAGGTCAACTTGTTCGCCAACGACCTGAATGCAATCTTTGGGCCTTCTCCAAGTGTCGAGGTCTATGCCACAGCCGAGACGCATACGATTACAAGTGCACCGCTGACCAGCGGCTCCATTGGCCGATTCCGCGGATTGCTCTTCAATGATGGAGGTACGCTGCGCATGGTTGCGACGGAGATCGAGGATGGCGTTCCCGGTTCCTAGCTCAGGTGCCGGCAAAACGGAAGTTACAGGGTGATCAGGACGACGGCGACGGCGGCGATGGCCATGCCGATGCCCTGGCGGCGGCTGCAGCGCTCCTTGAGCACCCAGGCGGCGAGCAGGATGGTGCTGGCCGGGTAGAGCGAGGCCAGCACGGCGGCGACGTCGAGCCGGCCGGCGCGGGTGGCGGAGAGAAAGAGCAGGTTGCCGGAGGTGTCGAGCGCGGCGGTCGAGAGCGCCCACAGCACGGCCGCGCGGGTGAGCCTGGCCTTGGCCATCGCGGCCATGCGGGGGCTGGTCGAGACCCAGAGCAGAAGCAGGGCGCAGGTGCTGATGCTGCCCATGCGGGCGGTCGCCATCGGCCAGATGACCCCGGCCGAACCGGCCATCTTGAGCGCGACGAAGTAGAGGCCGAAGCCCGCGCCGGCGGCGATGGCGAGCGGCATGGTGGAGGGTGCAGGGGCTTCGAGCACGCCGGTGGGAGCGGCGGCGATCAGCCAGATGGCGACGCCGGCGATGAGGAAGCCGATCAGGTGGCCGGCTCCGGGAGTGCCCTCGCTGAAGGCGGAGACGACCGCCGGGATGGCCGCGGCGAGCAGGCCGCTGACGGCGGCGGAGGCTCCCATCGAGCCGCGTGCCAGCGCGATGTAGAAGCAGGCGAGCGAGAGGCCGCCGGTGATGCCGGCGACCAGTCCCCAGACCAGCGGTGCGCCGTGGGGGAAGGCGTCATGGCGCAGGAGGGCGACCAGCAGCAGGACCGAGAAGCTGGCCGCGTGGCTGAGCAGAAGCACGCGCAGAGCCGCGCCCAGCGTTCCGCCGGCGTATTTGACTCCCATGCCGCCCGAAAAATCGCCGCCTCCCCAAAAGAAGGCGGCGAGCAGACCGAGCAGGACGTTGCCCTGTAGGAGAGCGTTCATGAGCGCGACCGGCGATCTTACCGGGCGACGTTGGGATGGGCGTTCTGGCTGGCATCCGGCCAGTAGCCATCCTTGGCGATCACGTTCAGATTCGGACGCAGCACGCGGACCTCGACCTTGCGGTACTTGCCATCGATGAAGGGCTCATGCGTGTAGTAGCCGAGGGTGTACTGGGTGCGCACCTCTTCGGTGATCTTGGCGAAGCTGCGCTCGATGCCGCCGGTGCGGAACTCGGGATCGATCTGGCCGCCGGTCGCGGCCACGTACTGGGGCAGCACGTCGTCGCGCATCTGCAGCGGCAGGTGGAACTTGTCCATCCAGCCCATGCCCGGCAGCGCGGTCTCGCCGACGACGGTGGCGTAGACGGAGATCTCGTGGGTCTGCAGGTACTTGATGACGTCCTTCTGCTTGGCCTGGCTGCCGTACTCCTTGCCGTCGCTGATGACGTAGACGATGCGGCGGCGGTCGGAGCCGGTCTTGGTGGTGGCGACGGCGGCGGCGAGGATGGCGTCGTTGAGGGTGTGAACCTCCCTCGGCGCGTTGAAGGTCATGCCGGTGCTGTTGCGGATGGGGGCGGTGTTGGGATCGAACTGCTGGTTGTTGATGTTGGTGGTCTGCGCCAGCGGTCCGCCCAGGCCCATGACGGGCTCGCGGCCGGAGCCCTTGGACTGCTCGAGCACGGCGGCGAGGCGGGCGCTCTGCGCGGCGGTGAAGTCGGTGCGCATCTGCGGGCCGTTGTTATAGGTGAAGACGGCGACCTGATCGTAGGGGGTGAAGGCTCCCTGCAGCGCCGCGAGGGCGTTGTTGATCTTCTCCATGGTGTCGAAGGTCACGCTCTGGTCGATGACCAGGGCGACGGAGAGCGGGAAGGGGTCGCTGGTGTACAGCGAGATCTGCTGGCGCAGGCCGTTCTCGTAGACGCGCACATCGCGCCAGGTGATGCCGGGAACCTGCTGGCCCTTGGAGTCCTTGACGGTGAAGGGAACCTGGACGAAGTTGACGGTCGGGCCGGCGAGGGTGAACATCTTGGCGCCCTGACCGGGGGCCGCAATCTCGGGCGGCGGGCCGTCGTCGGGGTGGGTCTCGGGCTGCGCGGGGGCCTGCGCCGGAGTGGGGTTCTGGGCCGCCGGGGTGGTATCGCCGTTGGAGGTGAGCGTGGTTCCCTTGCCGGGCGCAACATTCCCCAGGGAGGGGAGCGCCTGCGGCCTCGGGGCATCAGGAATCGATTGCTGCTGCGATACTGCCTGCTGGGTCAGCAACATGCCTGCCAACGCACCCGCCAAAACGATCTGCTTCACTGTGATCTTCTCCCTAGCTACCAACTACCAGCCTACCAGTGTGGCGTTCCATCGTCATCTGGATTCCCCACACGATCTGTTCGACGCAGCGGGGGGGCGGAATGTTGCGCTGGGGTCGAAGCACCGTGCGCAAAGGCGCTTTTTACCGGATGGCAACGGCCGCGCCAAAAGATACGATTTTCGCTGGCCCGGGGTGCGAATTTGTCGTCTAATGGCGCATGCGTCCATCGATTCCTGTCCGCGTTGTGACCTCCGTCGTGTTCGCGCTTGGTCTCGCAGTCTTCTCCTCTGGCTCGGCCTATGGCCAGGACGCGCCGTCGCCCGGCGGACCGCCGCCGGAGAGCGATGCGCCGCCGGTGCCGGTCGATACCGGGTCGATCTCGACGTTGAATGTGAAGACCAGCCTGGTCAACGTCTACTTCTCGGCGCGGGATAAGAACGGCTTCGTCACCAACCTGCACAAGGACGATTGCGGGCTGCTCGAAGACAAGGCGCCGCAGACCATCAAGAACTTCACGCAGGAGAAGAACCTGCCGCTGACCATCGGCATTCTGCTCGACACCAGCGGCAGCCAGCAGAACGTGCTGCCGCTCGAGCAGGAGTCGGGCGCGACCTTCCTGAAGGATGTGCTGACGCCGAAGGATGAGGCCTTCCTGATCTCCTTCGACGTGAACGTCGATCTGCTCAGCGACTACACGAACAACCCGCGCGAGATCAAGCGCGCGATCGACAAGGCGACGATCAACACCGGCGCGGGGTCGGGCTCGGTGACCGGCAACGGACAGGCGCGCGGCACGCTGCTCTACGACGCGGTGTACCTGGCCGCGCACGACAAGCTGCGGCCGGAGGCGGGACGCAAGATCCTGGTGATGCTGACCGATGGCGGCGACCAGGGATCGCAGGAGACGCTGAAGACGGCGACCGAGGCGGCGCAGAAGGCCAACGCCATCATCTACGTGATCCTGATCGCCGACCGCGGCTTCTATAGCGGCTTCGGCATGGGCTACTCGGGCGATATGGACATGCGCAAGCTGGCCGAGGACACCGGCGGCCGTGTGATCGACGTGGGCCACGATGGCAAGCGGCTGGAGGCGGCGTTCGACCAGATTCAGGACGAGCTGCGCACCCAGTACCTGCTCAGCTACACCTCCACCAACGAGAAGGAAGACGCGACCTTCCGCACCATCAAGCTGACCTGCGGCGCCACCGCGAAGATTCAGGCGCGGCGCGGCTACTACGCGATCCCCGACGGAATGCCGGATAAGGACTAACCGGCAGCCGTCGGGGATCGCGCTGGCTTAGGCCTCCATCGCGCCCGAGTAGACGGCCATGCCGGCGACGGCATCGACGCCCATGGCATCGAGCGCGTCGACCTCGGCGCGCTCCTTGATGCCGCCGGCGACGATCAGCTGGCGCGCGGTGGTCGACCGCAGAACGGCGGCGATGTCGATGGGGAAGCCGGACATGGTGCCCTCGGTATCGACGTGGGTGTAGAGGAAGGCCGAGCAGTAGTCCTCGAGCCAGGTGATGGCCTCCTCAGGCGTCAGCGCGACGGTGTCCTTCCACCCCTTCACCGCGACCTGGCCGCCCTTGGTGTCGACCGAGAAGACCAGCGCATCTTCGCCGAGCGCCTTCTTCAGGCCAGCGGCGAAGGCCTTGTTCACGCCCTCAGCGCCGAACAGGCTGGAGCCATAGATCACGCGCTTCGCGCCGGCGTCGAGCAGCGCCTGGCCGTCTTCGGCGGTCTTCAAGCCGCCGCCCACCTGGCAGGGAAGGCGCTTCGCAATCATCTCGATCAGGCTGCGATTGTCGCCCTGGCGCATGGCCGCGTCGAGATCGATCAACTGCACCATGGGGTACTTCGAAAAGCGCTCGATCCAGTACTCGAAGTCGTCGAAGGCCAGCTTGAGTTTTTCGCCCTGCACGAGCTGGACGATGCGTCCGCCCATCAGATCAATCGAAGGTATCAGCATTTATTCCCCTTGCGGTTACATGAAATCAGCACGGCAGGCGTACGCTGACGCCCGCGCGTTGCAGCTCGGCCTTGAGGGCGCGGGAGTCGGTGACGCCGAAGTGGAAGATGCTGGCGGCGAGCGCGGCATCGGCCTTGCCGCCGTTGGCGTCGTGGCGGAAGACCTCGGCGAAATGAGCCGCCGTGCCCGCGCCGCCCGAGGCGATGACGGGGATCTGCACGGCGGCGCTGACGCGAGCGGTGAGCTCGCAGTCGAAGCCGTTGCGCATGCCGTCGGTGTCCATCGAGGTGAGCAGAATCTCACCCGCGCCGCGCTGCTCGGCCTCGCGCGCCCAGTCGACGACGCGCAGCCCGGTGGGCTTGCGGCCGCCGCTGACGTAGACCTCGGCCTCGCCGACGGGATCGGCTGCGTCCTTGCTCCGCCGCGCATCAATCGCAACGATGACCGCCTGCGCGCCGAAGCTCGCGCCGATCTCGCCGATCAGCTCCGGCCGCGCGATGGCGGCGGAGTTGATGCTGACCTTGTCGGCGCCCGCATCGAAGACCGCCGCGGCGTCCTCCGCCGAGCGAATGCCGCCGCCGACGGTGAAGGGCACGAACAGCGTGGCCGCCGTGCGCTTCACCGTGTCGATCAGCGTGCCCCGGCCCTCGTGCGTCGCCGTGATGTCGAGCAGCACGATCTCGTCCGCGCCGGCTGCGGCGTGGCGATGCGCGAGTTCGGCCGGATCGCCGGCATCGACGATGTCGACAAACTGCACACCCTTCACGACGCGCCCGTCACGCACGTCCAGGCAGGCGATGATTCTCTTGGTCAGCAACGCGGCATCCTCTGACTTGCTTCGGGTTAGGACATCACCGGGCATTTGCCACCGTCTTCGGTCGGTTTTACGGCCGGGCCGAAGCCGAGGTCGTCGCTGCCGCGGAGGCTGATCTTGTGGTGCCGGCCCATCACGCTGAGTTCGGTGTGGACCGTCTGCAGCGCGAGTTGCAGCGCCTGCACGGAGTCCGCGCCGCCGGCCAGCGAGACGCGGTCGTGGCCCATCGCGGTGAGGCGATACGGGCAGGCCCAGCCCTTGCCCTCGATGACGAACGGCTTGCCGAACGCGACGGTCAGCGTCCCCTGCTTGCCATCGTGGTCGAGATCGAGAAAGCGCTCGGCGATGGTCTCGAACGGGACCAAATCGAGGCCGGTCCAGTTCGCTGCCTCCACGGGCTTGAGCATCTCAACGGTTCCCCTGCTTACTTCGGTTGTGTCTTTCATTGCTTCTCCTCCTTGGTGCATGGTGCGATGTTGTGCGGTTGTGCTATTGCTAAAGCGCGATGAAGTTCTTCAATACCTGCAAGCCCACGGCGCTTGATTTCTCTGGATGGAACTGCACTCCCATCACGTTATCCTGTTCGACGACGCCGGTGAAGGCGCCGCCATAGTGTGTAACCGCAGCGGTTGCGTGAATCACTGGAGCGCGCCACGAGTGTGTGTAGTAGACGAAGCCGCCGTTGTCGATACCGCGCAGCAGCTTGCGAGTCCTCGCGTATCGCCTCGATCGAGTTCCAGCCGACGTGCGGCGACTTCAGCTCCGCGTCTTCGTAGCGGGCAGGGAAGCGCTCGCACTGTCCCGCGAAGTGGCCGAGTCCAGCGGTGCCCGGAGCCTCGGTCGAACCTTCGAACAACCACTGCAGACCGACGCAAACGCCCAGGAACCACGTGCCCTTTGCGACGCTCTCGCGCACCGCTTCGGTGAGCCCGAGGTCGGTCAACAACTGCGTGGCCTGGAAGTGTCCGACGCCGGGCAGCACGATCTTCGCGGCCTTGCGCACGACCTCGGGATCCTGCGTCACGGTGATCTCGCGCGCGTCGAGGTAGGTCAGCGCCTTGACCACGCTGGTGAGATTGCCCGCCTTGTAATCGATGACCGCGATCATAAGAGTTAGAGAAGTCCCTTGGTGCTCGGCAGCATCTCGCGCATGCGTTCGTCGCGGCTGCAGGCGCCGCGCAGCGCGCGTGCGAAGGCCTTGAAGATGGCCTCGATCTTGTGGTGGTTGCTGCGGCCGTACATCGTCTTCACGTGGACGTTGGCCTTGGCGCCGCGCGCGAAGCCGTCGAAGAAGTCGGCGAGCAGTTCGCTCTGGAAGTCGCCGACCAGGCGCACCTTCACCTTGTCGTCGACGACGTAGGCGACGCGGCCGCTGAGATCGACCGCAGCCACGGCAAGCGTCTCGTCCATCGCCATGACGAAGTAGCCGGCGCGCATAATGCCCTTCTTGTCGCCGAGCGCTTTGCTGAAGGCCTCGCCGAGCGCGATGCCGACGTCCTCGACGGTGTGGTGCTGATCGACGTCGAGGTCGCCCGTGCACTTCAGCGTGAGGTCGAAGCCGCCGTGGCGCGTGAACAGCTCCAGCATGTGATCGAAGAAGCGAATGCCGGTCGAGACCTTGTAGACGCCCTGCCCGTCGACGACGAGCTTGAGCGCGATCTGCGTCTCGGTGGTGTCGCGTTTGATGGTGCCGGTGCGCGGCTTCATCGCCTTGGCCGTCGTCGGCTTCGTAGCGTTCGTCGTTGTCGGCTTCGTGATCTTCGTCGTCATCGTGTGGGGCTCCAGTCGATCTCCTGCAGACAGGTCTTCAGCGCTGCGAGGCCGCGCGTGACGTGCTCTTCGATGCCGATGGTGATGCGCACGCAGCCGTCGCAGCCGGGGTCGGTGGAGCGGTCGCGCAGCAGCACGCCGTGGTTACGCATTGCCGTCACCAGCTCCGCGTGCTTCGGCCCGATCTGCATCAGGATGAAGTTCGCGTGGCTCTCGAAGAAGGGGACACCGAGCTCGCGCAGCCCTGCGGCCATGCGCTCGCGGCCGGTCTTCACCTGATCGGTGTACCAGTTGAGATAGGCCTCGTCCTCGAGCGCCGCGGGAAGGCACGTCAGCGCCACACCGTTCACGTTGTACGGCGAGCTGACCTTGCGCAGATAGCGCAGCAGCTCGGCGTTGCCCGCCAGCATCCCGATGCGCAGGTTCGCGAGACCGTAGGCCTTCGAGAAGGTGCGCGCGACGATCAGATTCGGGATCTCCGGAATGTCGCCGAGCGTGGTCTCGCCGTGGAAGTGGAAGTACGCCTCATCGACCATCAACACCGCCTGCGGCGCGGCCGCGGCGATCGCCAGCAGCTGCTCGCGCGGCACGATGGTGCCGGTGGGATTGTTGGGCGAGGCGACGATGATCAGCTTGGTCCGCTCGTTGATCGCCGCCATGAAGCGCTCGAAGGGAAACGCGAAGTTCGCGTCGGCCTGCACGCGGCGCAGGTGCGGCGTCATCATCTTCACGTTGACGTCGTACATGAAGAAGCTGGGCGTGGCGATCAGCGCCTCGTCGTCGTCCTCGAGGAAGGCCACGGCCATCAGGTGGATCGCCTCATCGACGCCGTTGGTCAGCAGCACCTGGTCCGGCTCGAGCCCGAAGTGCCGCGCGGCGATGGCTTCGACGTGCTCGCGCTCGGGGTACTTGGTCAGGCCTTCGGAGGTGATCGTGCGCAGCTGCTCGATCACGCGCGGCGACGGGCGCGAAGGTGTTCTCGTTGAAGTCGAGCCGCAGGGCCTCGCGGTTGGCGAGCGGAGGATGATACTCCGGCATGTCCAGCACGGCCTGGCGTGGCTTTACGGTCTTGTTGTAACTGTCTCTGTACTCATTGCATCCTCAATCGTACGCTGGCGGCGTGGCCTGCCAGGCCTTCGGCATCCGCCAGTGCGGCGGCGTGCGGGCCAAGCTGCTTCAATCCCTTGCGGGTGTACTGCTGAACGGTGATGACCTTGATGAAGTCCATGACGCTGAGTCCGCCACGGATGCGGCCCACGCGGCCGGTGGGAAGCACGTGATTGGGGCCGGAGACATAGTCGCCCATCGCCTGCGGAGAGTAGGGGCCGACGAACACCGAGCCCGCATTGCGCACCCACTTCAGATCTTCGGCTGCATCGACGGTGAGATGCTCGGGCGCGAGGCGGTTGGTGAGGTCATGCGCTTCTGCAACTGTTTTGGTTACAAAGATGCAGCCGCGCGCGGCGATCGATTGCTTGGCCAGCGGATTCGCCTTCACCTGCAGCTTCACCTCGGCGGCGGTCGCGGTCGCGAGCTCCGCGTTGGTGGTGATCATGACGGCGAGGGTCTCGGGATCGTGCTCGGCCTGCGCGATCAGGTCGGCGGCGATGTCGGCTGCCTTGCCGGTCTCGCTGGTGACGACGATCTCGGTGGGACCGGCGGGCATGTCGATGCCGCAGTGGTGCGACACCAACAGCTTCGCCGCAGTTACATATAGATTGCCCGGGCCGACGATCTTGTCGACAGGTGCGATACAGCCCGGCGCGATGCTGCCGCCGTTACGAATCGTGCCATAGGCGAGCGCCGCGATGGCCTGCGCTCCGCCGATGCGATAGAACTCGGTGACACCGGCGAGCCATGCGGCGGCCAGCGTCTCCCGCGCGGGCTTGGGCGAGCAGACCACGATGCGCTCCACGCCGGCGACCTGCGCGGGCGTCACCGTCATCAGCAGCGTGGAGGGCAGCGGATAGCGGCCACCGGGAACGTAACAGCCGACGCTCGCAAGCGGACGCACGATCTGGCCGGTCTTCACGCCGTCGTTCGTGATGGTCCACTCGGTCGCCTTCTGTGCCTCGGCGAAGGCGCGGATGTTGGCCTGCGCGGTCTGCATCGCGGCCTGCAGCTTGGGCGCGGTGCTCTCCCAGGCGGCGCGCATCTCCTCGCGCGAGACCAGCAGCGGCTGGTTCTTCGCGAGGCCGTCGAGCTTGGTCGCGTACTCGACGACCGCGCGCTCGCCGCGCTTTGCAACCGCGGCGAGGATCTTGCGGACCACCGGCTCAACGCTGGCGGTGCTGACGGCGCCGCGTTGCTCGAGGCTCTGGATCAGCTCCTCGGCGGCCTTCGCGGTGCGTCCAAATGTGCGCACTGACCTTCATAGGACGACCTTGCTCAGCGGATATTCGACGATGCCGGTTGCGCCCGCGAGCTTGAGCTTGGGAATCACCTCGCGCACCAGGCTCTCGTCGAGGATGGTGTTCAGCGCCACCCACGCGGGATCGCGCAGCTCGGAGACGGTCGGCGAGTTCAGCGCCGGCAGCACCGCGGTGATCGCGTCGAGATCGGCCTTGCGCGCGTTCATCAGCAGGCCGACGCGGCCCTGCGCGGCGATGGCGGCGTTCAGCATCAGCGAGATGTTGTCGATCTTCTCGCGCTTCCAGCTGTCCTGATAGGCGGTTTTATTGGCGATCAGCTGCGTCTCGGACTCCATCAGCGTCTCGATGATGCGCAGGCGATTGGCGCGCAGGCTCGATCCGGTCTCGGTGACCTCGACGATGGCGTCGGCCAGCGTCGGCGGCTTTACCTCCGTCGCGCCCCAGCTGAACTCGACCGTGACGGGGATGTTCTTGCTCGCGAAGTAGCGCTTGGTGAACTCGACCAGCTCGGTGGCGATGATCTTGCCGGCGAGGTCCTCGGGCTTCTGGAAGGGCGAGTCCTCGGGCACGGCGAGCACCCACTTCACCGTCTGGCGGCTCTGCTTCGAGTAGGTGAGGCTGGTGACGTACTCCACGTCCGACTGGTTCTCGAGCACCCAGTCGCGGCCGGTCAGGCCGGCATCGAGCGCGCCGTGCTCGACGTAGCGGGCCATCTCCTGCGCGCGCACCAGCATGCACTCGATCTCGACGTCGTCGATGGTGGGGAAGTAGCTGCGGCCGCTGGCGAAGATGCGCCAGCCGGCGCGTTCGAACAGAGCGATGGTGGCATCCTGCAGGCTGCCCTTGGGAATGCCGAGCTTCAGCTTCTTTGTGACATTACTTGGTCGCTCCGTTCGCGGTGTCGTTCGTGGTGTCTGCAGCGTTGGGGGAAACTGCGATCGGTTTGGTGAAGCAGCTCACGGTGCCCTCGTGGCAGACCAGGCCATCGCCTTCCACCTCGACCTTGAACAGCAGCGCGTCGTTGTCGCAGTCGGTGGCGGCGGAGATCACGCGCAGGCGGTTGCCGCTGCTCTCGCCCTTCATCCACAGCTTGCTGCGGGTGCGGCTCCAGAAGGTGACGTAGCCGCTCTCGAGCGTCTTCCGGTAGCTCACTTCGTTCAGGAAGCCGAGCATCAGGATCTCGCCGCTGCGGGCGTCCTGCACCATGCCGGGGACCAGGCCGTCCATCTTGTCAAAGTCGATCGTTATCGCATCCATGCTGTGTCTCTCGCAACTGGGTGAAGGGTACGTTTAGAGCAGCAAAAAGGCCCGCTCGCGGTGTATGCGCGTCAGCGGGCCTTGTCGATCCTGAGTGTGCGTTCTTAGTTCGCCACACCGGACACAGCCGCCAACACGCTCTGAGCATGATGATGATGGTGGCGATGGTGGAGCGAACTGTTCATCTACCCAAGGCTAGCCGCGATCCGCGCCGCTTGTCAACCGGCGGCCGATGTGCTTCGCCGCCCTTTGGTCACCGGGCAGGCGCTGCCGTCAGCCAGTAGCTGGTGCGCGCCGAGATCTGCAGCGCGGGCTGGCTGGGGATACGAACCGCGAGCGTGTGCAACCCCACCTGATCCGAGGTCGGGCGAAAGCTGAGCATGTAGCGGTTCGGGATGTGGTTCGCCAGGATGGCGAGCTGGCGTTCGAGATCGTGCTGATCGCCGAAGCTTACCGACTCTCCGCCCGACAGCGACGCGACGGAGGCGGCGGCGTTGGTGCGCATCGCCTTGAGGGCCACGCCGAGCGGCGTTCCGAGATCGAAGGTGCCGGAGCAGCAGCGGCTGGTCGGGAGAGAGCTGGTAGGGCCGGTTCTCGTGGCGCGGCTTGGTGAACTGATCCTTCAACCAGGTCGTCTCCGGCGAAAACGTGACGCTGTAGATGGTGACGCTGTTCTCTCCCAGCCGGCGCACCACCTCCTCGACGTGCGCTCTGCTGCCGTCGTCCTGCGGCTGGCTGAGGAGGATGAGGATGCGGCGGCGGTCGGCGGGCTGCTGCTTGAGTTGGTCGATGCCCGCGTCCACCGCGTCGAGGATGGCCGCACCGCCATCGCCCGGTTGCGGATGGGCGAGCTCGTCCTTCAGGCTGCTGATGTTCGCGGTGAAGTCGGTCACCGTCTCGGGCTGGCTGTCGAAGGTGAGCAGCGCGACCCGATGCGCGGAGCTGCCCATCATGTAGTCGAGCATGGTGCTCAGCTTGGCGTAGTAGCCGAACTGCCGGCTGGCGGCGCCGCCGGTCTGCAGCAGGACGACGACGGCGAGCGGCTGGCGCTCGATCGGTTCGATCGCGACCTTCTGCTCGACGCCGTTGTCGGTGAGCCGGAAGTCGCTGGCCTTGAGGGTTTCGATCAGCTCTCCCGAGGGCGATTCGACCAGCGTGGGGACGAGCACGAGATTCGCCGTGGACCGGATGGTCGGCGGCGCGGTTGCGGGATTCGCTTGCGCAGGAGCCGATCGGGTCGAGAGGAGCAACGCTGCGGCCATCAAGAACGATCAAGCGGTTCCGCAAAGCACTCCTCCCTGCACGCGGAGCGACGTGCGGCGCGGCGCCTCCATCCTATCCCGAATGCATGTGAATGTGCGATTGACACGCCGGATTGGGCTGCTCTACGCTGCGTCACATCGGAAAGATCACCGGGACGGAGCGATTCCTGAAGAGGAGTACGCTCATGCTGCATCTCCGTCGTCTGCTGTTGCTGTTGTGTTTGCTGTCGCTGTGTCTTTGCGGGATCGCTGCCGCGCAGGACGCGGCGCCGACGCCCAGCATCTCCGAGAAGATCGCCGCGGATGCGGCCAAGCTCGATCTGAACACGGCCACGCCCGAGCAGTTGCGGGCGCTGCCGGGCATGGGCGATGCCTACGCCAAACGCATCGTGGATGGCCGCCCCTACACGGCGAAGAATCAGCTGGTCACGCGCGGCATCCTGCCCCAGGCGGCGTACGAGCAGATCAAGGAGCAGATCATCGCGCACCGGCCGAAAAAGTAACCGAGACGTAGACCTTTCGCCGCAGGAGAGCGTCTGAGGAGGTGCTGACCGCCCTCGTGACCCGTTGTGGGCCGAGAGCAGGCAGGCTCGCGGCAGGACTTGCTCCGCAGCGTGACGGAAATCGGGTACAGTAGCAGGGAAGCCTCCCGATCCCAAAATCAGCGATTACCCGGCACGCGAAATGCGATCCCTCTTCTCCCAATCCGTCAGGAACACCCTGCGTCTCGCCGGCCTTGCTGTGCTGCTGCTCGCGCTTCCCGGCTGCCAGACCATCACCGGCGTCACCACGCAGTGCGCAGGTCCGCATCATCGATGCCTCTCCCGACGCGCCCGGCCTCGACATCTACCAGGGCGGCCTGGCGATGGCCTATAACCTGGGCTTCGGCACCGTCACCTCCTACGTCGGCGTCTCGCCCGGAACCTCGACCATCACCGCCGACACCGCCGGCACCAAGCAGGTGCTCGACCACCGCCTCGGCCACCTACGCCGCCTCCCAGCAGTACACCGTGCTGATCGGCAACGTCGCCGCGAATCTGCAGCAGACGATGTTGACGGACCAGAGCCAGCCGGCGCCCGCGGGCCAGATCTCGCTGCGCCTGCTCGACCAGGCGACGCATTACGGTGGCGGCGTCGATGTCTACCTGGTGCCTTCGGGGGCCACGCTGGCCACGGCCGCGCCGATCGCCACCAATGTGCTCTTCGGCAGCAACAGCGGCTACCTCAACGTGCCCGCCGGCACCTACTCGATCATGATTCTGCCCACGGGCACCGTCCCCGTCGCGGCGAGTGGGACCACGCCTGCGACCACGCCGATCTACTCCGGCGCGGCCACGGCCTACGGGGTGGGCGCAGCCCGCACGATCCTTCTCCTCGACAACCAGGTGCTGACGAATCCGGGCTTTCAGGTGGTCATCGCCCACGACTACGACTCGCCGACGGCGACCAGCTAAGCCGCCGCCACTCAGCCCACACAAGAAAAAGGCCGCCGGAGAGATCTCCCCAGCGGCCTTCGTCTTTGTAATCGGAACGGTTCTAGTAGCGGTAGAGCTCGCCCTTGTACGGTCCTTCGACCGCCACGCCGAGGTACTCCGCCTGGCGCGGCGAGAGCGTCGTCAGCTTCACGCCGATCTTCTCCAGATGCAGCCGTGCGACCTCTTCGTCGAGCTTCTTCGGCAGCACGTACACGCCGACCTTGTAGGTGTCCTTGTTCTTCCACAGATCCAGCTGCGCCAGCGTCTGGTTCGAGAAGCTGTTCGACATCACGAAGCTCGGATGGCCGGTCGCGCAGCCCAGGTTCACCAGACGGCCCTCGGCCAGCACGAAGATGCTGTTGCCGGTGGCGAAGGTGTACTTGTCCACCTGCGGCTTGATGTTCAGCTTGGTCACGCCGGTCAGCGCGTTCAGCTTCTCCATCTGGATCTCGTTGTCGAAGTGGCCGATGTTGCAGACGATGGCCTGATCCTTCATCCGCTGCATGTGCTCGACGGTGATGATGTCGACGTTGCCGGTGCAGGTGACGTAGATGTCGCCGCGGCCGAGCGTATCCTCGAGCGTCGTGACCTCATAGCCCTCCATCGCCGCCTGCAGCGCGTTGATCGGGATCGATCTCGGTGACGATGACGCGCGCGCCCAGGCCACGCAGCGAAGCCGCCGAGCCCTTGCCCACATCGCCATAGCCGCAGACCACCGCAACCTTGCCCGCAACCATCACGTCGGTGGCGCGCTTGATGCCGTCCACCAGCGACTCGCGGCAGCCGTACAGGTTGTCGAACTTGCTCTTGGTCACCGAGTCGTTGACGTTGATCGCCGGAACCAGCAGCGTGCCCTTCTCCAGCATCTTGTACAGGCGGTGCACGCCGGTCGTCGTCTCCTCCGAGACGCCGCGCCACTCCTTGGCCACATCCTGCCAGCGCGTCGGGTACTCGGCGTGGACGCTCTTCAGCAGCGCCTTGATGACGTCCTCTTCCTGCGATCCCGAGGGCGAATCGACCCACTTGTCGCCCTTCTCGAGCTCCACGCCCTTGTGGATCAGCAGGGTCACGTCGCCGCCGTCGTCGATGACGAGCTGCGGTCCCAGCAGGCCGCCCTTGCCGTCGGGGAAGCTCAGCGCCTGATTCGTGCACCACCAGAACTCCTCGAGCGTCTCGCCCTTCCAGGCGAAGACGGGAACGCCGGCCGCTGCAATCGCCGCCGCCGCGTGGTCCTGCGTGGAGAAGATGTTGCAGCTCGCCCAGCGCACATCGGCGCCCAGGTCCACCATGGTCTCGATCAGCACCGCGGTCTGGATGGTCATGTGCAGCGAACCGGTCACGCGAACGCCGGCCAGCGGCTTGCCCGCGGCATACTTGCGCCGGATCGACATCAGGCCCGGCATCTCCTGCTCGGCGATCTCGATCTCCTTGCGGCCGAAGTCCGCCAGGCTCATATCGGCGACCTTGTATTCCTTCGCCACTCCGGCGGTTGCCGCCTTGTCCACAGTTGCTGTCGCCATTCCAATACCTCGCAGAAGTTAGATTCTCGAGGCTCAGAATATCATCGCGCCGCGCAGACGCAGCGGAATCGCGGCGCCGGCGGCCATCCCGCAGCTCGGAGCTCCGGCCTGCGAGCCGGAAGCGATAGAAGCCCATCGGATCGCAGCAGAACTGTTCATTTCTGGACGGGGAAGCACGATTTCGGACGCCTCGCCGGACGACAAGCCCCTCGCCAAGCAGGTAACCCCTGTAGGATGAGCTGGTTCTGCGCGGCGGCTTTGGCTGGAGGATTGCTTCAGCAGGACCATCGCTCGTATGCCCGGAGGCGTCCCCCTGCGTTCCCTCGCTCAAGATCTGCGCTTTGCCCTGCGTCAACTGCGGAAGTCTTCCGGATTCACCCTCATCGCGATCCTCACCCTGTCGCTCGGCATCGGCGCGGCGGCGGCGGTCTTCAGCGTCCTCGACGCCGTTCTGCTCCGCCCGCTGCCCTTCGCGCATCAGGACCGGCTCGTCTTTCCCGACACGCATGCGCGGGAGGGATACCAGCAGCCGTGGTCCTCTCTCAGCTACGAGGATGCACGCGCACAGCTGAAGACCTTCGACGCGTTGGCAGGCTACTTTGAGTTCGGCAAAAGCAATCTGGAGAGCGCCTCCGGGCCGGTGCAACTGACGACCGTGAAGGGGACGGACAACTTCTTCGATGTCTTTGGCGTGAAGCCGCTGCTGGGGCGCACCTATCTGCCCGGCGAGGATCAGCCGGGCAAGGATGATGTCGTCGTGCTCAGCTTCGAGGTGTGGCAGACGCACTTCGGCGGCCAGCCGGACGTGATCGGCAAGACGGTGCGGCTCGACGGAACGCCCTATGTCGTGATCGGCGTGATGCCGGCCGGGTTCCGGTTTCCGCTCTCGGCGCGGAATGCGATCTATACGCCTCCTGCATCCTGATCCGCAGTTGGAAGAGGCCGTCGCGGATCGCATTGGATGCGAACGGTGGGCCTGTTGAAGCCGGGCATCAGCCGGCAGCAGGCGCAGGCGGACTTCACCCGTGTCCTCACCGATCTTGGCCGGCAGTATCCCGATACCGATGCGGGACGCACGGTGCACATCGTTCCGCTCGCGGACTTCATCACCGGCACCGCGGATGGCCCGCTGAAGATGCTGACGCTGGCGGTGCTCGCGCTGCTTGCGATCGCCTGCGTCAACGTCGCCGGTCTTCTCCTCGCCCGCGGCGTCAAGCGCGAGCGCGAGATGGCCCTGCGTGCGGCGATCGGTGCGGGCCGCATGCGGCTGGTGCGGCAGATGATCACCGAGAGTCTGCTGCTCTCGCTCGCCGGGCTGGCCGGCGGCGTCGGGGTGAGCTGGGCTCTGCTTGGCCGCGATGCGGAGCTTCCTGGTCGATGCGATCCAGCGCGGAGCCGAGGTCCAGATGAATGGAACCGTGCTGGCGGTGGCGCTGGCGCTCTCGGCGTTCACCAGCGTGCTGGCCTCGCTCGCGCCCGCGCATCCGCTCTCGGGAACCGATCCCAATCGCGCCTTGCGGGCCGGCGGAGCCGCAGGCACAGGACGTGGCCAGCATCGCCTGCGGTCTGCGTTCGTAGTGACGCAGGTAGCGCTCTCGCTGGTGCTGCTCGTGGTCTCCGGGCTGCTGCTGCGCAACCTGCAGGCGCGGCTGACGACCAATCTCGGCTTCGATCCCAAGGCGATTCTGGCGGTGCCAGATCCAATCTCTCGCTCCGGCCACTACACAGGGCTCGATCCGCTGACGACGTTCTATCAGCCACTGCTCGACCGGGTGTCACGTCTGCCCGGTGTGCAGGGTGGCCGGTGTGATCGACATGTTGCCGGTGCGTGAGTTATGGCCGCAACGGCGACGTGCACATCACCGGGCAAGCGCCTTATCCGCCGAATCGGGAGATGCTGGCCGAGATCAGAATGGCATCGACCGGCTACTTTAAGGCGATGGGCATCCAGCTCAAGCGCGGGCGCATGCTGTCGCCAGCGCTCGATCGTTCCGAGAATGTCGCCTCTGCGATCGTCGTGAATGAGGCGTTCCGGCGCAAGTTCTTCTCCGGCGGTGGCGACCCCGTGGGCGCCCGCCTCGACGACAACGACAAAGCCGAGGCGAAGACACAGATCGTCGGTATGGCCAGTGATGTCCGGCAGAACCTCTATCGACCCGCCTCTTGCGGAGATGGACTACCTTGTCGAGCGAGATCCCGCCCAAGGACCGGCTCGATTATTTCGCGAACATGACGCTCGTGGTGCGCTCGAGCGGCGATCCCAAGGCCCTGATTCCGTCGCTGCGCAACGCGATGCACGAGATCGACCCGACCGTGCCCTTCCAGACCCCCGAGACCATGACCGAGGTGGTGAGCGACACGCTGGTCTTCGAGCGGCTGCAGGGCTGGCTCTTCGGCATCTTCGCCGCCTTCGCGCTGCTGCTGGCGGTCATCGGCCTCTACGGCCTGATCAACCACGAGGTCGAGCTGCGCACGCGCGAGATCGGCGTGCGCATGGCGCTGGGATCGACGCGCGAGCAGGTTCTCGGTCAGGTTCTCGGCCGCGTGACGCTGCTGCTCGTGGTTGGCGTCGGCGCGGGCTGGGCGCTGACGCTCGTACTGCGGAAGGCGCTCGCGGCCGTGGTCGAGATGCACGGCACCCACGACCTCACCCTGATCTCCGCCCTCAGCCTCGGGCTGGCGACCGTCGGCATCCTCGCCAGCATCCTGCCGGCCCGCCGCGCCGCCTCCACCGAACCCATGCAAGCCCTCCGCACCGAGTAGCCGGCCGCGCGCATCAGTCTAGTCGAATCTTCGCTGATTGTGCGAAGAGAAAAGCCCGAGAGTTCCAGGTGGGCGGTGATTTGGGGCAAGCTGGACGTCACCGCATGTTCCTGTCCAGCTTGCCCACACATTTCGCCATGAGCTAGCCGCGAGAAATGACCGCATTTTGCGGCTATCTCTGCTCGGCGGCCAGCAGTTTGCGCTTGCGTTCCAGACCCCAGCGATAGCCCGTGAGGCTGCCGTCCGCACCCACGGCCCGGTGGCAGGGAACGACAATCGCCACTGGATTCGCGCCACAGGCGGTTCCCACCGCCCGCGCCGCCGTGGGTTTGCCCAGCTCCCGCGCCAGCTCCCCGTAGGTGCGCGTCTGGCCGCGCGGAATCGCCTGCAGCGCCTTCCATACCCGCTGCTGAAAGGCCGTTGCACGCACATCGAGAGGGAACTTCGCGGCCGTCGGGGTCTCGGTCAACTGGCTGGTAACAAAGGCGATCGCCTCGGCGAGCCAGCCCGTGTTGCCGCGCGCCGGAGTCAGCTGCGCCTTGTCAAACCGCACCCGCAGCTCGGCCTCCAGCTCCTTCGCATCGCGCCCGAAGAGGATCGCGCAGACGCCGCAGTCGGTCGTCGCCACCAGCATCTTGCCCAGCGGCGAGTCGGCCACGCAGTAGCGAATCACCAGGCCCGCGCCGCCCTCGCGCATCACGCGCGGCGTCATCCCGAGCGAGACCGCGCTCTTCTCGTAGAGCCGGCTGGAGGAGCCAAATCCCGCCTCGTAGATCGCGTCGGTCACCCGCGTCTTCGGCTCGCGCACCTTGTCTTTGAACTTCGCCAGCCGCGCTTCCTTGGCGAACTCGCCCGGGCTCACGCCCAGTACGCGCTTGAATCCACGGAGGATCGTGAGTCGGCCAACGCCGGTGGCCTTGGCCAGATCGGTGAGCTTGGTGCGCTCGTCGGCATGCTCCTTCAGGTACTCGGAGACGCGTTCGATGACGGCCGCCTGCGGGTCCGGTTTGTCGGAGACGCGGTCGGGTTCGCAGCGCTGGCAGGCGCGGTAGCCAGCCTCCTCCGCCGCGACTGCGGTGGGGAAGAAGGTGACGTTTTTGCGCGTCGGCCGGCGGCTGGGGCAGCTGGGTTTGCAGTAGATCTTGGTCGATTTCACCGCGTAGAAGAACTGGCCGTCCGCCCGGGTATCGCGTTCGAGCACCTGCTGCCAGGCCTTTCCGGGAAAGAGGCTGGGGACGGCGCTGGACTTCGGTTTGGACGTGGGGCTGAGGTTCTGCGGGTGTGGCGTAGTTGTCATGATGATCGAGGTCGTCATTCCAGTATCGTCTAGCGCGCGGCCGTCCGTCACACTCCGTTTCGTTCAGCCGAACTGTGGCGGCGCGGTTTTCGCCGGGAAGGAGACGCAGGGTAGACTGAAAACACTATGCGAAGCTTCTTCTCAACTGCTTGCGTTGCCGTGGTTTGCCTGCTCTCGGCAGGGGCGGCGAACGCGCAGGATGCGACCCAGCCTCCGGCGTCCGAGCACACGGTGCTGACGGTGCAGGGCCGCGGCGTACAGATCTACACGTGTGCCGAGAACGCCGGTCACTTCCAATGGACCTTCGCGGCACCGGCCGCGCGGCTGTTCGACGGTGATCGCGAGGTGGGCACCCACGGCGATGGTCCGGTCTGGCACTACGAGGATGGCAGCTCGATTCACGGGCAGGTGGTGGCGAAGCTGGCCTCACCCGATGCGAGCTCGGTTCCCTGGCTGTTGCTGAAGGGCGTGTCGCCCACCGGTTCCGGCGTGCTCTCGAAGGTGGAGTTCATCCGCCGCTCGGACACGCAGGGAGGAGCGGCACCTGCCACCGGCTGCGACGCGCAGCACATGGGGGAGCTGGCGCGGGTTCCGTACACGGCAACCTACAGTTTCTATTTCGAAGTAGGCCGCTGGAGTGGCAGAAGATACGCCGCGTTTCAGGGCGTGACGGCGATGGCCGCCGTCGTGTCCTCGGGCGCCGGTTCGCCGGGGATCGGGAGCTTCGTTCCGTCCTCCGCGATCTGGTAGCTGTCGACGAAGAAGTGCGCGAGCAAGGTGCTGCCGAAGGAGGTCGTGAGGGCGACATCGGCCGCGTCGCGCCCGGTTGCCATCACGATGCGGCCGACGCGGGGTTCGTTGTGGCGCGCGTCCAGAGCCCACCAGCGGCCGTCGAGAAAGACCTCATACCAGGCGCTGAAGTCTCCCGGGCCGCCGTAGGGGTGGAGGATGTCGCCGAGGTAGCCGGTGACGTAGCGGGCGGGGATGTTCTGGCAGCGGGAGAGCGTGATGGCGAGGTGCTGGAAGTCGCGGCAGACGCCGATGCGCTCGGTGAAGAGATCCATGGCGGTCTTGGTGGGGCGGGCGGCCTGGTAGTTGAAGGCGACCTTCTCGTGCACCCAGTCGCGGATGGCGATCGCCCGCGTCCAGCCGGGCGTCATCCAGCCGAAGAGATCCTGCGCGATGGCGACGAACCGGTCGACCTCGCAGTAACGGCTGGGCAGCAGAAACTGCAGCACCTCCGAGGGCAGGTGCTCGATGGGCGCCTGCTGCGCCTCGGGAGCGATGGGATCGGGCAGGCCGCTGTTCTCGAGCGTGGAGGAGCCGCTGAGCCGCACGATGCCTGCAGGCGCGACGAAACGGGTGCAGCGGTTGCCGAAGCTATCGCGATACTCGGTCCACCGGACGCGTTCGGGGTGGGGCAGGAGGTCGCTGGCATCCTGCGCCGCAAGTCGCTCAATCGTCAGGTGATTGCCGCTCCGCACGGCGCCCTCGAGGGAGGGATGCAGATGCAGCATGGCGATCATCGCCGTAGGATTCGCCAGTTGAAACCGAATGTCGAATCGCGAGTGGATGAGCATCAGGGTCCGTTCCGAGCGAGATTGGGTGACCGTTAAGATGCAACGCGGGGATGCGAGGGCAGTCTACCCGCAAGTGAGGGAATGCCCAAGCAGAAAGCGGAATTTGTGGGGGGAGAGAAAGAGTGTGCGGAGGTTAGCGCGCAGAAAACAAACGGGGTAGAGCCGAAGCTCTACCCCGTTTTGTGATCCATCTGGAATCCAGATGCTGCTGCTGAGACTGCTTACTTGGCGGACAGGGCGGGCTGGACGCCAGCCTGCTCGGCCAAGGCGGCTGCCTTGTCGGTGTTCTCCCAGGTGAAGCCCTCGCCCTTGCGGCCGAAGTGGCCGTAGGCCGCGGTCGCCTTGAAGATCGGGCGGCGCAGGTCGAGGCTCTCGATGATGCCCTTGGGGGTCAGCGAGAAGTTCTTGCGAACCAGCGCTTCGAGCTGATCTTCCGCAACCTTGCCGGTGCCGAAGGTCTCGACGAGCACGCTGACGGGCTCGGCGACGCCGATGGCGTAGGCCAGCTGCACCTCGCAGCGGTCGGCGAGACCGGCAGCGACGATGTTCTTGGCCACGTAGCGCGCCATGTAGGCCGCGGAACGGTCGACCTTGGTCGAGTCCTTACCGCTGAAGGCTCCGCCGCCGTGACGGCCCATGCCGCCGTAGGTGTCGACGATGATCTTGCGGCCGGTCAGGCCGGTGTCGCCCATCGGTCCACCGACGACGAAGCGGCCGGTCGGGTTGATGTGGTACTTGGTGTCGGCGTCGAGCAGCTCGGTCGGGATGACCGCCTGGATGACGTTCTTGAGAATGTCGGCGCGGAGCTGGTCGTTGCCAACCTCCTCGGCGTGCTGGGTCGAGATGACCACGGCGTCGACGCGGACCGGCTTGTTGTTCGAGTCGTACTCGACCGTGACCTGGCTCTTGCCGTCGGGACGGAGGTAGCCCATCAGGCCCGACTTGCGCACCTCGCTGAGCTTCTCGGCGAGACGGTGTGCGAGCGAGATCGGGGTCGGCATCAGCTCGGGCGTCTCGTTGGTGGCGTAGCCGAACATCATGCCCTGGTCGCCGGCGCCGCCGGTATCCACGCCCATGGCGATGTCGCCGGACTGCTTGTTGATGGTCGACATCACCGCGCAGGTGTTGGAGTCGAAGCCGAACTGGGCATCGTTGTAACCGATGGCGGAGACGGTCTCGCGCACCAGGGTCTGGAAGTCCACGTAGGCCTTGGTCGTGATCTCACCGGCGATGACCACCAGGCCGGTGCAGGTCAGCGTCTCACAGGCGACACGGCTGTAGGGATCCTGGGCCAGGCAGGCGTCCAGAATCGCATCGGATATCTGGTCGGCAATCTTGTCGGGATGTCCCTCGGTCACTGATTCACTGGTAAATAGAAAACGGTCACGCTTAGCCAAAACTACTCCCTTCGATTCCTAGATCGATTCGCTTCGTAGCAATCGACTAATTTTACTGCCGTTTTGATGCTGCCGCCTAGCATAGGATGCTGAACGGCGAGATTTAGAGGCTGGGAGTGGTGCTGCCGGGGCCGGGCGGCGAGGCAGGGGGCCTGCGGAGAGGGAATGCACCTGCTGGGTGGGCGTCGAGGGCGGACCGCCGCAGCCGGGGGTGGACGACGAACTGCCAGACACACCAGCCCAGGACGGTCAGGAGGGTGAGCATGGCGGCGACTCCCAGCCATCTCCCCCGCGAGCTGGGACCTGCGCTGCCGGCGCGTCCGTTGCGCACATTCTCGGCGAAGCCGGCCCAGTCGATCTCGTCGGTGCCGGCGAGTCCGCTGGCGCGGTAGCTGGCTTCAAAACGCTCGAGCCAGGTGGCTTCATCGAGCCCGATGGCTCCCAGGTAGCTCCGCACGAAGCCTTTGCGGAAGACGCCTCCGGGCAGCTGCGCATAGTTCTCGGCCTCGAGATCGAGCAGTTGCCGGAGCGAGAGCTTGGTTAACGCACACATGGTCTCCAGCGAGATTCCTCGCCGTTCGCGCTCCAGCCGCAACTCGCTTCCGAATTGACCCATGCTCTCCGCTATATGCCGTGCAGCCAAGTTTGTCCACGCAAGTATATACATGCCAGTATATACATCGGCGCAAGAAAAACACGTTACTAACGATGTAGGGAGGAATGCGGGAAGATATTGCCTTCTCGATTAACCCGGCCCGAAGACGCGTGGTTGGCGAGCAGACGCTTCGAGACGGTGCGTCGGGTACCGAGGCGTACGGGGAACGTCCGCAGAAAAGGCCGCGCTCCCATACACTGGATACAGCATGAATAAACTGGTTGTCGGCAATCTCGTTCACCGTCCGTTGCGGTCCCTTATCAGCGTCCTCGCTGTGGCGATCGAGGTCATCATGATCCTCTCGATCACCGCTATCCTGATGGGCAAGTTGAATGGCTTCAAGGACCGCACCAACGGTATCGGCATGGACATGTTCGTGCGTCCCAGCACGACGAATAACTTTGTCGGCATGAGCCCGGCGGGCGCCTCCATCAAGGTCGCGGACGTGCTCGCCAAGGTCCCCCATGTGGCCGTGGCCGCTCCGGTCAACATCCAGATCACCAGCTCGCTCGACAATATCTACGGCATCGACTTCAAGAGCTTCAATGCCCTGCAGCCGTTTCATTTCCTCTCCGGGGGGCCGTTTCAGGGGCCGTACGATCTGATCGTCGACGACTATATCGGGGCCGGGAAGAAGGTCGGGGATACGATGAAGATCCTCAACCATTCCTTCCGCATCTGCGGCATCGTCGAGCATGGCAAGGGCGGCCGCAAGTTCATCCCCATCGACACCATGGGCGCGCTCACCGGAACCGAAGGGAAGGCGACCGCCTTCTATCTGAAGACGGAAGACTCCCCGAAGTATGAGAACGACGTCAAGAAGGCGATTCTCGCGATTCCCGGCATGGAGACCTACACCGTGATGAGCACCGCGGAGTACCTGAACTTTATGACTCCGGATCGCCTTCCGGGCTTCAATATCGGGCTTGAGGTGGTCATCGGGATCGCGGTCGTCATTGGCTTCCTGGTCATCTTCCAGGCCATGTACACCGCGGTGATGGAGCGGACGCGCGAGATCGGCATTCTGAAATCGATGGGAGCCTCGCGCTTCTATATCGTCACCGTGGTGCTGCGCGAGACCGGATTGCTGGCGCTTACGGGGATCGTCCTGGGCGTGGCGAGCAGCTTTGCGCTGAGTGCCATTCTGGAGAACCGCTTCCCCACGCTCGACTTCGTGATCAATGTGCCGTATGTGTGGAAGGCCGTGGTCATCGCCTTTGCGGGCGCGCTGCTGGGAGCGTTTTATCCGGCGCTGAAGGCCGCGCGTAAGGATCCGATCGACGCGCTGTCGTACGAATAGGTTCGCCGGAAGGTATTCGCAGGCCGCTGCCGGTATCGGAAACAGCTCGAACGACTATGATTCCTTAAGCAGTTATGTGCCAGGTGTGGGGCCCTTTGGAGGGCTCGGTGCCTGGCACATGCAGTCTCGTTGCGAACCATGTCGATTCTCCATTCCAGTCACCGGCGCGCACTTGTTCTTGTCGAAGCGATCCTGCTCTTCGCGGCGGTGGGGCTGTTTGGCTTGCACTACCTGCACCTCTCCGCCGATTTTCCCAATCACTCGCCGTGGATGGACTGGTCGAAGTACACCGACGAGGGATGGTATGGCGATGCCGCGATTCGCCATCTGCAGCGCGGATCCTGGCGCGTTCCCGGGGACTTCAACCCCGCCGCGGCGCTGCCGGTCTGGCCGCTGCTCGAGCTTGCCGTCTTCCCCTTCACGGGCGTCAGTCTGGTCGCGGCTCGGGCGCTCGCCGTTTCGGTCTTCGGATTGATTCTGGTGGCCGCGTATTTTCTGCTTCGCCGCACGCGCTCGAAGCCGCTTACACCGTACTCGCTCGCTCCGGCGATTGCGGTGCTGCTGCTCGCCGCCAATCCCTTTTGCTATGCCTTCACGCGGCTCGCGATCCTCGAGCCGATGGTTGTCCTGCTGACGTTGCTGGCGCTGATCGCGGCATCGGCCGCGTCTCCGGCATCGGGGCAGGCCGTGGGGTGGGCACGGTTGCGCAGCGGAGCTCCGCTGACTGGCGCTCGGAGTGTTGATCCCGCTGATGGTGCTGACCAAGACGACGGCGGCGTTTCTGCTGCCGGCGGTGGCCTGGATGCTGTGGGCCCGCGCAGGCTATCGGCTGCGACCCTTCCTGCGCCTGGGGGCTCCGGCGGGGGTGCTGGCCGCAATCCTGTGGGGCGGCTACTACGGCCTGGTGGTGCGGCCGCACTTCCTGGCCGACTACCAGTATCTGTTCAGCGCGAATGCGTATACCGGGATGACCCGCGAGAACGCCCTGTCGTGCTGGTGCAAACCCTGCGTGACGGGATGTGGATGGGCAAGCTCATCTATCCGCTGGGAATTGTCGCGACGCTGATTGTGCTCGGCGCATTTCGCCGCTTTCGGCGCGATCCGCTGATCCCTTCGCTGCTGCTGTGGGCCTTTGGCTATCTGACCTTCCTGGCGTATCACAACAATCTTCAGCCTCGGTACTATCTGGTGGTCGCAATTCCGTTGACGCTGCTGGTGCCGATCCTGATCGAGGATCTGGTTACGGGCGCTCCCGCTCCCGCTGAACTCCTCCGCCGGCGCCGATTCACCTCGATGAGGCGCGTCTCCGGGCGGCGTCGATCGGGCTGGCCGGCGTGGGGTTGATCGTGATTGCCGGAACGGATGCGCGGCAGATGCTGCACTATGTGCGGACGCCGCAGTACACCTTCACCCAGGCCGCGGAGGAGCTTGCGCGGCATCATCACCTCCGACCCCTCGCATAGCTCGCTGGTGCTCTCGATCAGTGGCTCCGACCTCTCGCTGATGACCGGGCTGCCGTCGATCTGCGATGACTTCGGCACGATGGAGCTGGCGGACCGTGTCGCCACCTATCGCCCGGGGTGGTTTATCACCTGGAATGAGGTGGAGGACGACAAGATGGACGCGCTCGCGCCCTTCTATCATCTCGAGCGCGTGGCGGCCTTTCCTGCGATGGACGATCCCGAGCGCAATCTCCTGATCCTCTACCGGCTCGACCGCCCGACGGCAGGGGCGCAGCCGCATCGGCCGCGGAAGGCGACGCCGCATCTGCTGCAGATGAAGCTGGGGCAGCAGCCCAGCGCCAGCGCGCCCCAGCAGCTGCAGCATTGATCTGGCTGCTCCCTGGGTTGTGGCGCAATCGCGTTGACTCCCCCCTAAGTCTCGGCTATGCTTAAGTCTCGCGCAGTCCCGCGTCTGCACGTCTGTGCCGTTTGTTGTGCCATTTTTCCGATCATCCGCAGCTTGGACCGGTTGAGTGTTCACAGGCAGGGCAGGGGAATCGGGACAAACCGTGGTACTTCGATGGATCCACTAGGGCCGCGTTTGCTGGCCGCCCTGAAGCACCCATCCCCATAGGCGTTTGTGCGGCTCAGCAGTAGGGTTTTCGTCTGCTCCAGGATTCTCTGGGTCTCCAGGGTTTCGGCCCCGGTTTTTCCAGTCCTCCGGTGCAGGCGGTCGGGTTCCGCGTGTTGCGGGTCCTCGTTTGCGAGTGCTCGTCGCCGTGGCCTCGAGCTTGCGACTCGATTTTTTGCGGGCGATTGCAGTCTTCGCTCGTATCGCAGTACCAGGCAGCACCAATCTTGCACCACTTTCTTCAAGCACCACGCCGAACACTGAAGACGGCAGAATCAGGGAGTAAACCAACGATGTCCACCACTATTCCGAGCGGCAAAGATATCAAGCGCAAGTGGTTTGTGCTCGATGCCAGCGGCAAGACCCTCGGCCGCCTCGCCACCCAGGCAGCCTCGATCCTCGCCGGCAAGCTGAACGTCCTCTACACCCCCTACATCGATATGGGCGATCACGTCATCATCATCAACGCCGAGAAGATTGTTCTGACCGGCTTGAAGGCTGACCAGAAGCTCTATCGCCGCTACACCGGGTTCCCCGGCGGTCTGCGTGAAGAGAGCTTCATCAAGCTGCTCGCCCGCCGTCCCGAGGCGATCGTCGAACAGGCCGTGAAGGGCATGCTCCCCAAGACCAAGATGGGCCGCCAGATGGCGACCAAGCTCAAGGTGTACAAGGGCGCGCAGCATCCGCACCACGCGCAGCAGCCGCAGCCGCTCGAACTGGTCGGCTAATTTCCTGATTCCGCAGCGGGCTTCGGCCCGCTGACACCGTACGCACCAGGGGTTTTCGCCCTGGCTTCAAAGTTCAAGGAGCACCATGGCAGATCTGATCCAATACTACGGAACCGGCCGCCGCAAGTCGTCGATCGCGCGCGTCTTCCTGCGCCCCGGCAGCGGCAAGTTCAGCGTGAACAAGAAGGACGTGGACGTTTACTTCGTCACCGCCCAGCAGCGCGCCGCCGCCAAGCGGTCGCTCGGCATCGCCGACATCGGCGAGACCTTCGACGTCTACACCACCGTTAAGGGTGGCGGCGTCATGGGCCAGGCCGACGCGGTCAAGCTCGGCATCGCCCGTGCGTTGATGGAGTTCAACCCTGAGCTCCGCAAGGCGCTCAAGGCCGAAGGCCTCGTTACCCGCGACTCGCGTGGTAAGGAGCGCAAGAAGTACGGCCAGAAGGGTGCACGTGCACGCTTCCAGTTCTCCAAGCGCTAAAGACAGCTTGCAGCAAGTTGCTTTGCTGCTGCCTTTCGCTTGCAGGACATCGCTTATACGCAGGAGGCCCGGATTTCGCCCGGCCTCCTGCGTTCGCTTCACCCGCGGGCTTACCCTCGCGGCAAGGTGTTCAATCTCCCGACGCTTCATCGCTAGGGATCAATCCAGACCACCCGGCGCCGCACCTCGCGAGCCAGGCCGGTCTATAAACAGGAGCCTCACCATGGCAAATATCACGATGAAGGAACTGCTCGAAGCTGGCGTACACTTCGGGCATCAGACCAAGCGCTGGAACCCCAAGATGAAGGAGTACATCTTCGGCGAGCGCAACGGCATTTACATCATCGACCTGCAGAAGACCTTGAAGATGTTCAAGGAAGCTTCGAAGTTCGTCACCGATCTGACCTCGACCGGCAAGCTGATCCTGTTCGTCGGCACCAAGCGCCAGGCGCAGGATGCGATCGCCGAAGAGGCGAACCGCGCCGGCATGCCGTACATCAACAGCCGCTGGCTGGGCGGTCTGCTCACCAACTGGGTCACGGTGCAGAAGTCGGTCAAGCGCCTCCAGGAACTGGACGACATGTCCACCGATGGCCGCTACGAGCTGCTCACCAAGAAGGAAGTCATCAAGCTCGAGCGCGAGCGCAAGCACCTCTCGACGAACCTCGCGGGTATCAAGAACATGAAGCGTCTGCCGGACGCGCTGTTCATCGTCGACTCGAACAACGAAGCCATCGCCGTGGCCGAGGCCCGCAAGCTGGGCATCCCGGTCGTCGCTGTGGTCGACACCAACTGCGATCCGACCGTGGTCGACTACGTGATCCCCGGCAACGATGACGCGCTGCGCGCCATCCGCCTCTTCACCACGAAGATCGCCGACTCGGCCGCCGAAGGCGTCCAGATGGTCTCCGAGCGTGCCTTCGCCACCGAAGCCGCCGACGTCCAGCAGATCGAGATCGCTCCCGAGTTCATCGGCGAAGAGGCCGAGGCTGTCGTGGCAGAGGTGCAGGAGTCGGCCGGAACCGCGGAAGCATCGGCTGAGGACGAAGAGGTTGTCGATCTCGAGGCTGTTCTCGGCGGCGGCATCCGCAAGGCTCCTTCGCTGCGGCTGAGCCCGAGGCCGAGGCTGCACCGGCTCAGGCCGAAGCCACTGCCTAAGTATCGCGCACTCCTAAGCGGCTTCACACTCCTGTGAAGCCGCTTAGCGTATCCTGTGGCTGCGCTCGAAGTGGGCGCGCGAGAGTCAGACCCAAGCTTGAGACGAGGGAGAAAGTCTGATGAACAACGTCCAGCTCTACTTTGCCATTGGCGTTCCGACCTTCACGATTCTGGTTGGCATCGTCATCGGTATCTTCCAGAGCAATCACGTCCTCAATCAGCTGAATCTGCGTTTCACCTCGCTTGAGGCGCGCTTCGGTTCTCTCGAGAGCAGGATGCAGATGCTGGACGCTGACATGAAGTCCCTGGTCCATGCCAGCAACGATCTGGATGTACGTCTCGCCCGCCTGGAAGAACGTCTCGCTCGATAGCCTCATCTCCCACCGCAATGTAACTCAACCTTCGCGCCCTGTGTGCGCCTGAGCAAGGAAAGCATAATGTCTGAAGAGAAGAAGATTGATGCCAAGCTGGTAAAAGAGCTCCGCGACAAGTCCGGAGCCCCGATGGGCGATTGCCTCAAGGCTCTCCAGGAGTCCAAGGGTGACATGGAAGGCGCCTTCGTCGTCCTGCGCAAGCGCGGCATGGCGTCGGCTGCCAAGAAGGCCTCGCGTTCGACCAACGAGGGCGCTGTGGGCACCTACATTCACGCCGGCGGCAAGATCGGCGTCCTGCTCGAGCTGAACTGCGAGTCGGACTTCGTCGCCCGCACCGAGGACTTCCAGGAGCTGCTCCGGGACATCGCGATGCACGTCGCGGCGACCGACCCGCGCTACATCGGCAAGGAAGAAGTGACCGAAGCCGACATCGAGCGCGAGAAGGAGATCTACCGCGCTCAGGCTGCCGCCACCGGCAAGCCGGCCGCGATCATCGAGAAGATGCTCGAGGGCAAGCTGGGCAAGTTCTACGAGGAGTTCTGCCTGCTCGAGCAGCCCTTCATCAAGGAGCAGAGCCAGTCGATCGCGCAGATCATCGCGACCAAGGTCGGCAAGCTCGGCGAGAACATCAGCATCCGCCGCTTCGCCCGCTTCAAGATCGGCGATCCGAACTTCACCGTGGCTACGGCGAAGATCGTCGTCGAGGATGCTCCCGAGGCATAAGCTGCTTCTCGGACGTTGCAAAAGCCAGTACGTTGCACAAGAAAGACCCAGGCTCCGGCCTGGGTCTTCTCTTTGTGGGCAGGTCGAGCTCCTGGCTGAGTGGAGCGCGGTAAACTTGAGTTCGAAGTTGCCGGGAAGAGGATGGATTCGGTGAGCACAGAGAACCCGCAGAAGAACCCAGTTCGCCGCAAGGTCACCGTCGGGGTGTGCGGCGGCATCGCCGCCTACAAGGCGCTCGAGCTCGTGCGCGCGCTGCAGCAGGCAGGCCTCGACCCGCATGTCGTCATGACGCGCGCAGCGGAGGAGTTTGTCCGGCCGCTGAGCTTCGCCGCCCTCTCCGGCCACAAGGTCATCACCAGCCTCTGGCCCTCGTCTGACCGTCCGACAGCGACGCAGGCAGCGCGGCCACGGCGGTGGAGGACTCCGCCATCGAGCACATCGCCGAGGCGCAGACGACGCAGCTGCTGGTCGTCGCTCCGGCGACCGCCGACACCCTGGCCAAGTTCGCTCACGGCCTGGCCGACGACTTCCTCTCGACCCTCTATCTCGCCACCACCGCGCCGGTGGTCCTTGCCCCGGCGATGAACGTGAATATGTGGAACCACCCGGCCACGCAGGCGAACGTAGCCACGCTTGCGGCTCGCGGTGCGGTCGTCGTTCCTCCGGGCAGCGGCTATCTCGCCTGCGGGATGATCGGCAGCGGACGGCTCGCGGACACGCCGGAGATCGTGGCCGCGGTGCTCTGCGGCGCTCGGCCAGACGCGGCCGGAGGGCAGGGAACAGGATCTCGATTCAGGAGACCATCCTCGTGACCGCCGGTGGCACCCGCGAGCCCATCGATCCCGTGCGTTTTCTCGGCAACCGCTCCAGCGGCAAGATGGGCTATGCGCTCGCCGCTGCGGCCCTCGCGCGTGGGGCGCGCGTGATCCTGGTCTCGGCTCCGACCGCGCTGAAGCCGCCTGCGGGTTGCGAGTTCGTCGCCGTCACCACCGCCGCCGAGATGCGGGTCGCCGTCCTCGACAGCCTGCCCCGAGCGACCGCCGTGATCGGCGCTGCCGCGGTCTCGGACTTCCGCCCGGCGACCGTTGCGTCGGAAAAGCTGCGCCGCACCGGCGGCCTCATCCTGGAGCTCGAACCGACGCCGGACATCCTTGCCGAGGTCGCCGCGCATCGCGATCCGGCGACGCTGGTGATCGCCTTTGCGGCGGAGACCGAATCGGCCAGCACGCTCGAGAACGGCCGCGCCAAGCTCGAGCGCAAAGGGGCCGATGCCATCGTGATCAACGATGTCTCGCAGCCCGGCATCGGCTTCGACTCCGACGCGAACGCCGCGACGATCCTGACCGCTGCGGATCGGGTCGATCTGCCCTTGATGTCGAAGTCCGCGATGGCCGACCGCATCCTCGACCAGCTTGTCGCCCTGCGCTCTCCTTCGAGGCACTTGGAATCCCAACCGGCGCTTCGTGCCGACTGACGCAACCCTGTAACGCGCCTGCCACATCGGGCGGCTAGTCGGGCGATTGCAGGTTGCTCCATTCCGCACCCAGGCGTACTCTTACTCTTGGTGATTGGCGGTATCCGGCCAAAGCCGAGGTCAGCCTCGCAAGGGACTGCACGGCACGCGGTGGAACTGCACTGGGAGTCCACCAAATGAGCCTTACTACGTTTGAGCCGGTCAAGCACGACGCGGCAACCTCGGAGCGCGCAAGCGGCTCCGGCAGCAACGGAAGACCAGCCAAGGTCACCGTCCCCTCTCTCCAACAGAAGAAGCTGTTGCACCAGCCCATCTCGGCGGTCACCGCGTATGACTACGCCAGCGCGCGCATCATCGACGAGGCTGGCCTCGACCTGATCCTGGTCGGCGACTCGCTCGCCATGGTGATGCAGGGCCAGCCCAACACGCTCGCCATCACGCTCGACGAGATGCTGCTGTACACGCGCGGCGTTCGGCGTGCGGTCCAGCGCGCTCTGCTGGTCGCGGACATGCCCTACGGCAGCTATCAGGTGGACGATCGCGAGGGCGTCGCCAATGCCCTGCGCTTCGTCAAGGAAGCCGGCGCCGAGGCCGTCAAGATCGAAGGCGGCGCCAACCGCGCCACGCTGGTTCGCCGCCTCACCGACGCCGAGATTCCCGTCATGGCGCACATCGGCCTCACGCCGCAGTCGGTGCATCGCATGGGCGGCTATCGCGTGCAGGGCAAGACGCTCGAGGCCATCGACCAGCTCCGCCAGGACGCGCTCGCGCTGCAGCAGGCGGGATGCTTCGCCATCGTGCTCGAAGGCATGCCGCGCGAGCTCGCCACGATCCTCACCGCGGAGCTCGACATCCCCACCATCGGCATCGGAGCCGGCCCGGACTGCGACGGCCAGATCCTCGTGCTGCACGACATGCTGACGCTCACCTTCTCGCCGCCGGCGAAGTTCGTCCGCCGCTACGCCGACGTCGGCGCCGCGATTCGCCACGCCGTCGACGCCTACAAGAGCGACGTCGAGGCCCGCACCTTCCCCACCGAGCAGGAGAGCTACCACCTGCCCAGCGGCGTCCAAATCTAAGCTTGTCGCAACCCACAAGCCCAACCCAAAGAGAAGACTCATGCAGATCTGTGACACCATCGCCGGCATGCGCCAGGCGATCCGCGACCTCCGCGCGCTCGGCGAGCAGCCTCGGCCTCGTTCCCACCATGGGCGCTCTCCACGCCGGGCACCTGTCGCTGGTCGATCGCGCCCGCCGCGAGAACTCCATCGTCGCCGCCAGCATCTTCGTCAACCCGCTGCAGTTCGGTCCCAACGAGGATCTCGCCAAGTACCCACGCACCTTCGCCGACGACTGCGCGCAGCTCGAGCGCGCGGGCGTCGATCTCCTCTTCGCCCCCACGCCCGACGAGATGTACGCGCAGGCTGCAACCACCACCGTCGATCCCGGCCCCGTCGCCACGCGCCTCGACGGCGTCTCCCGCCCCGGCCACTTCGTCGGCGTCGCGACGGTCGTCGCCAAGCTCTTCCACATCGTCCAGCCGGATCGCGCCTACTTCGGCCAGAAGGACGCCGCGCAGCTCGCCGTGCTGCGCCAGATGGCCCGCGACCTGAACTTCCCGCTCGAGCTCATCGCCTGCCCCATCGTGCGCGACGAGGACGGCCTCGCGCTCAGCTCCCGCAACCGCTACCTCAGCGCCGAGGAACGCGCCCAGGCGCTCATCCTCCCGCGCACGCTCGACGCCATCGCGCAGCAGATCGCCGCAGGCGAGCGGGACGCCGCAGCCCTCCTCGCGGCCGGTCTCGCGTGCCTGCAGCAACAGCCGCAAGCGGTTCTCGACTACCTCGTCATCGTCGATCCCGATAGCCTTCTTCCCGTGCAGGAGGCGGTTCCCGGCACCCTGGTTGCGATCGCCGCCAAGGTCGGCACCACCCGCCTGATCGACAACCTCCTCGTCCCGTAAATCGGCGCAGACCGGCGAGACCGGCGCGGGCGGCGCCGCGGCCGCAGCCACCCGGCGGCTGTCGCCCGGCCAGATTCCGCGATCCCGCATGCGATACTTGGAGCTGATATGTACAAAAGAGTTCTGCTCAAGCTTTCAGGAGAAGCACTGGCCGCAGGCCGCGGTTTCGGCATCGATGCCATCTTCATTCACAAAGTAGCCGCCGAGATCGCCGCCGTTCACGCCCTCGGCTGCGAGATCGGCATCGTCGTCGGCGGGGGCAACTTCTTCCGTGGCGTCGCCCAGCAAGCCATTGATATGGATCGTGTTGCGGCCGACCACATGGGCATGCTCTCGACCGTCATCAACGCCATCGCGCTGCAGGACGCCATCGAAAAGCTCGGCCTCTTCTGCCGCGTCATGTCGGCCATCGAGATGCACCAGGTCGCCGAGCCCTACATCCGCCGCCGCGCCATGCGTCACCTCGAAAAGGGCCGCATCGTCATCTTCGCCGCCGGCACCGGCAATCCCTTCTTCTCCACCGACACCGCCGCCAGCCTGCGCGCGATGGAGATCAAGGCCGACATCCTGCTCAAGGCCACCTCGGTCGACGGCATCTACACCGCCGATCCCAAGCTCGATCCCAACGCCACCAAGCTCGAAGAGCTGACCTACATGGACATCCTGCGCCTGAACCTGCGCGTGATGGACCAGACCGCCGTCTCGCTCTGCAAGGACAACAACCTGCCCACCATGGTCTTCAGCATGCGCGAGCAGGGCAACATCGTGCGCGTGATCAAGGGCGAAAAGCTCGGTTCGCTCGTCACCGCCTAAACCACAGGTCTTCGGCTGCTGGGATCCTCCGATTCCAGCAGCCGGTTCTATTTTTCTGATCGATTTTGGACCGCACCACATCGAATCCGCAGCGAATCCACGAAATTCGGCCGGATTGAGACGCCGTCCCGTCCCATCCCGTCTATCATCCAAGTAAGAAAGTGAAGAGTCCCCGTTGACGCCTGCAGTCGCCACGGCCGCGCCGGCCATCGTTCGTAAACCGCCGTTGACCGCCCTGACCGGTCTGCGCACCCTGCTCGCGCTGAGCATCGTCTTCTTCCACTTCACGCCGCCGCACATGGAGATCCTTGCGCCCATCTTCAACAACGGCTTCGTCTTCGTGGGCTTCTTCTTCCTCATCTCCGGCTTCATCCTCGCCTACAACTACGCCGAGCGGCCCACGCCGCTGGTCAAGCGCGACTTCTGGGTCGCCCGCTTCTCCCGTCTCTACCCCGTCTACCTGGTCGCCCTCGCGCTCTCCTACCAGATGCTCGAAAGCGAGTGGGGCGCCCGCTCCCACGCCGAGTTCTGGAAGGGCATCCTCCTTACCCCGCTGCTGCTGCAGGGCTGGTCGCCCAACCTCGCCACCTTCTGGAACACCGTGGCCTGGACGCTCTCCTGCGAGTTCATGCTGTACCTCGCCTTCCCGTGGCTGATCCGCATCCCGCTGCCGGAGCGCCCGAGCCGCCTGATCGCGCTGCTGCTCACGCTGTGGCTCATCGGCCTCGTCCCGCACACGCTCTACATCCTGTTGAACCCCGACCACCTGGCCGCCGGAGCCGACCGCTACACCTCCGACCTACCTGGTGCGTCTGCTCAAGTACACGCCGCCGCCCTACATCTGCACCTTCCTGTGCGGCGTCACGCTGGGCCGGTTGCAGTCGCGGCTGATCCTTTCGTCGCGTCAGCGCCTCCTGCTGGCGGCGGTCTCGCTGCCGTACTCGGCGTCACGTTCTATACGGCGATGCCGCGCCTGCCCTACATCCTGCTGCACGGCGGCCTGCTGATGCCGCTCTTTGCCGCGCTCACCCTCGGTCTCAGCGGCCCGCACCTGCTCTCCTCGGCCTTCTCCTTCCGGCCGCTGGTCATCCTGGGACAGGCGACCTTCTGCCTCTACCTGCTGCACTTCAACGTGCTGCTGCTGATCCGCAACACCCACCTGATGGAGCACCTGCATCTGGCCGCGCTCGATCCCTGGATCACCTACGCCGCCGTGATCGCGCTCGCCCTGCTGGTCCACCACTTCGTCGAGACGCCGGCGCGCAAGGCGCTCACGCGTCGTTTCTCCACCCGCGCCGCCGCCCCCAAGGCCCCGGCAGACGCCGACTTCAACACCCTCTCCTACAGCCGCCGCTAGGCGCTTCCAGACGCAGCCAAGGGCGCACATACACGGTATGTGCGCCCTTGGTCTTGACGGTCTAGAGAAGCCTCAGAAGCCTACTGCTGCGCGGAAGTCGCCGGAGCCGGCAGCCGGAGACGTCTGGCCGCCTGCCGCCGGAGCCGTGCGCGTCGGCACATTCTTGCCATGCTCCGGGTCGTAGTCGTGCTTCACCATCCACGCCTTGTACTCCGCCGGCGACTCGGAGGTCAGCCCGTCTCTGCCGGGTTCGTAGGCATACTCCTTCACCTGCGTCTTCAGGTCGCAGGTAAAGAAGGCGTTGTCCTTGCCGAAGACCGGGAGCAGGACCGTCATCTCCTGGTGCCCCTTCTTCCAGCGCGCCGGATAGGTCTCGAAGCCGAAGGAGGACCTGAGCTTCTGCGAGCAGTCGAAGCTGAAGTCGATGCCGTGGACGTCGCCGTTTTCAAACAGGTTGGCGCGACCCTCGCCCTTGGACTCCTCCGCGTACCGGTTGTGGTAAAAGGTCGTCTGGTTGTGGCCGAAGATATGCAGACGCAGCGGATAGTCGGCGGGATTCTTGCTTTCAGCAGGGAGGGCAGTGGTCGTAAGCAGCAGGCAGGCACACAATACTCGGGATAAGTGCATGAAAAGAGGGCTCCTATGGTTGCCGCCCATTCTAGCCGAGGCTGCTCGCCTGCCGGAGTGTATTTCCCATCAAATTCACGGTTCGCGTGCTCCTTCGCAAACAGAAAAGGCCCCGCCGAAGCGGAGCCTTTCTCTGTTGGTTGCTGCTTGGGACTAGGGTTGGAGCAGCTTCGGTCGGGTGCGATCCGTTGGCCGCAATCGCCACGCTGGTCGGGGTGCCCGAGGCGGGGAAGGGGGTGTTCTGGATCGACACCAGAGCGCCGGTATTCGAGTTCAACTGCGCACCCGTCACCGTGCTCGCCAGGTTGTTCGCCGTGTAGAGATACACGCCGAGCGCCGGATCGATGGTGATGCTGACCGGGTTCGGATCGGTCATGATCGTCGTTCCGGCCACCGCCGAGGGGGCTCCGCTCGAGGTGTTCAGCGCGTAGGCGCTGATCGAGCGCGCGTTGTAGTTGGAGACGTACACATACTCGCCGCGCGGATCGACCGTGACCGCCACCGGGTACTGGCCGGTCGCAAAGGGTCCATTCACCATCGCCAGCAGAGCGCCGCCCGCCTGAACCACGTAGCCGATCAGCTGGTTCGCAGCCTCGTCGGTCACATACACGAAGCGGCCGGTCGGATCCTCGGCGATTGCGCTCGGCTGCACGCCGGCAGGAGAATCCGCTGACGCTCGGTGCTGCCAACCGTCTCGGTCGTGTTGCCGGCGATCGGCGTCAGCGCGCCGGTGGTCGCATTGGCGGTAAAGGCCTGCACGATCGGCTGGATCACCGGGCTGCTGTTCAGGTCGCCCTGGTTGGCCACGTACACCGTCGTGTTGAAGTTCGCGACCGTCACGCCGACCGGGCCGACGCCCATCTGCTGATTGATCGGCGTGCCCAGCGAGCCGTCGCTGTTGATCGGGAAGATCGAGATGCCGCCGAACATCGCCGGGTTCGTGCCGGTGACACGGATTGACGCCGGTGATCGCATTGATCGCCGGATTGACCGTGTTGAAGCCACCCGTGTAGGTCACATAGAGGAAGGTTCCCGCCGTGTTCACCGCGACCGCCGTCGGCATCTTGCCGGTCGGATAGGCCGTCTTCGCCGTGAGCTGCGCCGCCCGAGCCGATGGTGAACTGCTGCACCGTCGAGTCACCCTGGTTCACGACATAGATCCACTCCGCGTTCGGAGCCGTCACCGACGCCACCGGCAGATTGCCCGCCGTCACCGGCGTGCCAAACTGCACCAGCGCGCCCGACTGGTAGTCCACCGTGTACTGGTCGATGACGCCAGGAGTGCTCTTCGCGGTCGTCACATACATGTACGCCAACGTGTAGTCGCGAGTGCAGGCCGTCAAGCTAACCATCGCCAGAGATGCCGCCAAGATACCTACCGGGGCCATCGCCCGTCGGCTCAATTTCATCCAGTCCATTGCGCTTCCTTCATCCCGCGAGAGCTTGCGCTGCCCGCTAAAAATCTGTAATTGCTACTGCGCCATCGTCAAAACCGCGTTTACCGGAAGGTGACGCGCGGTACGTTGATGATGCAGGTCGGCAGGGTGCTGGCCGCATACGGCGAACCGATGATGGGATCCAATCCGCCGGCTGACGTAATCTGCTCGCCGGTCACGTTGTTGCCCAACGAGTTGGACGTGTACAGATAGATTCCGAGCTGCTGCTCGATGGTGACGCAGGTGATGCCGGTGCCGGCCTGCGTGCTCTGCCCCGCCTGCGAATTCTGCCCGGTGTTCACGGCTACGGGAGTGCCCGAGGGCAGCGAATAGCCCCCGATCGTGCCACCGGTATAGTTCGCCGTGTAGAGATAGGTGCCGTTCGGCGTCAGCGCCATGCCCTCCGGACCGGCGTCGGTCGTCGCCGATCCAAGTCTGCGTCGGAACGCCGTTCGCGATCGAGTAGCCGTAGACCATGTTGCCGGCGAAGTCGGTCACGTACAGGTGCGACGAGCTGGAGTCCTCGATCACGCCACCCGGCAGCATGCCCGACGGATAGCCGTTGGAGGACACATCGCCCTTGGCAGGGATTGATCGTCGAGCCGGCCAGCGGCGTCAGCGCACCCGTGGTCGTGTTCCGCGCGAACGCAAACAGGTTGCCGGTCTGGCCCGTGGTCGGTCGGAGGTCGCCAGCGGATCCTGCGACACCACATAGACGTAGTTGTTATCCGCGCTGGTCACAATCCCAATCGGAGTCTTGCCGATCGGCAGGTCCATCGCGGTTCCCAGCGAGTTGTCGCTGTTGATCGGGAAGATCGTGATGCCGCCCGGTCCAGGGCTTGCCGTGGTAAAGCCGTTCTGCGGAGCCGAGCAGTTCGGATTCGTGCCGCCGTTCTGTTCCACGTTGCCGGCCAGGCACGACTGGTAGGTGTACGTCACATAGAGAAACTTGCCGTCGGGAGAGATCGCCGCCGCGGTCGGGAAGCTGCCCGTCGAGTTGTACGTGCTATCCGGATAGAGCTTACCGTCGGTACCGATGCCCACCTGAACGACCGTGCTGTCGTCGTGGTTCAGAACATATAAGAAGATGTGGTTGACCGGATCGGCCACCAGCGTAATCGGATTTCGTCCGCCCGAAGGCACCGGCGAGTCGGGCAGAGCCTTCAGCTGGCCCGTCTGGTAATTGATGTTATAGGTATTGATCACGCCGGTACTGGCACTCGCGGAGGTAGCGTAAACATACCCCAGCGTCGAGTTGTTGTCGCACGCGACAACCCACGGCAGCGCGACCAACGTCAGGATCGAAGCCCACAGCTTCTTGGAGGCTAAAAGCTTCTTCGACGCCACCGGTCCAAATCCAACCCCGCGGCCCATCTCACTCGCTGACTTCATGTGCTTCCCTTGCTCCGCTGCAGATCGTTTCCGCGTGTGGCTCTTCTTGAGGATCTAACTTTGAGGGGAATAGCGGCCTGGAGCGCCTTCTGAACGCTCCAAGCCGCTGGAGTTGCACAACCATCTTCCGGACCAGGGCTTAGTAGCCGGTATCCGGGCTGATCACCATGCAGCTCGCCAAGCCTACTGCGGGGAAGCTCGAACCACGGGTCAGGCCACTCAACTGGCCCTTGCTCGCGCTCAACAGCTTTCCGGTTACGGTTCCATCGTAGTTCGACGTGTAGATATATTGCTTGGTCGGATCTTCGGCGATACACACCGGACCAGAACCCGTCGAGTACGGATTGTTCGGATCGCCCACCGCCTGCAGCTGACCGTTCGACAGAATGGTGAATGCGGAGATCGAGCTATTGGCATAGTTCGAGTTCGCGTTCGAGTGGTTCGCCACGTACAGGAAGCTGCCTGCCGTGCCGGTCACCGTCAGCGTCTGGATCGGGTTCGAAGTGGTCGGAAGGTTCGTCACCGTGCCGCCCGTTACCGGCGACAAGCGAGCAC
This sequence comes from uncultured Acidobacteriaceae bacterium, assembly GCA_963755245.1. Classification (GTDB taxonomy): domain Bacteria; phylum Acidobacteriota; class Terriglobia; order Terriglobales; family Acidobacteriaceae; genus Edaphobacter. The sequence continues at coordinate 67,455 of CAVWJY010000019.1, read as the reverse complement.
GCCGTGCCCTGCGTGTAGGGCAGGATCGATCCCGGTCCACCCACCGTCGAGCCGGCGTCGGTCACGTAAACATAGTTGCCGCCGACGTTCACCGAGGTCGCCGCCGCCGTAGGCAGGGCAATCGTCGAGTTGGTCGTCTGCGTCAGCTGACCGGTCGTGGTCGACATCGCATAGGGGTAGATCGTCTGCGTGCCCGAGGTCGGCAGGCCATTGGTCAGCGGCTCGTCCAGAGTATAGATACAGCCGTTGGAGGAGTACTGCATCTCCAGCGGATGCGGTCCAACCTCAAAGTAGGTCAGCTGCGCGCCCGTCGGTCCCTTGACCTCGCATTGGTGATCAGCGACGGCCGGCCGGTGTTCGGGTCCAGCGAGAACGCCGTGATATCGCCATTGCCGGTCGTCGCAAAGTCCGGCGCCTGCTGGTCGAGAACATACAGGAAGTTGCCCGTGCTGTCCGTCGTGATCCAGACCGGGTTCGTTCCCTGGCTCGAGTAGGACTGCTGGAAGGTCAGGGTGCCGTCGCCGCCCACGCTGAACATCGCAATGTTCGCGGGCGGGTGCGTCGCCGATTGCCGGCATTCAGCACATACAGGTAGCGACCGCCCGACTTCAACGCCAACATTACCGGATTGGTGCCCGCCGACGCGAAGGGCGATCCTACTGCCTGCGTCAGGTTTCCCGTGTAATCGTCGATCTTGAAGGCGGCGATATTGTTATATTGCGTGCCAAGAACCCACATGTAGCCGATCGTGCCGCCACCACACGAAGTCATGCCCAGCCCCATCGCCACGGATACTACCAAGGCCATCGAAATCCGGCCAATCCTGCTCAACGTCATGCGCTTCCTTAATCCTCGCCAGCGGACGTTGATCTGCCGCCTTTGGCTGCGAGCAATTCTGTAGGGATAAAACCTTCGCTAATTGTAGAAGGTGTCGTCAGTTTATGCCACATTGGACGTACATTGTTCTGGTTCGTTTTAGACGCTTTGAAACTCTCTTTGGTAACCGCTTCGCACCGCTCCTTCTCTGATCCTTCTCAACCCCGGACGGCGCAATAAGTCGCCCGCAGAGACTCGAAAAAAAGGGCCCGAGCCGAAGCCCGAGCCCTTTGTTTACAGCCCATTGGCCGCAACTACCAGACGCGGCAGGACTTCACCGGCATCATCGGCTGACCCACCTTGCAGCCGAACGCCTTGCCGAACTCGTCGAAGTTCTGCACCGTTCCGTTGGTCCGCCACTCGCCCGTGCTGTGCGGGTCCGTCTTGGCCAGCACCCGCGCGCTCTGCTCGGTCTGGTTCTCGCACCACACCTGGCCGAACGCGATAAAGAACCGCTGCGCCGGCGTATACCCATCCTTCTCGCCGTCCGTGTAGCCCGCCAGCGCGTTCGGGTCCTTCGCCAGCGTCTCCTGCAGCGCCTGGAACGCGATCCGAATGCCGCCGTTGTCCGCCGTGTTCTCGCCCAGCGTCAACCGCCCATTCAGATTCTGCCCCTCGGCCACCTGGAAGCCCGAGTACTCGTCGGCCACGCAGCTGGTCTTGCTCGTTGAACTGCTTCAGATCCTCCGGCGTGAACCACGTCCGCACATTGCCGTGCAGGTCGTACTTCGAGCCCTGGTCGTCGAAGCCGTGCGTCATCTCGTGGCCGATCACCACGCCGATGCCGCCGAAGTTCACCGCCGGGTCCATGCTGTTCGAGTAGAACGGCGGCTGCAGAATCCCCGCCGGGAAGTTGATGTCGTTCTGCGGCGGATTGTAGTACGCGTTCACCGTCGGCGGCGTCATGCCCCACTCCTGCTCGTCCACCGGCTTGCCCAGCTTGGCCAGGTTGCGGTTGCGCTCGAAGATCGCGTTGCGCTGGATATTGCCCAGCAGGTCGTCCCGCTTCACCGTCAACGCGCTGTAGTCGCGCCAGTTCGCCGGATAGCCGATCTTCTGCCGGATCGCATCCAGCTTCGCCTCGGCCTCCTTCTTGGTCGCGTCCGCTCATCCACGGCAGGCTCTGGATGTCCTCGCCCAGCGAGCTGCTCGAGCGCCGCCACCAGCTTCTCCATGTTGGCCTTCGCGTCGGGCGGGAAGTTCTCCTTCACCCAGTCCTGCCCCACCGCCTCGCCCAGCGCGTCATCCGTCAGCCGGGTGCAGCGCTTCCAGCGCGGCTGCTCCTCCTTCTGCCCGTTCAGCGTCGCGGTTGAAGAAGTCGAAGTTCTCCTCCTCGAACGGCTTCGACAGGTACGGCGCCGCGCCGTGCAGCGCCTGCCAGCGCAGATAGCTCTTCAGCGCCGGAAGGCTCTCGGTCTCGATCTCCTCGTTGACCGTCTTCACAAATCCGGGCGACGCCACATTCAGCGTCTTCGCCTCGCCCAGTCCCAGCCCATCCAGATACTGCTTCCAGTCATAGTCCGGCGAAAGTCCCGCAACCTCGGCGACCGTCATGATGTGATACCGCTTCGCCGGATCGCGCAGATCCACGCGGCTCATCGAGCCCTTGGCCAGCGCCGTCTCGATCCGCATCACGTCGGCCGCCTCGGCTCGCCGCCTTCTCCTCGGAGTCGCCCAGCAGCACGAACATCTTCGTCATGTGCGCCACATACTGCTCGCGCAGCTTCTGGCTCCGCGCATCGTCGGTCAGATAGTAGTCCCGGTCCGGCAGCGTCAGTCCGCCCTGTCCGGTTCCCAGAATCTGCTTGCTCGAGTCCATCTGGTCCTGCTGCACGCCGACAAAGAACAGCGCCGTGCCGCCGTACTTCTTCGTCAGCTCCAGGTTCAGCGCCGCGATCTGCTTCTTCTCCTTCAGCCCGTCGATCTCCGCCAGCAGCGGCGCGATCGGCTTCGCGCCCAGCTTGTCGACCTCGTCCACATTCATGCAGGCGGCAAAGTAGTCGCCGTACTTCTTCTGCAGCGGCGTCTTCGGAGCCTCGGCCGCCGCCTTCAGATCCTCATAGAGCAGATAGTTGTTCCGCTCCGTCAGCTCGTTGAACCGGCCCCACCGCACCTGGTCCGAGGGAATCGGATTGTTCTTCATCCAGTTTCCGCAGGCGTACTGATAGAAGTTCGTACACGGATCGGCGCGTCTTATCGATCGCCGTAAGGTCGAAGCTCACCGGCTTCTTCGGCGCCGCCGCCGGTCCATCATCGGCCGCCGCGAAGCCCGGCATCGATCGTCTGGCTCGAACTCGTGTCGATGCTCTGCCCGAAGGCTGTGGTAGCGTGTCCGAAGTACAGTCCGCCGGACAGGATCAGAAGGGAAGCAATGTTCTTCAAGTGCATGGGACTCCTGAAAGAGCTCAAGTTTGAAAAGGCCGAAGCGATCATCAGACGGGATGCGGCCTGGAGAGCAAGTTCGCAGCCGTCGTCTGCGGGAAAAGAATGGATTGTTGATTGTAACCATACAGACGCATTGCATTCCGCCAGAAAAGTTTCGCGTGCCTCGGGACCGGTTTTCTCTTCAAAAACGATTTCTTGTTTCAGCCATTTACGCCATTCCTGAGCCCGCGGACACCTTTGTACCCCCCATGGGCATCGTAAAGAGAGGGCGAGACCCCGCGCACCGCCCTAAATCGCAAGCGAATCTGCAGGGTCTCCCCAGCACCGATATGCGCCCCTAAGGGCAAGGAGAACGATCAACATGCAAGCTCCTCAGAACGGTCCTCGCTCGGTCCTTCCGTGCGCCATTCCTCCCTGCATGTATCTCCGCAGCGCTTCTGCTCTGGCCGCCGCCTCCTACACCGCCCTGCCAGCCGCGGCGCAGGAGCAACCCGGCGGCTCGGCCCCGCAGTCGGCCGCAGCCCGCAGGACACCCAGACCGCAGCAGGAGAAGCAGAACGGCATCACCGAACAAAACGGCGTCTATATCTACCACATCAATGTCGTGCAGCGGAATCTCGATGCCGTGAACTACCTTCATCGCAGCGGCTCCACCACCATCGGCTTCGAGGGCACCTCGCTGCTCCCCGCCGCCAAGGGCGAGGCCAAGGTCACCAGCGAGCGCGGCGGCATCACCATCGACGCCAACTTCAAAGGCCTGCCCCCCGCCAACGGCTTCGGCAAGGAGTACCTCACCTACGTCCTCTGGGCCATCAGCGCCGACGGCCGCCCCGTCAACCTCGGCGAGGTCCTCCCCAGCCACGACAAGGACACCATCCGCGTCACCACCTCCTTCCAGTCCTTCGGCATGATCGTCACCGCCGAGCCCTACTTCTCCGTCAGCCAGCCCTCCGACGTCGTCGTGCTGCAGAACGTGATCCGCCCCAACAAGACCACACGGCGAGCTCGAACAGGTGAACGTCCACTACGCTCTGCTGCCGCGCGGCATGTATGCCGCCGCCACCGAGGGCGCCCACACCGTCGCCGACCCCATCACCCGCAACATGACCTCGCCGCTCGAGCTCTACGAGGCCCACAACGCCTACGCCTACGCCGCCTCCGTCGGTGCCGAAAAGTACGCCGCCCGACATCATGCAGGAGGCCAAGCAGGATCTCCAGAACGCCGACGACGCCGACAGCAACAAGCACGGCGACCGCAAGATGGAGGTCACCATGGCCCGTCAGGCCGTGCAGCGCTCCGAGGACGCCCGCCTCGTCACCCTGCGCCAGCAGGCCGCCGAGCGCCAGCGCAACGCCGACCTCGCCGCAGCAGCAGGCGCAGCAGCAGGCCATGCAGTCGCAGCTCGCCGCCGAGCAGGCGCAGACCGAAAAGGAGAAGGCCGACGCCGAGCGCGCTCGCGCCGAGGCCGACGCCGCCACCGCCCGCGCCCACGCCGCCGAGGCCACCAAGAGCGCGCAGGACGCCAACGCCGTCCGCGAACAGCTCCGCGCCCAGCTCAACAGCGTCCTCGCCACCAGCGAGACCGCCCGCGGCCTGATCGTCCATATGTCCGACGTCCTCTTCGACACCGGCAAGTACACCCTCAAGCCCGACACCAAGATCGCGCTCGCCAAGGTCTCCGGCATCCTCCAGGCCTACCCCGGCCTGAAGCTCCAGGTCGAGGGCTACACCGACAGCGTCGGCAGCGACGACTACAACCAGAAGCTCTCGGAGAATCGCTCCGGCTCACGGTCAGGGACTTCCTCGTCTCCCAGGGCGTCCCCATCAACAACGTCACCGCCGCCGGCTACGGCAAGCAGGATCCCGTCGCCGACAACGCCACCTCCCAGGGCCGCGCCCAGAACCGTCGCGTGCAGATGGTCGTCTCCGGCGATGCCATCGGCGTCGCCCAGCAGACCGGTCCCAGCCGCCGCTCCGGCAGCTCCCGCTGTCCCAGGCTCCCCGCTTCCTACCGGCCAGTCAACTCCGCCTCCAGAGAAGCAGCAGTAAGCCGCAGATCCGGCAAACGTCATCTCCGACCGATGCAGGGAACAGTTGCATCGTGCCCTGCACAGTGGGGATCGCGTAGCCGTCTCTCCCGAACCGCGCAATTCCACTCCGCAGGTCTCTGGCTATCTCCCTATAGATAGCGATATAGATAGTGAACCTGCCTCTCCGCCACAGCCGAGGAACAAGAATACGGTATAAAGGAATATGGCATCCCTTCGCGACAAAATTGTCTTCATCACCGGCGCCAGCTCCGGTATCGGCAAAGCCTCAGCCCTCGCCTTCGCGCGTGAGGGCGCAAAGCTCCTGCTCTGCGCCCGCCGTCTCGACCTCCTCGAAGCGCTCAAGCCGCAGCTCCTCGAGGCCGGCGCCCCCGCCGTCCACGCCTTCTCGCTCGACGTCTCCGATCCCGCCGCCGTCGAATCGACCCTCGAAGTCCCTGCCCGAGGACTGGCGCAGCATCGCCGTCCTCGTCAACAACGCCGGCCTCAGCCGCGGCCTCGTCAAGGTGTACGAGCAGGACCCCCAGGACTGGAACGAGATGATCTCCACCAACGTCCTCGGCCTGCTCCACGTCACCCGCGCCCTCGTTCCCGGCATGGTCGAGCGCGGCCTCGGCCACGTCATCAACCTCGGCTCCACCGCCGGCCACATGACCTACGCCAACGGCGCCGTCTACTGCGCCAGCAAGGCCGCCGAGCGCGCCATCAGCGAGGGCCTCAAGCTCGACCTCATGGGCACCCCGGTCCGCGTCACCTCCGTCGATCCCGGCATGGTCGAGACCGAGTTCAGCCAGGTCCGCTTCCGTGGCGACAACGAGAAGGCCGCCAAGGTCTACCAGAACATCACCCCGCTGCAGGCCGAGGACGTCGCCGACACCATCGTCTGGGCCGCCTCCCGTCCCGCCCACGTCAACATCCACGAGATCCTGCTCACCTCCATCGACCAGGGCAACTCGCTCACCTTCAACCGCCGCGCGTAACGAACAGTCGCAACGCAGGCCGCAGCCGAATGATATAAAGGCTCCCTCTCCCTCGCGCACTCACAGCGAGGAAGAAGGAGCCTTTTCTCATGGCCGATCTCAAAAGTATGGTCGGGTTTCTGGTCACCACCAATCCCGATGCCGCGCGTCCGCTTCTACACCGAAGTCCTCGGCTTCCGCCTCATCTCCGACGACGCCCACGCCCTCGCCTTCGATACCCGCGGCGGCCATGCTGCGCGTCGGCAAGGCGCAGCAGTTCACGCCCGCTCACGGCACCGTCCTCGGTTGGGAGGTCGACGACATCCAGGCCGCCGTCGCCGATCTCAACGCAAAAGGCGCCGTCTTCGAGCGCTTCCCCGGCATGCCCGCCGACGAAAACGCCGTCTTCACCTTCCCCAACGGAGACAAGGTCGCCTGGTTCAAGGATCCCGAAGGAAATCTCCTGTCGCTCTCCCAGCACGTCCTCTCAGACGCAGCACACGCAGACCGAGCGCCGTGTAGAGAGGCAGCTCAGGGCCGCGTTACAGGTGGATCGTCCAGCCCAGCTGCGCCAGCCTCTCTTCAATGTCGATCAGCGCAGCCGACAGTGCCGACCGCCGGTGCGGGCTCGAGGTTCGCTCCGACAGGATGCGTTCGCGCTGCAGCTCCAGTGCCTGCCGTTGGCGCTTGCGCTCCGCCTCCTCGGCCGCGCCTGGTGGCGCGGCGTTTCCAGCCTGGCTGCGGCGGCTGCCTGCTGTTCTTCGACGGATTTGCTCTCCCAGCCTTTGGACATGCAGGCATTCTACGCTCACCCCACCATCCTGTCTCGTTCCATGCTGCGATGATACGAACGTCTGTCGCACCTCCGACAAAAGCACTCTTCGTCCATGCCTCGAGCCGTGCCTATATGCCTATAATCGAAGGGCAAACCACCACCCACAACCCAACCCGGTCAACTGAGCAGCAACAGGAGCACTCCACGCGTGATCGTTGAAATCCAGGGCCTCAAGAAGATCTACGAAGGCAAGCAGCGCGTCACCGCCGTCGATGGCATCGACCTCAACGTCCGCGAGGGCGAGCTCTACGGCCTGCTCGGCCCCAACGGCGCCGGCAAGACCACCACCATCAGCATCTGCACCACCCGCGCCCTGCCCACCGCCGGCCGGTCCGCATCGACGGCATCGACGTCGTCGCCGCGCCCGCCATCGCCCGCCGCTCCATCGGCGTCGTCCCCCAGTACAACACCCTCGACCGCGCCTGCACCATCTTCGAGAACATCCACTTCCACTGCCTCTACTTCGGCTTCTCCCGCGCCGAGGCCACCCACCGCACCAACCAGCTCCTCGCGCAGTTCCTGCTCACCGAGCGCGCCGACGCCTACCCCGCCCAGCTCTCCGGCGGCCTCGCCCAGCGCGTCCAGATCGCCCGCGCCATCGCCCACCGCCCCAAGGTCCTCTTCCTCGACGAGCCCTCCGCCGGCCTCGATCCCCAGTCCCGCATCGCCATGTGGGACGCCGTCCGCGGCCTCCGCGAGCAGGGCATCACCGTCGTCCTCACCACCCACTACATGGAAGAGGCCGACGAGCTCTGCGACCGCATCGCCATCATCGACCACGGCAAGATCCTCATCGAGGACACCCCCGCCGCCCTCAAGCAGTCCATCGGCGCCGAGAAGCTCTTCGACCTCGCCCTCAGCCCCGCCGCCCTCGCGATCCAACGCCTCGCCCGCTCACCGCCGCCCTCCGCCCCTCCCCGGCGTCAGCGGCGTCGAGCCCCTCCCCGACGGCCTCCGCGTCCTCGCCCATAGCGGCGACGGCCTGCTCGCCGACATCGTCCAGACCGCCAACCCCTACGGCCTCCGCGACCTCGCCATCACCGAAGCCAGCCTCGAGACCGTCTTCATCCGCCTCACCGGCCGCGACCTCCGCGAGTAGCGGAGACCTCACACCTAATGCCGCAGGACTGAAGCTCGTAACCAGCGCATGTATCCGCTCTCGCACGCTGCCTTGATGCTCGTAAGTCTCCAGGACGGACCCATGACCACCGCCACCATCGTCGCCCCTCCCACCCCCACCCAGGTCTCCCAGCCCATCCAGTACCTGCGCGCCTTCACCGGCCTCTTCCTGCGCGATCTCTACGTCCTGCGCCGCGAGCTCTTCCCCTTCCTCATCCGCGTCTGCATGAACCCGCTGCTCTTCCTCTTCGTCTTCACCTACGTCATCCCCAGCATGAGCGGCCCCGCCGGTCACGGCGCCAGCGCCATGAACCCCACCGCCAGCATGATGGGCGGCGGCGACGCCTTCTCCACCGTTCTCCTCCCCGGCCTCATGGCCGTCGGCATCATGTTCTCCGGCATCGCCGCCGTCGCCCTTCCCGCTCGCCATCGAGTTCGGCAGCACCCGCGAGATCGACGACCGCGTCATGTGCCCGCTGCCGGTCGCCGCCGTCGCCATCGAGAAGATCTGTCTTCTCCGCCGTCCAGAGCGTCCTCGCCGCCGCCATCGTCTATCCCGCTCGCCACCTTCGTCCCCGCCGTCCGCCCGGTCACCCACGTCGCCAGCTGGCCCTTCCTGATCCTCGTCGTCGTTCTCGCCTCGCTCACCGCGGGCGCCCTCGGTCTCACCATCGGCACCACCGTCAAGCCGCAGCAGATCGGCCTCATCTTCAGCGTCGTCGTCATCCCCATCACCTTCCTCGGCTGCGTCTACTACCCCTGGGCCGCGCTCACCCACATCCGCTGGCTGCAGGTCGGCGTCCTCATCAACCCCATCGTCTATATGAGCGAAGGCCTCCGCGCCGCGCTCACCCCGCAGCTTCCGCACATGCCGCCCGCCATGATCCTGCTCATGCTCTCCGTCGCCCTCGCCACCCTCACCTGGCTCGGCATCCGCGGCTTCCTCCGCCGCGTTATCGGCTAGGGTGCTGCGCCAGAACCGGCTGCTCTCCCGCGGAAGGCTTCGCCGGAAGGGCAGCCGCCTGGATGGGGGGAACGATTCCGTGCGCGAGGCTTGGCAACACCACGATGTCGACCCTGCGATTCTGCGCACGGCCAAGCTCATTGGCGTTCGAGGTGAATGGCCGATACTGCGCGTATCCCGCAGCCGACAGCTTCTGCGGGATCGAACTGGAACTGCTCGATCAGCAGCCTGGCGATGGTCGTCGCCCGTCCCGTCGACAGCTCCCAGTTCGAGGCAAACTGAGAGCTGTGGATGGGAACCTCATCGGTGTGCCCTTCGACGCGCAGCTCATTGGGGAGCTCCTTCAGCCGGCTGGCGATCCGCGCGATCGTCGGGAGCGAGGTCGGCTTGTACATCGCCGAGCCGCTGTCGAAGAACCCCGCCTCGAGCAGGGAGATCACCAGACCATCCTTCGACAGCCGCAGAGCCACGGTCTGTTGCGCGATCTCGGTCGCAAGCTCTGTCTCCAGCCGCTTCTTCAGATCGAGCAGGTCGGTACGCTGCTGCGCTGTGCCCGAAAATTCGCTGGCGTTGTTTGCGACCACCGCAACCGACTGCGCCGAGGCGGATGTCTGCGCCGTGAGTGGCGGCGTGGTGGTATGGGGCGGAAAGAGCCCTAACTGCGTGAATGCCGAGGCAATCGCGTTCGCCATGTCGGTTTGCCGCGTAACGTCCTTGCGTGCGCTGGAAAAGAGCACGACGAAGAGCGCGAAGATCATCGTGACGAAGTCCGCGTAGGATACCAGCCAGCGCTCATGATTGCCGCCCTTGTGTTTCTTGCGTCTCATATTAGGCTCCGTCCGCCGGCTGGCTTGCTCTCCGCGAGGAAGGTGCGCAGTTTCAGCTCCATCATGCGGGGATTGAGGCCTTCCAGAATGGAGACAACCCCTTCGAGCACCATCTGTTTCACCATCAGCTCTTCGTGCAGGCGCAGCTTCAGCTTGCCGGCCGCAGGCAGAAACAAAAGATTGGCGGTGGCCACACCATAGACCGTCGCGACGAAGGCAACCGCGATTCCGCGTCCCACCTCGTCGATATTGTCCAGGTGCTGCATGACCTGGATCAGACCCAGCACCGCGCCGATGATGCCGATGGTGGGCGCGAAGCCCCCGGCCGACTCGAAGACCTCGGGAATCCGTTCCTCGGCATCGGCCTGATTATCGAGCTCCAGCTGCATGATCTTGCGCAGTTCGACCGGATCGGTGCCGTCGACGGCCAGCGTCAACGCCTGGCGCATGTAGGGATCCTGAACGGAGCGCCACCTCGCGATCCAAAGAGACGATGCCGCTGCGCCGCGCCTTGTTGGCGAAGTCGATCAACTGCTTGAGCGACGACTCCCCGTCCGGGGGAGTGCCGGTGAAGACCTTGACCATTTGTTTCGCCGCCCCGAGAACAGCGCTCAAAGGAAACTGCACCATGACGGCACCGAGTGTTCCCCCAAGCACGATCAAGGCAGCGGTTGGCTGCAGGAGCTGACTAATGCTGCCGCCCTCCATCATCAGACCACTGACAATGCCGCCGACGGCAATTACGATTCCACCGATGCTGCTCTTATCCACGTCCAGCTCCTCAAAAATGCTCTACTGCGGGTCTGCTTTATCCGCTGCAGCCTTGGGCAGAACAAAGGCGCGATGTGCAGCGGCCGCGCTTTCTGCGCTCGCATCGACGGCCGCAATCTGAGCTGCCGGCCAAAGACGCCTCTTGCAGCAACCGAACGCGATAAGCAGTGGCGCGCGCGACCACATCGGCGCATGACTCCCGCACCACAATCTTTTCCCCGGTAATCAGGGTCAGCATGGTGTCGGGCGCCGATTCGACGCATTTGATCAGATCGCAATTGACGACGAGTGCTCTGCCGTTGAGTCGGGTAAGTTCGATCAAGGATTTGTAACCTCAATAATTCGCAGCTTGTTCAGGTTATCGGCAGAGAAGGGGAAAGTTTTAAGGTGCCAGCGCTCGATATCCGGTCCGCTGCCGCTGGATGTTCTCTCTATGATATAGAGTCAGCTCGCTGAGTGAAGAGCCGGAAATCTCTATAAGAGCGCCACCAGGATCATCCTTGCCTGTCTCTCATAGAGTATGTGTCTTACGAGAGGTTGCAAAAAAAGTTTCAATTCAATGGGGAGGGGTGCCTACAATTTTTCGGGGGTGCTGCCGATGAGTTAGCTGTTCGCGGTTCCTCACACGCTTCCGGGTCTCCGGAACTGGAGGCCCGGGAACCAAACACACGGCGAATAGCCCAACCAGAGGAGAAGCGTTATGTCATTAGGAGTCCTGAACAATATTTCGGCGCTGTATGCTGAGAACAATCTGAACAACACCCAGAACGCCTGCAGAACACCCTGCAGCAGCTGTCTTCGGGTACGACGCTCAACTCCGGTGCGGACAACCCGGCTGGTCTCTCCCTGGCTGACGGCCTGGCGGCGAACAGCGCGGCTCTCACCCAGTCGGCCACCAATGCCAGCGACGGCGTCGGCCTGCTGCAGGTCGCTGACGGTGCGCTCTCGCAGGTGAACAGCCTGCTCAACAGCGCGGTCACGCTGGCCACCGAAGCGTCGAACGGCACGCTGAACAGCACCCAGGACGCCGCCGCGAACCAGGAGTATCAGTCGATCCTCTCGGAAATCAACAACATCGGTTCGACGACGACCTACAACTCGACGGCCGTGTTCAGCTCCACCTCGGCGGCGCGACCACCGCGATCTACACCGGCGACTCCTCCATCGGTGGGCGCTTCGGTCGACAGCCTCAGCTTCTCGCAGCTGTCCTCCTCCTCGGTCGGCACCACGGGCGGCACGATCACCCTGACGGCCGCGTCGGCCGCCACCACCGCCGGTCGTCGCAACTACGCTAACCGCTGGCGACCACGACTCGCATCTCCAACGCATCCGCTGAGTCCTGACCTACAACCGCTCGGCGCGATCGCAACCTCTTCACTCTCGCGTCGGCACGTCAGCTCCGGACCACGGCATCTCCGGCGACCTCTCGCAGAGCACTTCGGCCACTGCGGGGAATTTCTATGACCTCAGCGCCGCGGCTCTATGCGACGCTGACGGACGGCGTATCCGGTAGTCTACCTTCACGGCCACGTCAACGTCGGGTGCCACCTCCACGTTTACAACCACTGCGACCACTGTTGGCGCACTGCTCTCGCAGATCAACGGCGCCGGCATCTCCGGAGTGACGGCCACCTTCGAAACCAGTGGGGCTGCTCTGGGTGCCTCGACGACCGCCAGCGATACTGGCATCGAGATCAACTTCGGCGCGAACGTGACCGTTACTAATACCGCGCTGAAGGATACAACCACCGGTACCACACCGACTGCGGCCGCCACCACGGGCACGGGTGTTAGCGACGATCTCCGAGACGGGCGCAACCACTGGCCAGTCTCTGCCGGCACCAACCTCACCAGCGTCGACGCGATGACCGCCTTGACGGACCCTCAACTCGGCCATCTCCGACGTCGCTTCGCAGCGTGGCTACCTGGGTTCGCAGATCAACACGCTGAACTCCGTTGCCAGCGTCGAGACCACCGAGCAGGAGAACCTCACCTCGGCGGAAAACTCGATCTCGGCCACCAACTACGGCCAGGCGACCACCGCGATGTCCCAGGAGCAGGTCCTTACCCAGACCGGTATCAGCGCTCTGGCCCAGGCCAACTCCAGCCAGAACGACATCCTCAAGCTGCTGCAGTAAGACGCAGGCTTTACCTCTGTAGTCCTTGGGCGGCTGGAGAACTCTCCAGCCGCCCTTCTTCTTGAATTCTGGTTTCTGTTGCCGATATATCTGACTAGGAGAGGGAGCAAAGCATGGGTGCAGTTGGCTTAAGTTTTGGAAATCCGACAAGTGGTACAGGCTTCGATGTATCGACCACTGTCAGCGAGATCATGGCGAGCTATCAGGCGGTTGAGAACCCCTGGAACACGCAGCTTACGGCCCTGAGCTCACGAAGATGCTGCCTTCTCCACGATCGGCACCGCGCTTTCGAACCTCTCGAGCGCCTCGTTTGCTCTGACGAACTTTGAGGGCGCTCTGGCCTCGATGGAGGGATCCAGTTCCAACCCCAATGTCCTGGCGCTGACCTCGGCGTCGACCTCGGCAGTCGCTGGCAGCCACTCGGTTACGGTAACGCAGTTGGCCCAAACCGACACCTGGACGACATCGGGCACGGCGGTCCCTGCAGATAGCACGCTTTCCGGAACTTTTTCGATCGCGGTAGGCTCAGGAACTGCGACCTCCTTCACGATCAACTCGAGCGATGACACGCTTGCGACCTCTGGCCTCCACGATCAACAGTGCGGGCATCGGCGTCAATGCCGAGGTCCTTTCCAATTCGAGCGGTTCCTATCTCTCCCTGGTCAGTGGAACGAGTGGGAGCGAACGGCAAACTGACGATCACCGACAGCACTACCTCGACCCGAGTCACCGCGGGTACCACTGCGCTTGCCTTTAGCAATCCGATCGTGGGACAGGATGCGATCGATGATGGTCGATGGAAGCACGGTGACCAGCAGCTCGAATACCGTCACAACGGCAATTCCTGGGGTTACCTTTCAGCTTCTCGATACCTCGACCACTCCCAGTCCAGGTGGAGATTGCCAATGACACCGCAGACGTCAGCAGTGCGATGTCGAATTTTGTCAGCGCCTACAACGCTGTTGTGACCGACCTGAATACCCAGGAGCAGGCGGTCCCGAGCCGCTCTTCGGAAATTCCGTGATCGCGCAACTGCAGCAGCAGCTCAGTCAGGCGATGAACATCAGTCAGAACAGCACCTGGGATAGCTCGAGCTACGCGATCAATCCTACGGACACGCTTACGGGAACTCTCAATATAAGCGTCGGTACGGGAACCCCGACAAGTATCACGATTGGCTCGAGCGACGACACGTTGCCACGCTGGCGAGCACAATCAACAGCACTCCAGGCATCGGCGTGACCGCCAGTGTTCTGACGAACACGACCGGTTCCTATTTGTCCCTGCAAAGCTCAACCCCGGGCACTGCCGGCGACCTGAACGTGACGGGAACTCTTGCCACCTCCGCCGGAGCTGCGATCGATTTCACGCAACACCAACGTCGGCTCCTCGATCAATCAATTCAGTGCGCTCGGTATCTCAACGGTTACCGATGATAACGGCACCTTTAGCGCCAATGGGGGTGGACTTCTGTCCATCGATACGACCACGCTGAATAATGTGCTCAACTCGGACTATCAAGCCGTCGTCCATTTCTTCCAGGATGCGGCCGGGGTAGGGACGACCTTCAGCAACCTGATCACGAGCTTGGGAGATGCTTCGACGTCGGGCGTGATTACGGGATCGCTCAATCAGGATTCGGCGCAGGAGAGCACGCTCAACGCCGATATCACCAATGAAAATGCAATCATCTCTTCGGAGCAGGCATCGACTCACCACCGAGTTGGAACAGGCGAATGAGACGCTGCAGGCAATTCCGAGTCAGATCAACGAAGTGAATGAGTTGTATGCAGCGATCACCGGATATGGAGAGACACAATCTTGAGTCTTCAATTATCAGCAGCATGCTCTGGCGAGCGCGAATCCGATTGAGCTGGTCGTTGCACTCTACGATGGGGCGATTCGTTTCCTCCGGCAGGCGATTGAAGCGACGGAGACAAACGATGTGCGCGGCCGGCGTAAGTCGGTGAAGTGTGTTCTCGATATCTTCCTGCATCTGCAGTCGAGACTGCGCTACGACGTCGATGGCCGCGTGGCTGGAACCTTTTCGCAGTTCTACATCGAGATGTTTCGCCACACCCTTCTGGCCTCCTCGGCAAACTCGCGCGAGGGATTCGAGAAGATCATCGAACGGATTACGCAGTTGAGAGATGCCTGGAAGGTAGCCGCTCGCGATCCTGAGGCTCTTCGCGCACTCGAGCGTGGCCACATTTAGAACTTCTCCTGAAGCATAGGAAAAATTCTCAGAGGCGCCGAGTCTCATCACAGATTCACGATGAGACTTGGCGTCGATGCCTCCGGCAGCTTCGTTTGGAAAGGATACTCTCATGTCTTCGGAAACTTCGATTTCGACCCTCAATCATGCCACTCCAGACCTCTTCCTCTTCTGCCGAGGGACGCGGCGGAAAGTATCTGATCTTCTCTCTGGCGGACGAAGAGTTCGGCGTCAAAGTGCTCAAGATTAAAGAAATTATGGGCCTGCAGGAGATCACCGCGGTGCCGAACACGGCTCCGTACGTCAAGGGTGTGATCAACCTGCGCGGTCAGGTAATTCCTGTCGTCGACCTGCGCATGAAGTTCAGCCTGCCGACCTGTGCCTATACGCACCGCACCTGCATCGTCGTGGTGACGACTCAGGGGAAGGCGGGAGATCGGCTCGTGGGCGCGATTGCAGATGGTGTCGCGGAGGTACTTACGCTCTCGAACGAGGAGATCGAAGATACGCCGGACTTTGGCAGCGGTGCCGCTGCTCCGTACCTGCTTGGCATGGCCAAAGTTAAGGGTACGGTCAAGATCCTTCTCGATATCGATCAGGTCTTGGGCGAACAAGAGACCATCGAACTTCCCGCGCTGGCGCTTGAAGTAAACGCCGCGACGCAGGCTCAGCCGCGATCAATTGCTACACCTCGGAGTACACATTTATGCCCTCTGCATTGGAAAACCAGGATCGGAAGCTTAGCGTGGAGCGTTCCCTGGATGAGATTGCTACGCAGCTTATGGTCTCTGGCCCGTCGTCGATCTGCTCCTGGTGCCCTCGACACCTTGTCTGCCAATGCCGAGGAGGCTGGATTTCACGCCGTTGCTGAAGCGGCGAACTCCTTGGCGCAGCGGCTTCGCAGCGCAGTCAACGGGACCGCGGAGGGCGATCTGGATTGGCTGCGCGACGGCATCGCTGCTCTTGGCGATCTGATCCACACCGCTCCGGTTCCGTCTGTAGAAGTGACTGCAAGTCCGGCGACAAGCTCTGCTACGACCGCCAACTTCGCACAGGATCCGGAGTTGCTGGAAGGCTTCGTCATGGAAGCCAACGAGCACCTCTCTGCGATCGAAGGCCATCTTCTGGTCCTGGAGAAATCCCCCTCGGAGGTCGATGCGATTCATGCGGTCTTCCGTGCCTTCCACACCATCAAGGGGATCGCGGGATTTCTGGAACTGACGCGGGTTCAGGCCGTTGCTCATGAGGTCGAGACGCTGCTTGATCTTGCTCGCAACCACAAGGTCGCGGTCACGACGACACTCATCGACATGGTGCTCGAGGCCGCCGATCACTTGACCGGCGAGGTTACGATTGTCGAAGCCGTGTTGGCTGGTCGTAAGGCGCCTCCGGTCCGTGACAGTACGCAGCTTCTGAAGAAGCTGGCAAAGGCTGTAGCGGATAGCTCGATGCCGGAGTTGGCAGAGCCCGAGGAGCCGTCCAAGCCTGCGGCAGCTCCGCAGATCACCGTGCTCAGAGAGGGAACGGTCGAGAAGCAGCCGGTGATTACGACTCTCGAGAAGAGTCCTGTGTCGCAGCTCGAGCGGCCTGGGAAGAACGAGATCGACCCACCTGCAGCTCCTCTGGCGGTAGCGAACGAAGACGCCGACGGTGACGGCAAGCGCCGTACTCGCGGCGATGCTTCCAAGGGAACACTCCGCGTTGATACCGCGAAGCTCGATCAGCTGATGGACATGGTTGGCGAGATGGTGATTGCGCAATCCGTGCTTGCGAATCATCCCCTCATCAGCGGCTCGCAGGACGCGAGGCTGCTCGGCAATCTCTCGCAGCTGGCGCGCATCACCGGCGAAGTGCAGCGTCGTGCCATGAGCATGCGCATGATGCCGATCGGTCCGCTCTTCCAAAAGACCGCACGCCTGGTGCGAGATCTCTCTCGTCGCGCTGGAAAGCAGGTCGTTCTCGAGACCAGCGGCGAAAGCACAGAGCTGGATAAGACGATCGCCGAAGAGCTCTCCGATCCTTTGTTGCACATGGTTCGGAATGCGCTCGATCACGGCATCGAGGTTCCGGAAGATCGCGTCGCAAAAGGCAAAAATCCAGTCGCCAAGCTGCGCCTGACCGCGCAACATATGGCCGGGCAGGTCGTGGTCGAGATCGCGGACGATGGGCGCGGTTTGGATGCGGCCAAGATTCTCCAGAAGGCGCAGCAGAAGGGGCTTGTGGAGGAAGGCGCTGTGCTCTCGCCGTCAGCCATCTTCCAACTGATCTTCGAGCCTGGCTTCTCCACCGCCGACAAGATCACCGACATCTCAGGTCGCGGCGTTGGCATGGACGTTGTCCGCAAGCATGTCGAAAAGCTTCGCGGCCGCATTGAGATTCAATCGGTGCAAGGGAAGGGAACGACGTTCTCACTCTTCTTCCCGCTCACGCTGGCAATCATCAACGGACTGGTCGTCGCGGTTGGAGAGCATCGCTATATCCTGCCCATCTTCTCGGTGCGAGAGATGCTTCGCCCCACGCGGGAGATGTTGTTCACCGTCCAGGGACGGCAGGAGATGATCCTCATCCGCGGAGAGCTCTTGCCGCTGGTCCGCCTCTATCAACGGTTCTCGGTCGAGCCGGGCACGGAGGATCTCTGCCAAGGTGTCCTGGTCGTTGCGGAGTTCGGCGACACCCAGTTCTGTCTCTTTGTGGATGACCTCGTAGGGCAGCAGGAGATCGTCATCAAGAGCCTCGACGAGAGCTTCGACAACTGCGCCGGTCTTGCCGGCTGCGCCATCCTCGGGGATGGCCGCGTAGGTCTGATTCTCGATGTGGCAAGCGTCTTCACAGAAAAGACCTCGCGATGACGACGGCCACCAACCCGGGCCCGATCCGGCTGCAGCCGCACGCCAGCGGCCTCAAGACGCGAGAGTTTGATCAGATTCGCGAGTTGGCCTATCAGTACTGTGGATTGAACATCCATGCAGGGAAGGAAGAACTCGTCGCAGCCCGCTTGGGTAAGGTCATGCGGCAGCTGGATATTCCTACCTTCGCGCAGTACTACCAATATGTAACCGGCGATAAGAGTGGTCAGGCGTTGGTCGTGATGATCGATGCCCTGACCACGAACCATACGAGTTTCTTTCGAGAGCCGCAGCACTTCGAGTTTCTCTCCAGCGTGATTCTTCCCGCACTCGCGAATCGGCCGAGAGTCGATATCTGGAGCGCAGCCTGTTCGACGGGTGAGGAGCCTTACTCGCTGGCAATGGCGACACTCGAGCACTATGAGAAGTCGCACACACCCGAGATACACATCATGGCGACGGACATCTCCACGCGCGCGATCGCCGCTGGAGAGACGGGTGTCTATCCCGTCGAGCGAATCCAAGGCATGGATCGCGCCATGATGAAAAAGTATCTTCTGCGAGGAAGTGGAACATCGGATGGGCTCTGCCGTATCAAGCCACATGTTCGTAACTTAGTTAAGTTTCAACGAACCAATCTGATGGAACCATTTCAGAACATAGGCATGTTTCCCTTGATCTTATGTCGGAACATCATGATCTATTTTGATGCCCAGACACAGGAGCAGCTGGTTCGGCGTCTATGCCAGCAGCTTGAGCCCGGTGGCTATCTTTTCATCGGTCACTCAGAGAGCCTGAACGGGATCTCGCATTCGCTGAAGTATGTGAAGCCAGCCATTTATCGCAAATCATAATGTCTGCTCAATACGATATGCGGAGCATGAGAGAAATAGGCTGCCGGAATCCATGCCAAGGAAACAATAACGTGAACAAAGCTTGCGGGATGGAGTGGGCGCAAGGATGAACGAAGCATCGAAGATTCGGGTGTTGATCGTCGATGATTCCGTCATCGTGCGCAGGATGCTGTCCTCCGCTCTCGAGGCGGAGCCGGATATCGAGGTGGTGGGAACGGCGCCGGATCCCTACGTCGCCCGCAATAAGATCGTCGAACTATCCCCGGACGTCATAACCCTGGATATTGAGATGCCGCGGATGGACGGCCTGACCTTCCTCCGCAAGCTGATGGACGCTCGACCGATTCCTGTCATCGTCATCAGCTCGATCGCAGGACCCGCGAGCCATGCAGCCTTCGAGGCTCTGCAGATCGGTGCGGTCGAGGTGTTAGCGAAACCCTCAGGTCCTTACTCCGTAGGCACACTCGGGGCAACATTAGCGTATAAGATCCGGGCTGCGGCGCGTGCTCGTCTCAGGGTTCCCGGTGCGCCTGCGCCGGTGCGCCACGAGGTACGCTCCGCCGCCTCCTCGGCCGACCAATAGTGTGGCCAAGGGCATCATCGCGATTGGCGCATCGACCGGTGGAACCGAGGCCATCACGAAGGTCCTCATGCATCTGCCGGCCGAGATTCCCCCGATCCTGATCACGCAGCATATGCCGCCTGTCTTCACGGGCTACTTCGCCGAGCGCCTGAACAAGATGTGCCCCTTCGAGGTGAAGGAGGCTGCGGACGGGGACGAGGTGGTTGCAGGTCGCGTCCTGATCGCGCCCGGGGACTACCATATGCTGCTCTCACGGCGCGGCACCGGGCTTCGAATACGTACCGATCATGGTCCGCAGGTATGCTATCAGCGGCCCGCCGTGGATGTAATGTTTGCCTCGATCGCCGATATCGTCGGCAAGGAAGCCGTGGCAGCGCTCTTGACGGGGATGGGATCCGATGGCGCACGCGGACTCCTGAAGATGCGGGAGGCCGGTGCGAGCACCATCGCACAGGACGAGGAAAGCTGCGTCGTCTTCGGCATGCCGCGCGAAGCGATTCGGCTTGGTGGCGCCGAGCAGGTGCTCCCTCTCTCCAAGATCGCGGCTGCGCTCATCGCCGGTGCCGAGAAGCGCAGCATGCGCTTTTAGACCGCCGGTCTCGTGCCGCTGCGGAGCGCTCGCGACCACATGAGCCTGAGCGGTCTGTATCAGGTGAGCTCCTTTATGCAAGCCGGCCGCTACAGGTTCTGCATGAAACATTGGCTTGCCTGCGACCAGCAGAACCGCCGGCGTCTCCGTCGAAAGCTGAAGCGGCAGAAAGGATCCTGGACGCAGCTGCTGTACGGCATGTGCACTTACCTTGACGATGGGAAGTTGCAGGATGGCGCCGTAGCGGAAGGTCAGCGCCTTCTCCTGGAGCCGCTGTTTCATCAACTGGGACGGGGCGCGCCGGATCTCCTGCTTCGCAACCGCGCGCAGTAAGGTATCGGAGGCAAGCCCCGAAAACAGCAGCGTCAGACCGCCCTGGATGCCGCCGACCTGCACCTCGAAGCTGAGGCTGAGGGCGTTGTCTCGTGCGGGCATCGCCTGGCTGTGATACGCAGAGAGCAGGCGCCGTTGATGACGCACACCGATCTCCGCAGAGCGCCAGGCATTGCTGAACTCCGAGCACATCGCTTGCATCACGCTGTCGAGAATCGCCGATTCAATCTCGGTAATTTCCGTGGATTGCTTGCGCGTGCCGGCGCTGCCAATGCCTCCCAGAAGCAGATCGATGATCGGATCGATGAGGCAGATATCCAGATAGGCCAGGCAGGGTGCGTCCACGGGAGACATCTCCCACGAGGCGACATAGTTCTCGTCCGGCACGATGTTTCCGAGAAACTCGCTGAAGAGAACGCGCTCGACCGAGATCAAGCTAAGCTTCGTCATCGTGCCCAGCCAGGTGCTGAAGCGAAAGCTGGCTCCGCGGGCAAAGAGCTGCACCAGGGCGGTGAGGCCCTGCATCTGGCTCGAACTGATGGAGTTCTTCGAGCCGAATTTTACCGATACGACGTTGCCAACGTTATTGGACGTCGCAGTCGCCGACGACTTCATGAAGAGAGCATCAATCGCACTTTGGTCGAGTTCTGGAGTTTGCATGTTGCCGGTAGTTCCTCGCTTAGGTAGCAGCTAAATATGCAAGTGCTGGCCCACATTCATCCCAATCACCTAAGAGGGCCGTTATCTCATCCGGCAATGCGTTCGATGCAGCCTGGCCTACAATTGAGGGCGCGGTGCAATCTCAGACGCACTTGTCCCGCTGTCGAATAACATCGCGCGGAAGGCATCGAATACCTTGCGCATCTGCACAGCCTTGTACGGAAAGATCTCGACATTATCCATCGCGTGAACCAGCATGGCGCTTGCGACCTCGAAGATCACTAACTCTCCATCGGCACTCTCGGCGCAGTCCAGACCGAAGTACTCCAGCTCAATCTTCTCCGCAAGGGCAGCCAGAGTTCGCTGATGACGCCGCGCAAATGCCTCGTCAAACCCCTCCATCGCCTGCTTCTCTTCTTCGCGCCGCTCCGGATGAGCGATCATCTCCTTGTAGGGATAATGAACCATCCAGTGCTCGGAGATCCCCATGTGGCAAAGATACGGAGTTCCCCGCATCAGAACGACCCGATACTTGCGGAACAAACCGTCAGCGGAGCTATAGTCGATAAACTGCGAGATGAAGAACTCGGTTGCAGCGTGATCGGCAAGGTAGGGAAGTAACTCCTCGGCTGATGCAACGCGAATCAGACCGCGCCCTGCATGGGAGTCGACCGGCCGCACAATGATTGGGAGTTGGCCACTCGGAAGCAGTTCGCTCACCTCAATTGCGCCGTTCGCCAGTTGCTCGAGAACCTCACGAGCGATTCGTTTTGTCTGTGGCATCGCAATCCCGGGAATGGGGCCGAGCAACGCACAGGCACAGTCGCGCTCCATCTTCAGAATCTCGCGAGGGGCATTCAAGTACGGCCGCGGCCACGAGGCAAGCCGAAGTTGAAGCGCCTCTAAAATCTCTCGATTCTCGTCTGACTCTGCGATCGCCACAAATAATAGGTCATGCTCCGGCACAACCTCAGGAAGTGGAAGCTTCGCGCTCACAAAGAGAAGTTCGATTGCGATATTAGTATTCTCTAATAGGCACTCGATTGGAGTATTCGCACTTAGATCCCCCGGCGCCTTGATCACCAGCAGCTTCAGGGCAGTGTCCGCAGCGGTCGAGGACACCCGGAAGCGTTGCGTCTGCTTGAGCGCGTCGTTCTGGATCGCGAGAGCGATCTCTGGTTTCCGCTGCAACTCCAGGGCAAGCGAAAGGTCGAAGAGCGCGTTGCTATCGCGATCGGTTCGTGCTCGCTCGATCCACTGTTGGGCCAGCGGCGAAAGATCCATGCCCCAAAATGCCTGCTTCAAAAGAGGGGCCAGACCAACGATGGTCCCATTTTCCTGGGAGATCGATTCTGCGAAAGCGCTCAAGAGACTCCATTCCTACAGCCAGCCTGCAATACGAAAATGTTCCGGTAAAAGTCTTAATGCGCTGCTTTGAGCGCTGGATCGCGAGATCAGAACTCTACTTACTTGACTTGAATCGCTTGCAGAATCGACGAGAACTCATCCTTCGCCAGCTTCTCGCCCACGCTGAACCGCAGTTGCGCCTCTGCCATCTTCAAGCCCTCACGATCAGCGGAAACGTTATTTCCATCCGGGCGTTCGAGCAGACCATCTTCCTGTTGCACCTGGACACCCGCGGTGACGGAGTTTCGATCCGCATCCTCAGGAGCTCTCTGCGACGTGAGTTCCGCCATCGAGCGCCGCATCTCCGCCTCAAAGTCAAACCCCACCGTGCGGTATCCAGGAGTATCGATATTCGCCATGTTCTGCGCCGTGAGCTTTAGCTCCAGGTTGGACAGATCCATGTACCGTTCGAAATCAGGGGAGGTAAAGTTCATCGCGCGTCCTTGGTTGAACCTGATTTGGGTTGAATCCATTTTGCTACCCGCATCCTGTATATCCCACACGTTCGTGCAGTTTGACAAGATGACGTGAAATCTCTTATCGAGAGGTAAAAATTCCTGGAAGAAACTCGTATGTCCTTCTCATTGAATTTCAAACTCCCGGAGTTCAGGTGAGGAACAAGTCACGCTGCCGTTGTCCCCTTGCGTCACCGCATCTCGAGGAATCATAACGCCGTTCTCAATCATGAGAATCCACTAATTCCCTCGCGGTCCCTCACTTGCTCTATGCAGGCTGAGTTTAGGAGCGCCGTGCAGGAAGAGACGAAGTTGCAAGCAATCGACGATCAGCCCCGGAATGCTGTTACAAATGTCGCGCCAGAGTTACGAGAAACCCTCGACCCGGCGGACTGGGGAGACTTTCGTGCACAGGCGCACCGCATGCTGGACGACATGCTCGGCTACGTCGAAAACATTCGCGATCGTCCCGTCTGGCAGCCCATCCCGACCGAGGTCCGCAAGCGCTTCCAAGGCTCTACACCGCGGCAAGCATCGGACCTCGCGCTGGTCCACGAGGAGTTCATGCAGGACATCCTGCCCTACGCCGCGGGCAACGTCCATCCCGGCTTCATGGGCTGGGTGCACGGGGGCGGCACGCCGGTCGGGATGCTCGCCGAGTTATTGGCGGCGGGCCTCAATGCCAATCTCGGTGGAAGAGATCATGCTCCCATTGAGGTCGAGCGCCAGGTAGGCCAATGGACGCGCGAGATCTTTGGCTTTCCCGAGACCGCAACCGGTCTGTTTGTCACGGGAACCTCCATGGCAAATCTGATCGCGGTGATCATTGCGCGGGATGTGGCCTGCGGCTTCGAGGTGCGTCGCTCTGGCGTCTCGCTCTCCAGGAGAACAAGCTCACCGCCTACGGCTCGACCGCAGTCCACGGCTGCATCAGTAAGGCGATGGATATGTCTGGCGTGGGGAGTGATGCGCTGCGCCTCATCGCAACGGATGCGCGCCACCGGATCAATATCGAAGCGCTCGAGCAAGCCATCCAGCAGGATCGCGAGGCAGGCCTTACGCCCTTCCTCGTCGTCGGCAGTGCGGGCACGGTCGATACCGGTGCGATCGATGATCTTGCAGCGCTCGCTGATCTTTGTCAGCGCGAGAAGATCTGGTTCCATGTGGATGGCGCCTATGGTGCGTTGGCGATGCTTGCTCCGGATCTCGCGCCGAAGCTCGCTGGAATTGAGCGTGCCGACTCGCTCGCCTTCGACTTTCACAAGTGGGGCCAGGTGCCATACGACGCCGGATACATCATGGTGCGCGATGGCCAGCTTCATAAGAGCGCCTTCTCCTCGCCAGCACCCTATCTCAGACGCGTGAATCGAGGGCTAGCTGCAAACTCGCCTTGGCCATGTGACTTTGGCCCGGATCTCTCGCGCAGCTTTCGCGCCTTGAAGACATGGCTCACGTTGAAGGTCTACGGAACCGACGCGCTCGGAGCGTCCATCTCCCGTACCTGCGAGCTCGCGAGTTATCTGAAACTGCGGATCAGCGAAGCTCCCGAGCTGGAGCTCATGGCGCCCGTGGAGTTGAACGTTGTCTGTTTCCGCTACCGCGCGGAACAGTGCAACTCGGTCAATGAAGAGATCGTGATCGCTCTCCAGGAGTCCGGCATCGTCGCTCCCTCGACGACGATGATCAACGGCCAGGTAGCCATCCGCGCAGCCATCGTCAATCATCGCACCGGCCGCGCCGAGATCGACGCCCTGGTCGACAGCACCCTGTTTGTTGGGCGCGCGCTGCAGGCCACCGTGGCTCCTCCTCCGATAGATACCACGCGAAAAGCAGTCTCCCGAGCACGCGACGCTGAAGTTGGCGTTGCAGTCGGTAGAACAGCAATTGGAGGCGCAGCCCGACTCCGTCGCTCTGCTCTTTCAACGCGGCAGCCTGCAGGAGCAGATGGGCCATGAAGCTGGACGCTCGACGCACCTGGATCGAGCTGCTCAATCTGGATCCGTCTCATGGCCCTGCGCTCAACAATCTCGCCAACTTGATGTCTGCTGCGGGCGAGAATGAAGAGGCTCGCTCGATCTACGCGCGAGGCGGTTGCGAAGCATCCCAACGATCCGATGAGTCGCGTCAACTTATGCGAAGTTGCTGATCAAACTCAAGGAGCCCGAAGAGGCGCATCGGCACCTTGAGCACGCGCTGAAGATCGATCCCGACATATCGTCCGGCCCATGCTGGAATGTCCTTCGTGCTCGCCGATCTCGGCCAACCCGAGCAAGCAGCCATCCATCGCCGCACCGCCTTCCAGGATCGCTGCATCATCCCGGCGCTCTACCGCGGTGAGCAGGAGCCGATCACCGTGCTCGAACTCGTCTCCACGACCGGAGGCAACATCCGCGCCGAGGTCTTCCTCAGTGATCGCATCTTCAAGCGATATCTCGTAGCGACCGAGTTCTACGATCCCAGCATTCCGCTTCCGCCGCATCAGCTGGTCTTCAATGCCATCGGCGATGTCGATCTGGCCGCCAAGGCGCTTGCCGGCGCACAGGCTCTGCTGGCGCACACCACGGCGCCGGTCATGAATCCACCCGCCGCAGTCCTCGAGACGAGCCGCTGTGATGTGACGAGACGTCTCGCCGCATGTCCCAGGCGTGATCACGCCCACGACCGTAACCCTGCTCGCGGGAGGCGCTCAACTCTGCCGATGCGCAGTCCCTGCTGGCCGAGCATGGGCTCGAGTTTCCGCTCCTGTTGCGAACCCCAGGCCTGCATGGCGGAGAGCACTTTCTCCGCGTAGAAAGCATCGCGGATCTGCCGTCAGTATTAGCCGAACTTCCCGGCGACGACCTCACGGTCATCCAGTATCTCGATGCGCGAGCCGCCGATGGAAAGACGCGCAAGTATCGCGTCATGATGATCGATGGGAACTGTATCCGTTACATGTTGCCATCTCGCACAACTGGAAGATTCACTACTTCAGCGCCGACATGGCCGATGTTCCGGAACACCGCGCCGAGGACGCCGCGTTTCTCGCGACATGGCACGGTGTGCTCGGAGCCGGTGCGATGCGAGCTCTCAAGGAGATTCAAACCATCTTGCGGCTGGACTATGGCGGGATCGACTTCGGATTGAATCAGAACGGCGACGTTCTGCTCTTCGAGGCCAACGCAACGATGGCCATCCTCCCTCCCGGTCAGGGAGCGGCAATGGGACTATCGTCGTCCCGCGGTCGAGAAGGTCTGCGGCGCGGTCTGGAAGATGCTGATGGATAAGGTCAAGCCAAGCGTCTGATCGTCTGCCTATTCCCATCAGACGCTCTTCGCGATACACGTTGGAAATTCTATAGATCATGCAGACCATTGAAGAACTTGCAGTCGATCAATTCGCGCCTGCGTTGCGCGAGGGCCTGAAGCATCATGGCATGCGGCCGCCTGCCCGAGGCGGCCACCTGCTACCAGCGTGCCTACGAAGAAAATCCCGCGGATGCCGACGCGCTCTTGCTGTTGGGAATCGTCGCCAGCCAGGTAAAGCATTTCCCTGCGGCGATCCCGTTTACCCAACTGGCGATCGCACATCGGCCGCAGGCCGCACACCTTCATTTGAATCTGGCGCTTGCGTATCTTGCGGCACAGGACTTGGAGCAAGCGCGAACATCCTGTCGTCACGCGCTCGAGCTTGATCCGGCGAACGAGCGATCCTGGTGTGCTCTGGGAGAGATCGAGATCGCCCGCGAGGATCAGCGCTGCCGCGTCGCGGCATACGAGCAGGGAATGAGTCTGAGCTCCGCAAAGGGCCGCGCGGCAGAGAGTTGGGCAATCTGCTCTGCGCACAGCAATCGTATGAGGCCGGCCTCGAGGCCTATGCTCAGGGCATTCAACAGGCCCCGACGCAACGCTCTCTTTACTCTCGCTATGGGAGCGGCCAAGTTCGCGCTGGGGGATGTGCAGGAAGCGAAGGCTGCCTATCGCAAGGCGCTGTCGCTCAAGCCGAACTTTCCAGAGGCCTACTTGAATCTCGGCAACGCGCTCTATCACGAAGGAAACTTTCAGTCGGCTGTGGTCTCCTATCGATGTGCCATCAATCTGCGCCCGAATTATGTGAAGGCATACTGCAATCTCGGCAATGCGCTCTGGGCTCTGGGGCGCCATCAAGGAGGCGGTCGCATCCTACGAGCGTGCGCTCGAGCTCGAGTCCGGTTCCTCCGCGGCTCGTCACAACCTCGGCAACGCGTTGCTGCACCTGCGCGACTATCAGCCGCGCCGAGGAATGCTTCCGTGCGCTTCTGCAGCCGGAGGCACAGAATCAGCGGAGCACCATAACAGCCTGGGCAACGCACTGCTGCAGCAGCGCACGTCTCGCGGAAGCCGAAGACTGTTATCGCACCGCTCTCCAACTTGAAGCCAGACTACGCGGCGGCGCACACCAATCTGGCGAATGCGCTGCTGGCGCTCGGCAGGCGCGAGGAGATGGAGCGCCACTATCGACGCGCGCTCGAACTCGACCCAAGCAGCCCGGGGACACAGTACAACTTGGCGCTCGCTTGTCTGCGGGACGGTAACTTCCGCGAGGGCTGGCAGCGGCATGAGTGGCGCTGGAAGTTTCGCGAGCTGAGTCTGCGACCTAGAAAGTTTGCGCAGCCGCAATGGAACGGGCAGCCATTGAACGGCGAAACCATTCTGCTCCACGCGGAACAAGGTCTTGGCGACACACTCCAATTCATTCGCTATCTTCCGTTGGTCGTCGCACGCGGAGCTCGTGTTGTTCTTGAGGTTCAGCCGCAACTGCTGACGCTCCTTCAAAATACTCCGTGGCAGCGCATGTCCTCGCACGCGGAGAGGCATTGCCGGACTTCGCCTATCATCTGCCGTTGATGAGCCTGCCCTTGGTCTTCGATACCAGCATCGACACAATTCCCTCGACATGCCCCTATCTGAAGATCAACGAGGAGGCAATCGATGCGGCATTGCGAACGCATCCGCGTCGCGCGGGCAAACTTCGTGTCGGTCTGGTGTGGGCGGGAAATCCTCGCTTTCGCGGCGACCAACTACGATCGACCACGCTGGAGGCCCTGCTGCCGTTTGCCGAGGTCGAGGGCGTAGATTTCTTCTCGCTGCAATTTGGTCCTGCCGTCGAACAGATTGCTCCTCTGCAATCGCGTTCCCATTGACCGATGCCTGTTCGAACAGTAAGGATTTCGCGGAAACCGCAGCCCTTGTCGCGACGCTCGATCTGGTTGTCAGTGTCGATACCGCCATCGCCCATCTCGCCGGTGCCATGGGGCTTCCCGTATGGCTGATTCTGCCGCATCTGTCAGACTGGCGCTGGCTTGAAGATCGCCAGGATAGTCCCTGGTATCCCACTGCTCGCCTCTTCCGTCAACCTGCTCCGGGCGATTGGAAGTCGGTGGCCGAACAGGTCCGAGATGCTCTTCGTGCTTTGCATCGGTCGATGCAAAAGCAATGAGGTGATGCATTGCCTGCCATCACCTCATGGCCCATTTATTTGATTGACGCTCCCAACTCAGTGAGCGGTAATGCCTTTTAGAAGGCGACCGTGGGTATCGTCAAGATCGACATTGACACACAGCCGCGTAGCCCGCATGGCCTGGCCCGTGTTCGGCGCCATGTGGACCTTCACCGTGAAGTTATGACCCTCCACGGTAACCGGAATGAAAATCGCCTTACTCACCATGCTGCGAGCGCTCAAATTGTTCCCGTAGAGCACCGTCGGAATGCCAAGGTCCATCGATCCCAGAGTGCTCTCCAGGTTGGTCTTGACGTTGCCGAAGATCTGGTTCGCCATTTCTCCGAGGGCGTCCAGAACATCCTCTCCCAGCGAGCTGTAGGTCGTCCCCAGCATCAAGGAGGCGATGCGGCACGCGAACTGCGGAGAGCAGCCGATCATGCCGGTACCCTTCCACTGGCCGCTCCAGCCTATCAGAGCGAGCACATTCTCCGAGCCCTGTTCCGGCGGGCTATCGAGCTGAGCCTCGCCGATGACAGCCTCGAGTTCAAGGACAGTCGAGAATACGTTCCGAACCGCGCCACAGACCTCAGCGATAATGGTCTTCTCGTCAAGTTGTACCACTTCCATGTTTTCAGTCATATTGTCTGTGTCCTTGCCGTCCCTTCTCCATTGGCTTATGCACTACTTGCTATGCCGGATAGGCGCTCTGGATACAGAGGGCAAGCTTGTCCTTAATCTCCTCCGTGGTGAAGGGCTTGCGAATGTAGCCCTTTGCTCCCAACTCCGCCGCGCGCAGAACGTTCGCCTGCCCACCCTCGGTGGTAATCATCAAGACCGGCAGCGATTGCCAGGCCGGATTCTTCCGCATGTTCTGCAGAAACTCCAACCCGTCCATCACCGGCATGTTGACGTCGCAGAGAACAAGGTGCACGGTATCCGCACTCCAGCGCCGCGAGTGCCTGTTGGCCGTCACCTGCCTCGAGGACCTTATCAAATGGGAGGTTGCTCTCCGCAAGTACTCGCTTGAGCATCTTGCGAATCACCGTCGAGTCATCTACCAACAAGACATTTAGCTTCATGAATCCCTTCTCGTAATCGAGCGCGCAGGCGCGGGGCGCGACCCGATTTGCTTTTCTACTGCTATCGGCCAAAAGTCCGCCAAATTGTAGGGAGGCGTGCTCAAATGCAAGTCTGTGCCTCGGAACGGTTGCGGATTACACGCAGTCGCGCATGCCACTCATGCAAAGCTTGCGGTCTTCGTCCTTTCTTCGGTTGAAATTCGCTGCTGCTCCACCGATAGTCTTCACAGGAGGGTCTCTCAATGGTCGATCCGTTAGCTGTGGATATGGTGAACGCGCTGTCGGAGGATCCACTTGCGCTCGGAGCTCGCAGCACCGGTCTTGGAACGGAAGCTTTCGGAGCACTCCTCGCGGGTGACCCCGAAATGTCACTCGCCCAAGCTCCAGACATATGAGTCTGCCGCGATTCTGGATCTGGTCGATCAGGCCGTGACCGAGTCGTCGCTGCTCGTCTCCGGATCAACCGCCAACGCCGCCGCGGCTATCGTTGAACTCAGCCCGGAGGCGCTCGCGCAGGCCGCCGCAGCCGGCCTTCCCGCAACGCTCGTCGGACGAAACGCCCGCCTTTCCCAGATCCATCCAGGCTCGTCGCCTCAACTCCGATAGCGGCGTGGCTCCACATCTCTGGGCTCGATCACTGGCAGGCGGCGATTCAGCTGTTCCGAGAGGGCGGCTCCCGATGCCTCCACGTCCGGACTTTCCCACACCTGCGCCGCGCATCTGCCCATTCTGTGGGAAGGTCCACTCCGTCTTCGTCGGTGAGGATAGTCTCTCCGCCAGCGAAGAAAGTTGTGCTGCCTATCTTGCCCTGCTCGAAGAGAAAAATGCTCGTCGTACTTTGGAGTAGAAGCGCATACAGACACCCGAAACTAGTCGATTTCAAGAACCTGTCCGACTGACACAGAGGATAACTACACATTTTCAATGTCGGGGCCGATATTGCTGCAGTAACCTCTAGAGTTTATTGCTGTATCAATGGGGAGCGGCGAGCTCCGCCGAAATTGTAACGTTTTGCAGAGCAAAGTAGGGGCCAATGAATTTCGACGGTTTGCTGACCACAATTGTTCTTTCGGTCCTGGTCCTAATCTTTGGTTCGATCCTCCGCCGAAGTGCGAATCTGCGCCTTCACTTCTGGTTCATCGCCTGGACGCTGATCCTGATCCATTGCGTCGTGCAGTGGCTGGGCATCCCTGGATTCAGCGCAACCGCCAACACAATTGTGGTCTTTGATTCGTTGCTCTGTGCGGGAACGGCCTTTCTGTGCGCGCTTTGCTCGATCACGAAAAAGTATTACCTGTTGCTGGTCGCGACGACCTTTGCCGTGCCAACCTGCGCGTTCGGTGCTCTGGTCTTGTCGGGCGTAACCGAGCCGTGGCTGCTGTCCGCCTTGATCGTGGCCGCCTGCGTCGCTACGGTCGCCGTCAATGTGTTGGCGGGGGAACGAGGAAGCAACCTCTATCAGGTCGTCGTCGTCAGTTCTGCTCGGGGGCGGCTTGATCGTCCACTCGGTCTTCCGATCTGGAGCCTTTCTGGGGCCTCATGACGCTGTTGGGGGGGATCTATCTCTTCAACGCACTGCTCTTCTATAACCACTTCCGTCGTCTTTCGACCGGTGTTATTACCTCGATCTTTGGCTTCCTGAGTTGGGGCGCGGTCTTTCCGCTCGCGCAGTGGCTCAGCGTCCACTACCCAGCCTTCCAGCCGCCGCCCGTTTTGTGGAACCTTCCCAAATTCTTTGTCGCCGTCGGCATGATCCTGACGCTGCTGGAGAATGAGGCCGAGTCTGGCCGCCTACGAGGCACACCGCAATCGCGATCTCTACAATCGAAGCCAATGTGGCCTCTTTCGCGCCACTTGGTCAGGAGTCTTTCTCGACTGCAATGAGGCCATGGCCAAAATCGGCGGCTATACCTCCCGAGCTGAGATGATCGGAACCTCGTCCTTGGACATCTACGCCGATCCCGCCATGCGCGACCAGTGGACCTCTGTGCTTCTGCTGGACGGGGTAATCGAAAATGTGGAGCTGCAATACACCAAGATCACAGGAGAGATCTGCAGTGTGCTGCTCAACGCGAAGCTGCACCGCAATGAGCGCGGAGAACCCTTCGAAATCGAAGGGGCTGTATTGGACGTCACCGAGCATCACCGTTTGCACGAGCAACTGGAGTGGCAAGCCAAGCACGACCCGCTGACCGGGCTCCCCAACCGCACCATGATCGATCAGAGTCTGCGCCACGCGATTGCACGGGCGGACCGCCGCAGAACGCAGGTTGCCCTGCTCTGCGTGGACCTTGATCGTTTCAAATTCGTCAACGACAACTACGGCCACGGCACCGGAGATGAGTACCTGCGCAAGCTTGCGGACCGCCTCTCCACCCGCGTCCGCGCCTCGGATCTATTCGGTCGTTTCGGGGGCGATGAGTTTGTCGTCATCCTCGAAGACCTGCAGTACGAGAGCGATGCCGTCCGCGTAGCGAACGATCTGATTCAAAGTTTAGCCACGCCGCTGCAGGTGAAAAACCAGCAGTTCGCCGCTTCGATCAGTGTTGGCATCGCCGTCTATCCGCAGGACGTTCAGACGATGGCGAATCTGCACACCGCCGCCGACCACGCTCTCTATCGCGCCAAGGATCTTGGGCGGAACCAGTATCAGTGCTACTCGAAATGCCGCAGCACCATCGATGACGACACCGAGTTGGAACGCTGCCTGGAGTGCGGCCTGCAGGAAAATCGCTTCGTGCTGCTATTACCAGCCGCAGGTCCGCGCCGATCAGGTCCCATGCGGCGTCGAGGCTCTGCTGAGGTTCCAGCACCCTAGCCGCGGCCTCCTTCTCCCCAACGAGTTTCTTCCCATCGCCGAGAAGAATGGTCTCCTGCATCGCCTCGGAGAGTGGGTTATTCAAGAAGCCTGCCGCCAGTCGGGCGAATGGCGATCCCAGGGGCTGCCGCTGCTCACCATGTCGGTCAATGTCTCGGCGGTGCAGTTTGCCAGCATGGACTTCGCGGATGCCGCCGCGCGCATCCTTGCAGAGCGAAAACATGCCGCCGCAGCTATCTGGAACTGGAACTGACCGAGTCGCTCCTTCTCGCCGGCATGGAGGAGTCCGTCAAACAGATGGACCGCTTGAAGCAACTTGGCGTTCGCATCGCGGTCGATGACTTCGGCACCGGATACTCGTCGCTCAGTTATCTGCACCGGCTTCCCATCGACGTCATCAAGATCGATCGCCTCTTCCTCGAGAAGATCACGGAACCGCAGGGAACCTACCCCATCGTGACCGCGATTCTTTCCTTGGCCAACGCACTCAAGGTCGAGACCGTCGCGGAAGGAATCGAAACCGAGGTACAGCTCCAACTCTTGACCGAGCTCGGTTCGGATCGCTTTCAGGGCTATCTCTTCTCCAGACCCTTGCCAGCCACGGAGATCCCTGCGTACCTGCAGCGCGCACAATCCGCGTCATCTCTCCTTATGGACTAAGCGTCGCCTCAGTTGCTGTGCGCTGCCGCGACGCCACCCATAAATGAGCAAGAGCTCTCACCTACCGAGCGTTCTTATAGATGATGTCCAGCAACTCGTCGTACATCGCCTCGCGCTCCTGAGCGGTCCCAGTCGTGATCGCGTGCGTGGCGCAATGCGAGAGGTGATTGCGCATCAATGCGCGCGCCACCGCACGCAGCGCCTCCTGCGCCGACGAGACCTGCGTCAGGATGTCGGCGCAGTAGCGATCGTCTTCAATCATCCGCTGGATGCCGCGAATCTGGCCTTCGATCCGGCCCAGGCGACGCAGGTTGGAGGCTTTGATCTCGTCATCCACGCCCACTGCCTTGCGGTCGCTGGAATCATTCCCGCACGAGGAGCAGCTTGCTGCGGAGGATACCTTGTTTGTCGTAACTCGTTTCGTAGCCATGTTCCTTCCATCCTATGCGAGCTTCAACCGGCGTAGCCGCAAACTATTCATTACGACACTGAACGAACTGAGCGCCATCGCCGCACTGGCGATCACCGGACTCAGCAGCAACCCGAAGATCGGATACAGCGCACCCGCCGCCAGCGGAATGCCGATCACGTTATAGACGAAGGCCCAGAACAGATTCTGCCGCATCACCCGCATCGTGCCGCGCGACAGCGCAATCGCCATCGCAACGCCGGTCAGATCGTTGCGCATCAGCGTCACATCGCCGGCCTCCATCGCAATATCGGCTCCATTGGCCATCGTGAGACCCACGTCCGCCTGCGCCAGCGCAGGAGCATCGTTGACTCCATCGCCCACCATCGCGACGACACGCCCCTCCGCCTGCAGCCGCTTGATCGCATCGACCTTGCCCGCCGGAAGCACCCCGGCGATCACCTCATCGACGCCGACCATCTTCGCAATGGCGCTCGCTGTGCGCTCGTTGTCGCCCGTCAGCATCACCACGCGCAGGCCCTCGGCATGCATCTGCCGAATCGCCTCAATCGACGTGGGCTTGACCGTATCCGCGACCGCGATCACGCCCGCCAACGCGCCATTGATCGCAATCCAAAGCGGCGTCTTGCCCGCCTCCGAAAGGCTCAGTCGCGGCCGCCTGCAACGCCTCGGTGGCCACACTGTACTTCGCCATCAGCGCAGGATTTCCCACCAGCGTGACATCGCCATCGATGATGCCGACGACCCCAAGCCCGGTCAGCGACTCAAACGTCTCTGGCTGCGCCAGCTCCAGGCCGCGCTCTCGCGCATAGCGAACCACAGCCTCGGCAAGCGGATGCTCGCTGGCCCGCTCGAGTGCAGCCGCAAGCCGCACCATCTGTTCCTCCCGGGCCTTGTCCGGCGCCACAAGAAGAACGTCCGTCACCTGTGGCCGGCCGGCAGTGATCGTTCCCGTCTTATCGAGAACGACCGTATCGATCTTCTCCATCCGCTGCAGCGCCTCGCCCCCTTTGACGAGAATGCCGAAGCTCGCTCCGCGTCCCGTGGCCACCATCACCGCGGTAGGAACCGCAAGCCCCATCGCGCAGGGGCAGGCGATCACCAGCACCGTCACCGCAGCGGCGAACGCCTGCATCACGCCGGCGTCATGCGCAAAAAATCTCCACGCGAAGAATGTAACCATCGCGATGCCAAGCACCGTCGGCACAAAGATCGCGCTGATACGATCCGCAATTCGCTGAATCGGAGCGCGCGATCCCTGGGCATCGCGCAACAGGCGCACAATCTGCGCCAGCGTGCTTCCTGCCCCAAGCGCCGTCGCGCGATACTGCAGCGATCCATGCTGGTTCAGCGTTCCGCCCATCACGCGCTCGCCGGCAGTCTTCTCGATCGGCAGCGACTCACCCGTCAGCATCGATTCATCCACGCTGCTCCTGCCCGAGACAACCTCGCCATCGGTAGGAATGCGTTCGCCCGGCCGCACCAGGATCACGTCGCCTCGTCTGAATCGACTCCAGCGGCACGCTGCTCTCCATGCCGTCACGCACGATCGTCGCGGTCTTCGGCTGCAGCTGCACCAGCTTGCGCAACGCCGCCGCGGTCTGTCCCTTCGCGCGGCTCTCGAGCGTGTTGCCCACCAGAACCAGCCCGATGATCAACATCCCCGCTTCAAAGTAAACGTCGGGCGCAATGCCATGCGCGACAAAGAATCCAGGCGCAATCGTGCTCGCGGCAGAGTAGAGAAACGCCGCGCCCGTTCCCAGCGCGACCAGCGTATTCATGTCCGCCGTCTTATGCAGCAGCGCGGACCATGCCTTCACGTAGAAGCGCCGCCCAGCCCAGCCGATGACGAACGCCGCAAGCGCGAACAAAGCCCAGCGAATCGTGTTATCGCTCACCTCATACATCCACGGCAGCATCCCGCGCAGCACCGGATCGAGCACCCGCATGTTCCAACTCATCAGCGGATCCTTCATCCGCTCCATGCCGCCGGCGCTATTCATGCTCATCAACGGCATGGACAGCACCATCGCCACACTGCCGGCGATCAGGCTCACCACCGCCTTCAAGCGCAGTTGCTTGTACTCCAGCAACTGCTCCTCGTCATGCTTCTCCTGCGCCTCGAGCACCGATTCATCGAGGACCGGCATCTCCGCGCCATAGCCGGTCTGGCGAATGCTCTCCACCAGCGCGGCGGTCGATATGGCCTTCGGATCGAAGGTGATCGTCGCGTTGTGCAGCATCAGATTGACCGACGCATCCTGCACTCCGCTCTGCCCTGCAAGCATCTTCTGCACAAACGACTGGCAGGCCGCGCACGTCATTCCTGTAACCGGAATCGTTACACGCTCAAGCGAGGCCGGGGACGAGGCAGCGGTCTTCACCGCCGCCTCGTCGCTCTTCAAGACATTCGACATAGCACCTTCTCCGAACCAAATCGTCGATTACTGCGCAACCTGCGCCGTGAATCCGATGCCGTTCACCGCAGCGGCAATCTGTTCCGGCGTTGCCTCTGCGCGGTTGAATGCCAGCTGCGCCGAGCCCACCTCAACCGAGTTCACCTGAACTCCCGGTACGGTCTGCAGTGCGTTCGTCACGCGGCGAACACAGGCTCCGCAGTGCATTCCCTCAATCGATAACTTAAGCGTGTCTTGCATCGGTGGTACTCCTTTTCTCTGGAGATAGGATGCCCCTACCCCTATTGGTATTCAGAAACTACATCGCCTCCTGCAGCGCTTAGCGCCACACGCGAACTCCAAACACAAACGTCGGACTGGCCACCACCTCTCCCGCCTGTCGTGCGAACGTCGCCGTCCCGCCATACTTGCCGTTGTACGCAAACCCCACGTAGGGCGCGAATTTGCGACTCATGTTGTAGCGAATACGTACGCCCGCATCCAGATCGGAAAGGCCCGATCCCGTCCCGCGCCCTGGGTCCGCCTTGCTGTAGAAGTTCAGCTCCGCCTCGGGTTGCACAACCAGCCGCTGCGTCAGCAGCAGATCGTACGATCCCTCCAAACGCCCGGCAACGTGGCCTCCATCGCGAAAGTAAAACGTTGGCTCGAAGTCGAAGAAGTGCGGCGCCAGTCCTTCGATGCCCACCGCTCCCCAGGTGCGCGCCGGTCCGGAGTCCAGATCTTCGCGAACACCCATCTGCGCATCGAAGTAGCGCATGTGAGGAATGGGACGATCGTACAGCGCCTCATGATCGCCATCGCTCATCGTGGTGCCCTGCAGGAAGCCTTCGGACTTCAGCCACAGGCGGTTCATATCCGTACCCACCCATGCCTCACCGTCCCAGCGCAACGCGCTTCCATTGCCATTGCTGCGCCCTTCCAGCTGGTTGAACAGCACATGCGAGTACACCCGGTTATCCATCACCGGAGGCTCCCAGCGCAAACTCCCCGGCGCCGTCGGACCGGCAGCCTCAGGCGATTGCGGAACCGAGGAGCTCTGCGCGATGGCCTGCTCCTGCGGCACTGCGCGCTGTCATCTGCGCCGACCCCAGAGAGGACATCAGTCCCATCGAGCTCGCCACCAACAGGGGAACAAGAAACCGAAAACGATCTTTTTGCGCAGCCCTCACGAGACCACCACCGTTCTGAACATTCCCGCATCCATGTGATACATCAGGTGGCAGTGGAAGGCCCATCGCCCCGGCGTATCCGCGCTCACCAGGTAACTCACCCGCTCCGACGGCTTGACGATGACGGTGTGCTTGTACGGCGCGAACTCGCCCTGCCCATTCTCCAACTCGCTCCACAGCCCGTGCAGATGAATCGGGTGGTCCATCATCGTGTCGTTGATCAGGACGATGCGCACGCGTTCGCCCAGCTTCAACTCGATCGGCTCGGCGTCCGAAAACTTCTTGCCGTTGAAGCCCCAGATGTACCGTTCCATGTTGCCGGTCAGATGCAGTTCAATCTCACGACTTGGCGGACGGCCATCCACGCCGCGATAGCGTGTCCGCAGATCGGCATAGGTCAGCACCCGCCGTCCGTTGTCATTCAGGCCATCCCCAGGATCGTTGTACCGCGCCATCACATGCTTCGAAACCTGGCCCACCTGCGGACCGATGTGCAGGTCCACCGGGTTGGACGGTGCGAGCGTAGTTTCCTTGTACGAACCCTTGGGCAGCGGCATCGTATGTGGTCCTGGCTGCGGGAAGGGAATCGTCCCTGTTGGGTTACCCATCAGCATGTCCGCCATATCTTTCATGCCGACATATCCATGCCCTTCATGTCAGACTTACCCATGTCCTTCATGTCTGACATGTCCATGCCCTTCATGTCGGACTTATCCGTGTCCTTCATGCCCGACATATCCATGCCCGACATGTCCATACCCGCCATATCCATGTCAGACATATCGGACTTACTCGGGATGTCCTTCATGCCCGACATCTTCATCCCGGCCATGCTCATGCCCATGTCCATCATCGTGCGCACAGGCCGCGGATCCATCGGCGGAACCGCCGCCGTCATGCCCATGCGCGGAGCCAGCGTCGCCCGCGCATAGCCCGTGCGATCCTGTGCCTGTGCAAAGATCGTGTACGCTGTGTCGTCCTTCGGTTCCACGATCACGTCGTACGTCTCCGCCATACCGATGCGAAACTCATCCACCGTCACCGGCTCCACGTCGTTGCCATCCGACTGCACGACCGTCATCGGAAGATCGGGAATGCGCACATCGAAGAAGGTCATCGCCGAGCCATTGATGAAACGCAACCGCACCCGTTCTCCGGGCTTGAACAGCCCCGTCCAATTCGCACTCGGCGTATTGCCATTCAGCAGATAGGTGTAGGTCGAACCCGTCACGTCGAGGATGTCGGTCGGCGCCATATTCATCCGCCCCCACATCCATCGCTCGGACACGGTTGACCGCAGGCCGTTCTTCTTCACATCGGAGAAGAAGGTGCCGGCCGTGCGCTGCCGGTAGTTGTAGTAGTCGCTGTCCTGCTTCAGATTGCTCATACCGTCATCGAGATCGGTATCTGTCCAGTCCGTCAGCATCACCACATACTCCCGATCGAATGCGATCGGATCCTTCGCCTTGGGCTCGATAATCAGCGCACCGGTCAATCCCGTCTGTTCCTGGCCGCCGCTGTGGCTGTGATACCAGTAGGTCCCGTTCTGCACCACCGGGATGCGGTAGACGAACCGCTCGCCCGGCGCAATGCCCGCGAAGCTCAATCCCGGAACCCCATCCATCTCCGTCGGCAAGCGAACGCCGTGCCAATGGATCGAGGTCGGCGTCTTCAAGCGATTGGTAACAGCCACCGTAACAACATCGCCTTCGCTCCACCGCAGCGTCGGCCCAGTCACCGAACCATTCACCGCCGTCGCAACCGACCGCTTGCCCGTAAAGTTCACCGGCAGCTTATCCACGGTCAGTTCGAAATGATTGCCCGTCAGCGTCGGCGGTGTGTGGAACCGCTCGGCTCTTCGCCGAACAGTGGTCGCACGCCGCCCAACTCAAGACCCGCAATCACGCCCCCGGCAGCGACTCCCTTGACGAACTGGCGCCGACTCATGGAAAGCGCCAGCCTCTCTCTCGCTGTTTTCTCTCTCTGCATCATCTCTCATGATCCCAACTCCGGTTTGGCTCTCGGAAGCTCCCGCGAGTTCGCCGGACATCTCTTCCAGTATTCTAGCTTATGCCCCTACCCCCTATCCCTATAAAAGTTTTTTCGCGCAACAGGCAACCTTCGCGGCGTTGTGGATCGTTCCCCGTAACGCTATGTACGCAAAGCCGCAACTTTCCTCGCGCAGCAAGTGTTTACACTACTCAGTAACAAAGGAGTTTTGATGAACCTGAAGCAAAATGTACTCTCCGCAACCGCTGCTGTTCTGCTCGCGGCCGGCGTCGCGAATGCACAGATTGTTGTCCGCATTGGACCGCCCCCACCGCGCCCGGTCGAAGTCATTCCCGTTGCGCCCCGCGAGCACCGCGATTGGGTCTGGGTCGGCGGCTACCACCGCTGGGACGGCCACCGCTACGTCTGGGTTGGCGGCCACTACGGGCGTCCCCCGCATCCCGGCGCGGTCTGGGTGCAGGGTGAGTGGCGCGGAGAGGGCGGCGGCCACGTCTGGCACGAAGGACACTGGCGCTAGAACGCGCGCGTCCGTTCCGATCGAGTCTCTGTCTGCAACAAAGCAGCAGCAAAAAGAAAGGCCCGGCATTCTCGCCGGGCCTTTCTTTGCTGTGCTCTGATCTGAGCATTGTGCGAACGCTTGCGAGGCCGACGCCGTTTACTTAGCGGTGATCGCCACCCGCGACGTGACCGCGTCCGTCGCGCTCCTCGTTGCCCTGGAAGTGAGCGGGTTGGTGGCCAGCCGGCACATGCTCGCCGCGATTCGGCATCGCCCCGTGATAGCCATGCTGCGGATCGAAGTGGTTGTTCACCGTGCCATGGAAGTTGGCCGGACCATGGAACCACTGGCCTGCGCCGACAAACCGGCCGCCCACGAACCACTGCGACCCATAGTAGCCCTCCGCAGCGCAGTTATACGGCGCATAGTCGTAGTACCCGTACGGGCACGAAGGCTCCGCGCCAATCCGAATGCTGATCTGAGCCGAAGCCTGGGGAACCGTGCTCACCAGACCAATCGCCGCGATAGCCCGCGAGCGCAAAAACCTTGAATACGTTCATGAAATGACCTCAGTCTTTGTTAGAAGCTTCATCATCTCAAAAAGTTGTGTGAATTCATGAACATAACAGTGAAGTTTTTCCTTCCCGGTATCATGATCGGATGAGTCCTCAAGACCGCGCCCGCAACATCAAAGTCCTCATCTTCGACGTCGACGGCGTCCTCACCGACGGCCAGCTCTACTTCCTCCCCGAGTCCTCCGCCCCCGACGCCCCCGGCCTCGAGTTCAAGGGCTTCTGCGCCCACGACGGCCTCGGCATCACCCTCGCCCGCCTCGGCGGCCTCCGCGTCGGCATCATCACCAAGCGCCAGTCCCGCACCGTCGCCATCCGCGCCAACGATCTCCGCCTCGAGTTCATCTACCAGGGCCAGCACCACAAGATGTCCGCCATCAACGACATCATGGCCAAAGCCGGCGTCACCCTCGACCAGATCGCCTACGTCGGCGACGACATCGTCGACCTCGGCGTGATGCGTCAGGTCGGCCTCGCCATCGCCCCCGCCAACGCCCGCCCGCAGGCCAAGGCCGCCGCCCACTACGTCACCCCCACCTCCGGCGGCTACGGCGCCGGCCGCGACGCCATCGACTTCATCCTCGCCGCCCAGGGCTCCCTCGACCGCGTCGTCGAGCAGTTCCTCGAGGCCGACAGCCCCGCCGTCGCCGCCGCCGACATCGGCAGCGGCATGTAACCCGTTCCACTACCAACGAACCCGAGACCCAGGCGAAGAAAGCACGAAGAACTGCGCGGTACAATCAGCCATGCCACTGGCTGAGCCCGCCGTCGCAGATCCCCACCGCCCTCGCCTGGGCCCACCCCGTCGTGCAGGAGTGGTTCGTCTCCCGGTTCGGCACCCCCACCGAACCGCAGGAGGGCGGCTGGCCCTCCATCGTCGCCGGCGCGCCCACCCTCATCTCCGCCCCCACCGGCTCGGGAAAAACCCTGGCAGCGTTTCTGGTCGCCATCGACCGCCTCCTCCGCCAGGCCATCGCCGGCACCCTCCAGCCCTGCACGCAAGTCGTCTACATCTCGCCGCTCAAGGCGCTCTCCAACGACATCCAGAAGAACCTCGAAGCCCCCCTGCGCGAGATCCAGCAGCTCGCCCTCGCCCGCGGCTACCTCTCCGCCGAGATCCGCACCGCCGTCCGCACCGGCGACACCCTCACCAAGGATCGCGCGGCGATGCTCCGCAACCCGCCCCACATCCTCGTCACCACCCCCGAGTCCCTCTACATCCTGCTCACCGCCGGCAAGTCCCGCGAGCACCTCCGCCACGTCCGCACCGTCCTCGTCGACGAGATCCACGCCATCGCCGACGACAAGCGCGGCACCCACCTCGCCCTCTCGCTCGAGCGCCTCGACGCCCTCGTCACCGGCGAGAACCGCCTCTCCCCCGGCGCCTATCTCACCGGCCAGCCCACACCCCCGCAGCGCATCGGCATCTCCGCCACGCAGAACCCCATCGCCCTCGTCGCCCAGTTCCTCACCGGCGTCGACCCCAGCCGCCCGCCCGCCAACATCATCCAGGTCGGCCAGCGCCGCCATTTAGACCTCGCCATCGAGGTCCCCAGCGACGAACTCGGCTCCGTCACCACCAACAACATGTGGACCGAGATCTTCGACAAGCTCGCCGCCCACGCCCAGAGCCATCGCTCCACGCTGGTCTTCGTCAACACCCGCCGCCTCGTCGAAAAGATCGCCTTCGAGCTCAGCTCCCGCCTCGGCCCCGAGCAGGTCGCCGCCCACCACGGCTCGCTCTCCCGCGACCTCCGCCTCGACGCCGAGCAGCGCCTCAAGGCCGGCGAGATCAGCATCCTCGTCGCCACCGCCTCGCTCGAGCTCGGCATCGACATCGGCGACATCGACCTCGTCTGCCAGATCAGCACCACCCGCTCCGTCGCCGTCGCCATGCAGCGCGTCGGCCGCGCCGGCCACTGGCGCGGCGCCATCCCCAAGGGCCGCCTCTTCGCCACCACCCGCGACGACCTCCTCGAGCAGGCCGCCCTCATCCGCAAGATGCGCGCCGGCGAGCTCGACCGCCTCGAGATCCCCGACGAGCCCATCGACGTCCTCATGCAGCAGATCGTCGCCTGCTGCGCCGCCGAGCCCTGGGAGGAAGACGCCCTCTTCGAGGTCCTCCGCCGCGCCTACTCCTACCGCAACCTCACCCGCGCCCGCTTCGACGAGATCCTCACCCTGCTCCACACCGGCATCGAGTCCAGCCGCGGCCGCTACGGCGCCTACCTCCTCCGCGACGGCATCCACGGCCATCTCCACCCCCGCCGCGGCGCCCGCATGACCGCCATCGCCAACGGCGGCGCCATCCCCGACACCGCCCTCTACAGCGTCCTCCTCCAGCCCGAAAACATCCAAATTGCAACTCTGGATGAACACTTCGCCGTCGACTCCAGCCCCGGCGACGTCATCCTCCTCGGCAACACCAGCTGGCGCATCCAGCGCGTCGAGGCCGCCGGCCGCGTCCTCGTCGAAGACGCCCACGGCGCCCCGCCCAGCCTGCCCTTCTGGGAGGGCGAGGCCCCGCAGCGCACCGCCATCCTCTCCGACGGCGTCGCCGACCTCCGCGAGCAGATCGCCGCCCTCACCCCCAACGTCTCGCCCAGCTTCCTCTCCGCCGTCGCACCCCGAGGTCTCCGCCGCCATCGAGTGGCTCAAGGACGACTGCGGCCTCTGCACCAGCGGCGCCCACCAACTCATCGCCTACATCGTCACCGGCCGCGCCGTCCTCGGCGCCGTCCCCTCCAAAACCACCATCATCGCCGAGCGCTTCTTCGACGAGGGCGGCGGCATGCAGCTCATCCTCCACGCGCCCTTCGGCGGCCGCCTCAACAAGGCCTGGGGCCTCGCCCTGCGCAAGCGCTTCTGCCGCGGCTTCAACTTCGAGCTGCAGGCCGCCGCCACCGACAACGGCATCAACATCGCCCTCGCCGAGCAGCACAGCTTCCCCCTCTCCGACGTCTTCCACTTCCTCTCCGAACACACCGCCAAAGAGCTGCTCGAACAGGCCGCCATCGCCTCGCCCATCTTCAAGAACCGCTGGCGCTGGGCCGCCGGCCGCAGCCTGCAACTGCTGCGCATGTCCAAGGGCAAACGCATCGCCCCGCAGATCCAGCGCACCCGCTCCGAAGACCTCCTCGCCAGCGTCTTCCCGCAAGCCGCCGCCTGCTTCGAGACCATCGTCGGCGACATCCAGATCCCCGAGCACCCCCTCGTCGACGAGGTCATGAAGGACGTCCTGCACGAAGCGATGGACCTCGACGGCCTCATCGAGGTCCTGCGCGGCATCCAGAGCGGCGCCATCCGCTGCCTCGCCATCGACACCCCCGTCCCCTCGGTCTTCGCCCACGAGCTCCTCAACGCCAACCCCTACGCCTTCCTCGACGAGGCCGGCCTCGAGGAGCGCCGCGCCCGCGCCGTCAACCTGCGCGGCGCCCTCCCCGCCAGCGTCCTCGAAGAGCCCGGCAAGCTCGACCCCGCCGCCATCGCCACCGTCCGCCGCGAGCTCTGGCCCGACCTCCGCGACGAGCACGAGCTCCACGACCTCCTCCACTCCCTCGTCCTCCTTCCCCTCAGCCTCCTCGACGAAGAGCAACCGGATGCCCCATCCACCACAACCCCGGGTTCCTCCACAGATCCGGGTGTCACAACCCCGGGTGCCCCATCCTCGACGCACGGCTTCATCGTGCGGCAGGGTGGGGTATCGAGCGAAGCGAGACCGCTTTGGCCCTCTCGACGAAGCCATCACGACGATCCACCGCCACTGGCCCCACTTCTACCAGCGCCTCGCCGCAACCGGCCGCGCCCAAACCCTCGATTTTGCCGGCCAACCCTGCTGGATCGCCACCGAGCGCCTCCCCCACGCCGCCGCCCTCTACCAACAAGCCACCGAACAAGCCACCGAATCAGTCACAAAAGAATCCGCCCTCAAACACTGCGTCCAAGGCTGGTTACAAATCCTCGGCCCCACCACCGCCCAGGCCCTCGCCGACCGCCTCCACCTCGATCCCGCCAGCGTCTACCAAGCCTTCCTCGCGATGGAGATGCAGGGCCTCCTGATGCGCGGCGCCTTCGAGCACCCCGCAACCGACATCGACTACGAGATCGAGTGGTGCGAGCGCCGCATCCTGCAGCGCATCCACCGCCTCACCGTCGCCACCCGCCGCAAGCAGATCGAAGCCGTCTCCCCCGCCGTCTACATGCGCTGGCTGCTCGGCTGGCAGCACCTCGCCCCGCAAACCCAGCTCACCGGCGAAGAGGGCGTCCTCCGCGCCCTCGAGCAGCTCGAAGGCTTCGAGGCCCCGGCCATCGAGTGGGAGCGCACCCTCCTCCCCGCCCGCGTCGCCAACTACGATCCCCGCTGGCTCGACGCCCTCTGCCTCTCCGGCGCCGTCGGCTGGGGCCGCATCTCCCCGCACCCGGCCTGGTCCGTAGGAGACGGCTCCGCCCCCCGCCGCGTCATCCCCACCAACGCCGCGCCCATCACCTTCTACGTCCGCGAGTCCGCCGACTGGCTCCCCCACGCCCTCGCCCAGCAATGTGTGGAAGAGCCCAAGCTCGCCGCCGCCCTCAGCGCCGAAGCCCTCCAGGTCCGCGCCCTCCTCCAGCAGCGCGGCGCCTGCTTCGCCAACGACCTCCAGCGCATCGCCAACCTCACCCGCCCCCAAACCCAGCAAGCGCTCTGGGAGCTCGCCACCGCCGGCCTCGCCGCCGCCGACGGCTTCGACCAGCTCCGCGCCATGATGGACCCGAAGCGAAAGATCCACCACCTCCGAGAAGAAGACCCGCAGCTCCGCCGGCCGCTGGTCGCT
The DNA here is from genome assembly GCA_963755245.1 of uncultured Acidobacteriaceae bacterium. Taxonomy (GTDB): domain Bacteria; phylum Acidobacteriota; class Terriglobia; order Terriglobales; family Acidobacteriaceae; genus Edaphobacter. The sequence goes on along the minus strand of CAVWJY010000019.1, from coordinate 22,668 downwards.
CCTCTGCGAAGAACTCCACGCAACCTCCGACGCCCCACCGACCCCCATCGAGCAAGCCCGCCGCACCGACGCCGCGCTCGAGTCCTTCGCCCGCATGCTCCTCGCCCGCTACGGCGTCCTCTTCCGCGACCTCCTCGCCCGCGAGTCCAACGCCCCCAAGTGGCGCGATCTCCTCAACATCCTCCGCCGCCTCGAGGCCCGCGGCGAGATCCGCGGCGGCCGCTTCGTCACCGGCTTCGGCGGCGAGCAGTTCGCCCTCCCCGAGGCCGTCGAAAGCCTCCGCGCCGCCCGCCACCGCGAGCTCGCGAAGACATCATCACCGTCGCCGCCGCCGACCCCATGAACCTCGCCGGCATCGTCGTCCCCGGCGAACGCGTCCCCTCCGTCCCCGGCAAACAGGTCCAGTACCGCAACGGCGCCGTCGTCACGCGCAGACGCACTGCAGCCAGCCGAAGCTCCAGCACGCCCCCACCCCGCGCGCCCGCCGCGCCTCCTCCATCCCCCACACGAGCTTCCACCGCCCGCACCCGAGCCACCCACCCTGCGCCTGTTCTAATCCAACTAGTACTCAGACACTGACTACCTGATTGTCCCAGGATCAAAATGGCCGACCGAGATCAACCCGCAGCCGAACCAACCGAAACGCCACTCCAGCGCCCGCACAGCCGCCCATCAGAGCTCGCCCCCGAGGACTTCTACTTCGAGGGTCCCTACCTGGTCTTCACCGAGGCCTACCACCTCAAGCGCGGCTACTGCTGCAACTCCGACTGCCGCCACTGCCCCTACCGCTAGACTGCAGCCCTCAGCGCGGTGTCGGCGCCGGCGCCTGTGCGGCGGCGGCGCAGCAGGCGGCAACGCCGGCACGACACTCGCCACATTGCGCTCGCCAGCCGGCTCGCGCGCAGCGTACTTCGCCGCCCGCGCCATCGTCACCACCCGCGGATCGTTCACATACTTCACCAGCGCCGGGTCCTTGACCATCGCCTCCTGCATCTCCATGCCGGCCTCGCTCGCCGTCTCCAGCGCATGCAGCATCTCCGCCTCGTTGCCCATCCGCGCATACGCCTTCGCCATCTCCAAGCTACAGCTCCGCGCGGTCGCTCGTGCTCAGAATATGCAGCGACGAGCCCGCCGTCATTGTGGCTGCGCGAAGATCTCCGGATCCAGCTTCAGCGCCTCGATCAACTGCGCCCGCGCACTCTCGATAGTCCTTCTTGTCCAGGTACGCCAGCCCCAGGTTGGAGTGATACACCGCCGACTGTCCGTCGCACTTGATCGCATGCTTATAGTCGCGAATCGCATCGCCGATAGCGCTTCTGCAGAAAGTCGATCGCGCCCAGATTGTTCCACGCCTGCGCATTCTTCTGCTGGACCTTCAACCCGCTCTGCACATAGAGCCCGCGCCAGCACGATGTTGCCCAGCTCCAGCTCCGTCACCCCCATCTTGTTCATCAACACGGAGGCATCGCCGCCGCCTCGCGCCAGCGCATAGTGGTAGTAGTCCAGCGCATCGGCAGGGAAGCGCCGCGCCCGCAGAATATCGCCTTGCATCTCCAGCTGCTTCGCCGAAGCGCGTCGCAGGATCCGGCAGATGCGGCTGCGATCAGCGCCCAGTCCGGACTCTCTGTGTTCCGCTCTCCCGCGCCGAGCGCATGCGCGTCCGTCTCCTGCGCCTGCGCAGAGACCGCCTGGAGCCATGATTCCATAATGTCAGCAAGGAGCAAGAACGAAAGGGTGGAACGAACGGTATGAGAGGACGCATCGGCGTGACCCCCAAGGGTGCCTCGGCCCAGTATCATCCTCTCGCTCGTCGCAGCCCCTGTCAAGCGCTACGGACTCGGCGCCACCGCAGCTCGCCGGCACCGTCGCGGAGCCGTCGCCGGAGCGGCGCCGGAGCCACCGCCGCCGGTGCTCCCGGCTGAATCCGCAGCGCCATCCGCGGGAAGCTGAAGCTTCCGCCCGCATCGTCGATCACGTTTACCTGGCACACATACGTCCCCGGCTTCAACGCCGACAGCGCCACATCGAACTGAAACTCGATCGCATCGCGCGTCGGAATATTCACCGCATTCGCCTCCACCAGCGGCGTCTCGTACACCTTCACCCCGCCGCTCAGAAACTCGATGCTGGTCAGCACCCGCACCGGCCCCGTCTCGCGCCGCGTCAACCCCGGCGGCGTCGGTGCCGGCGTCCCACCCGACCGCTTCCGCGACGGATCGTAGACCTCGTACAGAAAGTAAAGATGTTGATCCTGCCGAAACACATGCGGCACATTCGGAATCCACTCCACCCCATCGCGCACCAGCGGACTCACCGTCTTGCTTGTCCGTATTCGGCACCCGCTGGCTCGCCAGCACAATCGAGCTCAGCTTCAGCGGAGCCTTCTTCAGATCCGGCACCTGAATGTCCGTCTCGAAGCTCCCCATCGCGCCCGTCTGGTTCTCCCGCACCACAAACTTCACGTGATACCGCCCCGGCGCCAGCATGAAGCCGGTCGAGTACTGAATATTCTTCCGCTGCACCTGCTGCGCCGCATCCAGCGCCAGCTTCACCGTATCCCGCACATTGCCCACGATGATGCCCTCGGCGTTCTTCACATTGCCGATCACGTCGATCGTCGCCTTATCCCGGTCGCCGTTCTTCAAAAACGGAATCTGCGACCCCGGCACAATCAGCGAGATCGGCACGAAGAACCGGTTATCCTCCATGCGGAAGTACAGCGCCTGCAGATACACCGACACATCGGTCGCCGGCAGATCGCTGCGCAGCTCCTCGGTCAGCTGCACCTCGCGATCCTCCGTCTTCGCATGTTTGAAGTCCGCCGGCGCATAGTACCCCGGCCGGTACTCGAGCTTCAGATCCGGCCGGTTCACCTTCACCTTCAGGTGGCGATAGCTCCCATCCCGCGCCGTATTGGTCGAGTGAAACCCAAGGATGTAGTACGCCTCGGTATCATGCTGCACCTGCTGAAACGCCGGCGCGAAGTCGTTCGAATCGAAGAACGCCTTGCCGCCCGTATCGGACGACAGCGTCGCCAGCACCTCCTGCGAGTTGAAGTTCGACGTCAGGTTGCTCTGCATCGCCGCGCCGCTGTACGACGCCGTGCCCCGCAGGCTTCCCGTCGACGCATCCCCCAGCGGCGGAATCGCCTGCAGCCCGCGCGAGTCCACGCTGTAGATCGCCATATTCGCCTTCACCGCCTCATTCGTCGCCGCGCGCATGCTGGCCTGGTTCTCGATGCCATTCCGCGTCAGCCCACCGCTGAAGTACAGCAGGCTCTTCCGCTGATCCACCCGCTCCAGCGACTTCGCAATATCGCGAATCGCATACAGCTCGCGATCCGTATTCAGCGAGTTGTACTCGGTGTCATCGGCGACATAACTCGAAGCATCATCGGCCGTCCCAGCGGAGGTCCCCGTCGTCCCCATCGCAAACCCCGTGCCCTCGGTGCCGTTGTAGCTTCCCACCTTGTTCAGCAGCAGCGTCTTATCCGAGGTAAAGTCCTGGTCCATGCTCACCCCGGTCGACATGCTCACCACCGCGACCAGATCCGCCGCCTGCATCTTCTTGTTGATGTAGTCCTTCGCCGCGTCCACCGCGCGGTCCACATCCTCCGGCTGCATGCTGCTCAGATCGAAGAACAGCACAATCAGCCGATGATCCCGCAGCTGTGCCTTGTTCTCCGCAAAGTTGCCGTTCAGAATATCCGCCACGCGTCGCCTTGCCCGACACCGTGTTCTTCTCGTTCAGCGTCGCCGCCTCATCCACGTTCTGGTAGTCGAAGCTCGCAATCTGCTGCGGCTTTCCGTTCTCGAAGATCGTGAAGTCCGAGGCCTTCAGATCCTTCACCACCTCGCCCGTCTTCTTGTTCCGCACCACGACGTTGGTCAGCACAATCTCCGACTGCATCTTCATCGTGAACGACCCGGCGCTCGTCTGCCCATTCTGCTGCTGCGCCCACCCGGCCACAGGCGTTCCACACAGCGCGCCCGCCAGCACCGCCGCCATCAGCCTCCGTGCTCCAGCGCAGGGCAGGGAACTGCACCGCAGCGGAGTCCTGCATCCCATCGTGCGCTTTGTCGCTTCGCATCATCCCAAAATTCCTCATCACCATTCGCCGCCTAGAACCGATACCGCGCAATAAACGTCAGCGTCCGCATCGACGCCACCGACGTCACCTGCCCAAACGTCGGCGAGTTCAAGCGTCGTATTGATCCCCGAGTACTGCACCGTGTTGAACACATTATTCGCCGTCATCCGCGCCTCGAACGTCCGCGTCCCGCCCAGCTGCACCGTCCGCGACAGCGACGAGTTCACCGACACCACTCCCGGCCCTTCAATCGAGTTGCGCGACGCCGTCCCATACTCCCCCGTCGCAGGAGCCGTAAACGCCGCCGGATTGAACCAGTCGAGACTCGTGCCCGCGCCCTTGATCGGCACCGCGAAGTTGCGATCCGGCCGCAGCGAGTTCGGCATGCCCGTCGCCGTCTCCTGCACCGTGCCCGCATAGTTCGGCGTGTAGTAGCTCCCGCTCTGGAACGCATACGTCCCGCTCAGCGAGAACCCATCCAGCGCCTTCGACCAGAAGCCGCCCTTCGCACAGAAACGCCCGGTTCGGCCCAAACGGCAGCTCCATCACCCAGTTCCCGCTCACCTGCTGCCGTATGTCGAACGAGCTGTTGCCCTCCTCCGCCGCCAGGTCATTCGGATTCTGCGCCACCGTCAGCCGCGCTGCCGCCAATCGACGACGCATTGTCGATCGAGTGCCCATACAGATACGTCGCCTGCACCGAGATCCCCTTCTGCAGCCGCTTGCGCACATTCACCGACAGCCCCTGATACCGCGCGAATACCCCAGCGAATCCTCATACGCGAACGCCTGCGCATTCGGGTTCAGCAGCCCCGTCGCCGTGCGGTTCGGAGCCCGCACAATATCCAGCTCGCCGCCCTTCGCGCCGTTGTACCCAATGTTCATCACCACGCCCAGCGGCAGCGTCTTCTGAATATCGAGGTTCCACACCTGCACATGCCCCAGCCGATAGTTCTGGTTCACCGAGTAGTTATTCTGCACCGGCGCCGTCGAGCAGCCGAACGCATTCGCCAGCGTCAGCATCCCGCAGCCCTGCTGGTCCGCAATGTTCGTCTGCGTCACCGCAAACGGCGGCTGGAACGCCATCTGCGCCGCAATCGTCGCATACTGCGTCGTGTTGAAGTTGATCCCATATCCGCCGCGAATCACCATCTGCTTGAACACCGCCGGCAAAAACTTCGTCGGCGGCCGATACGCAAACCCCAGCCGCGGCGAGAACATATCCCGATCCGGCCGCACCAGCGACCGCGGGAAGATGCCGCTGTACGTTCCCGTCTGCCCCGGCTGCACCGGCTCCACCGCCGTGAAGTCCGCATTGTGATCCAGGTTCACCAGCCGGTTGTACTTCTCCACATACGGCGAGAAGTACTCATACCGCACCCCATAGTTCAACGTCAGGTTCGAGCAGCGCTCGCCAGTCATCCTGCGCATACCAGTCCCACACATTCGCCCGCAGATACGTCTTGTACAACCCCGCCTGGATCGCCGCCTGCTGCGGCAGTCCCAGCAGAAAGTCCGCGAATCCCGACCCACTCGCCGGCTGTGCCGTGCACCCCGCCGTCGTCAGACACGCCGGGTTCTGCGTCGCATACCCCGAGAACGTGAAGCTCCCCAGCGGGCTCGTCGTTCCCAGCGCATTCGCCCCACCGATCGAGTCCGCATGCACCCGCCGTATGTCGAAGCCGAACCGCATATTGTGCTTCTTGTGGTTGTACCCGACAAAGTCCGAGAACGAGATCGTCTGATTGACCACATCGCTCGGCGTCGTCGGGTTCAGCCCGGTAAACCCGGTAAACGACATCGCCGGCAGCCCGTAGTAGATCCCCGGATCGGCCCCAATCACCGGCTTCGGAACATTCACGCCCGTAGCCAGCAGCGGATCCGTCGCCAGATTGGTGAAGTAGTTCGTCGTCATCGCATGCGACCGGTTCCAGTTCAGCGACGCATTGTTCCGCAGATGCCCATAGCTCAGCGTGTACCCCGCCGTCACCCCATAGCCATTGCTCTCGGTCGACCCACCCAGCGGCAGAAAGATATTCTTCATATCGCTCGCCGAGTGGCTGTAGCTGCCATTGAAGTTGATGTTCTGCGACAGCGTCGCCGGCCCGTTCGAGTTCCCGCCGCGCCGCCTCCGCCGAATCCGCCAAACCCGCCGCCTCCCGGTCCTGACTGCCCGAAGTTCCGCACATACCGCAGCGCCGCCGTGTCCTTGTTCGAGCCCGCCGACGTAATCGTCTGGTAGTTATACCCCTGCGTTCCCGTCGTCGGAATATTCGGCGCCGGATAGTAGTTCAGCAGCGCCATCGCCTGCGGCGAGATCGCCAGCCCCGCATTCGCAAAGTTGTTGCCCGGAATCGGCTGCCCGGTCTGCGGGTTGTACAGCGTCACCGGCTCGATCGTCGCCGCCAGCCCGCTGCGTCAGCCCCGCGAAGTCGCCCTCCCGCTCCAGCAGCGTCGGCACCGTGCCATACAGATTCTCCGGCGTAATATTCCGCTGCCCGGTCACACTCAGAAACACAAACTGCTTCGAGCTCGCCTTCACCACCCCCGGAATCGAAGGCGATCCCGTAAAGCTCACCCCAAAGCTGTTCTGGCTTCCACCCAGCTTCGGCGTCGGCGCTCCGGTCAGCGAGAACGGCGTCGCATTCAGCGCGTTATCGCTGTTCTGGTAGTAGATACTGCCATGCGGCGTCGTCGGATCGAAGCTGCGGAATCCGCCACCCCGCCCCCACCAAATCCCCCGCCACCCCCGACCACCACCTCCGCCACCCCGTCCGCCGCCAAATCCACCCGGCCCTTGCATCATCCCGCCCAGCATGCCCGGCGAGCATGTTGTTCGCCATATCGCCCACCGCGCCGCCCTGCCGCTGCGCCTGCTGCATGGCGTCCTGGATCCTCTGCCGTATGTCGTCCTCGCTATACCCCGCCAGCCCATTGGTCTGTCCCATCGCGCCGTTCACGGTCACCGACTCGGTCGCCGCCGCATCGCCGCCCAGCGCCCCCCGGCCAGCGTCGGCATCTGCGCGCCCGCAGCTCCGCCGCCCGAGCTCGCATCCGCCGCATCGAGCCCGCCCTCCTGCACGCCCAGACTCTGCAGCCCGCGCGTCAGCGCCGTCGCCGCCCCGCCGCCCGCGCTCGCCGTCTGCTGCGCCGCCTCGGCCGCCTCCGCCCGCGACGCCAGCTGCATCCCGAAGTCCGCCACCTGCACCGGCTTGCCGCCGTTCTGCCCCGCGGCGTTCAGCAGCACCTCTTTGGTCTCCGCCGCAAACGCCGCCAGCTCCGCCCGCACCACGTACCGCCCATTGCGCGCGATCGTCATCGAGAACGCGCCGTTCACATCGGTCGTCGTCGTGTACTTCTTTCCCGTCAGCGTATTGGTCGCCGTCACCGCCACGCCGGGCAAGGGAACCGCCGCCGTCTTCGCCGTCGCCACCCCGGCCGTCACCGTGCCCGAGATCGTCCCACCCTGCGCCGCGGCCGTCACCGCCGCCGCCCTGTCCCGTCGGAGCTGTCGCAGCTCCGTCTGCCCGCCGGAGTCCGCCGGAGTCGCAGGCGCCGTCGGAGCCGTGCGGCAGCCTGCTGCCGGTCGCTCCCCAGGCCACCGCAGACGCGGCCATCCAGCCGCCCAACATGCCCATCGCGATGCCGCGCACCGGCTGTTTCATCCGCTTCTTCATCGTGCTCCACCGCCGTTGCCCACGCACCGCATCCTCACGCCAAAGTCCTCACAATCCACATCTTTTCGCACACTGCGGCAGCTACCCGCCAGACCTCTACTTCGGTCCCGCCGCCGCAGCCGGAGCAGCGCAGCCGCCAGCCGGAGCCTCGCCCTGCCCATGCCGCCGTCCCATCGCCGCCGGATCCATCACCACCAACTCCGTCGGCACGAACACGCCGCCCTTCAGCGCTCCGCGTCCCATCACCCGGTCGCCCACCTTCACATCCGCCAGCGTGATGCTCTCCGCCGGATCGCCGCCCTGCGTCGGAGCGGCCCGTCCCTGCCGCCACCCTGCCCGCCCTCACCCATCCCGAAGCCATCGCCGCCGCGCATCCTTCGTCCGCCCTTGCGGAACGACGTGCTCTCATCCACCATGAATCTTCTGGCTCACCCCATCCGGCCGCTCGATGGTCAAATTCACCTCATCGATCGCCGTCACCTTGCCCGTGATGTAGGTCTTCCCCAGATCCTCCCGCGCCTTCTGGATCTGCGCCGCGTCCACCACAAACAGCGCCGCCGCGTGCACCGTCTTGGTCGCCGCGTCGATCACCCCCATCGCGCCCACCCCATCGCCGGGATGGATATCGCTCAGCTTCACCGGCTGCCGCTGCTTCATCACGCGGGTGTTCGCCGTCACCACCACCTGATAGGTGTCGCCGGTCTCGGTCTTCACCGTCAGGCCATCGGCGGTAGCCGTCGCGACCGTCCCCCGCACCATGCGTCCCTGCGGCCCCATCGCCACGCTCGTCCTGCCCGTTCCCGCCGCCCATCTGCGCCCGGCCATACCCACTGCCAGCCCACTCCCCAGCAAAACCAGCAGCGCCAGCAGACAGGGAAGCATCCGCCGCCGCCCCAGTGTTCTCCGATTCCATCTCCATCGGTCATCACTCCAGGTCCTTTTCCCGTGCTGATACAGACGCATTCTCCCCGTGAAAGACGCTCGGGGACGGCTAAAGTTCCACCTGTCCCGCCCCATCCCGTCCCCATCCCATCCCGCCGGCTCCAACCCTCGCACCGCTGCGTTACACTGCGGAACCGAAATGCATGATGTAGCGCACTCCCACCCGCACAAACCGCACCACGCGCACGTCCATCCCCACCCTCCCCGCGATCCCCACATCGAAGAGCACTTCGAGTCCAGCGAGATCGTCCGCGACGTCGTCATCGGCCTCTCCGACGGCCTCACCGTCCCCTTCGCCCTCGCCGCCGGCCTCTCCGGAGCCGTCGCCAGCACCCACATCGTCGTCCTCGCCGGTTTCGCCGAGATCGCCGCCGGCTCCATCGCCATGGGCCTCGGCGGCTACCTCGCCGCCCGTGGCGACGCCGAGCACTACGCCTCCGAGCTCCTCCGCGAGCAGCGCGAGATCCTCGAGCGCACCCACGACGAGGAGGAGGAGATCTACGAGATCTTCGAACAGTACTCCGTCGACCGCGCCTCCGCCACCCCCGTCCTCGAAGCCCTCAAGCGCAACCCCAAGGCCTGGGTCGACTTCATGATGCGCTTCGAGCTCGGCCTCGAGGAGCCCGCTCCCAACCGCGCCCATCGCTCCGCCCTCACCATCGCCCTCTCCTACATCGCCGGCGGCTTCGTCCCGCTGCTGCCCTACATGCTGGTCCCGCAGGGACCGGACGCCGCCCTCACCGCGCTCAAGTTCTCCGTCCTCATCACCCTCATCGCGCTCGCCGTCTTCGGCGCCCTCAAGGGCAAGCTCGTCGGCAACGGCTGGCTGCGCAGCGCCCTCCAGACCATGACCATCGGCGGAGCCGCCGCCGCCGTCGCCTACACCCTCGCCCGCCTGCTCAACCACGCCCACTAGGACGCACTCGGCCGACTCACGAGTTTCGGCCCATCGCATCGCAGCAAGTCTCTTAGACCACGCTACAAAACGCATGTCATCTCGACCGAAGCAGCGGAACAGTCTCACCGTTCCCTGCGCAGTGGAGAGACCCCTGTATTTCGCTTCTCGTCGCGAATCGGGCATCTGCGACCATTCACGCCGCGCTAGGCGGACAATCATCAAAACTGAATTCTCGCGCCTTACCCAAGCGAATCAGCTTGCATCAAGACGATTTCGTGCGATTATCGCGCAGACCGCATTACACTTTCTTCCTCGCCGTCCGATAACACGGGAAATAAGGAAAACAATCAGAATCACCGCTAAAGAAACGATTCACACAACTTGTTGGCTTCGAGAGCCCGGGAGATTGTTTTCACATGTTCACAAATATGACGATCGGCAAGAAGTTGTTTCTCAGTATTGGCGCGGCACTGACTGCGGCTCTTGTCATGGGAGTCTTGATGTTTGTCAGTCTCTCGCGGGTGGGCGCGGGGATGGATCGGGTCGTCAATGAAAACGCGAAGGGTAAGTCCCTCGCGAACGAGATCGACAACAATCTCACCGAGCTGATCTCCCTCGAGCGCGGCATGGTGCTCAAATCGATCATCAAAGATCAGGCCTCCATCGACAAGTATCACGAGGACTACCGCACCGAGCTCACGAAACTCAATGCGAACGTCGCCCAGTTCGCGCCCCTGGTAAAGACGCCCGAGGGCCAGGCGTTCGTGGCAGTCCCTCACCTCCAGCTCCAGCCGCCTCAGCGACTTCAACGACCAGATCTACCAGAAGATCAGCAGCCACGACACCGAAGGGACCCTCGCGCTTCTGGCTGGCCAGTTCGTCCCCTTCGCCAACCAGCTCCAGGCGCAGTTCCATCGCGGTCGCCAACCGCCAGGACGAGTTGATGGCGAAGGAGGTCGCGACCGTCAAATCCATCCAGACGCAGTCCATCACCATCACCATCCTCATGCTTCTGCTCTGCGCCGGCGTCGGCGTCGTCGTCGTTCTGATCGTGTTCGGCATCAATCGCAGCCTGCTCGCCACCGCCACCTCGCTCAGCGACGGCGCCGCGCAGATCGCCGCCGCCGCCAGCCAGGTCTCCTCCTCCAGCCAGTCGCTCGCCCAGGGCGCCACCGAGCAGGCCGCCGCCATCGAGGAGACCTCCGCCTCCGACCGAGCAGATCAACTCCATGGCCCGCCGCAGCACCGATAGCTCCCGCACCACCGCCGCCCTCATCAACGACTCCCAACAGAGCTTCGCCGCGGCCAATCAGGACCTCGACGACATGATCGTCGCCATGAACGATCTCACCGACTCCAGCGACAAGATCGCCAAGATCATCAAGGTCATCGACGAGATCGCCTTCCAGACCAACATCCTCGCCCTCAACGCCGCCGTCGAGGCCGCCCGCGCCGGCGAAGCCGGCATGGGCTTCGCCGTCGTCGCCGAAGAGGTCCGCAACCTCGCCCAGCGCAGCGCCCAGGCCGCCAAGGACACCGCCGTCCTCATCGAGGACTCCATCGCCAAGACCACCAACAGCAAGTCCAAGGTCAATCAGGTCGCCGACGCCATCCGCTCCATCACCGACGAGGCCGTCCAGCGTCAAAAACCTCATCGACGAGGTCAGCCAGGGCAGCGAAGAGCAATCCCGCGGCATCGAGCAGATCGGCAAGGCCATCACCCAGATCGAGAAGACCACGCAGAACGCCGCCGCCAACTCCGAGGAGAGCGCTGCCGCTGCCGAAGAGCTCAGCGCCCAGTCCGAGACCCTGCGCGAGATCATCGCCCAGCTCCGCCGCATGGTCACCACCGAGAGTGCCGCTGCCTCCAGCACCCCCGCCACCAGCGAGCGGCGTACGCAGAAGCCGCACCGCGGCCTCGCCTCTGGCTTCACCTCGGCAACCCCAGTCGTCGCCTCCGTCAAAACCGCCTTCGCGCAAGAGCCTGCACCGCGGCGAGAGCCCCAAGCGCAGCTTCAACGAGCGACGTGATGGAAGCCGAGTTCCTGGAGTTCTAACCACCCACCGCTCCGCCGCCCGGCGCTCTCGCTCGAAAGAGCCTAAGAGAGCCCCGGCGAGTGAAGCCGCACCGCAGTCTGCTCAAAACAACACGAGGCGCGCCCGATCTCCTTCCGGGCGCGCCTCGTTCGTCTGCTCGCGTCTTGAAAAACACGTCATCTCGACATCCCCAAAAAGCACGTCATCTCGACCGAAGCGGCGGACAGTCTTATCGTCCGCTGCGCAGTGGAGAGACCCCTGTATTTGTCTTCCGCCTCACCTCACGGAGCCCGCCTGACTCCCAGCGGCTGTTCCCGCCCAGTCGCCAACACAATCTCCAATTCTCTGAATCCCCCTGCGATAAAATCCATCCCATCAATTGCTTCCCCGCCGCGAAGTCGCCTCGTGCAGGCTCGAACCAACGCAGCGCAATCTTCGCTGCATCACATAGCAGCTAAAGTGAGACCCACCATGCCGACTGCCTCCGCTCCCGCGATCTCCCTCCTCCTCGCCCGTTACGGGACCGTCCGCGCCGCCACCCTCGCGCTCATCGCGCCGCTCACCCCCGAAGACCTCATGGTCCAGTCCTGCCCCGAGGCCAGCCCCGCCAAGTGGCACCTCGCCCACACCAGCTGGTTCTTCGAGACCTTCGTCCTCGCCGACTTCCTCCCCGGCTACCAGCCCTTCCACCCCGACTTCCGCTGGCTCTTCAACAGCTACTACAACGCCCTCGGCGACATGCCCGAGAAGAAGCTCCGCGCCTCCTTCTCCCGCCCGCCGCTCGACGCCATCCTCGCCTACCGCGCCCACGTCGACGCCGCCATCGCCCGCCTCCTCGAGAGCTCCACCCCGCCCGACCCCGAGGCCCTCCGCCGCATCACCCTCGGCCTCGAGCACGAGCAGCAGCACCAGGAGCTCATCGCCACCGACATCAAGCACGCCCTCTTCACCAACCCCCTCCACCCCGCCTACCTCCCGCTCCGCCGACGCCGCGCCGATCCGAGGCCATCGCCCCTCCCCTCGACTGGATCGCCTTCCCCGGCGGCCTCACCCAAATCGGCGTCCAGCCCGACCCCACCCGACGCCCCGATACCGCCACTCCCTTCGCCTTCGACAACGAGAGCCCCCGCCACACCGTCTACCTCGAGCCCTTCCGCCTCGCCTCCCGCCTGGTCACCTGCGCCGAGTACCTCGCCTTCATCGACGACAACGGCTACACCCGCCCCGAGCTCTGGCTCTCCGAGGGCTGGACCCGCATGCGCGAGGAGGGCTGGAAGGCCCCGCTCTACTGGCAGCAGGACCCCGCCACCCGCTCCGGCTGGTCGCATCTACACCCTCCACGGCTGCATCCCCTCGACGACCTCAGCGAGACCCCCGTCTGCCACCTCAGCTTCTTCGAGGCCGACGCCTACGCCCGCTGGGCCGCCCGCACCGAGCCCGGTTGTCGACTCCCCACCGAATTCGAATGGGAGCACGCCGCCGCCAGCCCAGACATCCGCAGGCCCCATCATCCCGAGACAGCACTCCTCGACCGGAGCGAGGCCCCACGCGTCCGCAACCTCCTCGAAACCGCCAACCTCCATCCCACCCCCGCGCCCAACCTCCCCGGCCTGCACCAGATCTTCGGCGACACCTGGGAGTGGACCTCCTCCGGCTACACCGGCTACCCCGGCTACCAGCCCCTCCCCGGAGCCCTCGGCGAGTACAACGGCAAGTTCATGTCCAGCCAGATCATCCTGCGCGGCGGCTCCTGCGTCACCCCCGCCACCCACATCCGCGCCACCTATCGCAACTTCTTCCCGCCCGCCACGCGCTGGCAGTTCTCCGGCCTGCGCCTGGCCAAGTAACCGTTCTCACCCACGCGGCGCTGCCCAGACTCTTGGCAAGCGACCCCGAAGGAAGGAAACCGAGTGCCTTTTCTAGCCACCGAGCTCCGCATCCCCGCCCAGTCTCCCGTCCAGCCCTCCAGCCCAGCCCGCCAGCCCCGCTCGAACCCCAGCCCAAGCCCCCGACTCCCTACCCGCCAACCACGCCGTCGCCGTCGCCGCCCGCGAGGGCCTCACCGCCACCCCAAAACCCTCCCGCCCTGGCTCTTCTACGACGCCGCCGGCTCCCGCCTCTTCGAGCAGATCACCGCCCTCCCCGAGTACTACCTCACCCGCACCGAGCGCGTCCTCTTCGCCGCCCACGCCGACGACCATCTTCGCTCCTCGCCTCAGCCGCACCCCATCACCCTCGCCGAGCTCGGCGCCGGCACCGCCGCCAAGACCGGCCTCCTCCTCCGCGCCCTCACCCGCCTCCAGCCCACCGTCCTCTACCAGCCCATCGACATCAGCCCCACCGCCCTCGACCACGCCTGCGCCACCCTCGAGCGCACCATCCCCGGCGTCACCGTCCGCCCCCAGGTCGCCAACTACATCACCCACCCCTTCACCCTCGAGCGCCCCGCCAACGCCCCATCCTCGCCCTCTACATCGGCTCCAGCATCGGCAACTTCTCCCCCGCCGAGGCCCGCGCCATCCTCACCAACCTGCGCTCCCAGCTCCACCCCGGCGACGCCCTCCTGCTCGGCACCGACCTCGCCCCCAGCCCCGCACAAGTCCATCGACACCCTCCTCGCCGCCTACGACGACGCCGCCGGCATCACCGCCGCCTTCAACCGCAACATCCTCGCCCGCCTCAACCGCGACCTCGGCGCCGACTTCGACCCCGCCCGCTTCCACCACCGCGCCCTCTGGAACCCCACCCACTCCCGCATCGAGATGCACCTCGAAGCCCTCCGCCCGCAGCGCGTCCACATCCCCGCCAACAGCGCCGGCCCCGCCCTCACCCTCCCTTCGCCGCCGGCGAGACCATCCACACCGAAAACAGTTACAAATTCACCCCCGCCACCTCTCCGCCCTCCTCACCGACTCCGGCTTCACCCCCACCCGCTCCTTCACCGACCCCGCCAACCTCTTCGCCGTCACCCTCGCCACCGTCGCCTAACCGCATGGTCTCGCGCGCAGCTCGCCCGTCAGCACTCATACTCATGTCGCTGCAGCTGCCATCAGTCTCGTAGGTCGTCATCACGCAGCGGATCTGCATCATGCACGTCATCTCGACCGAAGCAGGGAACAGCTCTCACCGTTCCCTGCGCAGTGGAGAGACCCCTGTATTTCGCCTCTGCACGCTGGAAAGATATACCCAGAGCGCACAGGTCCCAAAAAGACCCACCTTGAGATCCCCTCGCCGCTTGGCGTACGATTCTTGTCATGAATGGTGCATTCCTCAGCATGCGCCTGTAAAGCGCATGACTGTTGCTCGCCGCTCTCCTCGTCTGCCCTCGCCCCGCTGCTCCGCGCAAGAACAGAAGCAGCTCCCGTCCCACCCGACTTCTCCTACTCCGGCGACACCGGCCCCGGCTTCTGGCCCGAGATCAGCCCCGGCTGCGCCGCCCTCGCCGCGCCAGTCGCCCATCGACCTCGACCACGCTACCCCCGACGCGAAGCTCGCTCCTCTCGACCTCAAGAGCGCCGCCGTCGTCCTACCAGATGACCAACTCCGGCCACTCCGTCGTCGCTCACCCCTTCGGCCGGCAGCGTGCACCCTCACCCTCAACGGCGTTCCCTTCCATCTCCTGCAGTTCCACTTCCACACCCTCTCGGAACACACCGTCGAGGGCCGCCGCGGCGCCATGGAGCTCCACGCCGTCTTCCAGCACGCGCACCAAGCTCGTCGTCATCGGCGTCCTCTACAAGCTCGGCGCCCCCAACCCCTTCCTCCAGACCCTGCTCACCGCTGGCCTGCCCGCGAAGAGCACCGCCCGCCCGGTGCCCGTCGCCGTCGCTCGATCTCCGCCGCGCCTTCCCGAGTCTCGCCAGCTACGTACACCTACGCCGGCTCGCTCACCACGCCGCCCTGCTCGGAGTCCGTCACCTGGCTCGTCCTCAAGCCCTGGGCCGAGCTCTCCCCGGAGCAGTTCGAGTCCTTCCACCGCATCCTCGGCAACGACTTCCGCCCCATCCAGCCCACCGCCGGCCGCCCCCTCCGCGCCACCACCCACTAACGCCGGGTCTCGGGTGCCCCAATCATGCGCCCCGCAGCTCTATCGTGCATAAGTGGGCATCGAGCAAGACCGCACCGCTTGGAATCCCCCTCCCCCAGCCTGTACAAATACTCCTGTACCCACCTATCCACCACCAAAGATCGTTCAGGACCCAGAGAAAAATGACCCCCGAAGAGTTCCGCACCTACGGCCATCAGCTCATCGACTGGCTCGCCGACTACCGCACCACCCTCGCCGACCGTCCCGTCATGGCCCAGGTCGAGCCCCGCGCCATCACCACCCAGCTCCCCGCCACGCCGCCCGACCAGCCCGAGCCCTTCGCCAACGTCCTCGCCGACCTCGACACCCTCGTCCTCCCCGGCCTCTCGCACTGGCAGCACCCGCGCTTCTTCGGCTACTTTCCCTCCAACGGCCTGCTCTCCGGCGTCCTCGGCGACCTCGCCAGCACCGGCCTCGGCGTCCTCGGCCTCGCCTGGCAGTCCAGCCCCGCCATCACCGAGATCGAAGACGTCGTCCTCGACTGGGTCCGTCAGATGACCGGCCTCTCCACCGCCTTCCACGGCGTCATCCAGGACACCGCCTCCACCAGCACCCTCGTCGCCCTCATCACCGCCCGCGAGCGCATCACCAACTACGCCCTCAGCCGCGGCGGCCTCCAGGCCGAGCCCCGCCCGCTCGCCATCTACGTCTCCGCCCAGAGCCACAGCTCCGTCGACAAAGCCGCCCTCCTCGCCGGCTTCGGCCGCGAGAACCTCCGCCTCGTCCCCTGCGACGAGCAGCACGCCATGCGCCCCGACGCCCTCGACGCCGATGATCCAGCAGGACCTCGCCGCCGGCATGCTGCCCTGCGCCATCGTCGCCACCGTCGGCTCCACCGCCGTCACCGCCATCGACCCCGTCGCCGCGCTCGCCGCCGTCGCCCAGCGCCACCACCTCTGGCTCCACGTCGACGCCGCCATGGCCGGCAGCGCCATGATCCTGCCCGAGTGCCGCTGGATGTGGGACGGCATCGAAGCCGCCGACAGCCTCGTCATCAACGCCCACAAGTGGCTCGGCGCCCCCTTCGACTGCTCCCTCTACTACGTCCGCGACCCCGAGCATCTGGTCCGCGTCATGTCCACCAACCCCAGCTACCTGCAGTCCAACGTCCAGGGCGAGATCCGCAACCTCCGCGACTGGGGCGTTCCTCTCGGCCGCCGCTTCCGCGCCCTCAAGCTCTGGTTCCTCATCCGCGAGCAGGGCGTCTCCGGCCTCCAGGCCCGTCTCCGCCGCGACCTCGAGAACGCCCGCACCCTCGCCGCCGAGGTCGCCGCCACCCCCGACTGGCAGGTCGTCGCGCCCGTCAACCTGCAGACGGTCTGCATCCGCCACCAGCCCGCCGGTCTCGAAGGCGAAGCCCTCGACGCCCACACCCGCGCCTGGGCCGAGCGCCGTCAACCGCTCCGGCGAGGCCTACCTCACCCCCGCCACCCTCGACGGCCGCTGGATGGTCCGCATCTCCGTCGGCGCCCTCAACACCGAAGCCGCCGACGTCGCCGCCGCCTGGGCCACCATCCGCCGCCACGCCGAGCACCTCCCCAACTAACCCGCTTCCATCACCACAAGCCGGAGAAGACCGGGAGGATCGAGAAACCGGGTGCCCCATCCTCGACGCACGGTTCTATCGTGCGGCAGGGTGGGGTATCGAGCGCAGCTCGACCGCTTTCCTACCCTTTTCCCCAAACCCCAACCCAAAAAACAACGTCATCTCGACCGAAGCGATGGACAGTTTCACGTCCATCGCGCAGTGGAGAGATCCCTGTATTTTCGTTTTCTCCTTCCCCTTGCTTTTGCCGTTGCCTGTTTCTGCCGTCATCCTGAGCGCAGCGAAGGAAATCCCCACCCCCGCACCTTTCTGCCGCGGAACGAGGCCCTCACGGACTCCCTGAGCCATTAGCCGCTCCCCAAACCAGCAGCCCGCATCGCCTTTGGGCAGCTTTCATACCACCGCAGCCCGCCGCCCAATCCTACCTATCCGTAATCCCGCGCAGGCCGGGAACGCACGCCGCCTGCCGCACGCGCTCGGAAAAGCAAGAGGGAGCAGATTCTCCCTGCGCTTCTTCCCCGGTGTTTCCTTTGCCTCGGTACGCAGCATTGATTCCTTGTCACTGGGGAAAATCTTCCGCGAGCATCGCTAGGCGGCGACACGCACAGGCCATGCCCGGGGTTGCTCCCTCCCATCCCCGCAAAGGAGATTCTCTCCATGTCCTCCCTCCGTCCCCTGCTCCCGGCCCTCGCACGCCTCACCACCGGAGCCGCCCTCGCGCTTCTCCCCCTCGCCGCCTCCGCAGCGACTCTCTGCGTCAACCCCAGCGGCACAAACAACTGCTACACCACCATCTCCGCCGCCGTCGCCGCCGCCGCGCCCAACGACTTCATCCTCGTCGACACCGGCACCTACAAAGAGTCCGTCGTCATCACCAAGCCCGTCTCCCTCACCGGCAAACTGGCCACCATCGACGCCACCGGCCTCAGCCGCGGCATCTTCGTCAACGGCATGGCCGCGCCCAATCTCTCGCAGGTCCACATCGGCGGCTTCATCGTCGAAAACGCCAACTTCGAGGGCATCCTCATCGCCAACGCCTCCTCCTCCTCCGTCTCCGCCAACATCGTCATGAACAACAACAAGGCCCTCACCAACAGCACCTGTCCCGGCATCGAGGCCTTCGAGACCAACGAGCAGGATGACTGCGGCGAAGGCATCCATCTCCTCGGCGCCGACCACACCCTCGTCACCGGCAACCTCGTCCACGACAACTCCGGCGGCATCCTCCTCTCCGACGACACCGGCGCCACCCACGACAACCTCATCAGCGCCAATCTGGTCAGCAACAACCCCTTCGACTGCGGCATCACCCTCGCCTCGCATGCGCCCGCAGCCATCACCGGCTCCGCGATCTCCCCTCGGCGTCTTTCACAACACCGTCTACGGCAACCACTCGGCGAAGAATGGACTCGCCGCGGGTGGCGGCGCCGGAGTCGGCATCTTCGCCTCCATCCCCGGGGCCAGCTCCTACGGCAACGTCGTCGTGCATAACGTCCTCACCGACAACGGCCTTCCCGGCATCGCCCTCCACTCCCACACCCCCGGCCAGAAGCTCACCGATAACATGCTCGTCGGCAACACCATCGACGGCAACGGCCCCGACACCGAAGACGCCGCCACCTCCGGCCCCACCGGCATCAATCTCTTCGCCGTCTCCCCGGCCACCGGCAACATCGCCTCGCTCAACACCATCCGCAACGAGGACGTCGACATCGCCGTCAACACCGCCGCGCTCCTCCAGGCGCAGTTCAACAACCTGCTCGGCGGCAAGATCGGCGTCGACAACGCCGGCGCTGGCTCGGTCGACGCCACCTGGAACTGGTGGGGCTGCCCCTTGGGACCGAACGCGGCGGCAACTGCTCCAACACCGCCGGATCCAACCTCCTCACCACGCCCTGGCTGCCCTTCTCCGCCACGCTGTCCAGCCTCACCAGCATCTCCCCGTCCACCCTGTCCAACCTGCCCAGCTTCTAGGGACATCATCTCGGAGACACCATCTCGATGACAGAGAACACGTCATCTCGACCGGGTGCCCCATCCTCGACCGCACGGTTTCATCGTGCGGCAGGCCGGGGTCCCCGGCGGACGCTCCTTGTCCGCTGGGGTGGAGCGTGGGGTATCGAGCGCTGCGAGACCGCTATTTCGTCGTTGCCGTTGCCTGTTTCTGCCGTATCCTGAGCGTAGCGAAGGATCCCGATACCACCCGTACTCCCGTATCCTCACGCCTTTTTCCGATACATTCCCCCCGATTCTACCCAGCGAGCTCGCACTCTGGAATAGGGAATAGGTCGACGCACCACCCGACCGTCATCCCGGCCGAACCGTGAGTTCCGCCGATCGGCAAACATCCTTTGGATCGCCCGGAGGTCTTCACATGCCCGAAGCTGGGGGCGCCAACGTCGAAATCGCCAAGCACCTGAGCGAGCCGCAGCATCCGCCGAGCCGTTTGGGAGAGGGCCTTTTGCTCGAGATCGCAGAGGCCCTGGTGCTCGCCGTCATCGCGATCGCCACCGCATGGAGTGGCTATCAGGCAGCGCTCTGGACCGGAATTCAGTCCGAGCTCTACGGCCAGTCCAGCAAACTGCGGGTGCAAGCCGAGGGTGCCGCCACATCCGCCAATCAGGAGCGTCTCTACAACGCCTCGACCGTGGTGGAGTGGATCAAGGCGGAGGCCCACGGAGACAAGAAGCTCGCCGACCTCTTCGAGCGGCGTTTCCTCCCCGAGTTCCGCCCCGCCTTTGAAGCCTGGAAGAAGACGGACCCACTCAACAACGCCAACGCTCCGGCGGGTCCTCAGATGATGGCAGAGTACCGAAGCTCCAGGACGGACCAGGCCACCCGCCTGAACGACCAAGCCACAGAGCTCTTCGAGCGAGGCACCCGAGACCGGCAATACTCCGATCTATACATACGCGCCACGGTGTCGCTGGCAACCGTGCTGCTGCTGATTGCCATCGGCCAGCGCTTCCGGAGTCTTCATGCGCGGCTTGGACTGCTGGTGATCGCCATCCTCCTGCTGTGCATTCCGATCTACCATCTCCTGGTCCTCCCCCGCGTCTAGCGACCACCAACCGCGTGCCCGTGCCGGGTCCGGGTGGCCCATCTTCGGCGCACAGTATCGTCGCCTAAGTTGGGCCTCGTGCGCAGCAAACCTACCCTTTCCCACAGAACCACAAAAAAACATAATAACAACGGTCATCCCGACCGAAGCGATGGATCCATCTGGCAACTAACCTGCAACGTCGTTGGGCTACCATGGTTGCCATGACCTTTGCCTATGTTGTCCTTCCAGCGCTCCTCGTGCTGCTCGGAGTTCTGTTTGCCTGGTCTCCCTCGTCCATCCTGCGCTGCGGACGAAGAGCACTCCCCTCTACGCAAGATCACCGAGGGATCTTCTGTCCTTGGTTGCTTGTTTTTGCTCGTCGTAGCGGCAGCAGCGGCGTGATCGCCGTGATCCTTGCCTACTACCGCGCACACCTTCCCGGCCAGACCTATGCGGTGACGGGCACAACATGCGGATCAACTGCATGGGCAGTGGATCGCCGACGATCGTGCTCGACTCCGGGCTGGGCAGCGGCGGTCGATCTGGGCCGCGTACAACCCGAGCTGGCGAAGACGACGCGGGTCTGTTCCTACGACCGCGCAGGCTACGGTGAAGCGATATCGCGCCGGGGCCGCGCGATGCCGATCACGTCGCCACGGAGCTGCATGGGCTGCTGCACGCAGCGGGGATCGACGGACCGATCGTGCTGATGGGGCACTCCATCGCGGGCATCTACATCCGCGACTACGCCACCCACTATCCGGCGCAGCTGGCGGGACTGATCTTTGTCGATGGATCGACGCCGTTGCAGGACAGAAATCCAGTGTTCGCGGCCTGATAGACCACATTCCTTCCCAGCGAGAGATTCTTCAGGAGCAGGCGGAGTCCTCTCTGGGAATGCCGCGGTGGAGGGGGGAGTGTTCGGCAGAACTTCCAAGGTGGCTACGCCCACTTTTCGAAACTGCAATCTGAGGATCAATGCCGTGAGGCGGTCCCTGCCTATATGGGCGAGCTGACGAACTTTGACCGCTCGGGCGAGGAGACGGTGCACACCGGTCCCTACGGGGCTCTGCCGATTCTGATCTTCTCGCAGGACACAACGAAGCCGATCGGAGTGATGACACCTGCGCTCGACGCAGTGTGGAACCAAATGCAGGAGAACCTGAAGCAGCTTTCCACGCACAGCCGCCGCGTGATCGCCAAAGGCAGCACGCATTACATCCAGATCGACCGTCCGGATCTGCTCGACCGGGAGGTGCCTCCCTTTATCGAGCAGCTTCGCGGCACCTCGCCTGCCCCCACCAACTACGGATCCACAACCGCCGAATGACGCGCCGCTAACCTTTCCTCCGTCGGAAGTGCGCCGTCCTCCCCCGACTGCGAACCGAAGCTATCGGCCCTCCTACAAGCCCGGCCCTGTGTGGTCCCCTAAACCCCCTCCCGCCGATACTCCCCGCTCTTCCCGCCGCTCTTACGCAGCAGCACCACCTCGCGAATCCGAATCCCCTTATCCAGCGCCTTGGTCATGTCATAGACCGTCAGCGCCGCCACCGAGGCCGCCACCATCGCCTCCATCTCGACGCCGGTCCCGGCCACCGTCGCCGCCGTCGCCTCAATCGAGACGCCCCCCGCCACCACCGTCGCCTGCACATCCACAAAGCTCAGCGCCAGCGGGTGGCACATCGGGATCAGCGTCGAGGTCTGTTTCGCCGCCTGAATCCCGGCAAACCGCGCCACCTCCAGCGGATTGCCCTTCGGATTCTGCGGCAGCGCGGCCAGCACCGCCTCCGACAGCTCCACGAACGCGCCCGCGACCGCCTCGCGCCGTGTCGCCGTCTTTGCGCTCACGTCCACCATGTGCGCCTGCCCTGCCTCATCGTAATGCGATAACTTGTCCATACCTCAAGCCTATCGCAGCCCAGCCGCAGGCTGCCGCAGCCAGCCGAGGCCTACCGCAGCAGCACCGTCATCACCTCGCCCTCGGCGAACCGTTCCGTCCCCGGCGGCAGCACCAGGTAGCAGTTCGCCCGCGCATTCGCCGCCAGATCGCCCGACCCCTGCCAATCCACCAGCCGCACCGTCGGCCTTGCCAGATCGCTGGTCAGCCGCGCCGGCAGCACCCGCGTCAGCCCCGGCTTCCCGACCGCCTCCGCGCTCAGCGTCGCCTGCACAAACCGAGGCCCGGCTACCTCCGCCCCCGCCAGCGCCCTTAGCAGCGGCTCCACGAAGCAGTGAAACGTCACCTGCGTCGACACCGGATTGCCCGGCAGCCCGAAGAAGTAGCACTCCGGCCCCGCGCCCTCGCCCGTCTCCCGCGCCGGCAGCCGCCCAAACACCAGCGGTTTGCC
>CAVWJY010000018.1:0-201166 GCA_963755245.1 uncultured Acidobacteriaceae bacterium | reverse complement strand
TGGGGATGTGGAGGCCCTGCGGCGCTGCCTTCGGCGAGGCGCATGAGAAAATCCTGCGCGCTGAAGGCTTCGGTCTTGGGGCGTGGGGTGCGCGGAGGTATTCGCCGTCGGGCTGCAGCAGGCGCGCCTTGACGTTGTCCGCGAGATAGGCGGCGAGGATTTCGTCGCGGAGGCGGGCGGCGAGCTGCGGGTCGTCGATGGGGAAGACGACTTCGCAGCGCTCGAAGAGGTTGCGCGGCATCCAGTCGGCGCTGCCGCAGTAGATCTCCTCATCGCCGCCGTTGGCGAAGTAAAAGATGCGGCTGTGCTCGAGGAAGCGGCCGACGATGGAGCGGACGCGGATGTTCTCGCTGAGGCCTTTGACGCCGGGGCGCAGCGAGCAGATGCCGCGGACGATGAGGTCGATCTGCACGCCGGCTTGGGACGCTGCGTAGAGCGCCTCGATGATCGCTGGGCTCGAGCAGGGCGTTCATCTTGGCGATGATGCGCGGCGGGCCTGCCGGCGCGCGGCGTGTTCGGTCTCGCGATGGATCAGGCGGATGAAGCTTTCGGCGAGGGTGAGCGGGGCGACGAGCAGCGGGGCGTAGTCGTCGGACTCGGAGTGCGCGGTGAGGTAGTTGAAGACGTCTGTGCACGGCGGCGGTGATCTCCGGGTCGGAGGTGAGCAGGCTGATGTCGGTGTAGAAGCGGGCGGTGATGGGGTTGTAGTTGCCGGTGCCGAGGTGGGCGTAGCGGCGGACCACGCCGTCGGGATCGCGGCGGACGAGCAGCGCCAGCTTGCAGTGGGTCTTGAGGCCGACGATGCCGTGGAAGACCCGACGCCGGCGTCTTCGAGCTCGCGCGCCCAGCGGATGTTGGAGGCTTCGTCGAAGCGCGCCATCAGCTCGACGACGACGGTGACTTCCTTGGTCTGCGCGGCTTCGGTGAGCGCCTGGAAGATGGGCGAGTCGGCGCTGGTGCGATAGAGCGTCTGCTTCATCGAGACGACGTTGGGATCGTCGGCGGCGGACTCGATGAAGCCGACGACGCCGTCGTAGGAGTCGTAGGGATGGTGGAGCAGGATGTCGCGGTGGCGCAGCTCGTCGAAGAGGTCGGTGGCTTGGGCGATGAGGCGCATGCTCGCGGGCCATCGAAGGGCGGGAACTTGAGGTCGGGACGATCGACGTCGCTGTAGAGATTCATCAGGCGCGAGAGATTGACCGGGCCGTCGGTGCGGAAGACCTGCAGGGTTCGAGCTCGAAGTTGATGCGCAGGCGGTCGACGATCTCGGCGTCGGCGGCTGTTCTCGATTTCGAGGCGGACGGCGTCGCCCTTGCGGCGGTTGTGCAGCTCGGCGCGGACGGTTTCGAGCAGGGAGCGCGATTCTTCTTCCTGGAAGTAGAGATTGCTGTTGCGGGTGACGCGAAAGGCGGCGCGGGAGAGGATTTCGTAGCCGCGGATACATGCGCTCGACCTGCGCTCGATCAGGTCGTGCAGAAAGATGAAGTCGTGCGTGCCGGCGCTGGCGAGGGCAGCGCGACGAGGCGCGGCAGGGCACGCGGAACGGTGACCACGCCGAGCACGGGAGTCTTGCGTCTGCCGCCGCTGCGCTTGCGGCGCAGCAGCAGCGCGATGCACAGCGCCTTGTTCAACACGCGGGGGAAGGGATGGGCGGGTCGATGGTGATGGGAGTGAGCAGCGGATCGACTTCGGTCTGGTAGAACTCGAGCGCATGGGCGCGCGCGCGCGTCGTCGAGCTCGTCCCAGTTGAGCACGCGGATGTTCTGCGCGCGCGAGGGCGGGCAGCAGCTGCTTGTTCCAGCAGGCGTACTGGGCGGCGACGAAGTCGTGCAGCATCGACGCTGAGGCGGTCGAGCCGCTCCTGCGGGGTGAGGCCGCCCTCGTCGGCGGGCTGGGCTCGTTGTAGCCGTCTTCAATGCGCTGCAGGACGCCGGCGACGCGGATCTCGACGAACTCATCGAGATTGCTGGCGGTGATGGCGAGGAACTTGACGCGCTCGAGCAGGGGATTGGTCGCGTCCTGGGCCTCTTCCAGCACGCGGCGGTTGAAGCTGCAGCCAGGATTCGTCGCGGCTGAAGAAGAGCTGCTCGGGTGGTACGGGCACAGCGGGAGGGTGGCTGTCGATGCGGCGGAGGTGGTGCGGGCTGTGGCGGTGCGAGTTGCTCGTTTGACGGTCATAGCGCTTGGGAAAAGAGTATCGCACCTGCGTGAATGAGGGGCGAATTCACAGGCGCGGTAACTCGCAATACTGCAGGCAGATAGAAAAATTGTGACTCTAGAGCTGGCTCGGCGAATGCAATTCTGATACGTCGTATGCCCAGTAAGCGCTGAATATTATATGGCCGATGACAGCCTGAGAGTATTCGGGATCCCTTGTTTATAGCGTACTTGCCATACAGACAGTACTCTTCCTTCCGTAGGAAATGGTTGCTATGGTTCGGTTGCTCCCAAGGCACAGGACTTTCCGAAGGAATACCCTGGAATACTTTCCCGGTCGA
Source organism: uncultured Acidobacteriaceae bacterium (assembly GCA_963755245.1). GTDB lineage: Bacteria > Acidobacteriota > Terriglobia > Terriglobales > Acidobacteriaceae > Edaphobacter. Next base: position 198,668 of record CAVWJY010000018.1, on the reverse strand, counting down.
TGATTCAGCGCTCCCTGAAAGGGCCCCTCCCTGTGCCTCGGATAGGGAGGCCGCTATTCCTGTACTTCGCGAAAGAATCCTCTTCACCGCATCAGGTGTACTGGAGAATCTCGATGAGTTCAATCGCAGTAGCCCCGTCAGATACCAAAACGATCGTGACCGACCTAAATGCGGGTTGGTATAACCCGGTAATCAGGCATTGCAAATAACGGATCCAACTTTTCAGCTTGCTCAGGGGACGTTGGGATTGCAGACCACTGATTCGAGCGGTCTTTTCCTGCTGTCGGATGCCGTTCCCGGATCCGCCGCAGTCTCTTACTTCAATCCCAGCGGACTGTCGAAACGGTCCTCGGCGTACCAAATGTTTCTGGGTGCGCTTCTGCCGGAGACGGGTACCGACCTGGCTGCGGTGTTGGGGGATATGTATCCGGCCTGGATTGCTTATCGCAATGGCTGGTTCCAGGCCAATCCTACGTCCACATTGACGCAACTGGCTCTATTTACGCAGTTCGCAAACCAAAGACTGGATCCGCGCCGGGCGAGTACTGCGATCAACACATTCAAGCAAGCCGCAAATTCGCCGCTGAATCAGGCTCAGGATGCGATGGCGGCTCCCAGTTCGCAACAGCAGTTTTTGGATGAAGCGCAGCAGCCTTACACCCTCTACAAGTATTCCGCAACGAAGGATGCGGCGGTTGCAGCGATCAACTCCGGTGCGAGTGCGCAGATTTAACTTCAACAGCGCCACGATGAATACAAGTCTGTCTCATACAACGGCTTCGGGCGCGGCGAGCGGATTTTATAGCATCTTCTCCGGCGGAGCCTCGGCTTCCTTCGATCAACTCAATACGAAGGCAGCTGCAAGCGAATTCACGATTACGGGGTCTATCAACAAATATGCCACTCTGACAACCAATCCGATTGGATGGTTTACGTCCAGCGAATACTCGCGGGGCTACAACGCACAAAACGACAATACGATATGGGATCCTAACGCCAACGTCGGCAACTGGAACTCCTTCTTCGGCCAACCGAATGGCTCGCTGTCGCGGAGGATCACAAGCTTGCTGCTGGTTAGTGGTTACACGATTACGGTCACCAGCCGTGCATCTTACAGCCAACTGGACTATCAGAAGATCACAACCGAGGCTAGTTTCGGCATCTGGCCGTTCTTCTCGGGGCACGCGTCGTCGACGCAGGAGACGAAGACAACGTTGAACAGCGATTCAACACTCAGCGTGACACACACGCTCAACCCTGGCCTCATTCAGATTTGGGGGGTATTTACAGCCAACGCGCCGCAATAGCGTAGGGAGCAGCCGTGGTTATACCCAGCAGCCGACGCGACTTATTCATCCGTAAGTTGTGTGTTTGCTGCTGGAACGGCTTGTTGAGCGAATATTCCGCGACGGGTGTGAGTCCGTCGCGGAATATTTTGTAACCGAGCGTGAGCATTTGGGGAGGGGATAGCGCTTTCGCTACGAGCGGAAACAAATACGGGCCGTGCGTAAAGAGTCTATTTGTGCCAGTGCATCTTCCAGCCGAGGTACTTGCTGGCGGCCTCGTGGACGACGCGGCGGTGTGGGAGAAGTTGGCGGCGACGTGGTGCTCGAAGCCGTTCTCGCAGATGTAGCGGAGCAGCTTCTGCAGCTTGGGGATCTCGACCACGCCGGCGCCGCCGAAGGTGTTGAGCGGATCGTCGGTGAATTCGCCCTCGCCGACGTAGCCGCGGATCTCGCCGGCGAAGTCGTTGGTGGAGAAGCGGGCGAAGCTCATGGCGCCGGCCTTTACTCGTGCCGACGCAGGTGCCGTAGGTGTTCTCGTTGCCGACGGTGCCGGCGATGATCTGCTGGAAGTCCATCTTCACGCCTTCGTTGAAGAAATGCTTGGGCAGGTTGGAGCAGTGGAAGCAGACGGCCTTGTCGGGATCGTCGCCGTAGTTGTTGTTCCAGTCGAGCAGCGCGCTGGGGGTCCCGCAGGCGAGGGTGAGCGCGTGCATGCTGAGCATGCCGAGGATGTCGACCTCGCAGGCGCTGGAGATGAGGTTTTCGCTCATCATGCTCATGACGGTGCAGGGGACGACGCCGAAGTACTCTTCGAGCGATGTCCAGCACTGGACGGCGCTGATGGTGAGCTCGCTGGCCGTCATCCAGCCGTCGATGACGGCGCCGAGCTTGGCCATCTTCATCAGCGCGGCATCGGGGGTGTCGCGTGGAGACGTACTTCTTGATGGCGGCGAGCTTGGCCTGCGCGGCGTCGTCGTTGTCGTTCATGCGCGCGATGCGGCCGAGGATTTCGGAGAGGTCGAGGGTTTCGACGGAGATGCCGGTGTGTTTCGAGGAGCTTTTCCGAGTAGCGGACGGTGTTGAAGGCGGCGGGGCGCGCGCCGATGGCGCCGATGCGGAGGTTGCGCAGGCCGCGGACGACGCGGCAGACGGCGGCGAACCAGGCGAGGTCGCTTGAACTCGGGCGAGTCGGGCGCTTCGGTGTGCAGCGTGGTGAGCGAGTAGGGGATGCCGTACTGCATGAGGTTGTTGCAGGCCGACATCTTGCCGCAGAAGCTGTCGCGGCGGTAGGCGATGGTCATGTTGCCGGCGTGGTCGGGCGTGGCCTGGATGAGCACGGGCACTTGGAGGCCGGCGAGACGCAGGGTGTCGGCGATGGCGCGCTCTTCGCCGAAATTGGGCAGGGTGACGATGATGCCGTCGATCTCGTCGCGTGCTGCTTGAAGAGAGCGGCGCAATTTTGCGCGTCTTCGTAGGTCTCGACGGCGCCGTGCGCGGTCTCTTCGGGCCTGAGCACGATGGCTTGATGCCGGCCGCTTCGAGCGCCGCGATCATCTCCAGGCGGCCGCTCTGGCGAGGTGGCCGGGAAAGAATCCGCGGTTGCCGACGATTACTCCGAATGTCATTTGCTTGGTCATGATTCTCCTTTTCTGTTGCTGTGCAGGTTGATTCAGCCGGATTCGTGCACAGTTAGCCGTTGACCGATAACATCGATACGGCTAAAGCCCTGACTCGTGGAATCGATCGCCGCAGCCGAGCCTACGCCGAGCGATGACTCAGGTAGCTCTCTGCCCGGCCAGAAGCGGATGGTGTAGAAGGCGCCGAGAGGGTGAGCAGCACGCCCCACCAGAGGGTTGGGTGCAGGTTGGAGCAGCACGGAGGATTCGTGGAGGGTGGCGCAGAACTCGCAGAGGCCGGTGGCCGACGAGTGACGATGCCGTAGGCGAGCAAGAGGACGCCGAAGAAAAACCAGATGGAGATCTGTGCTGGTCGTGGTTCGCATGTGCAGCTTCTTGCGATCCATGATCCTGTAGCGCTTAGAAGAAGATCATTTGAGGATGAAGAAGACGATGATGACGACGCCGGCCCAGAAGATGGGCTTCTGACAGATGGTCGTCGGCTCCTCGTCGGGAATGCGGGTGGCGCCGTAGACCAGGCCGTCGAGCTCGCTCGATCGGGCTTGGGCTTGGTCATCAGAGCTGACGACGACGGTGACGAGGACGCAGATGAGCCAGCACCAGAGCGCGCGGTACATGTTTTCGGCCATGGGCTTGGCGTCGGGCGAATGGCGATGTAGCGCGAGGGCTGCACGGCGTCGATGCTGGACCCAGACGAACATGCCGATGGAGGCAGCGGTGCCGGCGAGCAGGCCCCAGAAGCCGCCCGCCTTGGTGGCGCGCTTCCACAGCATGCCGAGGATCACGGTGCCGAACAGCGGCGCGATGAAGAAGCTGAACAGCGCCTGCACGTAGTCCATGATGCTGTCGGCGTTCATGACCAGGTAGGCGGTGCCGATGGAGACGAGCACGCCGATGATGGTGCACCAGCGGCCCATGGCGACGTAGTGCGCGTCGGTGGCCTTCTTGTTGATGAAGGCGCCGTAGATGTCGTAGGTCCAGACGGTGGAGAAGGCGCTGACGTTGCCGGCCATGCCGCACATGAAGCCGGCGATCAGCGCGGTGATGCCGAGGCCGAGCAGGCCGGGGCCGCAGTAGCGCGCCAGCATCAGCGGCAGCACTTCGTTGTAGCTGTGCTGGCCGGTGACGCTTGGCGACGTTGCTCGGCGACCAGGTGATGACGCTGCCGTCGGGGTTCTGCAGCACGGCGAGGGCGAGCAGGCCGGGCAGGATGACGATGAACGGCACCACCATCTTGAAGCCCGCGCCGATGATGGGAGCCATCTTGGCGGCGCGCAGGTTCTTGGCGGTGAGCACGCGCTGCACGACGAGGAAGTCGGTGGTCCAGTAGCCGAAGCTGATGACGAAGCCGAGGCCGAAGACGATGCCGGTCCAGTGGATGCCCATGGGGTTGTCGACTTGAAGTGGCCGAGGGTGCTCCACATGTGGGTGTAGTCGGTGTTGCCGACGTTGACGCGCGATCTGGGCCTTGCAGCTTGGTCCAGCCGCCGGCTTCGATCAGGCCGAGGATGGGGATGAGCGCGGCGCCCACCCAGATGAGGACGAACTGGAGGACTTCGTTGAAGATGGCCGAGAGCAGGCCGCCGAGCATGACGTAGAGCGCGACGGTGACGGAGGCGACCCAGATGCTGAAGTTGATGTTCCAGCCGAGGACGACCTTCATGACCACGGCCATGGCGTACATGTTGATGCCGCTCATGAGGATGGTCATGAAGGCGAAGGTGACGGCCGAGAGCAGCGCGCGCGCCCTCGCCGAAGCGCAGTTGCAGGTAGCCGGGAACGGAGTGGGTCTTCGAGATGTAGTAGAACGGCATCATCACGATGCCGAGGAAGAGCATGGCCGGGATGGCGCCGATCCAGTACCAGTGCGCGGCCAGGATGCCGTACTGGTAGGCCGAGCCGGCCCAGCCCATCAGCTCGAGCGAGCCGAGGTTGGCGGAGACGAAGCTGAGGCCGGCGATCCAGGCCGTCATCTCGCGGCCGGCCAGGAAGAAATCCTCGCTGGTGTTGGCCTTGCCCTTGGCGTAAAAGCCGATAAAAACCACCAGCCCGAAATAAAGCGCCAAAATCAGAATGTCTACCGGGGCCAGTTGCGTCAGCCGCTGCGGAAGTAGAGCGAATAGAGCGAGGGTCGAGGTCATAGGTCCAGTCGTATGTAGCTGTATTTACAGCGATATTGATCGGATTCAGGACCCAGGCGATCCTGCTCCACTATCCGGCGCGAGTCGATCCGGCTTAATTTCAGCGACGAAAATATACCTGCCGGAGAGCGACTTAAGCTATGCAAATCTTTGGAGCTGCAGTTGAGCGGGAGGCATCGTATTTTTAAAATGTGTTTTTGCGGCTGTTTTGGGATGCGCCGATGGAGGGCCGGACATGATGCGGAAGTTGGTTGGGGCGGGGTTGCTGGGGTATGGGCTGTGTGTGGGGGCAATGGTCGGCGCGACGCCGGTGGTTGCTCAAAGCGTGAGTCAGACGACAGAGGATGCTGGACATCCGACGACGAATATCGCGCAGCAGGCGGGTAAGGGGATCAAGCGGGGCTCGACAGGGGTGTATCACACGACGTCGCACGGGACGAAGAAGGTGTATCACAAGACGGAACGGGGAACGAAGAGGTCTACCGCTTATGTCGAGCACCACGTAAAGCCGAATATGTGACGATGCAAGATATGGGTGATCGTCCAACTGGCTTCACGTACTTTTCAGTAGGCCATCGAGCGGGTCCAATCAGCCGATGGCGGCGACCGGATACGGTTTCTTCTTCAGGCCAGGCCGGAACGACTGAATTGCTTCCGCAGGAGCGGCACTCCTCTGCGAGAGCGCAACCCCGCTCCGCTAAACTAGAACAGGGAAGCCGCATGCCAGCCGAAATCATCCTCCAGCAAACCCCGGACGACGCCGCTCTCCTCGACAAGCGCGAGCAACTTGCCGCCGTCCGCACCACGCTCGCCGAGCGCGAATCCGAGCTTGCCCAGATCCGCGCCCAGCTCAAGACCTTCGAAGGCCGTTACCTCCGCCAGGTCGGCATCCTCTACGCCGAGCTCGACGACCTCGAAGCGCGCATCGCCGAGCGCGAAGTCGACCTCTACGACTCCGACTCCGCCCGCCGCCGAGCCGAGGAGACCCGCCAGCGCGCGCAGGAGACCCATGATGCCGCATTCGGCGAGGCCCACGAAGCCGAAGAGTTCGACCCACCGCCCAGCCTCAAGACCCTCTTCCGCGACGTCGCCAAGCGCATCCACCCCGACTTCGCGCGCGATGACGCCGAGCAGAAGCACTTCACCCTGCTGATGGCTCGCGCCAATCAGGCCTACAGCCGCGGCGACACCGAGACCCTGCAGCGTCTGCTTGACGATCACCGCGAGATCAACGCCTCCATCGCCGGCGAAGGCGCCGCCGCCGAGCTTCTCCGCATCACGCGCCAGATCCAGCACGCCGAGCGCGACATCGCCACCCTCGAGGCCGAGCGGCACACGCTGCTCGCCGGCGAAATCGCCCAACTGCACCTCGACGCCGAAGCCGCCGCCCGCGAACACCGCGACCTCCTCACCGAGCTCGCCACCAGCCTCCGCGAGCAGATCGCCGATGCCCAGCGCCGCTTCGAGCTCATCGACCGCCAGATCAGCGCCCATGGAAAATAAGAGCGACGATGGACGATAAAGCCAAAGCCGGCCTGCAGCACATCCCTACCGGCGCCGCGCTGTCGCTCCATTCCACGCGCTCCGGCATCATCGCCCGCGGCCGCCGCGACGCCGCCAACGCAGCCTCCAACCCGCACTACCGGCAGGCCGTCACCGACTACAACGCCCGCAACTTCACCGAAGCCGCAGCCGGCTTCCGGCTCGCCGCCGAGCAAGGCCACGCCGAGTCGCAGTACCTCCTCAGCACGATGTACGACGCGGGGCAGGGCCTGCCGCAAGACGACACCCAGGCCGCCCACTGGGAGCGCAAGGCCGCCGAGCAGGGCCACGCCTACGCGCAGGCCAACCTCAGCTTCCGCTACTACGCAGCCGAACAACTTCCCTGAAGCTTTCGCATGGTGCCAGCGTGCCGCCCACAGTAAGCTCGCCTGGGCGCAATACAATCTCGGCCTCATGTATCGCAAAGGGGAAGGGGTCCCGCAAAGCAACACCGAAGCTGCCTACTGGTATCGTCTGGCCGCCACCCAGAACTTTCCCGAAGCCCAGCAGAAGCTGGCCGACCTCTACTACATCGGCCAGGGTGTCCCACTCAGCTATACGCAGGCCGCCGCGTGGTATCGCAAGGCCGCCGACCAGGGCAACGCCGAAGCCCAGTTCCAGCTCGGCCACCTCTACGCCATCGGCCAGGGCGTCGAGCACGACTACACCCAGTCCCGCCACTGGATTCGTCAGGCCGCCCTTCAGGGCCACGAACAGGCACTCCGCGAACTCAAGCGCCGCGAGTACCGCGACCCATAACCCCACGTCTCAACGCGATAAGCCGCTCCGGACTAAACTGACTCGTTGCGAAGATGAGTGCGCCGGTTTTGGACGGCTGTGGCAAGTTCACGGAGGAGCGTATGTGTCTCAGACCAGTCGATGCAGGCGTCGGTGATGCTTTGTCCATAGGTGAGGGCCTTGCCGTCTACGAGAGTCTGGCATCCTGCGACGAGATTGCTTTCGATCATGAGACCCATGATGCGACGTTCCCCACCCGCGATCTGCTCTGATACAGCGCGACATACTGCACCCTGCTTGCGGTGGTCTTTTCCGCTGTTGGAGTGGCTGCAGTCGATCATGATGCGTGGTTTGACGCCTGTCTTTTCCATCTGCTCGGCGGTTGAAGCGACCGAGGCTGCGTCGTAGTTGGTCACCTGCCGGCCACCGCGCAGGATGACGTGGCAGTCTGGATTCCCGGATGTGAGAAGGATGGCCGATTGTCCCGTCTCCGAAGTCCCCAGGAAGGTATGCGGATGGCTTGCCGAGAGGATGGCTTCAATCGCAATCTGTACGTTGCCGGAGGTGCCGTTCTTGAAGCCGACCGGACAGGAGAGGCCAGAGGCAAGCTGGCGGTGGACCTGGCTCTCGGTCGTTCGCGCGCCAATGGCTCCCCAGCTTACGAGGTCGGAGACATATTGCGGCGAGATCATGTCGAGATACTCCGTGCCGCAGGGAACGCCCATCTCCGCCAGATCGAGAAGCAGCCGGCGTGCAATGCGCAATCCGTCACTGATGCGGCAGGATTCGTCGAAGTAAGGATCGTTGATCAACCCCTTCCAGCCAATCGTGGTACGCGGTTTCTCGAAATACACACGCATCACGATCAGAAGATCGCTGGAAAGCTCCGCAACCGCCTCCCTCAGCAATCCCGCATATTCCCTGGCAGCAATCGGATCATGGATGGAGCAGGGTCCGACAACGACGACCAGGCGGTCGTCTGACCCGTTGAGGATGTCGATGATCTGACGACGTGCTTCGAAGACAGTGCGCGAAGCGTTCTCTGTGAGAGGCATCTCCTCCTCAAGGAAAATTGGAGGAAGAACGAGTCTGCTGGATTTGATCCTTAGGTTATTTGTGGGGTATAGCATGGCCGTTGATCATAATATAAGGTATGGCTCGCCCGCTTCATCGCTGGTGCAAACAACCTGCTGCTTGGGGCGGGTTCCGCGGATCGATGCGATTGAGTTGAACCGTTGTACCGCTGGCGAATGCGAGCCTCAGACATCCGAACTCGACCTGTGTCGCTCCGGTCAGAGAACGGTGTCTTGCGTTCGTAATCCGCTCGGAAATCCCAAGCGGAATCTGGATGGGCTTGCCCTTCTTGATGGCGAGATGAATCGGCAGGCTAATGTGCTCACCTACATGGATTGTTTTCGGGTTCTGATGTGGGTTTCGGCCACACTTTCCCCCATCGCCCTGTTCTTTGCCGTTATGCTGTCCCTGCAGAACGCGGCGTTGGCAACTCTTCAGCAGCGCCACCGCTCCAACGAAACGAATGGAGGAGCCATCTATGGCAGCCTTTGTCACTCCTTTTCCCTCAAAACCCCGAACTCGTAAGGCGGGGCCAGTAGCAGTGCTTCCAGCAGGCCGCGACGAACGCTATGCGGCGGGCAGGGCGGCGCGCCAAAAGTTGCCGCGGGAACAGCATGCTGAATGGACACCTTCTCACAATCGCCCTGATCCCGTCGAGCTCGTGATCGAATCCAGCAAAGGCCGCATCCCCGAACTGGTTCCCATCCGCTATGGGCGGATGCTGCTTTCTCCGTTTACCTTCTATCGCGGCACAGCCAACATCATGGCCGCTGATCTCGCGTCGACACCCGTGACCGGTTTGCACGTGCAGCTTTGCGGCGATGCCCACTTACTCAACTTCGGGGGCTACGCTACTCCAGAGCGCCGGCTGGTTCTTGACATCAACGACTTCGACGAGACTCTGCCTGGGCCATGGGAATGGGATCTGAAGCGGCTGGCGACGAGCTTCGTTTTTGCAGCTCGCTCGAATGGATTTTCCAGTGCGGATCAGCGCGAAGCGGCATTAAACTGCGTGCGGTCGTATCGCGAGCACATGGCCGAATATGCGGATATGCCGGTCCTTGAGATCTGGTATGCGCGTCTCCAGCTCAGTGATACGCTGTCGTCTCTTCACGACAAAGCTGCACGAGGCCGTTTGAAAGCGCAAGTGAAAAAGGCTCAGACGCACGACGTTCCCGAGCATGAGTTTCCCAAGATGACGGAAGCACGCGACGGAAAGTATGTCATCAAGGATGCGCTGCCCCTCATCTATCACCATCCCACAATCAACCTGGCGACCACCCGCGAGAACTTTGAGAGGGCCTTGTCCCTGTATCGGGAAAGTCTGCCCCCCGAACGCAGGGTACTGCTTGACCGTTATCAGCTGACGGATTTTGCGCTCAAAGTGGTCGGGGTCGGCAGCGTGGGCACACTGTGCGCTGTGGCCCTGATGATGGCCGCCCAGGACGATCCATTGTTCTTGCAGATCAAAGAAGCGGGCCCGTCGGTCCTGGAACCCTACCTCAGCAAGAGCACGTTCGCGAATCACGGGGAGCGCGTGGTAGTCGGGCAGCACCTGATGCAAGCCGCAAGCGACGTCTTCCTCGGGTGGACGCATGGCCAAGGAGGCCGGCATTTTTATATACGCCAGCTGCGAGACATGAAGATCAAACCGCAGGTCGAGCTGTTCACGCCCGCCACGCTTTTCGACTATGCCACTTTGTGCGGCTGGACGCTCGCTCGCGCCCACGCGCGCTCCGGTGACCCCGCGATGATCGCGGGCTATGCGGGCAAGAGCGATGTCTTTGACAAGGCTCTTGCTGACTTCAGTAAAGCATATGCCGACCAGACTGAGAAAGACTATGCCGCATTCAAGAAGGCCGTTCGCGCGGGCCGAATCGAGGTGCAAGCCGAGAGCTGAAGTTTCACGATCCAATATCGAAAGCGGTGGTTTATGGTTTGAATCGCGGAGTGATCGCCACCTGTCCTTATCACCCATAACGCTACCGTGATAAACGTGAACTGCGCGATGGTTCACAACACCTACGTCGAGAACGTCCCAAAGCCTCCGGCTTACGGCGCAAAAAAGCCCAGCTCCGCAGGAGTGCGAGCTGGGCTTGGTGGGGAGTTGACCTTGGGTTAGCGGGAGAGGGTTGCCTGGGAAGGCCAGAGAGAGCGGGCCGCCAGGAGGACCAGCGCGACCCAGTAGATGTCGGCGCCGAGCAGGTGGAGAACCTGCATCCAGGTGGGGGCGAGCAGGAGGACATCTCCGACTCCGAGAAGAAGCTGCAGCACCAGCGATGCGAGAACAACGCCAGCGACTCCGCGGGTGCGGTCTTGCGGCTTTTCGGCGCGGATCAGCAGCAGCACGCAGAGGACGCCGACGACGGCGGCTGCGGGATGAAGCCAGCGCATGCGGACAAGGATCGGGGATCCGGCGGCGAAGTCCGAGGCGAGGCCGGCGAGGACGCTGGTGGAGGGAAAGAGGGTGTCGGCGAGCGCGGCGAGGGAGCCGGTGGCGCCGACCAGCACGGTGGCGAGGAGGGCGAGGATGGCAGTGCCCGCGTGTGGCGGAGGTCGTCGCGGATCGGGGTGCGGCGGGGGCGGCGGGGCGGCGCAGGAAGGCGGCGGTGAGCGCGAGCGCGGCCATCAACAGCATGGTGTTGGTGAAGTGGATGGACTGCGCGATGACGCGGCCGGTGGAGGTGTTGTTCTCGACCCAGTGGCGGAGGACCAGAAGGGCTCCGAGGAGGGCTTCGGTGAGGAGCAGCGCGACGGCCCACAGCACGGCGCGGCGGGCACGATGGCCGCGCGGGGTGACGGCGAAGGTCCAGAAGGCGAGGGCGGCGAGCAGGAATGGTGCAGATGCCGGAGGTGGAGCGGTGGGTGAACTCGATGATGGTGGCGAGGCGGGGATGGTGGGGGATGAAGTCGCCGTTGCAGAGCGGCCAGCTGGCGCCGCAGCCGCCGCCGGAGCCGCTGGCGCGCACGACGGCGCCCCAGAGGACAACAAAGATGAAAAAGCCAAGGACGATCCAGGCGAACCGAGCGACGGGTCGAGTATCGCGTCTTCCTTCAAGTACCGCAGAACTTGCCATGGAACCATTCTACGAGGCTTGCGGGGTGTGGGAGGGAGCGTTGCGGCGGACGGCTTTGGCGGAGGCGCTTTGTTCGGGGGTTGGAGCATTGCCGTTGATCTCATACAATGGGAAGATTCGCTGAAGTTGGGTCGTGTCGCCATTGAGGCGTCGATGGGCCACGGCAGAGCGGAAGGAACCAACGCCGGGCTGTTTTTTTGCATCCACCAGGCAGAGGGCCGGAGGGAAATGCTTCGGCTGATCCCTGGAGTAAATCGAGCACTCATTGAATCCGTTGGGCGAGCAGGTAAAGGACGGTCCAGAGGGACGGGAGAGTCCGTGGCGAGAGCGGCTGCGGGCGCTGAAGAATATGCCGCCGGTGCTGGGAATCCTGTGGGACTCCGGGCCGGGGGTGGTGTCGTCGGGTCTGGTGCTGCGCGTGATCGTGGCGGTGCTGCCGTTCGGGATCGCGAAGGTGGCGCAGTACATCATTCAGGACATTGCGGCGCGGGTGATGAGCCATGCGGCGCTGCCCAGCGAACTTCTGGATGCTGGTTGGGACCGAGGTGGGACTGAATGTGCTGCTGGGGCTGATGACGCGGGCGATCGATTACTCGGACTCGCTGCTGGCGAATCGGTACACGCAGTATGTGAGCGTGCGGGTGATGGATCAGGCGGCGCGGCTGGACCTGACGACCTACGAGAATCCAATCTTCTACGACCGGCTGGAGCGGGCGCGGGTGCAGGCGACCGACCGGCTGGCGATGATCCAGCAGATGGGGCGGCTGTTCCAGCAGGTGATTACGACGCTGGTGTTTTCGGCGGCGCTGGCGTGGGCTTCGCCGTGGCTGGTGCTGCTGCTGGCGCTGGGAGTGCTGCCGTCGTTTCTGGGCGAGACGCACTATGCGTTTCTGGGCTATGCGAAGAACTTCCGGCAGACGCCGGCCAAGCGGCAGATGGACTATCTGCGGCAGGTGGCGGGCAGCCGCGAGGGCGCGAAGGAGGTCAAGCTCTTTGGGCTGAGCCGGTTCTTCACCGAGCGCTTTCAGGCGCTGGCGGACCAGATCTATCGCGAGGATGTGGCGCTGTCGCGGTCGAAGCTGATCCTGGGCGGGCTGCTGGGGATCATCGGCACGCTGGGGTACTACGGCGCGTATGTCTACGTGATCTGGCGGACGCTGGGCGGGCGGTATGACATCGGCCAGTTCACCTTTTTGACGACGTCGATTCAGCAGGCGAGCTCGAATCTGCAGCAGGTGTTCTCGACGGCGTCGGGGATCGCGGATCAGGCGCTGTTCCTGACCGATCTGCTGGCGTTCTTTGAGATGGAGCCGACGGTGAAGTCGAAGCCGGATGGGCTGAAGGCGCCGGAGGTGATCCGGCAGGGCTTCGAGTTTCGCAATGTTTCGTTCACCTATCCGGGGACGCAGCGCACGGTGCTGAGGAACTTCAACCTGGTGCTGCGGCCGGGCGAGCGGATTGCGCTGATCGGCGAGAATGGCCAGGGCAAGACGACGGTCGTGAAGCTGATTACGCGGCTGTATGATCCCACCGAGGGGCAGATTCTGCTCGATGGCGTGGATCTGCGCGAGTACTCGATCGAGGATCTGCATCGGCAGATCGGCGTGATCTTTCAGGACTTCATGCGCTACGAGATGACGGCGCGCGAGAACATCGCCGTGGGGCGCGTGGAGAAGAGCTACGATCAGGCGAGAGATCGAGATCGCCGCGCAGAAGAGCCTTGCGGACACGGTGGTTCGCGAAGCTTTCGGGCGGCTATGACCAGATGCTGGGCCGCCGGTTCGAGGGCGGCGTGGAGCTGTCGGGCGGCGAGTGGCAGAAGATGGCGCTGGCGCGGGCGTATCTGCGCGATGCGCAGCTGCTGATTCTGGATGAGCCGACGGCGGCGCTCGATGCGAAGAGCGAGCTGGAGGTCTTTGAACGGTTTGCCGAACTGACCGAGGGCAAGATGGCGCTGCTGATCTCGCATCGCTTTTCGACGGTGCGCATGGCGGACCGGATCGTGGTGCTTTCGGGCGGCCGACTGGTCGAGCAGGGCAATCATAAATCGCTGATGGAGCAGGGCGGCTTATATGCGTCGATGTTTGAGATGCAGGCAGCCAGCTATCGCTAACCCAATCGCGAACGAGCAAGAAAGGACAAGATGGCAGCACCTTCAAAGGAACCGATGACTTCGGAGCAGGCGATGCACCCCACGGCGCCGGAGATCTCTGTCAAGGGACTGCCGGAACGTCCGGACGTGACCGAGGCGGAGCTGCGGGCGGGCGCGGATGCGCTGACCGCGCAGTGGCAGATGCTGGGGCCGGCGAGCGGAGACAGCAGCAAAAGTGGCGGATTGACGGAGCGCCTGAAGCATCTGAGCGTGCGGCTGAAGGAGCGGCTGGCTGCGGCGAAGCTGCGGGCGACGACCAAGGAGCTGACGCCGGAGCTGGAGCTGCTGGAGAGCACGCGCATGCTGGAGGCCGCGATTATCTCGGCCGATGCGGCGAAGGCGACCTTTGCGAAGCTGCCGCTGATTCATCTGGCGACGGGCGAGGATCTGCCGCGGGTGATGAATCTGGCCGAGGGCTATGTGGCCGCGGCGAAGGGGATCTGGTCGGCGGAGTCGCTGGCGGTGTATGTGGGCCAGGCGCAGATGCCCGATCCGCTGCTGCTCGAAGAGGTGCGGGTGATTCCGCAGGCGCTGAAGGTCGCGGAGCTGGAGTACATTCTGGATCAGGCCGATGCGGCGTTTGCGCTGGCGGAGATGCCGCCGATCGAGGAGTCGCCGTTCTCGGCGGCGCTGCATAGCCTGCGGCGATTGAACCAGTTTGAGTGGCGTGATCTGCTGGAGTCGCTGATCGTGTTCGATTCGATTCTGCGGCAGGACCCGACGGGCGTGTTTGCGCGGATGGAGGCGGAGACGCGCTCGGCGTATCACATACGGATCGCGGATCTGGCGAAGAACGGCGACCTGACCGAGGTGGGAACGGCGCAGATGGCGCTGGAGATGGCGCGCAAGGGAGCGCTCGAGGCGGAGAGCGATCCGCGGCGAGGCGCTGCGCTGCTCGCATATCGGGTACTACCTGTTTGCCGAGGGGTTGAAGAAGCTGAAGGTGAAGATCAGCTACAACCCGCCGATGTTCGAGCGGCTGCAGGATGCGCTGCGGCAGTGGAATGAAGACTTCTACATTCTGGGAATCTTTACGGTCTCGCTGCTGCTGATCGTGGCGCTGATCGCTCCGCTGGTGCCGCATCACGATACCTGGGCGGTGATCTTCGCGCTGCTGCTGGCGCTGCTGCCGGCGACGCAGGGCGGGGTGGACCTGATCAACAGCACGGTGTCGTCGCTGCTGCATGCGGAGGCGCTGAACAAGCTGGATTTCTCGAAGGGCGTGCCGGCGGATGCGACCACGCTGGTGGTGGTGCCGACGCTGTTGCTGCACGAGGCGCAGGTGCGGGATCTGTTCGAGGAGCTGGAGGCGCGGTATCTCGCCAATCAGGATCCGAATATTCACTTTGGGTTGCTGACCGATCTTGCGGACTCGGTGACGCGGCCGCACGATGAGGACCGCCATCCGCTGGTGCGGATGGCGACGCATGCGATCGATGAGCTGAATAACGAAGTATGCCGGCGAGCAAGGGCGGGTCGTTTGTGATGCTGCATCGGCACCGCGTCTACAACGCGCGGCAGGGCGTGTGGATGGGCTGGGAGCGCAAGCGCGGCAAGCTGCTGGACCTGAACAAGCTGCTGCTGCAGGAGGGCGACAGCTTCCCGGTCAAGGCTGGGCCGATGGGCGTGCTGAAGAATATTCGGTTCGTCATCACGCTGGACTCCGATACGCAGCTGCCGCGGGGAACGGCGGCGCGGATGATTGGGACGATGGCGCATCCGTTGAATCAGGCGATCATCGACCCGAAGCTGCGGATGGTGACGAAGGGCTACGGGATTCTGCAGCCGCGCGTGGGGGTGAGCGTGGCGTCGGCGTCGCGGTCGCGGATGGCGGCGCTGTACTCGGGCGAGACGGGCTTCGATATCTATACGCGTGCGGTTTCGGATGTGTATCAGGATCTGTTTGGCGAGGGCATCTTTGCGGGCAAGGGGATCTATGAGGTCAGCGTGCTGCATGCAGGTGCTGGATAAGCGGTTCCCGCGCAACTCGCTGCTGTCGCATGACCTGATCGAGGGCGCGTATACGCGAGCGGGTCTGGTGACGGATATCGAGATCATCGATGACTATCCGTCGCACTACTCGGCGCATATGCGGCGGAAGCATCGCTGGGTGCGGGGCGATTGGCAGATCGCGCAGTGGATCTTCAGCCTGGTGCCGGATGAAGAGGGGCGGATGGTGGAGAACCCCATCAGCACCATCTCGCGGTGGAAGATCTTCGATAACCTGCGGCGGAGTTTGATCGAGCCGGTGACCTTCCTGCTGCTGGTTGCGGGCTGGTTTGTGTCTGACCGGTGGGCCGCTCTACTGGACGGTGGCGACGCTGGTGCTGCTGTTGCTGCCGGCGCTGGTGCAGCTGGGCTTCGATCTGGGCCGGGCGCTGTTGAAGATGAGTGTTCCGGCGGCTCGGGATGGGGTGACGACGCTGTGGAGCTCGGCTGGAATGACGCTGCTGAATCTGGCGTTTCTGCCGCACCACATGCTGCTGTCGCTGGATGCGATCTTCCGCTCGATGGCGCGGCGGTTCATCTCGGGCAAGTACATGCTGGAGTGGGAGACGGCGGCGCAGGCGGAGGCGGGCGTCGCGAAGAAGACGCCGCTGGACTGGTATCTGCGGCTGTCGCCGGTGGTGCTCGCTGGTGATTGCGGCGCTGCTGGCGTGGCATCATTGGCGGGCGTTGATTCCGGCGGCTCCGGTGCTGGTGCTGTGGGCGTGCGCGCCGCTGATCTCGAAGTGGCTGAACTCGCCGCCAGCGCAGCGGGAGGCTCCGCTGCGGCCGGCGGACATTGCGTTTCTGAAGCAGCAGGCGCTGGCGATCTGGCGCTACTTTGCGGAGTTTGGAGATGCGCGGAACCATTGGCTGATTCCGGATAACGTGGAGGAGCAGGGGCTGCATCAGGTGCTGAAGCTGTCGCCGACGAACCTGGGCATGCTGTTCAATGCGCGGCAGGCGGCGTATGAGTTCGGGTTCCTGACGCTGCCGGAGTTTGCCGAGGCGTCGCTGGGAACGTTGCGGACGTACGACAAGCTCGAGAAGCAGCGCGGGCATATCTATAACTGGTATGACATCGAGACGCTGGCGGCGATTCCTCCGTTTACCGTTTCGGCGGTGGATAGCGGCAATCTGGCGGCGGGCTTTTATACGCTGCATACCGGGGCGCTCGATCTGTTGAAGCGGCCGGTGCTGGAGATGGAGGCGTTCGCGGGAGCTGGAGCTGGTGCGGGAGGCCGCGAGTCCGCAGCAGACGAAGAAGAATGGGGCTTCGCGGTCTGGAGCTCCACGGTCTGGGGCGCAGGCGAGGGCGTCGCTGCGCTCGCGGGTGCGGGAGTTGCTGGAGACGCGCGGCGTTTCGGCTGGCGCGGAGCTGGTCTGGCCGGCGAGCGAGGCGCGGCGGCGTGAGATGGCTCTGGTCAGCTATGTCGAGCAGTATGTGCCGTGGCTGCTGCCGCAGTTCGATGTGGTGTTTTCGATGGAGGGACTGCCGACGAAGGACGAGGCTCCGTTGTATGGGGTGCCGACGCTGGAGAATGCGGTCGCGTATGTGGGCGAGTTGGAGGCGCGCCTGTCGGCGGCGGTGGAGAATGTTCCGCCGGGGTCGGAGCAGGGACTCGCCATCGCTGCGTTGCAGGCGTTGTTGCCGGCTGCGGGCGAGCGGCTGCGGCGGCTCGAGGTCGACGTCGCGACGATCGCGGCGCTGGCGGAGCGGAACGCGGAGGCGATGGAGTACGGCTTCCTGCTGGTGGAGGAGCGGCAGCTGCTGTCGATTGGGTATGACGGCAAGACGGGCGAGCTGCACTCGGCGTGCTACGACCTGCTGGCGTCGGAGGCGCGGATTGCGTCGTTCCTGGCGGTGGCGAAGAACGACATTCCGCAGAAGTCGTGGTTCCAGCTGGACCGCTCGCATGCGCTGGTGAAGGGACGGCCGTGCCTGCTCTCGTGGACGGGCACGATGTTCGAGTACCTGATGCCGGCGCTGTGGATGCGGACCTTCCCGGATACGCTGATCGCGCAGTCGCTGGAGGCGGCGGCGATGATCCAGAGCGAGCATGTGCGCGGGATTCCGTGGGGCATCTCGGAGTCGGGATTTGCGGTCACCGATGAGCTGGGGCGGTATGGCTATCAGGCGTGGGGGATTCCGAAGCTGGCGCTGAAGTATGGGGCGGAGGATGGTCCGGTGATCGCGCCCTACTCGACCTTCCTGGCGCTGCCGCTGCTGCGGACCGAGGCGATTGCCAACCTGCGCCGGATGGCGACGCTGGGATGGATGGGGCCGTACGGCTTCTATGAGGCGGCCGACTATACCCAGGGCCGGGCGGCGAAGGGACAGCCGCCGGAGCTGGTGCGGTCGTGGATGGCGCACCACCAGGGGATGAGTCTGCTGGCGGTTACAAATCTGCTGCGCGACAACGTCTTCCAGCGGTGGTTCCATGCCAATGCGCGGGTACGTGCGGCGGAGCTGCTGCTGCATGAGAGACCGCTGAGCAAGGACACGCTGAAGACGCTCTCGGAACGGAGTCTGGTCGAGGCGTAGCACTGGCCGGGGCTTCGGTCGACTCTGGGTGGAGCGACCGGAGCCCCGTTTGTTTTTGGTGGGAATCCTCGGGATTTCGGAGCAGGGCTTCGTGCGTGTGTGGGGCGGCTTGCGGCCGGAGGTAACGGTACGAGGCCTGCTTTGGGAATCGGTCAGACGGCCGGTGTGGGGTTTGCGTTGGGGGAATGGGCGATGCGCTAAGGAAAGCGGGGGCTCTGCCGATGAGGGAGGCGATGCGCCGCGGATCACGCACGGGACGCAAACGTAACCTCGAGGAACGCAATTAGGAGAAGAGCTTATGTGGCCCACCGCACGGAGAGCGTCCCCCAGGGGCGCGTGTGACCCGATGGACGACCGCTCGGAGATGTATCTGATCTTCCGGCTGGGCAGCGAAGCGTTCGGGACGCGCGTGAGGAAGGTTCGCGAGATTATGGGAATGCCGGAGGTGACGCCGGTTCCGCATACGCCTGAATCTCTCAAACCGGGGTTTCTCAAGGGCGTGATCCGCCTGCAGGGTAAGGTGATTCCTGTGATCGACCTGCGGTTGAAGTTTGGGCTTCCTGCTGCGGAGTACACGCCGCGGACCTGCATCATTGTGGTGCGCACGCAGCTTGGCGAGAGTCAGAAGGACCAGGTGCTGATGGGCATCGTGGTGGATGAGGTGGCCGAGGTGTTGACCCTGGTTGGGGCTGCGATGGGGGAGACGCCGCACCGGTCGGGGATGGTGAAGGCCGACGATCAGGGGAACGACAAGGTGAAGATCCTGCTCGATCGCGATCTGGTGCTGAATCGCAAGGAGCTGCGGGGGTTGAACGCTCTGATGCGTTAGCGAGGGTGCCGGACGGCATCTGGTCGCTCCGATATCCCTGCTCGAAGCTGGGGCGGGGAGAACATTTCATTAAATTGCCAATTAATCTCATAATTCTTGACGGTTTTGCCTGTGGTGGGGGTAAAAGTCGCTTCATTTTGCCGATAAGTCTCTGTGACGGGATGGTTCCGTTGCGAGCCGTCGATGTTGTCGTCGGCTCGGGGCAACGGAGAGATGGCGATGGAGGTTGCGATCAAGAGTTTGGGAGAGAGCTTCAAGGATGTGTCTGGAGTGGCCGGAAGCGGCATGCTGGGCGATGGAAGGGTGGGTTTGATCCTGAATACCGATGGCTGTCGTAAGCCCCGGTCGGGTGGCGGGAGCAGGAAGGTCGCACGATGAGCCTGCATGTGGTGGGAATCGGGGATTGCAAGGTGAGCAATGACCCGGACGACGTTTTGGTCACGCATGCTCTGGGCTCCTGCATTGCGGTGCTGATTCACGATCCCGTGGCTCGGGTTGCGGGACTGCTGCACTACATGTTGCCGGAGTCGAGCCTGGATCCGGAGAAGGCGAAGTTGAGGCCGTTTATGTTCGCGGATACGGGCATTCCGGAGTTGTTTCACCGGACCTATGCGTGCGGAGGGGTGAAGTCGCGGCTGATTGTCATGGCTGCCGGTGGAGCGCAGATGCTGGATCCGCATGGCACCTTCAATATTGGGAAGAAGAACCAGTTGGCGATGCGAAAGATCTTTTGGAAGGCGGGAGTTCTGGTGCGTAAGGAAGAGATTGGCGGAGTGGCCTCGCGGACGGTGCGGATCGAGGTCGGGACGGGAAGGGTGATGTTGCGCACGGCGGGAGGAGCGGAGCAGGAGATGAGTGTGCAAGCGGCTGTGAAAGGGGTATCAAGTGGCCTATAACGTGCTGATTGTTGACGATTCGCCGGCCATGCGGCAAATTCGTGCGTCGGGTTCTGGAGCTTACCGGGATCGAGTTGGGCAGGTGTCTGGAGGCGAACAACGGACAGGAGGCGCTGGCGCTGTTGCGCAGCGGCGAGGGAGTGGACATTGTGCTCACCGATATCAACATGCCGCTGATGGATGGCGAGGAGCTGCTGCGTGCCTTGAAGGCCGATGCTGTGCTGCAGGCGATCCCGGTGCTGGTGCTGTCGACGGATCGAAGCGCGAGCCGGGTGAAGCAGATGCTGGAGCTGGGCGCGGGCGGGTATGTCGGGAAGCCGTTTCTTCCCGGCGATCTTGGGGACGAGATGACGAAGCTGCTGGGAGGAGGAGCGTATGAATCCAACGGAGAGTGATCTGGGCGCATCGCTGTTGACCGCCGCGACCGACGTGTTGGAGGCGATGTACTTTACCAGCGTGATGGGACTGTCCGAGGATGGGGTCGCGGGCGCGGGATGGAGGTCGCAGCTGGCATTTCAGGG
Source organism: uncultured Acidobacteriaceae bacterium (assembly GCA_963755245.1). Taxonomy (GTDB): domain Bacteria; phylum Acidobacteriota; class Terriglobia; order Terriglobales; family Acidobacteriaceae; genus Edaphobacter. Next base: position 178,244 of record CAVWJY010000018.1, on the reverse strand, counting down.
GGAGCTGTCGGGCACGTTCCGGCTGGGGATGAATGGAGAGACGGCGCGTTTGCTGGCGGCCAACTTCTTTGGCGAAGAGGAGTCCGAGGTGAGCGAGACCGCGGTTGCCGATATGGTCGGCGAGATGGCGAACATGATCTGTGGGTCGGTGCTGAGCCGCATGGAGACGGAGAGCCACTTCAAACTGACCCACCCGGAGGTGGAGGCCGTCGAGGATCTGGCGCGAGGGGTCCGAGGGGATGGATCGCGGGATTCATCAGCTGCTCGAGACCGATGGCGGGGTGTTGGCGGTAAGCCTCGTGTTGGCGTGATCATGATGGCCCTGGGGGAAGCAGCGGGCTGAGCAGGGTGCCGGTGCATTCGCCGAAGCCGATGCGGGGTAGGCCCGGCTTGTGCGCGTAGGCACGGAAGGTGATCTGGTCGCCGTCGTCGAGGAAGGTTCGCACCTCCCCATTGGGCAGGCGGAGAGGCTCCGCGTTGAGCCTCTTCTCGAGGAGGCATCCCTCCGAGCCTTGCTCGGGGCCGGAGACGGTGCCGGTGGCGAGCAGGTCTCCGGGGCGCAGGTTGCAGCCGTTGCTGGCGTGGTGGGTGAGCAGTTGGGCGAGCGTCCAATAGAGGTCGCGCAGATTGGCTCGGCTGAGCAGCATGGGGGCGACGCCGGTCTGGCGCATCGGCTGCGACTGGAGGTACACCTCGAGCGTGAGGTCGATGCCGGCTCGATCGGACGGATGGGAGAGGACAGGTAGGGAAGGGGTGCGGGGTCTCCGTCGGGGCGTTCGCGTGCCGGAATGCGGTAGGGCGCGAGCGCCTCCAGGGGAACGATCCAGGGAGAGATGGTCGTGGCGAAGCTCTTGGCCAGGAAGGGGCCGAGCGGTTGATACTCCCAGGACTGGATGTCGCGCGCCGACCAGTCGTTGAGCAGGCAGAGGCCGAAGATATGCTGCTCGGCCTCGGCGATGGGGATGGGGTGTCCGAGGGGATTGCCGGGACCGACAAAGAGGCCCACCTCCAGCTCGTAGTCCATCGAGCGAGCGGGTCCGAAGAGAGGCTCGGGGGCCGAGGACTTTGTCTGCCCGCAGGGGCGCCGGATCTCCGATCCGCTGACCACGACGGAGGAGGCGCGGCCATGGTAGCCGATGGGAACGTACTTGTAGTTGGGCAGCAGCGGGTTGTCGGGGCGGAACAGCCTGCCGACGCGTGTGGCGTGATCGATGGAGGCGTAGAAGTCGGTGTAGTCGCCGATCTGTGCCGGGAGCTGCATGGCAGCGTCGCGCATGGGGACGAGCAGACGCCTCGGTGCGGTCCTGCATCGCGCTGTCCTGATCGGCGTCGAGGAGCGCGGTCAGATGCCGACGCAGCGCCGACCACGACGCCGGTCCGAGCGCCATCAGGGGATTCAGCAGCGGTGCGCGCGCAGGCAGCGATGATCTCCTCCGGGAGCGGTGCGAGCAGGCCCTGGCTGGCGCAGGCGTCGAGATCGAGGATCTGGTCGCCGATGGCGACGCCGATGCGCGTTCGCTCGCCGATGGCGAAAGACGCCGTACGGCAGATTCTGAATGGGGAAGTCCGAGGCAGGATCGTTGGCTGAGGCGACCCAGCTTTTCAGAGCCATCCCAGTGCCTCCAGGTCCTCGATGGGCTCGGTGAAGGAGCAGGAGCCGAAGCTGGTCAGGAAGCTTTCCCGCACCGTACGGAGCTCCTCGGTGCTCCAACGGAACGACCGCCAGGCGATGGCGTCGGGTGTGACCTGCCAGGCGTTGGGGTCCTGCTCCTCGAGCAGGAGGATCGCTTGGCTGAGATCCCCTCCGCCATAGAGAAGGGCTGCGGCGCACGCAAGATTGAGGAAGCCGTGCATGAGGCCGCAAGGGCTATCCGGCGCGTAGGTGAAGCGGGTGACACGAGCGGATCGGGTGGTGCAGGCCTGCGGTTGCCTTGAACGGAAGGCGTCGCTCGGCCAGTGCCTTCAGCATGCTGGCGACGAGCGGGGCAGGAGGGAAGGCGCCGGCGATGACGCCGCCCAGGCGCAGCTTGACGCGCGCTCCAACCGCGCCGATTGCCGTCAAGCGCTTCGGAGACGTTGGGCGTCAAATGGAACTTCGAAGTACGTCGCCAAGCCAGAGGGAAGGCAGCGCGCGATGCCTTCGATCTCCGACGGCGGAGCTGGTCTTGATTTCGATGGAGTCGATTCCGGAGTCTGTCATGGAGGAGGGCTGCGAGGTTCTCCCAATTGGTGTTTGGCGGGGCGATGAGGCTCAGCGGGGGGAGTGGCGGGGAGGCAGCGGCGACCGCGCGCAACTCGGGGAGGCGATTCAGGTCGACGAGGAAGCGGCCCAGGGCCGAGGCGTGCCGACTGCGGCTGTAGTCGCTATAGTTGCGCAGGGCGGTGGGCATATCGAGGGCGGCAGGCGGGTAAAGGCCGGCGTAATCGATCAGTCCTGCGAGCAAGCTTTCGATCGCGCTCATGCTAGGTCGACTCCGGAGGTGGTGGGAGGGACGAAGCGCTTCTTCAGCCCCTGCCAGCACTCGTAGTATTCGTGTTGGAGGATCCGGGTGTTCATCGCGAAGGCGGTGGGGCGCACCACGAGCCGGGTCTCGAACATGAACGCGAGCGTGTTCTCGAGATGCTGCGGTTTCAGCTCGGCGTGGGTGGCGCGCTCGAAGGTCTCGGCATCCGGGCCGTGGCCGGCCATGCAGTTGTGCAGGCTGGCTCCGCCGGGGAGAAATCCCTCGGCCTTGGCATCGTAGGCGCCCACGATGAGGCCCATGAACTCGTTCATCAGGTTGCGATGAAACCACGGCGGGCGGAAGCTGTGTTCGGCCACCAGCCAGCGCGGGGGAAAGATCGCGAAGTCGCAGTTCGCCGTTCCGGGGACCGCCGTTGGCGAACTCAGGACGGTGTAGATCGATGGGTCGGGATGATCGAACGACACGGTGTTGATGCAGTTGAAGAGCGCGAGATCGTACTTGTACGGGGCGTAGTTGCCGTGCCAGGCGACGACGTCCAAAGGCGAGTGATCGATGGCCGCGGACCAGAGCCTGCCCAGGAACTTCGCGGTGATGTGGAAGTCCCCTTCGCGGTCCTCGTAGGCGGCCGTCGGGGCCTGGAAGTCGCGCGGGTTGGCCAGGCCGTTGGCGCCGATGGCGCCGAGTTCGGGCAGGCGGAAGGGCAGGCCGTAGTTTTCACAGATGTAACCACGGGCGTGCTGCTCCAATAAGACGACGCGGAACTTGACGCCGCGGGGAAGGACGCAGATCTCGCCGGGCGCGGCTTCGAGGATGCCCAGCTCGGTGTGAAGACGCAGCGCGCCGAGCTGCGGCACGATCAGGAGCTCTCCGTCGGCGCTATAAAAGAAGCGGTCGTGCATGGAGGCGTTCGCAGCGTAGAGGTGGATGGCGACGCCGGTTTGCATGGCCGGGTCGCCGTTGCCGCCGAGCGTGATGATGCCGTCGACGAAGTCGGTCTCCGCCTCGGGCAGCGGCAGCGGATCCCAGCGCAGTTGGTTGGGGGTGGTCGGGGTCTCGTCGAACGGGCCGCTGCGGATCAGGCGCGTGGGAATCTCTTCATACGGGCGGTGCGTCACGGAGGGACGAATGCGATAGGTCCAGGTGCGGCGATTGGTCGCGCGCGGCGCGGTGAAGGCGGTGCCGCTGAACTGCTCGGTGTAGAGGCCGAGGGGATGCTGCTGCGGCGCATTCTGGCCACGGGGCAGGGCTCCGGGAACGGCCTCCGTGGCGAACTCGTTGCCGAAGCCGGACTGATACGAAAGCCTCTCGGACATGCATTGCTCCTCTTCTTCTGCGGAGTTACAAATGACCCTGCAGCGCTCGCTGCTCTGCCTCGTGCATGGCCTCGTAGATCTGATCGAAGCTGTTACGGCGAAGAGCAAATGATGCAACTCATCCACCTTGACCGGAGTCGCCAGGACCTCATCCAGCGAGAAATCGCGGATGGCGCAATGGCCGTGCGATGACGTTCTGGCATTCGCCGTGCGAACTGATCAGGCCGCTGCCGTAGACCTTGATGGCGCCGCCTTGGCGAATCACGCCGAACTCGACGGTGTACCAGAACAGACGGCCGAGCTTCTCTAAGACCGCGGCGTCGGAGGTCGCCGCGCAGACGCGGCCATAGCGCTCGAGGAAGTCGGCAAAGACCGCGTGGGCGTGCATGGGAACATGGCCGAAGACATCGTGAAAGATGTCCGGCTCGGGGGTGTAGGCGAGCGATTCCCGGCTCCGCAGCCAGGTGGTCGTCGGGAAGCAGCGGAGAGACAGCATCTCGAAGAAGGCGGGTGCGGGAAGAAAGCCGCTTACCGGCGTGGAACTCCAGCCGGTTCTGGGGGCGAGGCGGGCACTGATCGCTTCGAGACGGGGCAGGCGATCTGGCTCGAGGCCAATGATCTGGAAGCCGTCCAGATACTCCTGCGCGGCGTGCTTTTCCAACTCGGGAAGCACGCGGCCTACGAGCTCGGCCCATACCGCGTGCTGTTCGTTGGTGTAGGCCGCGTAGTCCTGACGAATGAGATAGGGCGCGGCGGCAGAAAACGCTTCAAGCTTCATCTGTTAGCACTCCGAATTACACTCCGAGATCAGCGATTGCGGAATGTCTAGAGATTGCCGCGTGCCTGCTGCTCTCGTTCGATGGCTTCAAAGAGCGCCTTGAAGTTGCCTTTGCCAAAGCTGCGGCTTCCTTTGCGTTGAATGATCTCAAAGAATACGGTTGGGCGGTCTTCGACCGGACGGGTGAAGATTTGCAGCATGTATCCCTCCTCATCGCGGTCCACCAGAACCCCTAGCTGTTCCAACTCGTCGATGGGTTCATCGATCGTGCCCACGCGTGCTCTGGAGCTCGGTGTAGTACGAATGCGGGACACGGAGGAATTCAACTCCTTGCTGCTGCAGCTTACGGACGGTGGACAGAATGTCGTTGGTGGCCAGGGCGATGTGCTGGACGCCGGGGCCGGGGTAAAAGTCGAGGTACTCCTCGATCTGCGATCTCCGTTTGCCCGTCGGCAGGCTCGTTGATGGGGAACTTGACGTAGCCGTTGCCATTCGCCATGACCTTGGACATGAGCGCCGAATACTCGGTGGAGATGTCTTTGTCATCGAAGTGCTGATAGAGCGAAAAACCCATCACGTTGGCGTAGAAGTCCACCCATTTGTCCATCTCGTGCCAGCCCACATTGCCCACCATGTGGTCGATGTGGAGGAGGCCGACGGGCCGGGCGATCGGGATCGTCGGCGATGGCGCGGAAGCCGGGAAGAAACGGCCCGGAGTAGGCGCCGCGCTCGACGAAGGTGTGAATCGTGTCGCCGTAGGTGCGAATGCTCGAGAGGACGACCTCGCCATGCTCGTCGGACAGGACCTCGGGCTCGGCTACGCTGCTGGCGCCGCGGCGGGTGGTCTCCTGCCAGGCGCTGCGGGCATCGTCGACCCAGAGGGCAATCACCCGGACGGCATCGCCGTGCCGGTCGACGTGCTCTGCGATGGCATTTCCACTGCGCAGCGGGGTCGTCAGCACAAAGCGGATCTTGCCCTGCTGCACCACATAGGAGGCGCGATCCCGTTGGCCGGTCTCGGGGCCCGCATAGGCCACCAGGGACATGCCGAAGGCAGCGCGGTAAAAGTAGGCGGCCTGACGGGCATTGCCCACGTAGAACTCGACGTGATCGGTCCCCTTGAGAGGGAGAAAGTCGTGTGGCGGCGTCGCGCGACGATGGCGTGGAGGCGGGTTGGACGGTGGCGCTCATAGGGAATCCTTCTCGGGCCGATATGCTACGCCTCGCGGAGGCGTTTGTCGCTGCAAATTGCGTGGCGATTGGCTGTTGTCGATTCGTCGATCCTACGAGCGCTCGGATGCCAGCAGAGCTTCACCCGACCGGGAGGTCGGATCTTCAAGGGCATGGCGTGGCTTCTGAAGCTATGCTGTTTTTTCTGTTTCTTCCGATAAAAGACACGAAAGTTGGAGTCTCGATCGCTCGACAACTCGTATCATGACGTAGAGAATCAGAAGACAATTAATTCGGTTCGAAGGACTTTAATGCCAAACGACTTCAAGACTCCCGAAGAACAGGGCCACGCTGCGCGGAACGCTCAAAGCGAGAAGGTGGATGCTACGACGAAGGCCAGCAAAGAGCAGGAGACGCTCTTTGGCCGTGTAAGTCGGCGATCGTTCCTCGGCAACCTGATGGCGGCGAGCGGAGCGGCGGGTGTTGCCGCGACGGCGACGCCGTTGCTTGCGGCTGCGCCGGCAGCGGAGCCGGCCCAGGAGCAGGCGCAGGCGCCCAAGGTTCCGGGAGCCATTCCGGTCACGCTGAACGTGAACGGGAAGGAGCATCGGCTGGAGATCGAGCCGCGGGTGACGCTGCTCGATTGCCTGCGCGAGAACCTTGACCTGCCGGGCACGAAGAAGGGCTGCGATCACGGGCAGTGCGGCGCCTGCACGGTGCACGTCAATGGCCGGCGCGTGAACTCGTGCCTGTCGTTTGCGATGATGCACACCAACGACAAGATCACCACGATCGAAGGGCTGGGACAGCCGGACAATCTGCATGCGATGCAGGCGGCGTTCGTCGAGCATGATGGATACCAGTGCGGCTACTGCACCTCGGGCCAGATCATGTCGGCGGTCGCGCTGCTGAAGGAGCCGTGCGGACCGAGCGATGAGGATGTGAAGAACGGCATGTATGGAAATATCTGCCGCTGCGGCGCGTATCCGAATATCGTCGCCGCGGTGCAGGCAGTGCGTCGCCAGCAGGCTTAACCGTTCGATCTACCAGGCAAGTCGGGAGCAAGAGTTATGGATGCATTTCGTTATAGCCGCGCGGACAGCGTCGCGCAGGCGGTGCAGGCGGGATCGAAGAGTTCGACCTGGCAACAGGGAGCAACGGTACGGTTTGTGGCCGGTGGAACCACGCTGGTCGACCTGATGAAGCTGGGTGTCGAGCGTCCGCAGGAGCTGGTGGACATCAACGGCCTGGCGCTCGACAAGATCGAGGCGCTGCCGGGCGGCGGTCTGCGGGTGGGCGCGCTGGTGCGCAACTCCGATATGGCGCATGATGCCGCGGTGATGCGGGATTATCCGGTGCTGTCGGAGGCGCTGCTGTCGGGCGCGTCGCCGCAGCTGCGCAACATGGCGACGACGGGCGGAAACCTGCTGCAGCGGACGCGCTGCGTGTACTTCCGCGATACGGCGCATGCCTGCAACAAGCGTCAGCCGGGCTCGGGATGTTCGGCCATTGGCGGGTTCAATCGCATGATGGCGATTCTGGGCACGAGCGACAAGTGCATCGCGTCGAATCCCTCGGACATGAACGTGGCGCTGACCGCGCTCGAGGCAACGGTCATCATTCAGGGCGCGAAGGGCGAGCGCAAGGTTCCGATCCACGAGTTCTTCCTGGTGCCGGGCGAGACGCCGGAGCGCGAGAACGTGATGGAGCCGGGCGACGTGATCACGGCGGTTACGATTCCGGCGCTTCCGGCTGGAACGCGCTCGACGTATCTGAAGCTGCGGGATCGTGCGGCGTATGAGTTCGCGCTGTCCTCGGCTGCTGTGGTGGTGAACGTTCAGGGCGGCAAGATCCATCGCGCGCGCGATTGCGATGGGCGGCGTTGGCACCAAGCCGTGGCGGTCGCTCGAGGCCGAGCGCGCGCTCGAGGGCAAGTCTGCTGAGCCGGCTGTCTTCCGCCATGCGGCGGAGGAGGCGCTGCGGGACGCGAAGCCGAGCAGCGAGAACGGGTTCAAGGTCGAGTTGGCCAAGCGCTGCCTTGTGCGCACGCTGACGATGGCCACGCGAACCGCCTAGGCGCTACCAGAACCACCTACAGCATGAGGCGCCGCTCGAAGCGCGTCGGGAGACTTGGATATATGTCGAATGGGAATGGAATGAACGGCAGCACAGAGGGAGCAGCGCACAAGCATCATCGGCACGGGCGTTCCGCGTGTCGATGGACCGCTGAAGACGACGGGCACGGCGCGGTACGCGTCGGACTATAACTTCCCGGGGTTGGTCTATGCGGTTCCGGTGTGCGCGACGATCGCGAACGGGAAGATCCGCTCGCTGGATACGAGCATGGCGGAAGGTCTGCCGGGCGTGTTGACGGTGCTGCACCACGGGAACTTCGGGCCGGTGTTTCGCATGCCTCCGGGACGCGGCGGTCGCGTCAGCGAGGATCGCGCGCCGTTCGAGGACAACACCGTTTACTACTGGGGGCAATATGTAGCTCTGGCGGTTGCAGAGACCTACGAGCAGGCGCTGGCGGGCGCGGCGGCGGTGCGCGTGGAGTACGACGCGCAGACGCCGAACGTCTCGACCAACCTCGACAAGCTGCTCGGCGAGCCGCATGTGGAGAGCACGCGCGGCAATCCGGATGCGGCGTTTGCGAGCTGCGCCGGTGCAGGTCGACGAGACCTACGTGACGCCGGCCGAGACGCATAATCCGATGGAGATGCATGCTTCGGTCGCGGTATGGGATGGCAAGAAGTTCACGCTGTACGAGTCGACGCAGGGCGTGGTGAACCACCTGAATGTGATGTCGCAGGTGCTGGGTGTGCCGCGCGAGAACATCCAGATCATCTCGAAGTTCATCGGCTCGGGCTTCGGCGGCAAGCTGTTCCCGTGGCCGCACTCGGCGCTGGCGGCGATGGCCTCGCGCAAGCTGAATCGGCCGGTGAAGCTGACGCTGAGCCGCAAGATGATGTTCGCCGATGTGGGACATCGTCCGCGGACGCAGCAGCGGCTGCGGCTGGGCGCGACGCCGGATGGCAAGCTGGTGTCGCTGCGCCAGGACTATCGCAATCACACCTCCTACATCGAGAACATCAAGGAGAACTGCGGTGAGGCGACGCCGTTCCTGTACAGCGTGCCGAACCTCACGGTGACCTCGGGCTTTGTGCAGAAGCATGTGGGCACGCCGACGCCGATGCGTGGACCGGGCGCGGTTCCGGGCTTGTATGCGCTGGAGTCGGCGATGGACGAGCTGGCGATCAAGCTGAAGATGGATCCGGTGCAGCTGCGGTTGATCAACGACACGCTGATCGATGAGGAGAAGAACAAGCCGTTCTCGTCGCGTCATCTGAAGGAGTGCTATCAGGTTGGCGCGGAGAAGTTCGGCTGGTCGAAGCGCACGCCTGAGGTTGGCTCGATGAAGCGCGGCGACGTGATTCTCGGCTGGGGCGTTGCGGCGGCTTCGTGGGGCGCGGGACGCGGCGAGTGCAATACGAACGTGACGTTGAACCTGGACGGAACGCGCTCGCGTGAGCTGCGGAACGCAGGATCCGGGAACCGGAACGTACACCGTGTTCGCGCATGGTGGTGAGCGAGAAGACGGGCATTCCGCTCGAAAAAATCGATGTCGTGATCGGCGACAGCTCGCTGGTCGGCCGGACCGATGTCGGGCGGATCGACGGCGACGGCGACCGTTCTGCCGTCGGTCTCGGAGGCGGCGGAGGCCGCGGTGAAGGCGGTGCTGATGATGGCGGCGCGGTCGAAGGGGTCGCCGTACTTCGGCAAGGATGCCGACTCGCTGGCGATGACCAATGGACGGGTGCATGCCAAGGGCGAGTCGCCCGAGAGCGGCATTCCGTTCCAGGAGGCGCTGAAGTTCGCGCAGGTGGCGTACGCGAACGGCGACGCGCACACCGGCGGCCTGGGTTCGGACACCAAGGCGCATGACTACTCGACGCACTCGTTCGGCGTGCAGTTTGTCGAGGTCGAGTGGGATCCGGGCATCGCGCGGCTGCGCGTGAGCCGCGTGGTCAGCGTGGTCGACGGCGGCCGCATCATCAACATGAAGGCGGCGACCAACCAGATGGCCGGCGCGGTGGTGATGGGCGTCGGCATGGCGCTGCTCGAGCACACGATCTACGACCCGCGCAACGGACACGCGATCAACGACAACTTCGCCGACTATGTGGTGCCGACGCACGCGGATGCGCCGCAGATCGACGTCCACTTCCTCAACATTCCGGACCCGCAGATGGGCACGTATGGTGCGCGCGGCATCGGCGAGATCGGCCTGGCTGGCGTCGCTCCGGCGATCACGGCGGCGGTGTACCACGCGACCGGCGTGCGGGTGCGCGAGCTGCCGATCCGGATCGAGGACCTGCTGACGGCGAAGGCATGAGCAGCCACTTCGATGCGGAGACGGCGGAGGACCCGATCGCGCTGTTCGGCGATTGGTTCCGCGCTGCCTCCGCAGAGCGAGGTCAACGATCCGAATGCGATGTCGCTGGCCACTGCTACGGCGGATGGGCGGCCATCGGTTCGGATCGTGCTGTTGAAGCGGGTGGATGAGGCCGGGTTCGTGTTCTATACCAATGCGGAGAGCCGCAAGGGTGTGGAGCTGCTGGCCAATCCGCACGCCGCGCTGTGCTTCCACTGGAAGAGCCTGCGGCGGCAGGTGCGGGTGGAGGGCATGGTGCACGATCTTCCCAGCGAGGACGCCGATGCCTACTTCCATAGCCGGTCGCGACGGAGCCAGATCGGGGCGCTGGCCTCCGAGCAGAGCCGTCCGCTGGCCAGCCGCGAGGAGCTGGAGGCGCGGGCGCAGGAGCTCGAGGAGCGCTATCCGGGTGAGGTGCCACGGCCGAGGTACTGGCGTGGCTTCGTGGTGATGCCGGAGACGATCGAGTTCTGGCAGGACGGACCGGATCGGCTGCATGACCGGATCGTGTTTACGCGGACGGTGCGACGGCTGGCGGAAGACGCGGCTGTATCCGTAGGTTATTGGGGGCCTCCCCCCTCCCCCTATCTTGGACGCAAGTTCTTTGTTTCTGCAGGATAGCTGGATGGCAAGCTGCAATCGTCATCCTAAAGGACTTACGGCTAAAATCGTCATTCTGAACGAGTTAGTGCGGTAATGGGAAAATGCCCCGACAGTGGTCGGGGATTTTCTTTATCTCTACTTCTATTAGAGCAAATTGGAGGGACTTTTCGGCACATTTTATTCCCTTTGGTTTGTGCGAGTTAGGCGGTTTTGGGGCTTGACAGGAAAACAGAATGGACGACGGTTCTCGGTTGAAAGGTTCGGACGGTATGGGTGGTGTGACAGGGTATCGGGATCCTTCGCTGCGCTCAGGATGACGGCAAGAACAAACAACGACGGCAAGCATACGGCAAAGGCTACGGCGGTCTCGCTTCGCTCGATGCCCACCTTGCGACGATAAGGCCGTCGTCGAAGATGGGGCACCCGGACTTTGGGTCGCGCGGCGGACGATGATGCTGTCCGCCGCTTCGGTCGAGATGACGTTTGTTGTTGAGAGTCCGTGGGAAAGGCTAAAACAGATCCCCTGCGGGGATGACAACCAAAAGCACGGCATTACATGCCAACGAACGCAGAGTTCAGGCGGCTTCGAGGACGGCCATGTCCTCGGGTTTCTTGCTGTGGTCGGCGACGCCGAGGAGGTTGAGCATGGGGGTGGTGAGGATGGTGGTGACCAGGGCCATGACGACCAGCATGGTGAAGAGGGTGGGCGAGAAGACGTGGGCGTTGTAGGCGATGTTGAGGACGATGAGCTCGACCAGGCCGCGGGTGTTGAGCAGGGCTCCGAGGGCGAAGGCGTTGCGCCAGGATTGGCCGGTCCAGCGGGCGGCGAGGACGGCTCCGCCCATCTTGCCGGCGACGGCGGCGATCAGGACGACGCCGGTCCAAAGCAGGACGTGGCTGGCCGCTGAGGAGATCGAGACGGGTGCGCATGCCGGTGAGGGCGAAGATGAGCGGGAGCAGGAGGACGGAGACCAGCATGTCGAGGCGGGCGCGGACGGCGGCCTGCCAGCGCTCGATGCGGGGGAAGCAGAGGCCCGCCATGAAGGCTCCGAAGAGGGGATGGATGCCGAGGGCGTCGGTGGCGGCGGCGGAGGCGAGGACGACGGCGAGGATGATGCCGAAGAGCTCGTAGGAGAGGCCGATGGTGTTCTGGCGGCGCACCAGCCAGTTGCCCAGGGGGCGGATGCCGAAGAGCATGACGACGATATAGAGGGCGAGCAGGAGGATGCGGATGGGCATGCTCATGGCGTGGTCGCCGCCACCGATGAGGGTGAGGGCGCCGGCGAGCAGGACCCAGGCGGCGACGTCGTCGACGGCGGCGCACATGAGGGCGGTGGTGCCGAGGGAGGTGGATTGGAGCTTACGCTCCTCCAGCATGCGGGCGAGCACCGGGAAGGCGGTGATGCTCATGGAGATGCCGAGGAAGAGGACGAAGGGAATGCGGCCGATTCCGTCGGGGGCGAAGCGGATGCGGAGGGAGTGGGCGACGATGGCGGCCATCACGAAGGGGAAGAAAATACTCATGGCGCTGGAAAAAAGTGCGGTCTTGCCCTGGTTGCGGATGTGGCCGTAGTCGAGCTCGGCGCCGATGAGAAAGAGGAAGAGGATGAGGCCGACGCTGCTGACGGTCTCAAAGGAACCGAGCGAGGCGGCGGGGAAGAGGGCGTGGGCGGAGTGGGGGGCGAAACGGCCAAATACCGATGGGCCAATGAGAATGCCGCCGATGATGTCGCCGACGACGCGTGCCTGGCCGAGTTTGCGGGCGATCGAGCCACAGAGTAGAGCGACCAGGAGAACGACGGTCATTTGCAACAAAAGCAGAGTCATAGGCATTTCCTCGGTGCTTTGGGATCCCCTCGTGGATAGAGGTGTTGGTGGGGGATAGCAATAGCGAATTCGGAGTGCCCTTTTGGGGAGACCGAATGAGGTGGAGATAGCCGGACTCCGGCTCGGTAGAGCTGTCGGCGGCTCGATTCGCGATCCACCTTAGCGCCCAAAAGCGGGCGCGAAGATGGGGCACCCGGTTCGGGAGGGTGACGAAGGAAAAGGCCCGGCTCCTTGGAGGAGACGGGCCTTTGGGTGGTGCGGATTGGTTAGCCGGTTAGCCGGCTGGTTGCTAGCTGACCAGGGTGACGGTGAGGGACTTGGTGTCCGGGTTGAGGGTGGCGATGCGGAAGTTGCGGATCTGGCCGGTCTGCGGCGCCAAGGGCTTGGAGGCGGCGGTGGAGGTGCCGGTCTTCCACTTGGCGTTGAGCATGGAGCTGAAGGCGGAGAGATCGAGCGCGCCGGCTGCGGCGGGCTTGGTCTCTTCCTTCGTCTTCGGCTTCCGCGGCGGGCAGGGTGCAGGTGGCGAAGACGCCGTCGCCGAGTTCGATGGTGGCGTGGGTGCCGTCGAGCTTGGTGATGCGGCCGGTGACCGGGTCGCCGGGCTTGTGCTCGGCGAGGAAGTCGTCGAGGCCGGTGGGCACCAACTGCTTCATGCTGAGGCGGATCTGGCGCTTGGTGGGGTCGATCTCGAGCACCTTGGCCTGGACGATCTGGCCGGTGCGGAGGACGTCCTGCGGGCGCTCGATGCGCTTCTCGGCGCTGATCTCGCTGACGTGGATGAGGCCTTCGATGCCCTCGGCGAGGGTGACGAAGGCGCCGAACTTGGTCAGCGAGGAGATGGGGCCCTCGATGGTGGAGCCGGCGGGGAACTTGTTGGGGGCTTCGGCCCAGGGGTCGCCGAGGGTCTGCTTGAGGCCGAGGGCGATGCGCTTTTCGGTGGTGTTGATGCCGAGGATGACGGCGTCGACGACCTCGCCGACCTTGAGCAGGTCTTCGGGCTTGCGGACCTTCTTGGCCCAGGACATCTCGGAGACGTGGATCATGCCCTCGACGCCGGGGATGAGCTCGACGAAGGCGCCGAAGTCGGTGAGGCGGCTGACGGCGCCGCGGATGCGCTCGCCGACGGTGTAGGTGGTGGGGACGGCGTCCCAGGGGTGGGGCTGGAGCTGCTTGAGGCCGAGGGCGATGCGGCGGATGGGCAGGCCGGACTTGTCGAGCTTGTCGGTCTGCTCGATGCGCAGGATCTTGACCTGGAGCTGGTCGCCGACGGTGAGGACGTCGGCGGGCTTGGTGACGCGGGTCCAGGCGATGTCGGAGATGTGGAGGAGGCCGTCGACGCCGTTGAGGTCGACGAAGGCGCCGAAGTCGGTGAGGGAGCGGACGGTGCCGAAGACGAGGTCGCCCTCCTGGAGCTCGGCGAAGCGGCGGTCCTTGGTGGACTTCTCCTCCTCTTCGAGGACGGCGCGGCGGTCGACGACGACGTCAACGTCGCCCTCGGCGCCTTCGGCGGGGACCTCGAGCTTGATGATGCGGCAGCGGATCTCCTGGCCGACCAGGGCGGTGACCTCGGCGGCGTCGCGGGCGCCGCTGCGGGAGCCGGGGAGGAAGGCGCGGACGCCGACGTCGACGGTCAGGCCGCCCTTGACGACGGCGGTGACGGTGCCGGAGATGGTGCTCTGGCTGGCGAATGCCGCCTCGAGCGAGGAGATGTCGCGGGGCTGGGCGACCTTCTGCAGGGAGAGGTCGTAGTAGCCCTCGGGGTTGCGGCCCTTGCTGATAACAGTGAGCTTATCGCCGACGGCGATGGGCTGGCCGGCGTTGGTGAAGACGGTCAGCGGGAGGATGCCTTCGGTCTTGTAGCCGATGTCGACGAGGACGGAGTCGGCGGTGAGGGCGACGACGGTGCCGGCGATCTGGCGGCTGTCCTCACTGGTCTTGTGGGAGTGGGTGCGCTCGAACTGGGAGAGGATCTGGTCGAAGGACAGGGTGGAATCGAGGGACTCAGATTCGCCGGTCGGGTTGCTCTGGAGTTCGGGGGTGGATGCGGAAGGCTGATTCTCAGGGATAGACATGAACAGATGGCGCCTCTACGGTCGTAATCCGGCTAGGATATCACCGGCGGGACGGGAAGGTTTGGAGACTGCGTGGGAAGGGGCGCTGGAATGCGGGTCTGGGCTTGGGTGCGGCGAGGTGGCATCCTATGAGGGAGGCGGGGGTGCGACAATTTTCTTCGCTCGGGGTCTATACCTTTGTGCAAGAATCCTCGTCTGTCCGGATAGCGGGCGTTGGGGCTGGTACGGCGGTGAGGACGACGCGTGCTCCTCGGATGTCAAGGAAGGGATCGAGCATTTGATTAAGGCTTCAAGTTGCAATGCGGCGACGGCTGTAGTGTCGATCGGTGGGTGTGAGTGTCGCTGCCTGCGGTGTCGAGTTCGCGGTGGTACTGCCGACGTATAACGAGCGCGACAATATCGGTGAGGTGATTGGCCGACTGGAGACGGCGCTCGATGCGCGTGACGGGTGGGACGGGCTGGGAGATCGTGTTTGTCGACGACGACTCGCCGGATGGCACGGCGGAGGTGGTGCGGGAGTACGCGCGGCGGGATCCCAGGGTGCGTCTGGTGCATCGGGTGGGGCGGCGGGGGCTGTCGTCGGCGTGCATCGAGGGCATTCTGGCGACGACGGCGAACTTTATCGCGGTGATGGATGCGGACCTGCAGCACGATGAGGCGATTCTGCCGCAGATGCTGGAGCGGCTGCGCGAGGAGCCGCTGGATGTGGTGATTGGGACGCGCAACGCGATGGGCGGGAGCATGGGGCAGTTCTCGAAGAAGCGCGTGCTGCTGAGCCGGGTGGGCAATGCGATCAGCCAGGCGGTGTGCCGGTGCGCGCCGAGCGATCCGATGAGCGGGTTCTTCGTGGTGCGGCGGAGCTTCTTTCTGGAGGTGGTGTCGCGGCTGCAGGGCAATGGGTTCAAGATCCTGGTGGACATGCTGTCCTCGAGCGAGCGGCCGGTGCGCTTTGGCGAGGTGGGGTATACGTTTCGCAAGCGCACCTTTGGCGAGAGCAAGCTGGATGTGAATACGGCGGTCGAGTATTTGTTCCTGGTGCTGAACAAGGCGATGGGCGGCGTGGTGCCGGTGCGGTTCGCGATGTTCGCGCTGGTGGGCGCGACCGGAGTGCTGGCGCATCTGAGCTGCCTGGCGGTGCTGCTGTTCGGGCTGCATATGAAGTTCCTGACGGCGCAGGCGATGGCGTCGGTTGTGGCGATGACGGAGAACTTCTTCCTGAACAACCTGATTACGTATCGGGACCGCAAGCTGCGCGGGGTGCGGCTGGTGTCGGGTCTGCTGTCGTTCTATGTGGCGTGTTCGTTTGGGGCGTGGGCGAATGTGGTGTTTGCGCGGGCGCTGCTGGGCGAGGGCGCGCGGTGGTATCTGGCGGGGCTGGCGGGGATTGTGCTGAGCTCGGTGTGGAACTACTCGATCAATAACTTGTTCACCTGGCAGATGCCGGTGCAGAGCAGCAGAGCGGATGCTGAGGTGGAAGCAGCGTTGGCGGAGTCGGTGGATATTCTGCGTTGAGTTCTCGAGAGAAGACTGTAAGTGGGCGATGGGATCGGCGGGTGCTGTGGGTGTGTGTGTGCCTGACGCTGGTGATGGCGGCGTATCCGGTGGCGCGGGCTTGCCTGCGCTTCGAGGTGGGCTATAACGAGGGCTGGAATGTCTACAACGCCAGCACGGTGGTGCATCAGTTCACCGCGGGGCGGGGCCTGCTGTATGGCGCTCGGCCGGGATGGACGACGATCAACTACCCGATGCTGTCGTTTGTGCTGGTGGCGGCGCTCGAGCGCGTGACGCATGAGCTGCTGTTTACGGGGCGGGCGCTGTCGCTGCTGGGGCTGCTGGCGTCGAGCGTGCTGGTGGGCGCGATCGTGCGGCGGCTGGGGGGATCGGCGCGGGCGGCGGTGCTGGCGGGGCTGTACTGCCTGGCGGTGTTCTGCACCGACGCCGACGCGTATGTGGGGCAGGACGACCCGCAGATGCTGGCGCAGGCGTTCTTTCTGGGTGGGCTGCTGCTGTACCTGTGGCGGCGGGATAGCTGGCGCGCGATTGCGGGCGCGGCGGCGCTGTTCGTGGTGGGCGGGTCGATCAAGCATAATCCGATCGACTTTCCGCTGACGGTGCTGCTCGATCTGGCGCTGATGGCGCCGTGGCGGGCGGTGTGGTTCGCGGGCTGCGGGCTGGCGCTGGCGGCGGTGTCGGTGGTGCTGAATGTGCACTTCGGAGGAGCTTATTTTGTGAGCCAGTTGCTGGCTCCGCGAAGCTACGCGACCGTGCGGGTGCTGGACCATCTGCTGGATGTATTCGGGCCGCTGCTGCTGCCGTTCTCGGTGGCGGTGGCGATGGCGTTTTCGGTAAGAAAAGACCGGCGGCGAAGGATCGCGGCGATCTTGCTGGTGGTTTCGCTGGTGATCGGAGGATACTTCAGCGGCGGACGCGGGGTGTCGATCAATGCGCTGTTCAGCGCGGTGGTGGCGACGGCGATTCTGCTGGGGCTGTTCTGGGATGAGGCGAGCGCGGCACGGTGGCGTTGGCTGGGGCGGGAGTTCGCGCCGGTGGTGCTGTTCGGATGGCTGCTGATTCCGTGGCTGCTGGTGCCGCGTATCGTGACCGGCGATTGGAATCCGGTGCATCGGTTCCGCGAGGATGTTGCGGCTGAGGGGCGGTTCGCGGAGGAGACGGCGTTCTTGCGGGCGCGGAGTGGGCCGGCGCTGTGCGAGAGTCTGCTGCGGTGCTACGTCGCGGGAAAACCGTTTGTCTACGATCCGTTCAACGCGACGCGGTTGATCGAGCTGCATCGGCTGGATGGCAGCGTGATGGTGGAGGATCTGCGGCGGCAGCGGTACGGGGCGGTGCAGTTCGACGAGCCGATCGAGGCGGAGCGGCACTCGGATCGGTGGGATCCGTCGATTCTGGCGGCGATTGAGGCCAACTACGTGCCGGCGGTGGTGAATGCGGATGGGGAGATCTACGTGCCGAAGCGGTAGGGGCTGTTTCGCGATGGAGCTTGAGAAACCCGCGCCGGCGGCGAGCAGCAGCACAGGCTGCCACGGCGCCGCCGGCGGTGGGGATTAGTGGGCTGCTTCGAGGGCTTCGTTGGCCTGCAGCGCGGCGTGGCCGGCGTTGCGCAGGACAGCCTCGGCGCGCAGGCGCTCGATGGCGCTGAGCATGAAGTTGAGGGTGGCCTGGTCGAGGAAGGCCTCGTCCTGGAACTTGGTGTGGACGCCGCCGACGACGACCTCGGGTCCGGGGACGAAGTGGGCGAGCATGGAGGTGAGGGTCTCGCGCAGCTGGTACTGGGCGCGGACGCCGCCGGTGAAGGCCAGCGACGAGGTGATGATGGAGACCGGCTTGCCCTTGAGGACGGAGTTGAAGACGGGGCGGGAGACCCAGTCGAGGGTGTTCTTGAGCACGCCGGGGACGCCGTGGTTGTACTCGGGGGTGACGAAGAGGACGGCGTCGGCCTGAGCGATGGCGGCGTTGACGGCCTGGACGGCGGCGGGCTTGATCTCGCCGTCGAGATCCTCGTTGTAGAGGGGAACGTCGGCGATGTCGACCAGGGAGAGCTCGATCGCGGGCTGCAGGTGGCTGGCGAGGAGCTTGATGAGGGCGGTGCTGAAGGAGGCCTGACGCAGGCTTCCGGAGATGCCCGCGATGCGGATGGGCGCAGTGTGCGACATGAAGTAGTTCTCCCGGGGAGTTAGATACGGTGCCGTGGGGCCAGCCGATGGCGGCCCGCATGGTGAAGCTATTGGATGCTTGGGGGGTGGGGGAGGATTCTGAGCGCGGGGCAGTTATCGCCACGTTGTCGAAGATTCGGTGGGAAAAAGGCGGGGTGACCGATGGGGCCGGGCGTTTTATGATGGATCTATGAGCACAGTGAGTGAACAGACAGAGCCCGTAAGCGCGTCCACCGGTCATGCGGTGAAGTACACGCGCAATAACCCCTTCATTTCGACCGTATTGGTCAACGAGTTGTTGACGGGGGAGGGGTCGGAGAAGGAGACGCGGCACGTCGACCTGTCGCTCGAGGATGGGATGACGTATACGCCGGGCGATGCGGTGGGTATCGTGCCGGAGAACCGCGAATAGGAGGTGGCCGAGGTGCTGGCGGCGCTGGGCTACACGGGCGACGAGCGGGTGCTCGACCACTATAAGGTCGAGATCAGCTTCCATGAGGCTCTGCGGACGCGGCTGGCGATCGGCAAGCTGACGCGCGGCGCGGTGAACCAGTTCGCCAAGCTGGTCGATCCGGCGCACAAGATTGAGGCGCTGTCGCTGATGGTGGGACCGGAGCACAAGGCGCACGCCGAGGAGTATTGCTGGGGGCGCGAGTTCATCGACCTGATCAAGGAGTTTCCGGGCGTGATTAAGAAGCCGCAGCAGCTGTTCACGGTGCTGGCGCGGTTGACGCCGCGGATGTACTCGATTGCTTCGAGCCAGGCGATGCACCAGGACTCGGTGCAGACGACGGTGCGCGTGATCCGGTATGACTCGCATGGGCGCGAGCGGCAGGGACTGTGCAGCGGACACCTGGGCGAGCGTGCGCCGGTGGGCGGGACGATGCCGATCTTCCTGCATGCCAATGGCAACTTCCGGCTGCCGGAGGATACGACGGCGCCGGTGATCATGATCGGGCCGGGTACGGGCATTGCGCCGTTCCGCTCGTTCCTCGAGGAGCGGCAGGCGACGGGGCAGAAGGGCGACAACTGGCTGTTCTTCGGCGACCAGCGGGAGCAGATGGACTTCCTCTACAAGGACCAGTTGCAGGCCATGCATAAGGATGGCGTGCTGACTCAGCTGGATCTGGCGTTCTCGCGCGATCAGGCAAAGAAGATCTATGTGCAGGACCGCATGCAGGAGAAGGCCGCCGAGCTGTTACAAGTGGCTGGAGCGTGGCGCGTTCTTCTACGTTTGCGGCGATGCGACGCGCATGGCCAAGGACGTGGAGACGGCGCTGCTGGATGTGATCGCGAAGGGATCGAACGGGACGCTGGAGCATGCGGCCGAGTATCTGGAGACGATGAAGAAGCAGAAGCGGTACCAGCGGGACGTATACTAGGTCGCGAGTTCCCGGAGTACAGCGCTTCGATTCTGTACACGCATGAGCGGAGGGGAGGACCGACGAGATGGCCGTGATGATGCAGGCCTTTTACTGGGATGCCCCTCAGCGCGAAAACCAGGAGCACGACTGGTGGAACTTTATCGCCGACAAGGTGGAAGCCCTGGGCAAGGCCGGCTTCAATGCCTTGTGGCTGCCGCCCGTCTCCAAGGCCTCCAGTCCGACCTCCATGGGCTACGATCCCTATGACTACTTCGACCTCGGCGACTACGACCAGAAGGGCGGCATAAAGACCCTCTGCGGCAACTCGCGCCGAGCTCGAAGCACTGATCGCCAAGGCGCACAAGCAGCGGCATCGGCCTCTACGCCGACATGGTCATCAACCACAACTCCGGCGCGGATGAAGAAGAGATAAACCCTCTCGACGGACAGAAGCGCTGGACGAAGTTCAACCCCAAGAGCGGCAGCTTCCCTCGCGACTGGAACTGCTTTCATCCCAGCCGCTATGAGCAGGTCATGGTCGAGGGCGAAAACTTCGCCGGCTTTCCGCATCTCTGCCATCGCAATCCGCGATGTCTACACAGCGATGTATGATTACGCCCGCATGCTGATCGAGGAGCTGGGCTTCGACGGCTTCCGCTTCGACTTCGTCAAAGGCTTCGGCGCCTGGATGATCAGCCATGCTCGCCAAGTATCGCTATGTCAAAGACGGCAAGGAGTTCACGCCCTACGTCGTCGGCGAGTACTGGTCCGGCGCCGAGGACATCGACGCCTGGATCGAGCGCGTCAACCGCATCACCGACAACCAGATCGCCGCGTTCGACTTTCCCCTGCGCTACAAGCTCAAGGACGTCTGCGACACGCCCAACTACGACCTGCGCAATCTCACCGACGGCGGCACCGTCGTGATGAAGCGGCCCGCGCACGCCGCCACCTTCGTCGACAACCACGACATGGGCGACAACGCCATCGTCAACGACAAGCTGCTGGCCTACTCCTTCATCATGGTGCATGAGGGCTATCCCTGCATCTTCTGGTATGACTACTACAACAACGGCCTCGCCGCGGTCCGGCACGCCCAACGGCATCGATGCGCTCATCGATGTCCACCACAAGTATGCTGGGGGCGACTCGCAGATCCTCCATGCCGACCCGGATCTCTACATCATGCAGCGCATCGGCTAGAAGGATGACGACGTCGATCAGCCCGGCCTGATCTATGTACTGAACAACCTCGGCGACAAGTGGTCGCGGCACCATCGGTCAAGACCCAGTGGCACAACCAGAAATTCGCCCCGTCGCCTGGGATGGCCACGACGACGCGCACCCCGATGAGCGCACCACGGATGCCGAAGGCAACGCCGAGTTTCCTGCGCCGCCGCGCGGTTATGCCATTTACGTACCTGTTTTCTTGACCTTCGCACGGCTTCAGGGTAGGATGAATGCGATCCGGCTTCGGCTGGGCCGTATCTTCTGTGCAGGCTGGACGCTTCAGTCCGAATCTCTTTGAGGAGACTGCTATGCGCGTTGTTGTTTATGGGGCGACCGGGAACTCCGGCCGCGAGATTGTGAAGGAACTGCTTGCGCGGAAGCATGAGGTGGTTGCGGCCGCGCGCAACGTGGCCGCGGTGCCGGAGCAACCGGGGCTGACGGCCAAGACCGACGATCTGTCGAACGTGGAGAAGATCGCCGAGATCATCGCTGGTGCGGATGCGGTGGTGAGCGCCTACGCTCCTCCACCGGACAACACGGACGCTCTGCTCGACGTGACGCAAGCGGGAGATCGAGGCGGTGAAGAAGGATGGCGGGAAGGCGCGGCTGATCGTGGTGGGTGGCGCGGGGCTGCTGGAGGTCGCGCCGGGCGTGACGCTGATCAAGTCGGGGTATCTGCCGGCGGAGTACATGCCGATTGCGACCTCGCATGAGAAGGCGCTGGGAGTTCTGCGCGGCTCGGACATCAACTGGACGTATCTGAGCCCGGCGGCGTACTTCGTGCCGGGTGAGCGCACGGGCAAGTTCCGGCTGGGAACGAAGGAACTGGTCGCGGACGCCAAGGGCGAGAGCCGGATCTCGTTTGCCGATTATGCGATTGCGCTGGTGGATGAGATCGAAAAGCCGCAGCACGAGCGGGGCTCGTTCTCGGTGGCGTACTAAGCGGGGACTGAAACGGTTACAAAATGAGAAGGCGGCGCCGGGGAGCGCCGCCTTCTTGTTTTCGTGGTATTTCGCGCTGCGTTCTCGCTGCCGTCGCGGGGTTAGACGCGGTGGTGGTCCGGGCGCCAGGAGGTGATGCTCTCCTTGATCTGCCTGGGGGTGAGGTGCTCGCTCACGGTGCGGGTGATGAGGGCGGGCAACTCGGCGTCGGAGGCGAAGCGGAGGGCGACGATCTGCGGGACGGTCAGGCTGTCGGTCACGGCGAGGGTGGCGGGCGGCAGCAGTGCGGCGAAGCGGAGGCGCTCCTCGAGACGGATGACGCGATCCTGCACCTTGAGGTCCTTGACGCGGGTGTTGCCGGCGACCAGCAGCAGCGCGACCGAGACCAAAAGCAGCCAGAGGTGCATCAGAAGGTGCTCGGTGCCGTGCTGCACGGCGTGCACGATGGTGATGCCGAGGACGCGACTACGTTGAGCAGCAGGATCGGGATGGCGAAGAGAAAGGGTGGATCTCTGCGGGTGTGGTTCTGAAGGTTCTGTATCTCGGACATGGCCGGATGATACATCGCAGCGGTGTTTGGGGGATGAGAATGTTTGCGGTAGGCTCGAAGCATGGCATTGACGAAGAAGCGAATTGGCGTGCATGTGGGCGACGGCGGGCGGAGCTGGACGGCGGTGAATCGGGCGGTTGAGGCGGGAGCGAATACGTTCCAGATCTTTTCGTCGAGCCCGCGGATGTGGAAGGCGGCGCCGGTGAAGCCGGCGGACGCGAAGAAGATGCAGGAGCTGCGCGCGAAGCATGATGTGGGGCCGGTGGCGGTTCATGCGAGCTACCTGATCAACCTGTGCAGCCAGACGGAGAGCGGTGCGGGAGAACTCGATTGGCGCGTTTCGCGGCGAGGTGGAGCGCGCGCTGGCGCTGGGCGCGGAGTACCTGGTGCTGCATCCGGGAAGCTGGAAGGGGTTGACGCGCGAGGAGGGACTGCGGCTGGCGGCGCAGTCGATCGAGCGGGCCATCGACGGGGTGGCGTGGCAGGGGAAGAACTTCAAGATTTTGATTGAGAACACGGCGGGGGCGGAGTTCTCGCTGGGCGGCAAGCTGGAGCAGGTGGCGGAGCTGGTGGAGACGCTGCAGGCCTGCGCTCCGGTGGGGGTGTGCCTGGATACCTGCCATGTGCATGTGGCGGGGTATGACATCGTCAGCGAGGATGGGTACATCGAGACGATGAAGCTGGTGGAGTCGACGGTGGGCTTCGACGCGGTGAAGGTGTGGCACTGCAACGATGCCAAGGCGGCGATGGGATCGAAGCTGGACCGGCATGAGCACATCGGCGAGGGCACGATCGGCGCGGAGGCGTTTCGTCGGCTGCTGCACGATACGCGCTTTGCGCACTGCGGTGTTCATCGCGGAGACGCCGGTGGATGCGCCGGGCGACGAGGCGAGGAACGTCGGCGTGCTGCGGACGTTGGCCGCGGGGTAACGGCTTAGGGCTGCTGCGGTGCGGCGGCGGCGTGGCCGAGCTTGTGCGCGAGAACCTCGTCCTTGCTGGCGTGCAGCTGCCGTACCTTGGCGAGTTCGGCGTCTGCCTGGGGCTTGTTGCCCATCGCCAGCGAGAGGCGGGATAGGCGCCAGTGGGCGTCGACCTGATCGGGCGCCAGGGCGATCGAGCGCTTGAAGTCGGCCTCGGCCTCCGTGTTGCGTTGCGCTGTGGCACTCAGGATTCCCAGGTCGAGGTAGGTCAGGGCGACCCCTCCGTCATGATCGGCGGCGCGGCGGAGGTAGGACTGCGCGGCTTCGGTGTCGCTCTTCTTCAGCGCCAGGTCGCCGAGGTAGGTGAGGGCCTGGACGTGGTTGGGATCGAGGGCGAGCTCGAGTTGGAACTCGTGCTCCGCCTCCTCCGGTTGGCTGGACTTCCAGAGCAGGTAGCCCAGGCCGAAGTGGAGGTCCGGGGTGTTGGGCGCGACCTTTTCCGCGGAGCGGAACTGGGCGATGGCGCCGACGGTATCGTGCTCGCCATCGAGGGCCTCCCCGGCGATCATGTAGGCCTGTGCGGATTCGGGATTCTGTTCGAGGAGAGCCTTGTACTGCTCGAGCACGCAGCTGTAGTGCGCCGCCCAGAGACAGCTCTGCGCCAGGGCAGTGCGGAGGCCAAGATTGTCGGGAGTGGTTGCGACGGCGAGGCGGAGATAGGGAATGGCCTGCGGGTACTGCGCGGAGCCGTAGTAGCTCATGCCCAGCAGCAGTTTGGGACGGCTGTCGGAGGGCGACTCCGCCGCGGCGGCGAGCAGTGGAGGAATGGCCTCGCGGAGATGGTCCTGCTTGAAGAGAGCGAGGCCGAGATCGATCTGGAGGCCGGGGAGCTTGGGATCGAGGGCGAGGGCCTTGCGATAGGCGGGGACCGCCTCGTCATACCTGCCTTCGAGGGCGCGGTCGAGGCCGAGATGCGCCCATGCCTGAGCGTTGCGCGGCGCGGTGGCCGTGAGCGATTGCAGGATGTCGGCCGCCTGCGCGTAGTTGCCTTGCTGCTCGGAGGCGAGCGCCTGCTGCATTGCCGCGGAGGGAGTTTGGCCGAGCGCGGGGAGGGTGAGGAAGCGTGAGGAGAGATCCTGCGAAGCTCTTGAGCGAAAGCACCAGAGACTGCCACCTGGAGTGAGATCACCGCCGCCCACGGATCGCCGGCGCGCCCCAAGTATCGCAGATGCGCGCCTGCCGGGTGCACAAGAAAAACGGCACAGCGGCGAGAGACCGCTGTGCCGGGTTAGGGAGGCTCCTCTTTAGAAGAGGAGCTTCAGGCCGAACTGCAGCTCACGAGGATCGTAGGTGCCGGTGGTCTGCCCGAAGTTGCCATCGGTAAAGCCAGTGTCGATACCGTTCCACTCGGTGTGGTTGAAGGTAT
Organism: uncultured Acidobacteriaceae bacterium; assembly: GCA_963755245.1. Taxonomy (GTDB): domain Bacteria; phylum Acidobacteriota; class Terriglobia; order Terriglobales; family Acidobacteriaceae; genus Edaphobacter. The sequence continues at coordinate 153,478 of CAVWJY010000018.1, read as the reverse complement.
TGAACGACTCGGCGCGGAACTGCATGTGGATGGACTCGTGGATTGGAATGTCCTTGTAGAGCGAGAGATTCCAGTTGAAGAGTCCGGGGCCGACGATGGCATCCTTGCGTGGCATCGCCGAAGCCTGTGCCGCCGGCGCCGGCAGCGGTCCAGGGAGCGGCCGGTGCGGCGAAGGCGGCGGTGTTGAACCACTGCTTCTGCGTCTTGGGATAGGAGATGGCGCCGACGATGTTGGGACGGTTGTTGGTGTTGCCGCCGAGACCGAGCACATCCGGACCGTAGGTGATGTTCTGCGGCGAACCGCTCTCGGCAGACCATGACTCCAGCCACCTGCCAGCCGCCCAGTGACCGCGCGTTCGCAGGTAGTTGGCTCCCTGCAGCATGAAGGGAACATCGTAGACGAAGTTGGCGTTGAAGATGTTGCGGCGGTCGTAGGTGCCCGAACCCCGGTCGTAGCTGAGGTTGTAGGGGTTGGAGACGGCGGTCGAGAGGTCGTCGCTTTCGACGTCGATCTCATGCGACCAGGTGTAGGCGAGCTGGAGGGTCAAGCCATGCTTTTTCTCCATACGGAGCGCGGCCTGCAGCGAGTTGTAGCTGGAGTTGGTGGCGTTCTCCTCCTGCTTGATGTTGCCGAAGCCCAGATAGGTACGGTAGAGGTTGGAGTTGCCGCTGATGCTGTTGGCGCCGCCGGTTGCAACGGCCTCGCGCTCGGCCAGCGCGGACAGGGGCAGATCGTTGATCTCGCGCGTGTCGCTCTGGTTCCAGCCCGAGGTGCCGACGTACTGCACGCCCAGCACAACGGAGGGAGCCAGTTCGTGCTGCACGCCGAAGCTGAACTGGAAGGTTGCCGGGTTGGGGTAGTAGTTGCTGAGGGTGGTCAGATTGGCCGGTCCGACGGGCGAGGTAGCTGTGGCGCCGGCTGGCGTAGCTTTGATTGGGGTTGGAGAAGAAGACCTGGTTGGCCGAGGGCTGATAGGCAAACGGCGGGGTGGTGTTGACGTTGTAGGTGTCGTTGCCCTGGACGCGCTCGTAGAAGATGCCAGCGCCACCGCGGATGACGGTTTTGCCGTTGCCGAAGAGGTCATAGGCGAAGCCGAGACGCGGCTGGAAGGTGAAGTAATCGTTCTTGACGAGGCCGCGCGGAGCACCGTTGACGCCTGCCATCTCGATGCCGTTGAGATAGAACGGCGCGGGAGCTCCGGCGGGTTGCGCGAAGCCGGGACCGGCGGGATTCAGGTTGCCGGTGGAGGCATTCGGGGTCTGCGCGTTGGCGGGGTTGAAGTCGGCGGGGTTGAAGTCTGCGACCTGGTTGTTCTTCTCGTAGACGTGCGGCAGCGCATCGTAGCGAACGCCGATGTTGAGGGTCAGGCGCGAGGTGACGTGCCAGTCATCCTGGCAGTAGAACGAGTAGTTGTTGTTGATCCAGTGGTCGGTGCTCATCGTCTGAAGCTGCTGATAGGTGTTGGCGAAGCCAAGCAGGAAGTTGACGTAGGCATCCTGGGAGGCGGTGGTGTTGTTGAAGGTGTAGTCGCCCTGGGTATCGGCCTGGAGTTGCTGGTTCTTGTCCGCACGCATGTAGGAGAAGCCGAACTTGAAGGCGTGCTTGCCCTTGATCCAGGACAGGTCGTCGCGGAGCTGATAGTTGAGGTAGGAGTTGTGCCAGGGGCAGTAGTTCGTCCCCAGGTGGTGGTGAGCGGGCCGCCCTGGAACTGCACCTGCGGGAGGCGGTTGCCGGCGTTGTTGCCGGTGAAGAAGCTGCCCGCGCTCCAACCGGCGGGCTCGGCATAGGTGCCTGCGCTGGTGATGTTGATGGTGTTGCCGTTGACGTTGAGAGCAGGTCTCGTTGAGCAGGGTGGGCGAGAGCGTCTGGCTCAACTTGACCACGGACGCCCAGGAGGGATTGGCGAAGACCTCGCCGACGGTGGTGTAGGTATCGCTGCCCCACTGGTCGGGATATTCGGTCTGGGACATCTGGTCGTGGATGTAGCTGCCCAGCAGGTGCAGCTTGTCGGTGATGTTGTGGTCGATGCGCACCACATCCTCGCGGACGTAGGTGGGCTGCTTGGGCGAGGCGATGTACTGGTTCTCGCCCGGCACGTTGGGCTTGGGAATGGCGCCGGTGCCCATGAAGAGCACCGCGTTGGGATCGAGCAGATTCGCCGGGATGACGTTGTTGGGGAAGGGCGAACCCGGGGTGAGGCCGTCGGCAGGTTTCGAGGTCGGTGTACGCCGTGTTGCCGGGTACGTTGGGAACGATCGGCGCGGCGCCGTTGTTGAAGGGGGTGTAGGTAAAGGCCGAGCCGGCGGTCGGGAAGTCGCTTGCCGGGACCGTGTTCTGGGTGGCTGGCGTTGGCGCCCTGGATGTACTTACGCCACTCCTCGCTCCAGAAGAAGAAGGTCTTCTGCCGGGCGTTGTTGTAGAGGTGGGGAATGAAGACCGGGCCGCCGATATCGCCGCCGAAGATATTCAGGCGAAGCTCGGGGCTGGACTGGTTGGCCTGCTTGTTGAAGTAGTAGCCGGCGTCGAGGGCGTCGTTGCGGATGAACTCCCACAGGCCGCCGTGGAAGGCGCGGGTGCCGCTCTTGAGCTCCATCAGCACCGAGCCGCCGGAGGAGATGCCGTAGTCCGGCGTGTAGTTGCTGGTGAGCACCTGGAACTGGTCGATGACGTCGGGAGCCGGCTGCACGTCGAGTTTGCCGCCGGATCCGCGATCGTACACCTCGCCGCCGTCGATCAGCCAGTTGTTGTGGCCGGGACGCATGCCGTTGAAGCTGATGTTTGCGTTGCTGGTCTGTGCGGCGACGCCATTAAAGGACGGCATGTTGGTGGAGACGCCGGTCCCGAGCGTGGTCAGGGAGGTCACGTTGCGGCCGTTGGTGGCCAGCTGAGACCATCTGCTGCCCGGTGATCAGGGTGCTGATCTCGTTGGTCTCGGACTGCGTCTGCAGCGCGTCGGCCTGGACGGTGACGGTCTGGCTGCTGCCACCGACGGCCAGGGTGACGTCTTCCTTCAGCGTCTGCGGCGACGTTCATCACGATGCCGTTCTTCTTATAGGTCTCAAAGCCGGAGGCGCCGACGGCCAGGTTGTAATCGCCGACGTTCAGGCTGGGGAAGTCGAAGACGCCGGCGCCATTCGACACGGTGGTGTGGGTATTGCCGGTCTCGATCGAGGTGATCGTGACATGGGCGTTGGCAACGATGGCGCCGGTGGGATCGGTCACGGTGCCGGTGATCTCCCCGCTCTGCGCGTTCGCGATGCCCACGGAGAGCTGAGGAGCAGGAGTCCGAAGAAAAGTGAGAGGCGTCCGGCCCTGACGAAGCAGGGCTTTGCACTGGCCAGTGAAAGGGGTGCAAGCGGTGTTGTCGTTTCATCATAGTTATCCTCTAAGGCCTTTCCGATTGAGGTTCCGAAAGAGCAATTGCGAGCACGGCTCTGCACGCTGCGAAGCCGCCAAGCTTTGAATGGAGGGGATGATAGGTAGAAGGGTGGACGACTGCCTAGGGTGTTTCCGGTATGGAACCTGAAGGTAAAGAGATTTTGTCCCAAATATGGCGGTTTTCTGGCCAGGTAAAGAGAAAGGTAAAAAGATCTGTTGTCAGTCGTGACTCGTGAGCCTATGCTGTTGCCGGTTTGAGAGGTACGCATGATTCAAGCGGAGACAGACGAACGGATTCCCTGGATTCCGAAGAGTGAGGAAGAAAAAGATGAGGTCAGACGGCAGATGCATCGTCTGCTGGAGACGGCTCATTTCAAAAACAGCCGACGTTACCCGGCGCTGTTTCAATTCATCGTGGAAGAGACCCTGGAGGGCCGCGGGGAGTTTCTGAAGGAGCGTTTGCTGGGAGTACGTGTCTTCAACCGGCCGCCGGGCTACGATACGGCCAACGATCCGATCGTGCGGGTGACGATCGCCGAGATTCGGAAGCGGATCGCGCAGTACTATCATGAGGCGGCGCACGACACGGAGATGCGCATCGAGTTGATGTCGGGACACTATGTGCCCGAGTTTTATCCTCGCAAAGCGCATCTTGCCGTTCTCGAGGAGGCGACACCGAGCCCGCAATCGTCACTTTCGGAGGCACGATTTGGCGAGGCGGTGGTGCTTCCTTCCGAAGCTTCGGGTGCTGCTGCATCCCTGATGCCGGCCAAGCGCCGACTCAGGCTGGCGCTGCTGGCGCGCTGCGGACTCACGGTTGGGGCGCTGGCTCTGCTGGCACTGGCGTCTCCGCTGCTTTGGCAATGGGCGCATCCCTCTGCCGTTGAGCAGTTATGGGGACCGATCCTGGCGACGCACGAGCCCATTATCTTCTGCGTCCCCACAGGAGGGGCTCGGCCGAGAGGCCAGGTCGCTGCAGCCGCGGGCATTCTGCCGGCAAACTCTGCCGCATCGCCGCGGCTTGTCGCGACGATGCTCCCTCCGGAAGGCGGATCGTCCCCAAGCTTTCTCGAGCACGAGAACGAGGGCGAAAACGTCACCTTCTCCGATGTGCTGGCCGCGCTGACGATCTCCGACTGGCTGGCGGCGCATGGGCGCGAGTCCAGCTTGCGCTCCAATAATTTGACGACGCTCTATGAACTGCAACAAGGGCCGGCCATTCTGATCGGTGGATTGGATAATGAATGGACGCTGCGCGCGCTCGCCCGCCTGCCGTATCGCTTTTCCGGGTCCGGTCAAGAGCAGTATTGGATCGTCGACACGAAGAATCCGGGCAAAAGAGATTGGGGGATGGATCTGAAGGCCCGCTATCCGGCGGTGAAGTACGACTTCGCGTTGATCGCGCGGGTTCATGATGAGTCGACGGGGCAGATCGAGGTGATCGCCGCGGGCATCGGCATGAGTGGAACGGCGGCGGCGGGCAAGTTCCTGGTGGATCCCGTGCAGTTGGAGGAGTTGCGCCGTAAGATCGGGCCGGGGTTTCGAACGCGCGACTTCGAAGCGGTGCTGGGAACGGATGTGATCAATGGCATTGCGGGCTCGGCCAAGATTCTGGCCGTAGCCGTCTGGTAGCTGCGCATCGGCGACGAGTGGCGCAAGTGTGCGCCGAGGGAGCTTTGCGGGAATATGGGCGAACCGAATTAGCTTGCCAGAGCCCCAGGGCTGAGAGCAGAATGGCTGCGATCCGTGGGGGGCGTGATGCGCGTGCGGTCTGTGCTGTTGAGGGCGATTTGGACGGTGTTGCTGGCGGGGTTGTCCGGGGCGAGTTTCGGCTCCGCGCAGACCACTGGTTTGGCGAGCGGACAGGTTTCGATGGGGACTGGGACGGGCCTGAGCTCGGGGAGCACCTTCGGACCGGCTGCGGTGAAGGGGCAGCCGTACAGCCTGGTGGAGACCATCACCACAGTCCAGACGCTGGCCGATGGAACGACCATCACAAACGTTAACGAGCAGCGTCGAATGCGGGATTCGGAGGGCCGGGAACGAACCGAGAGCGGGGTGATGAAGGACGGCGAACTGCAGGTGTCGATCATCCATCTGCAAGATCCGGTTACGCGATCGATGACCACCCTGATGCCGCTCAATAAGACGGCGCACACCTTCCGGCTTCCGGAGTTGAAGCCGCCAACTCCGGAGCAGGAGGCGAGGGCCGCGGAGCGCTTGGCCAGGGTTGAGGCATACCGCAAGGATCATCCGGCCGCTCCGAACAACGAAGACCTGGCGCCGCAGACGGTTGCGGGCGTGTATGCGGAGGGCAAGCGGCACACGATGGTGATTCCTGCGGGCCAAATGGGGAATGATCGCGAGATCACCGTGGTGACGGAGACATGGACCTCGCCTGAACTCAAGATCGTTGTGGGGAGCACGACCGATGATCCGCGGATGGGCAAGACGACGACGGTAGTCACGAACTTAGAGCGTGGGGAGCCCGATGCGACACTGTTTCAGATTCCCTCGGACTATAAGGTGAGCGAGGATAACCCCGTTCATGCCGGCCAACCGTAGCCGATGCTTGCAGCGGGGAAGCCGTCAGACCGCGCTGTCGAGGCGGAAGGGTTTGTCGTAGGGCTCGAGCGGGAAGCCACGCTCCTTCCAGGCGGCTAACCCGCCGCGCAGGAACTTGAGGCGGGTGAAGTTGAGGGAGAGGGCGCGGTGCAGAATGCGGCGGCTGGTGCGGTCGCTGGGGCAGGTGCAGTAGACGATCGCGTCCTGGTCGGCGGGGATCAGCGTGGGATTGGCGAGGATGTCGTCCGGGGGAATCCGCTGGCTGCCCGGGATGATGTAGGTGTAGGCGAGCAGGTCGAGCGGCTGGCGGACGTCGAAGAGATGGACGGGTTGTCCGGAATCGAACAGCGCATGCAGCTCTTCGGGCGAGATGCTGTAGCGATTGATCTCGTCGCGATCGCGGCGGCGCTTGATCAAGAGGAAGAGGGCAACGGCGGCGAGGACGGCAAGGAGTAGAAGAGCGACGATCACGGCGAATCTCCTTACAGGGAAGACGGAAGCACGGACACGCTTGCATTCTGATTCCGGAGTGGGGTTCCGGGATTCGCCTGATCTGGGTGGGACAAGGCGGGGCTGCGATAGACGTTTACAATCTAAATGGTATGGCTGACAAAATATTGCATGAAGACGGCGCGAACGCAGCCGAGATAATCGACGCTTCCACCAACGCGACCGACGCGACCCAGCCGCAGCGCTACAACCCGGCGGAGATCGAGCCGAAGTGGCAGGCCGCGTGGGACGCCGATGAGACCCTGTACCGCGCCGAGGGCCACGACTCCGGCAAGCCGAAGTACTACTGCCTGGAGATGCTGCCGTATCCGAGTGGGCAGCTGCACATGGGCCACGTGCGGAACTACGCGATCGGCGACGCGCTGGCGCGCTTCATGTGGATGCGCGGCTACAACGTGCTGCACCCGATGGGCTGGGATGCGTTCGGTCTGCCGGCCGAGAATGCGGCGCTCAAGAACCACATGCCGCCGCGCGAGTGGACGCTCTCGAACATTGCGGCGATGCGCCAGCAGATGCGGCGCATGGGCCTGAGCTACGACTGGTCGACCGAGGTGACGACCTGTTTGCCGGAGTACTATCGCTGGAACCAGTGGATCTTCCTGAAGATGGTCGAGAAGGGGCTGGCCTATCGCAAGAAGAGCAAGGTGAACTGGTGCGATCTGTGCCAGACGGTGCTGGCGAACGAGCAGGTGGTGGGCGGCTGCTGCTGGCGGCATGAGGACAATCCCGTCGAGCAGCGCGACCTGACGCAGTGGTTCCTGCGCATCACGCGAGTACGCGGAGGAGCTGCTCGCCGGGCTCGACAAGCTCGAGGGCTGGCCGGAGAAGGTGCGCACCATGCAGCGCAACTGGATCGGCCGCAGCGAGGGAACGCTCGTCGACTTTACCGTGAGCGAAGGCACGGAGAAGATCACCGTGTTCACGACGCGCGTGGACACGATCTTCGGCGCGACCTCGGTGCAGCTGGCGCCGGAGCACGCGGTGGCGAAGGCCTTTGCGGCGGAGAATCCCGCGCTGGCGATCCAGATCGAGAATCTGCTCGAGGAGCAGAAGAAGGCGCGTGAGGCCGGTGACGTCGGCGCAATCGAGAAGCATGGCGTGGACACTGGCCGCTTCGCGGTGAATCCGTTCAACGGCCAGCATGTGCCGATCTGGGTAGCAAATTACATTCTGGCGGACTACGGCACGGGCGCGATCATGAGCGTTCCGGCGCACGATGAGCGCGACTTCGAGTTCGCGACCAAGTATGGCTTGGAGATCAAGCGAGTCATTGCTCCGATTGAAGATCCGAAGGCCGAGCCCGAGCTGCCCTACACGGCGGAGGCCGAGGCGGTGCTGATCGACTCGGGCGAGTGGACCGGGCTGGGCTGCGTCGAGGCGCAGGCGAAGATGGCGGCGGTTGCCAAGGAGAAGGGATTTGGTTCCGCGACGGTTACCTATCGGCTGAAGGATTGGGGCGTCAGCCGGCAGCGCTATTGGGGCACGCCGATCCCGATGGTGTATTGCCAGAACGGACACGATGGAATCCAGCCGGGCGATGTCGTCCCGCTGCCGGAGAGCGCGCTGCCGGTGATTCTGCCGGCGCAGGTGGAGATCACGCAGCAGGGTGGATCGCCGCTGGGCCGCGTGCCGGAGTTTGTGAACACGACCTGCCCGGTGTGCGGCGGGCCGGCGCGGCGCGAGACCGACACGATGGATACCTTCGTCGATTCGAGCTGGTACTTCTATCGTTACACCGACGCGCACAATACGACCGCGCCGTTTGCGAGCGAGAAGGCGAACTACTGGTTCCCGATCGACCAGTACATCGGCGGTGTCGAGCACGCGATTCTGCACCTGATCTACTCGCGCTTCTGGACCAAGGTGATGCGCGACATCGGCCTGATCCAGAACGACGAGCCTGCGGAGCGCCTGTTCACGCAGGGCATGGTGGTGAAGGACGGCGCGAAGATGTCGAAGTCGAAGGGCAATGTGGTCTCGCCCAACGACATGATCGAGCGCTACGGAGCGGACGCGACGCGCATGTACGCGCTGTTTGCCGCACCGCCGGATCGCGATCTGGAGTGGCAGGAGGATGGGGTCGGCGGCATCAGCCGCTTCCTGAGCAAGGTCTATCGGCTGGTTACAAAATACGCCGAGGTGCGCGCACGACGGAAGACGCGCCGCGAGGCGACGGCTCCGACGCGGAGCAGCATCTGCTGCGCAAGCTGCACCAGACCTTCGCCAAGATCACGCATGACTTCAGCGGACGTTGGCACTTCAATACGTCCATCTCGTCGATCATGATTCTGGTCAATGAGATTGCGGCGAGCGAAGCGGCGATGGATGCGGGCGAGATCTCGCCGGCGAGCGATCGCGGCGGTGTTCTCCGGGCTGACGCGGCTGCTGGCTCCGTTTGCGCCGTTTGTGGCGGCGGAGCTGTGGCAGATGCTGGGCTATGAGGGCGCGGTCTTCCGTGCTGCATGGCCGGTCGCCGATGAGGAGCTGGCGCGCGAGGATGAGATCGAGATTCCGGTGCAGGCCAATGGCAAGCTGGTCACCGTAATCAAGGTCCCGGCGGAGAGCGACGAGGCAGCGGTGAAGGCCGCGGCGCTGGCCGATGCCAAGGTGCAGGCCCGCACCGAAGGCAAGACGGTCGCGAAGGTGATCGTGGTGCCGGGCAAGCTGGTGAACCTCGTGGTGAAATAACGTGCCGACGCTGGGAGCGAATGCGGCAGGCGAACGGGTCCCCGTGCGGGGAACGCAGTCGTTTGTGCATACGCTCTCGGCGTGCTGGCAGCGGCCCCGGCTGACGGGGCTTGAGGTGCTGTGGCGCTGGGCGTACGGCGTTCCGGCGCTGTGGCTGATCGGATCGCGCGTCAAAGCGATTCTGGCCGCGCACACCGCGGGGACCTTCGATGTGTCGCGGATTGGGCTGGATCGCGCGTTGCTGTCCGATCCAGTCGGTGCGCTGACGGCGGACCCGATGGGTGCCGTGGGCAAGCTGTCCGGCGCGGTTTCTCTGCTGCTGCCCGATGTGCTCCACGCTGCGGTGTGGATGGCGCCGTTGCTGCTGGTGGCGTGGGTGGTGGTGTCGTCGATTGGGCGGACGGTGGTGCTGCGGCGCGTGGATGCGGGGCTGCGTCGCACGACCGGGAACGCTGATGGCGCTGCAGGCGATTCGCATGGCGGCGCTGGCGGCGATCTTCTGGCTGTGGTGGGCGGCGATTCAGGCGACGGCGCGGGTCGCCGTGACCGCTCCGATCGCCGCTGGGCAGGAGCCGAACCTTGTGCTCTACTGCGCGCTGGCGATTGTGTCCACGCTGGGTCTGTTCACGCTGTGGGCGGTGGTGAGCTGGGTGTTTTCGGTGGCGCCGCTGCTGGCGATGCTGCGCGGATTGGGCGCGGGGGCCAGTCTGAAGGCGGCGTTTCGCCTGGGGCCGGTGAAGGTCGAAGCTGGTCGAGATCAACCTGGTCATGGGGATCGTCAAGATCGCGCTGATTGTGCTGGCGATGGTGTTTTCCGCGTCTCCGCTGCCGTTTGAGACGGTGGCGACCCGAGGGGTTTCTGCTGTGGTGGTGGGCCGGGGTGACGGTGCTCTACCTGGTGGCGTCGGACTTCTTCCATGTGGTGCGGCTGGTGGCGTATCTGGACCTCTGGCGGGCGTTCGAGGGGTAAAGGCGGCGAGGGGATTTACACTGGAATGGTGGATACCTCGACAATTGTCATTCTGGATTTTGGCTCGCAGTACACGCAGCTGATTGCGCGGCGCATACGCGAGTTCAACGTGTTCTCCGTGGTGCTGCCGTGCACCGCTTCTCTGGAGAAGATTCGCGCGCTGGCGCCGAAGGGCGTGATCCTTTCGGGCGGCCCGTGCAGCGTGTACGACGCGGCGGCGCCGGCGGCCGATCCGGAGGTGCTGGCGATGGGCGTGCCGGTGCTGGGCATCTGCTATGGGCTGCAGTTCATCACCCATCATCTGGGCGGCAAGGTGGAGTCGGCCGCGGCGCGCGAGTACGGCCATGCCGAGGTGACGGTGGTGGCGGAGACGCCGCTGTTTCACGGTCTGCCGCGCTCGGTCAATGTGTGGATGTCGCACGGCGATCACGCGCACAAGCTGCCCGAGGGCTTCACGCTGACGGCAGAGACCGCCAATGCGGTTGCGGGTATCGAGAACCTCGAGCGGCGCATCTGGGCGGTGCAGTTCCATCCCGAGGTCGCGCACACGCCGCAGGGCATGGAGCTGTTGAAGAACTTCGTCGTCGACATCTGCGGCGCGAAGGCCGACTGGACGCCGGAGCACTTCATTCAGTCGACGGTGGAGCGGATTCGCGCAGCAGGTGGGCGATGGCCATGCGATCTGCGGCCTGAGCGGCGGCGTCGATTCGTCGGTGGCCGCGGTGCTGGTGGCGAAGGCGATCGGCGACCGGCTGACCTGCATCTTCGTCAACAACGGCGTGCTGCGCAAGGACGAGTTTGCCAAGGTGCAGACGACGATGCGCGAGCAGCTGGGGCTGAACGTGGTCGCGGTCGATGCCAGCGAGCGCTTCCTGGCGAAGCTTGCCGGCGTGACCGATCCCGAGCAGAAGCGCAAGGCCATTGGCAACGAGTTCATCGCCGTGTTCGATGATGAGGCGAAGCGGATCTTCGAGTCCGAGAAGCATGAGGGCGAGGAGATCGCGTGGCTGGTGCAGGGAACGCTGTACCCGGACGTGATCGAGTCGTCGAGCGTGCATGGGCCGTCGCACACGATCAAGAGCCATCACAATGTCGGCGGCCTGCCGGAGGATATGAAGCTGAAGCTGATCGAGCCGCTGCGCGATCTCTTCAAGGATGAGGTGCGGCGCATCGGCCGCGACCTCGGCATGCCGGACGACATCATCGAGCGGCAGCCGTTCCCGGGGCCGGGGCTGGCGGTGCGCATCCTGGGCGAGGTGACCGCCGAGCGCGTGGCCATTCTGCAGGAGGCCGACCAGATCGTGGTCGACGAGATCAAGCGCGCCGGGCTGTATCGCAAGGTGTGGCAGAGCTTTGCGGTGCTGCTGCCGGTGAAGTCGGTCGGCGTGATGGGCGACCAGCGGACGTATGCGAATACCTGCGCGATTCGCGCGGTCGAGAGCGAGGACGGCATGACGGCGGACTGGGCTCCGCTGCCGTACGAGGTGCTGCGGACGATCTCCAGCCGCATCGTGAGCGAGGTGCGGGGGATCAATCGCGTGGTGTACGACATCACGAGCAAACCGCCGGGAACGATTGAGTGGGAGTAGACCTCGCCTGTCGGGCGGAAGCCGAAACGCGAGTTGATCTGACGATGAAACGCGAAATGGCTGAGGCGCTTGCCTCAGCCATTTCGCGTTGTGTGTCGCTGGGAAAGTGCGCTAGCGTTGGCGCGGAGCCGGCGTGTGTTCGGTTTGAGGGTGGCTCCGTGGCGGGCGGTGGTTTGCAGCACGATGCGGGTGTCGCGCTCGAAGGCGACCTCTTTGCCGCGGCGCAGCAGGCGCTCGTAGATGGCGATGGCGGCGCCGTAGAAGCCGATGCCGGCGGCGATGTTGGGTTGGCCCGCTGCGGTGCCGACGATAAAGCCGATCACGCCGATGCTATTGGAGGCTACAGCGCTGTGGGCGGTGAGGTTGTCCTCGTCGAAGGGGCGTGAGGCGAGCGCGATCAGCAGCACCGGGACGATGATCTTGTCCTGCGGCTTGGGCTTTACCTGGCCCTCGGAGTTCATGGCGAGCCGCTGGTCGCGGTCGCTGTCGGCGCCGGTGAGCGTGGCCTGCACGTTCTGTGCCTGTTCGCCGGGCAACTGGAGCTGCCGGAAGTTGAAGCGCAGTGTGCCGGTCCGGGCGAAGGAGCGCGCCGGTTTGGCCTCGGTGATGGTTCCGGTCAGGATCGAGCCCTGGGGGACGGCGATGCTGCCGTCGGGGTTGCGAATCGGTTCGGCGACGATGGCCTCGATGGTCTCGCCCGGTCTTCGAGGTGGCGGAGCTGATGCCGCCCTTCAGGTAGGCCTGCAGGATCCAGGTGGGCGGCTCGCCAGGCTCTGTCGCCGCAGGAGCCGGAGCTCCGTGGGACCGTGGTGCTGCAGCCGTGAGCTGGCTGGCGGGTCGGGGAGGATCGCCGGTTCGGCTGTCTCCACCGTCCAGGCGGTGTTCTTGGCGATGCTCTCGGGGTGGTAGGGCAGCTGGGTATAGAGGAACTGCTTGAGCCGGTCGGTCTTGTCCGGGTCGGTGACGACGGCGAGGCGGTCCTTGACCGCCTGCTTGGCCACGGCGAACTGGCGGCGGATCAGGCCGCCCTGGTGCGGCGGCGGCGCGACCAGCCGGTAGATCGGGGCGCCGTCGGTTGCTGTTCCGGTAACGATGGGCAGCGTGGTGCCGTCGGCGAGCACGATGCCGGTGAAGCGCACCACCGGGGTGTGGAAGGGCGTGAAGTCACCGCGCAGGCGGGCGTGCAGGCGATGGGTGTGGTCCGGCGTCAGCGAGACGACGGTGCCGGTGACCACGGTCCTGGCGGGAAGGACGAGCTGGTCGTGATCGTAGATCGGATAGAGCAGCTCGGCGCGAATCGGCACGCCCGCCTTCATCGGCAGCGGCCCATCGATCTGGACGGGAAGCGGTGTCCCGGCAGGAAGAGTAATGTTTTGTGCGCGGAGGAGGGACGCCGAGAGTAGAAGTGCGGCAAGTACGGCGGAAGAGCGGTTGACGGTCATTTCAGCTCGATCCTACAGAGAAATCCTGAAGCGAGCCTGAAGATGACGCATTCTTCATCGCGTTGCATATCGGAGCTAGGATCTTCGCTTGAAGCGGCTGGCTGCCCCTCGCCGCTTCAAGCGAATCGGAACCTAGCCCAACTCGGCGAGGGTGGCGGCGCCGAACTTCAGGTACCAGGGGCTGGCGGCCTTCAGGGCTTCGTTGACGTTCTGGATGTTCTTGACGCCCTCGGTCTCCAGCCAGTCGCGGAAGGCCTTCTCGCCCTGCTTGGCGTAGACGGCGATGCCGTCCTTCCAGGTGGCGCGGCCGCAGAGAACGCCGTTGAACTTGGTGCCGGACTCGGCCGCCAGCTCCAGCGTCTCGATGAAGACCGGGTTGGAGACGCCGGCCGAGAGATAGATGAACGGCTTGTGGGTCATCGCCTCGGCGTCGCGGAAGTGCTGCAGGGCCTCGGCGCGGGTGTAGGCCTTCTCGCCCTTGAAGGCGCGGGTGCCTTCGACGAAGGCCATCTCGATCGGCACCTCGACCTTGAGGACGTCGACGCCGTAGCGCTCCTTGCCGAACTCGGCCATGGAGCCGGAGACGATCTCGGGCTTCTTCTTGGCGTAGGCGAGGGACTTCTCGTCGCCGCCCTCGGCGTCGTAGCCGACGAACTCGAGGAAGAAGGGGATGTCGTGGTAACGGCACTCGTCGCCGATGCGCTCGATCCAGGCGTGCTTGAGGTCGTTGATGTGCGGTCTTCTCGAACGGCGTGTAGTAGAGCAGGATCTTGATGCAGTCGGCGCCGGCTTCCTTGAGGCGGCGAACGCTCCAGACGTCGAGCAGGTCGGGCAGGCGGCCGGGGGTCTGCGCGTCGTAGCCGGTCTTCTCGTAGGCGAGCAGCAGGCCGGCGTCGTTGCGCAGCTTGGAGGCGGGCAGGCCGAACTCGGGATCGAGCAGAATCGCCGAGGCGTAGCGGGTGAGCACGTCGGTCACCAGCTCCTTGAAGACCTCGAGATCGTGGCCGTCGGCGGCGGCGCCGCGCTCCTTGGCGAGCGACTTCTGCAGCGAACCACGCTGGTCCATGGCGGCGGCGGCGATGACGCCGCGCGCGTCTGAGACGGCCTTGAGGCCGGCGAGTTTTCCTGGGGTGGGTTTCATCAAACAGTCTCCTGCCAAGTTGAACTACGTACAGCAAGATTCTACACAGCAGGTGGAGGTTGGATTGGCCTCGTAACCTGTGCTGCGAGAGTCCAAAGTGACTCGCCGCGAGGTACTCTAAGCTGCGCGTGCTGCGCTGCATCGACGCTGTTGGCGCGGTGTTTGCGCATCGAACGGACATTGGGCCTGCAGTTGGGACAGAGGTGTAGGATGGGTACCGATCGAGTAGCGATAATCGGTCTTGGCGAGGGTGCTGCGCGCCGTGCGCAGCCTGTGGCTTCGGGACGGCGCGATGTGGTGGAGCTGGTAATCGGCTATGCCTTGATTCTGCTGGTGATCTGGACGCCGCGTCCGTGGCAGCGCCTGTTCTACTGCCTGGCGGCGGTCTTTCTTGGTGAGGGTGACGTGGAGCTCCTTTGAAGGCGTGCGGGCGATGGGGCTGCGCACGACGAATCTGCTGCGATCGCTGTGGGTGGTGGCGGCGGCGGTGGCGGCTGGCGGGCGTGGTGCTGCTCGTCGCCGAACAGCGGAAGACGCTGCACGCGGCGGATGTGAACGGCGGCATCGGCGCCTTCTGCACGCGCTACTGGGGCTACGTGCTGTGGGCCTTCGCGCAGCAGATCCTGCTGCAGGACTTCTTCCTGCGCCGGATGCTGCGGCTGGTCGCGCGGCCGGGGGTCGCGGTGCTGCTGGCGGCCGGGGTCTTCTCGGTGGCGCATCTGCCGAATCCCATCCTGACGCTGGTCACCTTTGGCTGGGGTGTGATCGCGTGCAGCCTCTTTTTGCGCTATCACAACCTCTATCCGCTGGGGTTGACGCATGCGCTGCTCGGCATCACGATTGCGATCTCGGTGCCCGGTCCCATGATTCGCAATATGCGGGTGGGGCTCGGATACCTGAGCTACGTGCAACACGTCAGCAGGTGCAGCATCTGCCGCAGCAGCCGGGAGCTCTGCCGAGGCTCGCTCCTGAGCCGCGACGCGACGTGCAACCGGCCGCGCCGCGCGGCCCTCAGCGCAACCAGGCCGACCAGACCGTGTCCACGCACGCGTGGGTGAAGGCGGAGGCGCCGACCCTCCGCTCCTGACGCCAGGCACGGCCGTAGAAGATGCCGGCCAGCGCGGCCAGCAGGACGTAGCGCCAGTTGAAGTGCAGCGCGCGCTTGTTGAAGTGCGACAGGCCGAAGAGAGTCGCCGTCACCAGCAGGGCTGGGGTGCGGCCGAAGCGGCGCTCCAGCAGATTCTGCAGCCAGCCGCGGAAGAACAGCTCCTCCGGAACCGCGATGAACAGGAAGGTGAAGAGGAGCATCGCGGCCAGCTTCGGCGGACTGGGCCACAGCTTCGCCACGGTGTGCAGGTGCAGGAAGCCGAGCGACAGCCCCAGCACGATGGCGATCGGCGTGTAGAGGGCGAACTCGCGCAGGCCGATGCGGAGATCGCGCCGCCGCAGGCGCAGGTCGAAGCCGACGCCGTTGAGCCGGCGCAGGAAGAGGAAGCCGTAGATGCCGGCGTCGAGCAGAAGGATCTTGCTGAAGACCGCGAGATGCGGCGGCCAGGCGGGTTCGAACCAGCGCAGATCGACGGCCAGCCCAAGGGTGGCCAAGCACCAGAAAGTCGCGCCAGGTGCCGCGCTGGCCGGGATCCACGCGCCGGGCCTCGAGCAGCAGCGCGGAGACCGCAACCGGCAGCAAGGCGTAGAGGAAAACCAGCCCCAGCGAAAGCTGCCGGCGGAGGCGGTCACCAGGACGTACGGGATCGCGAGCAGCGCGGCGGGAACTGCGCGCTGCCATGCGGAGGCGCGTTCGGAGCGGGTGGCTGCGCGTTCGCAGGCATCCCGAAAGAACGCCGCCGCGAAGAGCGGGAGCAGCGTGAGGATGGCCGCGAGGAGGTTCGCCGGGGTCAGCAGCGGGCGAGCTGTGTTCCACATGTCCCTAAAGTACAGGGTGGGGTGGGAGGGTGGCTATCGCCAGCATCCTCCCATCGCCACCTGTCGCTATCGCTCAAGCCCCCACTGATTGACCAGGTGAAAGCCGCGTTCCAGCAGCGGATAGTGGTTGGGCACCGGCGTGCGCGTCAGCGTCAGCACCGCCGGAACGAAGGGCGCCGCTGGCTTCGCCTTCGGGTCGAGTGGGTGCTTCGCGTCCGGCTTTGGAGCCTCCGGAGCGACCGAGGTGAGGATCATGTGGTTCGCATCGGGAAGCTGCCAGGTGTAGGTCGTGGGCGCACCGACGTAGCAGCTGAGGGTGACGGTGTGTTTTTTCGCGTCCAGGTCAACCCCGGTGCGCCACAGTTCGCCGTCGCCGGAGCGCGTGAAGTTGCTCCCCGAGGGATCGATGTACAGGTCGGTGATGGGCTTGGCCTCGGGATCGAGTGAAGGCGCCGCTGGCGGGATGGGTCGGATCGAGATGCCAGGCGCCCAGCAGCGGCGACGGCGTTCGCAGCTGGGCCTGACGCTCATGCCACGCCTGGCTCATCTGGATCGGCCAGTAAATTGCGAAGATGGCCGCGAACAGAGATCTCGGTGACCAGGATGGCGATGCGGCCGGATCGGCGTGCCAGCGAGCGGAACCCAGGTCGCTGTCGGCTGTGCGGGCTGTGTGCCGCACGAAGAAACGGAAGAGCGCGGGAAGGTCCGGCAACGCGAGGAACAGCGCCGCCAGCAGGAGGTTGGCGGCAAACAGCTTGACCGGAACGTCGTAGCAGAAGTTGTAGAGCACGACGTTGGTCACCACGAACGCAGAGAGCAGCGAGCCGGCCAGTGCGGTCGGCCGGAACAGCAGCAGGACGCCGCCCAGCACCTCGGCAGCGCCGCAGATCGACTCGTAGACCGGGTTGAGGCCGATCAGGCCCCACAGGAAGGTCATGGGAGAGATATTGCCCACCGGCTCGTTGAGGATGGCGATCGAGAGCGGCTGCATCTGCAACGGAAACAGCTTAGCCAACCCATAGTCGAACATGAACATGGCAACGGTGAGCCGCAGCAGAAAACGCAGCCAGCCCAAGAGCGTGCGGTACTCGCTCGCGCGAACTGCCACGAAGCGCGGAGACTGCCGTCCACAGAAGCCCGCCGCACGAGCGCGAAGACGACGAAAAGCCCGGCGCGGATCCAGTGGAGCGTGGTGTCGCCGGAGCCGGTGGGATGCCAGTGCGCGGCAACGCCGCTGAGATGGAAGAGATGCTGCCCGGTCCACTCCGACAGCTGATTGAAGGGCCAGTTGAGTTTGTTGGTCGATCCAATCGCCGACTACGGGAAAGACCTCAAAGAGCGTGCCGTTGCCAAACAGAAAGAGGAAGCAGAAGAAGTACAGGAAGGCGATGCGGAAGCCGAGCCGTTCGAGCGGCGTCCAGTGCGGCCGCTTCGGGGGGAAGGGAGAAGCGGCTGCGCTCTCTTGCGTGGCAGGGACAGCGGCAGAGGACTCGACGATGTCTTCGGGAAGAGTGGAGACTGACGGTGGAACCAGGGGAGGGGCCGTTAAAGTTCAATTAGAGTCTCGCGATCGATCAGGGTTGAACGTCGCACCATTGTTTCCTAGGACATAGACCCCGTCAAGAAGAAGCTCGCCGCTCTCGGAGGGCCGCAGTTTTCGGTGGATGCCGCAGCTCCCAGATGGGCGCAAAGAACGCTGCCCGCCGCGCGGCTCACGGTACGAAAGTGCGCGGCGGGGTGATAACTACAGTGTGGCACCGAAGCCGGTGTTTGCTTGACTTTCCTAGCGCGCGGCGGCGAGGGTAGCGTTTTGAAGGGAGAAGAGCTCCTGAATCCCTTTTTCGGCAAAGTCGAGCATTTGATTCAACTGCGCGCGGCTGTAGGGTTCGCGCTCGGCGGTGGCCTGAGTTTCGACCAAACCGCCGTTGGCGACCATCACGACGTTCATGTCCACCTCGGCGCGGGAGTCCTCCTCGTAGGCGAGATCGAGCAGCACACGGCCATCCACGATACCGACGGAGGTGGCGGCGACCATCTGGATCAGCGGCGAGGTCTTGAGCGTGCCGGCGGCGACCAGCTTCTCGAGCGCGATGGCGAGTGCGACCGAGGCGCCGGTGATCGCCGCGGTGCGGGTTCCGCCATCGGCCTGCAGGACGTCGCAGTCGACGATGATGGTGCGCTCGCCGAGGGCCTTCATATCCACCACCGCACGCAGCGAGCGGCCGATCAGCCGCTGGATCTCGTGGGTGCGGCCGCCCACCTTGCCGCGCTCGCTCTCGCGCGCGGTGCGGGTGAGGGTGGCGCGGGGCAGCATGCCGTACTCGGCGGTGACCCAGCCGCGGCCGGAGTTGCGCAGCCAGCCGGGAACGCCCTGCTCGATGGTCGCGTTGCACAGCACGCGGGTGTTGCCGGCTTCGATGAGCACCGAACCCTCCGGCATGACGATAAAGCCAGGAGTGAGACGGGTAGGACGGAGGGCGTCGGCGGCGCGCTGGCCGGGACGAAACAGCGGGGAAGCAAGCGAAGTCATAGGGCCGATTATAGTTGCGGCGTGGCGCCGAGGTCGCCTTTGGGGCCTCCCGAAACGGGACGCAGTTTCATTTTGGGAACGCGGAATGAGAGCATTCACACCGTTACGACCGGAGGCGCTCCCATTTTGGGAATTGGCGGGGTACCCCTCTGGATTCCTGGGCTTCTTCTTAAGGCTTCCTAATGAGTTACTTGTCTCAGGTGTCCCAGTTTGGCACGTAACGTGAATAAAGGGTACGGCATACTCCCGCAACGAAAGGGAAATTCCAGACCTTCGGAGAACGACATGCAGGCACCGCAAAGTACCACCGCCGCAAGAAAGCATGGGTCCCCGGAATTGCAGCTCTCACTGCACAACAGGTCCGGCACACACCGGACTCTTTATCTGCCGAACGCAGTGTATTTACTGAATCACAGTGTGGGAACTTCCATCGCCGCCCCCGCCGTGCCGCTTGGGAACCGGTGCCGCCGGGCTGGCGCACGACGCGGGGAACCTGCTCGCGGCCCTGATGCTCTATAGCGAGCTGCTCTCCTTCCCCGATGTTCTTCCCGAGCGCTATCGCTCCTACGCCGAGGATCTGAAGCTGCTGGCCGAGCGCAGCCGCAGGCTGATCGATCGGCTGGTCGTGTTCGGGGGCGGGGAGGACCCCGAACGGGTGCTCGGACAGGCAGCACGGACAGGAGCACGGAAGCCTGAGCCTGGTGGATGTGCTGATGCGCTGCGAGGGGCTGCTGACGACCCTCACGCATGGCTCGCTGCAGATGACCTTTGGGGCGCAGGCCGCGCTTCCCGTCGCGGTTGCGTCGGAGTCGCTGGAGCGCATTCTGGTGAATCTGGTGAAGAATGCGGCGGAGGCGATTAAAGACGGCGGCACGGTGCGGATCGGCGTCGGTCTCTGGGAGGCGGAGGCTGCGCCCTGCCGTCTCCCGTCGCCGCCGCCGCGCTATCGGTCGGCAGCGCGCAACCCAAGCACCCAGGGGAGTAGCCACCCGAGGAAACGCAGGCCGCGCCGGGGCGAAGGCGAGCCGCAGCATGCTGCTCACGGTGCAGGACTCCGGGTGCGGCATGACCGAGCAACAGATCGCGCGGATCCTGCAGCCGGAGGCGGCCAGTCCGGGGGAGGCGGTCGAATCGCCCGGCCAGCGCCAGGGCGTCGGTCTGCGCGTGGTCCAGGAGTTGGTGGCGGCCAGCGGAGGAAGGCTCACGATCACCAGCCGCGTCGGGGTGGGAACACAGATCGAGATCCGGTGGCCGGTGGCGGAGGGGGAGATGGTCGAGCGGATGGAGGACGCCAGCGGCAGCCTCGCCGCGGTCTCCCGCGCGGACGCCTCCACGAGGGCTCACTGGAAGAGCAAGCTCCAGGCCGAGGCCGCACGGCGCGTCGCCGCGACGGCGGTGCCCGGCATCCTGCCGCGGATTGCGATGGTGGCGGACCCGCAGGAGTGGGGCTCCCAGGGCAGCTTTGCCGAGGCTGCGGGAGTGGGCGTGGAGGGCGGCGCCAGGGAGGCGGAGCGGCGACGCCTGCTCGAACCGCATCGCGAGGAGAGGAAAGCCGTCTCGGGGACCACTGAGTTTCAACGCTTCAAGCACGACTCGAAGGGAGCGATCGCATGCTGACAACACGTAAGTTTGGCGAAGATGAGATGGGCCGCCCGGAGATGGTCGGGGGAGCGCGGGTAGCGTCGGGCACCCCAACCACGCCCGCATCCCGATTTCTCGGCGGGGTGAACGCCAGCGGCAGTGTGGCCGCGAAGCCGGCGGCCGTCGCTGCGATTCCTTCGACGGCTGCGCTCGAGGTAGCTTCGCCCGCTGCGCCCCGCTTTCCGCTGTCGACCCTGCACCTTCTGGTGGTCGATGACGACAACGCCCTGCGCCGCGCCTGCTGCGAGATTGCACGGAGCATGGGGTTCACCGTCCACCATGCGGACAGCGTGCCGGCGGCGCGAATGGTGCTCCAGCAGCAGCCGATCGATCTGCTGCTGCTGGATATGAAGCTTCCCGGCGGCGGCGGCCTGGAGCTGCTCGGCGAGGTCAAGACGCTGTACCCGGAGATCGCGGTGCTGGTCATGACCGCCTACGCCACCGTCTCCTCGGCCGTCGAGGCGATGAAGATCGGCGCCAGCGACTATCTCACCAAGCCGTTCGCCGTCGAGGATCTGACGGCGATGCTGGAGCGGGTGGCCGAGCGGCGGGAGGTCGATCGCGAGAGCCGCATGCTGCGCGAGCGGCTGCGCTCGCAGACCGGCGAGGGCCACATCATCGGCAACTCCCCGGAGATGGAGAAGCTGTATCGCATCATGTCCAAGGTCACCCACTCCACCCATCCCGTCCTGATTCTGGGCGAGAGCGGCACGGGCAAGGAGATGGTGGCGCGCACCATCCATGCCAACGGTCCCAGCGCGGCCCAGCCCTTCGTCCCGGTCGACTGCGGGTCGCTGGCGCCCACGCTGATCGAGAGCGAGCTCTTCGGCTATGTGAAGGGAGCCTTCACCGGCGCCAACCGCACCAAGGATGGGCTGCTCGCCGCCGCCGAGGGCGGGACGGTCTTTCTTGACGAGATCGGCGAGCTTCCCCTCGACCTGCAGGCCAAGCTGCTGCGGGCGTTGCAGGAGAAGGAGGTTCGTCCGGTGGGCGCGACCCACGCCGTGCCCATCTCCGCGCGCGTGCTGGCGGCGACCAACCGCGATCTGCAGGCGATGGTCGAGCAGGGGAGGTTCCGCAAGGATCTCTACTTCCGCCTCAACGTGGTCAACCTCAAGATTCCGCCGCTGCGCGAGCGCCGCGCCGACATTCCGGTGCTGGTCGCCCACTTCCTGGCGCGGATCCAGCGCACCACCGGTCGCCAGCATATCTTCACCGACGAGGCCATGCAGCTGATGCAGGAGTACCACTGGCCGGGCAACGTGCGCGAGCTCGAGAATGCGATCGACCGGCTGTGCACGCTCTCCTCGGGCTCGCTGCTGAACCTGGCCGACCTGCCCAGCCAGCTGCAGGACTTCCGGCTGCAGACGCTGCAGGCGCAGCAGGTCTCGAGCCTCCTCGCGCCGGCGGAGGCGGAGGCACACGGAGGTGCCACCGACACCGCCTTGACCGGCGGCCGGAGCTCGGCCATCGTCTCCATCGCGGAGCTCGAGAAGCAGGCCATCCTGAACACCATCCGCCAGCTGCACGGCGATAAGCTGATGGCCGCGCGTCTGCTGCAGATCGGCAAGACGACCCTCTACCGCAAGCTGAAGGAGTATGGCATCTCGGATGGCGCCCTGGACGCTCCGTCCGAGATGGAGGAGATGAACTAAATCCGTCGTTTTGAGGCTCTTTTCGCGGCCCTCCCCCCTTCGCCGCCCGTGTGACGGCCACCTTCTCGTCCAGCGCTCCGCAGGTCATGCCGCGGTCGGATCGCAGTGCGCAGCCTGCGAGGCAGCGCCGGCGGCGGCCGTCTTTGTTATGCTGGCTCTATCTGAATCAGGTTTTGCTGTCGAGCGAGGCCAGGGGAGTTTTATGTCTGACGATGTATTGAAGGTTGCGCCGGTGGAAGAGGTTTCGGCTCCGGCAGTGAAGATTACGGTTCGCCCGAACGGCTCGTTTCGGGTCGAGGGGCCGATCTCGCTGGTGGATGTCAACGGCAACGCGTGGGATCTGACCGGCAAGCCGGCGATCTCGCTGTGCCGCTGCGGTCTGTCGGCCAAGCGTCCGTTCTGCGACGGTTCGCACGGCCGCGAAGGCTGGAAGTGCGAGGCCACCCCGGTGCCGGCCGAGCCCGTAGCGTTGGGATAAGTGTTCCGCCCGCGTTGCAGGCAATTGCCTGCAACGTGCGTCCCGGTGGGTCGCCTTTGCAGCCGGTTTGCGCAGGCGACCAATTCGGGAACGGACCGGAAGCCAGCGGAATCGGCCTCCCGCTTGTGTCGCGCTTGGTTCCACGGCAATTCCAAAATCGAAGGAGTGTGCGTTGCAGGAACATCAAGTCTCCGCTGTGATCACCGCCTTGGTACTCGCCCTTGGATTTGGAATGGGCGCTGGCTTCTGTCCCGTCGCTCGTGCCCAGGCCGCTCCGACGCAGACCGCGCCTGCGGGAACCACCACCCTCCCAGCCGAACGAATTCGATACCGTGGTCGGCACCTATAGCCGCACCACCGACCCCGATGTGCTGGTGAGCGTCCTGCGCGACGGCAGCCACCTCTACACCGAGGGCGAACGCAGCCCCCGCCTCGAACTCTTTGCCCGCTCGCGCGACCAATATGTAACCGAAGGCAATCGTGAGGAGTACGACTTCACGCGCGACGCCAGCGGCAAGGTCACCGGAGCCGTGGTGAAGATCGGTGGCAGCCCAGCCGGCTTCGCTCTCGCCCGCGTGAGCGACCAGGCCAAGCCCCTGAACCACTTCCGCGAATACACGCGCGAAGAGGTGATGATCCCGGTGCGCGACGGCGTGCAGCTGCACACCATCATCCTGCGCCCCGCCGGCTCCGAGCACGGCGAGCGGCTGCCCTTCCTGCTCGAGCGCACGCCCTACGGCGTCGATGGCATGACCTCCGAGCGCGTCAACTCGAGCAAGCCCGAGCTCGCCGCCAGCGGCTACATCTTCGTCTACCAGGATGTCCGTGGCCGTTACAAATCCGGCGGCCAGTTCGTGATGAATCGCCCGATCGTTGCGCACCGCACCAAGCAGGACGTCGACGAGACCACCGACACCCGCGACACCATCGACTGGCTGCTCAAGAATGTTCCCAACAACAGCGGCAGGGTCGGCGTGCTGGGCATCTCCTATCCCGGCTTCCTCGCGATCATGGCCGGCATCGACGCGCACCCGGCCGTCAAGGCGATCTCGCCGCAGGCTCCCATGACCGACGTCTGGATGGGCGACGACTTCTTCCACAACGGAGCCTTCCGCGAGACCTACGGCTTCGACTATGTGCAACAGTTGGAGGCACAAAAGACCGACGACGTCGTCAACAGCAGCGAAGACCAGTACAACTTCTTTCTCAACCATGGGAACTTCGCCGGGGCCGCGGCTGCCGCCGGGATGACCAACCTTCCCACGGCGAAGATCTTCCTGACGCAGCCGACCTACAGCAAGTTCTGGCAGGACATGGCGGTCGAAAAGCGCTTGACGAAGGTCGAGGTGCCCACGCTCGAGGTGGGCGGCTTCTGGGATCAGGAAGACATGTGGGGCACGCAGGCGGAGTACGCCGCGCTGAAGCCGCACGACAGCAAGGGCGAGGTCTTTATGGTGCTCGGCCCGTGGAACCACGGCGGCTGGGGGCCCACGACGCGGCATCTCGGCGCGCTCGACTTCGGCTCGGCGACCGGCGATACCTACCGCAAGACCATCGAGGCGCCCTTCTTCGAGCGGTATGTGAAGGGCCGCAGCGGCTTCGATCTCAAGGACGTTGCCAGCTTCCGCACCGGCGTCAACCAGTGGGAGCGCTACGATGCCTGGCCGCCGCAAACCGGCTTCCACACCGCGAAGCTCTTTCTCGAAAACGAGCACGCGCTCGCCTTCACGCCACCCACCGGCGACTACAACCAGACCGCGGCCTCTTACGTCTCCGACCCCGCTAATCCGGTCCCGTATCGCAATCGCCCGATTCAATCCACCTATGCGCCCGGCTCCAAGTGGCGCACCTGGCTGGTGGAAGACCAGCGCTTTGTCAGCAACCGCGCGGACCTCGCGAACTTCGAGACCCCCGCGCTCGATCACGACGTCACCATCACCGGCGATGTGATGGCGGACCTCTTCGCCGCGACCACCGGCACCGATGCCGACTGGATCGTCAAGCTCATCGACGTCTATCCCGACGACGCGCCCGCGCCCATGGCCGGCTATCAGTTGATGATTGCGGACGAGATCTTCCGCGGCCGCTACGTCAAGAGCTTCGAGAATCCGCAGCCCCTCAAGCCCAGCGAGGTGGTCGAGTACAAGTGGAGCCTCCACGGCGCCGATCACACCTTCCTCAAGGGCCACAGGATCATGGTGGAGGTGCAGTCGAGCTGGTTCCCGCTCTACGATCGCAACCCGCAGACCTTCGTTCCCAACATCATGACCGCGCCCGCCGACGCCTACAAGCCGCAGACGGAGACCATCTACGGCTCGCCCAAGTACCCCTCGCACCTGGAATTTTCCGTTCCTGACTAACAGCGTTTTCGTCCCCGACGAACGGAGTCATGTAACCATGATCAAGACAATTAGTAGCCGCGAGGTCTATCGCAACCCGTGGACAAGCGTGCGCGAGGACATCATCGAACGCGCCAATGGCCAGCGCGGAATCTATGGCGTCATCGACAAGGATCCCGCGTGCATCATCATTCCGCTTGAGGTCACCGCCGAGGGGGAGTTCCTCTATCTCATCGAGCAGTTCCGCTACACCGTCGGCGCGCGTCACGTCGAGCTGCCGCAGGGCGGCTGGGAGCAGGCCGACATCATTCCCGAGGAGCTTGCCCGCGGCGAACTGCGCGAAGAGACCGGGCTCACCGCCAAGCGTATGACCGAGATCGGCAATCTGCAGATCGCGTATGGCGTGATGAATCAGAGGCATCATGTCTTCCTCGCCGAGGACCTGCAGCAGGGCGAGCCCGATCCCGATGCCGAGGAGAGCGACCTGGTGCTGCACCGCGTCTCGGTTGCGCAGTTCGAGGAGATGATCGTCGATGGCACCATCGTCGATAACTGCTCGGTTGCGGCCTGGGGTCTCTATCGTCTCTGGCGGGAACGGCAGCGGAAATAAGGCGCCGCATATTTGTAACGGTGAAGGTCTTCCGCAAACTGTGTTGCGCGCAGTAGTATGTCGGGGTGACTTTTACAAGACTTCTTCCGCTCGCCTGCATCTTTGTATGCCTCGCTGCTTCGGCCCAGCAGACCACGCTGCCGCTCTGGACGCATGGAGCGCCCGAACCCACCACGACGAAGGGCGCGGAGCGCGATGTGATCAACGCGAAGGATGCGTTGATTGCAGGCCGGAAGATCATGCACCTCACCGACGTCAGCGAGCCCACGCTGACCGTCTACAAGCCCGAGCCCGCGAAGAACAGCGGCGCCGCGGTGGTGGTCTTTCCCGGCGGCGGGTACCAGATCCTGGCCTACGATCTTGAGGGCACTGAGGTCTGCACCTGGCTCAACAGCATTCATGTCACCTGCATTCTGGTGAAGTATCGCGTGCCCTACGAGGGCCACTATCCAGAGCGTAGCGAGGACCTCGAGGACGCGCAGCAGGCCATGCGGCTCACCCGCGTTCACGCCTCCGAGTGGGGCATCGATCCCAAGCGTGTCGGTGCGTTGGGCTTCTCGGCGGGTGCGCATCTGGTCGCCGTGCTCAGCAATCACTTCGATGCCGAACCGAACTTCGCGGCGGTGAAGGCGCATGGTGGCCTGGGGCGCGGCGTCAATGCCCGTCCCGACTTCGCGTTCGTCCTCTATCCCGGTTATCTGGTGCATTGGCCCAACAAGACCGACCTCGCACCCGAGGCCAAGCCCAGCGCCGAGACGCCGCCCACCTTCCTGCTGCAGGCCGAGGACGATCCCGTCCACGAGGAGAACGCCCTGGTCTACTTCCAGGCGCTCAAGGACGCCAAGGTACCGGCGGAGTTACATATCTACGCGCACGGCGGCCATGGCTACGGCCTCCGTCCCACCGAGCTCCCCATCACCCACTGGCCCGCCCTTGCGGAGACATGGATGAACAGCATCCACGTGTTGGCGACGCAGTAGCAAATCTGAACGAGAGAAAGAAGAGAAGCAAGCATGAGTCAAGTTCTTAGCGGCTGCGCAGCGTCCTTACTATGCCTCGCTCCGGCGCGGTATGCTTCCCGTCTTTGTTCTCGCCGCTACTCTGGTCGCGGGTCTTCCGACCCGAGCGCAGAGCCTCACGCTCGAGCGCAACGGCGCCACGGTGCTGGTCGAGCCCTACGCGCCCAACATCGTCCGCGTCAGCATCAGTCTGCGCAAAGAGGACGCACTCGCCGCCCCCGGCTACGGCATCACCGCCAAGCCGCTCGCCGAAGGCTGGAGCACCGCGCAAACGCAGCAGGGAAGCGGCGACATCGCTCCCCTCCTCCCGCATGATCGTCACCGTCGCTCCGCAAGGCGGCAAGTGGAAGCCCACCGGCACCGCGGCCGACATCGCACAATTCTTCAACGGCTCGACGCCCGGCGTCGGCCTCTCCATCAAAACTGCCCGACGGAACGCCGCTGCTCCAGATGCAGGGCTGGCAGATGTCCGTCCCCAATCACAAGGACGGCAACGCCGACATCCTCTACGACCGCCGCCCCACCGATCCCGCACTTCTTCCAGGTGGGCGCCACCTTCGCCTCGCCGGATGACGAGCACTACTACGGCCTCGGCCAGAATCAGGAGGGCTATCCTCGATCGCCGCGGCCACTCCGTCCGCTGCGCGCACGACTACAACGCGCCCGCCGGCCAAAGCGTCTGTGTGCCCTTCGTCGTTACGAATAAAGGCTACGGCCTGCTCTGGGACAACCCCTCGCGCACGACCGTCGACTTCGGCTTCAACAACTCCACGTCGCTGGACCTCCGACGTCGGCCAGCGCGTCTCCTTCTTCGTCATCGCCGGCAAGACCTACGACGAGATCTACTCCGGCTATCGTCTGCTCACCGGCGACACGCCCATGCTGCCAAAGTCCGCCTACGGCTACATCCAGTGCAAGCAGCGCTACACCAGCCAGGCCGAGCTGATGGCCGTCGCCAAGGGCTATCGCGACCGCCATCTACCCCATCGACGACCTCGTCATCGACTGGTTCCACTACACCAAGATGGGCCAGATGGACATGGACCCCGCCAAGTGGCCCGACCCCGTCGCGATGAACCGAGAGCTCCACGCGATGAACTTCCACACCATGATCAGCGTCTGGCCGCGCTTCGTCCCCGAGGACCGCTACTACGCCACGCTCCTCAAGAACGGCTGGTTCGAGCACCTCGCCGACGGCACGCCCACCAACGGCCTGCCCTACGACCGCGCCGGCTCCGACATCGACACCACCAACCCCGACGCCGCGAAGTGGTACTGGAACGTCATCAAGGAAAACTACGTCAGCAAAGGCTTCGACGCCTTCTGGGCCGACGAGACCGAGCCCGATCTGCCGCCCAACGGCAGCTACTTCCACATCGGCCCCGGCACGCAGTTCTTCAACGTCTACCCGCTCTTCCACACCGCCGCCTTCTACAACGGCATCCGCCAGGACATGCCCGACGCGCGCCCTCATCCTCGCCCGCGACGCCTATCTCGGCGCGCAGCACAACGGCGCCATCTTCTGGTCCTCCGACATCAGCGGCAACTGGGACACGCTCAAGCGCCAGGTCCCCACCGGCATCAACTTCGTCGCCTCCGGCATGCCCTACTGGAGCACCGACATCGGCGGCTGGCAGTATCTGCCCTACGCAGCACACGCCCGACCGCACCGCCGCTTCTCGATCCCTCCGACGCCCGCGAGAACATCGGCCACTACGACGACTACCCCGAGCTCTACGTCCGCTGGTTCGAGTACGGCGCCTTCCAGCCCAACTTCCGCACCCACGGCACGCGCGACCGCAGAACGAGGTCTGGTCCTACGGCAAGCAGGCCGAGCCGATCCTCGAAAAATATCTCCGCCTGCGCTACCAGTTGATGCCCTACATCTACTCGCCTCGGCTACACGACCCACGAGACCGGCGCGCCCTTCATGCGCGGCCTCTTCATGGACTTCGGCAACGACCCCAACGTCGCCAACATCGGCGACGAGTACATGTTCGGCCCCGCGCTGCTCGTCGCGCCCGTCACCGAGCAGGGCCGCACCAGCCGCAAGGTCTACCTGCCCGCCGGCACCGACTGGTACAACTTCTGGACCAACGAACGCCTCCACGGCGGCCAGACCATCACCGTCGCCGCGCCCATCGACACCATCCCGCTCTTCGTCCGCGCCGGCTCCATCCTTCCGCTCGGCGCTCCCGTCGAAAGCACCAACGAGAATCAGAAGATCGCCAAGCTCCGCGTCTACCCCGGCGCCGACGGCGACTTCGACCTCTACAACGACGACGGCACCACCTACGCCTACGAGCAGGGCAAGCTCGAGCTCACCCATCTTCACTGGTCGGATGCGAGCTCGCGGCTCACCCACACCGGCTCGCCCATCGGCCCCAGCGTCGAGCCCGATCCCAGCAAACTGGTCGAGGTCGTGAGGCAGGCTCGGTAGGCGCTGAGCCTCTGATCATGGCTAGGGCTCGCGGCTACGGGATGGCGCCGCGAGTCTTGGTGCCGATCAGAAACGTCTCTTCTATAGATCAGTGCCGCGATCTCGCTGGCGGTGCACTGTAAATTAATTGGAAGAGTGTGCCCCGATGACGTTTCCCGCAAAGAAGATTGCATCCGTTGCCTGCCTTATGTTTCTAGCCTGTGGAGCCACAAGCCTTTGGGCGGCCGACGCAACGCGTACCGTCCAGACGATCAGCGAGGCGGGCGCGCAGCAGGTGCTCAGCGCGGCCGAGCACGAGGCGGAAAAACTGCACGCTCCCTGTGCGATTGCGGTCGTCGATGCCAGCGGCACGCTGGTTGCCTTCCTCAAGATGGATGACGTCCGTGCCGGCAGTCCGGATCTTGCGATCGGCAAGGCCCGCACCTCCGCTCTGCTGAGCGGCCGAGCGCCGAGACGGAGGACGCGTCAACAATGGCCGCCTGGCCTTTATCACGTCGGAACTGATGACGTTGCGGGGCGGTGCTCCTCTGAAGGCGGGGGAGCAGGTGGTGGGAGCGGTGGGCGTCGCCAGTCTCAACAAAGACAACGATGTGACGATCTCCGAGGCGGCAGCGGCAGCATTTGCGTCGATCTCTGGCGGCCGGCCAGCCGCGCAGTAGACTGGCGTTCCTGAAAGGCGGCGGGCTGATTTTTCCATAGTCCTGCCGCTTTTTTCATCCTCTCCTGCTAACTAATCCATTAGTTGCCCGTCTGACTCTCAGGACGGGGAACTGACGATGCCGCCGAAGAAATCCATCACGCTCACCGAAGCCGAGCTCCGGCTCATGAAGATGCTGTGGCAGCGCGGCGAATCGGCCGTGGGCGAGCTGGTCGCCGCCATGCCCGAGGGCAGCGCGCTGGCCTACAACTCGGTCCTCACCACCATTCGCATCCTCGAGCAGAAGGGCTACGTGCACCACCGCCAGGAGGGCCGCGCCTTCCTCTACAGCCCCTCCATCGCCGAGCATGAGGCCAGCAAGACCGAGGTTCGCCACATCATGCAGCGCTTCTTCGGCAACTCCCGCGAGCGGCTGCTGCTCTCGCTGCTCGGCGACGACGAGATTACGCCCGGACGAGCTTCGCCGCCTCAAGGAGGCCATCGCCGCCGCCGAGATCGCCGAATCCGCTGAGCCCGCAAAGGAGGAGGCATGATACCACCTGCTCCCATTTCGCCGCCTTTGAGGACCTCGCCCGGATCTCCGCGACGGTCGCCGTCGCCGGGCTGTGGCAGGGAATCGCCCTCGCCGCCGCCGCCGCGCTCGCGCTCCGCCTGGTGCCTCGCACCACCGCGACGGCTCGCTTCTTTATCTGGACCGCGGTTCTGCTCGGCGCCGCGTTGCTGCCGTTCCTGCGTGTCCCGGCCGCTGCAGCCGGTGTCGCCGCCGGCGCAGCGCAGCACCACCCGGTTCTCGCAGCTCGGCGCTGGCTGGAGCCTCGGCATCGCGGCGCTCTGGCTGGCGTTCTCGCGTCTTCCGGCTCGCGCAGCTCGTCGTGCAGGGCGCTCGGTCTGCGCTCGCTTGTGGAGAAACGCCCGGCCCACCGCCGCGACCCCGGAGATTGCGGCCCTGCTCGCCACCGTCCCGCTGCGCCGGGTCGAGCTCTGCCTCTCGCAGGAGGTCGACCGTCCCAGCGTCATCGGCTTCTTCTCCCCGCGCGTCCTCATTCCCGACTGGCTCTTCGCCCAGCTCTCCGCGCCCGAGCTGTTTCAGATCGTGCTGCACGAGGTCGAGCACCTGCGCCGCGCCGACGACTGGCTGAACCTGCTGCAGAAGCTCAGCCTCGCGCTCTTTCCGCTCAACCCTGCGCTGGTCTGGATCGAGCGCCGTCTGTGCAGCGAGCGCGAGCTGGCCTGCGACGACGGCGTCCTGCGCGTCACGCTGGCTCCGCGCGTCTACGCCACCTGCCTGACCACGCTGGCCGAGCGCCGCATGCAGCATCGCACCGCCTTCTCGCTGTCGCTGGGAGCGCTCGGCGCCTCGGGCTCGGAGCTGGCCCGCCGCGTCTACCGCATCCTCAATCGGCAGCCGGCGCTCAGCCCGGCCCGCGCCCGCGCGGTGACGGCGCTGCTCGCCATCGGCCTTGCCGGATGCGCCGCCGAGCTGGCCCGCTCGCCGCAGCTGGTCTCCTTTGCCGCGCCCGCGCCGGCTGAAAGGCCGGCTCAGCCGGCATCATGGGAGCGTCCGAGCCTGGGATCCTGCCGGCCGGGCCGCACTGCGGCTACCAGAATGTGGTCTTCCAGGCCCGCTCGCCCGCCGAGCGGACGCCATCGCGCAACCGCACATGACGCTGCTGAAGGCCACGATGCCCGCCGCTTCCGCGCCGACCTTCTGCTGCCCGCTGCGCGCGAAGAAGGTGCATCCCGATGCGCTGATGACCGCACAGCGAGCGCCTTCTGCGGCCACGCCGCTGCAGATGGCCACGATCGCGCATGTGTCTCACGCGACACGCGTCCGGCTGAGTCGATGGTGGTGATGACCGCGTGGACCGTGGAGACGGAGACCACTTCGACGACGTCCGGCGAGCCCGGAGACAGCGCGAGCCACCATGACCACGATGACCGAGGAGCTGATTCGCGACACCGCTCAGCCCGGCCTCGGCGCGCAGGACCGTCACCGTCAGTCCGCAGCCGCCGCGGCCCGGCCAACGCCGCCCCGGTCGCTCCGGTCCACCAAGTTTCCCCACAGTATGCCGCCGTGCCGACCGATCTCGGCTGGCTGATCGTTCAACTCTAACTACACGCGACTTTAACCACGCGGTTCGGCGCAACCGGCGACGGAGCCCCTCAAGACAGAAACTGCTACGAAGGAGTGCATTCCGTGCCCACTACGCAATCATCAACTAATTTATTAGTCGGCAAAGCTGAAGACCTACAGCCTGCGCTTTGTCGCCCCCGCAGGAGCCGCCGCGGCGCTGCTCTTTGGCGGCTGCTTCCTGGCCAACCACGTCGGCGTGCACGCCGCCAGCTACGCCGCCGCCGCGCCGCTCGACGACAACAGCGTCTCCTCGCTGGTCGCGCTCGACCACGCCGTCGAGGCGGTCGCGCAGCGCGTCACGCCCGCCGTCGTCAACATCGCCGTGACCTCCAAGGGGAGCGCCGACGACCGACTCCGACGACGGCGAGCAGAACGACTCAGCAGGCAGCAGGGCCAGCAGCAGCAACTGCCTCCCGGCTTCGCCCAGTTCTTCGGCCCCAACGGTCCCTTCGGCGGCCAGCTGCAGCAGGCCCCGCAGCAGCCGCAGATCGAGCACGGCATCGGCTCGGGCATCATCATCTCGCCGGACGGCTACATCGTCACCAACAACCACGTGGTCGACGGCGCCATGCAGATTCGCGTCACGCTGCACGATCGCCGCGTCCTCAACGCCAAGCTCATCGGCGCCGACAAGCTCACCGACCTCGCCGTCATCAAGGTCGACGCGCACGATCTGCCCACCATCGCCTGGGGCGACTCCAGCAAGCTTGAGCCCGGCCAGACCGTGCTCGCCTTCGGCAGCCCCTTCGGCTACTTCCAGTTCTCGGTGACGCGCGGCATCGTCAGCGCGATCAACCGCCCCAACCCCTACGGCGGCGACCCGCGCAAGCCGGGCGGCTTCATCCAGACCGATGCGGCGATCAATCCCGGCAACTCCGGCGGCCCGCTGGTCAACGCCTACGGCGAACTGGTCGGCATCAACACCTTCATCATCTCCAACTCCGGCTCGTTCGCCGGCGCTGGCTTCGCCATCCCCTCGCAGATCGTCCGCGCCACCGCCGATCAGCTGATCAAGAACGGCAGCGTGCACCACGGCTACATCGGCATCTCGATGAACGACGTCACGCCGGACAACGCCAGCTTCTTCCATCTGAAGGACGCGGACGGCGCGATCGTCGCGCAGGTCACGCCGGACTCGCCCGCCAGCCGCGCCGGCCTCAAGAGCGGCGACGTGATCCGCGAGCTCAACGGCCAGAAGATCACCAACGGCAGCGCGCTGCAGGTCGCGGTCAGCGAGGAGGCTCCCGGAACCACCATCACGCTCGGCATCCTGCGCGATGGCAACCCGCAGACGGTCAGCCTCAAGCTCGGTGAGTTCGGCGGCAAGACGCAGATGGCCGGCAACGAGAACGGCGGCGGCGGCAAGGGCAAGATCGGCCTCGGCGGTCGACGACCTCACGCCCGCGCATGCGCCAGCAGCTCGGCATTCCGGCGGAGGTGCACGGCGCGGCGGTCGGCAGTGTGCGTCCCGGCAGCCCGGCGGATGACGCCGGCATCGTCCCCGGCGACGTGATCCTCGAGATCAACCGCCAGCCGGTCACCTCGGCCGAGCAGCTCATCGGCGTGGTCCACGGCAACCCGGACGGCAAGGACATCCTGCTGCTGGTCTGGTCCAAGGGCAACGCCAGCTACCGCGTCGTCCACCCGCAGCAACAACAACGGCTAATTTGTAACCCGTATGAACCCATCGGCCCCTGCCTGTGGCGAGCTTTTCGCGCACGGCCGGGGCCGTTTTGTCTGGATCTGCGCATGTGATGTGAGCTCGCAAGGGACGAACGATCTTGGGAAGTTGCGGCCGGTTACCGGTCAGCAGGCTGAGTCTCGTGCGGGAACGGTGGCATCATAGAGAGGTAATTCAGATTGAAGAGGAATCGTGATGCCTGATACCCAGCACTCCTTGACGCCACTGCGCGCACTGCCCGCCTTCAAAGCCCTGGAAGCGCACTACGCGCAGGTGAAGGAGCTGACCCTGCGCCAGCTCTTCGCCGACGACGCCACCCGCGGCGAGCGCCTCGCCCTCGAGGCCGAGGGCTTCTACTTCGATTACTCGAAGAACCGCATCACCGACGAGACCCTCAAGCTGCTCGTCGAGCTCGCCGAGCAGTCCGGCCTCCGCGCCAAGATCGACGCCATGTTCCGCGGCGACAAGATCAACATCACCGAAGGCCGCGCCGTGCTGCACGTCGCCCTGCGCGCGCCCAAGGGCGAGAAGATCGTCGTCGACGGCGTGGATGTCGTGCCCGAGGTGCACAAGGTGCTCGACGCGATGTCCGCCTTCGCCAACCGCGTCCGCTCGCGGCGAGTGGAAGGGCTTCACCGGCAAGCGCATCAAGAACATCGTCAACATCGGCATCGGCGGCTCCGACCTCGGCCCGGTCATGGCCTACGAGGCGCTGCGCCACTACACCCAGCGCGACCTGACCTTCCGCTTCGTCTCCAACGTCGACAGCACCGACTTCGTCGAGGCCACCCACGATCTCAACGCCGACGAGACCCTCTTCATCGTCAGCTCGAAGACCTTCACCACGCTCGAGACCATGACCAACGCGCACTCCGCGCGCACCTGGCTGCTCAACCAGCTCAGCGATGAGAAGGCCGTCGCCAAGCACTTCGTCGCCGTCTCCACCAACGCCGACGCGGTCGCAGAAGTTCGGCATCGACACCGCCAACATGTTCGGCTTCTGGGACTGGGTCGGCGGCCGCTACTCGATGGACTCGGCCATCGGCCTCTCCACCATGCTGGCCATCGGTCCCGACCAGTTCCGCGAGATGCTCGCCGGCTTCCACTCGATCGACGAGCACTTCCGCAGCGCCGACTTCAGCAAGAACCTGCCCGTGCTGCTGGGCCTGCTCAACGTCTGGTACACCAACTTCTTCAACGCCGAGACCGTCGCCGTGCTGCCCTACGAGCAGTACCTCAAGCGCTTCCCGGCCTATCTGCAGCAGCTCACCATGGAGAGCAACGGCAAGCATGTAACCGTCGATGGCACACACGTCGACTACCAGACCGGCCCGATCTTCTGGGGCGAGCCCGGCACCAACGGCCAGCACTCCTTCTACCAGCTCATCCACCAGGGAACGAAGCTGATCCCCTGCGACTTCATCGGCTTCTTCAAGACGCTGAACCCGCTCGGCGACCACCACGCCTTCCTGATGTCGAACGTCTTCGCGCAGGCCGAGGCGCTCGCCTTCGGCAAGACCCCCGAGGAGCTCAAGGCCGAGAACGTCCCTGCGGAGCTGATCCCGCACAAGACCTTCGAGGGCAACCGCCCGTCGAACACGCTGCTCGCCGAGAAGCTGACGCCGAACGTCCTCGGCAAGCTGGTCGCCCTCTACGAGCACAGCGTCTTCGTGCAGGGCATCATCTGGCAGATCGACTCCTTCGACCAGTGGGGCGTCGAGCTCGGCAAGGTGCTCGCCAACCGCATCATCCCCGAGCTCAAGGGCACCGGCGAGCTCAAGCACGACAGCTCCACCAACAAGCTCATCGAGCTCTACCGCAAGCACAGCAAGTAACCCGCATCGGCACAAAAAAGGCCGCATGTCTCCCACCGGAGCCATGCGGCCTTTCTCTGCCCGCTCGCATCCTCCCAAAGGATGCCTCATTTTCACACTGTATTCATCTGTTTTCCCGCAATTCCCAAAATGGGAATGAACCCGTCTTGTGCGTCTCTTTTCCCTCGTAAATTTCATTTTGTGTGCAATCGTTCTCCCTGAACTCCACGCGGAGATTCCTAGGAGAACGAATTTATGGCAGAGAAAGTCGGTTACTACCTCGTCAATCTGGACGTATCCACCGGATTGATCGGCGCACCCACCCTCCACCTGAAGCTCGGCGTCAACGCGGTTACCGGAGTCGTGCAGGGCACGGGCGAGATCACCCAGGCGATTGCGCCGCCGAACGGCGTCATCCACATCCCGCACATTACCGGCGTCATCCACCACACCGGCTTCGGGAAGGACACGTTGCTCGTGTCCCTGCAGGGCGAATATCTGCATTCCAATCCCCCCTCCCTGGTGGTTTACACCGTCAAGGTCACCGCGGCGCTGGCGGTCGACGCATCGTGGAATGGAACCGGCGTCTTCACCAACGGCAGCCACGTCTACAACGACTGCACGGTCACCAACGTGCCCGTCGCTGCGGCTCCGGCGGAAGCCGTGCCGGAGTTGGCCGTGAGCTCGAACTGAGCAACGCGCATCGTGCTATCAAAAAAGGCCCCACATCTCACTCGAGATATGGGGCCTTTTCTACCGAAGTGAGTCTTTACTCGTTCGAGGTTAGATCGATCACATTCCGTATCTCAGCCTGAAACAGCCGCTGCGCCTCCTGCACGATCGGGTGCGCCGAGGCCTTTGCCTGCGCCGACCCGGACGCCGCCGCCCGTGGCTTCTTCGCCGCCGAAGCCGCCTTCTTCGCGCCCGGCAGGACCACCACGCGCCAGCCCCGGTGTCTGCTTCACCACCGCCGCGCGCACGATCTTCTCCGCCTCCGCGTTCACCACGGTGGGCAGCATGATCTTCGACACCTCGGTCTGAATCGTCACCGTATCGCCCGCGAGGCTCCACTCGGCATCGGCAATCGCGTCCGCCGCCGTGGTCTGCCCCTTGGCCTCCATCAGCGCATCGACCGCCAGCCGCTGCAGCTCAGCGACCTCGCCACTGGCGTCCGCATCTGCCGCAGCCTTCACGGGCTCCGCCGCCAACGCCGGAGCGGGAGCGGCAGCAACCTCGGGCGCCCAGCTTGCTTCCGGCTCTGGAGCGACCGACTCCGGCAGTGACCGACTCATACGCATCGAGCGGTACCGTCTCGCTGTCGGGCTCACTCGCCGCCTCGATCTCGACCTCGGGCGTTGCCGCAACCGGCGCTGCAACCGCTGCCGCAACCGGCACTGGAGCGGGTGTCGATGGAGCAACTACCGGCGCCGGTTCCGGCGTTATTACCGGTGTCGGCGCCGACACCGCAGGAATCGCCTCAGCCACCGCGAACGGAGCCTCGACCACCGGCGCGCTGCGACGCAACTGGAGCAGGAGGAGCAACCACCGGCGCAACCTTCACCACTGGCGCGACGGGCGCAACCGACCGGAGCGACAGGCGCAGCCGGGGGCAGGGAAGCGCTCTCCGCAAACGGCGAGAAGGCCGCCTTAGTTGTAACCGGCGGAGGAGCAAATGGCGAAGCCGTCAGCGCAGCCGGAGGAGGCGGTGGAGGTGGTGGCGGCGCAGCCGGCGTAAAGCTCGCCCGAGCCTGCATCGGAGCCACCCCCGCCCCACGCGAAGCCCGTACCGAAGCCGACCCCGACCGTTCCCTTGCCCGCATCGCCGGAACCCGATCCGGCCGGCCCAAACTTACTCAACACCTCTTCGACCGGCAGCAGCCGGCGCAGATGCACCAGCTTCAGCAGCCCCAGCTCGAAGTGAAACCGCTGCTCCTGCCGATATCCCAGCTCATCGAAGGTCCGCAGCATCGTCTGCAGGAAGCGCGTCAGCTCCTCTTCGCTGAACAGCGCCGCCGACCGTGCCGCTCGCCGCTGCTCATCGGCCGAGATCTGCAGCAGCTCCGCCGCCGGCCCGTCGAGGTTTCCGCCATCCGGCTCGACGCCCGCAATCCGCGCAATCAAGCAGTTCCGCAGATAGCGCACGCACTGCCGCGCCAGCTGCGCCGGCGAGTTGCCCGCATCGAGCAGCTGGTTCGCGACCGTCAGCACCTCGGCGCTCTGGTTCGCGTCCACCGCCGCCAGAATGCGCTCGAAGACCGCATTCGGCACCGTGCCCATCAGCTCGCGAATCTGCGACGCATCGAGCCGCGCCCGGCCATCCTCCACCGGCGCGCTCGCAATCGCCTGGTCCATGATCGACAGCGCATCGCGCATCGAACCATCGCCCGCCTCGGCCAGCAGCGACAGCGCCGCATCATCGGCCTCAATCGCCTCCGCCGTCGCAATCGACCGCAGCTGCCCCATGATGTCCACCAGCTTCACCGCATGGAAGCTGTAGTGCTGGCACCGCGACCGCACCGTCTGCGGAATATCCTCGGGCTGCGTCGTCGCCATCATGAAGACGATGTGGTCCGGCGGCTCCTCGAGCGTCTTCAGCAGCGCGTTGAAGGCCGCGTCGGTGATCTGGTGCGCCTCGTCGAGGATGTAGATCTTGTAGCGGTCGCGCGACGGCCGATACCGCGCCGCATCGCGCAGCTCGCGAATCTCATCGATGCCGCGATTGGTCGCCGCGTCGATCTCGATCACGTCGACGGCGTTGCCGGCGCGAATCTCGGTGCAGCTCGCGCACACCTCGCACGGCTCGGCGGTCGGCCGCTCGGCCGAGCCAATGGTGTTGCGGCAGTTCAGCGCCATCGCCAGGATGCGCGCGATGGTCGTCTTGCCAATGCCGCGATGCCCGCTGAAGATGTAACCGTGGGCGATACGCTGCTGCGTCAGCGCGTTCATCAGCGTCACCGTCACGTGATCCTGTCCGATCACATCGGCGAAGCGCTGCGGGCGATACTTCCGAGCTAAAACCTGATAGGCCATGCGAAAAAAATGCGCTCCAGCAAACTCCCCACGTCAACACCAGGAGCCGCATGCTCGATTGTATCGTCCTGCCCGCTCCCGCCCAAGAGTCTCGCCAGAACGCTAGCTAGAACTGGCCAAACCCGCAGTCCTGCCACGCCAAGCCCCGGGTTGCGTCGAGCGCGGAACGCAACCCAGGGCCTCGGCGTGCTTCGATTGGCCCTGACTGGTCTTGACGGGCCTCGGTTAGGGTTGCTGCGTCAGGAAGAACGCCTGCGCCGCGGTGCCGTTGCAGGTGTACTGCTGCAGCTGCACGCCGTTCGCCGTGGAGGCGCCCGGCGTATCGAGGCAGAGTCCGCTGCTTTGCGCGACGAACTTATACGCCCCGTTGCCCAGCGAGACGGGTAGCCACTGCTCGTTTGTCCCGCCGCCATAGCTCCACAGCTCGATCTTCGCCCCGCTGGCGGTCGAGCTTCCGGTGACGTTCCACACCAGCGGCGCGTTCCGGTTGGTGATCTCGTAGTAGCCCCCGCTGGTTGGCGTGAACTGCCACTCCTGGTTATATTGGCCGGCTCCGCAGGCCCACTGCTGCACGGCGGTCCCGTTGGTCGTGCCCCAACCCGTAGCGTCCACGCAGGAGCCGCTGTTCTGGTTGGTCACGGTGTACCAGTTGCTCGCGTTGATCGTGCTCGAGGCCTGATAGACGCGAACGTAGTCGACCAGCGCGGTCCCCGAGGCCGGCGTGGTCGAGTCCGTGTAGCCCGGAAACCCGCCGCCGCCGATGGCGAAGTTCAGCAGCAGGTAGAAGGGCTGGTTGTACACCCACTGGTCGCCGCTCGGTATGTTCGCCGGGGTCACCGTAAGGAAGGGCTGCAGCGGATTATCCCGGTAGAACTGCATCTGGTTCGCGGTCCACACCACGCCATAGGTGTGATACGTGCTGTCGTCGATGCGGCCGCCGTTTGGAAACGTGAACCGGCTGCCGATGCCGTTGGCGCCCGAGTAGCCCGGACCATGGACCGTGGACGAGGTGGTGGTCGGCCCATAGCTCTGCACCCACTCCATAATGTCCTGCTCGCCCGAGGTGGGCCACCCGACCGTTCCGATGTCGTTGCCCAGCATCCAGAAGGCGGGCCAGTAGCCATCGCCCACCTGGAGCTTCATGCGTGCCTCGATCCGGCCGTACTGAAACGTCTCCTTGCCCGAGGTGTTCATGCGGCCAGAGGTCCACGTTCCATTGGTATTGATCGCATGGATGACCAGGTTGCCGTTGCCGTCCTCGTAAAGATTCGAAGCGCTCGCATTGCACGGCGAGATGCTGGAGTACGGAGCGCAGTAGGTCTCGAGCTCTCCATTGCCCCAACCGCCGCCGCCCGTATCGAAGGTCCAGGTGCTGGAGCTCGGCGCTGTGCCTGCCGCCGCGTTGAACTCATCGCTCCATTGCAGGTTCCATGTCTGTGCGTGGAGGCGCGTGCCCCCAGCCACCAACAGGATCCCCAACACAACGGCTGCCGCAGCCAGGCTGCGAATCCGGCGCCGCCACAAGGTGACTTCATGCCTTTGCTTGTCGTGAATGTCCATAAAAGACTCCTTTTTCCTCTGTGCTGGATTTGAAGAAATGCCAGACGAGCCCCGTGACGCAGCACTGCGTTTGGCCGCAGCGCTCTGACAACGGCCCCATGGAACCCAGGTGCATACATTGAGAAGGGAAGAGAAGGAGTTTCAGACAACGAAAACTGTCAGTCCGGTTGTCGACCACCCGGATCGGCCGCTTCATGGAACGGCGAGGATTCTTGCAACAGAACAAACGATTGTCAAGTGTTGCGCGCAAGAAGGCATTAAAAACATTGGCGAGCGGCTGCCATCGCCAAGGCAGCCGCTCGCCAAGATCATTCCGGGAAAGCATCAGGGCAAGCTACCCTGCACCCTATCCCTAAACCCTGCTCTTCGCCTTCGCCAGCTTCGCCCGCCGTTGCAGCTCCAGTTCGCTGAACATCGTTCCGCGGCACTGCGGCGCCCCGCAGTAGCAGTCCTGATCGTCCTCGTCCGAGTCATACAGGTTGTACTCGTACACCAGCTCCTCGCCCGCCTCGATATCCCGGAGCGCGACCACGAAGATCCGCCCATCCTCATCCTCGGTCTCGCAGTTCGGGTTGCACGAGTGGTTGATGAACATCGGCGTGCCAAATCCATCGATCACCATGTCCTCGTCGCCATAGCCAAACAGGTAGGTCACGAAGCGGTTCTCGTAGCGCAGGTCGGCCTCGTCCTTGCTCAGGCGCGGTCCCTCGTACTCGCAGATGCGTGTGCCTTTTTTGATCCGGCGCATGGTGTAGCAACCCGCGGCATGAATGGACGAGGAACGGATAATCAACCCAGGCAACATAACTTTTCGAGTCCCACGCAGTCAGAGTAATGGAGATGGAGGCAGGCTTCGCAAAGCCTGCCATCCCAGAACTATAGCAAACGGAGGCGGTCCGGTTGGAACGCCTCGCCAGGCGCTTTCTCGAAGCCGCACAAAAGGGTAAAATTGTAGCCGATGACCGTGCGTCCTCCATTCCGCGCACTCCTTCTTCTTGCGGGACTTACCGCTGCCGCAGCAGCCCAACAGTACGTCCCGCCGCCGCCGCCGCTGACCACGCTGCCGCCCTGCCCGACCGACCCGAAGCTCCGCAAAAAAGCGATCAAAGACGAACCAGTGCGATCCCACCAACGTGCCGGGCCCCGTGAACCCGCCGCCCGCGCCGGCGCCCGACCCCAACGCCGCCACGCAGCGCTTCCCGTTCCCTGGAGAGGCCCCGGCCGCGCCAAAGCCCGCCGCGCAGGCCTTCCCGTTCCCCGGCGATCCGGCCCCGGCCAACCCGCCGTCAGCGCCCCAGCCTGGCTCGCAGCCCAACGCGCCGCAGCCCGCCAGCCAACCGGCGAACCAGCAGCCCGACTCCGGCTTCTCCGGCACCTACCCCGCGCGTCCCGGCGATCCGCCGCCCGCCTCCGGCCAGAAGCCCGCCGATACCCCCGCGGCCAACAAGTTCCCCTACCCGGGCGAGAGCTCCAGCGACGCTGCCGGAGCCCCCGGTCGCGGGGCAGCCAGCCCGCAATCCGGCCAGCAGCCGGCCAATGAGCATCCCTACCCCGGCGACTCCTCCAGTTCGTCTTCCTCGAGTTCCTCGTCTCTTCGAGCAGCTCCAACTCCGCGGACCCCAGCGGCACGCCCGACCCGAACGACACCTCCTCCGACGACCAGCCCACGCCGCCGCGCCGCCGTGCCCTCAAGGCTCCCAAGGTCCAGACCGACAACGAGCGCGTCGACGAAGACCTCAACATCGCCCACTACTATATGCAGAGCGGGAACCTTCAGGGCGCCTATCTCCGCGCGCAGGACGCCGTCAAAGTCCAGCCCGACTACGCTCTCGCGCACTTCTCCCTCGCCGAGGCGGCCATGAAGCTGAACAAGAACTCCGAGGCCGTCCAGGAGTTCCAGACCTACCTGAAGCTCGAGCCCGACGGCAAGCAGGCCAAGGCCGCCGAGAAGGCCCTCGAAAAGCTCAACTAGCAATCTGAGCTGGCAGCAAATCATCCCAAACGGCCTCTCAGACGAAGCAGCGGACAGTTCATTCGTCCGCTGCTTCAGTCGAGAGATGCCGCTAATCGAGCGGCGTAAACTTGAACCGCGCGGCAAACTCCGGGAGTTCGCGATACGCGATGTGCGCTCCCTGATGGCAGGACGCCACCCGCAGGCCATGCTTGCGGAAGAGCGCGACCAGCGACGCAGCGGAGTAGAGCGAGACGTGGCCGTTCCTGGGACCGGCATACCACCAATGCAACCGGATCTGCTTCGATCTCCGCTGGCTGCAGCAGCGTTGAGAACAGGATCATCCCCTTCTGCTCCAGCATCGAGGCCATCGTGGCCACAATCGTATCCGGAACAGGAACATGTTCCATCACCTCGAAGCAGGTGATGAAGTTGAAGGTCTCGTTCGGCACCGCGGTAAATTCGCTGAACGGGTCGTAGGTGGTGGCGGAGAATCCCTTCTCCCGCATCCGTTGCGCAAATAATCCGGTCCCGCCGCCATAATCGAGCAACCGGACCGACGAGCGAAACTCCTCCAGCACCTCCGCCACATAATGGGCATTCCCGGTCGGCCGCGCCTCGACGAAGTCCGGATCGACCACAATATATTGATCGTTGTAAATGAGCTGCCGGAACGCATCCGGCGTCCATTCGTCGAACGAGGCGGTAAAGATGAATCCGCACTGCGAACAACGGTGATAGTAGACGGCGAAGCCCGTCAGCGGCAGGCGTTCCCCACGCTGCTCCAGGCAGCTCTTGTTGAAATCGACGACCCCGAAGAGGTGGCTCGGGGCCTGGCAGATCTTGCAGGGCAGGGGCGTGGCCTTGATGACTTGCTTCATGGAAGGTTCTTTAGCAGATCAAAGTCCATTCCATGGATTAGAGAGTTTATCGATATATTTCTGATTTCTCAGGTCTATCGGTCCGTAGAAACGTCATCTCGACCAAAGCCGCCGGCAGTCTCACCGTCCGCCGCGAAGTGGCGAGACCCTGTATTCGCTCACGTCTGGCAGCACCCCGATGCCCAACCCGACCGACTGCAACGAGACGGCCAGGGAAGATGCTGGTACTCCCGAGCCGCTTAGAAGCTCTAATTCCAGCGGAATTTCGTCTCGCTGGCACGAAAAAAAGACGCGGAGAAAAGTAACCGATCGCTCCCCGCCCGGCGTACATTAGGTGCGACCATGCGCAACGATCTCAAACTTCTGCAGGCGGAGCTGGAAAGCTCCCTCGCCGGTCTTAGCGAACAGCAGACCCAGCTGCGTCCGCGCCTCGACTCTCGCCGCTGGCACATCCAGCAGATCGTCGGCCATCTCCTGCTCACCTACGCGCTCACCATCACCGCGCTCGAGACCCAGATCGCCAAGGCCACGCCCACCCGTGTCCGCCCCTCGTTCGCAGAACGCCTCCGGCAGTTCGTCGTCCTCCGACTCGGCGGCTGCCGCGCCACCGCAAAGCGCCCGCCATCACCACCCCCGACCCCAACGCCGCTCCCGTCGGCGGCGAGCAGCTCCGCGCCGCGCTGGCCTCCGCCATCGCCACAATGAACGCCCGCATCGCCATCGCCGAGCAGCTCTTCGGCAGTCGTCGCCGCTCCGTGCGCCACATGATCCTCGGCCCCTTGAGCCTCGCCCAGTGGCGTCGCTTCCATCTCGTCCACGGCCGCCACCACATTCGCCAGATCGCCGCCATCCGCGCCGAATATCACTTCTAAGCGATCACTCATTGTCTGCAGTCGCACCTGCCAACAGACCTCAGCGGTTGCGAATCTGCCGCCCCACGCCGTTGCCCGCCACTCGCCGCGAGGCCGCCGCCGTCTGCGCCGAGGGCTCGAGCAGCGCAGCCTGCGGAGCAGCCAGCGCCTCGCTCTCCGGCTCCAGATCCTCCTCCACCCGCAGATAGCGCCGCATGTAGCGCAGCGGCTCCTCGGCCACCGCCAGCTCCCGCAGGTGATACCGCCAGACGTCCTCGCGCGAGCTGCGCCGGGTATACGACTTGCGGCTCACCGAGCCGATCGTGCCATCGGCCATGCGCCGCTGGAAGGTCTGCTTGGAGACCTGAAACGTGATCTGCTCGCCCGCCTTCCAGAAGTGCGACGCGAACTCATGCGAGAACAGCAGCACGTAATACCGCCGCTCGCTCGCCAGATCCTCCAGTGCCTGTTGCGCGTTCTCCCAGGGTCGGCCCAGCTTGCCCGTGTACCATTTACGAAACTCGAAGCCGTTGGCCCGTGCCTGGCCCACGAGGAGCTGAATCAGCTGCTGTTTCGTCATACGCAATAGCCTACCGTTTCTGCCTGAACGGCGGACGAATTTCTCTCCCTATTTCGCATGAAATTTCCGAATCTTACGAATCCCCAGCCCGCCTCCCAGCCTCCTCTCTGAT
The DNA here is from genome assembly GCA_963755245.1 of uncultured Acidobacteriaceae bacterium. GTDB lineage: Bacteria > Acidobacteriota > Terriglobia > Terriglobales > Acidobacteriaceae > Edaphobacter. The sequence goes on along the minus strand of CAVWJY010000018.1, from coordinate 109,304 downwards.
CCGAAGACCCACCAGCGCTCGGCTCAGGTAAGATCCAGAAAAGCAGAAGGGAAGCCCTGAGAGAATGCTCCGAAGTCTAGTCGCCCGCAACCTTGCCTCCATCCGGCACCGCCGCCGTTCGACCTCCTTCCTCGCGACCAGCCTCCTCTGCCTCTGCGCCCTCTCAGCCGCTCCTGTGGCGCTTGCCCAGCCCCAGCCACACCGACCCGCTCAATCTCGATCCCCGCGTCCACGACGCGCAGCAGCACTTCTACAACCTCGACTACGAGGGCGCCCTCAGCCGCTTCGAGGCCATCCAGCGCGAGCACCCGCAGAGCGCCATGGCCGCCGACTACGTCCTCACCATCGTCATCTTCCGCGAGCTCTACAATCAGGATCTGCTCGACACCACCTACTACGCCCACGACAGCTTCCTCACCACCAAGCGCACGGTCAACGTCGCCCCCGCCACCCGCCAGCGCATCGAGGACCTCACCAATCAGGCCATCGCCCTCGCCGACCAGCAGCTCAAGGCCAACCCCCGCGACGCCAACGCCTTCTTCGAGCGTGGCTACGCCCGCGGCCTCCACGCCGCCTTCATCACCCTCGCCGACCACAGCTTCGCCGCCGCCGCCCGCCAGGGCTACGCCGCCCGCAACGACAGCGAGCAGGCGCTCAAGATCGATCCCGACTACGCCGACGCCAAGATGGCCATCGGCATCCAGCAGTTCGCCGTCGCCAGCCTGCCCCGCTTCGTCCGCATCGTCGTCGGCATCTTCGGCGTCGGCGGCAACAAGCAGCGCGGCCTCGAGCTGCTCGAGGACGCCGCCGCCCACGGCGTCGTCACCCCGGTCGACTCGCGCACCGTCCTCTCCCTCTACCTCCGCCACGACGGCCGCTACGCCGAGGCCATCCAGGTCCAGCACGGCCTCGCCACCGAGTACCCGCACTCCTACCTCTTCCGCCTCGAGGAGGCCAATCTCACCAAGGACCAGGGCCACGGCCCCGCCGCCATCGCCATCTACAAGCAGGTCCTCGCCGACGCGCAGAAGCCCGGCTACTTTGTCGATCCCCGCCTGCAGCTCGCCTACTTCGGCCTCGCCGACACCCAGCGCGGCCAGAACGACGTCGCCGACGCCGCCCGCAACTACCTCACCGCCGCCGAGCAGCCCAACTGCAGCGACTGGCTGCGCAAGCGCGCCCAGCTCAACGCCGCCCAGATGTTCGATCTCCTGCACAACCGCACCCAGGCCGTGCAGCTCTACCAGATGGCCGCCGCCCCCACCGGCGACCAGTCCCAATCCGACGCCGCCCACCGCTACCTCAAGCAGCCCTACACCGGCAAATAATCAGGACGGCGCCTCCAGCCCTCGAGAATCACAAAGAACCGCGTCATCTCACGACTCAACCGCAAAAGCGCAAAAGGAACTACGTCATCTCGACCGAAGCGACGAACAGCTTCATCGTTCGTCGCGCAGTGGAGAGATCCCTGTATGTCGTCTTCACCTGCAGCCCGAAGCGAATCTCAAACACCGTAATCGCACTCGTGCAGACGGACTTCGCTTGCTGGTCAGCCTCGAACATCGGATCGGATCTCCCGCACAGCGCGAGGCTTGGTGTCCAAGTATCTGGCTCGAACGTCGTCGGCGTCACCCCAGTACCTCGCCTTCTTCATGCAGTCGCATAGTCGTCGATTAGTGCTGCGATGCTGTCATCCTGAGCCGCAGCGTGAGGCTCATCCCGAGTAGCCGTCGGAGTATCGCGTCTACCCATGCTGCGGCCATTCTCGGCACCTTCAGTGCTTTGACGGTCTCTAGATTCGACCAGTCGCTCGCCTCACTCACCTCGCGCGGCATACCACCGCCGATCCGCCCAGCGATAGCGAAACGCGCAGATAGCGCTCGATGCGCCATAGGACGGTCAACATCGTCCTACCAAAGTCTCCTATCGAAAACACTGTCGTCAGGCCCGATTCGAAAGAAAGGACGTCGGACATGATCGATCGCATCGCGCACACAGCGAACCGCCGTGGAAGGCAATGGCCCATCGGAGGTCGTCTGTTGACGGCATCCTTGCTGATTGCCTTCGCAACTGCCCCTGCGGTCTACGCGCAGGGAAAGCCAGTATCGTCGAATCTGCTCGCGTTCGAAGTTGCGTCTGTCCGTCAGAATAAGACCGATGACGAAGCCTTCGATGAATGTCTCCCCAACCACGGGAGAAGACTTTACCTCTACCGGAGGGCTGTACTCGGCTCGAAATATCGCACTTGTCAGCTATATTTCATTTGCCTATAAGCTCACGAATAAGCAGCTTCAGTCCGTAGTCGCGCAAGTGCCGTGGGCGATGGATGAGCATTTCGACATCGAAGCGCGAGCGGAGGGAGATCCTACCAAGGACCAATACCGTTCCATGATGCGCTCCCTGCTCGCCGAACGTTTCCATTTAGCGGTCCACTTCGAGACACGCGTAGTTCCGATATTTGTGCTCGTCCTGGCAAAGCCGGACAAACTCGGGCCGCAACTCCGTCTCCATGCGCCTGCCGATCCGGAGTGCACGGCACCTGCACCGGCAACACGCGGTGCGACCACTGAAGATGCCGAAGGATTTCCAGACCGCTGCGGTGCAATGCTGCGAATGAAACCAAGTGCGCCAGGGCGTATGAGAGAAGGTGCGCGAGATGTGCCCATGACCCTCATGGCTGCGATTTTGACCGGAGTGGGGAACGTCGATCGCCCCATGTTCGATCAGACGGGAATCAAAGGTAACGTCGATTTCAGTCTGGAGTGGGGGCTTGTGCGCGCCAATGTTCCCATGGGCGAAGCATTCCACCCTGACGATTCCGCACCGACGTTCCAGGAGGCGCTGCGGGAACAGCTCGGAATCAGAATGCGGGCGAAAAAGGGGCCAGTCGACTTCTTCCTCGTTGACCACATCGAGCAACCCTCGCCAAATTGAACCAAGCAGAAACCTGTTCGTCATGCCCCCACGGAACCGTCCCACCCCATCCCGCCGTATACTTCTTCGAGCTCCACTCTCCCGAAAACCCAGGAGCTCCAGAGGACCGTATGTTCTGCCCCAGCTGTGGACACTCTCTCGACTTCAACGCCCGTTTCTGCTCCAACTGTGGAGCCAGCGTCGCCGCCACCACCGCCGCGCCCTATCCCAACTACCCCGCCACCGGCACCCTCGTCCGTCCCCGCTACCCGCGCATGATCGCCGGCGTCTGCGCCGGCCTCGCCGAGCACTACCACTGGGACATCTCGCTGGTCCGCGTCCTCGTCGTCGTCCTCGCCATCTGCACCAGCGGCATCGCCGGAATCGCCTATCTCGCTGCCTGGATTATCATTCCTGAAGCGCCGTACACCTTGCCCCATACGACAGGAACCCCGACCGTTTGAAGCCCCAAATCAAGAAGCCTCAGGCAAACTCCGGCACCATCCCCGTCCGTCCCTTCCTCTATCGCAATCGCCGCCTGCACTGCGACGCCGTGGACCTCGCCAGCCTCGCCGAGACCCACGGCACCCCGCTCTACGTCTACTCGGCCGAGCAGATCGCCCACCGCCTCGGCCTCTTCGAGTCGGCCTTTCAGCAACCGCCCCCACACCGTCTGCTACTCGGTGAAGGCCAACAGCTCCCTCGCCCTGCTGCGTCTCCTCGGCGAGCGCGGCGCCGGCTTCGACATCGTCTCCGGCGGCGAGCTCGAGCGCGTCCGCAAGGCCTACAAGCCCGCCCTCAAGAAGATCGTCTTCTCCGGCGTCGGCAAGCAGATCCCCGAGATCGACGCCGCCCTCAAGGCCGACATCCTCATCTTCAACGTCGAGTCCGAGGCCGAGCTCGACCTCCTCGCCGACCGCGCCGCCCTGCTCGGCAAGCGCGCCCGCTTCGCCCTCCGCGTCAACCCCGACGTCTTCGCCGAGACCCACCCCTACATCTCCACCGGCCTCAGCGAGCACAAGTTCGGCATCGCCATCGGTCTCGCCCGCGCGATCTACCGCAAGGCCGCCCGCAAGAAGTCCCTCGAAGCCGCCGGCGTCAGCGTCCACATCGGCTCCCAGATCCGCTCGGTCGAGCCCTTCCAGGCCGCCCTCGAGCGCGTCACCTCCCTCATCGCCGACCTGAAAAAGGACGGCCACAACATCCGCTACGTCGACGCCGGCGGCGGCCTCGGCATCGACTACGCCGAAGCCAAGACCTTCGACCCCGCCAAACAGGTCAACCGCTACGCCAAAGCCTTAGGCGCAGCCCTCGGCAAGGAAACGGCCGGTCACGACCTGCATCTCCTCCTCGAGCCCGGCCGCTTCATCGTCGCCCAGGCCGGCGGCCTGCTCAGCCGCGTCCTCTACGTCAAGAAGAACGGCAAGAAGACCTTCGTCATCACCGACGCCGGGATGAACGACCTCATCCGCCCCTCGCTCTACCAGGCCCACCACGAGATCCTGCCCATCAAGCAGCCAAGCGCGACCGCGCAAAGCGAACGGAAAGGTAGACGTCGTCGGCCCCGTCTGCGAGTCCGGCGACTTCTTCGCCCGCGACCGCGCCCTTGCCCCGGTGAAGCCCGGCGACCTCGTCCTCATCCTCGACGCCGGAGCCTACGGCATGTCCCTCAGCTCGAACTACAACACCCGCTCCCGCCCCGCCGAGGTCCTCGTCGAAGGGGGTGAAGCGAAGCTCATCCGCCGCCGCGAGACCCTCAAGGACCTCTTCCAGCCCGAGATTCTGGGTTAGCTAGTCTGATCCGGGCAGAGTGCGGTTTCCAGCACCAGAAACCGCACTCTGTCCAGATCAGCGACACAAAAGAACCATCGCTGCCCACCGTTTTCTCCGCGTTTCGTTGCGGGAAAGGGCATTACGGCACGGTGTGCCGGGCTGCATCGGCCCCGGACGCCATGCTAAAATCCGAGTGTCGCGCCCGCTTGCAAATCAAGCGCAAGTCGCGCAAAATCAGCTGCACCGCAGAAGAGGATTCCTATGTCAGGCCATTCAAAATGGGCGACAATTAAGCACAAAAAGGGCGCGCTCGACGCCAAGCGCGGCAAGATCTTCACTCGTCTGATCAAGGAAATCACCATCGCCGCAAAACTCGGTGGCGGCGACCCGGAAGGCAACCCTCGCCTGCGTGGCGCCATCGCCGCAGCCAAGGCCGAGAACATGCCGTCGGACAACATCAAGCGCGGCATCCAGCGTGGAACCGGCGAGCTCGAAGGCGTGAGCTACGAAGAGATCACCTACGAGGGCTACGGCCCGGGTGGTGTCGCGGTGATCGTTGAGGTCCTGACCGACAACAAGAACCGCGCGGTGAGCGAGGTGCGTCACGCCTTCTCGAAGAACGGCGGCAACCTCGGCGAGTCGAACTCGGTCTCCTGGATGTTCACCAAGAAGGGTGTGATCGTGGTCGCCAAGGATGCGGCCTCGGAGGAGAAGCTGACCGAGCTCGTGCTCGAGTCCGGCGCCGAGGACCTTTCGGACGAGGGCGAGAACTGGGAGATCCTGTGCGAGCCCAAGGAGTTCGAGAACGTCACGAACGCGTTGAAGGCCGCGAAGATCACGCCCGAGCACGCGGAGGTGACGATGATCTCGTCCACCTACACCAAGCTTGAGGGAGCTCCGGCGAATCAGATGATGCGCCTGCTCGATACGCTCGAGGATCTGGACGACACGCAGAACGTCTACTCCAACTTCGACATGGACAGCCAATCGGTCGCCGCTGACTAACAGCAGGCCGGAGGTTTCGTGAGAAGCCGCCGATGCAAGGCGGCTTTTTCATGCCAGAAAGCGCGTATTGGCAGTTTTCGTAAGCATTGCTAAGACTTAGAACCGAGATCGGGAGTTGTAGATGAAGTTTGTATCGCAAGCGTCTATCGTGAAGTGGGTTGTTGCCGCAGCATTTATCGGGACGGTTACCTCCTCGGAAGGCAAGGCGCAGATGCTTGCTTCCTCGGAATACTCCTCCTCGGCTGCGTTGCCGGCGCTGCCCGCGTGGACGCTCACCGATGCAGCTCCGGCCGCGTCGGCTCCGCAGGCAGGAGCCGCTGGACCATCCAGCCGCCTCGGCTGCGGTTATGGCGCAGGAGACGCCCTTTCATCGGACCGACGGCAAGATGCCGTTTGAGTTTGGCGCCTTGGTGCAGGGCGGCAATGGCCTGACGGAGGATCGCGACGGCTTCCACTTCCTCATGGTGGGCGCGCACGCGGGAAAGGTGCTCTACCAGAACAATGCGACGGGCATGTGGCGCGGCAACTTCGAGTACGCCGTGGAGTTGTTCCCCTACTGGCAGTCGTTCACGCCGCAGTTCCAGCGCGCGAACTGCACTGCGATTCCGAACTCCACCGACATCAACTGCTCGCCGCTCTACACCGTCGGGTGGAACCTATACCGGAGTTTCGGTAACTCCGATCATCCTGCGCTGGAACTTCGCCGGTACGCGCAAGATCTCGCCCTGGGTGCAGGGAGCGGGCGGGTTGATCTGGACGAACCACAAGTATCCGGGCTTCGGCTCGACCGTCCTGAACCTGAACAATGACGGGCCCAACGCGGATACGAGCGTGTGGAACTTCACGCCGCAGTTCGGCGTTGGCTTCCACTACTTCATCAAGCCCCAGCGCTCCATCGACTTCAGCGCCAACGCCGTGCATATCTCGAGCGCGTCGCTGGGCGACAAGAATCCCGGCGTCAATGCGAGCGTACAGTTCTCGCTTGGCTATACGTTCTGGAAGTAACCGGCTTCGTGTTGCTGGTCGGATGGGAATGTGGCCTGACGATTGGGCCCTTGCGCGTGTGTCGATGAAGCAGGCTTGATATGAATAGTGGTGCGATCATCGAGTGTGTGCCGAACTTCTCCGAGGGCTCGGACGAGGAGAAGGTTCGCGCGATCGTTCGGTTCGATGCAGGTCGAGGGCGTGCAGCTCCTCGACTGGTCGATGGATAAGGCGCATAACCGCTCGGTTGTGACCATCGCGGGATCTCCCGAGGCGGTGGTCGAGGCGGCGGTGCGATCGGTGGGCAAGGCGGCGCAGCTGATCGACCTGACGCGGCAGAGCGGCGTGCATCCGCGCATCGGCGCGGCCGATGTGGTGCCGTTTGTGCCGGTGAGCGGCATCTCGCTGGCCGAGTGCGCGATGCTGGCGCGACAGGCGGGACTGCAGATCTGGCGGCGCTACGGCGTTCCTGTGTACTTTTACGGCGCGGCTGCGGCGCGGCCGGATCGCGTGCAGCTCGAGGACGTTCGGCGCGGCCAGTTTGAGGGCCTGCGCGAGGCGGCGCTGCGGGATGCGGCGCGGAGGCCGGACGTCGGCGGTCCGGAGCTGCACCCGGTCGCGGGCGCGAGCGCCGTGGGAGCGCGCAGCTTCCTGATCGCGTATAACCTCTATATCGAGGAGACGAGCGCGGCGGCGAACCATGCGGCGCACTCTCACCCGAGGGCTGCCGCGTCGATCGGGACGGTCGGCCAAGTGGGCTCGGCGGCGAGCGTCGCAGAGCGCGAGGGCAAGCAGTTGCAGCCGAATATCGCTGCGGCGCGCGCGATTGCGCGTGATCTGAGGGCCTCGAACGGCGGCCTGCGCGGCGTCAAGGCGCTGGGCATGATCGTCAACGGACGGGCGCAGATCAGCATGAATATCACGGACTTCCACGCAACGCCGATGCGAACGGTGTACGCGCGGGTGCTCGAGTTGGCGGAGCGTCACGGCGTGCGCATCGGTGAGGGAGAGCTGATTGGGTTAATTCCTGAGGAAGCCTTTGAGCCGGATTCCGATTGGGTACGTCAAACCAGTGGTCTCGATCCCGAAGCGAAGGTGTTGGAACGGAAGCTGCAGGCTCCTTTGCTGTGGCCGGCGAGCTAGGGCGAGGCTGTGGAGCGTAGCAAAACGGGAATTCGTAGGCTTTTGGTCAGGGATTCATTTGCCCAGAACGAAGTCATTAGAGAGAATAGGCTTGACTGAGCGCGGTCGCAATCGCATGCAGGGTCGTGAGGAGTTTCGAGTGATGAGCAACGAGCGGAAGAATCGCAGGATGATCTCCAGGTTGAGCAAGGGTCTTATGGTTGCCGCGATGGCAGCCTGTGTCACGGTTCCGATGACGGCGCGCGCGGCGCAGTTGAGCAACGATGCAAAATCCGCGATTCCCAAGGACGTGCAGCAGCTGATCGTGGTGGACTACCGCGCGATGCAGAACTCGCCGGCGGCGATGGCGCTGAAGGATCGCGTGCTTCCGCCGGAGCTGAAGCGGCTCGAGACGGCCTTGAAGAACTCGGGCCTGAAGGTCGATGAGGATACGGACGCGCTTTGCTTCGCCGCGTTTCGCACCGGAGCGGGAGCGGACACGGCGCGGATCGTAGGCTTCGCGCAGGGACAGTTCCAGACGCATTCGATCATGGCGAACTTCACCAAGAACAAGATCAAGCCGACGATGCTGCGCAACAACAGCATCTATCCGATGGGCTCGAGCGGCATGAGCGTGGTCTTCCTGGACCAGACGACGATGGTCTTCGGCGACAAAAAGTCGGTGAGTGCGGCGCTGGACGCGCGCGACGGCATGACGCCGAACTTTCTCTCCGACACCGATCTGGTGAACGAGATGGCGGCGGTGGACTCGAAGGCGGTGTGGAGCCTGCTGGACGCCAAGGGCACGCAGACCATGATGAAGGGCGTGCTGGGCGATGCCTCCAGCCTGGCCGACTACGACACGGTGCGCGACCGGATGAAGAGCTCGCGGTACACCATGGACTTTGCCAACGGCGTGAAGTTCGACATGGCGGTGGTGATGTCCGATACGCTGACGGCGGCGACGGCGGCCACCCTGATGAAGGGCGTGGCGCTGATGCGGCAGACGACGGGCTCGCCGATGGAGAAGTCGGCGCTGTCGGATATGACGATCGACTCCAACTCGGGCACGCTGACGGTGGACTACTCGTCGACCGATAGCGAGTTCTCGAGCCTGCTCAGCTCGCCGCTGTTCCAGTCGGTGGTCCACTAGGAATCCACGCGTTTCTCGAGCAGTGCCAGCGAGGCGGCCTTCGGGCTGCCTCGTTTTCTTTGGGTTTAGCGACGATTGGAGGGATGATGGCAGGTCTTGAGGAGTTTCGGGCTTCGGTTGCGGCGGCCGGGCCAGCGGAGGGACTCTCCGCTCCGCTGACGGCTCTGTGGTGGGACGCCAAGGGCGATTGGGCGCGGGCGCACGCGTTGGTGGACGAGTTGGAGACCAAGGACGGCATGGCCGTCCATGCCTACCTGCACCGCAAGGAGGGCGTGGCGTGGAATGCGGAGTACTGGTACGCGAAGGCGGGACGCCGATTTCATCGGGCGACGCTGGAGGAGGAGTGGGAGGCGCTGGTCGTGGGCTTGCTTGGGGAAGCGTAGCGGAGTAGCTGGCTGGGCTACAATATGGCTCAGGAGTTCGCTATGCCGGCAAATGCTGTAGTTCGCGCCAGGATTGACGCACGGGTGAAGGAAGAGGCCACGGCGATCTTTGCAGCCGCGGGGCTGACGCTGTCCGATGCCTTCCGGATGCTGCTCATGCGCACCGTCGCTGATCGGGCGCTTCCGTTCGATCCTCTGACGCCGAATGCGGAGACTGTGGCCGCGATGAAGGCTGCCCGCAGAGGAGAGCTGGTGGAGGCAGGCAGTGTGAAGGATCTTCTGGCCGATCTCCATGCGGACGATTAGTCGGACCAGTCAGTTCAAGAAGGACTACAAACGCGAGGCTAAAGTGGCAGCATCGGGCGACTCTGGACGCCGATCTGACGGGTGTGCTATCGCTGCTCGTCGGTGATTGTCCGCTGCCGGACAGGATGCGGGATCATGCGCTGGCGGGAGAGTGGAAGGACCATCGGGACTGTCATATCAAACCGGATCTGGTGTTGATCTATCGGGTTCCAGATGCGGAACGATTGGAGTTGGTCCGGCTCGGCTCGCATAGTGAGTTGAGTTTGTGATGCGTTCTCTTCGTGCCGAGCAAGCTGTGGCGGGCGACGACTTATACTTGAAGGGAAAGAGGGCCGGTTGGCGGAAGCGAGGCCGACTGGAATTTTGAGGAGTTTGAGGGGTTCATGGCCGCACTGATTGATGCTATCGACGTGAAGCGTAAGAGCGTATTTGAGCATGAGAACGTACCCTATGCCTGCCTGGAGGCGGACGTAAGTTCCCCGACCGCGCGCGGCGGACAGACGCTGGTGCGGCTGAAGATGCGCAACCTGCTGACCAGCGCGGTCTTCGAGAAGAGCTTCAAGGCGGGCGACAAGTTCAAGGAGCCCGATCTGGTGCTGGTGCCGGCGTCGTATCTGTATAGCGATGGCGATGGGTCGCACTTCCTCGATCAGGAGAGCTTTGAGACGCTGACGCTGAACGAACAGATGATGGGCAACGCGCTGGACTTTCTGATCGAAGGCGCGCTGATCCAGCTGCATAAGTTCAATGGGAACCCGATCGGGCTGCAGCTGCCGATCTTCGTCGAGCTGGCGGTGGCGCATACGGAGCCGGCGGTGCGGGGCGACTCGTCGAGCGGAAGCGTGACCAAGTCGGCGAAGCTCGAGACGGGGCTCGAGATTCGCGTGCCGCTGTTCATCAAGGAAGGCGAGAAGGTGAAGATCTCGACCGAGCAGGGGCAGTTCGAGGGGCGGGCTTAGGCTCAAACCTCAGCTCAAAACACGAAGGGCCATGTCTCGCTGAGACATGGCCCTTCGTGTTTTGCGTGCCGGATTAGCTTAGCCTTCGAGCTTGTAGCGGGTTTCGGCGAGGCGGAAGAGGCGGCGCCAGACCAGGCGGTTGGTGGTGACCACCATCAGCGACATGACCATGGTGCAGAGCAGCAGCACGGCGAACTGGCCGCTGCTGGTGGCGGCGTTGATCTGCGCGCCGAGGCCGGTGGTCTGCAGGATGCGGCCCTGGATGGAGAAGTACTCGGCGAAGATGCTGGCGTTCCAGGCGCCGCCGGAGGCGGTGACCATGCCGGTGATCAGGAAGGGGAAGATGCCGGGCAGGATGACCGTCTTCCAGCGCTGGATGCGGCTGAAGCGGAAGAGCGTGGCGACCTCCTTGAGGTCGGAGGGGATGGCCATGGCGCCGGCGATGACGTTGAACAGGATGTACCACTGGGTGCCGAGCAGCATGAGCGCGATGGAGCCGATGCCGATGCCGCCGCCGATCCGCACCAGCGCCAGCAGCAGGATGGGGAAGAGCGCGGTGGCGGGGACCGAGGCGGCGATCTGGGCGATGGGCTGGGCGATCTTCGCGAGGCGCGGGTTGAAGCCGATGGCGACGCCGACGGGGATGGTCCAGGCGGCGGCGAGCAGCAGCGAGACGTTGACGCGGAGGAAGGTGATCAGCGCGCCGTGGGCGATGTGCAGGTACTCCGCAGCGCGGGAGCGGCCTGAGCAGCAGCACGGCCTGGAAGGCGGCGTAGAGGACGACGGCGCCGGCGGCGAGTGAAGAGGACGGCGCGGAGCAGATTGGTGCGCGGTGCTGGGCTTGGCGAGGGCGTCGGGCTCGAGCGTGGAGAGCTGGTGCAGGCGCGCGGTGCGGCGGTGGGCGAGCTGCCTGTAGAGGCCTCGGAGAGCGGCTTGGCGGTGTGGCGGACGAGGCTGTCGATGGCGCTGCGAGTGGGTGAGCAGGTGCAGGACGGGCGAGCTGACGCGCTTGCTGCTCTCGACCTGCTCGAACTTGAACTTGTCGCTCCAGGCGATCAGCGGGCGCCAGATGAACTGGTCGGTGGCGACGATGATGAGGATCATGGTGCCGAGGCCGTAGGTGATGGCGAGGCCGTTGCCCTGCGTCGGCGGCGGTCTGCAGGTAGGAGCCGAGGCCGGGCAGGCCGAAGGCGCGCGAGCCGATGTGGAACATCTCGCAGGCGATCAGGGCGAACCAGGCGCCGGCGACGGACATGATGGAGTTCCAGACCAGGCCGATGGCGGCGTAGGGCAGCTCGAGCTGGAGCAGGCGCTGCAGGCGGGAGAAGCGGTAGATGCTGGTGGCTTCGAGCAGCTCGCGCGGGATGCTCTTGAGCGAAGAGTAGAAGCTGAAGGCGAGGTTCCAGACCGAGCCGGTGAAGATGAGGAGGATAGCGCCCATCTCGACGCCGAGCTGGCGGGTGGGGAAGAGGGCGATCATGGCGAGCATGACCGGGGGCAGGAAGCTGAGCACGGGGATCGACTGCAGGATGTCGAGGACCGCGATCATGAAGAGCTCGGCGCGGCGGTTGTAGGCGGCGATGTAGCCGTAGCTGATGGCGAAGAGCAGGCTGAGCAGGTAGGCGAGGCCGATGCGGACGATGGAGTAGAAGGCGTAGAGCGGCAGCGAGTGCGGGTCGAGGCTAGATGACCGGCTCGGGCTCGACGCGGCCGGCCCAGAACATGCCGATGCGCACGATGGCGTAGAAGAAGGCGAGGCCGATGCCGGCGACGCAGAGGTCGAGCACGAAGGGCCAGGTGCGCTTGACGGCCTGGGAGCGGGCGAGGATCTCGCGGCCGGGGATGTTGGAGAAGTTGGCGGGGATGGGCTCACGCGTCGATCTCCGCGGTGTCGTCGACGTCGGCCTCTTCGTGGAGCTTGGCGGACTGGACGAAGCGGCGGCGGGAGGCGTCGTAGTCGAAGAGCTCGGCGTAGCGGCCCCAGTTGATGGCGGTCTCGAGCTGGCGCAGGGTCTCCTCTTCGCTGAACTGCTCGTCGAGCATGTCGTGGAAGAACTCCTCGGGGACGGTGCGGTCGCTCTTGGCGTCGATGGCGCGGACGATCTGGCGCAGCAGCAGGACGTTTTCGACGGCGGCCTTGCGGAAGAGCTCCTTCTGGCGCAGGATCTCGGAGTTGGCGTACTCGGCGCCGGTGGGGGTGATGGCGGCGTCGCCCTCGTTGACGGTGAGGAAGCCGAGGAGCTGCGCGGCGTCGACGATGGGCAGCAGGTCGTCGATTTCGAAGGCGAGATCGTCGGCGAGGCGGTAGATGTCGTCCTTGCCGTTGTGGTCGAGCAGCAGCTCGAGCAGGCCGGCGATGCCGCCGGGACGGGCGTGGGGCAGCATCTGGTAGTGCATCTGGCGCTGGTCGCGGACGGGGCGGCCGGTGGGGGTGACGGGCAGCGCCGGGGGCTGGGCGTCGGGCTGGGTGAGCACCTTGTAGATGTAGTCGACGAGCTGGGTGAAGGCGGCGGTCTTGCGGTCGCGGGGGTGGGCGAGGTTGACCTTGAAGTCGGTGCGGACGTGGCCGGGGTTGCGGCCGAGCACGATGATGCGGTCGGCGAGCAGGACGGCCTCCTCGATGTTGTGGGTGACGAGGAAGATGGCCTGGGTGGGGATGGTCTTCTTCTGCCACAGCTCGAGCAGTTCGCGAGCGCAGGTTCTCGGCGGTGAGGACGTCGAGCGCGGAGAAGGGCTCGTCCATGAAGAGGACCTCGGGCTCGACGACGAGGGCGCGGGCGAAGCCGACGCGCTGGCGCATGCCGCCGGAGAGCTCCTTGGGGTAGGCGGACTGGAAGCCGTCGAGGCCGACGGTGTCGAGGATGTTGAGGGCTGCGCTTGCGGCGCTCGGCGGGCTCCATGCCGCGGGCCTTCAGCGGAGCTTCGACGTTCTCGAGGACGGTGAGCCAGGGGAAGAGCGCGAAGCTCTGGAAGACGATGGAGACGTTGACGTCGGCGGTGGCGATGGGCTTGCCGTGCCAGTAGACCTCGCCGCCGGAGGGCTTGGAGAGGCCGGTGAGCATGCGCAGCAGGGTGGATTTGCCGGAGCCGGAGGGGCCGAGCAGCGCGACGATCTCTCCCGCCGTGATGGAGAGGTCGGTCGGCGAGATGACCTGGATGCGGTTCTCGCTCGGCTGCGCATAATATTTCTCAACGCGTTCTGCGCTTATGATTGCGGATGCCATAATTTGTTTATCTCTGAATTGGGTCGGAAGGTCAAAAAATCGAAACAGACGATGACTTGGTGCCCTGCGGTCAGCGTATCATTAGGGCAGAGCGAAAGGGCTAATTGTTCGATAATTGCCCGATGTTTGCCTCTGCCGACGTGGTTCATAATACAGGGCTGAACCAGCCAAATCGCCTTTGGGGAAACTCAGCATGCCAGAATCAGTAGCCACTTCTTTGCCTAAATCCCGAGTCCTCGTTGCCGACGACGAACAGGTGATTGCGAACACGCTTGCCATTATTCTCAACCAGGCCGGATTCGAAGCAAAGGCGGTGTATAGCGGTGAGAAGGCCATCGAATCGCTCGAGATCTTCCAGCCCGATATGTTGATCAGCGACGTGATCATGACCGGCATGACCGGTATCGAGGCCGCGATCGCCACCCGGCAGAAAATGCCGAGCTGCAAGATTTCTGTTGTTCTCCGGCCAGGCGGCGACCGCCGACCTGCTGGAAAAGGCGCGCGCGGAAGGGCCACGAGTTCGAGATCCTGGCCAAGCCCGTTCACCCGACGGATCTGCTGGCGAAGCTGCGCGGTTAGTCGCGGCGTCTCCCTTAGGCGGTGCGGGCTCTTTCCTTGACCTTGACGGCGGGTGTGCCGGCATAGACACACCAGGGTTCCAGATCCCGGTGGCGACCGATCCGAGGCCGAGAATCGCCCCTTCGCCGACCTTGACCCCGGGGGCGACCGAGGCCCGCGCACAGACCCAGGCGTAGGCGCCCATCTCGATGGGGAAGGCGATCAGGGGGAAGGCCGGGTCGTCGTAGTCGTGGGTGGCGCCGCAGAGATAGGCCTCCTGAGAGAGGATGGCGTGCGAGCCCAGGGTAACGGGAGCCGGGTTGTAGATCTCGACGTCGTCCGCGGCGGTGACCTGATCGCTGCAGATGAGGTTCCAGGGCGCCCAGACTCGGGAACGCGGATAGAAGTGGCAGTTGGGCCGAGCTTCGGCCGAGTTTCGCTCCGAAGAGACGCAACAGGACCGAGCGCCAGCCGTGCAGCGGCCGGGGCGAGGGACGGTAGAGCAGCAGCCAGACAAGATTCCAGACCAGCCGGCGGAGCCGGTTCCAGAGCTGAGAACGCCGGACGCAGGTAGGGGTCGGCGGTGGGGTTGGCGGGGATGTGGTGCGCCGCGTTGTAGTGGGCGGCCGCGAGGCGGGATTTGGGGGCGGATTGAGTCGCGTTTGGGGGGGGCATTGGCTAGGCACGCTCCGGGGTAGAAACTGAGGGGGAAACCGGGGCCGTTGCGGGGTTGCTTGGGTGGAAGAGCTCAACGATAGCGGTTGTGTTCCGGCGCATGTCGAAGCGGGTGGCGAAGATATGCTTGGCCTGAATCCTCATGGCCCGCTCATCGTCCGGGAATAAGCTAATCCATTTCTTTAGGAGTTGCAGGGTGCCGTCGAGGGTGTCCGGCGCCATCCAGCCTCCGCCGTCCCGCACGATCTCGGGCGCGATGTTGACCCGGTCGGAGAGCAGGACCGGCTTGCCGCAGGCGAGCGCCTCGGCGACGGCGATGCCGAAGTTCTCCTGGTGCGAGGGAAGGATAAAGGCCTCGCAGCTGTAGAAGAGCTCCCCATTTCGCGTCGCCGTAGAGCGGGCCGGTCCAGTGGATGCGGTGGGTGAGACCGGCGCGGGCGACGCGGCGCTCGAGGGTGCGGCGCCAGTTCTGCTGGTCGGGGCCGGCGATGCACCAGGTGCAGCGCGGGATCGAGCGGGGCCGCCTGGAGGAAGGCGTCGATGAGCAGGTCGCATCCTTTTTTACGGTGGATGCGGCCGAGAAAGAGCAGGAAGCGCTGGGGCTGGAGCTGGGGAAAGGCTGCGGCCCAGGCAGCTGCGGTACACTTTGGGATCGCCATCGGGCAGGCTGGCGCCGTAGGGCACGACCTGGGCGAGCCAGCGACTAGGCGAGAAGCTCTCCCGCGCGAGCTCGGCCTCCCGCTCCGTCGTGAAGAGGACCCGATCGGCCGCGCGCAGGATCCAGTACTCGGCCGCCAGCCAGTAGATCCACTTCTTGAGGTGTTTGAGCGGGAAGGCACGGCGGAAGTAGGGATCGAGCATGCCGTGGGCGAAGACCATGTAGGGGGTATGGCCGCGCAGGGCTCGCCAGACGGCGTAGCCGCAGTACTGCCAGAGCCCGTTGACCAGAACGCCGTCGAAGCGGGAGCGGTTCTGGAGTCAGCCACGGGAGCAGCTTGAGGTTGAAGCCGTATTTGGTTCGGGTCGGGCCGAGGGCGTGAACCGGGACGTGGGCGGGAAGTTGGGCCAGGAAAAGCGCGCTGGGATCATCGAGCGTGACAACCTCGTGGAAGACTCCGGCAGGGCTGAACTCAATCAGAGAACGGACCGCGGCGGCGGGTCCACCGGAGGCCGGATTGAGGGTCGCGATGACGTGCAGGAGGCGCATCGGGGTTCGAGTTCCTTTTCGGCAGCGGCTAGGGGATGATCTTTCCGGTGGTGGCGGCGAGCGCGTGGCGGAGGCCGCCGACGTCCTGCTCGAAGTCCCAGGGTTGAATGCGGCGGCGGGCGTGTTGTCCCATACGGGCGGCGGTGCCGGGCTCGGCGAGGAGCTTGCGCAGGCAGGCGGTGAGAGCGGCGACGTCGCCGGTGGGGAAGAGGAAGCCCTCGACGCCGTCGGTGAGCAGGTCGGGATGGCAGCCGACGTCGTCGGCGAGGATGACCGGCTTGCCGGCGTTCATGACCTCGTTGACGATGAGGCCCCAGGGTTCGTGTTGCGAGGGCAGGACAAAGACGGTGGCGAGATCGAAGAAACGGGGCAGCTCGGACTGGTTGCGGAAGCCGCAGAAGCGGATGCTGGCGAGGCGGCTGGCGGCGCGGCGCTCAAGCGCGGGACGCTCCTCGCCGTCGCCGACGATGACCAGGTAGGGGTGCGGTTCGGCTCCGGAGGCGGGCGCAAGGGCGAGGTAGGCTTCGAGCAGGTCCATGCAGCGTTTGCGGCTCTGAAGCTTGGAGGCGAAGAGGATGACGGGGCGAGCGGGGTCGAGCTCGAGCTCGGCCAGCAGGGCGGCGCGGCCGCTGGCGGCGGCTAGGCAGCGCCGCTCGAAGAAGGCGTTGTCGACGGCGTAGGGGACGGTCCAGTGGGGATGGTCGTCGCCGAGGTAGTGGCGCCAGTAGGCGCGGTTGCGTGTGCCGACGGGCAGAACCCCGGCGACGAAGCGCTTGAGGCCGCGGAAGAGAAGCCGTTTGAGCCAGAGCTTCGCCGGGCCGCGCGGGCGGTCGCCCAGCCAGGGGTCGGCGCGCAGCAGCACGGGAATTCCGAGGAGCTTGGCGGCCAGCATGGCCTGGATCGCGCTCCGGCTGGAGTAGCCGTGGAGCCACAGGGCGTCGAAGCGCGGGGCTCCGTTGCGCCCTTTGAGGCGGCTGAGGATGCCATAGTTGAGCGGATTGGGGGTGTCCTTGCCCAGGAACGGAAGCGCGGGAAGGAACTCGTGCTGGTAGCCGTCGACCAGGGGAACGTCCCACTGCACGGCGACGCCGAAGCCCTTGTCGGCGTAGCTGCGCAGGGAGAAGTCCGAGCAGAAGAGGACGGTGAAGTCGATGTCGGGCTCCTGCGCGATGCGGCGCAGCAACGGCGCCTGGTACTGGATGGGATGGCTGACCAGGTAGGCGAGCTTGACGCGACGGGTTGGTGGGGCGGCGGGCGTCCGGACGGTCATGTCAATATTCGGTGGCGATCAGGAGAACGGAGACGAGATTGAGCAGGATGCCGAGACCGCCGGAGCTGATGGCGACCTTGGCGGGGCTGCTGGGTAGGTAGAGGATGTCGTCGGCCTGGAGGACGGGGTCGGGGGCCTTGCCCTGCATCACCTTTTTGATGTCGACGGGGAGCAGGGTCCGTTGGCGATTGACGGTGCGGATGATGTGGAGATCGCTGAAGTGGCCGTTGAAGAGGGCGCCGCCGCCGAGCGAGGTGGCTTCGAGCAGAGTCAGAGGCGAGTTCTGCTGGATGGGGATGGCGCCGGGGGTTTTGAACTCGCCGAGCAGGTAAACGACGCCGACGCGGGAGACGACGATGGTGTCGCCCGGGTAGACGGCGACGTTGGACTCGGCGCTGTGCATGGGGTCGGTGCCGAGATCGACGATGATGGGCTGGTCGGCGCCGGGGCGGTCGATGGTGATGGTGTGGCTGGCGGAGGGAGGCAGACCGCCGGCCGCGGCCAGCACCTCGAGCAGGTGGCGGACGCCGCTGACGGGGATGATGGCGTGGGCCTCGCCGGTGACGGTGACGGTCTGCGTGGAGGACTCCATGACCTGCAGGGTCACCTGCGGATCGCGGTACATGCCGCCGCTGCGCAGGCGCTCCGCGACGAGGTCCTCGGCCTGATCGAGGGTGAGGCCCTTGACCGAGATGGAGCCGATCAGGGGCAGCTGCATGCTGTCGTCGAGGTTCACGCGTACGGTGGGCGTGTAGTCCAGGGAGCCGAAGATGTGGACGGCGACGAGGTCGCCGGGACCGAGGTGGATATCGCCGTGCCGCAGCAGCTCGGAGGCCGGCGTCGGCGTAAGCGCGGCACGGTCGGTGGTGGGCGCGTTCAGCGCCGGGCCGCTGAACTGGGCGGCGGCAGAGCCGCTGGCTGCCAGAAGGAGGATGAGGGCCGCAAGCAGCAGCGGCGTCGCGCGGTGTGCCGGTCGTTCTGCCGTTTGGTGCATGGTTTAGCCTCCTGATTCGGTAGAGTCGTGGCCGGCTTTCGCTTGCAGGCCCCAGCCGTCGGAGTTGGCGTCGGCGTAGCGGTGGCGGGGCTGACCGTAGTAGCCCTGATACTCGGGCGAATTGAGATCGACGGCGTTGAGCACGATGCCGCTGATGGGCGCGCCGGCGCGGAGCAGCAGATCGCGGGCGCGGCGCACGATGTGCTTGCTCGACTTCCCCTGGCGCACGATCAGGGCCACCGCATCGGCGCTGCGCGCGAGCAGGACGCCATCGGTGACGGAGAGCACCGGAGGCGAGTCGATGACGACGAAGTCGTAGAGCTCGCCAGCCTGCTGCAGCAGCGCTCGCATGGCCTCGGAGCTGAGCAGTTCGGCGGGGAACGGCGGGACCGGGCCGCTGGCGAGGATATCGAGGTTGGGCGCCTCGGGCACGCGCTGCAGGCTCTGCTCGAAGGTGCTGCCTCCGGTGAGCAGGTTACTGAGGCCGATGCGTCCGCTGAGGCCGAAGCGGGGATGCACGTTGGGATGGCGCAGGTCGCCGTCGATCAGCAGCACACGGGTGTTCCCCTGGGCCAGCACGCAGGCCATATTGCTGGAGACGGTGGTCTTGCCTTCGGCCGGCGTGGCGCTGGTGAAGAGAATGAACTTTGGCGGCTTGCCGGTCGTCGAGAGCAGCAGCGAGGTGCGCAGCGAACGCAGCGACTCGGCAAACTGCGACCGGGGAGCGGCGAGGACGTCGATGTTGCGTTGGGCGGTGGTGAGTCGCTCGGCCTGCTCCCCGCTGCTGCGTCGGGCGCGGGGAACGATGGCGAGCGACGGCAGCTGGGTGACGGCCTCAATCTCCCCGATGCTGTGCAGCCGGGTGTCGAGGCTTTCGAACAGGAACGCGATGATAATGCCGATCAGGATGCTCACCGCCAGCATGGTGAGGATGATTATGCTTTTGCGTTGCAGGGTGGGAGCGGCGGGCGGCACGGCCTGATCGACGATGTCGATCTCGAGCGATTCCAGGCCGGCCTCGACACCGGCGGTACGCAGCCGCTGCAGCAGGCCCTCGTAGAGCGTGCGGTTCGATTCAAACTCGCGCTGGCGCAGGGTGTACTCGACCATGGAGTCCCGCATCTTGTAGGCCTGCTCCTTCTGCTCTTCGAGCGCAGCGAGGGTCTGGTCCTGGTTGGAGCGGGCGATGACGAAGTCTTCCTTGGCCTGGGTGAGCAGGCGGGCCTCTTCGGTGTGCAGCTCCTTTTCGAACTCCGCGACCTGCGCGGCCTGCGACCGCACCTGCGGATGGTTGGGGCCCAGCGTGGCCTGGAGCTGCGCCAGCGTGGCCCGGGAGGTGGCGACCTGGCTACGCAGTTGGGTGAGCACCAAGGGGGTTCCGGCGCGTGAGGAGTCGATGGAATCCTCGATGCTGTTGGGATCGATGCCCTGCATCACGCGATAGCGCGACTCGGCGAGGATGCGGGCGATGCGCGCCTGCGCCGCGGCCATCGACAGATCCTCGAGCGTGGTGACGTTCTGGTTATGGGTGGGATCGAGGCCCAACATGCCGAGACGCCGTTGCAGGTCGAGCATCTGCTCCTGCGAGGTCTCCACCTGGTGCTTGAGATCGTCGAGTTGCCCGGAGAGCCACTGGGAGACGCGCTGCGTGGAGAGGTAGCGGGTCTCGTAGCTGCGCTGGATATAGTCGGCGACCACCCGGTTGATGATGTCGGCGGAGAGTTTGGCGTTGAGGCTGGAGTAGGTGATCTTGATGATGTCGGTCTTCGGGATGAGCGCGACCTTGAGCTGCTGATGCAGGCGGCGGATCGTCTGCTCACGCACGCTGGGCGTGTCCAGCGACTGGTGGGGAATCGGCCCACGCACACCGAGGAAGTCCGGGTTGTTGCAGAGGTTCATCTCGCGCGCCACGGTGACCATCAGCGAGTCGCTTTGCAGGATGACGACCTCGGCGGCGAGCTTGCTGTTGGAATCGCTGCTGAGGCCCTGTACGGCGTCGATCTTGTACTCGGCGGAGGCGCCGGAGCGAACCTCGATCTCGGCGAAGGCGTTGAACAGCTTGGGCTGCGAGTAGGCGCTGTAGATGCCGTAGGCGATCCCCAAAAGCACGCAGACGAGCAGGATCAGGCGGTGCTTGCGCAGCGTGATCAACGCATCGGAGAGCGTGGTGTCGGTCGCTTTGCCGCCGTCCAGGAACTCAGGGAGCTCCCTGGCTGGGGCAGACAGCACAGGTTGTGGGATCATGGGGGGAATTGTAGCCGCAAACCATCGCAGGTCGACGGAAATGTTTACGGAGGTTCATTGGGGCCTGCGCGAGGGAACCGCGGTCGGCTGCACCGGGCAGACGATGCTCTACCCGATCGTCATCGACGGACGTAATCTGTTCGAGCCTGCGGTGATGGCCGAAAACGGATTTACCTGCCTCAGCGTCGGTTGGCCGGCGGCCAATCCGGTGCACAAGCGTGGTCAGCTCCTCAGTTCCCGGGTCTTCGGCAAAAGCGCGCAGCCCTCCCGTGGGCGCGGGCAGCCACGGCTCCCAAATGCGCGTCTGACTCAAGATTGAATCGATTTCGGAAGGAAAAGATGGCACAAACGATTTTAGTGACTGGAGCTGCGGGTTTTCTCGGCTCCCACCTCTGCGATGCGCTGCTGGCCGAGGGCGCGTCGGTCATCGGGGTCGATAACCTCTGCACCGGCGATCTGGAGAATCTCGCGCACCTGCACCAAGAGCCGCGCTTCAGCTTCGTCGAGCAGGATATCTGCGAGCCATTCGATGTGGGCGAGGTGGACTACGTCTTCAACTTCGCCTCGCCCGCCAGCCCGATGGACTACGCCCGGCTCGGCGTCGAGACGCTGCAGGTCGGCTCCGTCGGCACGAGGAACACGCTCGAGATCGCGCGCAAGTACAAGGCCGGATATCTGCATGCGTCGACGTCGGAGTGCTACGGCGATCCCGAGGTGCATCCGCAGGTCGAGACCTATTGGGGCAACGTGAATCCCATCGGCCCGCGCTCGGTGTACGACGAGGCGAAGCGCTTCTCCGAGGCGACGGTGATGGCGTATCACCGCTACCACGGCGTCAATACGCACCTGGTGCGCATCTTCAATACCTATGGGCCGCGGCTGCAGGCCAACGATGGCCGCGTCATCTCGAACCTGATGATGCAGGCGCTGCGCGGCGAGCCGCTGACGATCTACGGAGATGGCTCGCAGACGCGCAGCTTCTGTTACGTATCGGATCTGATCGAGGGCATCGTGCGGCTGTCGCGCTCGAACGAGGCGCTGCCGGTGAACATCGGCAACCCCGTGGAGTGGACGATCCTCGAGTGCGCGCGCGAGGTGCTCGCGGTGACCGGCGCGACCAGCGAGATCCGCTTCAAGGAGCTGCCGCAGGACGATCCCACGCGCCGCCGCCCCGACATCACCAAGGCGAAGACGCTGCTGGGATGGGAGCCGAAGATCGGTCTGCGCGAGGGACTGGAGCGGTCGCTGCAGCTTCTTCAAGAGCTGCGTCGCGAAGGAAAGCGCCGCGGTCGCTGTCGCAACAAAGTAGGGCGTTGAGAGCACGCAAAAGCGCCTCGCGTCACGCCTGCTGCGTGCAGTGCCTAGCGCGAGGCGTCTTCCAGGCGGTGGCGGAATTTGTAACTGACCTGGTTCATCCACGATTCGGTGACGACCTGACGGCCCAGCAGGAAGCGCTTCATGGTCTCGATCGGGTCGGTCGGCTGCTTCAGCTTCTCCGCGAGCGGGAAGGGAATGCACTCCATCAACACCGCGCCACCGTTGGCGCGAGCGCGCTGCGTGGACTCCTGCGCCACGCGGTAGAGCGCGACCGGATCGGCGGCGTCGACCAGAATGCCGGGGACGCCGTTGTCGGTGGCGAGGCGGCTGAGACGGCCGATCGCCGCCGTCGCTCCGTCCGCCTGGGGCAGCGTGACGAGGATCAGCGGCAGCGACTGCGCTCCGGCGAACTGCAGCACCTGCTGCCACTCCTTCAGGTCGAGTTCGTCCGGGCGAGCGTAGGCGACGACGAGCTTGCCGTCGTTCGCTGCCTTCAGCGCAAGCGCCGCGCCCGCGGCCAGATTGAGCCGCTGCAGACCGCCTTCGAGAAAGGGAAGATGCAGGTCATTTCGCTCGTCCGACAGAGAGGCGGGCTCGCTGTTCTTGGCCGGGTTGGTGAGGAGCGCCGTGATGTGGCGCACCAGCGGCGGCAGCTTGGCGCCGCGCAGAAACTCGGTGGCGATGCCGCGATGCGGCATCGCTGGTGAGGTCGCCGGGCTCGAGGTCGATCAGTGTGCTGACGAAGCAGGCCTCTTCGCCGGGAGTGGTGTGGAGGCGCGCGGCGGGCTTGGTCTTTTTGGTCTTCTGCAGGCGGGCGACGAACTCCTCCAGCAGCCGCAGCTCGACCATCGCGGTGTAGATCGCGCGCAGCTTCTTATTGGGGATCAGTGGGTTCTCCCACTTCGACCGCGGGCTTGGTTCGTGGCGCGCGATTTCGTACTGGTTGCAGCCGTCATGCACCGCTCCTTTTATCTGCTCATGAACTTGCTTCCGGGTTGAAGGCAAAAAGCAGGTCCTCCCGCCGAGCGGAAGGACCTGCGGGTGGATGCGGCCGATTAGAGCCGTGCGGGATCGCTTGCCTCGACATCGAGGCCCAATTCTACCAGCGCCTGCTGCGCCTTCTTGGGCTTGATGACCTTGCCCTCGCGCGCGAGCTTCGAGAGCGTGGCGCCGGCGATCGACTCGGCGCTGACCTCGAAGTGGCGGCGCAGATGCTCGCGGTTGTCGCTGCGGCCGAAGCCGTCGGTGCCGAGCGAGACCAGACGCGAGCCGTTCGCGTTGAGCCACGGCGCGAGCGCGTCGGGCAGCGACTTCATGTAGTCGCTGGCGGCGATGATCGGACCGGCCGCGCCTTCGAGCACGGTCTCGAGGTAGGACTTGCGCTCGGGCTGGGCCGGGTGCAGGCGGTTCCAGCGCTCGACGGCGAGCGCGTCGCGGCGGAGCTCGGTGTAGCTGGTCACGCTCCAGACGTCGGTGGCGATGCCGTACTTCTCGGCGAGGATCTCCTGCGCGCGCAGCACCTCGTTCAGGATGGGGCCGCTGCCGAAGAGCTGCGCCACGGCCGGTGCCGTTGGCCGCGGCGCGGAACTTGTAGATGCCCCGGAGAATGCCTTCGCGCGCAGCCTTCCGGCATCGCGGGCATGGCATAGTCCTCGTTGTACATGGTGATGTAGTAGAAGACGTCCTCGTTCTCCTGGTACATGCGGCGGATGCCGTCCTGCAGGATGACGGCCAGCTCGTAGACGTAGGCGGGGTCGTAGGTCACGCAGGTGGGCACGGTGCTCGAGAGCACGAGCGAGTGGCCGTCCTGGTGCTGCAGCCCTTCGCCGAGCATGGTGGTGCGGCCGGCGGTGCCGCCCATCAGGAAGCCCTTGCCGCGCGAGTCGGCGAAGGCCCAGACCATGTCGCCGATGCGCTGGAAGCCGAACATCGAGTAGTACATGTAGAAGGGAATCGTGGGCACGCCGTAGTTCGAGTAGGCGGTGCCGGCGGCGGTGAACGACGCCATGGAGCCGGCCTCGGTGATGCCTTCTTCGAGGATCTGGCCGTCCTGCTCCTCGCGGTAGTAGAGCAGCATGTCGGCGTCGTGCGGCTTGTACTTCTGGCCCTCGGGCGCGTAGATGCCGACCTGGCGGATCGACCGACTCGAGGCCGAAGGTGCGGCCTTCATCGGGGACGATGGGCACGATCAGCTTGCCGATCTCGGGATCCTTCAGCAGGTGCGCAGGATGCTGACGAAGCCCATCGTGGTCGAGACGGCGCGGCCCTTCGAGCCGGCCATCCACTCGTTGAAGAAGTCGAGCGTCGGGCGCCTTGAAGTCGAGCTGCGGGCGGCTTGCGCGTGGGCATGTAGCCGCCCAGCTCCTTGCGCCGCTCCTGCATGTAGACGATCTCGGGCGTGTCCTGCGCGGGGCGGTAGAAGGCGCCGTTCTTCGGCGGCCTCCTCCGGAACGGGGATGTCGAAGCGCTTGACGAAGGCGGCGAGCGCGTCGTCGGCGAGCTTCTTCTCCTGGTGCGTGGCGTTGCGCGCCTGCGCGGAGCCGAGGCCGTAGCCCTTGACCGTCTTGGCGAGGATGACCGTCGGGCCGCCCTTGTGCTCGGTGGCGCGCTTGTAGGCGTTGTAGATCTTGGCCGGATCGTGGCCGCCGCGATGCAGGTTGGCGAGCTGCGTCGTCGGTCATGTCCTTGACCAGTTCGAGCAGCTCGGGATACTTGCCGAAGAACTCCTGGCGCAGGTAGGCGCCGTCCTTGGCCTTGAAGGTCTGGAAGTCGCCGTCGACGCACTCTTCCATGCGCTTCAGCAGCAGGCCGGTGTGGTCGCGCTCGAAGAGCTCGTCCCAGTCCGAGCCCCAGATGACCTTGATGACGTTCCAGCCGGCGCCGCGGAAGACGCCTTCGAGCTCGTCGATGATGCGCTTGTTGCCGCGCACCGGGCCGTCGAGCCGCTGCAGGTTGCAGTTGACGACGAAGATCAGGTTGTCGAGCTTCTCGCGTGCGCCGAGCGAGATGGCGCCGAGGGTGTCGACCTCGTCGGTCTCGCCGTCGCCGACGAAGGCCCAGACCTTGCGCGGCGGTCTTCTCGATCAGGCCGCGGTTTTCCAGGTAGCTCATGAAGCGCGCCTGGTAGATGGCGTTCAGCGGGCCGATGCCCATCGAGACGGTGGGGAAGCGCCAGAAGTCCGGCATCAGCCACGGGTGCGGATAGGAGGACAGGCCGGGCGTGTCGCGCAGCTCGTGGCGGAAGTTCTTCAGGCGCGCGTCGTCGAAGCGGCCTTCGAGATAGGCGCGGGCGTAGACGCCGGGCGAGGCGTGGCCCTGGAAGTAGATGAAGTCGCCGGGCTGGCTCGCCGTACTTGGCGTGGAAGAAGTGGTTGAAGCCGACCTCAAGCAGCGTGGCCAGCGAGGAGTAGGTGGAGATGTGGCCGCCGATGCCGGCGTCCTTCTTGTTCTGGCTGTGCACCATCGCCATGGCGTTCCAGCGGATCAGGCTCTCGACGCGGCGCTCCAGCGTCGCGGTCGCCGGGGTAGGGAACCTCCTCGTGCTTGGGGATGGTGTTGCGGTAGGGCGTGGTCAGCTCGCCGGGGGTGGGGACGCCGGCCTCGCGGGCGCGCTGGCGGAGGGCGCCGAGCAGTTCGGCGCCCTGCTCCCAGTCGGCGGCAACGACCTCGTCGAATGCCTCAATCCACTCGGCTACCTCGGCGGTGTAGTCGATCTGCGCAGCCGTCTCAAGCTTGGTCGTCATAGGTTTCCCGTTTCTGTCTAATGGCACTATGCATAAAGATAATAGGGTTGAGCGGAAACGTCATCTCGCGGAGGCGGCATCTGGGGCCGCGAGGCGACGTAGGCGCTAGCCAACAAGAAGAAGCCCCGTGCCGCGCGTGCGAGGCATGGGGCTTCAAATATTCGCTGGATAACCGATAATCGGCTGCCAGTCGGCTAACCCGTCGGTTAGCTGGAGTAGTCGGCGTTGATGGAGACGTACTCGGCGGTCAGGTCGCAGGTCAGGAAGCGGCACTCGCCGTCGCCCTGGCCGAGATCGATGGCGATGGTGTACTCGCGCTGCAGCATGGTCTGGTGGGTCGCGTCCTTGTCGAAGGAGGGCGCGCGCAGGCCATCGGCGAAGACCAGGTGCGGCCCGATGGAGATCTTCACCTTTTCGGGATCGAAGGTGACGCCGGAGTAGCCGGTGGCGGCCATCAGACGGCCCCAGTTCGGGTCGCCGCTCGACCAGGCCGTCTTGCACAGCGGCGAGTGGGCGATGGACTTGGCCACCTTCTTCGCCTCGGCCGCGTCGCGCGCGCCGGTGACATGCAGCGTGACGACGTGGCCGACGCCCTCGCCGTCATCGACGATCTTGAACGCGAGCGACTCGCAGACCAGCGTCGAGCGCGTTGGCGAAGGCCTCGCGGACGCCGTCGTCGAGCTTGACGCCGCTGGCGCCGCTGGCGATCAGCAGCACGGTGTCGTTGGTCGAGGTGTCGCCGTCGATGGAGATGCTGTTGAAGCTGCGCTCGACCGCCGGGTGCAGCAGGGCCGAGAGCTCGGCCGGGTCGGCGACGAGCGTCGGTGAAGAGATAGACCAGCATGGTCGCGTGCGGCGGGCCCGAGCTGGGGATGGATCATGCCGGCGCCCTTGGCGGCGCCGAAGATGCGGATCTGGCGACCGGCGCCGTCCACGTCGATGACCGCGCTGCTGATCTTCATCTTGGTGTCGGTGGTCATGATGGCGCGGGCGAACAGCTCGGCGTGCTCCGCCGTGCTGCCCAGCGACGCCTTCACCGCGGGCAGCGCGGCGACGACCTTCTCGGCAGGGAAGGGAACGCCGATGATGCCGGTCGAGGAGGGGAAGACCTCGTCGGAGCTGCAGCTGAAAGCTCTCGGCAGCGGCGGCGCAGGTCGCCATGCAGGCCTCGATGCCGGCGGCGCCGGTGGCGCAGTTGGCGTTGCCGGCGTTGACCAGCACCGTCGCGATGCGGCCGCCGGTGGCTGCCATGTGTCGTCTGCCCGACGGTGACCGGAGCGGCGACGAGCTGGTTGGTGGTGAACATCGCTGCGGCATTGGCTCCGTTGGGAGCGACTGGCGACGGCCAGGTCCAGATTGCCGCTTGCCTTGATTCCGGCCTTGACCGCGCCCCACTCGAAGCCGAGGGGAAGCGCAGCGGGAGATTCATTCGTCACGGTATTCATCGTCTTCCACTGTACCAAGGAAGTCAGGCGTGGATATCGCAGCCTATATCCACGCCGTCTGCGCCACAAGCCGGAAAGTCGCCCTAAAACTCGACCGGAAGCGTGCGTCGGCTGGCGCTGCTTTCGCGGGCAAGCTCCAGCAGTCGAATGGTGCGATAGCCGTCCTCCGGGAGTGACCGCCAGCGGCGCGACGCCACGGATGGCGTCGCGGACGTTGGCGTAGAAGCGGCGATAATCGCCGGGGCGGGTCTCGATCTTGCGGGTGACGAGGATGCCGGGCTCGGCGGGATCGGGCGCGACCGTCAGCAGCCCCCAGTGCGACTCCTGCTCGGTGAGCCAGTGGTCCGGTTCGGCGTCGGGCGCCTCGTTCAAGCGGGGAACGTGGCCACCGGCGACCAGCGCGGGCTCCTGCGGGTCGAGGCCGTACTTCTTGAAGCTGCCCCGTGGTGCCGTGCAGCAGGAAGCGCGGCGAGGCGTCGCGAGGCCAGCATGCGTGGAGCGGCAGATGGCGAGCAGCCCGGGATAATGCAGCACGATGTCGAAGGCGTCCTCGATGTCGGAGGTGTCGCGATCCTTGCGCACGCTGGCGGTGATCGCCTCCGGAGCCCCGAACAGCGCGAGCGCCTGATCGAGCAGGTGCGGCGCCAGATCGAAGAGCAGGCCGTTGCAGGCGCTGCCGGACTCCTTCCAGGTGTTGGGCCGGGGCAGCGGGCGGAAGCGGTCGAAGTGCGACTCGAAGGTGACCAGTCGGCCCAGCTCCTCGTGCTCGAGCACGTCGCGGACCGTGAGGAAATCCCCATCCCAGCGGCGGTTCTGGAAGGGGGCGAGCACCAGCTTCCGTGCGGCGGCCAGCTCGACCAGCGTCCGCGCCTGCTCGCTGGTGGCGGCGAACGGCTTGTCCACGACGACGTGCTTGCCGGCCTCCAGCGCCTGCTTGGCCAGCGCGTAGTGCGTCTCGTTCGGCGTGCCGATGACGATCAGCTCCGCGTCCGAGGCGAGTGCCGCCTCGAAGCTGCGCAGAATCGCGACCTCTGGATAGGCCTTCGCGGCCTCGTCCCCCTTGCGCTGGACGATCGAGGTGAGCTGCAGCCCCGGCACCGCGCTGACGAAGGGCGCGTGGAAGACGCGTCCGGCAAGTCCGAACCCGATGACGGCGACCTTGATTGCAGCCGCCGCGTTGCTCTGTTCGTTCGACATTCTTATCTCCTCAACATCCCTGATGCAAATCTTTATAACTGGAAGAGCGCCTCGGCGTTGCCGTGCGTCAGCTTGGCATAATCGCCGTCGGTCATATTCAGCGCGTTGAGGAAGTCGCGTCCCCGGGTATTGGGGCTGAACGGGTAATCGACCGAGTACATCAGCCGGTCGATGCCGACCACCTCCAGCGCGCACTGAAACGGCGGCAGCGTGAAGTAGCCGCTGGTGGTCACGTGGAAGTTATGGTGGAAGTACTCGGCCACGCTGCGCTGCAGGTGTTTGGTCGCGACGCCGAGGACGTTGCTCGACCGCGCCAGCGCATACGGCAGCCCTCGCCCATGTGGCCGAGGACGATCTGCAGCTCCGGGAAGCGATCGAAGAGCCCGGTGACGATCAGCCGCAGCGCGTGCAGCCCGTTCTCCGCGTGCCAGCCCCAGCCGGCGATCGAGAGCAGATGCGCCGCCTCCGCGGGCAGGCCGCTGAAGTAGACCTCCTTCACCGCCTTGGCGGCGGCGCCGGGTGCAGATAGATGGGAATCTTCAGCGCGTTCGCCGCCTCGAAGACCGGCAGAAACTTCGGCTGGTCCATGAACTCGCCGCCGGTGGTGCCGTCGAGGATCAGGCCCTTGAAGCCGAGCGTCCCGATGCAGCGTTCGAGCTCCTTCGCGGCCGAGGCCGGGTCCCTCATCGCCAGCGTCGCGAGCCCGGCGAAGCGCGTCGGGTGCGTCTGGATGGCGGCGGCCAGCTCGTCGTTGACGTCGCAGGCGAGCGGCGTGGCGGTCGCGGCGTCGAGTTCGTCCAGACCCATCGCGGCCAGCGAGAGCACCTGGAGATCGACCCCGGCCTCGTCCATGTCGGCGATGCGGCCGTCGCCGAGATCGAGCAGCTTCTGCTGGATCGCCTGAAACGCGGGCGCGCCGTTGCCGTAGGCCCCGGTGGCTTCAAGAAACCCGGGTGTGACGAAGTGCTCTTCGAGGGTGATGGTTCGCATTGGGGGTTGGACGCGTAAAGTCGGTTGGGAGTTTCGCTTACGTGGCCTGCGGCAGACTCGCAGGGAGCCTGCCGCAGGGGAACGGTTATGCCTCGCCGATCTGCTTCAGCGCGGGGTAGACCCTGCGGTAGCGGCCGTAGGCCTCCCGCATCTCCGTTGCCGAGCGCGGCTCGATGGTGTCGGCGACCCGGATCGTCGCCGCGCAGGCCGCCGCGACCGTCGGCCACGCCCCGACGCCGGTGCCGGCCAGCAGCGCCGCGCCGAAGGCTCCGCCCTCCTCGGCCTCGAGCAGCTGCACCGGATGGCCGTAGACGTCGGCCTGGATCTGCCGCCACAGCGGCCCGCGCGCTCCGCCGCCGCCGAGCCGGATGCTGCTGACGGGAATGCACAGCTCGTGAAATAAGGTGAAGGTGTCCTGCAAGCTGAAGGCGACGCCCTCGAGGACGGCGCGGACAAAGTGGCCGCGCGTGGTCGATGCGGTGATGCCGACAAAGGCGGCGCGTGCCTCGGGATCGAGGTGCGGGGTGCGCTCCCCGAAGAGATACGGCGCCCACAGCAGGCCGTCGCTGCCTGCGGGAACCTGTGCCGCCAGCTCGCTCAGCTCGTCGTAGCTGGCGGTCGGCGCGAAGGTGTCGCGGAAGTAGCGCAGGCTCAGCCCGGCGCCGTTGGTCACGCCCATCACATGCCACAGCCCCGGAGCGGCGTGGCAGAAGGTGTGCAGGCGGCCCAGCCGGTCCTTGGTCGGCGCTGCGGTGGAGGCGAAGACCACGCCCGAGGTGCCAATCGTCGCCGAGACCGATCCCGGATCGAGGATGCCCATCCCGACCGCGCCCGCTCCCTGATCGCCCGCTCCCGCCGCGACCGGCGTGCCGGCGGAGAGCCCGGTCGCCGCCGCGCCCGTCCTCCGAGATGCGCGCGCAGATCTCCGGTCCTTCAAACAAACGCGGCAGCCAGCCATCGGGATGCCCGCCGCCGCCGCGACCTCCTCCGACCAGCGCCGGTGCGTGACGTCGAGCAGCAGCGTCCCCGAGGCCTCCTGCATGTCCATCGCGTACTCGCCCGTCAGCCGGTAGCGAACGTAGTCCTTGGGGCAGAGCACGTGGGCGATCTTGGCAAAGATCTCCGGCTGGTGCTCGCGCACCCACAGCAGCTTGGTCAGGGTAAAGTTCGGCAGCGCCGGGTTGCAGGTCAGCTCGATCAGCCGCTCGAAGCCGATCTTCTCGGTCAGCCAGTCGCACTGCGGCTGGGTCCGCTGATCGCACCAGATCAGCGCCGGGCGCAGTACCTGGCCATCGGCGTCGAGCATCACGCAGCCGTGCATCTGGCCGGTCAGTCCGACGGCCTCGATCTCGCCGCCGGAGAGGAACGCCCCGCGACGCCCCCGGCCGCGATGACGGCGGTGATCGCCTCGGTGGCGGCGCGATACCAGTCCTCCGGGTCCTGTTCGGCCCAGCC
Source organism: uncultured Acidobacteriaceae bacterium (assembly GCA_963755245.1). Classification (GTDB taxonomy): domain Bacteria; phylum Acidobacteriota; class Terriglobia; order Terriglobales; family Acidobacteriaceae; genus Edaphobacter. The sequence goes on along the minus strand of CAVWJY010000018.1, from coordinate 78,387 downwards.
GATCTGTGCGGAGTGGATCGCCGCGTGCTCCGCGCTCTTGCGAGGCGACCACCGCGCCGCTGCGATCGATCAGCACCGCACGCGTGCCACCTGTACCGACATCAATGCCGAGAAACATTAAACAGCCTCCTGAAAGATTGCAGATGAGTCTATCGCGAGACTTACGGGACTGGCATGCCCTGCCGGTCGCTTATCGGACGCCGGCTGCGGCATGGTCTTGCCGAGTCCCATGCGACCTCTTTTTTTGAACATTCGGAGCCCTCCGCATGCATCGAACCCATGAGTGAAATTCTGCACCTTCAATTGCTTGGCAAGTTTGATAGTTTGGTGCGGCAGGAATCGGGCGGTTTCGAAAGACTTTTGGAATACAGGTAACATACAGAACATGGGGCGAAGAGAAACAGTGAAAGACCCGGGCAACGCTCGCGGTCGTTGGCGGTTGTCTGCTCGGCTTGCTGGCCGCGCCGGCGCTCGCCCAGACTCCGGGCAGCAGCACGGGGCCGGCGGGTCCGAGCGCGACGTACGCCAACCAGGGCCTGAGCACGGGCGCGGTCAGCCAGGCGCAGCAGGAGCTGTCGAGCGCCGTCGGGCACGCAGTCCGGCTCGGGCGTGTCGCAGGACGCCTTCCGGGGCAGCGTCGTCACCGGCACGGCCACCGACGGCGTCATCGACCTCTCGCTTGAGGACGCGATCCAGCGCGGCCTGCGGACCAACCTCGGCATCATCCTGCAGTCGTCGTCGGTGCAGAACGCGAACGGCCAGCGGCTGCGAGCAGCTGCAGTCCCTGCTGCCGACCGTCTCCGGCGGCGCGGCCATCAGGTCGAGCAGCTCAACCTGGCGGCGTACGGCTTGAAGTTTCCCGGCGTGAATCCGATCATCGGACCGTTCCAGGTCATCGACTTCCGCGCCTACCTCAGCCAGACCTTATTCAACCTACCCTCGCTGCAGAACTACCTGGCGGCGAAGCACAACTTCGCCAGCGCGAAGTTCTCCGCCGAGGACGCCCGCGACATGGTCGTCCTGACGGTCGGCAACGCCTATCTGCTCTGCGTGGCGGATGAGGCGCGTGTGACCGCGGTGAAGTCGGAGCTGGCGACCTCGAAGCTCTCGCTCGATCAGGCGGTCTCCGCGCACGACGCCGGCACCAGCCCGCGCATCGACGTGCTGCGCGCGCAGGTGGACTACCAGAACGAGCAGCAGAGCCTGATCTCGACGACCAACCAGCTCGAGAAGGACAAGCTGGCGCTGGCTCGGACCATCGGCCTGCCGCTGGCCCAGAAGTTCCGCCTGAGCGACGACGTGCCCTACGCCGCGCTCGACAACATCGATCCCAAGACCGCCTTCGCCGAGGCGCTGAAGAACCGCAAGGATCTGCAGGCGCTCAACGAGTCGGTCAAGGCCGCCGAGGCGCAGAAGAAGGCCGCGTGGCAGCAGCAGCTTCCGCAGGCCGACGTCAGCGGCAACTTCGGCGATCAGGGCGAGACCGTCGGCCACTCGCACGGCACCTATACCGTCAACGGCGAGATCACCGCCCCCATTCTTCAGATCGCCAAGACCCACGGCGACGAGCAGGTAGCCGGCGCGCAGTACGCCCAGGCCAACGCGCGTTACCTGGACCAGATCCAGCAGGTCAACGCCGATATCCAGGACAGCATCCTCGATATCCAGGCCGCGGCCAAGCTGGTCGAGGCGACCAAGTCGAACGTTGCGCTCGCGACCGAGGCGCTCAGCGAGGCGCAGCAGCGCTTCCATGCCGGAGTCTCGGATAATCTGCCCGTCTCGCAGGCGCAGACGCAGACCGAGCAGGCCAACGATCAATACATCAGTGCGCTCTACCAGCACAACGTCGCCAAGCTTTCGCTGGCCCGTGCGCTGGGTGTGGCGCAGACACGTTACAAGGATTATCTCGGAGGGAAGTAACCTTGGCAGACCAAGAGAATCAAGATGAAGCAAGCACGCACCGAAGGAGACGCCGCACGACGACGTCGAGACCGAGCCCCGGCGAAGAAGTCGCGGCGCAAGTTCATCGTCATCGCCGTGCTGATCCTGCTGGTCGTCAGCGCGGGCCTGTTCTACTGGCACTCGACCTTTGTCGAGGACACCGACGACGCGCAGGTCGATGGCGACCTCTACCAGGTCAGCTCGCGTGTCGCCGGCCAGGTCATCAAGGTCTACGTCGAGGACAACCAGAAGGTCCAGCAGGGCCAGCCGATCGCCGAGATCGACCCCCGCGACTATCAGGTGGCGCTCGACCAGGCGGAGGCGAACCTCGCCAGCGCCCAGGCCGACTACATCCAGGCCAACGCCAACGTGCCCATCACCAGCGTCACCAGCTCGACCAGCATCAGCACGTCGGGCTCGGACGTCACCGGTGGCCAGGCCGCCGTCGCGCAGGCGCAGCAGCAGTTGAAGGCCGCTCAGGCCCGCGTCGCCCAGGCGCAGGCCAACGCCCTGAAGGCGCAGCTCGACGTCGACCGCTACACCCCGCTGGTGCAGAAGGACGTGATCTCCAAGCAGCAGTATGACGCCGCGGTTGCGACGGCCAGCGCCGACACCGCGGCGGTGCTCGAGGCGCAGGCCGACGTGATCGCGCGGCCAGGAGGCCGTTCGGCAGGCGCAGCAGCGTCTCGCGCAGTCCCGCTTCCAGGCGCACGCAGTCGGTGAAGAACGGCCCGCAGCAGGTGCGCGCGCAGCAGGCCCGCGCCAACTCGCAGCTGGCCGCCGTCAAGCAGGCGCAGGCCAGGGTGGATCAGGCCCGCCTGAACCTCGGCTACTGCCACATCACCGCGCCCATCGCCGGCATCATCAACAAGAAGAACGTCGACGTCGGCGTCAACCTCAGCATCGGTCAGGATGTCCTCACCGTCATTCCGCTGACCAACCTGTGGGTCACCGCCAACTTCAAGGAGACGCAGCTTGACCGCATGCGTCCCGGCCAGTCGGTCAAGATCAGCGTGGACGCCCTCGGCGGCCGCAAGTTCAACGGCAAGGTCACCCAGATCGGCGGCGCCACCGGCTCGCGTCTCAGCCTCTTCCCGCCGGAGAACGCCACCGGCAACTACGTGAAGGTGGTGCAGCGCATTCCGGTTCGCATCGACTTCACCGACCTGAAGGATGACGACTGCCGACTACGCCCTGCGTCCCGGCTTCTCGGTAACCCCCACGGTGCAGGTAAAGTAGCGAGTTCAGCGCAGCAGAACAGCAGTCAGTGCACAACAGGCAAACGGGACGGGCAGCGGGAAACCGCGCTCGTCCCGTTTCGCATCTCACGCCTGTACGTGCGAGTTTGATCCCATACAGAGGTGAGAGATGGCAACTGCAACAAAGAAGATCGACGCCGCGCCCGACGTGGATACCCCACGCTGGCACGCGCAGGCCAAGGAAGTTCAACGGTTCGGGCAGGTGGTCGTGGACATGCCGCACCGGCTCGGCGCCGAGGCGCGCCAGCAGATGGTCAACCAGCTCAACCAGCTCCTGGCCGACTCGATCACGCTCCGCGACATGTACAAGAAGCACCACTGGCAGGTCTCCGGACCCACCTTCTACCAGCTTCATCTGCTCTTCGATAAGCACTTCGACGAACAGATCGAGATGGTCGACACCATCGCCGAGCGCATCCAGGTCCTCGGCGGCGTCAGCATCGCCATGGGCGGCGACGTCGCCCAGATCACTAGGATCCAGCCGCCTCCGCGCGGCCGCGAAGAGCTTCCCGTGCAGATCTCCCGTCTGCTCGAGGCGCACAAGCACATCATGCAGGTCTGCCACGACATCGCCGCGGCCGCCGACAAGCTCGGCGACGACGGCACCAACGACATGGTCATCAGCGATATCCTCCGTCCCAACGAACTCCAGTCGTGGTTCGTCGGACAGCACCTGGTGGAGATGCCTTTTATTCTCGCTCAGTAGGCGAATCTGGCGATTGAGCACTCAGCGAGTCGGGCCGGAGCAACTCCGGCCCGTTCTTTTGTGCCGCAATGCCTGAATTTCATCCCCGCAACGCGCGACGCACAGGAAGACTTCGCAACCTTCGCATCAAAGGGGTACAGTGAAACATCTATAGAGTTGTCACCCCGATTATGCCTATCGCGCTCGCACTCTTCGTCAAGTACGCCTATCTGATCCTGTTCCTCTGGGTTCTGGTCGAGCAGCTCGGTGTGCCCATCCCGAGCATTCCGCTGCTGCTGACGGCGGGCACGCTCTCGGCGACCCACAAGGTCGGCGCGCATGCCGTCGCTGATGGTGGTGCTGGCCGCCTGCCTGCTCTCCGATAGCCTCTGGTATCTGCTCGGCCGACGCTTCGGCAACCGCGTCCTGAAGCTCCTCTGCCGCTTCTCGCTCGAGGCCACCACCTGCGTCACCAAGACCGAGGGCTACTTCACCCGCCGCGGCCCGGTCACTCTGCTCTTCGCGAAGTTCGTCCCCGGCCTCTCCACCGTCGCCGCGCCCATCGCCGGCCAGACCGGCATGCCCTTCGAGCGCTTCGTGCTCTGGGACCTCGCCGGCTCCATTCTCTGGGCCGAGGCCTACCTGATGGCCGGCCGCTTCTTCGGCGATATCGCCAAGAAGAGCGCGGTCTTCTTCCATCTCCTCGGCCACTTCGCCGTCAGCCTTGTCCTCCTGATGATTCTGGGCCTGCTCGCTCTATCGCGTGATCAAGCAGCGCCGCTTCCTCAGCCAGCTGCACAAGATGCGCCTCGAGCCCGAGGAGCTCAAGGCGATGCTGGACGAGGCCGAGCAGAACGGCGTCGCCGCGCCCTTCATCGTCGACCTCCGCCACCCGCTCGACTACCTGCCCGACCCGCGCGTCCTCCCCGGCGCCGTCCGCGTCGGCCCCGCCGAGCTCGCCCTGCACAGCGAACGCATTCCGCGCGACCGCGATGTCATCCTCTACTGCACCTGTCCCAGCGAGGAGACCAGCGCCAAGGTCGCCCTGCAGCTCCACCGCCTGGGCGTCCCCGCGTACGCCCCCTGCGCGGCGGCTTCGACGGCTGGAAGGTCGCCGGCTACCCCCTGGTCGAATATATCGACGACGCACCGGCACCCGCCGCAACTCCAGCAGAGCCCGTCGCGCCAAAGTCATCCAGGTGTAATCCGAAGGTATCTGCCGGCCGCACCTTTCTCCCAACTCCCTCCTCCCGCTCCCCGAACCCTGCCGTCTTGGTATGCTGAAGCAGCATGCCAAGACCGATTGTTCTGACGATTCTGGATGGGTGGGGCTACCGAGCCGAAACGAACGCCAACGCCATTGCCGCGGCTCGTAAACCGAACTACGACAAGCTGTTAGCGGAATTCCCGAACACCCTGCTGCGCGCCAGCGAGCAGTTCGTCGGCCTGCCCGGACGGCCAGATGGGCAACTCCGAGGTGGGCCACCTGAACCTCGGCGCCGGCCGCATCGTCCGCATGGACATGACCCGCATCGACACCGCCATCATGGACGGCAGCTTCTTCACCGATCCCACCCTGGTCCGCGCCTTCGAGCTCGCGGGGCAGAAGGGAAGAGCGCTGCACCTGCTCGGCCTGCTCTCGGACGGCGGCGTGCACTCGCACCAGCGCCACCTCAACGCGCTGCTGCGCATGGCGGCCCAGCACAAGCTCACCCGCGTCTTCGTCCACGCCTTCATGGATGGCCGCGACACCCTGCCCACCGGCGGTGTCGGCTACCTCGAGGAGCTCGCCCAGCAGCTTTCAGGAGTACGGCGTCGGCCGTCTCGCCAGCGTCAGCGGCCGCTACTTCGCCATGGACCGCGACCTGCGCTGGGAGAAGGAGCGGCAGGCCTTCGACGCCATGGTCACCGGAGCCCCCGCAGGGCGGCACCTACCACGACGCCATCGCCCGCGTCCGCGAGTGCTACTCGAACGGTGTCACCGACGAGTTCATCCCGCCCTTCACCTGCGTCGACGCCGACAACAAGCCCGTCGGCCTGATCCGCGACCACGACGTCTGCATCTGCTTCAACTACCGCGCGGACCGCGTCCGCCAGGTGACCCGCGTGCTCGCCCGCAACTCCGGCCTCACGCGCGACGGCGGCATCGGCCTGCCCAAGGCCGCCGAGCTCGACGCCGAGATCCCGCGCAATCAGGTTCCGTCCGACCTGCACTACGTCTGCATGACGCAGTACGACAAGAACTTCAAGCTGCCCATCGTCATCCCCGCCGAGTCGATGGACAACCTGCTCGCCAACCTGATGGCGCAGGCCAACCTGCGCAACCTGCGCGTCGCCGAGACCGAGAAGTACGCCCACGTCACCTACTTCTTCAACGGCGGCATCGAGAAGCCCTTCGGCGGCGAGGACCGCGAGCTGGTCCCCTCGCAGAAGGTCGCCACCTACGACCTCGCGCCCGAGATGTCCGCCGCCGGCATCGCCGACGCCGTCGTCAAGGCCGTCAACGACACCGCCTTCGACGTCATCATCGTCAACTTCGCCAACGCCGACATGGTCGGCCACTCCGGCAAGATGGAGCCCACCGTCAAGGCCGTCGAGGCCGTCGACTTCCACCTCGGCCGCATCTATCAGGCGGTCAAGCAGTACGGCGGCAGCCTGCTGGTCACCGCCGACCACGGCAACGCCGAGATGCTGATCGACCCCGTCACCGGCGGCCCGCACACCGCGCACACCACCAACCCGGTGCCGTTCATCCTGGCGACCGACGCCGGACGAAAGGTCGGCGTCCGCGACGGCGGCAGCCTGCGCGACATCTCGCCGACCATCCTGTCGCTGCTCAACATGGAGCAGCCCAGCGACATGACCGGCGGCGATCTCCGCATCTTACCCAGCTAACTTAAACCGATACTTGAACTCCAGCAGCGGCTCTGTCCGGAAGCAAGCGTTCTCCCGGACAGAGCCGCCGCCGTTTGCCGTCTCCCAGCCCGTCGTCCAGCGAAAGCGGTCGGGAAGCGGCAGCGCGTCGACCGGAATCGCCGCCAAGGTTACCGTCAGGCCAGCAGGTAACAGGAGCTGCAGATTACCAGCCGGGACCAAAAGGGAACGCTCGCTATTAAAGTCTAACCAGTCTCCGCCGATGAGGTTATTGGAGATGGAGGAAGCTCAGTGAATATAACCAACGATGTCCGGCCGCCGCAGATCCCCCGCAGCAGCGTCGCCACCCCGGCGGCGAGCGGAGTCGGAGTTGCGGCCAGAGGCGCCTCGGCATCGGCTCCGGTCTCAGCGGAATCGCAGGACAGCGACCAGGCCACCCTCAGCGCCGCCAGCGGCGAGCTGTCGACCGCGCTCGACAGCTCCGACTCCGACGTCCGCACCGCCCGGGTCGCGTCCCTGCAGGCGGCCATCCTCGCCGGCACCTACAACGTTCCCGCCAGCAGCGTCGCCGAGAAGATTCTCAGCTCCATGCTCAAGCCCTAGGCGCAGGGCTTCGTCAAACCGCCTTCTAGTACATTCCATCCGCTACACTTGGAGCAGGGGAGAAACAGTGATCGATACCGTGCGTTTTATGTGGAATGCGACCAAGGGAAATCACCTCACGCCCTGGCGCAGCCCCTATCTGCGCTGGCGCGTCGAGACCTACTCCGGCAAGCGCGCCGAGACCCTCAAGATCGCCGACTTCTGGCACCTCTTCTGGTCCGAGCGTCGCCAGTTCCTCCGTTTTCTTGGTTGGACTCGCGAGATGCGAGCGTATGCTGAGGACCGGGAGCGCCGGTAGCCTCCGGCCAATCTCTCCCACAATCGGAGCCTCCCCTTGAGCCGTCTCTCCCGGCGCCGCCTGCTCGCGCTCGCCAGCCAGTCCGCCGCTGTCCTCGCCACGCACGCCTACGCCAGCCCTCTCTTCCACGGCCACGGCAAGAACCGCAGTGAAGCCCCCGACCTCACCGGCTCCGCCTCTCTGCCGGCGCGCGCTGCCGCGAGCGGCCTGCTCTTCGGCTGCGCCGTCGCTCCCGCGCTCCTCGATAAGGACCCCGCCTACGCCGCGCTGGTCCGCGAGCAGGCCAGCATCGTCGTCGCGGAAAACGTAATGAAGTGGGGACCGCTCCGTCCCACGCCCACCACCTACAACTTCGATCCCGCCGACGCCCTCGTCGCCTTCGCCGAGCGCAACCGCATGAAGATTCGCGGCCACAATCTCTGCTGGCATCGTCAGCTTCCGAGTTGGTTCGCCACCGTCGCGACCCCCGCCAATGCGAAGGCGCTGCTGGTCGCGCACATCGAGACCGTCGCCGGCCGTTACGCCGGCCGCATGCACTCCTGGGACGTCGTCAACGAGGCCATCGAGCCCAAAGACGGCCGCCCCGACGGCCTCCGTCTCAGCCCCTGGCTCAAGCTTGCCGGCGACGACTACATCGAACTCGCCTTCCACACCGCCCGCCGCGCCGATCCCCAAGCCCTGCTCACCTACAACGACTACGGCATCGAGAACGAGACCCCCGAGGCCGAGGCCAAGCGTGCCGCCGTCCTCCTGCTCCTGCGCCGCCTGCGCGCCCGCCGCGTGCCCATCGACGCCGTCGGCATCCAGTCCCACATCGCCGCCGCACCCAACTCCCAGCCGGATCCCCGCTACACCTACGGCCCCGGCCTCCTGCGCTTCCTCCGCGATCTCCGCGACCTCGACCTCCAGGTCTTTCTCACCGAGATGGACGTCAACGACCGCGCCCTCCCGCAGGCCATCCCGGACCGCGACCGCGCCGTCGCCGAGACCTACCAGCGCTACCTCGCGACCGTCCTCACCGATCCAGCCGTGAAGGCCGTCCTCACCTGGGGCATCACCGATCGCTACACCTGGCTCAACGGCGAGGACGCCCGCCCCGACAAGCTCCCCGAGCGGCCTCTGCCCTTCGATTCCGGCCCTGCCGAGCTCCGTGGCCAACCCCGCAGTCTACCGCCCCAAGCCCGCCTTCTTCAGTCTTCGCGAATCTCTTGGCCGGTTATCGCCCTCTAATCCGCAGTCGGCTAGCTTATGATTGGCCTTGGGTAGCGCCTCCGCAGTGGATCTTCGAGGGGCTGCAGAACGAAGCACTTAACACGCAACAAGAACAGAATTGGAGTTTCAATGGCACAGTGGACGAAGTTGACCGCAAGCGATGGACATGAACTGGATGCATACGTAGCCGCCCCCGAGGGAACCCCCATCGGCGCGCTCGTGCTGGTGCAGGAGATCTTTGGTCTCAACCCGCACATCCAGCGCACGGTCGATGCGTACGCCAAGGATGGCTTCTTCGTGGTCGCCCCCGCGCTCTTCGACCGCCAGGAGAAGGGTGTTCAGATCGGCTACGAGGGCGAGGACCTGCAGAAGGCCTTCGGTTACTACGGCAAGCTGAATCCCGAGACCGCGCTGCTCGACGTCGCCGCCGCCTACGCCTACGCGCAGGCGCAGCAGGCCGACAAGAAGATCGGCGTCATCGGCTTCTGCTACGGCGGCTTCATGAGCTGGCTCTCGGCCACCCGCGGCAAGGCCGTCAACATGGACCCCGCCTGCGCCGTTGCCTACTACCCCGGCGGCATCGGATCGGTGGCCACCGAGAACCCCACCTGCCCGGTCATGGTGCACATCGGCACCAACGACGCGCACATCGCCGTCGACCAGATCGATGCGCTGCGTGCTGCCAACCACCCCGAGGTCACCATCCACGTCTACGAGGGCGGCAACCACGGCTTCAACTGCGACTCCCGTGCGGACTACCAGCCTGAGCTGGCGGCCATCGCGCGCGAGCGCTCGCTCGCCTTCCTCAAGGCCAACATCGCCTAACCGACCACCGAACGCAAATAACCGGGGCGTCCTCATGGGCTCCCCGGTTATTTTTTTACTGTCCCTCGTCTTTTCTCCTCCAGAGAATTGCCCCGATCTCGAACCGGTGCTATCCTCTTTTAGACACTACGAGTGGACTAGAAGAAGATCAGGAGCAAGAACTGCTGTGTTGGCATCCGTAAAAAAAACAGACATTATCGAGAAGTTTCGCACGCATGACTCTGACACCGGGAGCCCCGAGGTTCAGATCGCTATTCTCAGCGAGCGCATCGGCGAATTGACCGAACACTTCAAGACGCACAAGAAGGACCACGGCTCGCGTCGCGGCCTGTTGATGCTCGTGAGCAAGCGTCGCCGCCTTCTCGATTACCTCAAGAAGTGCGATGCGGACCGCTATCGCGATGTTATCGGGAAGCTCGGCATCCGTAAGTAAGCTGTCCCCACCCCGGAGAGATTATCCATCTCATGGAAGTTCGCTCGGCCGTCATGCATCGGCTGCAGTCATCGTTCAGGATCGTCGTCGCTCCTGCTGCTGAAGCTGCGAGCGACGGCCGATTCGCGACCTTCCATCCGGGCAGCAACAACAAAGTCTGCGGCCTCGCGTCGCACACGACGACGTACATCGAGAGCAAGACGCATACGTTGAAGCAGACAGACATTAGGGCGGCGCAGCTCGCTAAAGACGCTTCTGGCGTCTTGGCGATCCTGCGCCTTTCGCTTTCCTGAGCGCAATCCGCATCACGACCGCGAACCAGGCCCCGCACAAGTTCCCTACATAATTGACCAAACGAGAAGCAGAGAAGAGGAAAGACGATGAAGCAGGATGTCATAGTCGAGCTTGCCGGCGGCAAGCAGATTAAATTTGAAACCGGACGGATGGCCAAGCAGGCCTCCGGCGCCGCCCTCACCTCGAGCGGCGACAACGTTATTCTAGCCACGGCCGTTGCCTCGCCCGACCCCAAGGAAGGCATCGATTTCTTCCCGCTGACCGTCGAGTACCGCGAGTTCACCTACGCCGGTGGCCGCATCCCCGGTGGCTTCATCAAGCGCGAAGGCCGTCCCTCCGAGAAGGAAGTCCTCACCAGCCGCCAGATCGATCGCCCCATCCGTCCCCTGTTCCCCGAGGCCTTCCGCAACGAGACCCAGGTGGTCGCGTTCGTCTACTCGGCCGACAAGGAGAATGATCCCGACGTCCTCGGCATCAACGGCGCCAGCTGCGCCCTCGCCCTCAGCGACATCCCCTTCCACGGTCCCGTGGGCGCGGTGCGCGTCGGCCTGATCGACGGTCAGTTCATCGTCAACCCCACCTACTCCGAGCGCGTTGTCAGCAAGCTCAACATCATGGTCGTCGGCACCAAGGACGGCATCGTGATGGTTGAGTCCGGCTCGAAGGAAGTCTCCGAAGAGCACGTCGTCGGCGCCATCGAGTTCGCCCACGAAGAGATCAAGAAGATCTGCGCCGCCATCGAAGACCTCGTCGCCCGCGCCGGCAAGACCAAGCGCATCGGTCAACCGCCGTCGAGATCGACCACGACTACCTGAACGCGCTCAAGGGCAAGATCGGCGACCGTCTCAAGGACGCCCTCGACACCCAGAAGCACCCCAAGTTCGACAGCTACGCCCTGGTCAAGGAGATCAAGGATGAGCTGAAGAAGGAGCTGCCCGAGGGCGATGCCGCGGCCAGCAAGAAGCTCAGCAAGTACTACGAGCTCCTCCGCGAAAACATCTTCCGCGAGCAGGTCCTCAACGACCGCATCCGTCCCGACCACCGCGCCTTCGACGAGATCCGTGCGATCGACATCGAGGTCGGCGTTCTCCCCCGCGTCCACGGCTCCGCCCTCTTCACCCGCGGCGAGACCCAGGCGCTGGTCAGCGCCACCCTCGGCACCACCGACGACGCGCAGCGTCTCGAGAGCTACGAGGGCGAGATCAAGCGCCACTTCATGCTGCACTACAACTTCCCGCCGTTCTCGGTTGGTGAGGTTGGCCGTATGAGCGGCGTGGGCCGTCGCGAGATCGGTCACGGCGCGCTCGCCTCGCGCGCCATCGAAGCCGTTCTGCCCGGCGAGGAAGAGTCGCCCTACACCCTCCGCGTCGTCTCGGACATCCTCGAGTCGAACGGTTCGTCCTCGATGGCCACCGTCTGCGGAGCCTCGCTCTCGCTGATGCAGGCTGGCATCAAGCTCAAGGGCGCGGTCGCCGGTGTCGCGATGGGTCTGGTCAAGGAAGGCGACAAGTACGCCATCCTCTCCGACATCGCCGGCGCCGAAGACCACTACGGCGACATGGACTTCAAGGTCGCCGGAACCCGCAACGGCATCACCGCCCTGCAGATGGACATCAAGATCATGGGCATCACCCCCCAGATCATGCGTGAGGCGCTCGAGCAGGCGCGCCGCGGCCGTCTCTTCCTCCTCGACAAGATGGACGCCGTCATCGCCGGCGCCAGCGAAGAGAAGTCGCAGTTCGCTCCGCGCATCCACACCCTGCAGATCCCGACCGACAAGATCCGCGACCTCATCGGACCTGGCGGCAAGGTCATCCGCGGCATCATCGACGCCACCGGCGTCAAGATCGACGTCGATGACAGCGGCCGCGTCAACGTGGCCTCGAGCGACGCCGACGGCCTCGCCCGCGCCATCCAGATGATCAGCGACATCACCGCCGTGCCCGAGATCGGCAAGACCTACCTCGGTAAGGTCGTCCGCATCGCCGAGTTCGGCGCCTTCGTCGAGATCTTCCCCGGCACCGACGGCCTCCTCCACGTCTCCGAGATCGCAGAGCACCGCGTCAAGGAAGTGAAGGACGAGCTCCGCGAGGGCGATCAGATCCTGGTCAAGGTCCTCGCCATCGAAGGCAACCGCATCAAGCTCTCCCGCAAGGCTGTTCTGCGTGAGCAGCGCGCCAAGCTCGGCCTGCCGGAAGTCGGCACGGTCGGCCTCGACGCCGCTGCCGCTCCGCGCACCCCGCGCCACCGAAGCTCCTGAGCATGAAGACGAGCTGGTGGACGACGAGGACTTCGACGGAGACGACAACGACACGGACAACGACGGAGAAGATGCCGACGAGCCGAACTTCAACCGTGCCGACGGCGTTCCCACGCCCGCCGGTGCGAACGCAGGCCGTCGCCCCGCCGGCACCCCCGGCGAAGGCGGTCAGCGTCGCCCGAACAGCCGTCGTCGTCGTGGCGGTCGTCGTCCCGGCTCCGGTGGCGGTGGCAACAGCGCCCCCCAGGCTGGCGGCGGTAACCGCTAACCTCGCATCACCTATCCGTCCCCGCAACAAACAAAAGGGTCGCGCTCCGGCGCGGCCCTTCTGTTTTGTTGCTCGAAGCTGTGTTCCTGCCGCTGAATATATCCGTAGATCTTATCTACTTTGCCTGTCTATCTGCGCTAAACAAGCAGACTAACAACTGACTAGAACCTATCGCCAGCTCACCGCCAGATGCCACCGGAGCCCACGCGCCCGCGTCTTCCGCAGCACCGTCTCATACTCCTCCAGCTCCGCCAACACCCGCGCCCCGTCTCTCCCGAGCTGTTGCGGCTCCGCCCGCAGCGCGCCCACCAGCGCCTCCACCGTCGCCAGCCCATCCGCAGCCGAGTACCACTGCGGCGGCGGCAGCCTCCGCATCAGCTCCGGATCCCCCGCGCCCTCCTCGATCAGCAGCGCCATCGAGTTCTCATCCGCCGAGAAGAACTCGATCAGCGGCCGCACCCCCAGCGCCAGCGCCAGCCGCTCCACCGCGTCTTCATTCCGCGCCAGCGCCCGCCCATTCACGAAGATGTCGTACCCCGGATCCTCGCCCTCGACGACGATGTACAGCGAAGCTGCCATGCCGCAGTGTACCGCCGCCGCGTCGTCGAAGTCCTCCAACTCGTCTTCCGACTGTGATGCAGCCAAAAAAGATCGGCCCAGCCGGGAGTCGACCCACGCTCCCCAGCCAGACCGATCTCTCACAAACGCAACCGAGTTCTAGACCGGCAGATCGCCCTGCCCCAGCTTGCGATGGAAGAACGCCAGCACCAGCTGGTACAGATTCAGCGCCAGCTCCGGATCGTACCGCACGCCCTCATCGCGCATGAACGCATGGGCGCCGTTCACCTCATGCCAGCTCAGCCGGGTCCCCAGCTCGTTCAGCCGCGCCAGCACCTTCATCCGGCCCTCCAGCGGGATATGCGGATCCTGCCGTCCCCAGATCATCAGCAGCTCGCCCTGAATATCCTTCGCCCGCTCGAGCGAATCGTCCTTCATCCCCTCGCCCAGGCTGCCCTTATGGATGTCCGTCGCATAGAAGCACGCCGTCCCCAGCACATCCGGATTCATGCCCGCGCGGAACGCCAGGTGCCCACCGATGCAGATCCCCATCGCGCCCAGCTTGCCGGTGCAGTCCGGCCGCGACTTCAGATGGTCCAGCGCCGCCCGCGCGTCGGCGTCATAGCTGGCGATGGTCTTCGTGGTCTTCAGCACATTCCCGCGGTCCGACCCCGCCTGGTCATAGGCGAACACCGTCCCTGCCGGCTCGAACTCATGGTAGATCTCCGGCATCGCGACGATGTAGCCATGTCCTGCGAGCAGTGCCGCCGTCCGCCGAATCGGCGCCGTAATCTGAAAGATCTCCGAGTAGAAGACGATTCCCGGATACCGTCCGGGCGCGGCCGGCCGCACGATATGGGTCCGCATCGGGCCGTTCGGGGTATCCAGGGTGACGTATTCGTCATTAACGATGATCATGATTCTCCTTGGGTTAGCACAATCGGCCCACATCCGGGCCTGTTCGTCATGATACGACCAGGGCAGAGATCAAGGCATAGAGAACAGGGATAGGAAGCAGGGATCAGCTGACCGTTTCTCGTCAGTCGTGATTGAGTGGACAAAGTAAAAGAGACGTCATCTCGACCGAAGCGACGGACGGCCTCATCGTCCGCCGCGCAGTGGAGAGACCCTGTATTCGCATTTTCTTGCCGTTGCCGTTGTCGTTGCGTTGTCGTTGCCGTTGTCATCCTGAGCGCAGCGAAGGATCCCGATACCCTTGGCACTACCGATGCCGATCGCACCTTTCCGCCATTGGTCCGTCCACTGTGCTCTTTGCCGCGGCCCATCGCGACGAAGAGCACGATCGAGCGCAGCGAGACCGCCGTCCTGATCCCTGTCAAGCCCCAAAACGGCTTATCTCTCACAAACCAAAGGAGAAAAAATGTGCCGAAAGGTCCCCTCCAATCTGCTCTAATAGAAGTAGAGAGAAAAAAGCCCCGGCCAACGCCGGGGCTTTCGCCGTTAAGGCCCTAAGTCCTTCAGAAAGACTATTTTAGCTGTAACCCTTTTGGATGCAAGATTTTAGCGCGACGTATGCCGCTAAATGACGGCATCCATTGCACTTGCGTCCAAGATACCCCCAGGGGGGGAGGACCCTAACCGATTCAAAGATGCCCAAAAGGAGAGTTCCATGCAATATCCACTCTGCCGTCACATCAGGACCAACGGCCTCCGCTGCAAGTCGCCCGCGCTCACCGAGGCCCCCTACTGCTACTTCCACACCGCCTCAACGAGCGCCACAGCGGCTATCGCCACACCGCCGTGACCCGCGGCTATCTGTTCCCGGCCAGCACATCCAGCTCTCCACGCTCGAGGACCGCGAGTCCATCCAGGTCGCCCTTTCGGTGGTCATCAACGCGCTCGCCACCGGTCGGACTCGATACCCGCCGCGCCACCGCGCTGCTCTACGGCCTGCAGCTGGCGAGCAGCAACGCCGCCCGGCTCAATCTCACCCCCTACGCTCCCGACGTCGTCCGCACCGCCGAGTCCACCCCCGACGGCCTCGATCTCGCCGAACCCGGCGCCATCCTCGACCTCGACCAACTCGCCCTGCGAAACCAGGACGACGAGTACGACGACGACGGCGAAGAGTACGAAGACGACTAGCGGATCCCTGATCCCTAAGCCCTGATCCCTGCCGTTTGGGACCGGGTTTTCCTCAGCCATCTGGGCTCCTCCGCCAAGCCATAAAATAGAGCTATGGCAGCAGAGTTCACCCACCTTCATCTTCATACGGATTATTCGCTTCTGGATGGCGCTTGCGACGTCGACAAACTGGCCTCGCACCTGAGCAACCTCGGCCAAACCGCCGCGGCGATGACCGACCATGGCAACATCTACGGTGCCGTCCACTTCTTCAACGCCATGCAGAAGAAGAACCTGAAGCCGATCCTGGGTTGTGAGCTCTACATCTCCACCGAAGCGGACCACCGCACCCGTGCCGGCAAGTACAACCACTTCCTTGTGCTCGCCGAAAATGAAGCCGGCTATCGCAATCTGGTCCGCCTCACCAGCGAGGCCGCATTGCACGGCTTCTACAACAAGCCGCGCGTCTCGAAGGAGTTCCTCGCCCGTCACACCGAAGGCCTCATCGGCTTCTCCGGCTGTCTCGCCGGCGAGATCAACCAGCACCTGATGGCCGGAAAGTACGAAGAGGCCAAGCGCTCCGCCGGCCAGTTCGAGGAGATGTTCGGCAAGGGCAACTTCTTCCTCGAGGTTCAGGATCACGGCCTCGAGCCCGACAAGGGGGTCTGCGACGCGCTCTTCAAGATGGAGCGCGAGCTCAACATCCCCATCATCGCGACCAACGACAGCCACTACGTCGAGGCCGATGACTCGCGCGCCCACGAGATTCTGCTCTGCGTGCAAACCGCAGGCAGCATGAACGACCCGAACCGCTTCAAGTTCGACACCCAGGAGTTCTACATCAAGAGCGCGGAGGAGATGCATCGCACCTTCGCCGAGCATCCTGAGGTCTGCACCCGCACCATGCAGTTCGTCGACCGCTGCAATTTGAAACTGTCGAAGGTCGCCGATCCGTTCCCCGTCTTCGAGGTCCCCGAAGGCGAGACCCTCTACAGCTACTTCGAGAAGGTCTGCCGCGACGGCCTCAAGAAGCGTTTCGAGACCTCGATCGCGCATCTGCGCAGCCGCGGCATTCTGCGCAAGACCATCGACGACTATCACGCGCGCCTCGAGCGCGAGATCCAGATCATCGAGAACATGAAGTTTCCCGGCTACTTCATGATCGTCTGGGACTTCATCCGCTACGCCCGCGAGCAGAACATTCCCGTTGGTCCAGGCCGTGGATCGGCCGCCGGTTCGCTCGTCGCCTACTGCATGGAGATCACCGACGTTGATCCCTTGCAGAACGAGCTCCTCTTCGAGCGCTTCCTGAATCCCGGAACGTATCTCGATGCCCGATATCGACATCGACCTCTGCATGAACCGCCGTCAGGAGGTCATCGAGTACGTTCGCCGCAAATATGGCACCGATCAGGTAGCACAAATCATCACCTTCAACACGATGGCGGCGAAGGCTGCCATCAAGGACGTCGGTCGCGCCCTCGACATGCCTTACGGCGAGGTCGATCGCATCGCCAAGATGGTTCCACCGACCCTCGGCATCACGCTCGATAAGGCGCTCGCCGACAAAGGCCCGCTCGCGCAGGCCTACGAATCCGATCCCAAGGTCAAGGAGGTCATCGACGCCGCGCTGCGTCTCGAAGGCCTCATCCGCGGCGCCGGCGTCCATGCTGCCGGAGTCGTCATCGCCCCGCAGCCGCTCACCGAGCTCGTTCCCGTCAGCCGCGCCAAGAACGACGACATCGTCACCTCCTACGACATGGGCGCGGTCGAGAAGATGGGCCTGCTCAAGATGGACTTCCTTGGGCTCACCACGCTGACCGTCATCGACGACTGCCTCAAGCTCATCAAGCGCACCACCGGCCAAGACATCGATATGGCCACCATCGCGCTCGACGATGCGAAGACCTACGAGCAGGTCTTCCACAAGGCGCTCACCTCCGGCGTCTTCCAGTTCGAGTCCGGCGGCATGCGCGACGTGCTCCGCCGCTACAAGCCCAACACCGTCGAGGACCTCACCGCGCTCAACGCCCTCTATCGTCCCGGCCCGATTCAGGGCGGCATGATCGACGAATTCATCGAGCGCAAATGGGGTCGCCGCGCAGTCGAATACGAGTTGCCGGAGCTGGAACCCATCCTCGCCGAGACGCTCGGTGTCATGCTCTACCAAGAGCAGGTCATGCAGATCTCCAACCGTCTTGCCGGCTTCTCGCTCAGCCAGGCCGATATGCTGCGCCGCGCCATGGGTAAAAAGGACGCGGCCGAGATGGCCAAGCAGAAGATCAAGTTCATGGAAGGAGCCGCGGAAAACAAGCATCCCAAAAACGTCGCCGGCACCATCTTCGACCTGATGGCCAAGTTCGCCGAGTACGGATTCAACAAGTCCCACTCCGCGGCCTACGCGCTGCTTGCGTACCATACCGCCTACCTCAAGACGCACTATCCCATCGAGTTCATGGCCGCGCTGCTCACCAGCGAAACCTCGAAGCCAGAGAACGTCGTCAAGTACATCTCCGAGTGCCGCGAGATGAACATCTCCGTCGTGCCGCCCAGCGTGCAGATCTCGTTCGCGAGCTTCACCCCGACCACGACTGAGACCGGCAACGCGATCGGCTTTGGCATGGGCGCCATCAAGAACGTCGGCCAGAATGCGATCGACTCCATCATCGCTGCGCGGACAAAGCTGCAGGAGGAAGGCAAGCCCGGCTTCGCGAGCCTCTGGGAGTTCTGCGAGAAGATCGATCTCCGCCTGCTGAACAAGCGCGTGCTCGAGTCGCTGATCAAGGCCGGCGCGATGGACTGCTTCGGCGGCCGCGCGCAGGTGATGGCCGCGCTCGACAAGGCGATCGAGCGTGCGCAGAAGGCGCAGCGCGACGAGGCATCGGGCCAGCACGGTCTCTTCGGCATCTTTGACGATGCACCGATGGGCGGCTCGAAGAAAGAAGACGACCTGCCCAAGGTGCCGGAGTGGGACGAGCACATGCGCCTGCAGAGCGAAAAAGAGGTCCTTGGCTTCTTCGTCTCCGGCCATCCGATGGATAAGTATCGCGAAAAGTTACGAAATATGAAGGTCGTGACGACCGCGGCAGCGGTTGAGATGAAGCCGGAGCCCCAGGTCTTCCGTCGCGGAGGCAACCAGGAGCCGCAGAACGAGATCTCCATCGCCGGCGTCATCACCGGCCTCAAGGTGGCGAAGTCCAAGCGCTCCGGAGAGCTTTACGCGCAGGCCGCGCTCGAAGACACCGTCGGCAAGATCGAGCTGATTGCCTTCCCGCAAAGCTACGAAAAGCTCGCCGAGAAGTTGAAGATCGATGTGCCCGTGTTGGTTACAGGTTCGCTGCGCGGCGAAGAGGACTCCGCCCCCAAGCTGGCGATCTCGAAGATCATCGCCCTCGAGGATGTGAAGCTGAAGCTGCCCGAGTCGCTGCGCATCAAGGTGCCGCTGCACCATCCGGACAAGACGCTTCTCGAAAAGCTCAACGCCATCTTCGTGGGCGCGCCCGGCACCGGCAAGCTCTTGCTCGACCTCGAAGAGCCGGGCGAGTTCTGCGCCGTGCTCGAGCCCCAGGGCGTGATGGTTGCAGCCGATCGCCTCTTCATCGATCAGGTGGAGGAGTTAGTCGGTCGCGGTGGCGTGCGCGTGATCGACTAGCGTTTGCGTGGTTCGTCCCGTTCGACGCTAGAATCAAACATGGATTCTCGGAGCGACGGTTGGGCAACAAACGGACGCGCATCGTGAGCTCCTCGCCACGACGCGTCGTCTCGAAGTCCCAACCGCATTTCGATTGGTACAAAGGATTACGCGTAGGGCTTGCAACATTGGCGTTGCTTTACGCGCTGATCGCAGGGCTCAAGACCGTTGTCGATTTTGACCTTGGCTGGCAGATGGCGAGCGGTCGCTATCTGCTCAGCCATCACGCCATCCCTCGCACCGAGATGTTTTCCTACACGGCACATGGTGTCGAATGGATCTATCCGGTCTTATCCTGCGTTGTCTTTTACCTCCTCTATCAAGTTGGTGGCTACGCTGCGATCTCTTGGCTGTGTGCGCTGACCTGTGTCGGCTGCACCGCTGTGTTGGTCTATCGGCGCAGTCTTTGGGCAGTGGTTCTAGCCGTCCTCGCGGTGCCTGTCCTCGCGTCGGAGACGATGCCCCGCGCAAGCCTCTTCACCATGATTCTCTTCGCATGCTTCGCGACGAGTTCTCGTGGAGCACTTCGAAGATCGTCGTGCGCCGCTCTGGCTATTGCCGCCGCTCATGCTGCTCTGGGTCAACCTGCACACCGGCTTCATCGCTGGAATTGCTCTGATCGCGGCCTACCTGATCACCGAAGCTCTCGAAACACCCTTCACTTCGCGACGTGCTGCGGCAATCCTTCGTGTCCGCCGCGCCCTTCCTTGGTTGCTTGCTACCGTTGCGGTTACGATTCTCAACCCATGGGGCATTCGCATCTTCCTTGCGGTGAGCAGGCAGCAGGCTGTGACCCGATGGCAGAGCGTATTGCTCGAAGAGTGGGCGCCGGTTCAGGGAGCGAGCGCGCTCCAGGAGCTGGGATGGAGAACCCCTGATAGCGCCCGCTGGTGGCTGCTCGGCTTTGGCGTTTTCGTCGCGCTGGCCTGCCTCTGGAAGCGCCGTTTCGGTCCGGCACTTGTGCTCTTGGTGGCGGCGTTTGCCTTCGTCCGTCATGCGCGTATGGAAGGACCTTGCATCCTTCTCATCTGCCTGCTCGGCGGCTCCGTCCTTTCGAAGCTATCCACGCCGAAGCGCTTCATGCCCTTCAAGAAGCCTCTCGCAATCGCAGGGGCCGCGCTCCTTACGATTCTGGTTGCTGTCCGCTCCTTCGACCTGATCACCAATCGCACGTATCTCTCCTCCGGAGAGATAACGCTCTTCGGCGCTGGCCCGTCCTGGTGGCTTCCGGAGAACGCCACCGCCTTCCTGCTGCGCAATCATCTCGCAGCCAATGTCTTCTCCGATTTCAATCTGAGCAGCTATCTGGTGTGGCGGATAAGTCCGCACTATCCCGACTTCGCCGATGGGCGATATGTTCCGTTTGGGGAACATATCATCGAGGAGCAGCGCGCGCTCGTCGCTCTCCCGCTTGATTCACCCCAATGGACCCAAGCCGCGCAGTCCTATCGCATCAACACCGTTATCTTTCCGCTCTCACGCATCTATGGGCTCGGTGCGTTTCCTCTGCTGGCGGATTGCGCAAGCAAAACGTGGACGCCAGTCTATATGGACACGACTGCGATCATCTTCGTACGGAACGCCGCACAATCGCAGGGCACGCCCGCTCTGGCGCCAATCGACTGCCACACGCAAAACCTGCTGTCCTCGCTGCCATCCTCGGGCGGCAGCGATCGTCAACGCGCGGAACAATACCAGGTATTCGCGAATGCCAGCGCCATCTACTCCACGCTGGGACGTTTCAAGGATGCGGAGGATGCTGCCGACCGCGCATCCGACCTCTTCTCCGGCGATCCCACGCTGCTCTTCATCCGCGCACAGACGGCGCTCGGCGAGCAGCAGTACGGCCTGGCAGAAGAGCAGCTTCAGGCCGCGCTCAAGATCATGCAGACCGACTCCGGATGGTTCAACCTGGGGTTGCTCTATATCGCCGAGCGCCGCTTGCCGGAGGCGGTGGAAGCGCTGCAAAACTCAGCGCGTTCTCTCGCGAAGACTACGAGCGGTATCTTCTGATTGGAAAGATTCAATTGGCACAGCAGCAACCGCTCCTCGCCATCTCCGCGTTTGAGGAAGCTGCTCGCAGAAGTCCGTATGGCGAGAGCGGAACCCCTGCGGCAGATGAATTCAAAGCGCAAATCGCAGAGGGACAGGCCGCTGCCTACATGCAACTCCGCCAGCCCGAGCGAGCCCTCGATCTGCAGCGCCAGTCCGTGCAACTGACTCCGGAGAATACGCAGCGCAGGCAGGTACTTGCACAAGACTGTCAAGCTGCCGGCCGGTCTTGTGCGGCTCCATCGCGTTGAGTTCGCAATTGGGAGATGGGGAAATGTGCTGCATAATGGCACAAATCGTAAGCAGGGCAATCGCATTTGCGGCAAAGAACGTTGGCGGCCAAATGGTGTTGGCCGCCAACTCCGCTACGGGATGGGTTCGTAGGTGACGTAGGCGAAGCGCATGGAGTCAGGCGCCCAGGAGTTGACGTTCATCGTGCCCTGTCCACCGGTGGCCTCGACCAGCGTCTTCTGGGTGCTTGCGACCTTGTCGTGATCGATCGCGACAAGCTTGATCGCGATCTGCACGTTGCGCGGGTTGTGCGTGGGAGTGCCTGCGGGATAGCCGATGTACACCAGCTTCTTCCCGTCGGGCGCGATGTGCGGGAACCAGTCCTCGAGGCCGTCGCTGACGACCATCTCGGCCTTCGCATCCTCGGGGCCGGCGCCTTCGGCAGGGAAGCGCCACGCGGCTTCCTTGCCCGAGCGGTCGGAGTTGATATAGATCCACTTGCCGTCGGGCGAGTAGTCCGGACCATCGTCCTGGTGCGGATTGAACGTCAGCCGCCCCTCCGCGCCGCCCGCCGCCGGCTCGCCATAGATGTCGTACTGGCCGCTGCCGTTACGCTGCGCCACGAACGCCAGTGTCTTGCTATCCGGCGACCAGCCGTGGAAGTAGCTCGGCGAATCCTCCGTCATCAGCTTCACCTCGGTGCCATCGGCGTTTGCCAGGAAGACCTGCGATCCCTTCTGCGGCGGCACCGTCGCGGAGAAGGCGATCTTCTTGCCGTTGGGCGAGATGGCCTTGTCATTGTTACATTCAAAGTTCGCCGGGATGGCGAGCCTCTGGGGCGTCTGCGGCGGTGCCATCCTTCTTGAGCACCAGCTTATAGATCGCGCCGCCCGAGTTCGAGATCAGATACTTGCCATCGGGCGACCAGTTCGGCGCCTCCCAGATCTGGTCTGCCGTATAGACCAGGTGAGACGAGCCGTCGCGCAGATCGTAGACGAAGAGCTTGCTGCGCAGATGCTGCTCCCCGTGAGCCGCTGCCTGCGCCGGAACAATGGGAGCCGCAAGGCCAAGCGCCGCTAGGGTGAGTGTGCAACAGAGCCGCGAGTACATCGAAAAAGCCTTCATCGAGAGGGAGCTCCTTGGTGAGTGAAAGGTGGTCAGGGGGCAAAGGTCGGGGCAAACAGTCCGTAGCCGGGCACAATATTGCGTCGGCGATTCATGCTAATTGGTGCGCGCAGCACTCTTCAAGCAACGCCCCATCGCCTCCCTGCAAGTAAGCCAGCGCAACCGCGCCCGCCATGCCATACAATCGAAGTGGAATTGGAAGCACCTGGATCCATCCTCTGGAAGTATCCTGAAGTATCTATAGACCAATGGCAGAACATAACGTCACTTCATCCGCCCACACGCCCGAGCCCGCTCCCGAGGCGTGGATCAAGACCGAGCTAGCGCGACACCCGCAGCGCCCTTATCCGATGGACTTCATCTCCGCACTGTTTACCGGCTTCAGTGAGATCCACGGCGACCGCGCGTTTGGCGATGACCACGCCATGACCTGCGGCATGGCCTTCTTCCACGACGAGCCCGTCCTGGTCGTCGCCAACCTCAAGGGCCGCACCCTCAAGGAGCGGGTTGATCGCAAGTTTGGCCAGCCCATGCCCGAGGGCTATCGCAAGGCCCTGCGCGCGATGAAGATCGCCGAGAAGTTCGGCCGTCCCATCTTCAGCTTCATCGATCTCGTCGGCGCGTATCCCGGGATTGGACGCCGAGGAGCGCGGCCAGGGCGAGGCCATCGCCCGCAACCTGCTTGAGATGTCCCGCCTGCAGGTCCCGACCATCACCACCATCACCGGCGAAGGTGGCTCCGGCGGAGCTCTCGCGCTGGCCGTCGCCGACCGCGTCCTCATGCTCGAGAACGCCATCTACTCGGTCATCACCCCCGAGGGCTGCGCCGCGATCACCTGGAAGGACGCCAACAAGAAGCAGCAGGCTGCCGCCGCGCTCAAATACACCGCCGGCGAGGCCCTCCGTCTCGGCTGCGTCGACGAGGTCCTCAAGGAGCCCGAGGGCGGAACCCAGGCCGATCCCGCCGAGGCCTTCGCGCTCGTCGATCAGCGCCTGCAGCATCACCTCACCGATCTCCGCGGTCTCTCGCTCGACGCCATGCTCGACCGCCGCTACGAGAAGTTCCGCAACATGGCGCAGTTCTACACCGCCGACTGACCTTCACCCTCACGCGTGGCGCCCGCGCACCCATCGGCGTCTAAGTCCAGCAGGAGTGCCTATCGTTGTTGCCGTCTGATCCCAATCCCTCCGAAGCCCGTCCGCGCCTGCGCCGTTCGCTGCATCTGGCGCTGTTCGTCACTTCGATCGCCTGGGCAGTCGCCGCCACGCTCTTCGCCGCTCGCGCCGCGCGGGGCCTCACCCTCCGCTTCCAGCTCAGCGACGAGTTCCTCCTGCTCGACGCCCTCTTCCTCGTCCTCCTCCTGGGCGCGGGCTTCGCCATGCTGCAGTCGGTCGTCGCCCGCAACACTCCGTTGCGCGAGACCCTCGGCCTCCCACGCCGCCCCACCGCCCGCGCCGAGTGGGCCACCGGCGCCGCCATCGGCTGGGGAACCATCCTGCTCTCCGTCCTGCCCATGGCACTCGCCGGCGATCTCCACATCCGTTTCTGGACCGAGCCGCGCTCCTTCGTCCTCGTACTCGTCAATCTGGCTACCGTCGCCGGCCTCTCCCTGGCCAGCGAGATCGCCTTCCGCGGCTACCCCTACCGCCGCCTCATCGACGCCATCGGCCCCTCCTGGGCGACGATCGTCATGGCGCTGCTCTTCGCCGCCCTCGGCGGCTTCAGCTTCGGCGACAGCCACGCCGCCACCGCCATCACCATCCTCTTCGGCCTGCTCCTCTGCACCGCGTGGCTGCGCACCCACGCCCTCTGGCTCGGTTGGGGACTGCACTTTGCCTGGATCGCCAGCCTCGGCATCCTCTTCGGCCTCCCGGTCAACGGCCTTGAGAACATCTCCACCGTCGTCCAGACCCGTGCCATCGGCCCGGCCTGGCTGACCGGCGGCGAACTCGGCCCGGAAGGCGCGCTGTTCACCGTGCTCTTTCTCCTCGGTGCCATCGTCGTTCTCATCCGCACCACCCGCGACTGGGCCTGGAACTACACCCACCAGCCCATCGAGCCCGGTGGCTATCCCATGGATGTAGCTCCTCCGGCGGCGCACACCGCAATGGAGAAGCAGGCCAAGCCGCCCGCTCTGGTCCAGATCCTGCCCACGACCCCGCAAACGCGCTCCGTCAACGACGACCCCCGCTAGGAGCCTATCGACAGAACAAACACGTCATCTCGACCGAAGCGGCGGACAGTCTTTGCCGTCCGCTGCGCAGTGGAGAGACCCTGTATTTTGCTCGCTTCTCGAAATGACCCGGGCGTCCCCACGCTCAATCGACCACAAACAAAAACTTCCCAATATGCATTGTCACTTGCGTAGGACCAACAAAGCCGCTTCAGCGGCCTTGTCAAACGGCATCGTATAGGCGCAGAGTGACAGATATCTGAGGTGCCTCTATGGACAGGCGCACGGGCAGACTATTATTTCCAGTTCTGGTATGCACGTTGGCACTTCCCGCAGTCCGGGCTCAGGTCTTTGTTGTGGGCGAAAAGACCGCAACCGCCGACGTCAACACCCAGTTCACCCCCACCCATATTCCGCTCCCTGGCGGTCAGCTCGGCGAGCGCGGCCAGCGCGAGTTGGTGCGCGATCTCGAAGCCGAGCAGGGCTTTGCCCATCGCCCCTTGCCCATGGGCGCCGGCCTCACGCTGCAGGCCAACGGCCAGCTTACCCCAGGTGCCGAGCAGTACAAGAAAATGCTCTACGAAAAAGGGCAGTCCTCGGGCGTCGGAGACCGGGTCGTGGTCACCGCGCTTACCTTTAAGCGCGACCGTATCATCGTTGACCTGAATGGCGGCCCATACGCCAAGCACCGCTTCCTCAGCCACGTATCCTTTAACGACGCCCCGGTCACCCAGGTACAGGCACCCGCCACCGGATCGCGCGTCACGTTGGTCTTCGAGGGCGGCGTCCCGGATATCTCCGCGCCCGAGGTAAAAGCTCTCCTGACGCCGCTCGTCGACTTCGGCGCCAAAAGTTCGGCCGAAGCCTACGCCGAAACGCTTCCAGCCCCGATCAAGGAGTCGATCGCGCTGCACGAGGCCAAGGTCGGGATGAACCAGCGCATGGTGCTGGCCGCCCTCGGCACCCCCGAGAGCAAGGTTCGCGAGCATGAAAGCGGCGATCCCGACGCTCCGAAGTACGAGGAGTGGATCTACGGCCACGTCCCGCAGACCGTCCGTTTCGTGCGCTTCCGTGGCGACCGGGTCGTGATGGTCAAGATCTGCGCTCTCGGCAAGCCGGTCGAGATCCACAGCGAGGACGAGATGAATGGCTACGCCCCGCCGCCGAACACCCGCCAGATCGCCATGGGCGACCAGCAACCCGGCGACACCGGCACGCGCCAGCGCCCCACCGACCCTGCGCCAGCCTGGCGAGCCGGTCCCAGCCGACCAACCCAACAAGGTTCGTTTCCCGGACGACCCCGACTCCAAGACCAAGGTCCAGCCCATCCCGCCGCCCCCCTCTCAAAGCAGCCCCGGCCTGCCGCAGTAGCTTTCCGAGCTGCTAGCCGTTGCCCAGTTGCCTCGGTCTGCCATCGCCCGGTTGTCGGCGTCTGCTTCTCGCTGTTGCCGTTGTAAGTTTTGGCCGTCATCCTGAGCGCAGCGAAGGATCCCGGTAGACTCCACACCACCCATACCGCTCGCACCTTTCCTCCCAGCTCTCTCACAGTTCAGGCCAACAAAATTAACCGCAGCAAGTTTTGCTCTCAGCCGCGTTCTGATCGGGGATTGGGAGTACGATGTCTCAGCTCGAAAATCCTGGAAAAGAGGAGAATCGAAGATGGCGACTCACAAAGGCGCAGAACACCACAAGGCCGCGGCTGAGCATCACGACCTCGCGGCAAAACACCACCGGGAGGCGGCGAAGCATCACGAAGCCGGCAACCACGAGAAGGGCGCTCACCACTCTCAAATCGCTGCAGGGCATGGCCTCCATGCGACGCATCATACCGAGGAAGCGGCCAAACTCCATGCTACCGACCACACGGGGAAGACGGCAGCCGCGGCCTAGCGCGGAACTCGTGAAAGCTCCGTAGCAAGTTCTGATTGTCAATAACGCGCACTGTGCTATAATCGATGGCATCGAGAAACCCCAGCCACTGGCTGGGGTTTCGGCGTTCTCGGCCAAAATAACTCCTTTAGATAGAAGATTTTAGCCGTAACCCTTTTGAAATGAAGATTTTGCCTGGATCATGTCGTCGTAACCCATAGTAGGGAAACGACTTGCTCCCAAGATAGGGGGAGGGGGTGGGACCCCTTTTCCGGCACGAAGAGGCGGCGCAGCGTACCCGCAAGTCTTTTCGTGTAAACTGGTTCCTGAGCCTCACCGCAGGTCTTCTCCTTCGATCCCAGGAGCCGCTTCTGAGCGGTCCGCCGATCTCCCCGAGAAGTTCCGGCGGGTCCGAACCGCGCAGTCCCCGATTCCAGCGCAACCGGACCGCCAGCGCGTCAGTCCACAGATCTGCATCAGGAGAGAAGCATTATGGCAAAGATTGCCAAGACCGGCGACCGTAAGAAGGTCATGGATACGAACAAGAGCACCGATTGCCCCAAGTGCGCCAAGCCCACCCGCATCGTCAAGCGCGTCAAGGACCGTGAGCGCGGCATCCCCGGCGGCGTTTACATCTCCTGCTCGGCCTGCGAGTTCTTCGAAAAGCTCTAATTTCAAAACGCAACCTACAGTCGCAACAGAAAAAGCTCCGGAAACGGAGCTTTTTTGCGTCTGCAGCCACGCGACGAAGGCACCCAACTCGGTAACCTTGAATTCCCGTCGAACCTGCTTGACGAATCTGTCTCCGCGAGCGGAGACTCTACAGCGGAAAGTAGGAAACCTCATATGACAGAAAGCATGCAAAGCACCCTGATTCACTCCGCAACTCTGATTCCGCCGCCGCACTTCGCCACTCCGACTTACCTGATGTGCTCGCCGCAATGGTATGACGTGAATTACGTGATCAATCCTTGGATGGCGGGAAATCTGCATCGTCCGAACCGCGATGTCGCCTTCGCGCAGTGGCGCGAACTCCACGCACAACTCCAGCGCTTCGCCGACGTTCGCCTGATTCCTTCAGTCGCTGGCTCGCCCGACATGGTCTTCGTCGGCCACGCAGCGTTGGTGCAGCATGGAATCGCCGCGATCTCCAGCTTCGCCCATCGCCAGCGGCAGACCGAAGAAGCTCCGGTTCGCCACTGGCTCGAAGAGCATGGCTTCCTGCTCTGGGAGACGCCGCGCGAGACCGCCTTCGAGGGCGAAGGCGATGCCATCTTCGACGCCGATGGTCGTCATCTCTGGGCCGCTCACGGCGTTCGCACCTGCCGTCATTGCCATCGCCACATCGCCGACGCCTGGAAGATCGACGTCACCTCGCTGCATCTGGTCGACCCGCGCTTCTACCACCTCGATACCTGCTTCGCGGCGCTCGAAGGCGGTTATGTCCTCTACTTCCCGGAGGCGTTCGATGCGCGCTCGTTGGAGGCGATCGAAGCCGCGTATGCGCCGGAGAAGCGGATCGCGGTGACCGAAGCCGAAGCGACTGCCTTTGCCTGCAACGTGATCGACATCGGCAGGACGCTGCTGATGGGCAAGGTTCCAACCGATCTGGGCGATCGGCTGGAACGGCTTGGCTTCGAGGTGATCCAGATTGAGCTGAGCGAGTTCCTGCGCGGAGGCGGTTCGGCCAAGTCGCTGGCGCTGCGGCTGAGCGACCGCAACCTCCAGGCGATGATGGACGAGACAGAGGGAATCTAGGCGGTTGCGCGGGCGATCTCGGCAGCGATCTCGCTCGAGGATCGCTCGCGCAGCGGCTGCAGGATCAGCGGCTTGCGTGATCGGTCGGCCGACGACGAGCATCGACGCTCCAGAGGCGATCGCGCTTGCGGGCGTCGCGACGCGGCGCTGATCGCCGAGTGCGGCTCCAGCGGGCCGAATGCCGGGAACGACGAGCGTGGTTTCGGGTGCGAGCTCGGCGCGGAGCAGAGCGACCTCTTCGGCGGAACAGACCATTCCGAGCTGCGTTCCTCCTGCTTGCTGCGCCAGCTTGGCGAGGCGAAGGACCTGCTGTGCGGGCGAATCGGTGATGCCGATTCCGTTGAGCTGGGTGGAATCCATGCTGGTGAGAACGGTGACGGCGAGGAGCTTGGGAGCGCCAGGAACGGCTGCTGCTTCGGCTGCTGCGCGAATCATCGCTTCGCCTCCACTGGCGTGAATCGTCAGCAGGGAAGCACCGCTGTGCGCGACCGAGCGAACGGCTCCAGCGACGGTGTTGGGAATGTCGTGGAGCTTGAGGTCGAGGAAGATCTGGAAGCCGCGATGGCGCAGGGTTTCGAGCAGCGGATTGCCGGCGGCGTAGAAGAGTTCCATGCCGACCTTGAGCCAGCGGCAAGCGCCATCGAGGCGGTCGACGAAATCGAGCGCCGGCTGCGCGGAAGGGAAGTCGAGCGCGACGGCGAGGCGATTAAGCGGATCAGCGGAGGCTGAATTTGTGTGGAGAGGCGGCGGGTTCCGTTGCGCCAGAGGAGAGGTTCATCCTTCAAGTTTAGCTGGAATTAGGAGGACTTAGTGCGGAGAGAGAGCGATCCCAGCTGCGGCGGCAATGGGAGTGCCGCCGCGCGGAATTTACTGGCCGAAGAGGGGAAGCGCTACCGGAGAGAGGAGCGGCATCTTGACCTGGGCAAGCAGGGCCTGAGTCAGTTCGGGGTCGCCTTCTCGCATCGAGTCCAGCCGAACCTTTCCAATGCCATTGAGGCCAACGGCCCTGGCAGCAGCGTAGGAAAGGTCGACGATGCGGTTGTCGAGCGCGGGGCCGCGATCGTTGACACGGACGACGATCGATTTCTTGTTCTTCAGGTTGGTGACGCGGACCCAGCTTCCGAGAGGGAGACTGCGGTGCGCGCAAGTTAGTTGGTTCATATCGTAGGATTCACCGGTCGCGGTTTTGCGGCCCTGGAACTTGAAGCCATACCAGGATGCCTGGCCGACCTGGATCCAGCGCTTGAACCTCTTCACAGGACGCAGGTCCGTGCTGGCGGGTTGATCGGGTCCACTTGCCGAGGCAGGGAATCCGAGCGCCAGCACGAGCAGACTGGCCGAGATCCGAGAAGCGATCTGCAGCGTCCTCTTGCCGTGCGCCTTCAATGAAATGATTTGCATTCACACACTCCTATCTCTTATTGTCTTGAGGTAGAAAAGCTAAGTCAAACATCTGTAAGCCATTAACTGAGATGCAGGTTTGCCTTGCCGTGGTCGAATGTGCTATAGGGAAATCATGGCCGCGAGGTCATTTTAGCGGCATGAGCAGCCATTTTAGGGACCTAAATCGACGATTTTCTGGCCTATTCCCAAATCTCGACTTTTTTCGAAAAAAAGACGAAAAGCGATTGGAAGCGAGTCTCGAGGGCCGATGAAGACGGTTTTGACGATTGCGGGCTTCGATCCGTCCTCGGGTGCCGGGGTGACGGCGGACCTGATGGTCTTCGCCGCGCATGGCCTATTTGGTACCTCCGCAATTACAAGTCTTACGGTGCAATCGACCCTTGGCGTGGCGGCAAGCCACCCGGTCGATGCCGGGGTGGTGCTGGCGACGCTGCGCTGCCTGGAGCAGGACCTGCCGGCGGCCGGGGTGAAGCTGGGGATGCTGGCGACAGCGCCGGTGGTGGAAGCCGTTGCGGACTTTCTGGCCGAGGTGCGGGGACGGCGCGAGATCGTGGTGGTGCTCGATCCGGTGTTGCGGTCCAGCTCCGGCAGGGAACTGCTGGATGCTGCGGGAGTGGAGCTGCTGCGGGGCCGATTGCTGCCGCTGGTCGACTGGGTGACGCCAAATCTGGACGAGCTTGCGCTGCTGACCGGGCGATCGATTGCCGGTCGTGGGGAGATGGCCGAGGCTGCCGTGCTGCTGCAGGAGGCGATTGCCGGTCTGGGCGGCCGCGCCCATGTGCTGGCGAAGGGCGGACACCTGGCGGAGCAGAGTGCCTCCGACGATCTGCTGTTGACCCGAGACGGCGAGGCCCATTGGCTGGCCGGGGAACGCATCGCGACCCGCTCGACGCATGGCACCGGCTGTGCACTGTCGAGCGCGCTGCTGAGCCGGGTGGTGCTGGGGGACCTGCCGCTGCGCTGCGGCGGTGGCGGCGAAGCGGTACGTCGAAGGCGCGCTGCGAAGTGCAGTTCCGTTGGGACAGGGACGTGGCCCGATGCATCATTTGTGGCCCTTGCGGTAGCCATAAACAGGCCCCCTCCCCCCCCTATTGCCCGGACGGAAGTCCTTTTGTTTCTATTTGTTACGGCCTTGGCTGGTCGCGCAAAATAGTCATTCTAAAAGAGTTACGGCTAAAATCGTGATTCTGAAGCAGTTGCATGGAAACGAGAAAACCCCGGCAGGGAGCCGGGGTTTTCTTGATTTCTAGAACAACTATAGCAAATTCAGGGGACCTTTTCGGCAACTTTTATCTCTTTTGCTTGGTTCGAGTTAGGTGGTTTTAGGGCTTGACAAGAATTTGGGGCCAGGGCTTGCTTCGCATCGGGACCGATGTGGGTACGGTCTGTCCGGGGCCGAAAGCTCCGAGCGGTACAGGTGATAGAGAGTGCGTCGGGATCCTTCGCTGCGCTCAGGATGACAGCAAGAACAAGACGGTCAGCATGACAGCAAGCACAAAACGCTCAGGATGACGGGAAGAATACGCAACAGCAGAGACGAGCAACGCGAGGACAAGCAGGGAACAGATAGTTGCTTATATTTCTTTGCGGGCAGCCGATATAGGAGTGGGAGTTACTTATGTCCACTGCACATCCGGTTGCGCCGATTTTGCGTCCCTCCACAGCGTCCAAAGGAATGGGGCGAACGGCGGGATATGCGCTGGGGACGCCAGAGCAGTTGTGGCCCGGGCGACTCACCGCAGCGCAAGGACGTGCGCTTGAGATGCTGGGACATGCGATCGAATATTTGGTGGATTCACGGTTAGCATCTGCCGACGAGTTCTGTTCGCCGGCGGCACAGGAGGCGATCCAGCTTCTGTCGCGGGCAAACCGTGAGGTGTACCTGACCGCTCCAGCACCAGCACCGACGGGAGGCCGGGTGATGCGGCTGATGCGAGCTTTGTTGGGATAGTATCTGTGCGATTGTGGTTGCGCTGTGGGGCGCGGTTTGATCGGACGATACCGCTGCGATAGGCTGAAGGAATGTCCCTTACGCTTGTTATAAATGGTCAGTCGCGTAGCTTCGAGGAGCTTACTAGCGGCTGCAGCCTGCAACAGTTGGTCGAGGCCCTGGCGCTGCAAGGCGACCGGATTGCGGTCGAGCGCAATGGGGAGATCGCGCCCCGCACGAGCTGGCCTGCGGTCGGAGTAGTCGACGGCGACCGGATCGAGGTTGTCCACTTTGTCGGTGGCGGTTGTTGACTCATGTAGCGTGAACGAGTTATGTCTGCTCAGCGACCACTTATCTGAACAACCTTTGCCTAAGTTATAAATTTGTGGAAGGAACGTGCACCTTGGCCCGTTATTTACGGGCAATTATTCCGGTAGATAATGGGCGAGCATAGGTTCTAAAAGATCAGCCTGCAGAGGAGATGCTCCTCTGCAGGCTGATCTTGATTGCTTTTTAGAAGTAACCTGAGTGCCCGGATTCTACGAGTTCGGGAATGCCGAGTTCTGGATCTGCTCGTAGAAGTTGCTGCGCTTGTAGTTCCGAGTGAACTGCGAGCAGATGTCCTCGTTGCAGGTGCCCTCGGTGGTCTTCGGCTTGTAGCCGAAGCCGTCATAGAACGCCTTTGCGATCTGGCGATGGAAGTCCACGCGCGGGAATGCGGCGACCACCTTATCCCGCAGCTTCGGATCGAGGCCCTCATAGCCGATGCCCAGCACATCCAGGCCGACGCCGTTGTACAGCAGCTCTACCTCGATCGGCTTATACGCCGCGATGCCCGGCGTCGTGTGCAGCGAGACCGCGTCCCACGCCGTCTGGATGCGGGTGTGCGGCACGCCATGGAGGTCCAGGAACTGACGCATCGCATTGGCGCTGTCCACCTCGAAGCGGTCGTCCTCGGTGCGGAAGGGCTTCAGCAGTCCGGTGTCATGGAACGCGGCGCAGATAAACAGCAGCTCCTCGTCATACGGCTTGCCCGTCTGACGGCCGAGCTCGTTGGCCCAGAAGAACACACGGTGCGAGTGGTTGATCAGCAGCGGCGTGCTGTACTCGCGCAGCAGACCGGTGGTCTCGCGCGTCAGCTTGCTATCGGGAACCCCTTCTGCAACCTTCTGCGCCGAGAACTTGGGCAGCGGAATAATGTTCTTGCGCGTGCGGAAGTTCAGGCTGTTGGCATAGACCTGACCTGCGGGGGCCTGGGCCTCAGCGGCGGCGGGAGCAAGAACCGGTGCAGCCTCGGCCACGACCGAGCCGAGCGCGAGCGCGCCAGCAGACAGGGACGAAGCCTTCATAAACGTACGGCGATTGATGCTTTGGGTAGACACAGAACTCTCCTGGGTAAATCAAACTACGGGCTGAACTAAGAACCGATAATCAGAGCCTAGACTCCTCTATCGCCGGTTGCCACGACATCGTTCCGACGTTTTCGGACATGGCTGGTTGTTTACTTTTTGGAGTTTCTGCGGGCGTTCTTACCGCTGTCAATTTTGCCCTTGTTTTTGTTTTTACATAGCGCACAAGTCTTCGCGTGAGCGTGTAAGGCAGTTACACAGCGAAAGCTCTAATGCTTGCGTGTCGACTCTAGGAATGAGTATTTCCAATGCGCGAAAGGATGAGATCAGCAAGCTCTGTCGGTGCCGCGATATGGGGACAATGTCCGGTATCGATCTCTGAGACTCTGGCACCGGGCAATCGCTCAGAGCCTGGCTGCTGGGCTCTGGGCTGGAGGGTACGGTCCTGAGTGCACACGATAAAGTGGGAATGGTCCATCGTGCTTGATGCAGGGCAGGGGGTTTCGTAGATTGCACGCAGCGGAAGATCCGACTTGATCCAGTATTGCTCGATGGAGTTGGGAGGGCAGTCGTGGAAGAGGTGCGATTCGAGAAAGCTTCGCTGGCTTATGAGTGGATCTGTAGAGCGCCGCATCGCTTCATACCCGATGCTCCATGACGGTGAAAAAATCTCTTCGCCCATGAGGAGTTGGTCGAACACAGATTTGCTGGGCTGAGGCAGGATGGCGGCAATATAGACTTGGCTTGCTGCGCCGATCTTCTCACTGATGGACGGAAGAAACAGACCGGCGATGGAGTGGCCCACAAGGATCGTCTGCTCGTTGTGGCCTATTCTGTCCGCAAGCGCCTGAATCGCGGCATCCACTCCGTGCGTCCATGAGATCTGATCAAGGCTGTGGATGCAGCCGGTATGACCAAACTCCCGCAGCCTGTCGAGCACAAGATTCCATGCGTCGCAGGAGGTTTCCGAACCGGGGACAATAACAAAATGGGGCAAAAGGGTAGGCTCTTCCAGTACAGTATCATCCCGATTTTATGGAAGATGTAGTTTAGCTTCCATGACGCAAGTCCGACAAAATCGGACACTAAAGTCTGCATCCGGGGCGGCTCGCGGGGCAGTTGCAGGATCGCCAGCCTACAATAACGACATGCGCAGAGTTGTTATTACAGGTCCACCACCTATCCAGATTCTTGATGTTGTGGGACCACTTGAGGTCTTTGCCAATGCCTCTGGCTATGCCATCGAGATCGCAACGCCGGATGACGAGTACCAACTCAGGACGAATCGGGGCTTCTCGCTGACCAACGCCATTCCGCTGCGGGAGCTTTCAGGTCCGATCGATACCTCTGATCATCTCCGGAGGTCCGGGGGCAGAGAGCGGGGAGTACGACGGTTGCTTTGTCGATTGGGTGAGGAATGCGGCGGCACGCTCCAGACGTGTTGCGTCGATCTGTACCGGCGCCTTCCTCCTGGCGGCAGCGGGACTTTTGGACGGAAAACGAGCCGTAACTCATTGGGATTTCTGCGACCGTTTGGCGCGC
This sequence comes from uncultured Acidobacteriaceae bacterium, assembly GCA_963755245.1. Taxonomy (GTDB): domain Bacteria; phylum Acidobacteriota; class Terriglobia; order Terriglobales; family Acidobacteriaceae; genus Edaphobacter. Next base: position 43,667 of record CAVWJY010000018.1, on the reverse strand, counting down.
GAGTTTCCGAAGGTCGAGGTTTGCCCTGACCCGATCTATTTGCGGGATGGCTCGACCTATACCTCTGCGGGTATCACGGCGGGAATCGATCTTGCATTGGCGCTGGTGGAGGAGGATCATGGCCACCAGGCTGCCTTGAAGGTGGCGCGCCAGTTGGTGATGTTCCTGGTCCGTCCGGGCGGACAATCGCAGTATAGCCACATGCTCTCGCGGCAGGCAGTCGCCTCGGAACCGCTGCGGGAGTTGCAGGTCTGGATGCTCGAACATCTGAAAGACGATCTCACCGTTGAAAAACTTGCGGAGCGGATTGGCATGAGCGCCCGCCACTTCTCGCGCGTTTGCCTCCGCGAAACCAAGATGAATCCTGGCCAATTCGTTGATCGGATGCGCGTTGAAGCCGCGCAACAGATGATCGACAGCTCCTCGAGGGGACTGAAGGAGATCGCCGATGCGTGTGGCTTCAAATCCGCCGATTCGATGCGCAGAACGTTTCTGCGGGTCATTGGCGTGACCGCCGGAGAGTACACGGAGCGGTTCAAACGGCGCAAAAATGATCTCGGCTGATCAGCGAAAGTGTCATTACAATCAAGAGAACGCGGTCCGATAAGCGCCTGCAACCGCCCAGAGCCAGAGTCGATTCGCAATCGGAAGCATCCGATCTGTAGACGATTGTGCGGCGGCGTTGCTGGAAGCCAGTCGATCGCACCATAACCGTAGAGGAAATGTCATGCCTGAGTTGCCCGCCGTACCACTGACACTCGAGGGGTCGAGTGTCCTGCATCAGATGTTTCACTTCGATTGGACGAGCTGGCGGAATCTCGATTCCTCGGAGCAGTCCGCGATCACAAACGAGGTCGTAGAGCTGTTCACGCGTTGGGAGCAGGAAAATGGTCGCCCGTGCTCCGCGCTGTTTTCTCTCCTGGGACACAAGGGAGACCTCTTGTTGGTTCACTTCCGCGACGACTTCAAAGCTCTGAATCGTATCGAGCTCGAGCTCTCGCAGACCCGCTTCAGCGACTTTTTGGAGCCATCGCACTCGTATCTCTCGATGGTCGAACTCGGTCTCTACGAGTCGTCCGCCAAGACGTATGGAAGCCTCGCGGAACAGGGCTTGCAGGCGGGGACGCCCGAATGGAATGCAGGCGTTCGTGAGGTTCTGGATCGTCAGGCAACCGCGATGGAGCAGCGTCTCAAGCCAGCCATCCCCGATGCGACCTACATCTGCTTTTACCCCATGGATCGCAAACGCGGCGAGGCGGTGAATTGGTATACCGAACCCATGGCCGAGCGGCAGCGCATGATGCACGAACATGGTCTGATCGGACGTCGCTATGCCGATTCGGTTCGCCAAATCATTACCGGCTCGATCGGGTTCGACGATTGGGAGTGGGGCGTCGATCTCTTCTCGAATGATCCTCTTGTCTTCAAAAAGCTCATCTACGAGATGAGATTCGATCAGGTGAGCGCCGTCTATGCTCTCTTCGGTGAGTTCTTCGTCGGCGTGCGCTTGCCTGCCAGCGATTTAGCGGCTTGGCTCACCGGCAAATTGCGGTAGGCAAGACGAAGTCAAATTATCACCGAACGTTCGCGCTCGGGCGCTCTTCACTAAGAAGCGGCGTCCGAGCGTTTTTGCGTCGAGCGGGACTGGCTGGAGTCATCGCGTTGCCAAGGTCGTCTTCCTGATCTCCGCCGCCGTTGGCGTAGACGCTCGGAATACGGCCGCTTCCAGCTGCGGAGGATGGTTAGTTCGGATCGTAGGGGAAGATCTGCTGGTCTTCGTACTGGAGTTCGGCGCTGTGGGAGCGAACGACGTTCACCTTGCCGTCGGCGAGCAGGAAGACGGTGCCTGTCTCGGTGCGATCGGCGAGCCGCGTCACGTTGCTGAGCGAGGCGAGCACGCGAGGATGTCGGCCTGAGCTAACGAACTGAACGTTGCGCGGCTGGATGGAGGGATCCATCTGGAGCTCGCTTTGGCTCTGGTCTTGACGTTGAGGCCCGGACACCATCAGAGAACTGCACGTGGGGCATACAGCATAAGCAACGGGCTTGGCACTCACCGCGAGTCTGGGAGCCTTGGGCTTGTGGAGATCGAGCAGCGCCGTACCGGAGCCGTCGCGGAAGGAGACCAGTTCACCGTCCTTGACCGGGGCAACGAAGTCGTAGGCGCCGTGGGCCTTCGTGGAAGTGGAGGCGACGAGCTTCATGTCCTCGGGGTTTGTGACATTGAAGATGGCCAGAAGAGCGCCCTGCTGCTGTTCGACGTAAAGGTAGATGGAGCCATTGCCGTCGGCACGGAGTAGGAGATCCTGGCTGGGGTTTTGCGCAATCGCGGATTGAGTCGCGAGCTTCGCGATGGTCAAAGTGGGTTTGGTGAAGGCCAAGGCCGCAGCGGTGGACTGAGTCCCGACCGTGCTGAGCAAAACTGTAGTAGCGAAGAAAATGCTTTTGAAGGCGGATGTCATTTTTTTTGTTCTCCCTAGCCCTGCTGCTTGTCCATGCGCTGTGCGCTCTCATGGGGCAGTTTTGACAGTAACAACTTGGGAGACTTCGAAAAATACCGTTCGGCAGAAAGCTTTGTTACGCCCTGCGTAGCAATCCAAGCAGGTGGGTCGAGCGCCGGCATTTGCGCTTACGGTGCGGCCGCCTCCACGGGTGCAAGAATTCTCAGCTTTCAGAATTGATCGCGGACTAGTTCTGTCGTATATTGAATTCGGACCTAGAAAGTCTTATATCGAAAAACTTTAGAAAGCCGATCGGAAGTTTGTTCTGAGAGGTGCACCAGATCCCCACGACTAACTCTTGGCGGAGATCGCGAGGATCTGGGAGACCACAGCCGCTAGACTGCGGGCTTCCCTCACTATAGGGTTGCCGCCCGCAAAGTTTCAACTGTCGCGATGGCCAATTGACTTTGGCCAAAGGACGCAACATGTGCTTTGTGAGGCCATGGCGATGAATAGTTCGATGGGCCCCCTTGTGGGCGGGCGTGAGCGCTCGTCTGCGAAGGCTGGCTTGCTGCTTTTTTCCTCTTTACGGCGCTTATGCTGTGTGTTCGCTGGGCTGATGCGCAGACGATCCATCCCGGCAGGGGCTCGATGTCGGCCCAGGATATGGCAAAGATGGCCGCTCAGGCCACCTCGGGTTCGGACGCGGCGGATCAGGTCTGCGCCCGCTTTCCCGCCGGATCGGTGGTGTCGGCGCCGCCTGAGCTGAAGAGCAGCAATGGAACGCTCGAGGTCACCTTTGAATTCCAGACGGCGACCGACGCTCAGGGGCTTGTCCGCTACTGCTATGTAACCAACACTGGGCTGGAAGCGCCGACGCTCCGGGTCAATCCCGGCGATACGCTCATCATTCACTTCCAGAACGATCTGCCTGCCGTCGCCGCCGGCAGTGCAAGCGACAACATGGCCGGCATGAAGATGGCCCTGACGCCCAAGGACAACACCTCCAGTGCCTGCAACGGCATGATGGGGGCGAATGTGAGCAATATTCACTTCCACGGGACGAATGTGGCGCCGGTGTGCGGGCAGGATGAGGTCGTGCACACGCTGGTCCAGCCCGGGCAAAGCTTCGACTACACCGTACAGATCCCCGCCAATGAGCCGCCCGGACTCTACTGGTATCATCCGCATCCGCACGGCATCAGTGAAGGGCAGGTGCAGGGTGGAGCTACGGGAGCCCTGATCGTCGAAGGGCTGCAGAATGTCGACCCGGCACTCGCCGGTCTGACCGAGCGCACGTTTGTTCTCCGCGACCAGATGCTGCCTGCCTCGGAGGCGAACGATGCGAATATCCCCGCATGGGACCTGTCGATCAACTATGTTCCCGTAACCTATCCCGGCTACACCCCTGCGGTGATCCAGACAAATCCGGCGCAGCAGGAGTTATGGCGCGTGGCCAATACGGCGGCCGACACCATCATGAATCTGGAGTACATCGTCAACGGCGTAGCCCAGCCGGTGCAGGTCGTTGCGATCGATGGTTATCCAATCGCCGCCGGCAGCAGCGGCCAGCAATCGGTGAGCCAGACGAGCATTCTTCTCGGCCCTGGAGCGCGCGCGGAGTTTGTGGTGACGACACCGAACGTTGGCGATCAGGCTCAGTTGACCACGCAGTACTGGAATACCGGGCCGGACGGAGATTATGACCCGACCCGGACCATCGCCAACGTCGTCAGTCAGGTTGGCGTGGAGAACGCTACGGTTGCGCATGCAGCAGTGTCGAAGCTGCCATCCCAGGCGACTCCCGCGAAGGTCACACGTTTTGCCGCTCTCGCTCAGGCGACGCCGGTGGCGCAGCGCAATCTCTACTTCTCCGAGGTTCTTACAGGATCCTACTGACCCCAATAGCCCCACGACCTTCTTCATCACGCAGCAAGGCCAGACGCCTGCCGCGTTCACCATGGACCAGCCGCCGAATATCGTCGTCCACGCGGGCACCGTCGAGGACTGGGTCGTCGAGAACCACGCCACCGAAGACCATATCTTCCATATCCACCAGATTCACTTTCAGGTTCTCGAGGTCAACGGCCAGCCGGTCAACGATCCCGCAATCCGAGATACGGTGGATCTCCCTTACTGGGACGGCACCGGGCCCTATCCCAGCGTGAAGCTGCGGATGGACTTCCGCGATACCAATATCATTGGGACGTTTGTCTATCATTGCCACATCCTGCAACACGAAGATTCGGGCATGATGGGCGAGATTCAGGTGCTGCCCGCAGGGGCTGCGTCTTCGACGGCCGCGACCGCCTCGGCCTCGAGCATCACTCCCAACGGAAGCGTCACCCTGACCGCGAACGTCGTCGATTCCACCACGGGAGCGAGCACGCCGACGGGCACCGTGCAGTTCGAGATCAACGGAACGAACGTGGGCAATCCGGTGACGCTGGCAAACGGGACCGCAACGTTGACCACGCCCGTCAATGGCACCTCGGGCAGCAACACTCTGACGGCCTTCTATCAAGGCGATTCGAACTACGCGGAGTCGGTCTCGCAAGCGATTCCGATCACGATCTCGAACTTCGCACTCGCGTCTCCGGGAACAACCGCTGCTGTTGGCTCCGCGGCAATCGCCAACGTCACAGTCAATGTCGCCAACGGCTATACCTCTCCAATCAGCCTGACCTGCACCATGCCCGCGAGCTTGACCGAGTCGGCCTGCTTTGTAAACCCAAACGCGATGACTGGAACGGGAACGGTTTCGTTGACGGTCAACACGACGCCTGCGCATCCGTTGAGTAGCAGCTTGAGGAGTGAACCCGGCTGGTTCGTTGCCGGTGGTGGAACAAGTCTGGCCTGCCTCGTTCTACTTGCTCTTCCACGGCGCAGAGGACGGGGACGGATACTGCTGGTCTTGTTCTCCATGGCGTTTTTGTTTGGGGCGATCGGTTGCAGCGGCGCGGCAAAAGCGGCCACAGACCCAGGTACGACCAAGGGCACCTACATGGTGGTGGTCACGGGAACGGCAGGGAGCGGCACGGCGCAGTACCAAGCCAGCGTGAATGTTCCCATCACGGTCAATTAGACGCTTCCCTTCAGCGAAAGAAGAAAAGGATCGGAACAAATTTATGCGTCAGATCATCGGCAGTCTCCTGCGTAGCAGCATAAAAGCTCTCTCTCTCGTTTTACTTCTCTGTGCGGGTCTGGCATGGGCCAGCGTAGGAGGAAGCATCTCGGGCACCGTCAAGGACTCTGCGGGGAGGGTACTGCCCAAAGCGAAGGTGGTCGCTCACGAGGTCAATACGGGCCTCGCGTACGACACCTACACCGATAGCAAAGGAAGCTACACCTTCCCCGTTCTACCGGTAGGACACTATCGACTCGAGGTGCAGTCGGTTGGCTTTCGCAGCTATCAGCGCACCGGTATCGTGCTCGACACCAATGCGGCGCTCATGCTCGATGCCGCGCTCGAGGTCGGCAGCGTCGCCGAGACCGTGAGCGTCACCGATGAGACCCTGCATGTCGAAACGACGAGTACGCAACTCGGACAGGTCATCACCGGCAGACAGATGACGGCTGTGCCGCTCGACGGCCGCAGCTATACGGATCTGCTGTCGCTGCAGGCTGGCGTGGCACCCGCCACATCGATTACCTCGAGCACGGTGCAGGATGTCGGGGCGACCGTGCTTGATCCCTCAGGCACTCTGAACCCTGGCACGATCTCGGTCAATGGGCAGCGCGAGTTCGCCAATTTCTTCAGCGTCAATGGCAGCGATGCGGAGGAAGACGTCAATGCGGGGACTGCCATTGTGCCCAATCTCGATTCGATCGCCGAGTTTCGCATCGTCACCAGTAACTTTGACGCGGAATATGGAGAGTTCAGCGGAGGGCAGATCAGTGTCATCACGAAATCCGGAACCAATCAGTTCCACGGCAATGCCTTCGACTTCCTGCGCAATACGGCTCTCGATGCGCGGAACTACTAGAGAGGGGATGACGAATAAATACTTCGGCGTCTTCGCCCAGGATAGCTGGCACATCTTGCCGAACCTCACGCTGAACTACGGCCTGCGCTGGGATCGCATCGCACCGTGGACAGAGAAGTACAACCAGATCTCGACCTTCGTCGCCGGTGCCCAGTCGGTCGTCTTTCCTGGCGCGCCTCCGGGCATCCTCTACCCGGGAGATCCAGGCGTGCCGGATACCCTTTCGCCGATCAGCAACCGCAGCTTTGCCCCTCGCGTCGGACTGGCCTGGTCGCCACAAGCATCTTCTGGAAGCTTGCTTGCAAAAGCTGCTCGGCGCTCCGGGAACAACCAGTATCCGGGCCAGCGCAGGCACCTTCTACACCGCGATCGATGCACTCTCCATTGGCGTGCTCGCGGCGAACGCTCCCTATGGCACCACCTATACCAGCCCGCTCCCTCCGCTGTTCGCAACGCCGTTCATCACCGCCTCCACTGGGCAGAACAACGGTCAACCCTTCCCGTACACCTTCGCCCCGCTGAACTCTTCGCGCAGCAATCCCGATCCGAATATCAACTGGGCCAGCCTATGAACCGATCAGCGGTATCCCCGGATACGACATCCACAACACCACGCCCTATACCGAGGAGTGGATGCTGTCGGTCGAGCGCCAGGTCGGACCCAACACCGTCCTCAACGCAACCTACGTCGGCAACGCCAGTCATCATCAGCGCGTGCTGGTCGAGCCCAATCCTGGCAATCCAGCGCTGTGCCTGAGCCTCAGCCAGCCGAATGAGGTTCTGCCCGGAACATCTACCTGCGGCCCGGGCGGCGAGAACGGCGTCTACTATCCCGTCGGCGGTGGTGTGGTCAATGGAACCCGCGGCCCACTTGGACCAAACTTCGGCAGCAACGCCTTGCAGTCGACGATCGGCAATGCCAACTATAACGCGCTGGAACTCAGCGCTCGCCATACCAGCGGCCGCCTTCAGTTCTCAGCGGCCTACACCTACGGCAAGTCGCTCGATCAATCTTCGAACATCGGCGAGGAGGTCAACCCCTTCAATCCGGCGCTCAGCTATGCGCTCTCCTCGTTCGACGTCAAGCACAACTTCGTTCTTAGTTATGAGTACCAATTGCCCTTCGATAAATGGCTGCGTCCGAGCCGCCTCAGTGAGGGCTGGACGCTCTCCGGCATCACCCACTTCGCCAGCGGTTTTCCCGTGACCATGATCAACAACGGGGATAACTCGCTCATTGGAACCAACCCGAACGGAATCAACAACAGCAGCATCGATGAACCGGATTACACCGGTGGCTCGCTTCACCTGAACCACAATCCACGCACCAACGGAAATAACTACTTCGATGCAGGAGTGTTCACGATGAATGCGCTCGGCACTCCTGGGAATGCAAAGCGACGCTTCTTCTATGGTCCGGGCGCGGATAACTATGACATGGCGGTCGCCAAGAAGCTAACGATCACCGAAGCGATGTCGCTTCTGTTTCGCGTGGAGGCCTTCAATATCTTCAATCACACCCAGTTCAACGGACCCAGTTCGGTCGATGGCGATATCGGCAGCTCTACCTTCGGCCAGGCGATCAGCGCTGCACCTCCACGCATCCTGCAGGGAGCACTGAAATTGGCCTTCTGACCTCGAGGTGATAAGAGATGCAAAGAGAGCGGGGAATGGCTCGTCCGTGACGCTTCACCTGGATCTCCTGTGGTGCAGGTATTTGGATGAGCCGGACACCACGGAGAACGGACACTGCCCTGTGCGCTCCTCGCCAGCAGATCATCCTTCCAGGAAATATCATTTTAATCATGTCAGACAAAATACAAGCCGGTGGTGAACAATCAGTATTTCGGGAACCGTCCTATGCAAGGTTCTGGCTAGCCCGGATCTGTTCCACGCTTTCGTTCCAGATGACGGCGGTTGCGGTCGGATGGCAGGTTTACGCACTGACGCATAGTACCTTTGCGTTAGGCATGGTGGGGTTGGTGCAGTTTCTCCCGATGTTGTTGTTAACGCTCGTCGTCGGGCATGTTGCGGATCGCTTCAATCGCAAGACCATCATCAGCATCTGCCAGGTAGTGGAGGGCTCCACACTGGCGATCCTGGCTGTCAGCAGCTACCTTCACCGATTGCACCCCGCAGGCATCTTTTGTGCGGTCGCGGCGATCGGTGCGGCACGGGCTTTTGAAAGTCCTTCGACCCAGGCCCTGGTTCCTGGGTTGGTGGAAGACGCGAAGGTGCCGCAGGCGATTGCCTGGTCGAGTTCGGCAAATCAAACAGCATCGATCGTAGGGCCGGCACTTGGCGGGATTTTGTACGCCTTTGGAGCACATGTTCCCTATGCATCGTGCGCGTGCCTCTTCGGACTCGCCGCTGTTCTCTCTTCGACCATCGTGACCAAGCGGAGAGTCGCAGCAAAGGGACCCGTTACGACGAAGTCGATCTTCTCCGGCATTCATTACATCCGGGAGAAGAGGAATATTCTCGGAGCGATCTCTCTCGATCTCTTCGTGGTACTGCTGGGTGGAGCGACCGCCCTGCTGCCAGTGTATGCGCGTGACATCCTGCATACCGGGCCATGGGGTCTTGGATTGCTACGCCTGGCGCCTGCTCTCGGCGCACTGTCGACCTCCATCTTCCTGGCGCATCATCCGATTCGTAAGCACGCGGGACGCCGGATGTTTGTTGCGGTCATTGTATTTGGAGTGGCCACGATTGCTTTTGCCCTTTCGCGCAATGTGCTGCTGTCGATGGGAATTCTTTGCGTGCTGGGAGCGGCGGACGTGACCAGTGTGGTCGTCCGATCGTCCTTGGTGCAGATGGAGACGCCGGACGAGATGCGAGGTCGCGTGAGTGCGGTCAACTCACTCTTCATCGGAACATCGAATCAACTCGGCGAGTTTGAGTCAGGCGTGACCGCTTCGTGGTTCGGGGTCATCCCGGCAACGATCATCGGCGGAGTCGGCAGTATCATGATCGCGCTGATTTGGATGGGTCTGTTCCCCGGGTTACGACAGCTTGAGAGTGTAGCGGGGCCGGCGGAAGAAAAAAAAGTGCCGGTAACGCAGTAAGCACCGCCATCTAGTCAAGCCCATGCTTGAATAGATGGCGGACACAGACTCAGGTGATCCAGTCGCGCGACTTGCGACGGATCGGCTCTATCTAGAAGTAGAGTTTTCCGCTGAATTGCATGGTGCGCGGCATATGGGCGCTTATTGCCTGTCCAAAGGTTCCGTCCGAAAGATCGGTATCGATTCCTCCGCTGCCGGCTCCGTTCGGACCGACGAAGTTGGTGTGGTTGAAAACGTTGAAAGCCTCGGCGCGCATCTGAAGGGTACTGCTCTCGCTGATTTTGAAGTTCTTCATCAGGCCCAGATCGACCTTTTCGATACCCGGGCTCAGGAAATTTCCGATTCCGCGGTGCCAAAGTGGCCCTGCGCGGTGGTGAAGGCGCTGGTGTTGAACCATTGGTCCCGCGTTTTGGTCAGTTGGACTGCGGATACCTGATCGGGCCGGGGAGAATGTCGCGTTTGGAGTGTCCATGCCGAGTCCGCCGGGATAGGTGTCCTGCCGCGCATCCATTGGCGGTGGAGTGTCCGCGACGCAGGCGAACGGATCGATGTTCTGGGAGGTTGAAGGGAAATCCGGAGTCGAAAGTGACGATCCCGGAGAGCTCCCAGCCGCCCAGCACGTGGCCGGTCAGGCCGTGCTGCTCGCGGAAGAACGGTTCCTTGTAAACGAAGTTGGCGACGAAGATCTGCGGCTCATTGAGCCCGGAGGCGCCGTAGTCCAGCTTCGGATCCCAGGTATAGGTGTTCTGCGGCAGTGCCGCGATCGTTGTACTGGTCCGTGATGTTCTTCGACCAGGTGTAGGAGATGCCCACTGTCAGGTCCCGCGTCGTGCGATGGTTCAGCGATACCTGCATGGAGTTGTAGTTGGCGGTGAAGATGGGCAGGCGAGTGTGGAAGTCCGAATAGCCGAGATAGTGGCGAATGTTGTTGAGCGGCGCATCAGGGTTGTTGCAGCGCGTAGAGAGCGTAGGCATGTTCAGATCCAGCTCGCCCAGCATGTGCCGCGATTCGGAGCCGACATAGGCAATTTCGAGCGTGGTCGTCGGATCCAGCTGCTGCTGCAGCGAGAGGTTGAAGTCCGCATAGGAAGGAACCTTGAACATAGGCTTTCCCGTCGTCGTCAATCCATTGGGTCCGAGCGCGGCGGTGACGCCCCCGACCCACCGGGTTGTCAAACGTGGTGTTGACGATGGTCGTCGTCTGCACCAGCGGCGGATCGCCGAAGGCATTCTGTTCCCAGATGCCGTTCAGAGTGCGATCGTAGAAGACGCCGAAGCCGCCGCGGAGAACGGTCTTGCCGCTCGCGTAAGGTGTGCACGCAAAGCCGACGCGCGGGCCAAAATTCCAGTTGTTGTTGGGGTTCACGGTGCTCCGTATGGAGAGCAGGTGACCTGCGAGGAAATGGCCTGGGCCGCGGTGCAGGCCGCGCCCTTGGGGAAGATCAAACCATTGGCGTAAGTCGCCGGAGTGAATGCCTGCCCGAGGCAAAGTTTCCGTTGTTGTCCAGCGCCGGCGCCTCGGCTTTATACACCACCGGATCGAAGTTGTTCAGCGTGTTCTTCACGTCGCCAGGCGCAGGGAAACGCGACCAGCGCACACCGAGGTTCACATTCAGCTTGCGATTCAACTTCCAGTCGTCCTGGACAAAGGCTTCCGTGTTCCAGAAGTGCAGATCGGGAACGATATCGCGGCTGGCCTGTGATAGTGCGCGCATTGCCGAGCAGAAAGTCGCCCCAGGTATTGAAGTTGAAGTTCGGATTCCCTCCGAGGCGTCCTCGGTCTTCAGCATCTGCTGCGCGGTGAAGCCCGTGCGCAGGGTGTGATTGCCCAACGTCCGTGAAGTTGTCGAAGATGTTACGGTCCAGGTTGCGCTCGAAATAAGGAGCGCTGCCCTGCGAGACGACGGTGACGGAGCTGTCGAGGATGGCCACGCTGGGAATACGTCCATAGGGATCCGGGTAGGCCAGCTTATTGGTTAGCGAGCGAAGCACGCTGGCCGAGTTCGCCTGGCCGGAGAGCGCGCCGCTGATGGTTCCCTGCGAGTAAGCGAACTCCACTTCGTTCACCATCTTCGGAGAGATCGTCCAGGTCAGGTTGCCCACCACGTTCTTGCCTGGAGCGTTGATGGCGACATTCACCACGCCGGGATAGTTCGCGCCGCCCCACAGGCCGGTAGGAAGATTGCTCGGAGCGAAATCCTCCATGCCGCGCGCGAAGAAGTGCATCTGTCATTGAAGTAATGGTCCACTCGGACCAGGTCCTGGCGGAAGTTGTTCAGCGTAGAGTAGGAGGAGACGTTATTGCCATAGGTAAATCCGTTGGGGATTGACCGTCGTGTAGTTGGCTGGGAATTTGCTGATGATCTGGGAGAGGTACACCTGGGCATTCGTGCTGATGCAGTTCGGGTTATTGATGTCGATGGTACCGACACCACCCGTCCCGGTGCCGCCGGTCGTCGATGCGATAAAGGGCGTATAGCTGGTGACGCAGCCAGCAGGCGCAGTCAGAGGTGGTAGGCGAGAAGAAGGTGCCGCCCAGTTCGGCCGTGGTGGGCGCGGCTACATTGTTCGTCGTGGGTGTCGTGACCTTGCGCCACTCCTCCGACCAGAAGAAGAACGTTTTCTTCTTGCCGGCGTTGTATACACGGGGAATATAGAGAGGGCCGCCCAGCGTAAAGCCGAAGTTGTTGTAGTGATCGGGGGGACGGGGAAGATCAGTCAGGTTATTGAAGTAGTTGTTTGCGTTGGTGTTCGCTGTACGCACGAACTCATAGGCTGAACCATGGAAAGAGCTGGTTCCCGAGCGTGTGGCCACCAGAATCTGGCCGCCGCCGCTGCGGCCGAAGCTGGCATCGTAGGAGCTGCGCTCCAGCGTGAACTCCTGGATGGCGTCGACGCTGGGAATGTTGAGCAGCGTGTCGTTCGAGCCACTGTCGTTGATGTCCGCGCCGTCCACCGACCAGTTGTTGGCTGTCGAGCGGGCGCCGTTCACGGAGATGGAAGAGACGCTGTTCAGGCTGCCGAAGCCCGGCTCATCGCCTAACAGATTCACAACGCCGGGCTGCAGCGTGACCAGCTGTTGAAAGTTCCGGTTGACCAGCTCCAGCTCGCGCACTTGCGTTCCCGAGATCGTTCCGGCCTGGGAGCTGCTTTCGGTGTCGACCGCCACCGGGTTATCCTCAACCGTCACGGTCTGTTGTTCCGATCCGACCTTCAACTGCACATTCACCGTACGCTTCTGGGCCACGTTCAGTACGACGTCATGATCCGATGAGATCTCGAAGTGCGGCGCCGCAGTGGTGATGGTGTACGTGCCGGCAGGGAGGTTCGTGGCGGTGTAGTTGCCGGACTCATTCGACTGCACCACGCGTGACCATCCGATCACACCGTTGAGGGAGATGGTGACCGTGGCATTGGCGATCGTCGCCCCGCTTCCGTCTGTAACCGTCCCTGAAAGGGTTCCCTCCAGCTCCTGGCTGCGCGCCTGTGGAGCAGACAGCAGCCCAACCATCATCAGGAAGAACAGCCATACATATCTCTTCGGACAAGCAGCATTCCTTGCAGCAAGAGCCGGAACAAATACCGCATCTGCATTGCTTATGGAACTTGACTTGATCATGAGCCTCTCCTGGAGTGCTGCTATTTGTCGCGCTTGGATTTGTAAGTGAACGACTTGAAACGCATCTTTGCGACAGCTGGTTCGCCCTTCAGATCGAAGCCAACCGCTATCTGAAGGGCGAACTGTCTGGAAGATCTTTGCGGGGCCGGGGAACACAACTCTTCTGCTACCGTAGGTCGTTACGGATTGAGGCCGGAGGCTAGCGCTTTCACCAGGGTTCCGTTCGCGTCGTCATCCTTCACCGCCCACACATGAAAGTGAGAGCTCGGTTCACTGCACCAGAAATATCTGAGATAAGGCCCATAAGCGAAACCATGGCAATGCCTTAAAGTGCGCAGGACGGGAGAACAAGTCGACGGCGCAAAAGGAGCGCTCGCAACCAAGCTGACGACAAGATCAACCAAAAGTAGCAGGAGCCGTAATGTCAAACTGTGCCCTACAAAAGATACTTGCGAATCTATCCTTAACATGTTTGGCCGTCAACAGAATATTAATCATTCTCTTGTCCGGCCGCGTTTTTCTCCAGATTCACTGCCCGGAACAGAGTCTCTGGAGGCTCACATAGGCTGTAGGTCTCTCTTCCCGCTGGTCGCTGTATCTACCGAACGGACCAACGCCTGACTCCAGCCAGTGGCGGGAATAAAACACGCTTTAATAGCGATAGAGTCTTTGTTCCGAATCCTGCATCCCGACGGCGACGGCGCCCCACACGGTCGCCGAGTTTCCTAAACTGCTTGGCAGCACCCGGGCTGCGCCGACTTCACTCGCGCGCAGCATCTCGACCGTCGGCTCCAAGAGCGCACCATGAGCCCCAAGATCTCCGCCGAAGACAAACAAGCTGGGATTCAACATGAACGAGAGATTCAGGACAACGTCTTTGAGCAGGCGGGCTCGTTGCAGGGCGATCTTCTGTGCCGCCGCGTTCCCTTCAAGAGCGAGGTCGAGCACACTGCTCGCCTTACGTATCTTGCCGGAGACTCCGGACTTATTACTGGCCGCATTCCAGCTTCTGAGAATGCCGGGACCGCCAAGTACCTGTTCCAGCCCACCGAACTCGTACAAAGAGGGCTGGACACTCGAGATCTGGGGGATACGAAGATAACCGATCTCCCCAGCCGACCAGTTCGCTCCGTGCACGAGCTGGCCGTTCAGAAAGATGCCGGCGCCAACGCCCGAGCCGACCGAGACAAAGATAAAACTATCTTCCGACTGCGCCACCCCGCGATAGTGCTCTCCTACCGCCGCCAGATTGGTGTCGTTTTCGACAAAGACCGCGCAGGAAAAATGCTCCTGCAACAACGCACGGAAGGGAACGTTCCTCCAGGTGCTGGAATGACTGACGGAGATGACGACTCCATCTCTTGTATTGGTAATTCCAGCGACACCGACCGTAAGAGCAAGCAATCTCTTCCATGCCAGACTATGGCGCTGCATCATCGCCCGCAGCGAGACGCGCAATACTTCGACGACAGAACTGGGGCTACGAGCATCCTTTGGCAGCAGTTCATTCTGTTCCTCGACAAGGGAACCGTTCAGGTCGGTCAGCAGGATGCGAAGCGAGTCAGCGGTCACCTCGACGCCAGCAAGAAAGCCATAGGTAGCGTTGAAGCGCAGATTTTCCGGCCGACGGCCTCCCCCCGACACACCTTCTCCAATCCACTCGATCAGCCCACGATCGCTCAAATCTGAGACAACATTGGCGACCGTCGGCGCGCTCATTCCAGTCTCGCGGACCAGATCGGCGCGTGAGCAATGGACACGGTTTTTCAACAGCGCGAGAATCGTGCGTGCGTTTGTCTCGCGCATCAATGCAGGACTGCCTATCAATATCCGACTCTTACTCATCCTGCCACCTTCAACGTATTGAGAGAATCTTAGAACCTGTCTGACAATTGTGAGAAGTGCTGGTCCTACTCTTCTGTAGATCGAATGCGGCGCGCAAGATCTCGACCTGCTCGTTCAACAGCCGCTTTGAGACCGTCGCCGAGGGAATACTGGCGAAGCCATGAGGAATGGTCGAGACCAAGTGAAGTTCAACCGCGACCCCGGCGTCGATCAGCCGATGGGCATACTGAAGGCCCTCATCGCGCAACGGATCGAGGCCGGCACAGAGAATATAGGAGGCAGGCAGAGCGGACAGATCTTCCGCCCGCGCAGGTGCTGCATAGGGCGAGACGTCATGCGCGTCTTCACCAAGGTACCAACGCCACATGATCTCGGCCTCAGGCCTGGCAAAGTCCGGAACGTCCGTGAACTGGCGGGCAGACGGTGTGTCGAGGCGATCATCCAGCGCAGGAACCAACAGCATTTGAAAACAGATCGCTGGTCCCTTCCGATCGCGTGCAAGCAGGGCGACCGCGGCGGCGAGATTGGCCCCTGCGCTGGAGCCCCCGACTGCAATGGAATCCCGATCGAACTCGAGGTTGTTGCTCTCATCCCAAAGAAAATGGAGCGCTCGGTAGCAGTCTGTGAGAGCTGCGGGAAATGGATCTTCGGGAGCCAGCCGGTATTCCACACAGACGACAGCACATGGGACATTGCATGCGTAATGGATACACTGCGCTTCGTCAGAGGCAAGGTCGCCGCAGAAGAAGCCCCCTCCATGGAAGTAAAGCAGGACAGGCAGCGGCCCAAGCGCGTCTCTTCTGCGATAGATGCGTAGGGATACAGGTGGCCCCTGATCCGAAGCAGCGATCGTGCGGTCGTGGATCTCGAGATCGACCTCGGGCATCAGCGGCTCCGCTTGCTGCCGAGCGGCTGCGATCGCTTCACGCACCACCTTTGCATCAAGAAGAACCTCTCTGGGGTGCTTGACCAGCGAGGCAAACTCAGGGTCCATGGGTAGGTTGGACATTCATTCTCCATACACACGATCAGACGATCGAGTCTTCCTGCACACCATCCAGCATCTCTTCACGGAAGGGCAACGCAGCGAGCGCGCCGCGGGCACGAGTCGAGAGCGAACCGCAGATACACGCCCGACGCAGTTGCTCTTCGATTGTGGCTCCGGATAGCCACGCATCGATGAAGCCTGCATCGAATGCGTCGCCCGCACCGGTGGTGTCCACCACCTGAACATCCGGTGGCGCCATCGTATAGAGCCGATCGTTGAGAAAGGCGGCCGCCCCGCGGGGGCCAAGCTTCATGACTGTATGTTCCAGCCCCAAGGCGACACAGGCCCGCAACACCTGTTCTGGCTCTTTGTATCCTGTGAGCAACTGCGCCTCGCTCTCGTTCGGCAAGAACAGGTCGACGAGGCGTAATACATCAAGGCATCTCAGGTCCTCGAACCACTCCTTACGCCAACCGGGATCGATCGACAACGTGCACCCGGAGGATCGCAGGCCGGGCAGCAACTCTCTTGCCAGTTCCACCTCGAGTGGCATGGCAAAGTGAACATGCTGCGCTGTACCGAGCGCAGCCATGGTCTCCGGCAGAGCCATGTATTGATGCAGCGCTCGATTTGCCCCTGCATAGCTGAGAAAGCTGCGATCCGAGGTCGTGGACATACTTACGGTAAGCGCGTTCGGCAACACGGACGAGCAGGCATGCTCGACGTGCACTCCAAAGGACTGGAGCCTTGATCGAAGCCATGCTCCTTCGTCTTCTCCAAACACGCCAAAGATCGAGGCGTGGTGCCCAAGGCGCGCCAGGGCACAGGCGGTGTTGACGGTTCCGCCTCCCGCTTCGCGCCGATACTGCTCCGCGAAGACCTCTTCGCCCGGCAAGGGGACGTGATCGAAATCGGTAAAGATATGATCGACGTAGACCTCGCCGGCAATGGCGATATTCCAGTGCTTAGTCATAGAGTTTCAAAGGGCCATGTCTGTTCCTGGCGCGATTTATAAAGAAAGACGGCGAGTCCCCCGAGGGTAATCGTAAAAGCGAACAGTACATTGCTTGCTCCGCTGGAGATGAGAATAAAAAGCCATCCCAAAAACGCGATCACCACAGGGAAGGGGTAGAGCGGCATACGAAAGCTTGGAGCGTCTGTTTCAACAGAACGCCGGCGCAGCAGAACCACGGCAACGCATTGTGCGAGAAACTGGACCATGGCCTGGATGACAATCACCAGACTGATGAGCGTGCTGAGACTCAGCATGCAGGCACAAGCCGACAGAACGCCCAGGATGATGAGCGAGATGTGTGGAAAGTCTCGCGTCGGATGCACGCGTGCAAAGATTCGAAAGAACTCTCCTTGCCGCGCAGCGGCAAATGGAATGCGCGAATAGCCCAGCAGAATTGCAAAGACCGAGGCGAACGACGCTACCAGAATCAGGACATCCGCCAGATAGGCATAGTTCATGCCATAGAGATTCTGCATATAGTCGGCTACGATGGCGTTTGAATGCATGCTTTGCTGCACCGGTAAGACGCCGAGGATCGCAAGGTTCATTGCGATATAAAGAATGGCCACCAGTACGATGGAGAGGATGATCGAGTAAGGAATGGTGCGTTCCGGACGCTTCAGTTCCCCACCGATCAGGCAGACATTGTAGTAACCCGCATAGTCGTAGACAGCGATCAACGTCGCCGCCCCGGTCCCCCTCCACAAAGCGCCTTGGAGAATCGGATAGCCACCGTGGAACTGACCTAGAAGAGCGCCTGGAATATGCGGCGCTCCTCCGATGATGATCCAGACGATCGTTCCGGCGACGAGGATCCAGAGACCGATGGAGATGGCGCCGATCGTCGTGATTCTGCGATAGAGCAGAACAACGTTAATAAGACATACTGCCATGGCCAGTGCGCAGAGGCCCGCATCGTGCAGGGTCGGCCAGAGATAATGAACGTACTGCGAAAAGCCGACAGCGCCCGAGGCGATCAGAAGCGGCGCGGTCAGAACCGTGGACCAAAGAACGAGAAAGCTTGCAGCCTTGCCATAAGACTCAACTCCAAAGGCATGCCGCAGATAAAAATATGGACCGCCGGAGTAAGGCATCGCGGATCCCAGCTCCGCCCATACAAGACCATCGCACAACGAAATCGCTGCGCCTAGAATCCACGCCAGCAGAACATGCGAACCACGCACCGCAACCAGGACGAGAGGGATACTCAAAAAAGGTCCCACGCCGATCATATTCAGCATGTTTGAGCTGCAGGCGCCCAATATCCCCATCCGGCGACTCGAGTTTTCCTCTGCACCTGCTCGATTGACCTGCATGAAGGCTCCGGATCATCCTGGAAGATGGAGACCAATATAGGGGGTCGATAGGTTCTTTGTCATTAATCGTTAATAACGATTCATCCCGGGAGATCCCGCTGTCGGTTCACCAGTTTTGTGGGGGTGATTAGGAAGGAATATTTCAAGAAGGGAAGCCGCCAGAAGGAATCGGCTGTCTTGGTGTTAGGTATAGACAGAGCATCGCTGAATACCCCGCCCTCTCAAAACGGGGTATTCAGCGATCCATTTTAGGCCACCGATCAGGCCCGACGCTTTCCTACTGCGCCGCGACCGCGTGCACAGGAGCGGGCGCTGCGGCGGGCGCGGGAGTCATCCCCAGATACTTGTCGTACCAGGCGAACCAGCGCTCGTAACGGTCCTTGATGAAGCTGGGCCGTGTGAAGCCATGGAACTGGCCCGGGTAGACGATCATCTCCGCCGGCGTGCCCACGCTCTTCAGCGCCTGGTACATCTGCTCGCCGCCCTCGACAGGAACATTGAAGTCGCGATCGCCGCCGAGAAACATCGTCGGCGTCTTGATGCGGTCGGCGTGGAAGAAGGGATACGACAACTTGACATACGCCATCGACGTTCTTCCACGGCGGACCAATCTCGTTCTGGTACTGCTGGATGTACTCATCCACGCCATACAGCCCGAGCAGATTGCCCATGCCCGCGCCGCTCGACGCCGCCTTGAACTGCGTCGTCGAAGCGATGGTGTAGTCGGTGAGGATTCCGCCGTAGCTCCAACCGCCGACGGCCAGTTTATCCGGGTTCACCTTGCCGGTTGCCACCGCCGCGTCCACCATGGCCAGCAGGTCGATGACCTCCTTGTTGCCCCAGTCCGCGTTGATGGCCGCGCTGTAGGCATGTCCGCGCCCGGTGCTGCCGCGATAGTTCACCTGCAGCACCGCGTAGCCGTGCGCCGCGAACATCTGCCGCGAGACATCGAAGTCGTGCATGTCCTGCGCGGTAGGGCCGCCGTGGATGAACAGGAGCATGGGCGCCTTGGCTCCGGCCTTGTAGCCGACCGGCATGGTCAGCAGTCCGTGTACCTCGTTGCCGTCCTTCGTCTTGGCGGAGAGGTCCTCGGTCGTGGCCAGCGTCAACTGCGCCAGCAGAGCGTCGTTGTGCGACGTCAACTTGCGCAACGAGCCGCCCTCCAGCGCGTAGATCTCGGGCGCCGTCGCATCGGTCGACCACAACAGCGCCAGATGGCCGGTCTTCTGGCTCAAGCCGCTGGCCACGCCCTGCGCCGCGGTGAGCCGCTTCACGTCGCCGCTCAGCGACACCTCGGCCACATACTCCACCCGGTCCTCGCCCACCGCCGTGAGCAGCGACCGTCCAGAGGCGTCCCACACCGGCGCTCCCGCCCAGTCGTCGAGCGACTCGGCGACCACGCCCGCCTTGGCGCTGGTCACGTCCACCACCGCCAGCCGGGCCATGTCGTAGATGGAGTAGTGCTCCGCCATCCCCTGGCGGTAGGCGATGCTGCGGCTATCCGGGCTCCACGCCAGCGGACCCTCATCTCGGCCCGCAAACACGGTCAGCTTCCTGGCCACTGAGCCGGGCTTCGCCGCCACGACAAACACATCGCTGTTGACGGTGCGGTCCGGGTCGGGCGCGCTCTGGTTGCTGACAAAGGCGATCCACTGGCCATCCGGCGACCACTCGGCCTCGTCCTCTTGAAACTCATCGCCCGTCTTGGTCAGCCGTTCCAGCTTCTTGCTCGCCAGATTGAACAGATAGAGATGATCCTTCTTCGCCGTCAGATAGCCTTCCACATCTTCTTTGAAGTGGAAGCGCTCCATCACCACCGGCTTGGGAGGGACTGGCTTGCCATCCTTCTCCGGCTCCGGCTCGTCCTTCTCCTTCAGCGTCAGCAGCAGGGTCTGGGAGTCGGGCGACCAGCGATAGCCGTCGAGGTCCTGCTTGACGTCGGTCACCTGCCGCGCCTCGCCGCCGCGGCGGTCGAGCAGCCAGACCTGCTCTCCCTTGGCCTTGCCCGGCCGCGACGAGGTAAAGGCCAGATAGCGTCCATCCGGGCTCCACTGCGGGCTAGCCGCCGACTCCGGCCCGTAGGTCAGCTGCACGTCGTTCTTGCCATCCCAGCCCACCATCCACAACTCGGTGACGTTCTTGTCCGCATCCACGTCGACATGCGAGACGGTGTAGGCGATCTCCATCCCGTCGGGCGAGAGTACCGGAGCGCCCACGCGCACCAGCTTCGGCAGATCGGCCACGGTGATGCCATGCTTCGTTCCCTGAGCCCCAAGCGGCAACACCACACCCAACATCAGGGCCGTAGCCCGCACTCCCAAATCAATGTTTTGCATGTTAGTTCCTTTCGCCAAGCGAGGTAGTGATCTCCGTAGTTTTGCTCCCGTTCCTGCTCGGTTCGGGCGTCTGCCGGGAGAGGTGATCGTGGTTGAGGATGGCGTTGAAGACCAGGTTGTAGCTGCCCACGGTCTCTCCGCGATAGACGGGGTTGTTGGCGAAGAGGAGCACGTTGCCGGAGCCGAGATGCGCATCGACGACGATGGCGTGCTCGGCGATCGCAGTGGCTTTATCGAGGAGACCGGAGAGAAGCAGGGTCTTCTCGTCGTTGAAGCGCAGGATGACCTCCGGCCGCAGTTGGGCGGGGATCGCCTGGGGGTTATTCCGCAGCTGCTCCTCGTTGAGCGGCTTGGGCTCCCACGGCTGCTGCTTGGGAAGGACCTCGGGGGCAGCATTGACGCGGCCCTGCGGGATGTCGGAGTCGTCCGCGCCGCCGCGGCCGGTGGGCCGGTGGGCGTAGGGATCCATGAGGATGCGGCCGCCTTCGCGGGCGGTGGTGTTGCTGACGTTGAAGACCATGCCGCTGGCGCTGAGAACGGGCAGGCTGGCGGTGTAGCCGTAGGCGATGGGGCTGGATGGGGTGACGAAGGTGCTGGCGAGAACGGAGCCGACGACGCGGCTGTCGCCGCTGGCGGGCACGCTGACACCGGGAGCGAGACCGACCTCAGTGGCGAACTGAGCGGTGTCTTCGCAGGTGATGAGCAGGCCGCCCTTTTCCACGAAGGACTTCAGATGTTCGACGCCTTCGTAGCCAAGGCCGGGACGGGTGTCGGCGGTCTGATCGAGCAGGCCGAGGTTGGGGGTGAGGGCGGTCTTCTGCCAAGGCAGGGGATTGCCCCACAGCGGCAGGCCATCGATGATGTCCGAGCTGGAGGCGTGGCCCACGGGCGCGAAGACGATGACGTCGTATTGGCTGCGGAGATCGGCCTCGTGGGAGACGGTCTGGGTGCTGATGTAGGTGTAGGGGACGCCGGCCTTGTCGAAGGCGAGCCGCCACCAGCCCTCGGTCTCGGTGCTGAGCCAGGAGTGCATGAAGGCGATGCGCGGCGCGGTGGCCACGTGGGTGGCAACGGTGGGCGCGGCGCTGAGCCGGACGGCGTCGAGCGCCAGCTTATGGGCGGCGGCAGCGAAGGCCTGCTCGTCGATCTGGGTGAGGAGCAGCGAGCCGGCGGCGAAGTGCTTGCCCTCCGCATCGAAGGGCTTCTCCGCAATCTCGATGTGAGCGGACTTCGCGAGGTAGGTGAGCGCGAGCAGCGAGGTCTGGCCGGTGTTGGCGATCGCATAGACGGTGCCGGAGCCGGTGACCTTGCCCGAAAGCCCGTCGAGATCCGTGACGGGGTTCATGTTCGCCTGGAGGATGGCGGTATCCGTCAGGCGCACGGATTTGACGTTGAAGAGCTGACCGAAGGACCAGCCGGTGTCGTCGTAGGGATGCTTCTGCGGATCGTCGGGCGCCCAGTACTGCTTGTCGAGGAGAGCGTCCGCGATGCGCGAGTAGGGTTGATCGAGGCGAATGACGAAGCTGCCGGCAGGGAAGGTCTCGGTGGTTGGCTTATCTCCGCGCTTGGCGGGCGGAACGGAGCTGGTGACGGAGGCCGCGAGCTGGTGGATCTCGACGTGCTGGAGCTTGAGCACATTGAGAAGCTGCAACTGACGGTTGAGCTCGGCAGGGTTGGCCGGCAGGACGTAGGCGGCGGGGCCTTCGAGCGCGGGCTTCTCAACGGAGCGCTTGCTCTTCAGGTAGTAGTTCTCGAGGAAGTGGTGGGTGTTGTGCGAGAAGTAAGAGAGGGTCGTGAGCAGAGCGCTCTGCTCGTAGTTGTTGTTGTCGCGCTGCGACCAGAGAACGGTGGCCGGTGGGGGATTCTGGCGGTACCAGGTGCGGGAGTACTCCTCGGGCGTGAGGATGCGCTTTTCGGTGTCGGCGCCGCCGTTGCCGAAGGTCTCGTAGAGGCGGCTGATGCCGTTGTGCAGGCCGCCGAGGAACATGAGATAGCCGGGGCTCCAGGTGTCGAAGTCGCCGTGGGTGAAGACGCCGGGCATGCTGAACGACTGCATCTGAGCCACGTTGTTCCAGGCGAGCTCGGCCCACTCGTCGGCCAGGGTGGGATCGATCCAGGCGTTGTACGGGCCGTCCCCGACCGTGTTGTCGTAGAGGAAGGGGACCGACTCGTGGAGGTCGTGGAGCACCTGTGCGTGCCATCCCAGGTAGGCGCCGAGAACGTTGTTGGTGAGGTTCAGCGTCATGCCCATGGCGTCGCGGTTATTGTCGTGGGCGACGTAATGGCCCCAGTAGGTCAGGCGCGGCCAGTTCTCGCCGGGGTGGGCCTTGTGCCACTTGTAGAGATCGACCATGCGGTCGCGGCCGTCGACCTCGACCACGGGGGTGATGAGCACGATCATGTGGGAGCGGATGTATTTGATGTAGGGCGAGTCATCGACGGCGAGACGGTAGGCCAGCTCCATCAGCGCGGTGGGCGCGCCGGTCTCGGTGGAGTGGATGGTGCCCGTGATGTAGTAGACGGGGTAGGACTGGTCGATCAGCGGCTTGGCCTTGCTGTCGTCTAGGCCGATCAGGCGCGGGTCGGCGAGCTTGGCGAGGCGGTCATCGTTCTCCTTTTGCGACTTCAGCAGCGCCTCGTCGGCGATGGCGACCGCGATCATCTCGCGGCCTTCTTCGGAGTGGCCGATGGTGACGACCTTGACGCGCGGCGAGGACGTCTCAAGCAGCCGGAAGTACCGGTAGACGTCCTCGGCGTAAGGGAGCATGTCGGGTGCGCCCGATACGTCGCCCAGAATCTTTGCCGGAGTCGGCACGGTGGGCGAGGCGGGCAGGTAGTCGACCAGCGGCGAGGAGAAGCGCGCCTCCGTGGTGTATTTGCGGATGTGGTCGGTATAGGTCTGGTCGATGGGCTGCTTGGGGTCGCGGGCGAAGTTCGCGTTCAGATCGGTCTGCGCGGTGGCAGAGCATACGGCGAGCAGAAGCAGCGTGGCGAGAAGCGATGTAAGACGAAGGCAGGGAGATCTCATGAGCCCTTTCGGAGGTCGTGGTGAAGAGGTGCGGTAAGGAAAAGATAAATCAACAATGAGAGCCTATGGCTGGTTGGGTTCGACCTTCCCCTGGAAGGCATCCCCGATGAATCGGAGCATGTGGTCGCGGGCGATGACGCCGTGCCACGGCTCGGTGCTGGGGAAGCCGGAGAAGTTGCCGCCGAGGGCGCCGTGATCCTCGCGCGGGAAGAGGAGCATCTGCACGGGGACGTTCTGCTGGCGGAGGGCGCGGTACATCTCCTGGGATTGGCCCTCGGGGTCGGTGGTGTCGGCCTGTCCCTGGAGCAGGAGGAAGGGCGTCTTGGCGTGTTCGGCGTAGGCGAGCGGGCTCTGGCGCCATGCGCTTTCGAAGTGGCTCCAGGGCATGCCGGTGAACCAGCGGTCGCCGAAGGAGTCGCTCTCGGTGCCGTACTCGCTGAACTGGTCGATGACCGGGGCGCCGCTGACGATGGCCTTGAAGCGGGTGGTCTTGCCCTCGACGAAGCCGGCCATCTCGCCGCCGTAGCTGTAGCCGATGAGGGCGAGGCGGTCGGGATCGATGGGCGCGGTGCGGAGGGCTTCGTCGACGCCGGCCATGATGTCGAGGTAGTCGCCGTTGCCCATGTCGTCCTTGTTGGCGGCCTCGAAGGCGACGCCGTAGCCGGTGCTGCCGCGCGGGTTGGTGACGAGCACCGCCCAGCCCTGGGCGAGCAGGAGGTTGGTGAGCGGCGAGTAGGAGTCGACGAACTGGCCGGTGGGGCCGCCGTGGACGTTGACGACCAGCGGGACGCGGCCGCTGGCTGCCTGCGGGGGAAGGTAGAGCAGGCCTTCGATGGTGAAGCCGGCACGCTTCCAGGAGATGGGCTTCGAGGCGATGGCGGTCCAGGTGGCGGGGGCGATCTCGGGTTGGACGAGGCGCTTGCCGGGGGGTCGAGGGCGGTGGTGCTGTAGATCGCGGCGGGCGCGGTGCTGGAGGTGCCGACGTAGACCCAGGCCTTCTGCTCGCCCTGCTGATGGAAGCCGGAGACGACGGGAAGGCCGAGGTCGAGCGGATGCAGCGCGCCGGTGGTGAGGTCGATCTGGGCGATGCCGTGGGTCATGCCGTGGGTGAGGCTGATCAGGGCGCTGCGGTCGTCGTTGGCGACGAGGAGGGTCTCGGGAGAGAGGGTCGAGTCGCTGATGCCGACGGTGAGGTTGTGGAGCTTGGCGGTGGCGAGGTCGAAGGTGAAGAGGTCGGAGCAGCCGGCGGGGGCGTCCTTCTCGCATTGGGCGAAGAGGACGAGGCCGTCGCCGTGGTGCGTCCAGGCGGCGCGATGCGTGGTCTCGGGGAGCCCGGAGACGGGCTTCTGTTCGGCGGGGTTCTCGGCGGAGACGATCCAGCCGGCGGTGCTGGGGCCGAGGTCGCGCAGCCGGGTGTGGGTGAGGACGAGGAGGCGGTCGGAGTGCTCGGTCCAGGCGACGGCGTCGACGTCGGTGAGGGTGGGGACGTCGGTCTGCTTCCAGGTCTTGGTGTCGAGCAGATAGAGGTGGTGCTTGAGGTCCTGATGCTCGACCCAGACGGCGTCTTTTTTGTCGGTGATGTCCTTGGTGCGGGCGGCGGGTTCGGGGTCGGCGGCGATGACGGCGACGCGGCTGCCGTCGGGCGAGATGGAGTAGGAGACGACGTTGACGGCGGTGGGGGTCTCCGTGGGGGCGGCGGCGCGCTCGAGCTTGATCGGTGCGGGCTCGCCGCCACCGAGCGGGAGACGGTAGAGGCTGGACTTCTTGTCGCGACGGGAGAGGAAGAGGATGGCGCTGTTGTCGGGGAGATACTCGGGGCTGGTCTCGCCGGTGGAGTCGGCGGTGTTGAAGGTGAGCTGGCGATAGGGCGCGCCGTCGGTGCTGAGCAGCCAGAGGTGCTGCTTGCCGCCGTCGGCGGTGCTGTCCTGCAGGGTGACGACGACGTGCTTGAGGTCGGGCGAGAGCTGCGGATTCGAGATGCTGCGCAACTGGCGCAGGTCTTCGTTGGAGGGGAGGTGCTGTTGCGCGGCGAGCGGGGCCGCTGCAAACAGAAGCAGCCCCGCGACAAGGTTGCGATTCATCTGGATCTCCTGAGTTTGTTCCCTGTTCGGTTGCTTGTTTCTCGTGCTCTGTTTCTGGCTGCGGAGCTGCGGAGCTGGGTTATGGCTCGGTGAGGGACTCGTCCTCAGCCTTGGCCTGGGCGACGGCGGGCTCTGTTGGCTTCGCGGCTGGCGGTGGCGTGGCCGGGATGACCGTGGGCATCGCCGGACTCTCGTAGAGGTAAAGGGCGTTGAAGAGGTAGCGGTAGGTGCCGTGCGCCTGTCCGCGCTGCTGCGGCTTGAAGCCGTAGAGCAGGATGTGGCCCTGGCCGTAGGCGAGTTCGAGGGCGGCGTCCTTGTCGCCGAGGACCTCGGGGTGGAGGATCATGCCGCTCTCGAGCGCGTTGGTCTGCTTGGAGTACTTGGCGAGGACCGCGCCCTGGAAGCCGGGGAGGGTCTCGAAGGCGGGGCCGCGCTCGAACATGACGACGGGCGCGTCGGGGACGCCGAAGTTGACGGGCAGCTCGGGGTGCTCCGTCTCGATGCGGAGGAGCGAGCCGGCGCAGTAGAACTTCTCGTTGGGCATGCCTTCGAGGACGTTGCGGACCGGCAACGACATGAGCGGGATGAGGCTCGCGGCGGTCTGGTTGAGCGCGATCAGCGTGCCGCCGGAGCGGACGAACTCGCGCAGGTTCTCGATGCCGTTGGGGCCGATGCCGCCGGCGTACTGGCCGGGGACGCTGCCGACGGGGAAGCCGGTCATGAGCTGCTGGCTGCTCATGTCGGGCAGGATGATGACGTCGTAGCGAGAGCGGAGGCCGCTCGAGCGGATGTCGGCGTTGTAGAGGCTCTTGGGTTCGTAGTGGTAGTTCTCGAGGATCCAGCGGGTCCAGCCTTCGTCGATCGAGGGTGCCCAGGGACGGTAGAGGCCGATCTTCGCTGCTTTGATGGGAACGACGTGCGCGGGCACGGAGGGCAGAGCGACCGCGCCGACCGCGAACTTGCTGGCGAGCGCGGTGACGGCGGAGCGGCTGAGGCCGCTGATCACCCAGGCGCCCTTCTCCATGCCTTCGGCGGTCTTGACGGGATCGTTGGCCATGGCCACGCTGCCGCCCTGGGCGAGCGCCGCGTTCACGAGCTCGAAGGAGGCGTTGGGCTTGTGGCTGATGGCGAAGGCCGCGCCCTCGCCGGTGGCCTCGCCTGCGGGAAGCTGGACGGTGGCGACCTTGGTGAGGAGCGCACGCTGCTCGGGTGTCAGCGGGTCGGAGACGGAGTCGACGGAGACGCCCATCTGCAGGGGGAGCGTCCAGCCGGTGATGTCGTAGGGCAGATGCGCGCCGGCGGCGGTGGCTCCGGTGGCGGCGGCGGGATAGACCTGGC
This sequence comes from uncultured Acidobacteriaceae bacterium, assembly GCA_963755245.1. Lineage (GTDB taxonomy): Bacteria > Acidobacteriota > Terriglobia > Terriglobales > Acidobacteriaceae > Edaphobacter. The sequence continues at coordinate 16,606 of CAVWJY010000018.1, read as the reverse complement.
GCTCGAGCAGCTCCTTGGCCATCGGCGAGAAGGGCTGGTCCATGGGGATGACCCAGGAGCCGGCGGGGTAGGCGATGCCGTTGGTGGTGAAGCCTGCCTGCGAGGCGTAGACGTCGAGGCCGTTGTCGATGAGCTTCTGGGCGAGGAGGCCGGCCTCGGGCGTGTCGGACTGGCGGTCGCTGATGACGTAGGCGAAGGGCGGCTCGGTGCGATGGATGTTGTCGCGCGCGGCCTGGTAGCGGTTGTAGAGCAGCTCTTCGCGGTGCTTGGCGGCGAGGTCGAGGACGGACATGGAGCCGGCGACCATGTAATCGACGGCGTCCTTCAGATGCCACCAGCCGCCCTGCCAGGGCGTGCTGTACATGCTGAGGGCGCGGAGGTCCTGATACTCCTTGGGGAACTCATCGACGGTGTAGAAGCGCGGGGTGGCGTAGCGGTAGAGGGCGGTCTCGGTGAAGAAGGAGATCTCGTTGCGGAAGACGCCGGCCCAGTCGGTGAAGCCTGCGTACCAGTTGTCGAAGCGGCGACTCGGAGATGGCGCCGGGCATGTTGTGCTGGTCGAGATAGGCGGCCATGTTGGTGCCGACGACGTTGAGCCAGCTGCGGACGTAGGGGCTGATGTTGCTGGAGATGGGATCGGCGAAGGGAGGAATCCAGATGCGGGCGGGGAAGGGCGCGGTCTGGTGCTGGCAGTAGAAGATCTCCGGGCTCCAGTCGATCTCGGCGCGGGCGACGACCTGCTCCTCCTTCATGTTGAGCATGAAGCCGTCGCGGTTGTTGTCGTGGCCGACGTAGTCCTGGTAGAGCCACGGCATGGGCGAGACTTCGTACTTGGTGCCGACGTTCTTGCGGTACCAGGAGACGACCATGTCCTGGCCGTCGGGGTTGAGCGTGGGCCAGAGGACGAGGATGACGTTGTTGAGGATGGCGTCGATCTCGGGATCGTTCTTGGCGGAGAGCAGCTTGTAGGCGAGCACGATGGAGTGCTGGCCGCCGGCGACCTCGGAGGAGTGGAGGCCGCCGTCGATGTGGACGATGACCTTGGAGTCGTGGGCGAGCTGGTGGGCCTGCTCGTCGGTGAGATTGTCGGCGGTGGCGAGCCGGCGCGCGGCCTTCTTGTAGTCGTCGAGGTGGGCGAGGTTTTCGGGCGAGGAGATGACGCCGACCTCGATGTCGCGGCCCTCGGTGGACTTGCCGACGGTGAACATCTTCATGCGGTCGGAGCTGGCAGCGAGCGAGTGGAAGTACTTGACGGCGTCCTCGTAGTTGGCGAGGTAGAAGTCGTCGCCCGGGGTGTGGCCGAGTACAGAGGCGGGAGTGGGCAACTGCGCGTGCGCGGACCCATGACCAAGGAGAAGGCAGACAGCGAGAGAGCACGAGGCTACGTTCTTGCGGAGGCTCATTCTTTCCTTTCAAGAGGGCGAATCGAGGGAGGGCTACCCATCGTGAGAAACGGGAACGCCGCTTGTGGGCGGCATTCCCGATGGGAAGAGTGCAGACTTCTGAGAGCGCGCGGAGTGTCGCTCTTTAGAAGCCGTAGCGCAGTGAGAACTGCATGCGGCGCGGCGTGGAGAGCAGAGCGTTTGCCACGCCGAGATTGCCACCGGTCAACTGGTTCCCGATGGAGTAGGGATCGAAGCGCACGGTGTTGGTGACGTTGTAGACCTCCCAAGCGAACTTCATCGAGCCGAACTCGCCCAGGCTCCAGTCTTTGGTGAGGCCGGAGTCGAGGTTGAGGTAGCCGTCGCCGCGGAAGTAGTTGCGCTCTCCGGCCTCTCCCGGATAAGGGAGACGCACGATCGAGCCGGTGTAGGCGCCGCTGTTGATGGCGGCGGCGTTGGCGAAGTACTGGGGGTTGCCGTTGGAGTCGAAGTGGCGGTGCGTCTTGAGCGGCTGCGTCGCGACGCCGTAGGCCTCGACCTCTGCCAGTCGGTGGTCCATCCGGGCTCGGTGAGGGAGAAGGGAAGACCGCTGGTGGCACGGAAGATGCCGGAGAACTGCCAGCCGCCGAGGAAGGCGTCGGTGAGGTGGTTCGCGCTGCCGAGGAAGGGCCGTCCGCGACCGACGGGCAGCTGATAGACCCAGTCGACGGTGAGCAGATGGCGGGTGTCGAAGTCCGAGGAGGCGCGGTTGAGGTAGGGCTTCCAGGTGTTGATGATGTCGCTCTGGGCAGCTGCGAGCCGTGGTGCCGTTGAACTCGGTGGAGCGCTCGGCGTCCGAACCCATATCGATGGAGTGCGAGTAGGTGTAGCTGATGTCGGTTTGCAGACCGTGGCTGCTCGGATGACGCAGCGTGATCTGTGCCGCGTTGTAGTAGCTCATGCCGATCGTGGAGAGAGCATAGAGCGAGGAGAACTGATCCTGCCAGAAGCGCGACTGGTGACCGGCGGGGCAGGGATAGGGAACGCCCTGGGTGCCGCTGAAGCAGTAGAAGTCGATGTCGGCGAGCGCGGTGGTCGCCCCGAGGTTGTAACGGGAGGGAGCCCATTCGTCGCTGTAGATGGCCTGGGTCGCGCTCTCGCCGGAGTAGTCGAAGTTGGCCATGTAGGGGAAGAGATGTTCGAAGTAGGGAATGGCGGGCACGCTGGCTGACGGGTCTCCGCCGTGCTGGTCGGCGAGCTGGGAGAGCTGCGCGCCGGCGGTGAAGTAGTCGCCGCCGCCCTGGGGATCGACGAAGTCGACCGGCTCGGCGAGGTCGAGGCTCTGCAGCAGGTGACGGCCGAGGCGGCCGACATACGCCGCCTTCCAGCGTGAAGCCGCCGGCAGCTCGCGCTGCACGGAGAGATCCATGGACTCCGAGTAGGGCGTCTTCAGGTGGTTGTCGAGGCCCCAGGTGATGGCGAAGTTGCCGGTGGGCGCGGTGAAGGGAAATGCCTGGCGTCGTCGGCGCCGTTCCATTGTTGAAGGGGATGTTGTGGCGGCCGGTGAAGCGCGGCGAGTTCTCGTACCCGTAGACGCCGCCGGGATTGGTGACGGAGGTGGAGAGACCGAAGGAGCCGTTCTGGTCGAAGGTGTTGACCAGGCCTTCGCCGTAGTGGTCGTAGTAGATGCCGGCGCCGACGCGGATGGAGGTCTTAGCATCCGGAGCGTAGGCGATGGCGAAGCGGGGCGCGAAGTTATCCTTCGACTTCGGCCAGAAGCCGGGCTTGTGGTAGACCGGACCGCTGGGCGCGAACTGCAGATCCGGCTCGTAGATCTGTCCCTGCAGCGCGGCGGCTTCGCGCTGCGTATACCAGGCGTGGGTGTCGATGGTGGGCGCGACCTGCTGGCCCTTGGTCTCGTAAGGGGTCTGCAGCAGGGTGTGGCGCAGGCCGAAGGTGATGGTGAGGTTGGGGCGGGGACGCCAGGAGTCCTGGATGAAGTACTCGTACTCGTTGGCGCGGAAGTGGCGGGCGATGGAGGTGCCGTCGCCGAGCAGGGTGCCGGTGGTGGCGCTGGTGACCGCGTAGTTGTAGACGTCGGTGACGTCCGGGACAACGCCGACGAGGTTGGCGTAGGCGATCTCGTAGGAGTTGGTGAAGCCGCCATCGACGCCGGGCAGCCCGAGCGAGGTGGGCTGCGGCGGCGGGTTGCCGGTCAGCCAGTAGGGATTGGTGCTGGCTCCGTTGAAGGAGTTCTGGTTGGTGGTGCGGTTCTGGTCGACCAGGCGCCAGTTGCCGCCGATCTCGATGCTGTGCTTGCCCTTGGTCCAGTTCAAGTTGTCGACGATGTTGTTCACCGGCGCGCTGAGGATGGTGTCGCGGGTCTCGGCGGTCGCGGTGGAGAGGAAGCGGAAGTCCACGTAGTCGCCGGAGCCGACGCCGGAGTTGCCGGAGCCCTGGCGGACATAGCCGTAGCGCAGGTCGTTGACCATGGTGGGCGAGATCGTCCAGGTATCGCCGGCGGTGATGCCCTTGTTGTTGGAGATCAGCTCATAGGATGGACCCTGGCCGGGGAACTGCTCGGTGCCGGCCGTGGTGTCCTTCTGCAGATTGCCGCGCACGAAGATGCGGTGCTTGTCCGAGGGGACGTAGTCGAGGCGCGCAATCATCGTGTTGAGGGTCTGAGGATTGGGCGAGGAGAAGGAGTAGGAGCCTTCGTTGAGACCATCGCCCTCGTTGGTGCCGTTGGCCGCGGGCATGGAGTTGAAGTAGGCCAGCGCGTTGGGGTTGGGTCCGGGTCCGGAGGCGTAGGCCGCGGTGTTGCAGACCTGGCAGCCGGCATCGAGCGCGCTGACCTGCGCGGCGGAGATGCTCTGCGTCGATCCGTCTGAGCGCGGTGTACTGGATGATGCCCTGCTGGTAGGAGGCGGTGGGCGAGGTCTGGGTGACCTGCGCGTTCTCCGCCAGACGGCTGCCCTCGTAGTTGGCGAAGAAGAAGAGCTTGTCCTTGTGGATGGGGCCGCCGACGTCGGCGCCGAAGATATTGCGGATCAGCTTGCCGGGGACGTTGGGCAGACCGCTGTTGACCTCGGCCTGCTTGTTGAAGAAGTCGTTGGCGACGGTGATGGTGGGGCGGTTGTACTCATAGGCCGCGCCGTGGAACTTGTTGGTTCCGGACTTGGTGACGAGGCTGACCTGCGCGCCGGAGGAGCGGCCGGCATCGGCGTTGGCGTTGCCGGTGGAGACGCGGAACTCTTCGATGGAGTCCTGGGTCTCGCGGAGCACGCCGGTGAAGGCGTAGCCGTCGACCTGATCGTTGTCGTCGACGCCGTCGAGCGTGATGTTGCCCTGGTCGGAGCGGCCGCCGTTGACGGCTCCGCTGCGGCTATCCTGCAGCGCGGGATTGCTGGGCGCGGGCAGGAAGAAGACGCCGGGCTGCAGCGAGAGCAGATCCGGCACGTTGCGGGTTTCGCTGGGCAGCGCCTGGATGGTCGCGTTGTCCTCCGAGCCGCCGAGCGAGGCGTCGGTGGTGTTCAGTGTCTGTGCCGCCGCGCTGACATCCAGCGAGACATTGTTGCTCTGCACGCCGAGGCTGAAGTTGATGGTGGCGGGCTGATTTACCAGCAACTCTGCGGTCTCGTTCTGATCGGCGAAGCCGGAGGCGGTGACCGTGATGTCGTACTTGGCGGGAGGAAGCTGGAGGAACTGGTATTCGCCGGTGGCCGTGGACTTGGTGCTCAGAGATCTGGCCGGTCGCCTTGTTGAGCAGGGTGATTATGGTGTCGGGCAACACCGCCCCGCTGGGATCCTTGACCACACCGCGCAGGGAGGTGTTGGCATTTTGGGCGAGGCTAACGGCGACGCAAAGGGTGAGTGTCAGGGAAAGAGCGAGCTTACAGAACAATCTGGTCAACGGTTCCTCCAAAGAAAATGCAGATCAAGACACACGAGGGCGTGCGCCATTTTGGTGCTGATTTGTCAGTTGGAATCCGAAGCGACGGAGACGTCGCTGAGTTGTTTTTATATAAGGGGGAATTGGAATGCAAGGATTATTACAAAATTGTGAGCGTCTTTTTCTGCGTGTCGTGTCCGAGTATCGGGCGGCGAGGAAGCGTGATGCCGCGTTGGCTGCGAGGAGGCAGACCATTGGAGGCTTCCGACCTCTCTAGCACGCCTTGCGATGTGCCGAGTACAGGTCGGACGGAGATCTTGTTCGGTTACAATTTCAGCCCTTCAGCATGAGGGCTTTGATGCAGCGGACAGCTTCTTCCAACTCAGCGATCGGGACGCACTCGCGAGGACTGTGGGCGGTGCGCATGTCCCCTGGGCCGAAGACAACGATCTCCTCCGCGCGCGGGGCAAAGACGCTGGCCTCGGAGCCGAAGGGGATCGCGATGGGAGCTCTTCCGGTCAGGCCCTCCATCGCGCGGACCAGGTTTGCATCGCCGGGCGTCTCGAATCCGAGCTGCTGGCGCAGGATCGTGAAGGCGAAGCGGAAGGCTGGATCGGCTTGCTGCAACTCGCGGCCGATGCGCTCGATGGCAAGCGGCACGTAGTCGGCAGCCTGACCGGGGATGGGGCGCCATTCCAGCAGGAAGCTGCACTCGGCCGGGAACGATGTTCTTCGCGGTGCCGCCGCGGATGGTGCCGACGTTGAGGGTGGTGTAGGGAGGGTCGAAGAGATCGTTCCGCTGTGTGGTGAGGTCTGCCGCGAGGTGCTCGATGGCCTGGAGGAAACGGGCTGCATCGTAGATCGCGGATCGTCCCTGCTGCGGGTGAGCGCTGTGTGCCTCGGCTCCGAAGATTGTAACCTCGCCGAGGCAGTATCCCTTGCCGGCGCGTGCGGCATGCAGCGAGGTAGGTTCGCCGATGATCAGGGATCGGGCGCGCAGTCTGTCTTCCGCGACCAGGCGATGCGAGCCGAGACAGCCAATCTCTTCGTCGGCGGTCAGCACGATGCGCACCGAGGAGGTCAGGGAGGCGGGAGCGGTCTCGCTTGCCGCGGTCAGGAGGCAGGCGAGGAAGCCTTTGACATCGCAGGCGCCACAACCATAGAGCATCCCTTCATGGACAAAGGGGGCGAGCGCGGCGGTCCAGTCGGCGGCGGGCGGAACGGTATCGGTATGACAGAGGAAGGCGAGATCGACGTCGACTCTCTGCGGGGTCTTGTCCGGGAGGCGCGGCGATCAGGTTGATCTTCTCGATGCCGTTGGCGTCGCGGTAGCGGAGTGCCGTGGTGCTCCACTGCGCGTGGTGCAAGGACCGTCTGCGCGTAGTCCACCACCGCGCGATTGGAGAGCGAAGAGGTGGACGGGATGCGGATCAATGCGAGGAGATGATCGACGACGGTCTTCATGGGCGCCTCCCGTTCCAGACGCGTGCATACACCTCGCGATAGCGCGCCACGATCTCATCGTGCAGCGGATGCTGCTGATCGCTCACCACGCGCCGCCCGCTCGACGATTACGTCGCGGATGGCAGATCGATTGAGCGAGAAGACGAGGATCGATAGAAGGTCCTCGGGGGAGTTCCCCGCGATCGAGAGATCATTGAGATCGACGGTAAACCCATCTGCGAGCGATCCCTCGCGGAACTCTCCTGCGGGCACGGAGAGTGCGTGCGCGCCGTTACGAGTGGCGCAGGAGAACAGCCGCTCGGCGATCGGCGTCTCTTCGATGAGGTCGAGGATGACGCGCTGTTGATCGCGCAGACCGCAGGTGGTAATCGAGTTCGCGGGCATCTTCGAGCGGGTCGATCTGCGCCTGACTGTCGGATCCCAGCGCAACGCGGATGCCCGAGGCCATGACCTGATCGGCAGCAAGAATACCGTCGCCGAGATTGCGCTCCGTGGTTGGGCAGGAGCAGATCGTCGCCTGAGCCTCGGCCAGTTGAGCGATCTCGTCGATGGTTGCATGTGGATGGAATGGATCGCGGTGAATCGGTCCGCTGAGGATGCCGTTGCGGCCGAGAAGTTGCGACGGGCGTGCAGCCGTACTCGCGCAGGCAGGCGGCGTTCTCGGCGACCTGCTCGGCGACGTGCATATGTAACGGGAGCTGTGCCGCGGCGGTCCAGGCGGCGATCTCTTCGAGATCGGCCAGCGGCACCGCGCGAATGCTGTGCGGCGCAACGCCGAAGCGGGTCTCGCGGATACTCGGCGACGAGCGCCTGCATGTTGCTGAGAAAGTCTTTGGTCGTTTCGAAGAAGCGGGTCTGGCCCGGGATCGCGAGGAAGCTCGAAGCCGGAGCGCAGATAGGCTGTGCGCAGCAGCACGATGCGGATGCCGACCGATGCGGCCGCGGCGATGACCTGCTTGCTGAGCAGATTGGGATCTTCGTAGGGCCGGCCCGTGGGATCGGTGTGGAGATAATGGAACTCTCCAACGGTGGTCGTACCGGCGAAAAGCATCTCCAGAAATGCCATGCGGGCGACGTCGTAGACCTCGTCTGGAGTGAGTTGAGCGGCGGCGTGATACATGCGTTCCACGCCAACTCCAGAAGTCTCTTCCGCTCACGACTCTGCGACTCCGACTTGCCACGAATCAGCGCTGGAAGGAGTGCGAATGCGCGTTGACGAAGCCGGGCAGAAGGGCTCTTCCCGGAAGATCGATGACGGTGGCGTCGCCGATCTCGCTTCTGGAGGCGATGCGTTCGATGCAGCCATGGTCGTCTACGAGCAGGCCCCTCCCGCTGACGAAGCCGCCGTTGCAGTAGAGAAGCTCGGGCGAGTAGAAGGTGCTCATGAGGCCTCCCCGTGCGACTGCTGCTCGACTCGCTCGCCGCCGACCCATACCTCGCGCACGGGATTGGCGCCGAGCGTGTAGACGAGGTCGCGCCAGTCGGGGCCGTCGAGAACGAGAAGGTCTGCGCGCAACCCCGGTTCGAGGCGGCCGGTGTCGGTGAGACCCAAAGCGCAGGCGGCGTTGATGGTGCCCGCGACAAGCGCCTCCGCAGCGGTCAGGCCGTTGATGCGAACCGCAAGCGCGAGCGCCATTGCCATGGAAAACAGCGGACTCGATCCGGGATTGAGGTCCGTCCCGACAGCGACCGCGGCGCCGGCTTCGATAAGTTTGCGGCCGGGAGCGGCGGGGATGCCGAGATGCAACGAGACGCCGGGAAGGATGGTTGCGATCGTCTTGCTCCCGGCGAGCAGCGGCAGTTGCTCCTGGCTGCAGGCCTCGAGATGGTCGGCGCTGAGCGCTCCCATTTTTACGGCAAGCTCGAGTCCGCCGATGCGCTGGAACTGCTCCGTGTGCAGCTTGACCGCCAGGCCGTGCCGCTGCGCGCATCCGAGCATAACGGCTGCTTCGTCCGCGTGCCACGCTTCCTGCTCGACGAAGACGTCCACGGCGGAGGCAAGTCTCCTGCTCGCGACCTGCGGGATGAGTTCATTACACAGCAGCAGCGATATAAGCCGCGCGATCCGCGGACTGTGCGGGTGGGATGTGGATCAGCAGGGTCGACAGCAATCGCGCGGGAGTTTGCCGGCGGAGCGCTTCGATGGCCTCCAGCATTCGCAACTCCGCTGCAGGCTCGAAGCCATAGCCGGACTTGACCTCGATGGTCGCCGCGCCCGAGCGCAGCAAGGCTGCAATCCGAGGCTTGGCGAGCTGAACGAGCTCTTCCGGCAGTTGCGGACGCTGTGGCGCGGATGCTGCTGCGAATCCCTCCTCCCGCGCGAAGAATATCTTCGTAGCTCTTCCCGGAGGTGCGTGCGTCGAAGTCCGCGAGCCTGTCTCCGGCCCACACCGCGTGGGTGTGCGGATCGATCAGCGCAGGAACGACGGCCCTTCCGCAGAGATCGACGGTCTTCGCGGAATGGCCGTGCCAGTCGGCAGCGCGGCCCGTCCATGCGATGATGCCATCGGTGATCGCGAGTGCTGCATGCTCCGTGATCGCGAGCTCACGCATGGCTGCGCCGTGCTTTGGCCCAGCCCCTAAGGGGGTGACAAGCTGCGAGATTCCCGGTGATGAGCAGATCGGCCTTCATGCGATGCTCGGCAGATCGAGGCCGCGTTCGCGGGCGGTGGTGAGCGCTTTTTCGTATCCGGCGTCGGCGTGGCGGACGACGCCGAGCGCGGGATCGTTCTTCAGGCAGAGCCGCAGACGCTGCTCGGCTTCGTCGCTGCCATCGGCCACCGCCACCAGCCCCGCGTGCTGACTGTAACCCATGCCGACGCCGCCGCCGTGATGGAAGCTCATCCACGCCGCACCGCTGGCGATGCCGGTGGCAAAGTTGAGCAGCGCCCAATCGGAGACCGCGTCCGAGCCATCGAGCATCGCTTCGGTCTCGCGATGCGGGCTGGCAACGGAGCCCGCGTCCAGATGATCGCGGCCGATCACGATGGGAGCCTTCAGGCGGCCGTCGCGCACCATCTCGTTGAACAGCAACCCGGCACGATCGCGCTCGCCATAGCCCAGCCAGCAGATGCGCGCGGGCAGCCCCTGAAAGGCGATCTCGGTCGAGGCGAAGGTCAGCCATTCTTGAAGACGCTTGTCCTCGGGGAAGAGTTCGAGCAGCGCCTGATCGGTGGCTGCGATGTCGGCGGGATCGCCCGAGAGCGCCACCCATCGGAACGGACCGCGCCCCTCGCAGAAGGAATCGCGAATGAAGGCGGGAACGAAGCCAGGATAAGAGAAGGCATCGGTAACTCCGGCGAGCTTCGCCTGAGTGCGCAGGTTGTTGCCGTAGTCGAACGCAATCGCGCCGCGTCGCTGCATCTCGAGGATGGCCTGCACATGCTGCGCGATCGAAGCCTGCACGCGCTCGGTGTAGCGCTCGGGCTGCTGAGCGCGCAGAGTGTTCAGGTCCTCGTCGGCGCGCGCGATGGGAAGATAGCCCCACTTGGGATCGTGCGCGCTCGTCTGGTCGGTGACGAGATCGGGAGTGAAGCCAAGCTGCACCATCTTCGGCAGCAGCTCGGCGGCGTTTCCCTGGAGGCCGATCGAGATGCGCCTGCTTTGCGGTTCTTCGCCGCGATGGCGAGGCGAATCGCCTCGTCGAGCGAAGTGGTTGCGGTATCGAGATAGCGCGTCTCGATGCGGCGCTGAATGCGGCTCGGATCGATCTCGATACAGATGCTCACGCCGCCGGCAAGCTTGATCGCGAGCGGCTGCGCTCCGCCCATGCCGCCGAGTCCCGCGGTGACGGTGATGGTCCCGGCGAGCGTGTCCTTGAAGTATCGCTTGGCCGCGCCGCAGAAGGTCTCATAGGTGCCCTGCAGGATCCCCTGGGTGCCGATGTAGATCCATGATCCCGCGGTCATCTGGCCGTACATCATCAGGCCCGCGGCGTCGAGACGATCGAACTCCTCCCAGGTTGCCCACTTGGGAACGAGGTTCGAGTTGGCGATCAGAACGCGCGGCGCCAGGCGGTGCGTCTCGAGCACGGCGACGGCCTTGCCCGATTGCACCAGCAGCGTCTGATCGTTCTCCAGACGATCGAGCGTCGCGATCGAGCGTGTGATAGCAATCCCAGTTGCGCGCCGCCTTGCCGCGACCGCCGTAGACGATCAGCTCCTCCGGCCTCTCCGCCACCTCGGGATCGAGGTTGTTCATCAACATGCGCTTTGCGGCTTCCTGTATCCAGCCCTTCGCGGTCTTCACATTGCCTCGCGCCGCATGCACGGGGACGTAGCCTTGCGTCATCGAACAACCTCCGGAGCATTTTCTACAGTGATCGCTTCGAATGCAGCGTCTTTGAGAAAGCTCGCTGCTTCTTCCATCCAAACGGACAGGACGCAATCCTCCTGCCACGCAGGAATGCGGGACCGGAAGCGGGCACGCGCTTCTTCGAGCGTGGGCGTAGAACGGTCTCCACGAAGATCGAGGGCCCGTGTCGCTGCCAGCAGCTCGATCGCAATCACCATCCTGCTGAGGCTAACCGCCTGCTCGAGCTTGAGCGCGGAGGTCATGCCCATGCTGACGAAATCCTCCTGATTGCCACTGGTCGGAATCGATCCGGTCGAGGCTGGCGACGCGAGAACGCGCAGCTCGGCGACCAGCGCGGCGGCCGTAACCTGCGCCATCATCAGTCCGGACTCGAGGCCGGGATTCGAGGCCAGGAAGGCGGGAAGTCCCTCGTTCAAGCTGGGGTTCAGCAGGCGTTCGGTCCGGCGCTCGGAGATGCCCGCGAGTTGGCAGAGTGCGATGGCAAGGAAGTCCAGCGCCAGCGCCAGCGGCGCACCGTGGAAGTTGCCTCCAGAGAGGATCGTCCCATCGAAGACCAGGGGGTTGTCGGTGGCGCTGTTCAACTCGACCTCGAAGACGTGGCGAGCATGGGAAAGCGTGTCCCAAACGGCGCCGTGGACCTGAGGAATGCAGCGAAGACAGTAGGCATCCTGGATGCGGCTGCCTTCGCCGTGCGTCCTGGGTATGGTGCTTCCCTGAAGCAACTGCGCGAGGTGATTGGCGCTCAATCCCTGGCCTAAATGGGGCCGGACCGCGTGCAGCCGAGCATCGAACGCGGCGTCGGTTCCGCGCAGCGCCTCGATGCTGAGAGCCGCGGTCGTTTGGGCGGAAAAGAACAGCTGTTCGAGCTCGTGCAGGCAGAGGCAGCCGATCGAAAGCATCGCCTGGGTGCCGTTCAGCAGCGATATCCCTTCCTTGCCCATCAGCGTCAGCGGGGCTAGCCCTGCCTGCCTGAAGCACTCGGCAGCGGGCATGATCTGTCCCTTGTATTCGGCCCGCCCTTCGCCCACCAGAATGAGAGCCATGTGGGCCAAAGGGGCAAGGTCGCCGCTGGCCCCCACGCTGCCGCGCGACGGAATCATCGGCGTGATCCCATGATTGAGCAGATCGCAGATGCGTTCCGCGACCACGGGACGGATGCCCGAAAAGCCCTTCGCCAGTACATTCGCTCGAATCAGCATCATGCCGCGAACCACCGGGGTCGACAGCGGGGAACCGACTCCGCAGCAGTGAGAACGGATCAGGTTCACCTGCATGGTTTCAATATCCGCCTCGTCGAGCCGGATGTTCGCCAGCAGACCAACCCCCGTGTTGAGGGCGTATACCGGCTTCGTGCCCGTCATCGCCTGCTCTACCTGACGGCGGGAGCGCTCCATGCGTTCCAAGGCCGCGGTGGCGATCCGGACCGGTGCGGCGTGCTTTGCTACAGCGACAACCTCTTCAAGGGAGAGGGAAGTGCCATCCAGATCGATCATAGTGCCGATGCTACGAAAAAACTGGAGAGGGAAGGAATGCAGTTTCCGCTGTTTTTGTTATTGTTGAGCAGTGATTCAACGGCATATATGCGATATGGCATTCTATCCGCCGCCACAGAGCGTCAATCTACGAGGGATGTTGCGGCATGCCGATTCTGAGAGTGAGGAAGCAAGATGGCGTTCGAGCATGGCATTGATCTCATTGGCAAGAAGATCCTGCAAGAACTGGCAGCGGACGGCCGTCTTGCCTTCGCGGAACTGGGGCGTAAGGTCGGACTTTCCCCTTCGGCAACTGCGGAGCGCGTCCGCCAACTGGAAAGTCTAGGATTCATCCGAGGCTACCGCGCAGAGATCGATCTGGACGCCCTCGGTTTCTCCATCACCGCCTTTGTCCGTCTTACCTGCGAAGGCAATCGCTATAGGCAGTTCCTCAAGTTTCTTCCTACGCTGCAGGCGGTGCAAGAGTGTCACCACCTCACCGGTGGCGACGCTTTCTTGCTCAAGGTGCGGCTCTCTTCCGTGGCCGAACTGGAACTTCTCATCGAAAAGCTTCTGGCATATGGGAGTCCGACCACGAGTATGGTCCTCTCGACGCCTCTTGAGAGGAAGCCGGCCTTAGAGATCCTGAAGAATCTTTAGTGAGTCAGAAACCGGAATAAAGCACGCCAAGGATGAGCGGAGGCTGGAAAACCGTTGCATAAGACACGCTGACGACCTTGCAGGGAAGTTCATCAGCGGAATCCGTCTGCCATCAAAGGCCGTGTCGGAACATTATCGGACATGACTTTGACACATCCTGCGCAGCGGCGGGGAAGCGATACAGATGAAATGAGTGCGACGTGCCTTCGGCCACGGCAAAGCACCCCGATGAGAGCCGCCTTAGGTGCCAGTCAATTTGGATTCTCATGCAACAGCCAAATCACCACTCACCAAAACGGGGAATTGTGGGATAAATCGTGATTTACAGGTACAAAAGCACAATTTGAAACTATCACTATGTCTGATAACACATATTATGTATAGTTAATGCCTCTAAAAACGGCTATATCACTCATAAAACATGGTTTTTGACTAAATTGAGTCGATAATTTCCAGCAAGCTAAGGTTGCAGTTCAAAGCCCTGCTCAATACTCGATAAGTGCTTTACCGCCGATATGCCAACCAAGATCCGCCGAGGTATTGGCCACCTCCGAAGAGCTAAACGACTTGGTGTGGTGGAGGTCTCAACGGAACACGTCCTCGGCCTGGAGTCACTAGCAGCACGTGCTACCGCTAGACGTTTAGTCCAGAAGTTTGTGCAGAATTTGTGCTGCAAGCAGGCACAGTATACGTTCCGTCGGTCCATCGAACACAACACGCGCACTACAGAGTGGCACTTTGCCTGTTGAAGGCCGGGTCTGGTCGGCGCCGCTTGATCTTGTGTCCGCCATAAACGTTCTGGATTGGCTCCGGCTGTTCCTTGACGTCCCTTTCCCTCGTATATAGAATTCACGGTACCCCAAAACTATAAGAGAATGCCCGGCTGTCTGTTACGTGACAAGCGCCGGCGACTCACTATTCGCCTACTTGCTTGTTTATTCCACAACAGACACACATAAGCGGTTTCGGCGTCTTCCCTGGAGTCTATCTACGTGATTTGCTTGCCTTGGTTCCTGTGCTCCTCAGAGGGTGATCTTACTGTCTCCCCTGCTTCCCGCTCTTCCCGCATGCATGCAGCTTGTTCGCCGCTGCGTTGCTCTGGCAATGGTACTGGCCACTGCGTGGAGTATGGGACAGGCACAGCAATCGCCTCAAGTGCTCCGGCATCATGTGCGTCCCTGCAGTCTCCAGCGGGCAGACCGCGCTCGTGGGCTCTCTGCCGCCCGAGCAGCGGCTGAATCTTTCCATCGTCCTGCCGCTACGCAACCAGGCTGCCTTGAGCAGCTTGCTGAGTCGGCTGTACGATCCATCGAGTCCCGATTACCATCAGTTTCTCAGTGTGGCTCAGTTCACCGACCAGTTCGCCCCCACGGTTGAGGACTATCAGGCCGTAGTTGCCTATGCCCAGGCTAGACGGCGAGTAACTCCGCTGCTCTCGGCCAGTACACCGTGACGATCACTCAGAGCGGCAACTCAGGCGCCTACACCTTGACCGCCACGGTGGCAGGACAAGGGTTGCTTTCTCCTACCGGGACCGTGTCCTTCCTGGACACGAGCAATGGGGGATCGTTGCTGGGCACTGCGGCTTTGGGGCAAGGCAAGACCGCTCTGAGCTGGCTGAACTCGCAGTCCCCCGCCACGGGTGTCGCACCGTCGGCCGTCGCCGTGGCGGACTTCAACGGGGACTTCAACGGGGATGGTGTGCCGGACCTGGCCGTGACGAACTCCTCCGACAGCACCGTTTCGGTTCTGACTTCCCAGTTGGGGCAGACGGCTACTGCAACGGCAACTGGCATCTCGCCGCTCGTCATAGGATCACACTTGGTCGAGGCGAGCTATCCCGGAGACAGCAACTACAAATCCAGCACCTCCGCGCCCCTGACACAACTCACGGAGCCCACCCTGGCCGTAACACCGTCTTCCCCGAGTATCACGACGGCTCAGCCGTCGACGGTGACGGTAACCGTCAACGGGAGCAGCGGCAACCCGACTCCAACCGGCTCAGTCACGCTCACGAGCGGAAGCTACTCCTCTGCGCAAGTGACACTCGCGGGCGGCAGCGCAGCGATCAACATCCCTGCGGGGTCGCTGGCGATAGGCGTCGATACCCTGACGGCGAGCTACACGCCTGACTCCTCCAGCTCTTCCAGCTACACCAGCGGCAGCGGATCGAATTCAGTCACCGTGACAGCTGCGCCGAAGGTGACGCCCACCATGACCGTGACACCGTCTTCCCCGAGTATCACGACGGCTCAGTCGTTGATGGTGACGGTAACCGTCGGCGGCGGCAGCGGCAACCCGACTCCAACTGGCTCAGTCACGCTCACGAGCGGAAGTTATTCCTCTGCGCCAGTAACGCTCGCCGGCGGCAGCACAGCGATCAACATCCCTGCGGGGTCGCTGGCGATAGGCGTCGATACCCTGAAAGCAAGCTATACGCCTGACTCGTCCAGCACCAATACCTGCACCGCGGCAACACAGTCGTCCAATGTCACGGTCACATCCGCAATTGGCACAGCAGTCCCGACCGTGACGGTAACACCATCAGCGAGCACAATCACCAGCTTGCAAAGCATTACCGTGGCAATCGCAGTAAGCGGAGGCAGCGGACAAGCAATGCCTACTGGAACCGTCACGCTTACGAGTGGCACTTACAGCGCGCAGCAGCCTCTGTCCTCTGGCGCAGCCAGTTTCACAATTGCGGCAGGAACATTAGGCAGCGGTGCCAATACGTTGACCGCTTCCTACTCGGGTGACGGAACATACGCTACTGCGACGGGTACAAGCACCGTTACCGTTTCCCAGGTTCTGATTGGGGTGTCGGCTCCAGCTCCGGTTTCTCCCGGAACCAGTGCCACGGGCACGGTCACTCTCACCGCAGGTGACACATACTCTGGAACGATGAATCTGACGTGCACTCTGACCGCATCTCCGGCAGGTGCACAGAGCCTGCCAACCTGCAGCTTGAATCCGGCGAGCCTTACACTCGCGACAGGCGGCAGCGGAACCACCACATTTACCGCGAATACGACGGCAGCTTCAACGAGCGCCTTTGCACGACCCACTCATGAAGCTCTGGGGTATAGGCGGGGGAGGCTACGTCTCGCATTCGTGGTCATGATCTGCAGTCCGTCGCGCCGTCGCCACTGGGCATCGTTACTAGTCCTGCTTTGGTCGATTACCGTCATGGGGCTTTCGGTTGCAGCGGGGGCGGAAGCCAAAACACTACACCTCCTCCTACCCCCGTTACTGCAGCAACAACCGCCGGTAGCTATACCTTTACCGTGACGGGAACCGATACGGTGAATGGAAAGATCACGACCTCTGCTAATGTCACGATCACGGTGAATTGAGTCGACTATGTTACGGGAGCAAAGGGTGGCAGTTTACGTCTCGAATCGAGATGGAACCGCCACCACTCTTCGATTTTCATCGACAACAGT
>CAVWJY010000017.1:0-139508 GCA_963755245.1 uncultured Acidobacteriaceae bacterium | reverse complement strand
ACGGCCCCCTTCCGGCCCCCCTCCCCGCACCCCTAAAAACGGGTTAAGTCTACGGATTCAGTAACTTACCTCGGTGCAACAATTCCTTGGCATCATAGAAGGAATCTATTGCCAATCGTTATTGCACGGGCTTACTATCCGTGTCGGTTCAAAATCGGCCTTGCTTCGGCAAAACCGTATTTGGAATCGACCGCGTAAGGTACCCCCTGAATGAGCGCTGCGGTTCAATTACAAATCCTGCAGGGGATCAACCCCTGGCGGTATGCGTAGGAGTGATAAAAATGGCTTGGTACGCCTATTGCATCGCAGAACGACAGCAGTTCCCAGAGCTTGGTCGGCACCGACGCCCAATTCCATTGGCCGGAGTCACCGGTATATCGGGGAACCAGACCTTCCTGTTCCCCGCCAGCGAGTTGGCGGTCATCGTCTCGGAACATAACCCGGAAGAGATCGCAACCCTCAATCAGCAGGCCGCGAAGGATCACGCGCGCGTCATCGCGGATTGCTTCAAACACTCCACCGTCCTTCCCTTCCGCTTCAACACCACCTTCGCCGACGATGACAGCTCTGCGCCGCTCCATTCGCTCCAACCAGCGCCACTTCGTCGCCAACATCGAACGCCTCCGCGGCAAGGCCGAGATGCACCTCAAGGTCCTGGTCGACGATATCTGCCCCGGCACCGCCACCCGCGACATGACCGTCGGACAGCAGTACCTCACCAGCCTGCGCGAGAGCGCCAGCCGGCAGCGCGAGCGTCAGTCCAAGGCCCGCGCCCTCTCCCTCCAGATGCATCGCATGTTCCTCCCCCTCGCCGAGGAGATCACCTGCAAGCGCATGGAGTCGGGAAAGATGCTGCTCGATATCGCCCACCTGATCGACAACAAGACCGTCGAGCGCTACCAGAACAAGTACTCCACCGCCACCCAGCAGCTCAAGGACTGCAGCATGCAGCTCTCCGGGCCCTGGCCGCCGTACCACTTCGTCCACCGCACGCGCAGCCTCCCAGCAGCACCACGCCTAAGACCTAGAGTAGGGAGCCCAGGCCGCAAAGAAAAGATGGCTTCTCCGGTTGCGATCCCATCGCTCCGAAGAAGCCATCTTTCTTTCGCCTGCCAGTTCCGCTATCGCTCCGAAGCCCGCCCGCGCACCCGTGCCGCGCTTCTCGATCATCTCCCCGACCATCTCTTCGGTCAGTTCGCCCCCATCGCCCGATCCCATCGCGCTCAGCAGCACCTGCTCCAGCTGCGCCTTCGCATGGCGTTTCTGATCGGCCCGCACCAGGTCTCGCAGGTACTCGCTGGCGCTGCTCATAGCCCTCGGAGCCCACCTGCTCCTCCACAAACTCCCACATCGTCTCCGGAAGCGAGATCGTCTTCGTCTGCATCATCTGTCCCTAAAATTCCCTAAAAAATCTTCATATGGATCGTCAGGTACTTCTTCGGATCCTGGCGAATCATCGTCACCAGCTCCGTGCTCGACGTCAGCAGCCGGTTCAGATTGGTATAGGCCTGATCGTCGGTGGCCAGTTTGCCCAGCGTGCCCTTGCCGTTGTTCACGCCGGCCAGCAGGGTGTTCACCTGGTTCACCGTATCGCTCAACTGGCTGCGGAACTTGGGATCCTTCAGCAGCATCCCCAGCCGTGCCCTTGCCCGCATCCGCCTCCGCCATGATCGAGTTCGCATGCGCCAGCGTCCCGTTCAGGTTGTTGTACAGCGAATCATCCTTCAGCAGCTTGCCCGCCGTCCCCTTGCCGCTGTCCAGCTGGTCGGCGATATCCTGCAACCTGCCCACCGTCGCATTCAGCCGGTTGTACAGCGTGTCGTCCGTCATCAGCTTGCCCAGCGTCCCATGCCCGTGGTTCAGGTTCGTCGTCAGCGTCCGCAGCTGCATCCACCGTCGCATCGGTGTCGGTATACAGCTTCTGATCGGTCAGCAGCTTGCCCGCCGTTCCATTGCCCTTCTGCAGCCCGTCGACCAGCGTATTCACCTTCGCCAGAATCTGGTTCACGCTCTCGATCGTCCCCTTGCTCGCCTTCACCACATCGTTCAGGCTCGGCGTCTCCAGCGTCTTCAACTCCGCGCCGTCCTCCACCGCAGGTCCGGTCGCGTACTGGCTGTTGATGTCCACCAGCGTATCGCCCAGCACGCCCTGCGTCGACAGCGCCGCCTTCGAGTCCGTATGCACCAGTCCCTGGTACTTGCCATTGATCTTCAGGAACACCTCGACCGGCGTCAGCTTGTGCGCCGGGTCCGAGACCACCGTCACCGCCTTCACCGTCCCGATCGTCACGCCCTGCAGGTTCACCGCCGCGCCCGCCTTCAGCCCCGCCGCGTTCTCAAAGTAGGTATGCACCGTCAGCTTATGCGAGAACACCCCCAGCCCCGAGGAGCTCGTCATCAGGAACAGAAGCGTCGTCAACACCACGACCGCCACCAGCACGATCACGCCCACCTTCAATTGAGACCATCGAACTTCCTGCTGGCTGGGCATGTCCCCCCTTTAGAGACCGTTTTTCGCGCCACTTTGCAGACTGCGAGCATACATCAACGATGTAAACCCCTGCTTCAATAATCCGAAACCAATGAACCGTATCCCAAATGGATGCGTCAGTTCCCTCCGGGGTTTCAAGATCCTGCCCCGGAACTGCATCCGGCCTAATCCTCCACCACCACCACCGCCAGCGCAATCTCCTGCGCATGCGTCAGGCTCAGCGACGTCCGCCTCACCCCCATCGCCTCCGCCCGTTCCAGCGCCCGCCCGCTCCAGTGCAGCGCCGGCCTTCCCGTCGCCTCCCGCCGCACCTCGATCTCCGGCCACGCGATGCCGTCGCTGATCCCCGTTCCCAGCGCCTTCGCTCCCGCCTCCTTGGCCGCAAACCGCGCCGCGAAGCTCTCCGCCGCATTCTTCTTCGTCTGGCAGTACGCAATCTCCGCCGGCGTAAACACCCGTTCCAGGAAGCGCGCGCCAAACCGCTCGATGCTCCGCTCAATCCGCGCGATCTCGATCAGATCCGATCCCAATCCCAGCACCATCGTCGCCTCCGACTCCTCCGTACTCCCAGCCTATCCTGTCCCGCCCGCTCCGCGCCCACAACTCGTTTGCCTTCATGCCCGTCTTCCCGCAACAGCAGCCCGCCCGCACGTCATATGACCCCCGTGTCCATGCCGCCCCGCAGCCCCTCTTCTTCCTCCTCGCCCTTCCGATGAACAGCCTACGAGCAGGAACACCTCGTTGCCCGAAAGAAGGCGTCCCATGCAGCTACTCGACATCCAGGGCTACAGCTACGAGCGGCGCGACGCCCTGCTGCCTCTGCTCTCCCACATCCTGGTCCACTGCGGCGGCTGGGTCCACGACCGCCACAGCATCTCGGCCACCAGCTTCGAGATCACCCTCGAGATCGAGCTCCGCTTCATCCTCGACCTCTACGCCGGCCTCATCGCCTCCGGCCTCGAGCTCACCCGCTCCAACCACCTCGCCCTCACCGACCTCTGCACCTGCCGCAAGCACCTCCTCGGCACCTCCGAGGTCCGCCAGATCGTCGCCATCCGCATCGAGATCGCCTTCCTCCAGGAGCAGACCTCTCCACTCCCTCCTCAGCACCGGCTCCAGCCTCGCCTAACCGCATCCGCGTACCTGACGGGCCTCACGATCCATCGGCGCCACGGTCTCTCGACCGCGCGGCAGAGTGGCGCGCTACCGAGCGTCAGCTCTCACCGCCGTGCCATGGCGAGACCCCTATGCTCGCGCGAGCCATCCGCCCGCGCCAGACTCGCATCTCGCGCACGTCCCGCTGCGCTAAACTTGATTCAGCCTAATGACGCCTATCATCCTCGCCCAGAACGTCGGAAAAACCTACCGCTCCGGCAAGCTCGAAGTACAGGCCCTCCGCAACGTCAGCTTCTCCGTCGACCCAGGTGAGTTCGTCGCCATCGTCGGCCCCTCCGGCTCCGGCAAATCGACCCTCTTCTACGTCCTCGGCGGCCTCACCGGAGCCACCTCCGGCCACGTCACCATCGAAGGCACCGACTTCGCCCAGCTCTCCGACGCCGACCGCACCAAGATGCGCCGCGCCCGCATCGGCTTCGTCTTCCAGCGCTTCAACCTGCTGCCCACGCTCTCCGCGCTCGGCAACATCGAGATCGCCCACGACATCGCCAACCTCGGCGCCCCCGACAAAAAGCCGCTCGACCGCGAGCTCCTCGACCACCTCTCCGACATCCTCGGCATCAACGGCCGCCTCGATCACCGGCCGAATGAGCTCTCCGGTGGCGAGCAGCAGCGCGTCGCCATCGCCCGCGCGCTCATCAATCGCCCCTCCATCATCCTCGCCGACGAGCCCACCGGCAACCTCGACACCAAGAACTCCGACGCCGTCCTCAAGATGCTCCGCGACTCCAGCCGCGAGCTCAACCAGACCGTCCTCATGATCACCCACAACCCCGAGGCCGCCCAGATCGCCGACCGCATCCTCACCATGCGCGACGGCCAGCTCATCAACGAGCAAGTCGGCACCCGCCGCTAACCAGACGCTCAACGACCGTCATCGACGACTCTCGCAGAAAAAGCACGTCATCTCGACCGAAGCGACGGACAGCTCATCGTCCGTCGCGCAGTGGAGAGACCCCTGTATTTGCCTCTCGCTCGCACCACCCGCGAGCCAGCATCCGCCTGACGCACCAACAGAACTCCTCCCATTCTTCGGCGTCATAACACGCCCGCATCTCCCGACGCGCGCATCCCCCGCTCATCCCGCATCCCTCTCTGTAACCGGCGCACCGCGCCGCAGCTCTGAGGAGACACTCATGACCGATTACCGTCTAGTACCCGGTGAGGCGCAGGAAGACCAGATCACCGCCTCCATCGAAAAGTTCACCGCGCAGATTCCCTCCAGCGTCTATCTCGCCGCGGCGCTCGCCTCCATGGGGGTCTCGCTCGCCTTCAAAGCCAAGCGAGACAATAACAACGCCCTCTTCGTCGGCCAGTGGGCCGCCCCCTTCCTCATCCTTGGCCTCTATAACAAGCTGGTCAAGCAGCACGGCTCCGACGCCTCCGCCCGACCCACGTTCACGCAACGGGACCCCCGATCCCGTCGGCTCATATCGCAGCCGATGAAGAACAATGAGAACAGTGAAGAACAGTCTCCGAGACCGGGTGCCCCATCTTCGCGCAGTCTATCGCGCCAAGGCGGGCATTGCACAGCGAGACCGCACTCCCCCAAACAGAAAGCCCCGGCCATCCCGGGGCTCTCTCTCATTCTGAATCAAAACCTACTGCTTCCACTTGATATTGCATCCCAAGACTCGTCCGCTGATTCGCATCCGGCAGCTCGCCTGCGATCACCGCGTCCATCGCCGCCCGCAGATCCTTGCCGGTCACCGGAACATCGTTGCCCGCATCGCCCCGCCGCGGCCGGCTGTCATCCAGCTGTCCGCGATACACCAGCCGCATCTCCGCATCGAACAGGAAGAAGTCCGGCGTGCACGCCGCGTCATACGCCCGCGCCACCTCCTGCGTCTCATCCAGCAGGTAAGGGAAGCGGAACCCCAACCGCGCCGCCTGCTCCCGCATCCCCTCCGGCCCATCCTGCGGATACTCGACCGTGTCGTTGCTCTGGATCGCCGCGATCGCGATCTTGCCCTCGTAGTCCACGCCGATCCGCGCCAGCTCCTCCTCCATGTGCTTCACGTACGGGCAGTGCGCGCAGATAAACATCACCAGCAGCCCCTTCCGCCCACCCGCTTGCGAACACATCATCCCGGCTCACTGCCCGTCCGCTCACCACGTCCAGTAACTCAAACGGCGGAGCCACCGTTCCCAAGCTCACCATCGTCGACTCTGTCTTGGCCACAACATCCTCCCGAGAAAACTCGTCCTCCCAGTCTCTCAGATGAACCCGCGCCCGCGCCAAACCGCCCCGAGCACTGATCCCTGATCCCTGCTCCCTACTCCCTACATCGGGCTCCACCAGCTTATGCGCAATCGCGAACAGCGCCAGCTCCAGCCGCGTCGACACCCCGGTCTTATCGAAGATATTCGACAGGTGCCGCTTCACCGTCTCCTCCGAGATCGCGAACTGCTTCGCGATGTCCTTATTGCTGCAGCCCTCGACGATGCACGCCACCACCTCCACCTCGCGCGGCGTCAGCCCATAGGTCTTCTTCTCCGGAACCGCGGCCGCCTCCTGCATCAGGTCGTGCAGCGCCCTCAACAGATTCACCACCCGCTCCCCGCCGATCCAGTAGTCCCCGCTCAGCACCGCGCGCAGCGACTCCGCCAGATCCTCCGCCACCGAGTCCTTCAGCACAATCCCCCGCGCCCCAATCTGCAGCGCCTCAATCACCTGCTGCGTCGAGATCGTGCTCGTCAGCATGATGATCTTCACCCGCGGCGACCGGCTCATGATCGCCCGCATCGCCTCCAGCCCCGGCAGCCGCGGCATCTGCAGATCCAGCAGCAGGATGTCCGGCTCCAGCTCCAGCGTCTGCGTAATCGCCTCGTCGCCGTCGTCCGCCTCGCCCACCACATCGAAGTCCGGCTCGTGCACCAGCATGTTCTTCACGCCGAACCGCACCACCGGGTGATCGTCGGCGACCACGATCCGAATGGGCGCTGCTGGTGGTCAAAACGCTAGCCTTCTTCTCGGCTGTCCTCATCGTGGCCATGCCTCCCGCGCCCGTGACGCCACCCCTATGACAAGCCTGTCAACCTGACACACCTATAAAGTGCCTGCATCCTACTCGCATTTGTCTAGGATGCCAACCCAACGCCGCTCCAGCATCTCCTCCAGCCGGTCACACGCCGCGCGGAAGCGATCCAGATTGGCCACCGTCGCGATGCGCTCCGATCTCAGCCCCGTCTCCTCCATCGCCGCCGCCAGCCCCCGCAGCTCGGTCGCCCCAATCATCCCGCACGCTCCCCTGATCTCATGCGCCGTCCGCCGGAACAGCTCCGCGATGCCCCGCCTCCGCCGCCGCTCCGCATCCGCTCCAGCCGTATCCGCGTGTCGCCCAAGACAAAACGCGTACAGCTCCCGCAGCTTCTCCTCCGGCATCGTCTCCAGCAGGCGTTCGAACACCACCTCGTCCAGCACCTTCGCCTCGCTCCCCTGTCCTCCCAGCGAGCTCCGGCGCAGCAGCGCCCACTCCGCCGCGCCCGCTCGGCGCTCGAGATCGCCTCGCCCAGCGCCTCCACCGTGAACGGCTTCAGCAGAAATCCGTCATACGCCTTCAGCACCGTGCGCCGCGGCTCGCTCGCGCTCATCGCCAGCAGCAGCGTCCGGCCTCCTGTCGCCCGTCCGTGTCGGCACACCGCCCGCAGCGCCGCCGCCAACGCGTCCCCGCCAGCCCCGGCATCTGCACATCCGTCAGCACCACCTCCGGCGTCCCCCGCCCCTGCCGCGAATCCTCTGCAGCAGCTGCAGCGCCTGCTCCCCCGACTCAGCCCCGATCACCTCATAGCCCGCATCCCAGCAGTCATACCATCAGAGTTCCCGGCTCATCGCATCATCTTCGATCAAAAGCACTCGCATTGGCGTTCCGGTCCCCTGCAGCAAAAGCTCGCAGCAAGACTATCAAGTTTCCGCCTTCGCGCCTGCACTCATTTTCAGCCGCACCCTGCGTACCCTGAAATCCCTAGCGCACAAATCCCCCAGCGATTAGACTGCAGGAAACCGTGCTCCTCCTGCTTCCCAATCCACGCTCCACGACAACCATGACCGCCTTCCTCAAACCCGTCTCATCGCCGTCCTGCCTCAGCCAGCCTCCGACCGCCCTCCTGACCACCCGTCTCCTCGGCCCAGTCGCCGGACCAGCCGCTCCCTGCCAACCGCCCACAGCCGCGCCGCGCAAGCCCACCTCCGCTACCAGCGCTCCGTCGCCCTGCCCGCAGCCACCCGCGACGGCCAGGCCTGCGCCACCCTCGACGCCCCGGTCTTCGCCCACGCCGCACCCTCCCTCAAAGACCTCCGCCTCTTCAACGGCGCCGCCGAGCTCCCCTACGTCACCACCCTCAGCCAGCCCCTCCAGCAGGAGAGCGACGACGCCCGCATCCTCAACCTCACCCTCCGCGGCCACCGCCTCGTCTTCGACCTCGCCATGCCCCGCCGCCCCTACACCGACCTCCAGCTCACCCTCAACCGCAAGGACTTCCTCGCCACCGCCACCGTCTCCGGCGAGACCCGCCCCCACCCCCCCCAGCCGCACCCCGCCCACCCCCTCGGCACCTTCACCCTCTTCGATCTCTCCACCCAGCACCTCGCCCGCAGCACCAACATCCCGCTGCCCGAGTCCACCTTCCCCTACCTCCACGTCGAGCTCGCCCTCACCCCCGCCCCCGGCACGCCCGCCCTCCCCCTCTCCCCGGCCATCCTCCAGGGCGCGACCGTCCCGCCCAGCCGCGAGGCCCAGACCCTCTACACCACCGACCAGCAGACCTCCACCTTCACCCAGCGCGGCCGCCAGACCATCGCCACCTTCCCGCTTCCCATCCACGTCCCCATCGAGCGCATCACCTTCGTCCTCGCCCCCGGCTTCCAGGGCAACTTCAGCCGCACCGTCGAGATCGTCGCCCAGGCCGACCCCCACGCCCCGCCCACCCCCGACCCCAACACCGCCACGTCGCCAGCACCTCGACCCCGACTCCGACGCCGCCGCCGATCCCCCGACCCGCCCAGCCCGTCGAGCCCGAAACCGCCCTCGCCACCATCCTCCGCGTCCACGCCACCGAGGCCGACCACCTCATCGACCAGGAGCAGCTCAGCATCCCCGTCTCCATCGGCTCCAACATGCAGCGCCCCGCCACCCTCACCGTCGCCATCGACAACGGCGACGACCCACCCCTCCCCCTCGCCGCCATCCGTCTCGAGATGCGCCAGCGCAGCATCTGCTTCGATCCCGCCGCCGTCACCCAGCGCCTCACCCTCGACTACGGCGACCCCGACCCCGCCGACCCCACCCTCCAGGCCCCCATCTACGACTACGCCCGGCTCTTCCATCCCACCGCCGACCCCGCACCGCCGCCCGCCTCGAGCCCGAGCACCTCAACCCCGCCTTCCGTCCCCCGCCGACCCTCCGCCCCCTCGCCGACCGCCACCCCGCCCTGCTCTGGATCGTCCTCCTCGGCGTCCTCGCGCTCCTCGCCACCGTCGCCCTCCGCTCCGCCCGCAACCTCCTCCGCTAACGCCGACCACCATCATCCATCGTGCCCGATCCTCGACGCACGTCAGCGTGCGGCAGCCGGTACTGCGCGCCTGTGCCGCGCAGCGTGGGATCGACGCAGTTGACTGCTTCTTCCGGTGCAGGCAGACTCACTTGGTCGTCATCCCGCGAAGCGAGATCTGCCTTCCGTATCTCGCCGAGCGGCGGACGCCTTACTATCGCCGCGCGGAGAGACCCGTATTCTCCCATGCCTCAAAAATCCTGCCCAGCGCAGCGAGAAGGACAGTCCGGTGACCGCCATTCGCCTGAGCCCCATTCCGCTCAGCACTCTCCTTCTCCCATGCACCCTGATCCCTACTCCCTAGCCTCTACCGAATCGCCGCATCCACCTCACTAATCCAATTCGGCGACTTCAGAATCTCCCGCGGCTTCGATCCATCCGCCGGCCCCACCAGCCCATCCCGCTCCATCAGATCGATCAGGTGCGCCGCGCGTCCATACCCAATCCGCAGCCGCCGCTGCAGCAGCGAAGTACTCGCCTTGCCGAACTCGAACACCAGCCGCACCGCATCGTCGAACATCGGGTCATTGTCATCCCCATCCGACCCACCGTCCCCGCCGCCGTCCTTATCCTCCTTCGGCCCTTCCAGGAATCCTGCACATACTCGGCCTCGCCCTGCGCCTTCCAGAACGACGTCACCGCCGCGATCTCCTTCTCGGTCACAAACGGCGCATGCACGCGCTGCACCCGGCTGGTCCCCGGCGGCAGATACAGCATGTCGCCGCGTCCCAGCAGGCTCTCCGCGCCGTTCGAGTCAATGATCGTCCGCGAGTCCACCTTCGTCGCCAGCCGGAAGCTCATGCGCGTCGGCACATTCGCCTTGATCAACCCGGTGATCACATCCACGCTCGGCCGCTGCGTCGCCAGCACCAGGTGAATGCCCACCGCCCGCGCCATCTGCGCCAGCCGCGTAATCGACTCCTCCACGTTCGACCGGTCCAGCATCATCAGGTCCGCCAGCTCATCGATGATGATGATGATGTACGGCAGCGGCTCCTGGTTCACATCCTCGAACAGATACTCGCTGCCCGCTATCGAACAGCTTGTTGAACTGGTCGATATTCCGCACATGGTTGGCCGCCAGCAGCTTCAACCGCCGCTCCATCTCCCGCACCGCATTGCGCAGCGCATTCGCCGCCAGCTTCGCCTCGGTGATGATCGGCGTAAACAGGTGCGGAATGCCCTCATACATCCCCAGCTCCACCCGCTTCGGATCGACCAGGATCATCCGCACCTGCTCCGGCGTCGACTTGAACAGCACGCTCATGATCATCGCGTTGATCGCGACCGATTTACCCGAACCCGTCGAACCCGCGATCAGCACATGCGGCATCGCCGACAGGTCCGCCGTCACGATCCGCCCATTGATGTCCTTGCCCAGCGCAATCGCCAGCTTCGACTTCGACTGCGCGAAGCTCTCGCACTCGACCACATCCCGCAGCCAGATCGTCTCGCGATCGTGATTCGGCACCTGAATGCCGACGGTCGATTTGCCCGCCATG
This sequence comes from uncultured Acidobacteriaceae bacterium, assembly GCA_963755245.1. Lineage (GTDB taxonomy): Bacteria > Acidobacteriota > Terriglobia > Terriglobales > Acidobacteriaceae > Edaphobacter. The sequence goes on along the minus strand of CAVWJY010000017.1, from coordinate 128,789 downwards.
CGCTCGATCAGAATCGACTCCGCCGCCATCGCCAGGCACAGATCGTCCGACAGCCCGGTCACGCGCGCATACTTCACGCCCGCATCCGGCCGGAACTCGAAGGTCGTCACCACCGGCCCGGGATTGATCTGCGTCACCTGCCCATCGACGCCGAACTCCGCGCACTTCTCCACCAGCATCCGCGCCTCGTCGCGCAGCGCATCCTCGCGCACCGTCGCATGCTCCTCGCTCTGGTAGAGCAGCGACGACGGCGGCAGCTTGTACCCGCGCACCGACTTGGCCGTCATCGCCACCGCCTTCAGGTCCGCATCCGCCCGCTTGCCCAAACGCAATGTTCTCCTCGCCGGAGCCACCGGCTCCGGCACCGGAGCCGGCACCGGCATCGGCGGCGGCACATACGCCGCCACCGGCAGCCGGAGCCGCCGCAACCGACGCGCGGCCGCTCCATCACCTCGCCGGCACCCGCTCCGCTCCTCGCACCGGCTCCGGTCGCCGCATCTGCTGTCCTCCATCACCAGCTCATCCAGCGCATACGGCGACGGCGCATCCTCCGGCAGATCGAACGCCTCCTCATCGCCCAGCGGAGCCGCCGCCGCCGCCAGCACCTCGGCATACGGAGCCGCCGCCGCCGCCGCCGTCCCCAGCGGCGTCACCGGAGGAGCGTCCACATCCATCCGCGGCATCCGCTGGAAGATCGAAGCGCGCCGCCGGCACTCCCATCTCCGCCTGCTCGACCACCTCCTCCTGCCGACCCCGCCGCCGCGCCCACCACCCAAACAACCCGCCCAGCAGACTCGTACTCGCCGGCCGCTCCGCAGCCGCACCCATCCCCGCGCTCGCCTTCGCCGCCGCCCGCTCGCGCTTGCTCTCATACTCCAGCGCGTCCTCGGCCTTGGCGTACCGCCGCCGATTGCGCCAGTCCGTCCACCGATCCAGAATCCGCTGCATAAATCCAAACCGCGTCGTCACCCACTCCCACGCCGTGTTGAACGTAAACGTCGTCGCCAGATACAGCGACACCGCCACCATCAGCGCCACCACAATGCACGCCCCCGGCAGGTTCAGATAGTGCACCAGCACATCGGCCATCAGCCGCCCCACCACGCCCTCCACCGGCAGCGCATGCCGCCACAGCAGGTGTCCCGGCAGCAGCGCGATCGCCGCCGGCGCGAACCCCACCCACAGCCCCACCCCCACCAGCTTCGCCACCGGCGACCCCGCCGGCTGCGACCGCATCCAGCTCACGCCCAGCCGCGCCAGCAGCACCGGCAGCAGAAACACCGCCACGCCCACCAGCTGCAGCGCCGCATCCGCGAGCCACGCCCCGAACATGCCCCGTCCAGTTGTGCGCCGGCCGTCCCGCCGCATAGCTGCCCACCGTGTCGAACGACGGGTCGGTCGGCGTATAGCTCACCAGCGCCAGCAGCAGCAGCGCGGCGGCCACCACCACCACCAGCCCCAGCAGCTCATTCAGGCGGCGGCTGCGTGTCGGAGCGATCACAAAGCGTAGTGTCTTCAAAGTCCCTCGATTCGGCCTCAGGCAGACACCTCGGCCAACATAAAACACCTCGATTATCCCAGTTCCCGCCGCTCCCCAGCCCCTCCAAACGCCCGGGGGTATCTGACTACATACCCGCCGCATACCCGCCGGCCTTTTTCGCTCGTTGCATCTGTTGCCGTTGCCCCTTCCTCGACGCACCGTTGCATCTCGACCGATGCGGCGGACGTCTCATCGTCCGCCGCGAAGTGGAGAACCCTGTATTTCGCCTTGCTCTGCCTCTCCGCTGCAGCCGGCGAGCAGCCGCTCCCATCTCCAAACCGACCCGGAAAACACGTCCCTCCGCCGGCATCCCACAGACCAGTAACCCACCGCCGGCGGCAGCACAGCCGGCGGCCCTTAGTCGTACGTGCAAGTCAGGCAGCACCAAACGGTTGGCAGGGGAGTGGGATTTTCGCCATTTCTCCCGCCTGTCGCCGGTGGTGCAGAATGGCCATCGAACCGGCGGACCCTGCTCCAACCGCACGCACGCTCACCACCCCAACCTGCACGCGAAAGGAGCACCCACGCCATGGCGGAATCGATCAACAACGACGAAGTAATCGCCGTCCTCAAAGAGGTCGTCAACGCCCTTCAGGACAGCCAGAAGGGCTTCGCCGACCTCGGCGAGCACCTCCAGGACGAGACCCTCAAGCGCTACTTCCTCGCCGAGTCCCTCAAGCGCGCCCAGCTTCCACGGCGACCTCGAAGACGAGCTCCACCACGCCGGCGTCCACGACATCCACGAGACCGGCACCACCACCGGCACCCTCCACCGCGTCTGGGGCGACCTCAAGGCCCGCCTCACCCACAGCGACCACGCCCTCCTCGTCACCGCCGAGCAGGGCGAAGACGCCCTCAAGCAGACCTACGACGACGCCCTCGCGCAGCCCTTGCCGCTGCCCATCAAGCAGCTCCTCACCACCCAGCAGACCCACATCCGCATGTCCCACGACTTCGTCCGCACCCACCGCGACGCCCTCGCCAAAGCCGCCTAACCTCCGCCATTGTCGGTGTTGTCTCCATCGCGCTGTTCGTGTTGTGCCGCTCATCCTGAGCGCCGCGAAGGACGCCGAGACGTCACGGCCCCATACGGAGCTCCTTTCCGCCAACGTCGGGTGCCCCATCCTCGACGCACGGTTCCTATCGTGCGGCAGGGTGGGGTATCGAGCGCAGCGAGACCACCTTCCCCACTCCCAACAGTCCCACCAAACGAAACGTCATCTCGACCGAAGTGGAGAGACCCTGTATTTCGTCTCCATATCCCGCGTCTCACGCTCCTCGCGCCAACGGGAACAAGCTCCCCCAACTCCGCTACCATCAAAAGATGCGTGTCATCGCCGGAATCCATCGCTCTCGTCAGCTCACCGCCCCCAAGGGCACCACCACCCGCCCCACCAGCGACCGTCTCCGCGAGACCCTCTTCAACATCCTCGCCCCGCGCATCCCCGACTGCCGCTTCCTCGATCTCTACGCCGGCACCGGCGCCGTCGGCATCGAGGCCCTCAGCCGCGGCGCCGCCCACGTCTGGTTCACCGAGAACGCCCCCGCCGCCCTCACCTCTCTGCGCGCCAACCTCACCGCCCTCAAGATCACCCACTCCTTCACCATCGAGGACCGCAGCACCGGCGCCCTGCTCGAGCGTCTCGCCAAGTCCCCCCAGCTCGCCAACACCATCGACCTCGTCTTCCTCGACCCCCCCTACGAGGCCGCCGCCGAGTACGAGGCCACCCTCAACCTCCTCGGCAGCGCCCGTGGCCGCCAGATCCTCGCCCCCAACGCCCTGGTCATCGCCGAGCACGCCACCAAGTCCCCGCTCCCCCAGCGTTACGGCGCCCTCACCCACACCCGCCTGGTCAAGCAGGGCGACGCCTCCCTCAGCTTCTACACCCTCCCCCCCGAAGCCCCTTCCACCGACGAAGCCCGCCAACTCGAATCCCGAGCCAAGATCTCGAAGCCACCAAAGATCCGGGTGCCCCATCTTCGGCGCACGTCTTATCGTCGCCAAGGTGGGCCTCGAGCGCAGCGAGACCGCCTTTCGCCGTTGCCGTTGTCCGCTCATGCGTCGTCCTGAGCGCCGCGAGGATCTCGACCGTCGCGCATCGACGCCATCCTCGACGCACTGTTCTGATGCTCCTGGATCTGCGATCGCCCGCATTCCTAACACCAACGCCCCTAAAACCCACCCCCCACCGCACTCCCCGTCCTCAGATCCACCACAAACCCCACCTCCTTATCCGTCCTGAGATCCCACCCCACCCCGCGCAGCGAATCCCCCTCCACCCCCTCGATCCTTACCCCCTCCCAGCTCAGCCGCCGCGTCTCCCACGCCAACCCGTTCCCCCCCCACCCCACCAGCGCGTGGAACCCCACAAACACCAGCAGCCCCGCCTCCCGCAGCACCCGCACCTCCACCACCGGCCGCAGCCCAATCTGCGTACACCCCTGCGGATCGGCGGTATTCACGACATACGCATACCCCCCCGCCACCAGGCAGATCTCCTCCGGATTCGGGCAAGCCCACACCCCCGACGGCATCTGCGCACTGCGAAACCCCAGCGCGCAGCTCGCCAGAAACGTCCCCCCCGCCGCCGGATGCACCAGCACCTCGCAGCGCTCCCCGCGCCATCGCCTCCTCCTCGCCCACCACCGCCCTCGGATAGACGAACCGCCGCGCCGGCGCGATCATCGGCGCCTCCGCCAGCACCTCCGCCCGCCACCTCGATCCCCAAATCTCTCCCAACCCAACCTCCCAAGCCATCTCTTCCCGCAACAACCCGGGTACCCCATCCTCGACAAACCGGAACAAACCGGGTGCCCCATCCTCGACGCAGGTTTCCACGTCGCGCGTGAGGGTGGGGTATCGAGCGCAGCGAGACCGCCTTCCTCCGCACTCTACCGCACCAGCCAGCCCGACACCATCACCAAAACCACGACGCCCCATTATTCACACGTCCTCCGTCATCTCCCACCCGCCCCGCGCCCCTCGCCATCGTCTAAACTCGAACCTGAACGCGTCGCCACACGAAAGCACCCACAGGACCCCCTCATGCTCAAGCCGCTGTGTCTCTGCTCCGCTGCTCTTCTTCTCGCCGCCACGATCCTGCCCTGCGCCCAGGCCCAGACCCCGCCGCCCCGCCGCCAGCATCGACCAGAAGACCCTCCTCGCCACCGCCCGCCACGCCTACTATCTCCCCCTCGAGCGCAACGTCCAGGGCTTCTCCTGCTCGGTCGCCATCGACTGGCAGCCGCTCCTCGAGCGCGCCACCGGCAAGCGCATCCCCACCAAGGACGCCACCCTCACCCAGCTCAGCGCCGCCAAGGTCACCCTCACCGACGACATCCTCAAAGGCGCCACCGTCACCTCCACCTTCCCCGACGCCAAGTTCCAGCCCCTCCCCGGCTCCTCCGCCGACACCAAGCAGAACATCCTCAACAAGATGATCGCCGCCGCCTTCAGCGGTTGGAACCCCTTCCTCAGCGACCGCATCCTGCCCATGGAGGCCACCCGCTACCACTTCGAGCGCGCCGGCACCGGCTACCGCCTCACCCTCGACGGCGGCGCCTTCTTCTCCATCCTCGATCTCTCCGCCGACCTCCGCATCACCCACGGCGAGAGCCACCTCAACGGCACCGTCACCGACTTCACCCCCGCAGTTCGACCCCTCCAGCCACGGCTGGCTGCTCACCTCCCTCGCCACCAGCACCGAGACCGCATCCGACCAGACCGCCGCCAGCCCCCGCCACCAGCTCAAGCTCCAGCGCGAGCCCCACCGCCGCAGCTCCAGCAGCGCCGCCGCGAGCAACGGCAACGCCACCAAGACCAGCTTCACCTACTCCTACCAGTTTGTCGGCGACATGCTCATCCCCAAGCGCGTGATCGTCCAGGTCAACGACGGCCCCGAGACCCCCTTCGAGCTACAAAACTGCACCCTGATCGCCCCCACCGCAACCGCGCAAGCTCCGGCCCCACGACCCCTAGCCAAACCCTAGCCCCAACCGTGACATGAACCGCGCCATCCTCGATCAGACCGGGTGCCCCATCCTCGCGCAGTTTTATCGCGCTAGGGTGGGGTATCGAGCGAAGCGAGACCGCTTTCCTCCTTCCGCCAACCCAATCGAAACATCATCTCGACCGAAGCAGGGAACAGCTCCACCGTTCCCTGCGCAGTGGAGAGACCCCTGTATTTCGCCCTTTGCTGTTGTTCGTTCTTGCCGTCATCCTGAGCGCAGCGAAGGATCCCGGTACCTCCGCCACCCATACCGCCCGCACCGTTCACATCGGGTGCCCATCTCGCGCGTTTATCGCGCTGGTGAGTATCTAGCGAAGCGAGACCGCCTTCTACTCCCGCCCCGGCTCCCGATCCTTCAAAAAGTCCGACACCACGGAGATCACCACGAAGTAGCCCACCACCACCAGCCAGCTCACCGTCCGCGAGAAGCGTCCCGGCGCCAGAAAATACCCGATGCCGTAGCCGAAGAACACCACCGACCCGCCCACCAGCACCGTCCCATGCACCGCGCGCAGCCGTCGCAGCCGCGCACCGCTCCACCGCTCGGGCATCCAGCCCCGGGAAGAACCGTCGCCGCGCCATCTGCCACGCCCCAAACAGCGCCACCACACCGAGCCCCGCCGCCGTTCCGCGCGCGCCCCCATCCCAGCCCGAGCATCCGTCACCCGGTCCAGCAGCAGCAGCCGCCGCTCCCAGGAACAAAAACAGGTTCACAAGATCGGTCCCTCGTGGTCCCAGTCTTCGCCGTGTCCTGCCCGCCGCTGGCTGCGGCTCCCTCGCCTCTGTCATAGCAATTCTAGCCGACCTCCTATGCTTCGTCATCCCAGGAAAATTCTAGCCGACCGGCTCGCATCAGCAGTCCTGCATCGACCGCCCTGCCGCGCCCGCCGGCCTTGCAGACTGCTGTCCAGATTAGCCACACATTTTTCCATCTTCTACCGTGCGTTTTCGCTCCAATCGGCCCCGTTCGATGCCAAGAAAACCGGCAGAGATCCCGAAGAAATCGGTATCCAACGCGGAAACCGTCCACAACTGCCCACAACTGCCCACAAACACCAAGAAACCGGCAAATCCCCAGCAATCCAGGAAAAAGAAGGAAATCGTCCACAACTCCCCACAAATGCCAGCAATCCCCAAAGAAAACGGGCGAACTATCGAAGATAGTTCGCCCGCTATTCGCTTTGCCGTTGTTATCTTTCCGTTACCGGGAACGCCGTCTTCAGTTGCCCGCCACCGGCACATTGCCCAGCTGCGCCATGGTCATCCGCAGGTACTTGTGCGGATTCACCGGGGTATTGCGGATGCGCACCTCGTAGTGCAGGTTCGATCCCGTAACCCGTCCGCTATGACCCACATAGCCGATCACCTGACCGCGCAGCACGGTCTCCCCGGCCACCACCGAGAAGCCCGACAGATGGCCATAGTAGGTCTGGATGCCGTGGCCATGATCGACCACGATCATGCGTCCGTAGCCATTGCCGAGGCCCGCCATCTTCACCGTGCCATCGCCGGTCGCATGCACCGGCGTCCCATCCGGCGCCGAGATATCGAGCCCGCTATGAAACTCGCCCTCGCCGTTGTTCAAAACCGGGTCCAGGCGCTGGCCGAAGCTGCTCGTGATCGGTCCCATCACCGGCCACAGCGAGGGCACCTCGGAGTCGCTCTCAAGCTGTCCGAGCCCATGCTGTCGAGGTCGAGAGGTGGCCGAACTCCGGTCCTGCCAATGCTTTAGCCGTCATCCCGTTCTCCGCCGACTGGCGCAGCGCGTTGAAGGTGTCGACCGATTTGTAGTAGCTGTCGTCGCTCAGCGTGCCGTCGGCCACGCCTGCCGAGAGCGGCGTATTCGCAATCGAGCTGTGCTTCTTCCGGTCGGCTGCGAGGTGGCCGCCGGCCGCCAGGGCCAGCTTGCCCGCGGTCAGGCCATAGATCGCCGAAACCTCGCTCGCCAGCGAGCCCAGCGAGGCCGCCTGAATGTCCTTCTCATGCAGCGCCTGCTGCAGATGCGCGTTGTTCTCGCGCGCGAAGTCCCGGTCGTGCCGCACCTGGTTGAAGTACGACATCTTGATCAACATGCGCGAGTACGACCCGGCCAGCCCGGCGATGGTGAACAGACCGATCACCGCCACGGCGACGAAGGTGTAGGCGTAGTGCAGCGGCACCGGCACCTTGTTGAGGGTGCCATCGGGCTCGCGGCTGACCAAAAGGAGGTAATGGCGCTTCTTGAACACGTTCACCGAACAAACCTGCACTTGCATCCAAACCGTCACTTTCCGGGGAGAAACCGGGTAAAAGATGGTGAAACCGAGAGAAGCGTCTTCCGTCTTGCACCGCCAAATGCACTTTGCGAATCTGTCATTTGGAATCGCGCGAGCCGTCTTCGATTTTACTCCCCTCGCCCCCTGCGGGCAACCAAATCAATTAGCATTCGGTGCCCGTAACGATCGCGTAAATCAATGATCCTGGCTTTTGGCAGCTTTTCGAGGGGACGCGTATCCTGCTCAGAGCATGAAAAAGACCGTTCCAGTGGGTGGCGAACTCGCGTTGATTCAACAGATACGGCAGGACTCCGAGCAGCGCGCGGCCGCCCGCCGACAGCCCGGCGTCGCCCTCGGCATCGGCGACGACTGCGCCGTCCTGCGTCCTCCGGCCGGGCACGAAGTGCTTGTCACGACAGACTTTACGCTCGAGGGCAGGCACTTCCGCCGGGACTGGCACTCGCCCGAGTCGGCCGGCCACCGGACGCTGGCGCGCGGTCTCAGCGACCTGGCGGCGATGGGCGCCCAGCCGCTGGCCGCGTTCCTCTCGCTGGCCCTTCCGAAGCAGACGCCGCAGGTCTGGATCGACCGTTATTTCAATGGCTTACGGGCGCTTGCCGACCGCTCGAAGGTGCCGCTTGCAGGCGGCGATACGGCCCAGGCGCCGGGCGCCGAGGTGCTGGCCGACATCGTGCTGCTGGGCTCGGCGCCGCGCGGGACGGCGCTGCGGCGCTCGGGAGCGCGCGCCGGCGACCTGCTCTACTGCACCGGCAGCCTCGGCGGCGCGGCTGCGGAACTGCTTGATCTGCAAGAGGTTGCAGGGAGGACGCAAGAAGGCGCGGCGAGGCGCCGCCGGCGGCCATCCGCAGCTCTTTCCCGAGCCGCGGCTGGCGGTCGGGGCGGCGCTGCGGCGGCGGGGCCTGGCGACCGCCTGCATGGACCTGAGCGACGGCCTCTCGAGCGATCTGCGGCATCTTTGCGAGGCCTCCGCAAGTGGCTGCGGTCGTGGAGCTTAGCCGCCTCCCGCTGCATCCCTCTGGCGGTTCGCCGCGAGAGGATCGCCGCTGGCGCTCGCTCGCGCTCGACGGCGGCGAGGACTACGAGCTGCTCTTCGCGGCGCGGCCGGGGACGCGGGTGCCGCGCCGGATCGCGGGTGTCCCGATCACCTGCATCGGCCGCCTCGGGAGCCCCGCGGCGTCCCGCAAGTGACACAAATCACGGCAGATGGGGCGGAGTCGGAGCTGCCGCGCGGGGGCTGGGAGCACCGCCTTCGTAGCCCGTTTGCGCTCGGCTGCGGGCCTGGACTTGGGCCTTTGTGGGGCTTTGTGGGCGATTTCCTGCCTTCGCCGCTATTTGCCCGTCTTTTCGCGCGTTTTCACAGGCATTTGTGGGCAATCTTTGGCAGTTTGTGGATGATTTCAGGCACTGCTGCCGATTGGTCTCGGCAATTGTGCCGCTTTTCTTGGGTAACCATTACCCTTTCTGCGCGGAAAAAGGTGGTAGAAGTCCACAAAATGTGTGGCTAATCTGGACAGAATGCCCCGTTTTGCGTGCATTTCGCGGCTGCCGGTGGAGAAGGTAACCAGGTTACCACTGGTTACCCGTTTTGCGAGCGCGGAGGGGAGAGGCTCTAGACTTGGGGCATGCGCGACACTACGAAGATTATCCGATCGACGCTTTCGCCGGCGGTGGCGGGCGAGCCCATGCACCATGGGCCGGTCTTTGCGGCTCCCTTCCATACGCCGGGAGATCCGGCGGCGGCTGCCTATAGCTATGCGCGGTCGCATAACCCGACCTGGACGGCGCTGGAGGCGGCGATCGCCGGGCTGGAGTCGGGCGAGAGGGTGCCGGCGGAGGCCGGGAGACGGGGTTTGCGAGGCGCGGGCGCTGGTCTTTGGCTCGGGGATGGCGGCGGTGGCGGCGGTCTTTGGCGCGGTGCTGCGTGCGGGCGATGTGGTGGTGCTGCCGTCGGACGCGTACTTCGCGGCGCGGGTGCTGCTCGAGCAGCAGTTTGTGCCGCGCGGGGTGACGGTGCGGATGGCGCCGACGGCGGGGATGGAGCGGGCGGGACGGGAGGGTCTGTTCGAGGGGGCGCGGCTGGTGTGGGTGGAGACGCCGAGTAACCCGACGATGGAGGTCGCCGACATCCGCGGGGTGTGTGCGGCGGCGCACGCGGCCGGCGCGCTGGTGGCGGTGGATAATACGACGGCGACGCCGCTGGGGCAGTCGCCGCTGGCGCTGGGGGCGGATCTTTCGATGTGCTCGGATACGAAGCTGATGACCGGGCATGGGGATCTGCTGCTGGGGCATGTGGCGGTGCGGGCGGGGGCGGAGGATCGGGACGGCGCGGACCTGTACGAGCGGCTGCTGGGGTGGCGGACGCAGGTGGGCGCGGTGGTGGGGCCGATGGAGGCGTGGCTGGCGCTGCGCTCGCTGGCGACGCTGCCGCTGCGGGCGGAGCGGAGCTGCGCGAATGCGCTGGCGATGGCGCAGTTTCTGAAGGGCCGGCCGGAGGTGCCGGAGGTGCGGTATCCGGGGCTTCCGTCGGATCCGGGGTATGCGATTGCGACGGGGCAGATGCGGCTGTTTGGGCCGGTGCTGAGCTTTGTGCTGCAGGATCGCGAGGCGGCGGAGCGGTTCCTGAGCCGGTCGGAGCTGATCACTGTGGCGACCAGCTTTGGCGGGATCGTGACCACGGCGGAGCGGCGGGCGCGGTGGGGCAACGATGCGGTGCCGGAGGGGCTGATGCGGCTGTCGGCAGGGTGCGAGGCGATTGAGGATCTGGTGGAGGATGTGGGGCGGGCGCTGGAGGGGTTGGGGTAGTCGGGTTCTCTGTCCCTGGGCTTGGGGGGGGGTATCGAGATCTTGCCGAGCCGATTTGTTGGCGTCGGTGGCTTGGTCCGGGGTCGTTCCGAGTGCGAGCAAAATACAGGGGTCTCTCCGCTGCGCAGCGGACGATAGGGCTGTCCGCTGCTTCGGTCGAGATGACGTCTTTGAGGCTAGGGGGTTGTGGCGGGGGCGGCGGTGATCTGCTTGAGCAGGTCGAGGGGGAGGGTGGCGGTGAGGACGGCGCGGTTCTTCTGCTGCTGGATCTTGAGGGAGTCGAGGAGCTGACGCAGGGCGGCGTCCTTGGGGTCGCTGGAGGTGGCGGAGCCGCGGGCGCTCAGCTGCAGGCGCTGGAAGGAGCGGAAGAGGTCGAGCAGGGAGGAGAGCGCGGTGGCGGAGCGGGCGGCCTCGTCCTCGGTGGGGAGGATCTCGTCGATGCGCAGGCGGAGAGCGCCGGTGTAGCGCAGGCTGGCGACGAAGGTGGTGTCGTCGGGCAGGGGGAGCTGGAGGCCGAAGGCGGTGATGTGGCCGTCCTGCGAGAAGGGAAGGCCGATGTGGCCGATGGCCCAGGCGCTCGCGAGCAGGGGGACGTCGCGGTAGCGGGCCTCGAGCAGCGAGGAGCCGGAGAAGGGGCTGGCGCCGGCGCGGAAGCGGTCGAGGATGGAGTGGATCTGCTCGGGGGTGGGGAGGTTGGAGGCGGCGAGGGTGTCGTAGCCGAGCTGGGTGACGCGGAGCAGGCGAGTCGGGGCTGCGGCGGCGTTTGCGGGGGCTGCGGCGTTGGGGGATGTTGCGTCGGGGCTGCGGTGAGGGTGTTGGCGGCCGGAGGCAGCGCGTCGGCGATGGGGATGGTGTAGATGGTGTGGCCGGCGTAGGTCTCCTCGGCGGTGGCGATGGAGTGCAGGTAGCGGGCGAGGCGGGCGCCGTCGAAGCGGCCCTCGAAGACCTCGGAGTAGGCGACCGGGCCGTTGGGGCCGGTGGGGTCGTCGCGGCGCTGGAGGGCGAAGGCGACGGCGTCGAGGTCGCGCTCGAAGACGATGCCGGTGGCGTCGACGAAGCGCTGGTACTCGGGGCTGCGGGCGACCGGGGAGCGGTCGAAGTGGGTGGCGGTGCGCAGGGGCTTGAGGTTGAGGTAGACGATGGCGTCGGACTCGGGCAGCAGGCGGGCGACCTCGGGGGGCGCCTGCCGGCGCAGGATGAGGGCGACGACGAGCGCGGCGAGCAGCACGAGGATCAGGAGCGAGCGAGTAGCGAGTGCGTTTGCGCATCTGCTCCCTAGAGTACCCGAGAGCAGAGTACCCGAGAGGGTCGGGTGTGGGGCGCGGGAGCGTGGCGTTCGGTGTGGGAGGAGCCGCCGGGGCTGGCTCGAAAGCGGGGGAACGGCTGGGGATGAAATGTTTGTGGTGGCGGGGCGGATGTCGGAGGAGGAGATGGGGACGGTGATCCGGCGGCTGGAGGCGATGGCCGAGGAGGCGAATGGGCGCGGGAAACGCGCGTATCGCTGCATTTCAGCGTGGGGAGTGTGACGGCGGAGGCGGGGTCGGAGATGAGTCTGGAGGAGCTGGTGGCGGCGGCGGACCAGATCATGTATGAACAGAAGCGGGAGAAAAAAGCGGCGCAGCGCAATGGGATGGCGGACAGGCAAGGCGCGGGGGCGATGACGGGTGAGGATTCAGTCGTGACGGGAAATCCACATGGGACGGGGTGGGCTCGTTGCCTTGCGGGGAATGGCTATGGTAAATTGAGTCTTGCGGCGCACTCTGCGCGAGCCTGGGTTCGCGTTCTGGAATTGAAGCGCGTCCGGTCCAACGGCAGAAGGTGAAGCAGAAGCTGTTTGGGCTGGCGTAGCTCAGCTGGTAGAGCATCTGATTTGTAATCAGAGGGTCGGGGGTTCAAATCCCTTCGTCAGCTCCAGTTCCACGCAGTCTTTTGGTAGAGTGTAGTTGCAGGTGTTGTTGCAGTAGGCAGTTGTCGTAGATTTGGGCGTTTGGATTTGGTTGTTACTGCGGGTCGTTCTGACGCGCAGCCCTCCACCACTCCTCAAGATTTCGACCCAGCGGCCTGCAAAGCGCGGTGAAGGCTGCGTGAGGCGTGAATGGGTTTGAAGGACGAGGGTAGAGGACTGCGGGTTGGTGGGATCTTCGGGATGTGCACAGGTGGCCGAGTGGTTAATGGCAGCAGACTGTAAATCTGCCACTCTTTGAGTTACGGAGGTTCGAATCCTCCCCTGTGCACCACTTCTTCCTCGCTTTGTCGTAGACTGGTTGTAAAGGCTGTGGTTTCGAGACTTGCAAGGCTGGTGCAGTGTGGATTTGAGCCCCGCGGGCAGTGGCCGGATGGTAGTTGCACTGGTAATGTTGGGGCTGCTGTCGGCAGGTGCCTGGAGTACGATGGAGCCAGGCAAGTATCGGGATCTATGTCTTGATCTTGCTCGCGTTTTTTGCCTTTCGGGTTGTGTTGCGAAGGCTCCGTTCGCGATAGGATGAGTAGAGTTGGTTTTTAGGCTGGCGTAGCTCAGTGGCAGAGCACTCCCTTGGTAAGGGAGAGGTCGAGAGTTCAATCCTCTCCGTCAGCTCCATAAGATTTTCAGGTCGCATTGGCATGGTCCCCGGGCGGGAGTAACTCAGTGGTAGAGTCACAGCCTTCCAAGCTGTTGGTCGCGGGTTCGATTCCCGTCTCCCGCTCCAAAATTTAGGTAGACCGGCGCTGGACGCGGTCTGAGTTGTGTAGCGAGTCGAGGGAGATTCACCTTGGGTGCTGGATATCAGCAGGCAGTTTTAGAGATCGCCAATCCGCAGACGTTTGGTGTTGTGCGCGGGGCGATTGAGGCGGCGTTTTCGGCTGCCCGGGTCGCGCGATTTTCTGAAGTCCGTTGAGCGCGCCGGGTTGCGCATTCGCGACTTCGAGGCGGTGCTGAAGGCGGGCAAGCTGGGGGCTTCCACCGCGGCGGAGTATGGCCAGTTGGAGAACGTGGACCAGGGCCAGATTCGCGAGTTTTATCTGGCGAGCCTTGAGAAGGTGGCGCCGGAGCTGCGGCAGAAGTTTTTCAAGCTGTACGCGTACTACTGAGCGTCAGCAGTGCTCGAGCGTTTGTCGGGGATTCGCTTCGACCGCAAGGTTGGGAATTCGGCCGATGAAGTTTGAGGTTGGATCGAACTGCCGGTAGTTGTGCCGGCTAACACCCGGTAAATATGACCGGCTAACACGAGGAGAGAAGCAGTCATGGGCAAGGAAAAGTTTGACCGGTCGAAGCCGCACGTAAACATCGGGACGGTGGGCCACATCGACCACGGCAAGACGACGCTGACGGCGGCGATCACGAAGGTTCTGTCGAAGCACAACCCGAACAACCAGTTCCGTTCGTTCGACACCATCGACAACGCTCCTGAGGAGCGCGAGCGCGGTATCACGATCTCGACCTCGCACGTGGAGTACGAGACCCCGAACCGCCACTACGCGCACGTCGACTGCCCGGGCCACGCCGACTACATCAAGAACATGATCACCGGTGCGGCGCAGATGGACGGCGCGATCCTGGTGGTCGCGGCCACCGACGGCCCGATGCCCCAGACCAAGGAGCACGTTCTGCTCGCGCGTCAGGTTGGCGTTCCCTACATCGTCGTGTTCCTGAACAAGTGCGATGCGGTTGAGGACTCGGAGCTGATCGACCTGGTCGAGATGGAAGTTCGCGAGCTGCTGTCGAAGTACGACTACCCGGGCGACGACACCCCGGTGATTCGTGGCTCGGCGCTGGGCGCGCTGAACGGCGAGGCCGAGTGGGAGGCCAAGATCGACGAGCTGATGGAGGCTGTCGACAAGTACATTCCGCAGCCGGAGCGCGCGGTCGACCTGCCCTTCCTGATGCCGATCGAAGACATCTTCTCGATCTCGGGCCGTGGCACGGTGGTCACCGGTCGTATCGAGCGCGGCAAGATCAAGGTGGGCGAGGCCTGCTCGATCGTGGGCTTCCGCGACACCCAGGCGACGGTTTGCACCGGCGTCGAGATGTTCAAGAAGCAGCTCGATGAGGGTCTGGCGGGCGACAACGCGGGTCTTCTGCTCCGCGGCGTGGCGAAGGAAGATGTGGAGCGCGGCATGGTTCTGGCCAAGCCGAACTCGATCACCCCGCACACCCAGTTCAAGGGCGAGGTTTACGTCCTGAGCAAGGAAGAAGGCGGACGTCACACTCCGTTCTTCAACGGCTACCGCCCGCAGTTCTACTTCCGTACCACCGACGTGACCGGATCGGCGAAGCTGCCGGAAGGCACCGAGATGGTGATGCCGGGCGACAACATCGCGCTCGAGATCACGCTGCACACGCCGGTCGCGATGGAGAAGGGTCTGCGCTTCGCCATCCGTGAGGGTGGACGCACCGTGGGCGCCGGAACGATCTCCGAGATCATCAAGTAAGCTTGAGTCTCGCGTAGCATAAGAACGGCACGGCAAGCCGGGTGGGGGTCTGAATGGGCCTCCCACCCGGCTCTAATTCAGAGTGGATTTGGCGGACGATGGAATTCCGCAAAATCGGTTAGGATAGAAGAGATGCGCGAAATTATCACACTGCAGTGCCCCGAGTGCAAGAACAGGAACTACTCGACGACGAAGAACAAGAAGACGACCACCGGCCGTCTGGAGTTCTCGAAGTTCTGCAATACCTGCCGCAAGCACACGGATCACAAGGAAACGAAGTAAGTAGTACGGCAGGGAATAGGGACCAGGGATTAGGGATCAGGTAAGACGCTTCCGATTATCCAGTTCCGTTCTCTCCATAACCGGGGGAGTAAGCTCAACGGTTAAACTGTCGGTCTCCAAAACCGAACTTCTCGGTTCGAATCCGAGCTCCCCCGCCATTTTTAGCTATCCTAGGTAATGCTTCCGCACGGTAGTCGGAGACTTTTAGGCGACCTGGGATTGGCGGAAGTACTAGAATCTCTCGTAGACGAAGGTTTGAGGCAGCACAATGGCCAAGACGATGGCAGTAGCGGATGAGCAGGGCGCAACTGGCCTAGACCGGGCGAAGGCGGCTCCGGAGCGGCTGATCGATTTCTGAAGGACGTTCGCGCAGAGATGCGCAAGGTGGTTTCGCCGTCGCGCGCCGAGGTGCAGACGACGACGATCGTCGTGCTGGTGACGGTGTTTATCTTCGCGGGCTACTTCTGGCTGGTGGATAATGTCATTGGCCGCGGGATCGAAGCGCTGTTGCACAATCTTTCGAAGCACTAAGCCGTTCGGCGTGCTGAAGTTCAGCGAGAATTTGCTCCATCGTGAGCGAGCAGTAGAGAGATGCAGATGATGGGCGAAGAAGGCATATCGATGGCGGCAGAAGAATTGAACCCGGAAGAGCAGCAGCAGCCCGAGGAGCAGCTAGCCCCGCCGGTCAACGAGAGTTTCAAGTGGTACATCATCCACGCCTACTCGGGCTTTGAGCGCAAGGTGCGCGAGTCGCTCGAGAGCCGCATTCGTGCGTTTGGCCTCGAGAACCGCATCGGCCGCATCATGATCCCGACCGAGCCGGTGACGGAGATGCGCAACGGGAAGAAGTACACCATCGAGCGCGTGTTCCTGCCGGGCTATGTGTTGGTGGAGATGGATCTCGATAACGACCTGTGGCATGTGATCAAGAACACGCCGCGGGTGACGGGCTTTCTGGGCACGGGCGACAGCCCGGTGGCGCTCTCCGAGCAGGAGGTCAGCTCGATCCTCTTCCGCAGCGACGTGTCGAAGGACAAGCCGACGCTGAAGGTGAAGTTCGAGAAGGGCGAGATGGTCCGCATCAACGAGGGCCCGTTCGCCAACTTCAACGGTGCGGTCGACGATGTGAACGAAGACAAGCAGACGTTGAAGGTGATGGTCAGCATCTTCGGTCGGTCGACGCCGGTCGAGATCGAGTTCTCGAAGGTGGACAAGGTGACCGAGTAGGTCATTGCAGTCCGGTTACAGGTTTTGATTTTGCACCCTAATTCAGCCGCCGGCACGCGCCGATCGCTAGAAGCATAAAGAGGAAGTTCCCGAATGGCACCGAAGAAAATCACTGGTTACGTCAAGCTGCAGATCACGGGTGGCAAGGCCACCCCGGCCCCGCCGGTCGGCCCCGCACTGGGTCAGGCGCAGGTCAACATCATGGAGTTCTGCAAGCAGTTCAACGCTCGCACCTCGACGCCGGAGATGACCGGCATGACGATTCCGGTCGTCATCACCGTGTACGCGGACCGCACGTTCAGCTTCATCACCAAGACGCCTCCGGCGGCGGTGCTGCTGCTGAAGGCCGCGGGTATCGAGAAGGGCTCGGGCACTCCGAACAAGGAGAAGAAGGGCAAGGTCACGGAGAAGCAGATCATCGAGATCGCGACCCAGAAGATGCCGGACCTGAACTCGAACACGGTGGAGGCTGCGGCGAAGAGCATTCGCGGCACCGCTCGCTCGATGGGCATCGAAGTCGTCGCTTAGTTTTTAGTGATTCAAGCAGTACAAGTAGCACAAAAGGATGTTCGAAGTGGAGGCGACCGAGGTTGGTCGCTGCCGGCTTCGGGCATCCTTTTCTGTTTGCCCTTTACGCTTTGGAGCGGGCTGGGGCTCAGTTCTTGAAAGGGCTGTAGTGTGTGCTGTGCAGGGTGCGGATCAGGGTGTTGATGCGCTGGAGCTGAGACGGGGTGTCCTGCAGGCGCTCGGTGTTGCCGGGATCGAGGAGATTGCGGAGGGTCGGGAGGGGGTCGTTGACGGCGTGCGCCAGATGATGGGCGACCTGGGCGGCGGAGGAGTTCCGCACGGCGTCGCGGCGCAGGGTCTCGATCTCCTCGCGGGCGATGCTGAGCGAGGCGAAGGCGGCGAGATCGAGGAGGGTCTGGACGTCGGTGGCGTCCAGGCGCTTGGCGGCGGAGCGTTGGATGATCCAGAGAATGCCGCTGCTGGACTCGCTGGTCTGGTCACTGCTTCGCTGGCCAGGCCGCTGGCTGCTCGCTTCTCCCGTCCGTTCTCCATCCGGTCTCCATTCCAGGGGACGAGCAGGGCCTCGGCGACGTTCCAGGAGGCGGCGATGTGGGAGAAGAGGCGGTGGGGGCGGAAGATGAGCCGGGGCTTGTGCTCGCGGAGCACGCTGCGGAGGTTGCGATCGAGGCACAGGGACTCGCCGATGGCGGGGCGCAGGGGGCCGGTGGCGGCGCTCCAGCGCAGGGTCGCGGTTCCGTCAGGAAGCCGTTCGAGGCGGGTGATGCCGGCGCAGTCGGTCTCGCAGAGCTCGCTGGCGGCCTCGACGATCTGCTGCAGGCTGTCGCAGGGGGCTTTGGAGCGGTCGCGCAGGAGGTGGTGCAGGGTCTTGTGCTCCGCCGCGGGAGGGGTCAGGGACGGAGATTCGGTGCGGGCCAGCCGCAGACGCAGGAGCGACGACGCGATCATGGAAAAACTCCAAGGGATTGAGAATCGATGTGAAGCGGGGGCCTGTCGGGGAGATCATTCAACCATGTTTTTTCGCGGGGCGCTCGTTAAAAAAAGTAACCGTGTGCGGTAGTCGGCTAAGTCGTGTGCGCTCATTACGGCTATTGCTTGAAACGGTACGGGGGCGAGTTGCGGGGGGAGGTGAGCGGCGGTGCCTCGCGGCGGCTTCGTCGACGGACCCTCGGCGGGTGGGGGCTGCGCTGGATTGCGACCGTGGCTGGTCTGTATCTGGCTTATCCGATTTAGATTTACCGTCCTGTCACCCGCCAGTCAGCATTCCTTTCAAGTGCTTGGCCTAAAGTCAGTCGGGTTCCAAGAAAAAACAGATGGCGTTTCGTGAGGCTGTGACGAGCACGGAACGGAGATCCATTGCACTTTGCCGCTCGCGTGGCAGCAAGCATCCTGCAGCAGGTTTGCGGGTGCCGAGGGGCCAGCCAGGATCGGCTGGCCTTTGCCTGTGTGCGTGAGCAAACGAGCGAAGGCAACGAACGTACTTATTCGGAGGTTTCAGTGATTCAGCGAGTGATTTCAGCGATGGTTGTGGCGAGCCTGCTCTGCGGAGCGAGCGCCGAGGCGCAACAGAATCTGGGGCAGTCGACCAGTGCAACGGGCAACCAGGCGTCGATCGCCGCGCTGCAGACGGCGATCGGGAACGCGCAGACGACGGCTCCGACGACGCCGCTGGTGACGGCCACCGATCAGGTTTCGGTGACGGCGCAGGGCGAGACGCGCGACGTGCAGACGGTGGACTCGAAGGCGCTGCTGGAGGAGGGTCCGGGAACCAGCACGGTGCAGCTGATGAACCGGCTGCCCAGCGTGAGTGTGACGGCGGCCGATCCGTATGGGGCGTATGAGTGGGCGCTGCGCATCTCGGTGCGCGGGTTCAACCAGAATCAGCTGGGCTTTACGCTCGATGACGTGCCGCTGGGCGATATGTCGTACGGCAACCTGAACGGGTTACATATTACGCGCGCGCTGATCGATGAGAACCTGGGCGAGGCGAAGATCTCGCAGGGCACGGCTGCGCTGGATGTCGCGTCGAACAGCAACCTGGGCGGTGCGATTCAGTACTTCTCGAACGATCCGTCGGACAAGCGCGGCTTCCAGGCGAGCCAGGCGTTTGGCAGCTTCAATGGCCACCGCAGCTTTGCGCGCTTCGATAGCGGCCTGCTGCCGACGCATACCAAGTTCTTCTTCGACGGCGTGTTTCAGCTCTCGGATAAGTGGAAGAGCGCAGGACAGCGCGACCAGAAGTACTACCAGTTCAATACCAAGGTGGAGCAGTTCATCGGCAGCAAGGGACTGTTGACCTTCTATGCCGATTACTCGAACCGCGCCGAGGTGGACTACCAGGACCTGAATAAGGTCTGGGCGACGCAAGCTGGGCTATAACTGGGATAACTACGGCAACTGGGGCGATGCGCTGCAGGCGGCGAATGCATGCAACGCGCAGGGCGGCACAGGTTTCGCGGGATTCCGACGCTTTCCGTATCCGGTCAGCACGCTGCAGAGCGGCTCGAGACCTGTCGAACGACCCTGAGGATGCGGGCTACTTTGGCGGCGGCGGTCTGCGCAAGGACTTCCTGACCTACCTGAACTACAAGATGGCGATCACCAGCCATCTGAACCTGAAGACGACCATCTACGGGCATAACAACCATGGTGTGGGCACCTGGTTTACGCCGTATACACCGACCTATGACAACACCGGGACCGCGGTTTCGCCGATCTCGATGCGTACGTCGGAGTATGGCATTCAGCGCGGCGGCGTCGTTGGCTCGCTCTCGTATGAGACGACGCGCAACACGGTTGAGGGCGGCGTGTGGTTCGAGAAGGAGAGCTTCAACCTGGCGCGGCGCTACTATGCGACCAGCCTGGCCAGCCCGATGCACTCGCTGTATGACTTTCCGACCAATCCCTTCTTCACGCAGTGGGCGTATAACTTCCCGAGCACGCTGTACCAGATCCATCTGCAGGATCAGTACAAGCTGCGGCAGCAACGTCACGCTGTCGGCGGGCTTCAAGACGGCTGAGACGAACATGAACGGTATCCTGACGGGGTATGATACCGGGCTGAATCTGAATCCGACCGATAAGGCTCTCGAACTACGCGCAGGGCAAGCTGACGTCGGGCAAGCCGTTTATGCCGCAGGTGGGCGTGAACTGGAAGCTGAACAAGACGAATGAGATGTTTGCGGACGTGGCCGAGAACACGCGCGCCTTCCAGGCGGGCGGCAACGGCTTCGGCACCTCGCCGTGGGGAACGACGCAGGCGGGCTTCAATGCGCTGACCAACAACCTGAAGCCGGAGAGCTCGTGGAGCGAGGAGGTCGGGCTATCGCCATACCGACGAAGAAGGTCGTGGCGCAGGTGAACTACTTCCATGTGAACTTCAGCAACCGTCTGCTGGCGATTCACGCAGGGCGCCGGGATCGCGGGGCGTGCGTCGCTGCTGTCGAACGTGGGCGGCGTGACGACGAACGGCGTGGACGGCGCGATCCAGTTCCGCACGCACTCGGGATGGTCGCTGTACAACGCGTTGACGCTGAGCAAGTCGGCGTATGACAACGACTACAACGTGACCGGCAGCAATGGTGTGGTGACGCCGGTGCTGACGGGCGGCAAGGTTGCGGTCGATTCGCCCGAGGTGCTGTACAAGAACGAGCTGAAGTACAGCGGTATGAAGGGCTGGGACATCCACATCGCGTCGGACTACATGGGCAAGCGGTACTTTACCTATACGAACGACAACAGCGTGGGCGGCCGGTTTCTGGCGGACTTCGGCACCAGCTACCACGTGGATGAGGTCGGTATCTTCGACCAGCTGAAGCTGCAGTTCAACGTCTACAACCTGGCGAACACGAAGTACTGGTCGTCGATCGGGACCAATGGCTTCGAGGCGAGCGATCCGACGTCGGTGGTGCTGAATACGCTGCAGGTGGGGGCGCCGCGGACGGTCTCGGGTGCAGTTCTCGATGCGGTTCTAACTTGGTGCGGTAGGGAAGGGAAGGGCGCGGACTTTGGTCTGCGCCCTTCTTCTTTTGGGGTGGTGGTTCGGAAGGGTGGGCGTACACTGTCGCCATGAACATCGATCTCTCTGAAATCGAGCTGCCGGTTCGCCTCCGTTTCGAACGGCCGATGACGGACGAGGAGTTGATGCGGTTTTGCGCGGCGAATGAGGTTCTGCGGGTGGAACGCGAGCCGAACGGAGAGATTCTCGTGATGACACCGGCGGGGTTCAAGAACAGCAAGATGAACAGCGGATCGGCCGCTTTCTCGACGAGTGGGCGGAGGCGGATGGGCGTGGGGTTGCGACTGACTCGAACGGCGGATATCACGCTGCCGGATGGTTCGATGCGGGCGCCTGACGGCGCCTGGGTGGAGTTGCGGCGATGGCAGGCGCTGAGTGCGGAGCAGCAGACAGGGTATGCGCCGGTGTGTCCGGATTTTGTGATCGAGTTGCGCTCGCCGAGTGACCGGCTGCCGGATATCGCGGCGAAGATGGAGCAGTGGATGGCCAACGGGGCGCAGGTGGGGTGGCTGATCGACCCGGAGCGGCGGGTGGTGGCGATCTATCGGGCGGGGCAGGCGGTGGAGGTGCTCGAGGATCCGAGTTCGGTGCAGGGGGATGGGCCGGTGGCGGGGTTTGAGCTGGTGATGGCGAGGGTTTGGGAGTAACATTCTGAGATTCATCATCTTAGGGAGGCTGCGAGCATTGCCTGTCTATTAATCTTGCGCTGAAGGTGTCTAGCAACGATATTGCAAATTCGGCTCCGAACTCGATGGAGAGCTAGGTGACGTGATGCGGAGATTGATAACAGGTGAACTCGCAGCCGCTCAGCTGTTCTCGGTCGTGGATCGAGACCGACACGAGAGAGTGCCTGTGATGCATTCACCGACAGGAGGCTGCGCTCGAAACGAGTCGATGCGGGGTGGAGGTTGGCGAGTTCTTTGAGATTGAGGCCGAAGAGATGAGGCGATCCGCGATTGCAGCAGGTTCCGCAAGATGTTTGAAGTGCTAGAAATTGCGAGGACTTGGACGATATCTGACACTGGCCATAGCAATCAGTGCAGCGGCGAGCTCCTGGAACCGACGACCCGTGGATCATGAGTTGGTTGCGGCGACTGGTATAGCTGACTGCACAGGCAGAGAGCAGGCATACCTTCCGTTGTGAATGCCAGATCTTGATTGAGATGCAGACGGTAAAACGACGGATCGAGCGCTGCCGATCAGAGGCGTTCGTGGCATCGACTACTGGTGGAGAGACCTCATGGTCAACGAGGACGCTATAACGAGTGTGGTCATGTTGTCGGGATTCAGAGCCCGATCGGTACACATCAGCATTACTCCGAACGGTTTTACTGTCTGGATACAAGTGCTTGGAAGAGGGGACGCCAGGATGAGTATAGGCGATGAGTCGAGACGACCTATTACTCCCCCAGCGATGGACGAGCCTTCCGGCTCAGAAGATGGATTGACCTCAATCTCGCGTTTCCGGCATACTTATGGGAGTGCCTTGGCTTCAGGCCGAGGCGAGTCAAAAGCACCACGGCCGAACGGCTCATCCCCCTGTAGTTGAGTACCTGCAATTCCGGATGGGTTCCGCGCACAACAGCGCGGCTTGGTTCGCGCGGTGGGAGACGAGGATAAATGGCACGGAAGATCTCCAAGAATTTGGCCAAGGCGCGCGCGCTCGTTGAGCCCCGCCCGTATACACTGGCAGACGCAGTTCCCCTCCTTCAAAAGGCGAAGTACGCGAAGTTCGACGAGACCGTCGACATCACGCTGCGCCTGGGTGTCGACCCCAAGCACGCCGACCAGATGGTCCGCGGCACGGTCGTTCTGCCGCACGGTCTGGGTAAGTCGAAGACCGTCGCCGTCATCGCCTCGGGCGACAAGGTGAAGGAAGCCGAAGCTGCCGGCGCCGAGTTCTTCGGTGGCGAAGAGCTGGTTGAGAAGATTCAGAAGGAAGGCTGGACGGCGTTCGACGCGCTGATCGCAACCCCGGACATGATGCGTTCGGTCGGTCGCCTGGGTAAGGTGCTCGGACCGCGCGGCCTGATGCCGAACCCGAAGACGGGCACCGTGACGACCGATGTCGCCGCTGCCGTCAAGGAGATCAAGGCTGGTAAGGTCGAGTTCCGCACCGACAAGACCGCTCTGGTTCACGTTCCGGTGGGCAAGCTCTCGTTCGATCCGCAGCTGCTGGTTGAGAATGCGACCACGGTGATCTCGAGCGTGCTCAAGGCCAAGCCTTCGGCTGCCAAGGGCAAGTATGTCAAGAGCATCACGCTGAGCTCGACGATGGGCCCTGGCATCCAGCTCGACAACGCCGTGGTGGACGCAGCGGGCAAGGCGTAAATCGCCACTCCCTGAGTGCTTCGGTTCATGATTTTGGTCGCGTGAGCGGCACACATATTACAGCTAGCAGGTTTGAGCTAGCAGCTAAAGGCTAGGTTTCGTATGGCATTGACAAGGGCAAAAAAGACGGAGAAGGTGGAGAAGCTCGCCGCTGAGCTGGCTGGTTCCACCTCCGCGATCATCGGCACCTTCAAGGCGCTGACCGCCGACAAGGACTTCGATCTGCGCAAGACGGTTCGCGGCGCAGGCGGACACTACCACGTTGTGAAGAACAAGCTGGCTCCGCGCGCTGCGGAAGGCACGCAGATCGCGGACGCGCTGAAGGGCCTCAAGGGCGTTTCGTCGGTTGCCTACACCTCGGGCGATCCCGTGGCGCTGGCGAAGGCGCTCGCGACCTGGGTCAAGGACAACGCGGAGTTCACCTTCAAGCTGGGCATCATCGACGGCAAGGTGATCACGGTTGACGAGATCAAGGATCTGGCGACGATGCCGGGCAAGGAAGAGCTGTTCTCGAAGCTGCTGTTCCTCATCCAGTCGCCGGCACAGCGTCTGGCGACGGTCATCAACGCGACCGGCCGCGATCTGGCGGTGGTGATCAACCAGGGCGTCGAGAAGGGCAAGTTCGCGGGCGCTGCGGCTCCGGCTGCTGTCGAAGCTCCTGCTGCTGCCGAAGAGGCAGTTGCCGAAGCTCCGGCTGCGGAAGCTGCCGTGGAGGCTCCTGCTGCCGAGCAGGCCGCCGAGACTCCGGCCGCCGAATAAGTTTGCACCCAAGTTTTGCTTTCGCCTCTGCAGGTGCGCTGGTCTGGGCGCAACGGAAACCTGGAGAGGGGTGGGCAGCCGAGGCAGGAAGTTTGCTTCGGGGACGTAATCGAAACAGAGTTTTCAGAATTGAATTGGAGAGAGAACATGGCGGACATTCAGCAGTTGGAAGATCAGATCGTTAGCTTGAGCCTGCTCGAGGCATCGGCACTTGTGAAGAAGCTCGAAGAGCGTCTTGGCGTTTCGGCAGCGGCGGCAGTTGCAGCGGCTCCGGCAGCGGGCGGCGCGGCTGCGGCTGCGGTGGAAGAGAAGACCGAGTTCACCGTCATCCTGAAGGATGCCGGCGCGAACAAGATCAACACCATCAAGGCTGTGCGCGAAGTTACCGCCCTGGGCCTGAAGGAAGCCAAGGACCTGGTTGACGGCGCTCCGAAGCCCTTGAAGGAGAACGTTTCGAAGGAAGACGCGGCGGCCATCGTCGAAGAAGTTCGAAGGCATCGCGACCATCGAAATCAAGTAAGTTTTACACCCCATTTGCATGTCCAGGCAGAACGCGGTATCCTCTTCATCGGGGAGGTCGCCTCTGCTTGGACGTGCATAGGTGTTCTTGGCCCTAAGGTTTTCAGAGTTCGGTTCCAAGCGTTTCCGGTTCTGGGTTTCACGGTTTTGGGGTTAGCTCGATCTTCGCGTTATCAGTCTCTGCTTGATCTTTGATTATCTCTGAGGATACATTTCTGTACGATTCCGGTCTATCCTGCGGGCGCAGGTTATGGGGCCGGCCATTTCATGTTCTCTGCGGCGGAGGCATGGGGTGATACGGGCTATGTGGGCAGTGGTCGGGTCTGCAGGTCAGAAAACCGGGAGACGACGGTCTCTGGCTCAGAAGTGAGCAAGGGTGGTAGGCATTCAGCGCACCAAGCGGCAACTTAGGCAAGCGCCGGTCATAGCGGTATTGGCGTTCTTCGCGCTCATGGGAACTTGTGTCCCATTGGGCGCTATTGCTGTCTCTATCGGCATTTCCGCGTCTTAGCTGTAGTGCAGGAAACGTCCGTCCGCGGTTTTTATAGCAGCTTCCGCCGCCGACGGGAAGTGAAAAGTTTGCAGTTCCGGAGAAGGTGCTCCCAGATTTCGGGAAGCCGGAGAGAGATTTATGCGCACGGCATCGACCGCGTCGAGGGCGGCCGATACCTGGTTCAAGGCGCATTCAGTACCGAACCCGGAGGGCTGAGCCAGATGGTTCCGTTCCTCCACCTTCCAGGCACGACTCGCCTATCGGATGCAGGCAGTTGGGCAGGGGAGGCCTCGAAGTCCAGTTTCAGGAGAGAGCATGTCCGGTCAGTCCAACAGCGAAATGCGCGCGATCCGCAGCCGTCTCGATTTTTCCAAGATTCCTACCTCCATCCAGATTCCCAATCTGATTGAAGTACAGCGCCGCAGCTACGAGCGCTTCCTGCTGATGGACAAGCTCCCGCAGGAGCGCGAGGACAATGGTCTGCAGTCGGTGTTCACGTCGGTCTTCCCGATCACCGACTTCCGCAACGTGTCGGAGCTCGAGTTTGTCGACTACTCCATCGGCAACTGGGAGTGCAAGTGCGGCTACCTGAAGGGTCTGAACCACCTGCGCACGGCCTGCACCAACTGCGGCCACATGGTGATCACGGATCCGTTCCACCCGGGCGACGTGCTCTGCAACTTCTGCGGCACGTACAACAAGAACACCCCGGACTTCTGCAACAAGTGCGGTGACCCGGTGGGTCTGCAGCTGAAGTACGACCAGGCCGAGTGCGAAGAGCGCGGCATGACCTACTCGGCTCCGCTGAAGGTCACGATCCGGCTGAAGATCTACGACAAGGATCCGGAGACCGGCGTCAAGAGCCTGCGCGACATGAAGGAGCAGGAAGTCTTCTTCGGCGATATTCCGCTGATGAGCCAGAACGGCACCTTCATCGTCAACGGCACCGAGCGCGTTATCGTCTCGCAGCTGCACCGTTCGCCCGGCGTCTTCTTCGAGACGGCGAACAACCGCACCTACTTCCTGGGCAAGATCATTCCGTACCGCGGCAGCTGGGTGGAGTTCGAGTACGACCAGAAGAACACGCTGTACGTCCGCATCGACCGCAAGCGTAAGTTCCTGGGAACGATCTTCCTGCGCGCGCTCGGCCTGCGCACGGATGAGGAGATCCTGAAGACCTTCTACACCGTGGACACGATCCAGGTGAAGGACGGCAAGCTGCTGTGGACGATTCCGAGCGATGACAAGGCGGCGACGCACCTGATCGGAACCCGGCCCGCTGGACCGATCAGCGTGAAGGGCGAGGACATCGTCGTTGCCGGCCGCAAGATCTCGGCGAGCAGCCTGAAGAACCTGCGCCACCACGGCGTGGAGCTGGTCGATGTGGAGACCGAGCGAGTTCGATGGCGCGATGTCGGCCTCGGACATCGTCGACATGAGCACCGGCGAGCTGCTGTATGAGGCCAACCAGGAGCTGACCGCCGACAAGCTGCACAAGATTCTGCAGAGCGGCGTGACCAGCTTCGAGGTCTTCTTCCCGGAGCGCGACGATGTGGGCAACATCATCACGAACACGCTGCGCCGCGACTCGGTGCGCAAGCCCGAAGAGGCGCTGATCGAGATCTACCGCAAGCTGCGTCCGGGCGACCCGCCGACGCTCGACACCGCGACCGCGCTGTTCGAAGGCATGTTCTTCGATCCGCGCAAGTACGACTTCTCGCGCGTGGGCCGTCTGAAGTTCAACATCAAGCTGTATGAGGATCAGGATCCGTCGGGCCTCGACAACCGCACGCTGACGCCTGAGGACTTCTACGGCACGATCCGCTACCTGCTGAAGCTGCGCAAGAACATCGGCGTGGTGGACGACATCGATCACCTGGGCAACCGCCGCGTGCGCGCGGTCGGTGAGCTGATGGAGAACCAGTTCCGCATCGGCCTGGTCCGCATGGAGCGCGCGATCAAGGAAAAGATGAGCGTGTATCAGGAGATGTCGACGGCGATGCCGCACGACCTGATCAACGCGAAGCCGGTGATGGCGGCGATCCGCGAGTTCTTCGGATCCTCGCAGCTGTCGCAGTTCATGGACCAGACCAATCCGCTGTCGGAGATCACGCACAAGCGCCGCCTGTCGGCCCTTGGGCCTGGTGGTCTGTCGCGTGAGCGCGCGGGCTTCGAAGTCCGCGACGTGCACCCGACTCACTACGGACGTATCTGCCCGATCGAGACGCCGGAAGGTCCGAACATCGGTCTGATCTCGTCGCTGTCGTGCTTTGCGCGCATCAACGAGTATGGCTTCATCGAGAGCCCGTACCGTCGCGTGAAGGACGGCATCGTGCTCGACTACGTTGCGGTTACCAATGCCGGTGAGAGCGGTCTGCGCCAGGGCGACTACCTCGAGGTGAATGATGCGAAGAAGCTCAACGGCGAACTGAAGACCGCGGGCAAGCGCACCATGGAGCTCGAGCCGTTCAGCTTCTACCTGTCGGCGTGGGAAGAGGATCGTCACACGATCGCGCAGGCGAACATCGAGCTCGATGAGCACCTGAACATCGTGCAGGACATCGTCGATGCGCGGCGCCAGGGCAACTTCGTGCTGGTCTCGAAGAACGATGTGGACTACGTCGACGTCTCGCCGAAGCAGCTGGTTTCGGTGGCTGCGAGCTTGGTTCCGTTCCTCGAGCACGACGACGCGAACCGCGCCTTGATGGGTGCGAACATGCAGCGCCAGTCTGTGCCTCTGCTGGTTGCAGAAGCGCCGTTTGTCGGCACCGGTATGGAAGGCGTTACGGCGCGCGACTCGGGCGCTGTGATCCTGGCCAAGCGTAACGGCATCGTGGACTCGGTCGACTCGGAGCGCATCATCGTGCGCGTCGAGGGCGAGCACCATCCCACGCAGCTGTCGCGTGAGGTGGGTTCGGACATCTATCAGCTGACGAAGTTCAAGCGCTCGAACCAGAACACCTGCATCAACCAGAAGCCGATCGTTCGCAAGGGCGACCGCGTGCTGAAGGGCACTGTGATCGCGGACGGTCCGTGCACGGAGCAGGGCGAACTCGGTCTCGGTCGTAACGTGCTGGTGGCCTTTATGCCCTGGCGCGGTTACAACTTCGAGGACGCGATCCTGATCTCGGAGAAGCTGGTCCGCGAGGACTACTACACCTCGATCCACATCGAGGAGTTCGAGATCGAAGCGCGCGACACGAAGCTGGGACCGGAAGAGATCACGCGCGATATTCCGAACGTGTCGGAGCACGCGCTGCGTGACCTGGACGAGTCGGGCATCATCCGCATCGGCGCGAAGATCGGCCACAACGACATCCTCGTCGGCAAGGTCACGCCCAAGGGCGAGACGCAGTTGACGCCGGAAGAGAAGCTGCTGCGCGCCATCTTCGGTGAGAAGGCCGGCGATGTACGCGACGCTTCGCTGACGTGCCCTCCGGGCATCGAAGGCACCGTGGTCGACGTCCGCATCTTCTCCCGCAAGGGACAGGAGAAGGACGAGCGCGCCAAGCAGATCGAGCAGGAGCAGGTTGAGAAGCTGGAGCGCAATCTGGCCGACGAGATCCGCATTCTGACCGACGAGCGTCTGAAGCGCCTTGAGGCGATTCTGGGTGCCAAGGAAGTGCTGGCCGACCTGCACGACGAGCGCACCAACAAGCGCCTGTTGAGCAAGGGCGACATCATGGACCGCGACACCATCGAGCTGATCTCGACGCGTAACCTGAAGCGTATTCGCTACGCCGACAAGGATCCGCGCGTCAACGAGCAGATCGACGAGATCGAAGAGATGACCTCGCGTCAGATCGACGTGCTGCGCAAGATCACCAACGAGAAGATCGGCAAGATGCAGAAGGGCGATGAACTCTCGCCCGGCGTCATCAAGATGGTCAAGGTGTACATCGCGATGAAGCGCAAGCTGTCGGTCGGTGACAAGATGGCCGGTCGTCACGGTAACAAGGGTGTTATCGCCCGCATTCTGCCGGAAGAGGATATGCCGTACCTCCCGGATGGAACGCCGGTCGAGATCGTTCTGAATCCGTTGGGCGTGCCTTCGCGTATGAACGTCGGACAGATCCTCGAGACGCATCTGGGCTGGGCGGCGCATGAGCTCGGCGTGCAGGTGGCCGAGGCGGCGTCGAAGATGCAGTCGGCTGCTGAGGTGCGTGAGCTGTTCAAGGCGCGCTTCGCTGGCACCGCTGCTCTGAACCAGCTGCTGGATCTCGACGACGAGCAGACGCTGCGCGTTGCCGCTGGCATGAAGCGCGGTATCTGGTTCGGCACGGCGGTATTCGACGGTGCGCGCGAGACCGAGATCAAGGCGCTGCTGAAGTCGGCGGGTCTGCCCAGCTCGGGTAAGAGCCAGCTGTACGACGGCATGCTCGGCGAGCCGTTCGAGCAGCCTGCGACGGTCGGCTACATCTACATGCTGAAGCTGTCGCACCTTGTCGACGACAAGATTCACGCACGTTCGATCGGACCGTACTCGTTGATCACGCAGCAGCCGCTGGGTGGTAAGGCGCAGTTCGGCGGACAGCGCTTCGGAGAGATGGAAGTCTGGGCGCTCGAGGCGTATGGCGCGGCGTACATCCTGCAGGAGCTGTTGACGGCGAAGTCCGACGACGTGTTTGGCCGTACCAAGATCTACGAGGCCATCGTCAAGGGCGAAGCTGCCATCGAGCCGGGTGTGCCGGAGTCGTTCAACGTGTTGATCCGCGAGCTGCAGTCGCTGTGCCTCGATGTGGAACTGATCAAGCAGGCCGACCAGAAGAAGGTCGAGCTGCCTGACATCGTTGCGGCCGACTAACTCATAGCCTCACCCGGTCCGTCGGAAGACAACGGACCGGGTGAGCCGAATTTGAATCAAGATTCGCTCACACCCGGTCGCGACTACTTCTGCATGAGGCCAATGCTCAACATGCACCAAGAGCCATCCGGAACGGGCACCGAATAGACGCAGGCTGGGCCGCACGACTGGACCCGGCCGGAAGCAGAAACAGCAGCAGTAACTGCAGCCCCAACCAAGCTGCATACGGAGACGCAAACTATGTTCCGCTCCAGCCCCTTTGAACTCGCCGGACCGATCACCGACTTCGACGCCATCAAGATTCAGCTTGCCAGCCCGGAGAAGATCCGTAGCTGGTCGCATGGCGAGGTCACCAAGCCCGAGACGATCAACTACCGTACCTTCAAGCCCGAACGCGATGGCCTGTTCTGCGCCCGCATCTTTGGCCCCATCACCGATTGGGAGTGCCTCTGCGGAAAGTACAAGCGCATGAAGCACCGCGGCGTCATCTGCGACAAGTGCGGCGTTGAGGTCACGCTGTCGAAGGTTCGCCGTGAGCGCCTTGGCCACATCGAACTGGCGAGCCCCTGCTCGCACGTCTGGTTCTTCAAGGGCCTGCCCAGCCGTATCGGCCACCTGCTCGACATCAGCCTGCGTGAGCTCGAGGCGGTTCTGTACTTCGAGTCGTATGTGGTCGTCGATCCGGGCGACGCTCCGGTGAAGGAGCGCGAGGTCATCAAGGACGAGAATCGCTTCCGCGAGCTCGACCAGCAGTATCGCCCCACCGGCTTCAAGGCCATGATGGGCGCCGAGGCGATCAAGGAGCTGCTGAAGCGCGTTGAGATCATCGAACTCGCGATCGAACTGCGCGAGCGCATGAAGACCGAGACCTCGCTGCAGAAGAAGCTGAAGTACTCGAAGCGTCTGAAGATCGTCGAGGCCTTCCGCAAGTCGGACAACCTGCCGCAGTGGATGATTCTGGACGTGATCCCCGTGATCCCGCCGGAGCTGCGCCCGCTGGTGCCGCTCGACGGTGGCCGCTTCGCGACCTCGGACCTGAACGATCTGTATCGCCGCGTGATCAACCGCAACAACCGCTTGAAGAAGCTGATGGACCTGCACGCGCCTGAGGTCATCGTCCGTAACGAGAAGCGTATGTTGCAGGAGGCCGTCGACGCGCTGTTCGACAACGGCCGCCGTGGCCGCGTGCTGCGTGGCGCGAACAACCGTCCGCTGAAGTCGCTCTCCGATACGCTGAAGGGCAAGCAGGGCCGTTTCCGTCAGAACCTGCTCGGTAAGCGCGTGGACTACTCGGGCCGTTCTGTAATCGTCGTCGGTCCGGAGCTGAAGCTGAACCAGTGCGGTCTGCCGAAGAAGATGGCGCTCGAACTGTTCAAGCCGTTCATCTATCACCGCCTGGAACAGACCGGCCACTGCACCACCATCAAGCAGGCTAAAGAGATGGTCGAGATGCAGGAACCGATCGTCTGGGACATCCTCGAAGAGGTCATCAAGGATCACCCGGTGCTGCTGAACCGCGCTCCGACGCTGCACCGTTTGGGCATTCAGGCCTTCGAGCCCGTGCTGGTGGAAGGTAAGGCGATCAAGATCCATCCGCTCGTCTGCACCGCCTTCAACGCGGACTTCGACGGCGACCAGATGGCCGTGCACATTCCGCTGTCGCCCGAAGCGCAGATCGAAGCTTCGGTGCTGATGCTGGCGTCGCACAACATCCTCTCGCCCGCGAGCGGTCAGCCGATCACGGTGCCGACGCAGGACCTCGTACTCGGTATCTACTACCTGACCAAGGCCAAGGTGAACGCCAAGGGTGAAGGCCGCGTCTTCGCGAACATCGAAGAGGTCTTCATGGCGCTCGAGGCCAAGCAGGTGGAGACGCTGAGCCCGATTCGTCTGCGCTACACCGGCAAGGTGCTCGACATGACGACGGCGTACGACGATCAGGACCTGGTGCACACCGAGCCGGTCGAGCTGCGCAATCAGTTCATCTCGACCACGGTCGGCCGCGCGATTCTGAACGACGCGCTGCCCGAGGGCATGCCCTACGTCAACGGCCTGCTCAAGAAGAAGGGCATCGGCCAGCTGATCAACTACTGCTACCTGAACCTCGGTCTCGAGATCACGGTGAAGACGCTGGACCGCGTGAAGGATCTCGGCTTCACCTATGCGACGCGCTCGGGTCTGTCGGTCGGTCTCGACGACATGGTCATCCCGGACTCGAAGTACACGGTTGTGGGCGACGCTGAAAAGCAGGTTCTCGCCATGCAGCAGCAGTACCTCGATGGTGCGATCACCAACGGCGAGCGTTCGAACAAGGTCATCCAGATGTGGTCGGGAGTTACCGAGCGCGTGGCCGATGAGATGTTCAACAACATGAAGCGCGCGGACAAGGAAGGAGCCATGAACCCGATCTACATCATGGCCGACTCCGGTGCGCGTGGTTCGAAGCAGCAGATCCGTCAGCTCTCCGGTATGCGTGGTTTGATGGCCAAGCCGTCGGGCGAAATCATCGAAACGCCGATCACCGCGAACTTCCGCGAAGGTCTGACCGTGTTGCAGTACTTCATCTCGACGCACGGTGCGCGTAAGGGTCTGGCCGACACCGCGCTGAAGACCGCCGACTCGGGTTACCTGACCCGCCGTCTGGTCGACGTGGCGCAGGATGTGATCATCTCGCACAACGATTGCGGCACGGTCGAAGGCATCTACGTCACCCCGATCATCGAGGCCGGCGAGACCATCGAACCGCTGCGTGACCGTATCATCGGCCGCGTGTCGCTCGAGAAGCTCAAGGACTTCGAGGGCAAGACCATCGTCGAAGTGAACCAGGAGATCGACGAAGATCTGGCGAGCGCGATTCAGGCTGCCGGTATCGAGAAGGTCAAGATCCGCTCGGTGCTGACCTGCGAATCCAAGCGCGGCGTCTGCATTCTCTGCTACGGCCGCAACCTGGGCTCGGGCAAGATGGTCGAGATGGGCGAAGCGGTCGGTGTCATCGCCGCGCAGTCCATCGGCGAGCCCGGAACGCAGCTCACCATGCGTACCTTCCACATCGGTGGAACGGCATCGCGCGTCTCGGATGCTTCGCACATCGAAGCGAAGAACGCCGGTACGGTGCGCTTCATCAACCTGGTCACCGTTCGTTCGAAGGACGGCGGTCTGGTCGCGATGAACCGTAACGGATCGATCGCTGTGATCGACGACAAGGGCCGTGAGAAGGAGCGCTACGCGATTGTGTACGGCGCCAAGCTCAAGGTCGAAGAGGGCACGCAGGTGGCTCAGGGCGAGCGCATCGGCGAGTGGGATCCGTATACCTTCTCGCTGCTCACCGAGATCTCCGGCACCGTCCACTTCAAGGACCTGCAGGAGGGCGTCACGCTCAACGAAGAGGTCGACGAGGTCACTGGCCTTTCGCGTCTCGTTGTTGCCGATTCGCCGGATGAGAAGCGTCAGCCTGCCATCCTGATCAAGTCGGCGCAGGGCACCAAGCGGTACCTGATGCCGAGCCGCGCTCACCTGATGGTGGCCGATGGCGACGAGCTCTTCCCGGGCGACATCCTGGCGAAGATCCCGCGCGAAACCACCCGTACCAAGGACATCACCGGCGGTCTGCCGCGCGTCGTCGAGTTGTTCGAAGCGCGTAAGCCGCGTGACCCCGCGATCATCTCGAAGATCGATGGCGTGGTTCGCTTCGGTGAAGTTTCGAAGGGACAGCGCAAGGTCTACGTCACCGCGGACAACGGTCAGGAAGAGGAGTACAGCGTTCCGCGTGGTGTGTACGTCAACGTGCAGGAGGGCGAACGCCTTCGTGCCGGTGATGCGCTCATCGACGGTCCCCGCAGCCCGCACGACATCCTCGAGGTGCTCGGCGAGCGCGCGGTGCAGATGTACCTGGTCAACGAGATCCAGGAAGTCTACCGTCTGCAGGGCGTGGCCATCTCCGACAAGCACATCGAAACCATCGTTCGTCAGATGCTTCGCTGGGTGAAGATCGAAGAGGTTGGCGACACCACCTTCCTGGTCGATCAGCAGACCGACCGCTTCCGCTTCAACGCCGAGAACCAGCGCACGCTGATGAACGGTGGACGTCCCGCGATTGGCCGCAGCCTGCTGCTGGGCATCACGAAGGCGTCGCTGTCGACCGATAGCTTCATCTCGGCCGCCAGCTTCCAGGAGACCACCCGCGTTCTGACCGAGGCCTCGATCAACGGCTCGATCGATACGCTGCGCGGCCTGAAGGAAAACGTCATCGTCGGCCGCCTGATCCCCGCCGGCACGGGCATGGAGTACTACCGCAACGTTCAGCTCTCCCCCGAGCTGGAAGAGGCGGCAGCCCAGGTCCAGCAGGAGGTCACCGCAGCCATCGAAGCCGAAGAGCGCGAGCTCGAGCAGATGCGCATGGAAGGCGAACAGGAAGAACTCGCCGCCGAGTAAGTGCTTCGCGCACGGCGGAAGGCGCTTCGCGCGAAACCCTAAAAAGCAGCAACAACGACGGGCGGACTCGAAAGAGTCCGCCCGTTTTCTTTGTCTTGACGGACGGTTGGGCCGGGCATACGCTGGCGCTACGAAGGTCGACGATTGTGATATGACCACACGAAGGAATACCGGAAACCCTGTATTGTGCTCCCTGCGGGCGTGCACCATGCGTTCGGCGATACTTCTGCTTCTACATGTTGCCTCCTCTGGTCGCGCAAACGCAGACGGATGTCTGGAAGCAAGTTAACCCCATTCCCGGCGGCCCTCGGCTACAATCCGCGACGCTCAGCACGGTCCAACAGAGCGCTATTGCGCAGCTCATCCTGCATTGCTGTGAATCGTCTATCGATGGAATGCAGGGAAGTACGCTTGCGGATGCCATCCAATGCCTGACTTTTCAAGAAATTCCATTGGAGTCAAAACAGAAAGTTTTGCTCGTCAGTGAAGCATGCGCTCATTGGGGTACCGGAGGAGGTGGCGCGATGTGGCTGGTCCGTTTGGACGGCGACGTGCCGATCTTGCTGGCGTCCGCAGAGGAGGATTTCAATGGCTGGCTCTACTCCATCCAACCATCCGTGAGCCGCGGCTATCACGATCTTGTGCTGGGCTGGCACATGGGAGCGGGATATGCGATTCTCACGTATTTTCAATTCGATGGCAGGTCCGTTTGTCTCCGTGAGCAGGGCGGCTGATCTGTGTGACCAGAACGGATGCAGGATCGATCCCAATGTCGCCTCGACGTGCGCCACTTGGAGTGATACGCTGCGCGCGAATCGCTCTGGAAGGAGATTCATGCTGACTACTGAGGACATCGCAGAAGCCAATGCACGCGCGGCGGAGCTTCGTGCCAACCTGCCCCATGTCGTTGCCGCGCGTTACGATCGCAAGGCCGACCGCATCGTGCTCGCGCTCAGCTCCAATATCGAGGTGATGTTTTCGCCGCAGAACGCCGAGGGGCTTGAAGACGCCACACCGGCTCAATTGGCTGCCATCGAAATCTCACCGTCCGGCTTTGGTATCCACTTTCCCAAGCTAGACGCTGATATCTACCTTCCTGCGCTGCTTGAAGGCGTGTTGGGATCGCGCAGGTGGATGGCATCGCGTCTCGGCGCGGAGGGTGGCAAGTCCCGCAGCAAGGCCAAGAGCACCGCCGCCCGCACCAACGGGAAGCTCGGCGGCAGGCCGCGTAAGCCGCTTTCGGTCTGAAGGCAAGGGACGGGGTGAACGGTTGGCCGGGTGGACGGACGCGAGCAACAAGAAACCCCTCCGAAGGGTGGAGGGGTTGCGAAGAAGTTGGGATGGGGGAGTGGCAGCGGATCGGCGGGGTCGTCCGCTGCGGAGTTGCTTAGCGCAGGGCGTCCCAGCTGGCGGGCTTGAGGATGTTGAGGGTGAGGTCGACGCCCATGGGCGGAGGCCTGGTTGTCGACGGTCGCGGGGGTGAAGCGGTACTGGCCGACGGCTTCGAGCACGTTGCGGTCGAGGTCGGCGCCGGCGGACTTGACGATCTTCAGGTTGGTGGGCGTGCCGGTGGCATCAACGGTCATGGAGACCTCGGCGGTGCGCTCCTTGCCGGCGACCTGCCACTCCCAGCTCGATGTCGCTGGGGATAGCAATGCTGTGAATCAGGCGCGGCGGAACAACGCCGGTGGAGACGCGGACGGGGCGTTTCCGGTGGTGTCGCTGGCGGCTGCGGCGGTCAGGGGCTGAGCGTGCAGAAGAGCGGGGGAGAGGGCGAGGGCGGCGGTGAGCAGAGCTGTCAATTTCATGGCGGATCCTCCAGGGCGTAAAGTGCCCATCACCACCTTAATCCTCTTGATATACGATTGTCAATGAAAATATTTCACGAAAAATAATCCTTTTGTTTTCAATTGTTTGCGTTTTTGCTTGGCTCGGAGTTGGTCCGATTTCTTTGGCTATCTCTCTGAAGCTGAAGGCTTTGCGTGCTGGATGGGAACGCGATCGGCTGGAGTGGTCTGGAAGAGCGAATGTGGCTCCTCGAAAACCTCTGTCGAGGCAATCCGCATCCCATCCCGCATGGCCGATCAGGACAAACTTCCGGGGGTGGAACGGGGCGGATTCGACGTCCGGATCTTCCTGATCGCGGTGGTCGTGATCGGCGTTTTGGTGGGCGTTGCGCTTTGGATTCTGCTCGCGTATGAGGGGCGGCAGTTGTTGCCGCAGCCGCCGGATCCGGAGCCGCACTCGCGCTTGCTGGCGCCTGCGCTTCCGGAACAGGAACTGAGCTGAGCTGCGACTGTCGCCGAGAGCAGACGTCGGCGGGTGCTACCGCGTATTCTGGAGATCATGAAGGTTCTGGTGATCGACATCGGGGGCACCAATCTCAAGGTTGCCTGCTCGGATAGGCTGGTTCCGCTCAAGATCCCCACGGGGCCGAACTTCACTGCCGCCATGATGGCCAAGGATGTTCTGGCGGCGACGGTGGGATGGACCTACGACAGCATTTCGATTGGCTATCCGGGGCCGGTCACCGACGACGCGCCGCTGGCGGAGCCGCACAACCTGGCAACGGGATGGATCGACTTCGACTATGCGAAGGCGTTTGGCAAGCCGATCCGCTTCATCAACGATGCGGCGATGCAGGCGTTGGGCGGGTACCGGGGCGGGCGGATGCTGTTTCTGGGCGTGGGGACCGGGCTGGGCTCGGCGCTGATCTTCGACGGCACGGTGATTCCGCTGGAACTGGCGCATCTGCCGTACCGGAAGGGCCGCACGTATGAGGAGTACATCGGTCTGGCGGGGCTGGAACGGCGCGGCAAGAAGCGCTGGCGCAGGTCGGTGCTGGATGTGGTCGAGCGGCTGAAGGCGGCCTTCGTCTGCGACTATGTGCTGCTGGGCGGAGGCAACGCGAAGCTGATGCGGGGGCTTCCTCCGCATGTGATCGTGGGCGCGAACGAGAACGCGATTCGCGGTGGGATCGAGATCTGGAACCACGCGCGGCGTGAGGTCTGGAAGCAGGAACACTCCGCGAACGGCGACAGTTACAAATCGGAAAGAAGAGGAGTTTTGGATGGCAAATAAGTATGGTGAGGCGGCGCTGATCGCGGCGCGCCTCGAGGTGCCGGAGTCGGTGACTGCGGAGCAACGCTGGGACTCGGCGGTTCGTCAGTTGTATCCCGAGAAGCCGTATCTGCAGAAGAAGACGGCACCGCGCGCGGCGTTTCTGGGGCTGTGCGATAAGGGCCTGGTGAAGGGCGTTGCGGCCGCGGATAGCAGGAGTCTGGAGAAGAATCGGACCTACGCGGTGAAGGCGGTGGAGCTGCTGCGGGCGGGGACGCATCGCACGGTGAATGCGCTCTGGGCGGCGGTGACCGAGGGCGACGAGATCGAGCACAATGCGCAGATGGACGTCGTGCTGGCGCTTTGGAAGAACGGGCTGATCGTCTGAGCTTTGGTTCTTCAAGCTGATGGATTGCAGCTTGGTGGTGGGGCTCCTGAGTTCGTTCGGATGCGAGCGAAATACAGGGGTCTCTCCACTACGCAGCGGACGATAGAGACCGTCCGCTGCTTCGGTCGAGATGACGTTTTCTGATGACAGCTGATGAGATTTGTGGCGGACGGCTGCGACAGCGTTGCAGCTAGGCGGCACCGAGAGGGAGGTCGGCGGTGTCGTCCAGATCGCAGAAGGCCGCGGAACCGGTGGGGGGAAGACTGAATCCGATGCCGAGCTCGGCGGCGAGCTGCTCGATTTCCATGGCCTCGATGCGCGCGACGGCCTCGACGAAGTCCTCGCGGCTGACGGGGCGGGCGAAGTAGAAGCCCTGCACCTCGTCGCAGCGCCGGCGGAGGAGGAACTCGACCTGCTCGGGGGTCTCGGCGCCTTCGGCGATGACCTTGATGCCGAGGCCGTGCGACATGGCGATGATGGTGCGGACGACGGCGGCGGCGTTGGTGTCGGTCACGGCCTGGCGCACGAAGCTCTGGTCGATCTTGAGGCGGTCGATCTGGTACTGCAGCAGGTAGGAGAAGCTGGAGAAGCCGGTTCCGAAGTCGTCGATCGAGAGCCGCACGCCGAGATCGCGAATGAGCTGCAGCATCTCGAGGTTGGCGGTGGAGTTGATCATCAGGGTGTTCTCGGTGATCTCGATCTCGAGGTTGCGCGGGGAGAGGCCGCTGTTGCCGAGCGCCTCCTCGATAAGCCGGACCAGGCGCCGCTGCTGAAACTGGCGCGGGGAGATGTTGACCGAGAGCAGGAAGCTGCGGCCCATCTGATCCTGTAGCTGTTTGGCGTCGCGGCAGGCCTGCTGGAGGACCCAGGCGCCGAACTCCGGCATCAGGCCCAGCTCCTCGGCCATGGGAATGAAGTGCGCGGGGGAGACCAGACCGAACCGGGGATGCTTCCAGCGCAGCAGCGCCTCCATGCCGATGACGCGGCCGCTGGGCAGCGCGACCTGCGGCTGGTAGTGCAGGAAGAGCTCCTGGTTGTCGAGCGCGAGGCGGAGGGCGTTCTCCATGGAGGGCCGCGGCGAGGTGTCCTGCAGCATGTCGGCGGTGAAGACCTGGTAGCGGTTGCGGCCGCTTTTCTTGGCGACGTGCAGGGCGGAGTCGGTGCGCTCGAGCAGGTGGTCGAAGCTGCCGGCGAGATCGGGGAAGACGCAGTAGCCGGCGCTCGCGGTCAGCTGCACCGTCTGTTCCTGGATGGTGTAGGGATCGCTGACGGTGCGGATGAGGCGTTCGGCGCAGGCCTGGACGGCGGAGATGTCCTTGAGATCCGGCATGAGGACGACGAACTCGTCGCCGCCCATGCGGGCGACGGTATCGGAGCTGCGCACGGCCTCGACCAGACGCGCGGCGACCAGGGTGAGGATCTCATCGCCGACGCGATGGCCGAGCGAGTCGTTGACGCGCTTGAAGCAGTCGAGATCGATCAGGAAGGCCACCACCTTGGTGGAGTTGCGCTTGGCGCGCTCGATCGCCAGCAGCAGACGGTCTTCGAGCAGGCCGCGTCCCACCAGGCCGGTCAGCGGATCGCGGCTGAGCATGTGGGTGACGTAGCTCATCATCTTCCTGCGGCTGGAGAGATCCTGCGCGATGCCGATCATGCCGGAGCGCTCGCCGGTCTCGGAGCGCAGCACCTTGATGGCGAGGTTGACCGGCGAACGGGTTCCGTCGCGCCGGATGTAGGTCCACTCGCCGTCGTTGTGGGCGGGATGCATGGCGATCAGATCGAACTCGGAGATGGGCTTGGCGAGCTCCTGCGCCATCTGCTCGACGCGCTGCCGCAGCTCCTCGGGATCGTGCAGCGAGAGCAGGGAGCGTTTGCCGATGAGCTCCTCGCGGGCGTAGCCGGTCATGGTCTCGGCCTGCGTGTTCAGGGCGGTGATGATGCCCTCGGCGTCGGTGGAGAGGATGCCGAAGGGGGCATGCTCGAAGATGGAGTTGCTGAACTCCGCCACCTCGCGGTACTGGGCCTCGATCGACTTTAGCTGCCGGTGAGCGGCGTTGCGCGTTCGCAGGGCATGCCAGGTCGCCACAAGGGCGCCGCACATCGCAGCGAGCGTCGGTACAACGAACTCGAAGTTGTCATTCGCCCCCCGCGGTGGGAACATGGCGAGCATCCTTTCAGATCCTGCCCTATCCAGTCAGCAGGGGAATGCCATGAAACCGGTCACAACTGCAGCATCGCCGAAGTTGCTTGCTGGAAGGCAAAGCAACAGCAGACCGAAGGCAAATGCTACTTACGAATGGAGTAATGTTACCACGTACGTGACTATGGCGGTTACATTTAGATTACTTCCGTTATACCTTCCGGGACGCTTGTGCCGTTTCTGAGGTATCGCTGCAAGCTGCTCATTCTGGGATGGATAAATCTGGAGGACGGCGGACGGGCGAGCGCCGCCAGGAAAGCCGCGACCATTGCAGCTCGGCGATCACCGCAACTTCGCGTCGGGAAACTCGTCTAACCGAGCATGCGCCCCGCCAATTTGTTTGCAAAGGAACTCGCCGCCGTCCTCCCGATCGCGCTTTTTCTCAGCATGTCTCCGTTGGCCGGCGTTGCTGCGGCACAGACGGCGTCGGCCGCTCCGCCGCCTGCCGCTCCCGCCTGCTGTCGGGGGCTGCCACGGCGGAGGCAAACACCGCCAACACGCTGTCGGTGGATGCGCGGCTGGTCAACCTGCCGGTGACGGTGCGGGATAAGAAGGGCGCTCTGGTGCAGAACCTGACCAAGGACGACTTCTCGCTGCAGGTCGATGGGCACCCGCAGGTGATTCGCTACTTCGATAAGGATACGAATCTGCCGCTGACGCTGGGGCTGCTGGTCGATACCAGCGCCAGCCAGCGCAAGGTGATCGACGACGAGCGCGCGGCCAGCGGCAGCTTCCTTGACCAGATGCTGACGACCGAGAAGGACAAGGCGTTTGTGATCCAGTTCGCGCGGGATATCGAGCTGCTGCAGGACATCACCGGCTCGCGGCCGAAGCTGCAGGCGGCGCTGAAGGAGATTGAAACGCCGCCGCCGGCGGATGGGTCGTATGTTTCGGCGCCGAGCCCGACGGGTTCGGCTGGCGGACAGCGGCAACGGGAATGATAGTGGCAACGCGAGCGACCGGCGACGCGCCGGAACCACGCTGTACGACGCGCTTTTTCTCGCCTCCGATGAACTGATGTCGAAGCAGAAGGGGCGCAAGGCGGTGATTATTCTGTCCGACGGCGACGATCGCGGGAGCAAGGAGACGCTGTCCAAGGCGATCGAGGCCGCGCAACGCGCCGACACCATCGTCTACGCCATCTACTTCAAGGGCGATACCCCGCAGGACAACAATATGAACCGGCATCCGGGCGGGATGGGCCGCGGCGGCGGCTATCCCGGGAGGAGGGTATCCCGGGGGCGGTTATCCGGGCGGGGGCTATCCCGGCGGCGGGTATCCGCGTGGCGGCGGAAGCCAGACCCCGAGCACGCCGCGCGTCGACGGCAAGAAGATCCTGGAGCGCATGGCGCACGAGACCGGCGGCCGGCTGTTCGAGGTAAGCAAGCACGAGACGACCGCGCAGATCTACACCGAGATCGCCGAGGAGCTGCGGGCGCAGTACCGGCTCGGCTACACGCCGGATCAGGCCACCGTCGCCGATGGGTATCACCAGATCGATCTTGCCTTTGCCAAGCCGGAGGACAAGGCGCTGACGCTGCAGACGCGGGACGGCTACTACACCGGGAAGTAGCGGGCTTGACGTTTTTGGGCGTCGGATAGGGCGATTGCGCCCGCTGGACGTATGTTTTTGCATCGTCCGGGCCTCGTCGTGCATTATCTCTAGTAACCCTGACGATTTCTCGGGTTTCAAAAGGACGGTGTGACCGATGGTGCCGCGCAACTTCTTCCGCAACACGCTTGGTTTGCTTGTATCCCCCGCTCTCTGCCTGGCGGTCGCCTTCGCCGGGGCGAATCTGGCGCCGGCCGCGCACGCGCAGATGGGTCCTGCGGCCCGCCCTGCCCATCCCTATACGCCCAAGCATCTCTACTCCGAGACCGCCGACCCGAACGCGGACATCGCGGCCGCGTTGCAGCAGGCGCGCCGCGAGCATAAGCGCGTCCTCCTCGACTTCGGCGGCGACTGGTGCGGCGACTGCCAGGTGCTCGACATCTACTTCCACCAGGAGCCGAACCTCGATCTGCTGGAGAAGCACTTCGTCATCGCGCATGTCTGGATCGGTCACATGGACCGCAATCTGGAGATCGCCGCGCGGTACGGCGTGCCGATCAGCCACGGCGTTCCGGCGCTGGCGGTGCTGACCCCCGGCGGCAAGGTGCTCTACTCGCAGGCGACCGGCGAGTTCGCCGATATGCGTCACATGGAGGCCGAGTCGGTTACGGCCTTCCTGAACCGCTGGAAGAA
Organism: uncultured Acidobacteriaceae bacterium; assembly: GCA_963755245.1. GTDB lineage: Bacteria > Acidobacteriota > Terriglobia > Terriglobales > Acidobacteriaceae > Edaphobacter. Next base: position 86,469 of record CAVWJY010000017.1, on the reverse strand, counting down.
CTAACTCCAACCCGCTTCCGATCGATGCGGCGGTACGCTGGTTTGGGGACATGCGTTTGAACCGGTTACAAGGCATCGGCGCAGAGGGGATCAAGAACCTGTTGCGGTTCTTGATCCTGCTGCGTCGCACGCTGACGCAGGCGCTCGATCACGACTGCCTGAACATCGCGCAGGCTGCGGCCTACTCGGCGATGGTCTCGCTGTTTCCGGTGCTGATCGTGGCGGCATCCTTCATCACGCTGCTGCCGGATGCGGCTCCGCTGCGGCTGCAGGCGGCGCAGTTCTTCGATCGCATCCTTCCTCCCGACGTCAGTCCGATGCTGGAGAGCTACTTCGCGAGCAACCACCGCAATCCGCAATCGGTGCGGGCGTTGCTGGTGCTGATCGTGGTCTCGCTGACCGGCGCCTCCAGCGTCATCGTCACGCTGATGGAGGGCTTCCGCCGCGCCTTCGATCTTCCCAACGACCAGTGGAGCTTCTGGGATCGCCGCTGGCGCTCCTTCGCGCTGGTTCCCATCTCCCTGTTCCCGCTGCTGATCGCGAGCTCTCTGGTGGTCTTCGGCCATCTGCTGACGGCGTGGGTGGCGCAGCGGGTGGTCTTGCCGCTGCAAACGCCGGTCTTCGTGATCGCCCTGATTCTGCGGTGGACGGTGGCGCTTGCGGGAAGCGTGGGCGTGATCAGCGTGATCTACCACATGAGCGTGCCGCCGGCGTGCCTGGGGCCGGAGCCGGAGGATCCCGACGACACCACGCTGTGGGGATCGGTGCGTACCGTACGCGCCATGAGCAAGATGGAGCGCTCGTGGATGCGCACGCTGCCGGGTGCGGTGCTGGCGACGGTGCTGTGGTTTGTCTCGACGCTGGTCTTCGGCTGGTACGTCACCCGCTTTGCCAACTATGCCGAGGTGTATGGGTCGCTGGGCACGGGCATCGCGCTGCTGTTCTGGCTCTACATCATCTCGCTGAGCGTGCTGTTCGGCGCGGAGTTCAACGCGCAGCTCTACGCTGCCGGGCCGGTGACGTGTCCGGTGCCGGTGGAGGGAGCAGCGGCACCGGCAGCGGAGCGCTCCCTCAAAGGATGAGTCTGCTCTTCTACTTCTAAGCCGATCTGACCTCAGCGAGCAGGTCGGGATGGCGATCCAGCACCTTGAGCAGCTTCACCAAAGCCAGCGGTGGCTTGGTCTTTCCGTTCTCGTAGCGGGAAAAAGCGTTCACTCCACCGCCGAAGATCTCGGCGGCCTCCCGCTGATCGAGCGCAAGCTTCTTGCGCACCCGGCTGATGAACTCAGGATCAACAATGGATGCGTTGACCTGCTTGTTGAACTCCAGCATCAATCCGCTGATGCGGGCTGACTCCGCCGCGTCGAAGATGGCCTCGCCACAGGCGGGGCAGAACTCGGCTGTCACCTCAGGAAGGACCGTACTCTCGCCCTTATAGGTGTAGGGGATGTCGCGCGTGTCCTGCACCAGCTCCGCTTCCGCACAGATTGGACATTGCATGCTCATAGCTCCTTGAACGACACGATCAACACCTCGTTGATCACGGTCAGCTTCAGGTAAACCTCACCGGCGTTCGTGGTGGGGCGATAGACGTCTTGCCAAACGGTGTGATCGGCGTGCGTCGTCATGGACTTGTAGAAATCCGTTGGCGTCAGTGCCAGGATTACGGCCACGATCGCATCGAAGTCGAACCCTAACGCGGCACCACCGGAAAGCGCGGAGAAGGTGCAGCGAACCTTGCCCTGCCCGATCAGTTTCTTGACCGCGGAGAGCTGGCAGTGCGGAGAGCGTTTTTCCATGCCCCGTCCATGTCTGGTTCAATTCTAACCTACTTGGTTAATGGGCGGCCAGCTGTTCCGGGTCGACCACTTCACCGCCTTCGGGGGCAGGCGCATGATCCACACCAGCGGCGAGAGCAGCAGCGCCGTCAGCGCCAGCATCGCAAATGCATTCTTGTAGGCCAGCATGGAGGCCTGCTGCAGCATCTGGGTGTAGACCGAGCCCATGGCAATCGGCCGGGCGCTGGCGAAGCTGAGGTGCGCGGCTGCGGCGTAGGCGCTGATGTAGTTGCGCAGGGCCTGGCTCGAACCGGTGAGGTTGGCGGCGAGCGTGTCCTGGTGCACCTGCGCGGAGCGGGCAAGGTAGGTCGTCAGCAGCGCCGTGCCGGCAGAGCCGCCGAGGTTGCGGGCGAAGTTCGAGAGCGAGGAGATCTGGTTGCTCTTCTCGCGCGGCACGCCCACGTAGTTCAGCGTGCTGATGGGGATGAAGATGAACGGCAGGCCGATGACCTGCAGCATGCGCCACAGGGTCGCGTGGCCGAACGAGGTGTAGAGGTCGAGCTGGGTGAGGTTATAGAGACCGATCGCGGTTGCAATATAACCCATCATGACCATCAGGCGCGGATCGCCCTTGCCGAGCGTTCGACCGGCGATGGCCATGCCGGCCATCATCACAAAGCCTGCGGGTGAGAGCACCATGCCGGCGCGCTCGGCGGTGTAGCCGAGCAGCGTTTGCAGGTACTGCGGGATGAGCACGGTCGAGCCGAAGAGCACCATGCCGAGGATCAGTTGCAGGAAGACGGCGGTGCCGAAGTTGCGGTTCTTCAAGAGCTTCAGGTCGACGATGGGGTCGGGGTGACGCCACTCCCAGAAGACGAAGAAGATGAGGATCAACGCCGCGAGCATGGCGGTGAGCTGGATCTCGCCGGAGCCGAACCAATCCTTCTCCTGGCCCTTGTCGAGGGTGAACTCGAGCAGGCCGACGCCGATGGCCACGGCGCCGAGGCCGATGAAGTCCACGGGATCGCGGCGCTTGCGGCGCTCGACCATCTCCGGCGGATCTTCGACCATGCGGCTCGACAGGAAGAGCGAGAGCAGGCCGATGGGCAGGTTGATGAAGAAGATCCAGTGCCAGTTGAAGTTGTCGGTGATCCAGCCGCCGAGGGTGGGGCCGATGGCGGGCGCGACGACCACCGCCATGCCGTAGACGGCGAAGGCCTGACCGCGCTTGGCCAGGGGGAAGGTGTCGGCGAGGATGGCCTGCTCGCTGGGCGCGAGACCGCCGCCGCCGAGGCCCTGCAGGATGCGCGCAAACACCAGCGCCGGCAGCGTCGGGGCAAGCCCGCAGAGCATCGAGCAGACGGTGAACATGGCGACGCAGGTCAGATAGAAGCGCTTGCGGCCGAAGCGGTTCGAGAGCCAGCCGGAGATGGGAAGGATGATGGCCGACGCCACCAGGTAGCTGGTCAGCACCCAGGTCGCCTCGTCCTGCGAGGCACCGAGCGAGCCGGCGATGTGCGGCAGCGCGACGTTGGCGATGGAGGTGTCGAGCACCTCCATGAAGGTCGCAAGCGTAACCGTCAGGGCGATCAGCCAGGGATTGTGTTTCGGCGTCCAGTGATGTTCCAGGGGTGAGGTGGCCATATCAGTGTTCTGATAAAGATATCAGTAGGCTGATATAAACTGGGAACCAGAATTGCCTATGAAACAGAAATTAATCCCGGCGAAGCGTTCCCGAAAGGTCTCGAAGATCTCCAAGGTCTCCAAGATCTCTGAAGAGCGGCGCTGTTCGGAGAACCTCGGGCGCATGGTGAAGGGCTACCGCGCGCTGCTCGAAGACGCGCTGCGGGACGAGAGCCTGACGCTGCCGCAACTGAAGCTGCTGAAGGCGATCCAGGAGCAGACCGGGGCGAGCGCCGCCGCGCTGGCGCGCACCTGCTCGGTAACCCCGCAGACGATGCAGTCGATCCTGACCCGCGCCGTCCGGGAAAAGTGGATCGTGCGGGGCAGGTCGGTGGGGAACAACCGCATCCTGACGGCGTCGCTCACGCCGCTGGGCGAGGCGGTGCTCGAGCGCGGCTCGCAGATGACGGCGCGCATCGAGGAGACGCTCTGGCGCGGCGTCGGTATCGCCACGCTGCAACAGCTCAACGAGATCCTCGAGGCCGGCATCGCCAACCTCGAACAGGAGTTGAACCTGCTCCCCCGGGGCAGGGGCGATTACCGGGCATGCTGAATCCTTCTGGATACGGCCCCATCGCGCATTCGCCCCCCGCCAGTTAGAATTGCCTTCAACGTCACCTGATCAGATTCCGATCAGTTATTTCAACCTATACGACAGAACTTCCCGGGCAGCGCCGGGGAGGTCCGGAAAGAACACGAGCCTCAGCCAGATGAAATCGAACGTGAAGTCCAAGAAATCAGAGAAGTCCCCGAAGCCCGCGAAGTCCGTCAAGTCGGTGAAGAGCTCGGCCAAGGCAGCCGGCAAGTCCGTGGCTGCCTATTGTGGATCCTCTCGCCGCTCCTGCTCTCCGTGCCTGCTCCCGTGCTCGAGGCCGAGCGTCCGCGCCGCGCCAAGATCGTCGCGACGCTTGGACCGGCCAGCAGCAGCGAAGAGGTCTTCCGCGAACTGGTTCGCGCCGGCCTGGACGTGGCGCGGCTGAACTTCTCCCACGGCAGCCATGCGCAGAAGGCTGAGCTGATCCGCATGGTGCGCAAGGTCGCGCGCGAAGAGAACAAGCCGATCTGCATTCTCGCCGACCTGCAGGGTCCGAAGATCCGCACCGGCAAGCTGAAGGACCACAAGCCGGTGCATGCTGGTCGCCGGCGAGCGGCTGACCATCACGCCGCATGAGATCGAAGGCACCGCCAAGAAGGTCGGCACCACCTTCACCACGCTGGCCGAGAACCTCGAGCCCGGCTCGCGCATTCTGCTCTCGGACGGCCTGATCGAGCTCGCCGTCGAGCGCATCGTGCCCTGTAAGGACGGCGGCGAGGATGTCGTCTGCCTCATCATCAACGGCGGCATGCTCGGCGAAAACAAGGGCATCAATCTTCCCGGCATCCCGGTCAAGGTTCCCTCGCTCACCGAGAAGGACGAAGAGGATCTCGATCTTCGCCATCGGCCAGAACGTCGACACCATCGCCGTCTCGTTCGTCCGCAACGCCGACGACGTGCGCCACGTCAAGGGCCGTCTCGACGCGCTGAAGTCCGACGCCTGGATCATCGCCAAGCTGGAGAAGCCGCAGGCCATCGAGCATCTCGACTCCATCCTCGAAGTCGCCGACGGCATCATGGTCGCGCGTGGCGACCTCGGCGTCGAGGTTCCGCCGGAGAAGGTTCCCGCGATTCAGAAGCACATCATCCGCCGCGCCGCCGAGTACCGCAAGCCGGTCATCACCGCGACGCAGATGCTCGAGTCGATGATCGACAACCCGCGGCCCACGCGCGCCGAGGCCTCCGACGTCGCCAACGCCATCTATGACGGCAGCGACGCGGTCATGCTCTCGGCCGAGAGCGCCGCCGGCAAGTACCCGGTGCAGGCGGTCGCCATGATGGCGAAGATCGTCAGCGAGACCGAGCACCAGATCCGCATCGCCGAGCGCGCGCCGCAGCTCGCGCGCGTCCGGCCGGATCGGCTCTCGGTCGCCGAGACCATCTGCGAGAGCATGGCGCACGCCGCGCAGGATCTCGACATCGGCGCCATCGCCATCTTCACCGAGACCGGCGCGACCGCGCGGCTGCTCTCGAAGTACCGCCCCGAGCCGCCGATCTTCGCGCTCTCGCCGCATGAGGCGGTGGTGAACCGGTCGATGCTGCTGTGGGGCACCTACCCGATCCTCTGCGAGCGCTTCCGCGATACCGACAAGCTGGTCGGCTCGGCGGAGATCATTCTGCAGAAGCGCGGCGTCATCCGCGAGCGTCAGGTGGTCGGCATCGTCGCCGGCACACGGACGCGCTCGGGCGCGACCAACTTCATGCGCCTGCACATGGTCGGCGACCATGACCACGACAACGGCAAGGACAAGGGCAAGAAGGCCAAGAAGAAAAAGTAACTCTGGCAGTTCGTAACTCACGCTGTAACGAATCGCCGCTGAGAGCAGGATGCTCAGCGGCGATTGTGTCTCTTGCCAGGCTTGGCTCAAGCTTGCAGTTACGGCGTCGCGCTGTAGGCTTGCGTCGTGCGCATGCAGGAGCTTCGTCCTGATGAACCGCAATGCATCGTGCTGCCTGCTCTGGCGCTGCTCGAGGTGCCTCAGAATGACTGCTCCGATCGGCGCACGCGGCATTCGTCGTCAGAGGATCGCCATTCGCGACCACTGCCCGTTGAACCGCCTCGACGCCGCTGGATCTTGTCGTTCTCGGCTGCGAAGATGCTGGATCTGGCGATGCCAACGACTCGGTCAATGGCGATGGCTCATCGATTGCGTCTTCGTGCTGCAGGATACGGACAACGTAACATATCGCTAACCATTCCGAGCACAGACGAGTGCAACGGTGGCGCTGGGGATGCTGCCGTCGATAGCAATCCGCACGCTCCTGGTTGGCAGCCTTAGGTAACTCCTCCACGGCAACGGCTATCCTCGCATGTCGCGAACGCCTCCTTCATTCCGCGCGAGACGCAGATGCTCTCGATACCGTCGATCTGCCTTTTCGATAAGCCGTCGATAGAACGTCTTTCACTTCCTCCGGACTTGTCCCCTTGGACGAGCAATCGGATGCGGGCTGGATCGATGTGAAGGCTACGCGCCATACGCCGTCAGCGCCTTGAAGCGAAGCTCCTTCGAGCTGTTCGGGTACCGCGAGTCCGTAGAGCGTATCGCACCTCCGGTCGATCGAGCGCGGGGCCATGCTGTCGCAGCGTCATGAGTCGCGCGAGCAGCGTTCGTCCTGCATCCGCCTCCGCGAACTGGCCAAACTCGGCGTTTGAAGCTTCGGATGAAGACGACCGTTCGCAGCGCATCGGTTCAGTATGCGCCTGAGAAATAATGCCGCGAACAGCATTATGCTGTAAAGAGCATAATCTTGTCGCCACGCTGAGCGATTCGCTCTGCGAGTACGCGTGCTGCACGTACCATACTGTGTGCATCGAGACCGGCTGCGCAGGATGCGTTTGTCCTGCGTCTTCATCTAAACTCGGAACAAAGGAGATCCTCGCAGAATGACCTATGTTGCCAATGAGAAGCGCTACGAAGACGCGCAGTTTCGGCGTTGTGGACGATCCGGCATCGTCCTTCCCCCGGTGTCGCTGGGGCTGTGGCAGAACTTCGGCGGCGCCGATGTCTTTGAGACCGGCCGCGCCGTCATCCGTCGCGCCTTCGATCGCGGCGTCACGCACTTCGACCTCGCCAACAACTACGGTCCGCCCTACGGCTCGGCCGAGGAGAACTTCGGCCAGATCCTGCGCAAGGACTTCCGCAGCCATCGCAACGAGCTGCTGATCTCGTCGAAGGCGGGCTGGGATATGTGGCCCGGGCCGTATGGCTTCGGCGGTTCGCGCAAGTACCTGCTGGCGTCGCTCGATGAGAGCCTGGAGCGCATGGGGCTCGACTACGTCGACATCTTCTACTCGCACCGGCCCTCGCCGGAGGTGCCGCTCGAGGAGACCATGGGCGCGCTCGCCCACGCGGTGCGCAGCGGCAAGGCGCTCTATGTCGGCATCTCCTCCTACAGCCCGGAGGCCACGCGCGAGGCGCATCGCATCCTCAAGAGCGAGGGCGTGCCGCTGCTGATCCATCAGCCGTCGTACTCCATGCTGAACCGCTGGATCGAAGACGGGCTGCTGGCCACGCTCGACGAACTTGGCGTCGGCTGCATCGCCTTCTCGCCGCTGGCGCAGGGCCTGCTGACGAACAAGTACCTCAAGGGCGTGCCTGCGGTCTCGCGTGCGACGGCCAGCGGTTCGTCGCTGCTCGCGGACTTCCTCAGCGAGGACAACCTGAAGCGCGTGCGCGCGCTGAACGACATCGCCGCCAGCCGCGGCCAGACGCTCGCGCAGATGGCCATCGCCTGGACGCTGCGCGACCGCCGCGTCACCTCGTCGCTGATCGGCGCCCGCAATCTGGAGCAGTTGAACGACTCGCTCGACGCGGTGAACAAGCTCACCTTCACCGAGGCCGAGCTCAAGGAGATCGACCGCCACGCCGTCGAGGGCGCCATCGATCTCTGGAAGGGCGCGCGCGAGGGCACCCAATAACCGAGTCGCCGCGAACTTGACAAACACCCCTGCAAAACAAGGGGGATGACCACCGAAGGCCCGGCGAACAGCCGGGCCTTTCGCTTTGGACCCGGTCTGACTCAAGTCCAGACTTAGAGGGTACTTGGTTTGGACTTATCCGCCTGAATGGAAGACTTTAGGACTTCGGTGGAGGGGGAGGGGGAGATATCTCCTTCGGATAGCTCTGGGTCGCGAAATGGCGTCGTTCGCGGGAGGAAGAAGAAGCCACACGCGAAGAAAATTCGTTATAGTTCGCATGGTCCTTTTTCTCGCTTCGTTTCCGCATCCAGACATACTCCAGGAGAAGTCCGTGCAAGTTACCCGAAGAGAGTTTGCCCGCCTCGCTGCTGCTGTCTCTGCCGCCACCATCCTCCCCACCTCCTCCTTCGCGCAACTCGGCGCGCCGCTCACGCTTCAGGCCGCAAGGTTCGCTATGCGGTCGTCGGTCTCGGCCGCATCTCGCTGGACCACTTCATGCCCGGCACCAAGCAGGGCCATCTGGGTGAGATCACCGCGCTGGTCAGCGGCCATCCCGACAAGGCCAAGCGGGTCGCCGCGCAGTACGGCATCCCGGAAAGCTCCATCTACAGTTACGAGAACTTCGACCAGATCCGCGACAACCCGAACATCGACGCGGTCTACATCGCGCTGCCCAACAGCATGCACGCGGAGTACACCATCCGCGCCGCGCAGGCCGGCAAGCACGTGCTCTGCGAGAAGCCGATGGCCAACTCCGTCGCCGACTGCGAGGCCATGATCGCCGCCTGCAAGAAGGCCAACAAGCTGCTGATGATCGCCTATCGCTGCCAGCTCGAGGCGACGACGCTGCACGCCAAGCGGATCGTCCAGAGCGGCGAGCTGGGCAAGATCCAGGCCATCGAGAGCGCCAACGGCTTCAATATCCAGCCCGGCGAGTGGCGCCTGAACCGGCAGCTCGCCGGCGGCGGACCGCTGATGGATGTGGGCATCTACTCGCTGAACGCCTGCCGCTTCCTCACCGGCGAGGAGCCCAACGCCATCTCCGCCTACAGCTCGGTGATCGACCACGACGGCCGCTTCAACGAGGTGGAGGAGAACCTCTCCTGGACCATGCGCTTTCCCTCCGGCATCGTCGCCACCTGTACGACCAGCTACGGCACCAACATGGGCGGCTACATCAAGCTGCACGGCACGAAGGGGCAGCTTACGCTCGAGGGCTTCGGCTACTCCGGCATCCACCTCACCGCGCACCTCAACGGCGCGATGCGCGGCGATCCGGGCCAGAACATCGACGACGCTCGAGCAGGGCACCAATCCGGCGCAGTTCGTGGTCGAGTCCGACTACTTCTCGAAGTGCATCCTCGACAATACGACGCCCGGGCCATCCGGCGAAGAGGGCCTGCGCGACGTCACGCTGATGATGAATATCTACGAGTCGGCGGCGCGCAACCAGCAGGCGTGAGGTTGGCCGTGCCGTTGGCGCTCTGGCTTGCGGAGAGCTGGAGCGCCACCGGCACGCTGCACCGCCGTCTCCCCTACAATCGAGCTATGGGCCGTATCCGCATTCTCTCCGACCAGGTCGCGAACCAGATCGCCGCGGGCGAGGTGGTCGAGCGTCCGGCGTCCGTGGTCAAGGAGCTGCTCGAGAACTCGCTCGACGCCGGCGCCACGCGCATCCGCATCGAGATCGAGGGCGGCGGGCGCAAGCTGATCCGCATCACCGACAACGGCCACGGCATGGGCCAGGACGACGCGCTGCTGGCCTTCGAGCGCCACGCGACCTCGAAGCTGCGCACCTCCGACGACCTGCTGTCGATCGCGACGCTGGGCTTTCGCGGCGAGGCGCTGCCGTCGATCGCCAGCGTCTCGCGGCTGACGCTCGAGACGCGCGCCGCCGAAGACGAGGCCGGCACCGTCGTCGAGATCGCCGGCGGCAAGATCCTGCGCGTCGAGCCGACGGGGCTGCCGCACCGGCACGACGATCACCATCGCCGACCTCTTCTACAACACCCCGGCGCGGCGCAAGTTCCTCAAGTCGGAGTCGACCGAGCTGTCGCACATCGCCGCGCTGGTGACGCACTATGCGCTGGCGCATCCGAACAAGCACATCGAGCTGCACTCGGCCACGCAGGCGCTGCTGGTGGCTCCGGCGGTGCAGCGACAATCAGCGACCGCCTGTTCCAGATCTTCGGCCGCGATACCGCCGACCGCATGCTGCCCGCCGCGGCGGAGAGGGACTTCGCCCGCGCCGGGCTGCCCGAGCCGCCGCCGTGGAAGCGCGAGGCCGACTACACCGCCGCCCGAGCCGGGCTATCTGCGCCTCACCGGCTTCGTCTCCAAGCCCGAGCTGCAGAAGCTCAATCGCAACTCGATCTATGTCTTCGTCAACCAGCGGCTGATTCGCGACCGCCTGGTGATCCACGCGCTCACCGAGGCGTACCGCAACGTGATTCCGCCGACGTCGTTCCCGGTGGTGCTGCTGTTTCTGGAGATGCCGCCGCAGGAGGTCGACGTCAACGTGCATCCGGCGAAGACCGAGGTGCGCTTCCGCCAGTCGAGCTTCGTGCACGACTTCATCCGCGACACCGTGCGCACGGCGTTGATGGTCGCGCGGCCGGCGGCGCACTTCTCCGAGGCGCTGACGGCCGCGCCGCATGCGTCGTCGTCGCTGCTGCTGGGGGTCAGTCCGCTGCCGGGTGCGCCGGAGGCTCCGTTCTTCCAGCCGGGACCGGCGACGGGCTTTGTTCCGCAGTCGGAGTCCGATCCGCGAGCTGGCGATATCGACTCCTTCACGCTGGCGCCGCCGATGGTGGCGGAGTCGCCGGGGCGTCTCGCCTTCACCGGGGCTTCGATTCCGGTCGGCTACGACCTGCCCACGTCCGGGTTTGCGCACTCGGAAGATGCGCCGTCGACGCTGAACGCGCTGGCCACGCTGAAGCCGCTCGGCCAGCTGCGCGACTCGTTCATCCTTGCGGTCAATGAGGAGGGGCTTTGGATCGTCGATCAGCATGTCGCGCATGAGCGCGTGCTGTTTGAGAAGATCCTGCGCGAGCGTGAGGTGGAGGCGGTGCAGCGTCAGCGCCTGCTGATGCCGCTGCTGGTCGACCTGCTGCCGGGGCAGATGATCGCCTTCGCCGAGATCGCCGCCGAGCTCGAGACGCAACGGCTTCGAGGCTGAGCCCTTTGGCCCGCGTACGCTCGCCATCAAGGCTGCGCCGATTGGGCTCGAGGGCAGGGAGCTGGAACGCATGCTGGAGGAGGTGCTCGGCGTCCCCGAGCGCGAGCAGCAGACCGAGAACGCCGAGGCGCGGCGGCGGCGCATCGCGGCGTCGATCGCCTGCCATGCGGCGATCAAGGTGAACATGCCGCTCGAGCCCGCGAAGATCGACTGGCTGCTGCAGGAGCTGGGCAAGACCGAGCACCCGACGAGCTGTCCGCATGGCCGGCCCATCGCGCTCAAGTACACGCATAAGGACATTCAGAAGGCGTTTCAGAGGATTTAGAGGTGTCCTGCCGGACGGGCCCACTGCGCGTGGGGCGGGCGTTTCACGCCTTTTTTACTTGTGTCGGCGGGAGGGGCATGGGGTGGTCCTCCCGTTGGTCGGAATCGACAGGTCGAAACGTTACGGAGTGGCCTCCTGCGCGCGGTGAGGCCGTCCGGCAGGACATGCCCCAAGTGCGGTATTCTTAGTGAAGATGTGCCGCACGCGTTGGAGTGGTTCCGTGCGTGTCAGCGCACATGGTTCCGATTTGAAAATTTAGCGTCATCCCTAGCCTTGAATTTGGCCCGCACGTCCGGCCTGATCGATCGCGCGAAGGAATGCTGTACCCGCATCAGCGGAGTAGCCCAGCAGGAAGGCAATACCTTGAGTTCCCCTATGATTCCCACCGCCGAACAACTCGGCCAGGCACGGCTTGCGCAATGGCACCAGAACGGCGAAGCCCTCCTTACCTTTGAGAACCTCCGCAGCTGGATGAATGTGGCCGGGCTGGTGCTCTTTACCCCTCGCCCGCAGCAGCTTCCTTCGCCCGCACCGAGCTTCGTCGAGGCGGTGCTTGGCGCTACGAACTCCGAGCCGACGCTCGCCGACACCGAGCAGGCACGCAGCCTGCTGGCGCGGATGATCGCTGAAGGCATCGCGGTGCCGCTGAACCTGCTGGGCACGCCGGCGCAGAACTCGGGCGATGTGCCGGACTTCATCGTCTCGGCTCCGGTCTTCTCCTATATCTTTACGCTGCGCGGCGACAAGGGCTGGAAGCAGCCGCCGGTGACCAGTGGCGCCTTCAAGGTGTCTCCGCTGGCGGCGGCAACCTACGAGATCCTGAGCAAGCGGCCGATGATGTCGGCCTACGATCTGGCGACCGAGCTGGGCAAGGAGGTCACCGAGACCGCCGTGCTGCGCGCGCTGAACGAGCTGTGGTCGCACCTGCGGGTGCTCCCGATCAGCCAGCCGGATGGCGGCGCAACGCTGTGGGAGCTTGCCGGGACACGCTTCACCAAGCAGATCAAGGCTGGCGCCAATGCCGGTCAGCCGTCGGCGCTCTCGGCGCTGATCTCGCTCTATCTCGGATCGGCGCTGCTGGCCTCCGAGGAGGAGATTGAGACCTTCCTGTCGCCGCTGGCGGCCCGCTCGCGGATTCGCGATGTGGTGCATGCGCTGATGGGCGCGCGCGAGCTGGAGTCGCTTGCGGTCGATGGCCGGACGCTGCTGCATGTGTCGGGCTCGCTGCCGGCGTTCATTGCGCCGAAGGTGGAGACCGAGAGCGACGAAGCCGCTGCGGAAGGCGAGACGGACGATGCGGTCGAGGCGGAGGCCGCGACGACGCTGGAGCCGACCGATGCGCCGCGCATCTCGAAGTTTGTCGCCAAGCCGCGCAAGGTTGGTACGGGCTTCCCTTCGGACTATGGACGCAAGTTCAATGGCACGCCGCTTGATGCTCGCGATGACCGGCAGCGCCGGCCGTTTGAGCGGGGAGCCAAGCCGCAGCGGATGCCGTCCGTCGTTCGACAAGCCGTGGAATGAGAATCGTCCCGCACGTCCGGCTGCTGGCGAAGGCGAGAGCAAGCCGCGCTTCGATCGGGAGAATCGTTCGGATCGGCGCGATGGCGGCCGTCCTGCGTTTGGTCGCAAGCCGGGCTTTGGGGCACGTCCGGGATTCGGCGACAAGCGTGGCTTCGGGGACAAGCGTGAGGGCTTTGCTGCACGTCCGAGCTTCCGCCGGGATAACGATTCGCGTGGCGAGGAGGGGTCGTCCGCCGCGTCGTGAGTTTACGCCGCGCACCGAGAATGATGGACCGCGCAAGACGCTTCTCGAAGCCTGGGACCTTTGGTCGCAAGCGCGAGGGCTTTGGCGGCCGGTCGGAGGGCGGGTTTGCTCCGCGTACTCCGGGTTCGTTCAGCCCGCGTCCGGGCGGCGATCGTGGAGATCGGCGCGAGGGTGGGTTTGCTCCGCGCAAGCCGTTTACTCCGCGTGAAGGTGGAGCTCGCGAGGGCTTCTCGCGCGATCGCGATGCGCAGGGATCGCGTCCGCCGTTCCGCAAGTTCGATGCTCCGCGTGGACCGCGTCCGGGATTCTCGCGTGATGGCGGGGATCGTCCGGCACGTCCGTGGCAGGATCGCGGCGGCGACCGTCCGTCGCGTCCGTTCACTCCGCGCGAAGGATCCGACCGTCCGGCACGTCCGTTCAGCGCGCGTGAAGGATCGGATCGTCCGGCGCGTCCCTATAGCGACCGTGGCGATCGTCCGGCACGTCCGTTCAGCAAGCCTGCGGGCGGTGGATTCGGCGCGAAGAAGCCGTTCGATAAATCGAGCAAGCCGAGTGGATTTGCCGGTAAGCCGGTGAACACCTTCACCAAGTTTGCCGATGGCAAGAACCCCTTCCGCAAACCGGGCAAACCCGGTGGCAAGGCCAACAGCTACAAGGGCAAGCCGAGCGGCGGTTTCGACAAGCCGATGTACCGCAAGCGCAAGCCTGAGGGAGGCGAGTAGGCCGCATGTCGACGCCGCACACGCAGCTCGTCTCTGAAACAGCTCCGCTCCCAAGCGCCAGCGGCCCGTCGTTGCAATCGACGGGCCTGCGGGCGCGGGGAAGAGCACGCTGGCCGCGCATCTCGCGCGTCGCTTCGGGTTTCTCAATCTCGAGACCGGCGCGATGTATCGCGCGCTGGCGCTGAAGGCGATCGAGAACGACTTCGGTTTCGACGAGGAGGAGCCGCTGCTCGCGCTGGCGGCGAAGACGCGCATCGCGCTGGAGCCGCAGCTGGAGGGCAATCGGGTTCTGCTCGATGGAATGGATGTTTCGCGGCGCATTCGCGAGGCGGACGTGACCTCGGGGGCGTCGCAGATCTCGGTGCATCCGCGGCTGCGGGCCTGGATGGTGGCGGAGCAGCGCGCGCTCGGCCAGGCCGGGCGGCGTGGTGATGGAAGGCCGCGATATTGGAACTGCGGTGTTTCCGGATGCTGAGGTAAAGATCTTTCTGGATGCGGCTCCGGAGGTGCGCGGCAATCGTCGCTACCGCCAGATTCCCGGCACGCAGGCGGCGCCCAAAGGGGACGAGGCGGCGTTGGTCGATCTGGTGCGGGAGATGCGGGAGCGGGATGAGCGCGATCGCAATCGCGCGGAATCTCCGTTGAAGCCGGCCGCGGACGCGATCTTTCTGGACTCGACGAGCCTGACGCTGGATGAGGTTTTGGAGCAGGCGGAGGGGATTGTTCAGGGCTATTTAGCGCAGCATTTGGCTTCCTCCTAAGCGGTGAAAATGTTCCGAAAAGATGCCTGAAATGCACCTAAATTGGTGCAAACAAAGTATTTTAACTTTTTCCACACAAACCAAAATAAAGGTGCTAACCTTCATTCATCGTTTGAAACAGATTGGTTTTCTGCACAGGCTGTACTGTACGAACCCCGATTTGGATCCAGCGGCAAATTCATGAGCACTAAGGAAATAAACGAATATGGAACAGGGAACTGTGAAGTGGTTTAACGATGCCAAGGGGTTTGGCTTCATCAGCCGTCAGAACGGCGAGGATGTTTTCGTACACTACTCGGCGATCAATTCAAACGGCTTCAAGAGCCTCCAAGAAGGCCAGGCTGTGCAGTTCAATGTGGTCAAGGGACCGAAGGGCTGGCAGGCGTCTGACGTTCAGCCTCTGTAATCGCCTCTTGTCTCTAACCGCACAATGTATCTAGCTGCACTTCCGCTTCGGCGGGTCTTCTGGAAGGCATCGCGCGCACAACAAGTTTTGCGGAAGGGACAGCCTCGGCTGTCCCTTGCTGCGTTTTAGCCGCGTTTACCTTTATTGGGGTGCGTCGGAGGGCTTCGCCGCTTCGACTCGGGGCTGGGATTGCGGCGGAGGTTCCGGCGGAGATGATGGTGGAGTCGGTCTTGAACTTGCGATAGTTCGAGTCCTCCACAAGCATCTTTCCATTGAAGCGGAAGAACAGCAGCGCACGCGCGGAGCCGTGGCCTTCGATGTGAGCCGGCAGCCAGACCTCGTCGTTGATCCGCACCTGCTCCATCGAGAAGGTCAGACCTTTCTGGATGTTCACGAGCAGGCCGCCGCCGACCTTGAAGTTATTCACAAAATGGCCTTCGAGCTTGGCGATGGCGTGATCCTGCTCATCGACCCAGATGGTTCCGACCAGGTCGCGGATGACGTTCTCGAAGCTGGTGCGGGTTTTGGCCTTGGGATCGCCGGTGTAGTCGACGACGATGGTGTCGCGGCCGTGCCACTGGACGCGATGCGCGTTGGAGAAGCTGCCTAATTCGAGGAGCCGGGAGACGGTCACGACGTCTTCGCCGCGTGGGTCGGTCTCTTTTCCCTGGCTGTGGCCTTATCGCGGCGCTCGCGCGCCTTGGCGGATTCCTTGTCGATGCGCTCGTCTTCCTGCTTTTTTTCGGACTCGGAAAGATCCTTTCCGTTCTTCTTGAGCAGGCGTCGGACGGGGACGCCGTTGACCCAAAAGACGTCGTACTGATTCGTCTCGGTCTTCTTGACGTTGCCGTGCGAGTCGAGCTCCTGGATCGCTTCGACCGAATGGTAGAGGTAGTCCTTTTCGATTGCCTCGGAGGCTCGCTGGTCGGCCTCGACCTGATGCATCAGGGTGGGGATATCGGGCAACGGGCGACTGGGATCGGGACTGGGATCTGGAGGGTCGAAGGCTCGCTGCGTCGCCGGGCTGGCGCTGCTGGAGGCTCTGCGAACGCATGGCCGGGGAGGAATGGAAGGGAGAGGAGCAAGCACCAGAGGGTGCTACGAAATGCGCTCGGCAAAGGCATCTTGCTCTACTATAGCGAGTCTTGAGCAGGCTGCCGGTGTCGCTTCGGGGCGATTTTTGCCCCGTGTCACGGAAGAGAACATCGGCGGATTTCCTGGGCGATTATCGAATTTCGGATGCCAGCACACTTTGGAAGGTCTAGCATTGTGGGGAAGGCCGCAACGGTCGACTTCCGCTGCGTAGCCGACGATGAAAGGAAGTTATGGCTGCCAAGGTAGAGCGAGCTACTCCCCCGGTACTCACCGCAGATTCGCAAAGCCGCGAACAGGATCGCGAAAACGTCTTCAATCTCTTCCGCCGCTGGGGCTACCTGCAGGCATCGCTGGATCCGCTGGGTCAGTATCTTCCCCCCGAACCATTTCCCATCACCGTTCCTGAGGGCGAGCTTGCCAGCGAGGCGCGTGGGTATTACTGCGGCACGATTGGCGCCGAGTTCATGCACCTGGCAAACCCGGAGCGGCGGCAGTGGCTGCAGGAGCAGGTCGAGCAGAAGCCTGCGCCGACGGGGCAGGCGCACATTCTCTCGCAGCTGATTCGCGCCGAGATCTTCGAGCAGGTGATTCAGTCGCGCTATCTCGGGACCAAGCGGTTTTCGCTCGAAGGTCTCACGGCGCTGATTCCGTTTCTCGATGCGGTCTTCGAGGTCAGCGCGGCGTTCGGGGTGGAGAAGTCGATCTTTGCGATGAGCCATCGCGGCCGGCTGAATGTGATGACGAATACGGTGGGCCGCTCGGCATCGGAGATCTTCGCGAAGTTTGAGGATGTCGACCCGCGCAGCACGCTGGGTGGCGGCGATGTGAAGTATCACGTCGGTGCGACCGGGGAGTATCGCTCGCCGGAGGGACGCACGATCGCGCTGCATCTCTCCTCGAATCCGAGTCATCTCGAGGCGGTCGATCCGGTTGCGCTGGGCCGCGCGCGCGCCAAGCAGATTCGCATCGGGCTGCAGCAGGGGGTGGATGGCCGCGACAAGGTGCTGCCCATGATCATCCATGGCGATGCCGCGTTTGCGGGGCAGGGCATCTTCGCGGAGTCGCTGGTGCTGGGCTCGCTGCGGGGCTATGAGGTTGGCGGCACGGTGCATGTGATCGTCAACAACCTGCTTGGATTTACGGCGCTGCCGGAGGAGTCGAATGCTTCGCGCTTCTCGTCGGATCTGGCCAAGCGGCTGCCGATTCCGATCTTCCATGTGAATGCGGAGGACCCGGACGCGGTGGTTCGCGTGGCGCGCATTGCGGCGGAGTATCGCGCACGCTTCCACTCCGATATTGTGGTCGATCTGATTGGGTATCGTCGTCATGGGCATAGCGAGGTGGATGATCCGACCGTCACCCAGCCGCGGCGCTACGCCATCATCAAGGATCACCCCACGCTGTATCAGCTCTATGCGAAGAAGATCGGTGTCGATCCTGCGGCGGAGGTGCTTGCGGTCCAGAACCATTTCCTCGAGGATCAGAAGCTCGCGATGAAGGCGGACCATAAGCCTCGGCTGGCGCAGCTTCCCGAGTACTGGAGCGCCTACAAAGGTGGGGAGCTGGATCCAGCCGATGACGTGGACACCGGCTTGCCGGCAGAGCGCATCCACGAACTGGTGCGGCTGGCGACGAATTATCCGGCAGGACTTCAATATCCATCCCAAGGTGAAGAAGCTGTTCGAGCAGCGCCTGGAGATGGGGGCGGGGCACGCGGCTGTTCGACTACGGCATGGCGGAGTTGGTGGCGTATGCCTCGCTGCTGACGACGGGGACGCCGGTGCGGCTGAGCGGGCAGGACTCGCAGCGCGGCACGTTCAATCAGCGGCATGCGGTGATGGTCGATATTGAGACCGAGGCGCGTTACATTCCGCTGGGACATCTGGGCGTGGGGAATGCTCCGTTCGAGGTGTACAACTCGATGCTGTCGGAGGCTGCGGTGCTGGGCTTCGAGTATGGCTACTCGCGCGACTACCCGGAGGCGCTGGTGCTGTGGGAGGCGCAGTTCGGCGACTTTGCCAACGGGGCGCAGATCATCATCGACCAGTTCATCGCGGCGGCGGAGGCGAAGTGGGGGCTGCTGTCGGGCGTGGTGCTGCTGCTGCCGCATGGCTATGAGGGACAGGGGCCGGAGCACTCGAGCGCGCGTATCGAGCGCTATCTGCAGCTCGCGGCGCATGACAATATCCAGATCTGCCAGCCCTCGAATGCGGCGCAGTTCTTCCATCTGCTGCGGCGGCAGGCGCTGCGTTCGTGGCGGAAACCGCTGGTCGTGTTTACGCCGAAGAGCATGCTGCGCCATGCGGATGCGGCTTCGACGCTGGCCGACTTCGCGCTTCCGCGCTTCCAGAATGTGCTGCCGGACAACGACGTCAAGGACCCGCGACGGCTGCTGCTCTGCTCCGGCAAGATCGGCCACAACCTGCGGGTGGAGCGCGAGCGGCGCAAGGATTACTCGGTGGGGATCATCTTCGTCGAGCAGCTTTATCCGTGGCCGGAGGAGGAGCTGCAGGCGGCGCTGGATCAGCATCCGAACGCGCAGGAGATCGTCTGGGTGCAGGAGGAGCCGGCCAATATGGGCGCTCTGTTCTACGTGATGCCGCAGTTGAAGCGGATGGTCGGCGATCGCGCGCTGCTCAGCGTGAAACGGTCGGCGAGCGCCAGTCCTGCGACGGGATCGGCCAAGGCGCATGAGCTCGAGGAGCATACGCTGATCGATCTCGCGTTTGGTACGCTGCACCGCTAATTCGCAGGCGAAGCCGGATGGAGAAGGCCTGGGAGAGATGCTGCTCCCGGGCCTTCGTGCGTACGAATGTACTTTCAAAAGCAAGCGAACGGGTGTAGAAAATACGCGGCAGGGTTTCTGCTGCCCGCGCGTATCGACTCTCGCTCTGCGGGGAGATCGGGGCGCTGGCTGAGTGGGCAGGGATTCCGGGGAACGTCGGCACGCTATCTGCAAAAGGAGCATTCTATGCAGCGCAGAGACTTTCTACGTCAGGTTGCCACGGGCATCAGCGCTACTCTGCTGTCCCGCCGTTTCGCCCATGCGGCTCCGTTTGCCGAGCAGCCTCTTCCGCAGCGATTTCAGGCGCACGATGAGGTGGTGCTGGGGCGCACGGGGATACGCACCAGCCGGCTGGCGATGGGGACGGGGACCATCGGGTATGCCGGGCAGTCCAATCAGACCCGGCTGGGGACCGATCCGCTGACGCGGATGCTGGTCGAGGGGTATCACGAGAACGGGCTGCGGTTCTATGACACCGCGGACTCCTATGGCAGCCATCCCTATGTGGCCGCGGCGCTGAAGCAGGTTCCGCGGGACAAGGTCACGGTGATGACCAAGACGGATACGCGCGATCCGGCCGGGGTGCGGGCGGACCTCGACCGCTTCCGGCGCGAGCTGGGGACCGACCACATCGATATCGTGCTGATCCACTGTGTGACGGAGAGCGATTGGACGACGCGGTATCGCGGGGTGATGGACGTGCTCTCGGAGGCGAAGGAGAAGGGCGTGATTCGGGCGCATGGCGTGTCGTGCCACAGCATCGGGGCGCTGCGGGCGGCGGCGGCTTCGCCGTGGGTCGATCTCGATCTGGTGCGGCTGAATCCGGTGCAGGCGCATATGGACGCCGATCCGAACACGGTGCAGGGCGTGATCCGGCAGATGCGGGCGCAGGGAAAGGCGATCGTGGGGATGAAGATCCTGGGGCAGGGAGCGATGCGGGATCGTCCCAGTGAGGCGGTGCGCTATGCGCTGGGAAGCGGCGTGCTCGATGCGTTTACGATCGGGGCGGAGAGCCAGGTGGAGCAGAACGATCTGGTTCGCCGGATTGCTGCGGCGTGAAGGCCTCTCCGCGATTTGTGGGAGAGGATTTTGGGGCGACTGGCGACGAACGATGAGATTTGGCGTCTTTTCGGAAGGCAAAATCCTCATCTTTTGGGTGCCTAGCCCCTCCCCGTACTTGAGGTCCTAAAGTCTAGATGTTGTGTGGGTTAAGTCCAAACGAAGTCCGGAGCAAGTCTGGACTTCGTTTGGGGGTGGCGGCCTGGGAGATCCCTCGCGAGGCGCTTTGGGGGGCGGAGGTTTGTCAAGTGGTGGGAGTTTCTGCGGCGGTTGGGTGGTGGTGACCGTGGGAGGCACGCAGTTCGTGCAGGCGCTGGTCGCCGGAGGCGGAGGCGTCGCCGGAGATGGCGTAGGCGACGGCGGAGCCGATGAGGGCAGGGATGAGGAAGGCGTGGCCGCCGGTGGCCTCGGCGACGAAGACCACGGCGGCGAGGGGCGTTTTGTAGGCGGCGGCGATGAAGGAGGCCATGCCGACGGCGGCGTAGAGGTCGAGGGCGGGGCTGTGGACGATGGTCTGGGCGAAGGCCACGCCGAGCGAGCCGCCGGTGAGGAAGAGCGGCACGAACATGGCGCTGACGCCGCCGGCGCCGAGGGTGAAGGCGGTCGCGGCGAGCTTGAGGACGGCGAAGGCGAGGAGTTCGACGGTGGTGTGATGGGTGGCGAGGATCTGGCCGACGGCCTCGTAGTTGGGGCCGATGGGGATGAGGGTGCCGGGGTAGAGGGTGACAAAGAGCAGGCCGCAGAGGCCGGTGAGCAGGCCGCCGAGCGTGAGTTTGATCCAGTGCGGGAGCGGCGCAGCGGACGACGAAGCCGCGCAGGCGGCGGAAGGTGATGACGAAGGCCATCGCGATGAGGCCGATGAGCAGGCCGAGCAGAGCGCACCAGAAGAGATCGTGCAGGGTGAAGGCGCTGGTGCTGGCGAAGTTGAAGAGCGGGGCGCTGCCGAGGAAGGAGCCGAGGGTGAGATAGGAGACGACGGAGGCGATGAGGGAGGGCAGCAGGGCCTCGTGGGCGAGGTCGTCCTTGTAGGGCATCTCGAGGGCGAAGACGATGCCGGTGAGCGGGGCGCGGAAGACGGCGGACATGCCGGCGGCGGCTCCGCAGATGAGCATGATGCGGCGGTCGCGGGCGGTCGAGGCGGAGGTTCGGGAGGCGGCGGAGATGCTGCCAGAGCCAGGAGCCGATGGCCGCGCCGCCGTAGATGCTGGGGCCTTCGAGCGCGGCGCTGCCGCCGCAGCCGACGGTGGTGATGGCGGCGAGAAGCTTGGGCAGGAAGGGGCGCATGTCGATGGCGCCCTCGTGCTCGTGGTAGGAGCGGATGATCTCCTCGGTGGAGTGCTCGTTCGGGTTGGGCGTGAGGAACTGCATGATGAGGCCGGTGACGGCGCAGCCGAGGACCAGGCCGGGAACGATGGCCCAGTGATGGTGCAGGTAGTAGGCGAGGACCGGCGGCCAGAGCTGGTGCAGGATGACGACGGCGATGGCGGTGATGGCGAGGCCGGTGGTGAGGCCGACGATGGGCGCGATCAGAAGCCACTTGTGCAGGTTGCGGGAGTAGGTGGCGGTGAGGTCCTGCTTCACCTTGCCGCGGTATTGGCGAACCAGCGGGTGATTTGCGATGCGAGCGTGGATGGGGTTCGGCATGGACTCTCGGGCGGCCTCAGGGGCGGATGGACTGGATGCGTTGGAGCGTGGCGATGAGCTTGGGGGCGCGCTGATTGAGTTCGGCGGTGTGGTCGTCGGAGAGGTCCTCGAGGACGCGGGTGCCGGCGGGGGTGAGTTGCAGCAGGACGCGGCGGCGGTCGGCGGGATCGTGGACGCGGGCGAGCAGGCCAGCCTCTTCGCAGCGCTTGGAGAGCTCGACGATGCTGTGGTGGCGGAGGCCGAGGCGGGCGGCGGCGTAGGCGACCGTGGGGGCGACTCCGTCGGGGGCTCCGGCGATCTGGAGGAGGAGCTGATGCTGTTGGGCGGGGAGGTTGCGCTGGGCGGCGGCGGCCTCGCTGAACTGCAGGAAGGTGCGGAGTTCGTGGCGGAACTCGGCGAGGATTTGGAGGCGGTGTTTGTCGGGCGGCACGAATATATCGTATCACGATGTATTTTGAGGGAGGTG
Organism: uncultured Acidobacteriaceae bacterium; assembly: GCA_963755245.1. Taxonomy (GTDB): domain Bacteria; phylum Acidobacteriota; class Terriglobia; order Terriglobales; family Acidobacteriaceae; genus Edaphobacter. The sequence continues at coordinate 64,288 of CAVWJY010000017.1, read as the reverse complement.
CTGTGAGGTGACACGGCCCTGCGCGCGAGGAAGCTGCGACGTGTGTGGGCAAGAACTGCGGAGGCTGGGCAGAAAGGTGCGAGCGGTGTGGGCGGTACAGAGGGTATCGGGATCCTTCGCTGCGCTCAGGATGACGGCAAAAACAAACAACGGCAACGGCAAAAACAAAGCAACGGCAACAAGCAAAAGAGCAACGGCAAACAAGGCAACGGCAAAAACGAAATACGGGGGTCTCTCCACTGCGCAGCGGACGATGAAACTGTCCGCTGCTTCGGTCGAGATGACGTGGTTTTTGGGGGAGGGTGATGTCGAGGATGACGTGGTTTTTGGGGGTGATGTCGAGATGCATTTTGGGGGCGGGGCGATGCCGGGTTACGTGGACTTTGGGACGGAGTTGCGGAGATGATGTGCGTTCGGGAGAGGCGGTGGAGGTGGATGACGGCTGAAGAAGGTGGGTTAAAAGGGAAACCCACGCAGCGCGGTGGGGGCTGATGCGTGGGTGTTCCGTTTATGCAACGAAGTGGGTGGACTTCGTTATGACCGACTCAACCCGAAGGGAGTCTTGCCACTCAGTTACGTTACGGCAAATTCGGCTGAAAGTCAAGATTTGGGCGCCAGAAAAATGATTCTGGCGCCTTCTCGGCGTCATAGGCGGCAGATCAGGAGCTCGCGCTCGTAGATCATCTCCGGGGGGAGGTGGTCGTGGAGGAGGAGGAAGAGCTCTTCGTGGCCCATGACCTCCTGCTGCCACTGGGCGCGGTCGACGGTCTGGAGCTCGTCGAAGGTCTCGCGGGGGAAGTCGAGGCCGTTCCAGTTGATGTCCTCGAAGTGCGGGGTCCAGCCGATGGGGGTCTCCTTGCCCTGGGCGCGGCCGCGGACGCGGTCGACGATCCACTTGAGGACGCGCATGTTTTCGCGAGTAGCCGGGCCAGAGGAACTTGCCGTCCTCGTCCTTGCGGAACCAGTTGACGTGGAAGATGCGCGGGGTGGCGGAGAGGTTGCGCTGCATCTTGAGCCAGTGACGGAAGTAGTCGCCCATGTGGTAGCCGCAGAAGGGCAGCATGGCCATGGGGTCGCGGCGGACCTTGCCGACGGCGCCGCCGGCGGCGGCGGTGGTCTCCGAGCCCATGGTGGCGCCGATGTAGACGCCGGCGGACCAGTTGAAGGCCTGGTAGACGAGCGGCATGGTGGTGGGGCGGCGGCCGCCGAAGATGAAGGCGGAGATGGGGACGCCGTCGGGCGTCTTCCCAGTCGGGGTCGATGGTGGGGCACTGGCTGGCGGGGGCGGTGAAGCGGCCGTTGGGGTGGGCGGCGGTGGCTGCCGGTGGCCTTGGCGATCTCCGGGGTCCAGCGCTTGCCGCGCCAGTCGAGGCACTCGGCGGGCGGGGTGTCGGTCATGCCCTCCCACCAGACGCCGCCGTCGGGGGTGAGCGCGACGTTGGTGAAGATGGTGTTGCGCGCGAGCGTGGCCATGGCGTTGGGGTTGGTCTTGGCGCTGGTGCCGGGGGCGACGCCGAAGAAGCCGGCCTCGGGATTGATGGCGCGCAGCTGGCCGTTGGCGTCGGGCTTGATCCAGGCGATGTCGTCGCCGACGGTCCAGACCTTCCAGCCGTCGAAGCCCTCGGGCGGGATCATCATGGCGAAGTTGGTCTTGCCGCAGGCGGAGGGGAAGGCGGCGGCGACGTAGGTCTTTTCGCCGTCGGGGGATTCGACGCCGACGATGAGCATGTGCTCGGCCATCCAGCCCTCGTCGCGGGCGATGTTGGAGGCGATGCGGAGGGCGAAGCACTTTTTGCCGAGCAGGGCGTTGCCGCCGTAGCCGGAGCCGTAGCGACCAGATCTCGCGGGTCTCGGGGAAGTGGACGATGTACTTCTCGTCGTTGCAGGGCCAGGGGACGTCCTGCTGGCCGGGCGCGAGCGGCGCGCCGACGGTGTGCATGCAGGGGACGACGCGCTTCTCGTCCTTGTCGATCTCGGCGAAGACGGGCGCGCCGATGCGGGCCATGATGCGCATGTTGACGACGGCGTAGGCGGAGTCGGTGAGCTGCACGCCGATCTGCGACATGGGCGAGCCGATGGGGCCCATGGAGTAGGGCAGGACGTACATGGTGCGGCCGCGCATGGAGCCGCGGAAGAGCTGCTTGAGCTTGCTGCGCATGACGAAGGGGTCTTCCCAGTTGTTGGTGGGGCCGGCGTTGTCTTTGGAGAGGGAGCAGATGAAGGTGCGGTCTTCGACGCGGGCGACGTCGTTGGGCGCGGAGCGGGCGTAGAAGCAGCCGGGCCAGAGCTTCTTCGTTGAGCGGGTGAAGGTGCCGGCTTCGACGAGCTGGTCGCAGAGGCGCTCGTACTCGTCCTGGAGCCGTCGATCCAGTGGATGGCGTCGGGCTGGCAGAGCTCAGCCATCTTTTCGACCCAGCGGATGAGGTGCTTGTTGGTGGTCAGCGGCGTGGGCGAGAAGGAGCGCGACATTGAGGCTACGGCAGTTTTCGTCATGAATGAGATCCCTGGTGCTTCCTATCCAAGTCTTCGCCTCTGCCCGGACGCTGTCAACACGAGGAGCCATCCTGTGCACTAGAGGCGGCGTTCTCAGGCGTGGGCGCGGAGCTCGTGTTCGGGCTGGGGCGGCAGGTTGCGGCGGACGTTGAAGCCGGTGGGCGCGGCGTGGAAGCCGGCGTCGAGGAGGTAGCGGGCGAGGGGATGCTGGGCGACCGGGATGCCGTTGATGGAGGCGATGAGCAGGCCGGAGTGCTCGGCGTCGTCACCGGTGGCGGGGCGTTGGAGGCGCTGGGCTTGGACGCGTTGCTTGGATCGTTGGGCTTGGACACGTTCGACAAGGAACTCGGCGAGGCTGCGGGAGATGTGGCTGCGGGCGGGTTCGTCGTCGGAGTCGGGCAGGAAGACCTGCAGGTTGGGGTTGCCGCGGCGGAGGTAGGCGACCAGCGCGCCGTCGCAGAGGATGACGCGGGCGCCGACGCTGCGGGTGAGCGAGGAGGCGGCGTCGGGCGCCGCTGGCCAGCGGAGCAGCGCGCCGTAGGGGTTGGCGGGATCGGTGGCGGCGAGCTGGAGCATCTCGGGGCGGCCGCTCTCGGGGGCAGGCGGAGGGAGCGGAGGAGATCGACGGCGGCGGGCAGGGCGAACTGGGTCGCGCCGAGATCGGCGGCGAAGTAGCCGCGGCGGATCTTGCCGGACTCCTCGAGCGCCTTGAGGACGTCGTAGATGGCGGAGAAGCCGCCGGGGAGGTTTTCGGCGTGGGCGGTCTCGCGAAAGACGACGCCGTAGCGCTGCAGGAGCTGCTGGGCGATGGCGTGGGACCAGGTGGTGATCGAGCGTGGTTCGGCGGAGCGGTGGGTTCGTGGTGGGGGCGCTGCGGGATTCGCTGCGGGATTCAAAGACCAGCGGCCCTGTGCGGTGGGCGGCGTCGTGCGGCGGGAGCGGAAGACGGCCTGCTGGTTGTGGTGGAGCTTGCGTGAGGATTGGCGCGAGGGCTTGCTTGCGGGTGGTTGGCAGTAGGCGCGCAGGGCGGCGAGGCCGTCGTTGCGGAGCTGGCCGCGCCAGACGAGGTTCCAGAGGGCGGCGATGGTCTCGCCGGGGTAGCCGCCGCCGAGGGCTTCGTGCAGGTCGGCGAAGAAGGAGGCGCCGTGGCTCTGCAGATAGGTAACGATGGCGGTTTCTTTTTCGGCGGTGGGAGAGGTGCGGCGTCGGTGTTGCTGCGTGGGGTGGAGGGTGCGGGCGGCCAGAGCGCGGGGAGCTTGTCGGCGAGGTAGAGGCCGATGCGGCCGTCGCGCTCGCCGAGCGGCTCGAGGCCGGCCCAGACGACCTCGCCGGCGGCGATGAGGGTGTCGAGGTCCTCGGGACGGTAGTTGGTGATGCGGGCGGGGAGGATCTCGGTCTCGAGGATGGAGGCGGGCAGGGGCGCGCCTTGCAGGGTTTCGACGACATCGAGCAGGGCATCGAGGCCGCGACGCGGCTGGACAACGCCCTGCCAGCGGGTGAAGAGGCGGGCGAGGGTGCGCTGCTCGACGGGCTCGACCTCCTTGCGCAGGCGCGCCAGCGATTTGCGACGGATGGAGTGGAGGACCTCGGCGTCGCACCACTCGCGATGGATGCCGCCGGGACGGAAGCCGCCTTCGACGAGGCGTCCGGTGCCGACGAGGTGGTTCAGTGTGGCTTCGATGGTGGCTGGCGCGAGGCCGAAGCGCTCGGCGATCTCGTGGGTGGTGAAGGGGCCGTGGGTGCGGGCGTAGCGGCGGAGGAGATCGGTGGTCGGGCTCGGGCGTGGGGGACAGGAAGGCGGCGGGAAGGCCCGGAGGCAGAGGGACGCCGAGGGCGTCGCGATAGCGGGCGGCGTCCTCGACGGCGATGAGGCGCTTCTGGCTGGCGATGCTGATTTCAAGGACGCGACGAACGCGCAGGAGCTTGGAGACGCTCTCTGCAACCTCGGCGGTTACACATCGGCGGTGCGAGCTCTTCGCGGGTGAGATCGCCGAGACGGAGGAGGAGATCGTGGACGCCGTCGGTGTTGCGCGCCCGGTAGTTCTCGGTGAGGCACTGCAGCTGTTCTTCGGTCTCCTCGATGGCGTTGCGATCGAGTAACTCGCGGAGGTCGGCGTCGCCCATGAGCTCGCGCAGTTGGTCCTGGTCGATGGAGAGGGCCTGGGCGCGGCGCTCGGCGAGCGGGGCATCGCCGTCGTAGATGTAGTTGGCGACGTAGCTGAAGAGCAGCGCGGAGGCGAAGGGCGATGGGGTTTGCGAGTCGGTGATGTGGACGTGGAGGGAGCGGTTGGCGATGAGGCGCAGGGTCTCGAGCAGCGCGGGCATGTCGAAGACGTCGCGCAGGCACTCGCGGTAGGCCTCGAGCAGGATGGGGAAGGAGGCGTAGCGGGAGGCGACCTGGAGCAGATCGTGGGCGCGTTTGCGCTGCTGCCAGAGCGGGGTGCGGCCATCGGCGCGGCGGCGCGGAAGCAGAAGGGCGCGGGCGGCGCTCTCGCGGAACTTCGCGGCGAAGAGGGCGGTCGAGCCGAGCTGGTGGTGGATGAGATCGGCGGCCTCGTCGGGGGAGGGGAGGAGCGGTGCGATGTCGGGCGGGGCGTCGGTCTCGGGGAAGCGGAGGACGAAGCCGTCCTCGCTCCACATGGTTTCGACGGCTGGGCCTCCGGCGGCGTGGATGCTGGCGGTGACGGCCATCGCCCAGGGTGCGTGGACGCGGCTGCCGAAGGGGGTGAGGACGCAGACGCGCCAGTCGCCGAGCTGGTCGCGGACGCGCTCGATGACGATGGTGCGGTCATCTGGAACCGCGACGGTTGCATGTTGCTGGTCGGCGAGATAGCGCAGGACGTTCTCGGCGGCGGTGGGATCGAGGTCGTGTTGCTGGGTGAGGGTGGCGATGGCGACGGCCTGCGGCATCTCGCGCAGCTGCGCGCACGAGGGCGCCGATGCGGCGGCCGAACTCGATGGGGCGGCCGGCCTGATCGCCGTGCCAGAAGGGCAGCTTGCCGGGGTCGCCGGGCGCGGGAGAGACGAGGACGCGGTCGTGGGTGATCTCCTCGATGCGCCAGGTGGAGGCGCCGAGGAGGAAGGTGTCGCCGGTGCGGGACTCGAAGACCATCTCCTCGTCGAGCTCGCCGACGCGGATGGGTTTGGCGGTGGTCGCCGGCGAGGAAGACGCCGTAGAGGCCGCGGTCGGGGATGGTGCCGCCGTTGAGGATGGCGATGCGCTTGGCGCCGGAGCGCGGGGTGATCCAGTTGCGGGTGCGGTCCCAGGTGATGCGGGGGCGCAGGTCGGCGAACTCGTCGGAGGGGTAGCGGCCGGCGAGCATGTCGAGGACGCCGTCGAAGGCGCTCTGGCTGAGGGCGGCGAAGGGCGCGGCGCTGCGCACCATGCGAGAGCAGGGCGGTGTAGCTGAGGCCGGGGCTGCGCGTCTTCGTCGCGCTGGCTGTTCGCTGCGGCGCTCGGCTGCGGCGAGATCGAGGGGAGGATGGGCGACGATGGCGACGATCTGCTGGGCGAGGACGTCGAGCGGGTTGCGCAGGAAGCGGGTGGACTCGACGTGGCCCTCGTGCATGGCGCGGGTGACGGCGGCGCAGGCGATGAGGTCGGCGCGGTACTTGGGGAAGATGACGCCGTTCGAGGGAGCGCCGACCTGGTGGCCGGCGCGGCCGATGCGCTGCATGCCGCTGGCGACCGAGGGCGGCGCTTCGATCTGGATGACGAGGTCGATGGCGCCCATGTCGATGCCGAGCTCGAGCGAGGAGGTGGCGACGAGGGCGCGGATCTGGCCGGCCTTGAGCAGCTCCTCGATCTCGGAGCGCTGGGTGGCGGCGAGCGAGCCGTGGTGGGCGCGGGCGATGGGCTCGCCGGCGAGATCGTTGAGGGCGCCGGCGAGGCGCTCGGCGATGCGGCGGGCGTTGACGAAGATGAGGGTCGAGGTGCGCTGGCGGATGAGCTCGAGCAGGCGCGGGTGGATGGACTGCCAGATGGAGGTTTGCTTGGGGCCCTGCGGCGGCGTTCTGCGGTTTCGGTGATCTGCACCGAGCTTGGCCATGTCCTCGACGGGGACCTCGACCCTGAGGTCGAGGAGCTTGCGGGCGCCCGCGTTGACGATGGTGACGGGACGGAAGCGCGGTGCGGCGTCGAGGATGTTTGCAGGATCTTTCGGTTACATTTCGGGGCGGGCTGGTGGCTGGTCTGGTGTCGAGGACGGTTCGGCGCCGCCGAGGAAGCGGGCGACCTCTTCGAGGGGGCGCTGGGTGGCGGAGAGGCCGATGCGCTGCAGGCGGCGAGCTGGTGAGGGCTTCGAGGCGCTCGAGGGAGAGGGCCAGGTGCGCGCCGCGCTTGGTGGGGACGAGGGCGTGGATCTCGTCGAGGATGACGGTGTCGACGGAGCGGAGGGCCTCGCCTGCCTCGGAGGTGAGCAGGAGGTAGAGGGATTCGGGCGTGGTGATGAGGATGTCGCCGGGATGGCGGCGGAAGCGGGCGCGGTCGTTGGGCGAGGTGTCGCCGGTGCGGACGCTGATCTCGGGCAGGCGGAAGGGGACGCCTGCGCGGGTGGCCATCGCGGCGATGCCCTGGAGCGGCGCGCGCAGGTTGCGTTCGACGTCGACGGCGAGCGCCTTGAGGGGCGAGATGTAGACGACGCGGCAGCCGCGCGGAGCGTCGGGCGGCGGTCTGCAGCATGAGGCGGTCGATGCACCAGAGGAAGGCGGTGAGGGTTTTGCCGGTTCCGGTGGGGGCGAGGATGAGGGTGGAGTCGCCGCGGGCGATCGCGGGCCAGCCTTCGCGCTGCGGCGCGGTGGGGTGGCCGAAGACGGCGTGGAACCAGGCGGCGGTGATGGGATGGAAGAGGGCGAGGGCGGCGTCGGTTGTGTCGGGTGGCGAAGGTTTGCGGGTGCGGGTGCGCTTTGGAGTTACGTGGTGGAGCGCCGGGTTGGGAGGGGACGCGCGGCATGGTCGGTTGGATGTTCCATGCTACATCGGTGTTGCGGTGTGTGCGACGGCGGCATGGAGGGAGGCAGGCTTGACCGCAGGGGCGGTCGCAGCTAGTCTCACACAATCATGAGTGAGCAGTTGCATTCCAGCGGACTTAGTGGACTTAGTTTGAAGATGATCGATGACCTGCGGCAGCGCGCGGCCCGAGCGGCGGAACAGTCGTACTCGCCGTACAGCCATTTTCGGGTTGGCGCGGCGGTGCTGCTCGAGCCGGGTGAGCATGGCGAGGCGGTGATCGTTGCGGGCTGCAATGTGGAGAATGCCTCGTTCCGGCTGACGACCTGCGCGGAGCAGGCGGCGATTGCGGCCGCGGTGGCGGCTTATGGGCCGGCGATCCGCATTCGCGCGGTTGCGGTGGCCAATCTGAATGGGGCGGCGAGCATGCCGTGCGGGGCTTGCCGGCAGACGATTCTGGAGTTCAGCACGCCGGAGACATGGATCTTTTATCCGGCGGAGAAGGGCGCTGCGGCCGAGGCTGCGCTGGCCGATCTGATTCCGGCGGCGTTCCGGTTGGAGCAGGCTTAGGCGGGGCTTCGATCAGAGGCGGAGAAGCTACTGATTCAGGGAGTGTCGACATATTCCAACATGCGTCTGGTCACTTGAATTCAAGCGAAGACAAATACGAAATACAGGGGTCTCCCACTGCGCAGCGGACGATGTCCGCCGCTTCGGTCGAGATGACGTTTCTCGAGGGTGGGCCGAAGCTTGAATTTGTCGATCGGTGCTTGACGGCTGGGGTTTATTGTCTTTGGCTTGTGTGGGGTGATCCGTTGTGGGGACTGGCGGGATTTTCCTATGCGGATTGCAGGGCGTTTGCGACCAGTCGTCCTACGTTGGCAAGGATGGCGTTGCGCTTTGCTTCAGGGCCGGGACACTCGGTGAGATAGGCAGCCACCAGGACGGGAGGCCGGTCGTGCGGCCAGAGAATGGCGACGTCGTTGGTGGTGTTCTCTCCGTTTGAGCCGGTCTTATCGCCCACGGTCCAAGCGGAGGGAAGGCCGGCGCGCAGGCGGTCGGCGCCGGTCTGGTTCGCCATGAGCCACGCGGTGAGCTGCTTGCGGGATGCGGGCGAGAGGGTGTCGCCAAGCAACAATTTGTGCCAGTCGGCGATCATGGCGGCGGGAGAGGTGGTGTCGCGCGGGTCGCCGGGAAGGGCCTGGTTCAGGGCTGTCTCCACGCGATCGAGACGGGTGACGGGGTCGCCCAGAGAGCGCGCGAATCGGGTGATGGCAGCCGGACCGTCGATCGTTCCGAGGAGAAGGTTGGCGGCGGTGTTGTCGCTTTGGGTGAGGCTGGCGGCGCAGAGGTCGCGCAGGGTCATGCTGCCGCCGGCGTGCGGCTGGGTGAGCGGCGAGTTGAAGAGAAATTGCGTGGGCATGGGCAGCGTGCGGTCGAGGCTCTCCTGACCGGCATCGACGCGGTGCAGCACGGCTGCGGCGAGCAAGTGCCTTGAAGGTGCTGCACATGGCGAAGCGCTCGTCTATTCGGTGGCCGACGGCGCTGATCCGGTGGCCGATGGTTTCGTCGGAGGCGGTGTCCAAGACGGCTACGCCGAGGCGACCGCTGCTCTTGCTCTCCAGTTGCGCCAGCGATTCGGAGAGGCTGGCGAGGCGCGGGGAGGATGCCGCTCGCAATCGACGGGCCGGGGTTGCGGCCGCAATGGCGACAAGACTGCCCGTACGGAGGAAGGTTCTGCGGTTGATCATGGCTGCTTCAGCAGAGCAGTTGTCGCAGGCTCCTCCAAGTGCATACTTTGGTGCCCGGTAGGTCGGGGCGATAGCAGTACGGCTGCTTATGTGCCTGTGGGAGGGGCAAATTGCTGGCCGGGTTTGCGTCGGGTGTGGCGGGTGTGCTCGAATTCCAGCATGAATCGGAGAGAGTTCGTTCGCACGTCCATGGTGTTGTCTGGCGCAGCCGTACTTGGGGCTCCAACCTTTGCACAGAGGCAGGAAGAGGCGGTCGCGGCGAGTCTGCGGCTCGATCCGAAGCAGTTGGGACACAGGATTCCGGCGGACTTTACCGGGCTGAGTTATGAGAAGGCGCAGATGAGCGATCCGGCGTATTTTTCGGGCGCGAATACGGCGCTGGCAGGGATGATCCGCAGGCTGGGGGCGAAGGGGGTGCTGCGCATCGGAGGCAATACCAGCGAGTACTGCTTCTGGACGCCGAATGCGACGCCGGCGGAGGAGGCCGCGGCGATGAATCAGGGCGTGATGGGACCGGATCCGGGGCACAAGCCGGCGGAGGACCGGAAGATTACGCCGCTGGCGGTTCGCAACCTGCGGGAGTTCCTCGACGCAGACGGGATGGACGCTGATCTATGGGCTGAACATGGGCAAGGGAACGGCGGCCGATGCGGCGGATGAGGCCGCGTATGTGATGAAGACGATCGGCAAGGAGCGGCTGGTCGCCTTCCAGCTGTGCAACGAGCCGGATCTGTTCTATCGCAATGGGATTCGCAAGCAGGACTACAACGCGGCGCAGTTCAACGATGAGTGGAAGACGTTCTATGACGCGATCCGGGCGCGGGTGCCGGAGGCTCCGTTTGCGGGGCCGGATACGGCGTATGGGCTGGAGTGGATGGTGCCGTTCGCGGACCGCTTCAAGGACGATGTGAAGTTCCTGTCGAGCCACTACTATGCCGAGGGACCGCCGACCGATCCTTCGATGACGATCGAGCGGCTGCTGCGCAATCCGACGCTGCAGAAGCAGTTCGGGGGCATGCAGCAGGTGCTGGAGCAGACGAAGCTGCCGTTCCGGATGGCGGAGACGAACTCCTGCTACTCGGCGGGACGGCAGGGGGTGAGCGATACGTTTGCCTCCGCGCTGTGGGGCGCGGATCTGATGTATCAACTGGCGCAGGCGGGCGGCATCGGGATCAACTTCCACGGCGGAGGATACGGCTGGTATACGCCGATTGCGGGCACGCCGCAGAGTGGCTTTGTGGCGCGGCCGATCTTCTATGGGATGCTGCTGTTCGCAGAGGCCGGGCCGGGGACGCTGATCTCGACCACGATGACGGGCGGGACGGATGCGGATGCGGGATCGGGCAGCGCGCCGATGCAGAGCGCGTATGGTCTGGTGAGCGATGCGGGCAAGGTGAAGCTGGTGGTCTTCAATCGGGATGCGACGCGGGCGGTGCGGCTGAGCATCGATCCGGGCAGCCGGACGGAGCGGGCGACGGCGCTGCGGCTGTCGGCTCCGCGGATCGAGGACACGACCGACACGACGCTGGGGTCGGCTCCGGTGGGGGCTTCGGGCGCGTGGGCTCCGCTGCGCGAGGAGAGGCTGGCGATGCAGGGTGGGCAGGTGGTGCTCGAGCTGCCGGCGGCGAGCGCGGCGCTGGTGAGCTTCAGCTAGAGCTGCCTGAGGAGACAGAAGGAGGAGCCTTGGGGCTCCTCCGTTGCTTGGAGGATCCGTGAGCTCAAGCGGAAGACGGGAAAGGAGCCTGCGCGCGGATGGGGCTTCCGCCGCTTGGTCGAGATGACGCTTGGATGGTGGAGGGACTGGTCTCGGTTGAGGTCTGGGTTACTTGGCGGTGCCGCCGTAGACGGCGGGCGTGCCGAGGCTGCCGGCCTTGGGGAGATGGCGGATGTAGAGGACCAGGTGCCAGATCTCCTGGGTGGAGAAGTCGCCTTTCGAGGGTGGCATGCCGGAGGGGGCGATGCCGTTCTCGATGATCCATTTGAGCTGGCCGTCGGTGTAGCTCTGGACGTGGGCGCTGGCCAGCGAGGGGATGGGCGGCGAGACGGTGGTGGCGAAGGGGACGCCGGTGTTCTGGCCGTCGAGGCCGTGGCAGACCATGCAGTAGGAGGTGAAGAGGTCCTTGCCGTCGGCGATGTTGTCGGCGGTGGGCTGCTCGGGGTTGACGTCTTTTTTGCCGCCGACGGTGATGTGGTGCTTGGTCCAGTCGATGGCTTTGGTCTCGCTGGGCGGAGGGCGGGGTGGCGCGGCAGCCGGCGAGGAGAAGAGCGGCGAAGAGGAGCAGGGATGAGGTGGTTTTGGGCATCATGGGCGGGGTGTGGGTACGCGCATCCATCGTATCGCAGTGCAGCGGCGTGGTTTGCGGGAGGTGGACTGCGGGGTGGCTGGCTGGGCTTTTTTCGGCCAGCGATCAACCTTTTTTGCTTTCTGCCGATAAAGTAGAGGGAGGTCTGTCTCCTCCGCATCGATTTGGGTCGGTCGCTGATTGGGCAGAATCTCAATATCCCGGGAATGTCATGGAATCAGCACACTTGCTCGAAGAATCGAACCCTTATCTCGTAGCGCAGCCCAATGAGGTTCTGCGGCTTCTGCAGGCCATCCAACAGGAACAGAGCTTCGTTACGATGTCTCTTCCCGAGCATCCGAATGTTCTGACTGTGCTGCTCGAGATCGATGAGCAAGCCGGTCACTTTCTCTTCGACGTCGGCCGCAATCGTGCCGAGACGCAAGCGGTTCTCTCGACCCGGCACATCCACTTCAGCTCGTCGCTCAATGGGGTGGCCGTGCGCTTTACGACGCCGACGCCGACGGAGACGATGTTTGACGGGGCGCCCGCCTTCCGGTCTCCGTTTCCCACCGACCTCGAGTACCTGCAGCGTCGCGAGCACTATCGCACCAAGGTGATCGCGCCTGCGGTGTGTACGGCGAAGCTTGCCAATGGGAAGACGATCAGCTTGACGATGGCCGATCTCTCGCTCGGGGGCGTGCGCTTGCAGTCGCGTGAGGTTACGCCGGAGATGCTGCCGGTGGGCACGGTGTTGCAGGATGTCCTGCTGGACTTCCTGCAGATGGGCAAGGTGGATGTGACGCTGACGATCGCCTCGCAGCAGACGATCGAGTTTGAAGGGATCTCGACCTACTACTACGGCTGCCATATTCAGAAGCTTCCGCGGACCAAGGAGGCGACGGTGCAGAAGCTGGTGTTCGCGCTGGAGTTGCTGAATCGTCCGAACCGGGGGCTCGCGGTAGCGCGTCGCGGTAGCAGACGGTCGCGGCAGCAGATAGGAAGCAAGGCACTGGCCTCTCACTCGATGGTGAGAGGCCAGTGCTTTTTGCGAGGGATTACGGATTGGATCAGGCTTCCGCGCGGGGACGGTGAGGCTGTGCGGCTTCGTCGACTGCTTTGCAGCGGTCGAGATGACGTGCTTCTCTGGGGCGATGCGGGCTAGCTCGTTCTGGGCGACGTTGTCGGTCTGCCGCTGCAGCGCTTCGGTGTAAAAGGCGGCGGCGGCGGTTTCGATCTGCCGAATCATTCTCCGGGTCTGGGCGAGTTCGCGCACTTGATCGGGGCCGAAGTCGAAGTAGGCTCCGGACTGGAGCAGTTGCACGGAGGCGAGATCCTGCGAGACGGTGACCCGCAGCCGCGCGAGGGTTTGTGCGAAGGCCTGCGGATCGCGCTGCCGTTCTACCTGCTGCAGCTGCAGCGTGGCGGCACGGATGCGGCGCAGAATCTGGCCGAGCGCCTGACTGGTGCGGGTGGGCCAGATCTGATCGAAGATAAACCACATGATGAGGACGCCGAGCACGACGCCGAAGACGCGGTCGCGCGCGGTGGCGATCTGTGTGGTGGCACCGAATCCCTGCAAGGTCGTGAGGAAGAAGGCGAAGCCGATCTGCGTGCCGGCGGTGCCGATGTGCGGGCTGCGAATGACCCAGGCCGAGAGGAAGGCGATGGCGCCGGCGACCAGGAGCAGCGAGGTGATCGAATCCATGTTGGGGAAGAAAAACGACTCGGCGGCGATGGCCAGGATGCCGCCGACGGCGGTGCCGAAGAAGCGGTAGAGCTGGCGCTGCTTCATCTGTCCGGTGGGGCTGAGGCCGGTGAAGAGGACGGTGACGCCGCAGGTAAGAATTCCGGGCCAGGCGATCGCGTTGTAGACGGTGTAGCAGAGGGTGGCTGCGAGGGTGAGCTTGAGGGCGTAGAGGGTTGGTCCGGGGGCGGTAAAGGCGTCGGGGCGGAAGAGGCGGAAGGATTGCACGAGGCGGGGACGCGGCTCGGCGGCGCGCAGGGCGGTCTGCTCGGGGGACTCGAGGCTGGCGGCGTATTGTTGCAGCTCGGTCTGGATGTCGAGCAGGGAGGAGGTGGAGGGGCGCGGGCTCTGCGGGAGTGGCGAGAGGCTTGAGGGGGTGAGGTGCTTGCGCTGCTGGCTGCCAGCAGGCGATCGCACTGCGCCGCAATGGTGGCGTAGTAGCTGCGATCGAAGGGATCGTGGTGCAGCACGGAGTCGAAGCCGATGACCGCACTTTTTTCGAGGACGCGGGAGAGCAGGCCGATGCGGTAGTGCAGGCCGAGCGGCACCTTGGCGAGCGTGGGGCTGGCATCGCGGACACGGTCGTAGAGCTGATTCAGGCGCGCCTCTCCGGCGTGTGCCAGCTGCACGACGGTGTTGTGGGCGGTGTGGAACTGCTCGGGGTCTGCGGGTGGCGGGGTCCTCGGCGAGGAGATGGAAGAAGCGCGCCAGCAGGGAGAGGCGCTTGCGCATCTCGAGGTCGAGCTCCTCGGCGGGACGCCTGCTGCCGAAGAGATACTCGACGGCGACGGCGCAGGCCATGACGATGGCGAGCGAGGCGATGCCGGAGAGGGTGGTGCGGACGATCGCGTCTGGACTGCGGTGGGCATCCCAGTAGCCGAGATCGATGTAGCCGTAGAAGCCGAAGAGGGTGAAGACGAGCGGCAGGGAGGTGGTCCCCATGCCGAAGGCCGCGAGGAAGATGCCGAGGATGAGGCCGAGATAGCGGGCGATCTCGACGCCGTCGGTGAACTGCACCCAGAGGAGCGTTGCGGCGCAGGCGGCGATGCAGCCGCCAAGAATCTGGAGCGCGCTGCGCAGGGTTACGCCGGGCCGCTCGCGCTGCAGCAGGAAGAGCAGAGAGAGCGCGAAGCCCGATGCCGGGAACGCGCAGCGTCATCGTGGCGATGAGGGCGAGGACGATGGCGAGCGTGTCCCGCAGGCTGCCGGCGAAGCGGCCGGGGAAGGGCATCAGCTCTGCCCGGAGAGCGGAGAGGAGGCCGACGTTTCGGGTGCGGGGGACAGCCATGACGGGTGCTCTCTGCGGACGGCTGAACGGCTAACGGACTACGGTGATTGCGGTGGCGCCGACCCGGAAGATGTTTGGGTCGGGATTGGTGACGCGGATGCGGACCGGGAAGCGGGCGGAGAGGTGCACCCAGTTCAAGGTGCGATCGACCGCCGGGAAGCCATCGGCGACCGCGCCGTCCTCGGGGAAGATGCCGCGGCCGATGCTGTCGACGACGCCGTCGAAGCGCCGCGTGGGGTGCTCCATCAGATAGACCTCGACGTGCATGCCGGGCTGGATGTGCTTGAGCTTGGACTCGCGATAGTTGGAGAGCACCCACCAGGTGCTGGTATCGATGAGGGTGAACATCGGGGTGCCGACGTGGGCGTACTCGCCCTCGGAGATGTTCATGTTGGCGACGTAGCCGTCGAAGGGCGCGCGGACGTAGCACCACTCGAGATTCAACGCGGCCTGCTCGACCTTGGCCTCGCGGTTCGGGCGTTCCGCCATCAGGGTCACCAGATTATCGACGGTGTGCTGGGCTTCGCCGAGCTTGGATTGCGAGGCCTGGAAGCCTGCCGCTGCGGACTCCTTCGTCGCCAGCGCCATGGACTCCTGCGCCTGCGCCTGCAGCAGCTGCGAGGAGGACTCCTGATAGGTCTGGCTTGGCCACGCGCAGCGTCGTCTGCGTCTGGTCCACCTGCTGCACGGTGACGTAGTGCTTCTCCAGCAGCGGGGCGATGCGGTCGTAGTCGTTCTGCGCAAAACGCAGCTGCGCCTCGGCGGAGGTCTGCGCCGCCTGGGCGTGTTCGACCGCGGCCTTGGCGGCGAGATAGCTGGCCTGCGCGGCGCTGATGCCGCTCTGCGATCCGGTGACTCCGGCGCGGGCGGTGCCGACGGCGCTCTGCTCGACGGCGATGTGGCGGCGCTCGTCTTCGATCTGGCCTTCGAGGGTGGCCTGGTCGGCCTTGGCCTGCGCGAGGGCGTACTCGAACGGACGCGGATCGATGACGAAGAGAAGATCGCCCTTGTGCACGACCTGGTTATCCTTCACCAGCAACTGGACCAGGCGGCCCTCCACCTCGGGGGCGAAGGCGATGGAGTTGGCGCGCACGGTGGCGTCATCGGTGCGGGGATGAAGATCGACCTGCAGCACGGAGATGGTGAGCACGATCAGGGCCAGGGCGACGATGCCGATGCCAAGCAGGCGGCCGAGTTTTACTTTGTCGTAAGACATGGAGCGATTCCCCTTCAGGCGAAGAAGCAGAGCCAGAGCAGGCAGGTGAAGAGAATCACCATGCCGGGATAGATGATGGCGGGATGGCCGATCGTGCGGTCCAGTCCCTGCTTGCGCAGCAGGGAGTGCGAGAGCAGCGTCAGCACAATGCTCGCGGCGAGCGAGAGCATCCAGCCGGGGAAGTAGGAGCCGACGATATCGACGTTGGGATTGCGACTGCAGCCTGTGGCAGCGAGGACGGCGAACGACAAGGCAGCGGCGAACGAAGAGGAGGACGGGGAGTAGGTCTCAAGGGTGAACTCCGGGCAAAGTGGGGTTGCCTTGCAGCAGCGCTCCGGTGGCGTAGCTGAGAGCGGCGGCGCTCTGCATCAACTGCGCCTGCGAACGCACGACGGCGAGGCGAGCCTGCGCAAGCTGACGCTCCGACTCGACGACATCGACGAGCGATCGGACGCCATATTTGTAGGCGTCGAGGGAGGAGTCGTAGGAGAGCTGTGAGGCGGCGAGAAAGCTTTGCGAGGAGTGTTGCTGCTCGAGCGCGGTGTGATAGTCGACGTAGGCCTCCCAGACCTCGCGGCTCACCGAATCCTGCGTGGCGCGCTGCTCTTCGCCGGCCGCCTTCTGCTCGGCGAGTGTGGACTCCAGCTCGTGCTTGCGGGCGCCGTTGAAGATCTCCCACTTCAGCTTCGCCTCCACCGACCACGTGGTTACGCTCGCCGGTCCGAGGCCGCCCCAGTCTACCGTTGGCCACATATTCGTCTGCCCACCGGCTGCGTCGAAGCTCGCGCTTGGGAAGATACGCCGCGCGCGCCTGGCGGTACGCATCGTGCGCACTGCGCAGCTCCTCGCGCGCGGGCCAGAAGATCGGGGCGGGTCTTCCAGGCGTTGTGGATCAGATCTTCGATCGAGGTGTCGAAGCTGCCGGGCAGATCGCTGTCCTTTTGCTCGACGATGTCGATCTCGGCGCTGGGTTCGACGCCGATGGCCTCGGTGAGCGCGAGCTTCGCCTTCTGCACCTCGCCCTCTGCGGAGGCGAGGTTGTAGCGCGCCTCCGCGGCACCGGCGCGGGCGTTCTGCAGATCGGGCAGCGTGGCGCGACCGTTGTCGAACTGCGATTGCGCGTTGGAGAGCAGGGTCTCCGCGGTCTGCAGGATCACACGTGCGGCAGCGAGTTGGCCGACGGCGCTTTGCGTGCGATAGAACTGCGTGGCGGTGGCGTAGGCCAACGTCTGATGGACGCGGCCGAGGCGCAGCGACGAGGCAATCTCGAGCGCCTTGCTGCCATCGAGCTTCGGGCCACGGCCGAAGTCGAGCAGGTCGTACTCCATCTCCAACTGCGCGAGAACGATAGGTGCTTCGACGGTTACATATCCACGAGGAGCGATCGGTTTCGTGAAGGGAACAATAAAGCGGGAGTCGCCGCCCTGTCCCGCCAAAGACAGGAGAGGGAGGTAGAGCGCGCGGTCGATGCCTGTGCGCTCGAGCGAGCTGCTTGGCTGTGGCCCAGGCGATGCGCCCTTCGGGGCTCGCCATCTCGGTGATGTCGATCAGTTCGGAGAGCGTATAGGTGTGCTTCGGATCAAGCACCGGGATCGGCGCGTTGGGGTGTTCTGAGCCGATGCACCGCGCGGCATCGCGGGTGGTGATGACGTGGTCGCAGTTGGAGATGGACACGGCTGTTCTGCGCCAACAGGGGCGCTGCGAACGCGGCCAAACTCAATATCCCGGCAAGGCATGGGACGGCTCTGCGGTGTAGCGCCGGAATGGATACAGGACTCATGATTCCGTTTCCTAGAACAATTTTAGTATACAGTGTAAACATAGTCCTGTAGAGTTAAATCATGGCGAAGCTGTCCATCTCCCGAGAGACCCTCGGACTACGAGAACGCATTATCGAAGCTGCAAGTAAGCTCTTGCTCGAGGAGGGCTATCAGAGCCTCTCGATGCGGCGTGTTGCGCAGGAGGTTGGCTGCTCGCAGATGGCGATGTACCGGCACTTTGCCAACAAAGAGGCGCTGACGCAACATCTCTGCTCGCTGCTCTATAACCGCTTTGCGGCGAAGATGAACCGGGAGATCCAGGCAGTAAGCGATCCCTGGGAGCGATGCCGCAAGTACGCTTCTGCGTTGATCCGTTTCGCGCTGAACTATCCAGATCATTATTCGCTGATCTTTCTGGTGCGCCACGCCGACCCCGATGTACTCGCGGATCGCGAGCGCCTTGGCCACGAGTTCCTCGCTGAGTTGCGTGCGATTGTGCATGCGCTCTTGCCGTCGGGCACGCCGGACTCTGTTGTCGGAGATCGACTGCGTCAGATGCTCTGTTGCCTGCATGGAACGGCGGCACTGTTGATCGCGCATCCGAGGGCATATGGCCTGACCAAGCAGAAGGCGATCGCCGATGTCGAGGAGATGCTGGGACGGCTGTTCGCAGCGCGATTAGTTCCGGCTGCGGTTGCTTGCAGGAAAGTACAAAGGGCTTCATCGTAATGCGATGAACGCCATTTTGGCGTTCATCGTGTTGCGATGAACGACCTCGTTATGATTGAGGAGACCCACACGACGTTACCCGCATGGTGGGCTGTTGTTAGTGGCCGTAGCCCTCCGCGTCCTGCGGGACCTTGCCGCGGAAGAGCCAGTACACGATGGAGAAGTACATGATCGCGAGCAGGATGCCGATGGTCCACCAGACCAGGCCGACACGCAATGCGTGTGGGCCGGCGAGTGCGCGCGCGATGGTCAGATCCTGACCATCGGTGCCGACCGAGGGCAGCAGCGCGGGGAAGAGTCCGGCTGCGGCTCCGACCAACATCGTGATCAGGTAAACGCACGAGCCGAAGAAGCGCGGTCAGCGCAGTCCGCTTGCGAATTGCAACCGTGATGGTTGCAAGGCTGAGGACGACGATCACAGGCACGAGGAACGCGATCGGGTGCGTGCGATAGTTGTCGAGCGAGTTAGGCCGCGCCACGATCGTTGCGGGAAGGCTCAGCAGAGTGAGCAGCAGCACGACGGGCCACAGCTTCTTCGCCCAGTGGAAGGCTCGCTGTTCGAGTTCGCCCTCGGTTTTGAGGGCCAGATACAGCGCCCCGTGCATGCCCAGGGCAAGCACTCCGAGCAGGCCGCCGATGACGGTGTACCAATCGAGGATGCCCGGGTGAGCGCCCGTCACGCCAGTTGGTCCAGAGCGGAAGGAAGAAGTAATTATCCGCTCCGAGGGGAACGCCGCGAACCACATTGGCGAGTGCTGCTCCGAAGACGAGAGCCAGCAGTGCGCTGGACAAATGCGAAGATGCCGTCGAAGAAGGTACGCCACAGCGGGTCGTGCGAATGGCTGCGCATCTCGATGCTGACGGCGCGCAGGATGAGCAGCCACAAGACGATCATCAAGGGCAGGTAGAAGCCGCTGAACGCCGAGGCGTAGAGCAGCGGGAAGGCGAAGAATAAGGTTCCGCCCGAGGCAAGCAGCCAAACCTCATTTCCATCCCAGACCGGGCCGATGGCGCGGAGCGCCTGCTGCCGCTCCGAGTCGGTCTTCGCCACAAAGAGATACACGACGCCGACTCCGAGATCGAACCCATCCAGGACGACGTATGCCGCAAGCATCGCAGCGACAATCCAGAACCACAATGTTCCCATCGAAATCCCCTATGCCGTTGTCAGGCTGTGGCCGGACGGCTTCATGCGCGTGCGTCTGCGGTCCGGATTGAATGAAGTTATAGAGCAGCACAATCCAGAGAATGGAAAGCAGCGTGTACATGCCAAGGAATCCGAGCAGCGTAAAGAGGCTGGTGCCTGCGCCGATGTGGGTCGAGTAGCCGGCCGAGGTGCGCATCAGACCGTACACAACCCAGGGCTGACGGCCGATCTCCGCGCACATCCATCCCGCGGTGTTGGCGATGTAGGGCAGGGGGAAGCTGAGCAGAATCGGCCACAGAATCCAGCGCGAGGTGTAGAGCTTGCCGCGCCACAGCAGCAATCCAGCCAGGCCCATGAGGGCGACGAAGTAGGTCCCGAGGCCAGCCATGATGTGGTAGCTGTAGAACAGCAGCGGAAGCGTGGTGGGCCACTGATCGCGCGGCGTCTGATCCAGACCCTGCACCTCGGCGGAGGTGGTTCCATAGATCAGGAAGCTCAGGACCTTGTTGACGGCGATGGGATTGTCGATCTTCTCGTGCTCGAAGTCAGGCTGTCCCATCACGACCAGGGCCGCGCCCTTCTCGGAGTGGAAGAGGCCTTCCATGCCGGCGATTGCGGCCGGCTGATGCTTGGCCAGATACTTGCCGTGCAGGTCGCCGGTGGGGAAGATCTGGGCGGCGCAGGAGATCAGGCCGGCGATGACGCCCAGCTTGAGGAAGGTGCGTCCGTACTCGATGTCGCGTCCCTGCAGCAGGTAGAGCGCGCCTACCGAGGACATGACGAAGGCGCCGGTAATGACCGCGCCGGACATGTTGTGCGCATACTCGAGCCATGCCCACGGATTCAGCATGAGAGCCCAGAAGCTGCTGACCTCAAACACGCCGTTCGGCCCCATGTGGTAGGCGACGGGGTGCTGCATCCAGGCGTTGGCGACGATGATGAAGAAGCCGGAGATCCAGGAGCCGCAGAAGACCAAGAAGGCCGAGGCCCAGTGCGCCTTGGGCGACAGTCGCTTCTCGCCAAAGAGAAAGAGTCCGAGAAATGCGGACTCGAGGAAGAACGAGAAGATGCCTTCCATCGCGATCGGCATGCCGATGACGCCGCCGGTTCTGCGTGAGAACTCCGACCAGTTCGTTCCGAACTGGAACTCCATCGGAATACCGGTGACCACGCCCAGCAGGAAGTTGACCGCGAAGATGCGTGCCCAGAAGCGGGCGGAGACGGCATACTGCTCTTTCCCAGTCTTCAACGCCAAGGTCTTCAGCACTACGATCAGCAGCGCCAGCCCCATGGTCAATTGCGGGAATAGATAGTGATATGTGATGGTGAAGGCAAAATGAAGTCGGTGGAGTGCTAGCGCGTCCATTTCGCTCCCGTGTAAGTAGGCTGCAGATTGTTCGTCATTGAAAATTCTCCCAGGACGCTGTGATGTCGGTCCAGAAGCGCTAAGCAGAAACAGATATGCCGCCGTTGTGATGGACGGCGAAGGTACTCGGGAAACTCTCGAGACTCGCTATGTCTCGCGAACAGAGTAGCTAGTACTAAGTATAGCAAGCACGCTTATAGGCAAGCCTAGCATGGAGATAGCTGCGTACGGTGTACGCTTAAGCCGTCCGTAGCAGTCTTTTAGCTTAGGTTTGAGATCTGAAAGAGAGTGGAATCGATGTAAGGAGAGGAATGCATCGATGGAGTAGAAATCCCCGGATAATCCGGGGATATTTGCGTGCGCAATGTGCGTTGTCAGGAGTTGTTTCCGCATTTTTTGAATTACTCAGGTTTTTTGTGTGAGATCGTTCGGCATGCTGAGTAATTCGATGTTTTTGACTAAATATAGTTATTTATTACTAAGTTGGGGTAACTGCTAAGGTGCCGCCGCGCAAGCGCAATATTGTCCTAGACTGCATCCTCTACTCATGTTTTTGGTGTGTCGGGGAGGGACGGATTTGTGGTTTGGAGGAGGCGACATGCTCATCAGGTACAAGTATTTGCGCTGAGGGAGGATAAGCCACGGTATTCCAAGCCATTGAAATGACTGTTGACCATATCTAAATGCTTACAGGCATTTTCGCGCCTGCCTATGGCATGCCGCCCTTAGAATCGGGCGATGAGATTCGACGTCGAGACGGTGAATGCGATTGGTGTCCTGGTCACGGCGCTGGCGACCATCCTGCTCGTCCTCGCAACCGCCTTGCTCGCCAGAGCGACCAATCGACTCAATGAGATATCGGAGCAACTCAAGTCCACGCAACATAGTGCGGCTCTAACCCAAGCATTGAACGTGCAAAATTTTGTGGTTTTGAGTAACGATGAAAATCTAATGGCCGCGGATGCCCTCATCTCAGGACCGGGAGTGCCTCCATCGCTCGCACAGGCTCGAGAGCGATGGATTTGTTTCGTTGTCCTGAATGTGCAGGCACTGATCTTTAGCACGCGAGATCACGATCGAGCGTTTCATGCGATCTGGGATGCTGCGCAACGCGGTGTTCTCGACCACTTACTCAAAAATGAATCGGTCATGGATCTTTTGCGTACTCGGGGTTATACGCAGGAGTTCGTCCAGTATTGCGAGGCAAGGCGGGCGGAGATCCTGCAAGCCTCCAGCAAGTGATGAGACGTATCGTCTGGGCTTAAACGGTAAGTCGCTCATCCCGTAAAGCGTTGGGCTTAGTTTTCGACTTAGTTGATTTGGATAAGGTAGGTGATGGCGGAGAGGGGGGGATTCGAACCCCCGATAGACTTACGCCTATGTCTGATTTCGAGTCAGGTGCATTCAACCGGGCTCTGCCACCTCTCCGTTTTGTACAAGCTATCGGCGCGATTCAAGGCAAACCAGAACGGTTCGCTTGCGTCGATCAGGCAACTGCTCAGCGTAGCTGCGAGGCACACCATTGCGGCGGCTTCACTTAGTTTACTAAGCCTTCGCTTCTCTGGCAATGGCTGAGGCTTTACCCTGAATTCAGGACTCTCTATGCATCGCCTCAGCCATTGGACCCCCGAACTCGAAGCTTTTATCCACAGCCAGGCGATGTCGGTCGGCTTCCATCTCTGTGGTGTGGCGACGGCTGTCCCGAGCGGCGAATCTGCGGACAGCGACGGCCAGCGCTTCGCCGCCTGGGTCGAGGGTGGCCGCGCCGGGGAGATGGAGTATCTCAAGCGGCGCGACGCGGCCGGCGCCTACCTGCGCAGCACGCTGCAGACGGCGATGCCGTGGGCGCAATCGATCCTGGTCTGTGGCTTCAACTACAACGCGGCCGCGCCCCGCTCGATCGATCCCGCGCCGTCGAGCACGGGATGGATCGGCCGCTATGCCTGGAGCGGCAGGAGCGCAGAGCAGGAGGCTCGCAGCGGATCCGGGGGAGGGAAGCGGCGCTCCCGAGCTGATCCCCACGGATTATCACAACGAGCTGCTGGCGCGGTTGCGGGAGCTCGAAGCCAGCCTGCACGCGCACGCGGATTGCGAGACCCGCTGCTACGTCGACACCGGGCCGATCCTTGAGCGTGCGTTTGCCGCCCGGGCTGGCATCGGCTGGATCGGGAAAAATACCTGTGTGATCAACCAGCAGATGGGCTCCTGGCTGCTGCTGGGCGTCATCGTCACCTCGCTGGCAGTGGCGGAGATGCCGGGCGTATCGCTCGCGCCTGCCGTCGACCGCTGTGGCAGCTGCACCCGCTGCATCGATGCCTGCCCCACCGACGCGCTGGTCGCGCCGCGCCAGATGGATGCCTCGCGCTGCATCGCCTACCTCACCATCGAGAAGAAGGGCAGCATCGCGGAGGAGTTACGCCCCGGCATCGGCCGCCAGGTCTTCGGCTGCGACATCTGCCAGGATGTCTGTCCGTGGAACCGGAAGGCTCCCATCGCCGTAACTGCTGGCATGGAGCCGCGCCTGGAGCTGGTGAATCCAGAGCTCGAGGCGCTGGCCCAGCTGGATTCGGCGGGCTTCAAGCGCCGCTTCAAAGGCTCGCCGCTCGAACGCACGGGGCGCAAGCGGCTTCATCGCAATGTTGCGATCGCCATGGGCAACAGCGGCGAAGCGCAGTTCCTGCCACGGTTAGAGGCTTGGGCGAAGGGCGAAGACGACCTCGTCCTCGCCGAAGCGGCGCTGTGGGCGATCGACGCGCGAGTCCGATTCGCACGTCGGCGCTCGAGCCCGAACGCACGCCCGACTCTGCTAGCATCGAGGGCAGAAACTCCATCCCTGATAACCCCGGCCTTATTTCGCTGCGCGGGCAATTCCTCCGCAGCCGCTTGCCATCCAAACACGATGTCCTCATTTGACCCAAGAAAAATCGAGACCACAGCGCTGGCCACCCCGGAGAGCCAGCGCCTGCGATGCTCCGCCGGCCGCCCTCGCGACCCTGCGCCCCGCCGTGCCCTCGGGCATCGGCGAGCAGATCGTCGAGTTGGCCCGCTACCTCGGCCGCACCGAGGTCCACACCTACGCCTTCAGCGTGGCGGCGAACGTCATCCTCTCGCTCTTCCCCTTCATCGTGCTGCTGCTCACCATCACGCGCCGGGTGCTCCACTCCCGCGCGATGGAGGCGATGGTGGGCGACATGATGCACAGCTTTCTGCCCGTCGCGCAGGACTTCATCATGCGCAATATGCAGCTGCTGGCGCATCCTCGCAAAGGCACCCAGCTCTTCTCGCTGGTGATGCTGCTGATCACCTCCACCGGCGTCTTTCTGCCGCTCGAGGTCGCGCTGAATCACGTCTGGGGCGTGCAAGAAGAACCGCTCCTACCTGCACAACCAACTGGTTTCGATCGGTCTGGCCTTCGCCGTCGGCGTGCTCGCGATGGTCTCGGTCGCTCGTCACCGCCGGGCAGCAGACGGTCATGACGCTGGATCTTCTTCGGGCATGTCGACAACTTCGCCTTCAAGTTCCTGGCCTTCTCCTTCCTGAGGATCGTCGCCAGCCTCACCAGCATCCTGCTCTTCTTCTTGATCTACTGGATCCTGCCGAATCGCGCCGTTCCCGCGCGTGCTGTCGTGCCCACGGCCATCGCCGTCGGCATCGTCTGGGAGATGGCGAAGCACCTCTACATGTTCGCGCTGCCCTGGCTCGACTTCCCCCACGTCTACGGCCCCTTTTATATCTCCGTCGGCCTGATGATGTGGGCCTTTCTCTCCGGCCTGCTGCTGCTCGCCGGAGCCCACTTCTCCGCCACTCGCTACACCCTGAAACTGGCACGGAAGGCCGAGGCGGAGGACGCGCTGGCCGCTGTCGGCACAAAAACTGAGCAAGACCTGAGAGAATTGCCCGCATGAACAGCCCTTTCCAACGCGCGCAGGGGAATCTGGAACGGTGGCTGCGGCCCCGGTCTCGAAGTCCATCCCGGGCGCCGTCATCTGGCTGCTGCTCAGCTTCTTTCTCTTCTGGGCGCTGCGGTTTGTCGCGGGCGGTTGGGGAAGCCTCTTCTTCGTGCTGCAGGTTCTCACCGTTTTTGTTCTCGTCGCGGTCGCGCTGCCGCTGCTCTGGCGCTTCATCCACCTGCGCCTGCTGTGGAGCCTCAACAGCCGCCTCGTGCTCACCTACCTGCTCTTCGGACTGGCGCCGATCGTCCTCTTCGGGACGCTCGTCTTCTTTGCCGCCTACCTCGCTGCGGGCCAGTTCGCCATCCACCTCGCCGACTCCCGGGTTCAGGATGAGCTCTCGCAGATGAGCACGGCCAACGCGCACCGCATCTCGCAGATGATCCTGGCGCTTGCAGGAGGATCGCGACGGCGCATCGCAGCCGAACGGTGCCCCGCTCGACGCCCGCAGACTCTTTCCCGAGGGCGAAGGCCCGGTCGCGGACGCGCTCGCGCCCATCCTCATCGACGCCCCGCACTACCACCTGCATCGCCACACCTCGATCTTCCTCGATGGCGCGCCGCTGCTCTTCCCGCGATCCGGCGAGTCCTCGATCGAGGGCTCCGCTCGGCCTTCCTCCCTGGGCTACCGACCTGCCCGACGGCCGCTTCAGCGGCCTCGTTCTCGACGATGGCGCACTCTTCCTGGTCGCCCTCGACCAGCACATCGTCGATATGGGACCGAACCACCGCGATCATCGCCGGCTTACGCTTGAGGACAGCGTCCTGGTCGATGAGCCGCTGATGTCCAGCATCGCCTATGGCCTTGGCCTCGTTGACCTTACCCCGATGAAGACCGGCGACAGCTCGGGGCGGCCACTCCTCGTTCTGCCGGTGCGCGTTCTGCGGTTCCTTCTGTGGTTCCGCGTTCCATCGTCAGCGGCGGCCTCCCGGCGCCCGTCAACCTGGTGGACATCCAGGTCCGCTTCCCCTCGACGCTCAGCGTCTTCGATTGGGATAGCAGGCAGTCGAGCGATGTGCCGATCGAGGTCTTCACGCGGCCCTCGCTGCTCTCGCGGCAGCTCTTCGGCGGCTCGGTTGGCCGCATCTACACCGACGTCTACCTCGTGCTGCTGGCGGCGCTGGTGCTGCTGTTCGCCCTGATCGAGATTGTGGCCCTTTACCTTGCGCTGCGCGTCAGCCACTCCATCACCTCCTCGGTCACGGAGCTCTACGTGGCTACCCAGCACATCGACCGCGGCGATCTCGGCCACCGCATACGGGTGCATGGCGCGGACCAGCTCTCCGAGCTCGCCCGCTCCTTCAACGGCATGACCGGCTCGCTGCAACGGCTGCTCCAGGCGCAGCAGGAGAAGGAGCGGCTCCAGAACGAGCTCTCCATCGCCCAGGAGGTCCAGGCCAACCTCTTCCCGCGCGCCGTCTGCGACCTCGCCAACCTCCAGCTGCACGGCGTCTGCCGCCCCGCTCGCTCCGTCTCCGGCGATTACTACGACTTCCTCGTCTTCCACAAAGAGACCGGCAACAAAGGGTCGGGGAACGGCCATCTCCTCCCGCACCGAGACCGGCGTCGGCATCGCGCTCGGCGACATCAGCGGCAAGGGCATCTCCGCCGCGCTGCTGATGGCGACGCTCCACTCCGCGGTGCGCGCCTACCGCTTCGCCACCGAGGAGCTGTCTACGCCGAGAGCTCGCTCGCCGGCCTCACCGCCAGCCGCTCCGGTGGCGCGGTGATGACGGCGGAGGACTGCGGCGAGCTCTTCCAGTCTCCCGGCCGGATTCTGTCGCTGCTGAACCGCCATCTGTACCGCTCCACGCAGCCGGAGAAGTACGCGACGCTCTTCCTCGCGCACTACGACGCGGAGTCCTCCTGGCTCACCTACGCGAACGCCGGGCAGCTGCCGCCGCTTGTGCTTGGCCGCGATGGCAGCATCCGCCGCCTCGACAAGGGCGGCACGGTGGTCGGGCTGATGGACGGCATGCACTACGAGGAGGACGGCTTCCGCATGGCCTCGGGCGACATCCTCGTCGCCTACTCCGACGGCGTCACCGAGCCCGAAAATGACTTTGGCGACTTCGGCGAGGAACGGCTGATCGAGGTCGTGCAGCGTTACCGCGACGAGCCGCTCCACGTCATCTGCACGCAGGTGATGCTGGCGCTCGACGCCTGGATCGGCGCCGAGGAGCAGCCGGACGACATTACCCTGGTCCTGGCGCGCCAGCTCTGAAGGGCAGGGATCAGGATCAGGGATCAGAACAGGAAGATCAGGGATACGGGATCAGAAGAACGTTGCTTTCTGATCCCGTGATCCCTATCCCTGATCCCTGCTCTTACTCGCTGTTCCCTGCCTTGATCGCCTTCACCACGATGGCATTCGGCTTGGCTCCCGCCGGCAGCAGCGTAAACAGCGCCGGACCTGCCTTGCCGCTGGTCCGAATCACGCTCACGTCGCCCGAGTGTGCATCGGCAGCCAGCAGCAGGTGGCCGTCGGCCGAGAACGCCAACGCGTCCGGCGCCGCTCCCGAGACCAGGTTGGTCACGACTCGGCCATCGTCGATGCTGTACAGGCTCAACGAGTTCGCCCCGAAGTTCGACACCCACAGCATCGAGTTGTCCGGGCTCACAATGCCGTGCACCGGCCCCTTGCCGATCATGTAGGTCCCGCCCACCTCGTTGGTCCAGGTCGCGATCTCGGACACGCTGTCGGAGCCGAAGTTCGAGCAGAAGATCTCGCCGCCATCCGGCTTCATCGCCAGATGCACCGGCTTCTGGCCGACGTCCAGCATGGCCAGGACGCGATCGGTCATCAGCGACGGGTTCTGCTTCGCCGCCCACGAGTCCGGCGCCGCCGCCAGATTGATCGCCATCACCTGATGGCCGCCCGAGCAGGCCACGAACGCCTTCGAGGAGTCCGGCAGGATCACCGCGTCCGTCGCTCCCGGGCATCCGGGAAACGCGGCGCGCAGATGCAGCGGGTTCGCGATCCTTGGAGACGGTGGACGCGGTCTCGGCAGTCCGGTTCGGGATCGACGCCGAAGACCGAGACGCTTCCGCTGCCGTAGTTGGTGACCACCAGCGACCGCCCGTCCGGCGCGATGCGCGCCAGCCCCGGCTGCTCGCCCGTGCCCGCCACCGCGACCTCGCGCCGGCGGTCCAGATCGATCACGCTGACGCTGTTCGAGCCCGCGTTGGCGACGAAGGCCCGCCGCCCCGCGGCGTCCACGCTGATGGCGTAGGGCTGCTTGTGCACGCCGATGGTCGCCGCCACGGCGTTGCGGTCGGCATCGATCACCGACACCGTCCCGCTGCCGGTATTGACCACATAGACTTCATTGCGCAGGGGATTGATCGCCATGCCCGAGGGGTCGTTGCCCACCTGCAGGGTGCGGTCCGGGCGCAGATACACCAGATCCAGCACGCTGACGGTATTGGCGCCGCCGTTGCTGACATAGGCAAACTCGCGGTAGCCCGCCGGAACATCGGGAAAGCCGCTGCGGCGGCATCCTGCCGCCCCCACAAGTAACGCAAGCATTGAGACAACGGCCGCACGGCCGGCAAAAAAACGAAGTTCCACCAGGGAGGTCACCTCAGCGAGTCTAGCGGCGGCCGCCGCCCACCCGCAAGTCCATCAAACGACTAAATCAATTTGGAAAAAAATAATTGCGAAACTTTTTTCTGAACCGGACGTCTACAAACTACATGAGCGGCGCGTGAATTCGATGACCGCAATTCCGTAGCCCTCCCCTCCTCGGCAACGAAGGTCCTAAACGACTTCGTTGTCTTTTTTCTTTAACCCTGCCGGCGCGGCGTGCGCCAGCAGCGCAGCCCCAGCCAGCCGAGATAGCTGGCCTGTACCGCCCACACCACGGCATACGTGGTGGGCAGATACCACTGCTTTGGGTTCGAGAACGCGCCAATAAATTCGTGCCATGTCATCGCACAATCTCCATCTTTTTGCTAGACGTTCGTTACCGGATGAGGCTTTACTTGGTGAATTCGAGCGAGGCTTCGATCGCTTCGAGCGCGGCCTCTTGCTCCGCCCGCTGCCGTCGCCGTTCCAGGCCGTAGCGCAGCGCCAGCAGAAGCAGCCCCCACATTCCCCATCCGGCCAGATTCCACCAGACCGCCGGATAAAAGCTCGCGTCCAGCTGTCCGTCGCCGCGCAGCACCGGCGAAGGATGCTGCGTCCGCCACCAGCTGATCGACATGAAGGTGATCGGCACGTCGATCGCGGCGAAGACCGAGATGACCGCCGCCAGGGTGTGTCCCTGTCCGGTCGAGGAGAACTTGCGCGTCATCAGGTAGCTCACATACAGCAGCCAGAGCAGCAGGAAGCTCGTCAGCCGCGCATCCCAGGTCCACCAGATGCCCCAGATCGGCCGCGCCCACAGCATTCCGGTGATCAGCCCGATGCTGACGTACAGAATGGAGACCTCCGCCGCCGCCAGCGCCCACGCATCGGCCGCGAGCGCCTTCAACGGATCGCGCCGCCGCCAGTACAGATAGGCCAGCGAGGCGACGCAGTTGATATACGGAAACACCATGGCCAACATCGCGTGGCCGACGTGGTAGTAGAAGATGCGCTGGAGATTGCCCATCGTAGCTTCGGTCGGCACCAGGAAGATCGCCTCCCGGAAGCCGATCACGAGCACGACCAGCGTCGCCGCGGCCCAAAGCGCAGCAAGCACAGCCATGCCACTGGAGCGGGTTGGAGCGGAGCTTGGCATTGGCTTCATTCTACCTCTCCCGGACGGCGCGATATTATCGGCATTCGGCCTATTCCGCGTTCAGAACCGTCCCAAACAGCAGCAGGCAGGCCGTCGTGAACAAAATATCGTATCCCGCCAGCAGCCGGATCCACAGTACCTGGACCGGATCCAACTCGCCGGTCAGGATGCCGGTCGTCGCGTTCACCATCGCCAGCAGCGCCGGCACCGAGATGGGGAACAGCAGCAGCGGCAGCATCAGCTCGCGATTCTTCGTCCGCAGCCCCAGCGCCGCGAAGAACGTCCCATTCACCACCAGCGCCCAGGTGCCCAGCGGCAGCACCAGCCAGCAGCAGCCACGCGTTGCCCAGCACATGCAGGTTGTAGAAGATGACGAACAGCGGCGCCAGCACCACCTCCACCAGCGTCACAAAGAGCAGGTTCGCCAGCGCCTTGCCCACAAACAGCGCCGAGGGCGGCGCCGGCGACATGCGCTGCGCCTCCAGCACGCGAGTTCCGCACCTCGCGCGTCCACGACTGATTCAGCGCGGTCACCGAGGCGAACAGCAGCGCGATCCACAGAATGCCGCCGGTAATCTGCCGCGTCATCGCGGGATTGCCCGTCGGATCGAAGGCCAGCGAGAACACCACCACCACCAGCAGCGAGAAGAACAGCATCCCGTTGATGGAGTCCCGCGATCGCCACTCCAGCCGCAGATCTTTTCTCAGGTGGGTGAGGACATGCCGCAGATAGATCATGCGCCCGGGCCTCGCATCCGGAGCGCGGGAGCTTTCGTCAGGTCGGCCAGCGCCGCCTCCGACGCCCGCAGGTAGTCCGCCGGCGTCAGGATCAGCTGCAGCCCGCGCTGCCCGGCCGAGACCGAGATCGCATCGAAGCAGCTCGATCGTCTCATCGGCGAAGGCGCGAAACGGCTTCTTCGCCGCCATCACCGTCACGCCGCCGCGGATGTAGCCGGTCAGCGGCTCGACCTCCTTCAGCGACGCCAGCTCCGCCTTCTTCGCGCCCGCCGCCTGCGCCAGCTTCTTCAGATCCAGCTCCGCATCGCCCGGGATCACGGCGAAGACATGCTCGCCCGCGCCGGTGTGCGCCAGCAGCGTCTTGAAGACCTGCTCGGCCGGCATGCCGATCTTCTTCGCCACGGAGATCGCGGTCAGGTCCTCGGGATCGACCTCGTAGGCGCGCAGCTCATAGCCGATGCCCAGCGAATCGAGCAGCCGCGCCGCATTGGTTTTGGTTCCCTTTACGTTGCTTTTGCCGTCGTCTTACCGCTCAAGCCGTCGCTCCTGCGTTCGCATCTGCGATCGTGCGGTCACGATCCGCCCATCCCGCATGGTCAGCGTCTCGTCCGCGATCGGTGTTCCCAGGTGTGCCTGGTGCGTCGTCAGCAGGATCGTCCGGCTGCCTCCGCCCGTCACCGGCCAGGTGCGAAAGTCCGCCAGCAGCTCGACCATGTGCTGCGCCGAGGCCACGTCCAGATTCGAGAACGGCTCATCCAGCAGCAGCAGCTCGGGATCGCTCTGCAGCACCCGCGCCAGCGACGTCCGCTGCCGCATCCCCTGCGAGTACTGGCCGACCGGCCGCGTCAGCTTGGGATCGAGCCCGACCGCCCGCAGCGCCATCTCCGGGCTGCCCACGCAGTGGCAGGTGTCGCCGCAGTTCAGGCTGTTGAAGTACTGCAGGTTCTCCATCGCCGACATCTCGTCGTAGAGCATCGGCGCGTGGCTCATGTAGGCGATGCGGCTGCGCTGGTCGCCGGGCGCGCCGCCAAAGGCCTCCACCGTCCCATGCGACGGGCACGATCAGCCCGGCGACCATCCGCAGCAGCGTCGACTTGCCCGCGCCGTTCTCGCCCAGGATCATCGTGCAGCTTCCCGCCAGAAACTCCACCGAGACATTCTTCAGCGCCGCGAAGTTTCCATACAGCTTCGAGACCCCGCGCAGCCGCACCACGGCCTCCGCCGCTGCCGTCTCCCGAGCCCCGAATTGAACCGTTTCCAGCTGCATAGACACCATGCGAGTATAGTGCCTACACCGGCAAACTCTCGCCCGACCCTCAGCCCACCCACAAAGGACACCGTGAACGTCTCTCGCCGCACGTCGTTTTCCACTGCGTTTCTGGCCGCCACGCTCTCCATCGCTCCGTTCAGCCCGTATCTGGCCGCGCAGCAGCCGCTCGATCCCGCGACCCAGCAGCTCTCCCACGATATCTTCAAGCAACTGATCGAGATCAACACCACCGACTCGGTCGGCAGCGTTACCGCCGCCGCCGCGGCCATGCGCCAGCGCCTGCTCGATGCCGGCTTTCCGGCCGCCGACCTCGTTCTCGCCGGTCCCAATCCGCGCAAGATGAACCTCGTCGCCCGCTTCCGCGGTGCGCCCGGCAGCACGCTCAAGCCGATCCTGCATCATCGGCCATCTCGACGTCGTCGAAGCGCCCCAGGCCGAGTGGCACACCAACCCCTTCCAGCTGGTCGAGCGCGACGGCTACTTCTACGGCCGCGGCACCCAGGACATGAAGGACAACGACGCGATCCTGGTCACCGACTTCATTCGTCTCAAGCGCCAGGGCTTCGTCCCCTCCCGCGACTTCATCCTCGCGCTCACGGCCGACGAAGAGGGCGGCCAATCGAACGGCGTCGACTGGCTCCTGACCCATCGCCCCGACCTGGTCAAGCCCGTCGAGGGGATGGTCGCCATCAACCCCGACGCCGGCGGCATCGACTCCGAGCACGCCAAGCCTGTCGTCATGACCGTCGAGGCCACGGAAAAGCTCTACGGCGACTTCGAGATCTCCGCAAAGAACCCCGGCGGCCACAGCTCGCTGCCCACGCGGGACAACGCCATCTACCAGCTCGCCGACGCGCTCAGCCGCCTCGAGCAGCACCCGTTCCCGGTCGAGCTCAACGCCGTCACCCGCGCCTATTTTGCGAAGATGGCCACGCTCGAGACCGGCCAGGTCGCCGCCGACATGCTCGCCGTGCTCAACACCCCGCCCGACGCAGCCGCCATCGCGCGGCTCTCGGCCAACCCGCGCTACAACGCCGTTCTCCGCACCACCTGCGTTGCCACGATGCTCTCCGCCGGCAGGCCGCCAACGCCCTCCCGCAGTTCGCCGAGAGCAACGTCAACTGCCGCATCCTTCCCGGCCACACCCAGGAAGAGACCCGCCAGCAGCTCATCAAGATTTTCGCCGACCCCGCGCTCACCGTCCAGTACAAGGACGACGCCGGCAACCTTCACCCCACCGGCACCGACCGGGTCTCGCCCGCCCCGCCGCCGCTCCGCCCCGATATCTTCGACCCCCTCGGCAAGGTGGTTGGCGAGATGTACCCCGGCCTGCCCATCCTCCCCGAGATGGAGACCGGCGCCTCCGACTCGATCTACACCATCGCCGCCGGCATCCCCAGCTACGGCATCAGCGGCGTGGCCATCGACACCGACGACGAGCGCATGCACGGCCGCGACGAGCGTCTCCGCATCTCCTCCTACGATCGCGGTGTGGACTTCTACTACCGCTTCCTCCAGGCGCTCGGAGGCAAATAACCCCCTCGCGTCCACCCAAAACAAAAGAGGCAGCCCGCGAAGGGCTGCCTCTTTTGTTTCACTTTCAGTTACGTTTATGCAGGGCTGGGCTGACCTTCGCCGAAGCCCGGCTTGCGCCCGATCTCCGGCTTGATCACCTTCTGTCCCTCGCCCGATCCCGGACCGGCATCGGCCAGCGCGCGACTTGAACGGCGGCAGCTCCTTGCCCTCGATGATCAGGTCGATCTCGGCCGCGTCCAGCGTCTCGCGCTCCAGCAGGGCCGTCGCCATGCGGTGCATGATGTCGTGCGTTCTCGTCGAGGATCTGGTACGCCGAGCTGGTAGCCCTCGTCGACGAACGCGCGAACCGCCGCGTCGATCTTCTTGGCGGTGTCGTCGGAGTAGTCGCGTGCCTGGGCGATCTCGCGGCCCAGGAAGATCTGCTCTTCCTTCTTGCCGTAGGTCAGCGGCCCCAGGTCGCTCATGCCGTACTCGCAGACCATCTTGCGGGCCAGGTCGGTGGCGCGCACGATGTCGTTGCCCGCACCGGTCGTCTTGCGGTTCATGAAGATCTCTTCGGCGCAGCGTCCGCCCATCAGGATGGCAAGCTGCGTCTCGAGATAGTCGCTGGTGACGGTGTGCTTGTCGTCCTCCGGCAGCTGCATGGTCACGCCCAGCGCCATGCCGCGCGGGATGATCGTGACCTTATGCAGCGGGTCGGAGTGGTTGCGCTTGGCCGCGACCAGAACGTGACCGGCCTCGTGGTACGCCGTGTCCTTCTTGTCGTCGTCCGAGAGCAGCATCGACTTGCGCTCGGCGCCCATCAGGACCTTGTCCTTGGCCACCTCGAAGTCGAACATGTGCACCGCCTTGCGGTTGTAGCGCGCGGCGGTCAGCGCAGCCTCGTTCACCATGTTGGCCAGGTCGGCGCCGGAGAAGCCCGGTGTCCCGCGCGCCAGCACGTTCAGGTTCACGTCGTCGGCCATCGGAACCTTCTTCGAGTGCACGCGCAGAACCTCTTCGCGGCCACGAATGTCGGGACGGTCCACGATCACGCGGCGATCGAAGCGGCCGGGACGCAGCAGCGCCGGATCGAGCACGTCGGGACGGTTGGTCGCGGCGATCAGGATCACGCCGTCGTTGGACTCGAAGCCGTCCATCTCGACCAGCAGCTGGTTCAGGGTCTGCTCGCGCTCGTCGTGTCCGCCGCCGAGGCCTGCGCCACGGTGACGGCCGACGGCGTCGATCTCGTCGATGAAGATGATGCAGGGAGCGTTCTTCTTGCCCTGCTCGAACAGGTCGCGGACGCGGCTTGCGCCCACGCCGACGAACATCTCCACGAAGTCCGAACCCGAGATGCGAGAAGAACGGAACATTGGCCTCGCCGGCCACAGCGCGGGCCAGCAGGGTCTTGCCGGTTCCCGGAGGCCCGACCAGCAGCACGCCCTTGGGAATGCGGCCGCCCAGCCGCTGGAACTTCTGCGCCTCGCGCAGGAACTCGATGATCTCCTTCAGCTCTTCCTTGGCCTCATCCACGCCGGCGACGTCCTTGAACGTGATCTT
Source organism: uncultured Acidobacteriaceae bacterium (assembly GCA_963755245.1). Classification (GTDB taxonomy): domain Bacteria; phylum Acidobacteriota; class Terriglobia; order Terriglobales; family Acidobacteriaceae; genus Edaphobacter. The sequence continues at coordinate 29,800 of CAVWJY010000017.1, read as the reverse complement.
CTTCTGCTGCATGGAGAGCAGGCGCGCGCGGCTCTTGCCGAAGCTCATCGCCTTGTTGCCGCCCGACTGCATCTGGCGGAGCAGGAAGAACCACAGACCCAGCAGCAGCGCGAACGGAGCGATCGAGATCAGCGTCGAGACCCAGAAGTTCGAGTTCTGGTCCTTGATCGTCACATTCACGCCGTGGCTGCGCAGAATGTTGAACATGTCCGGATAGGTCGCGGGCACGGTGGTGTGGAACTGGTTCTTATCGTCGCGATAGTGCCCAGTTACCTCGGTAGTTATTGACGACCACGTCACTGATCTTGCCCTGATCGGCATCGTTCAGGAACTGCGTCAAGCTGACGGCATGATCCTGTCCCACTCCGGCGCCCTTGACAACGAACTGCCAGAGGCAGATGAGACACGCGATCATGAAGACCCAGATCAGAATTTGTTTGACGGTGGAGTTCAATTGCATTTCCTCGTTTTCTACCTCTATGTCTGACGTGTTCGAGAAGCCGACGTCAGAGCTGGCCGACGGTATCGCGCACGTCAGGGTTGGCTAGCCGTTTAGACGGTGCTGCAGGGCGAAGGTTCTGCGTGTGGTGCGAAGAGATTGGACACGACCACCGAGACATACCGTCAATTAGATCAGATTCTACTCCGAATGGGGAGGATTCAGCATGCTTGCAGGGCAAACATGTTCGCAGCGTTGGATGACTTTTGGGCGCCGTTCTGTGGCCGATCGGCCAGACAAACTCTAGATCGCGCTCGGCACGAAACAGGCGCAGCTCCCGCAGCGACCGCTCCGCCCGCAACCCCTGCGCCAGCTCCAGCGTCGCTCCATTGCGCGGCGTAACCGTCGGATGGCCGCCGAACCCGGCCAGCGCCAGCAGCCGCGCCGTCTCCTCGAAGCTCAGCCGCGCCCCCAGCTGCCGCGCCGCCGCCCGCAGCACCCGCCGGCGCAGCGCCGGATCCAGCCCGCGCAGCCGATCGATCTCAATCGAAAGGGCTTGCTCCCCCACCGCCGTCGAAACCGCCCTGCCCCCGCCGCGCACCGGCTTGCCCGGAAGCAGCAGCTGCGGCAGCAGCCGGGCCAGCTCCGTCTGCCAGCGCGCCTCCTCCTCCCGCGCCAGCTCGGCCAGATTGGCCAGCGTCTGGTCGAGCGCCGGATTCTCCTCCCGCAGCAGCGGCAGCACGGTATGCCGGATGCGGTTCCGCGTATACGCCGGGTCGGCGTTCGAGGAATCCGTCCGCCACGCCTGCCCCAGCGACCGCAGATAGCGCCTCGATCTGGCTCCGCTGCACGTCCCAGCAGCGGCCGCAGAATCCGTCCCGTCCGTCCGGAGTTGGGAAGCGGCACCGTGACCACCGGATGAATCGCGCTCAGCCCCTCCGTCCAGGCCCCCCGCAGCAGCTTCATCAGCACCGTCTCGGCCTGGTCGTCGCGGGTGTGCGCGGTCAGGATGGCATCCGCCGCGCCGCTCGCCAGCAGCTCGTGGAAGACCTGGTAGCGCAGCGTCCGCGCCGCCTCCTCGATCGTCTCGCCGGTCGCCGCCGCGTGCTCGGGCACGCTCACCGCGCGCAGGTGCAGCGGAATCTCCAGCCGCTGGCACAGATCGACCACGAACGCCTGATCGGCGTCCGCCTCCTCGCCGCGCAGCCCATGGTGGACATGCACCGCCGACAGCCCCACCCCCAGCGACTCCCGCGGCAGCGCGTTCGCCGCATGCAGCAGCAGCAGCAGCGCCACCGAGTCCGCACCCCCCGACACCGCGGCGCAGATCCGGTCGCCCGGGCTGGATCGTCTCGCGGCTGAAGCGGAAGCAGGGAAGGGGACGAGACGGAGGCAGCGGAGGACGAAAGAACGGAGCCATCGTGACCATCCTAAATGGCCCGCAGATCGCGCCAGCCCGGGCCGTCGTATGCCTGGCAGCCGTGCTTCGATAGCCATGCCGTGCCTCTTTTGGTTTCGCCCCGGAGGGGACTGCGGTTGCCGATGCCTTCAGCCTGGCGTGCGGACCGCTACCGCGCCGCCCTTCCGACAGGGAACCCTTGACACGCTGATAAAACAGACTATCGCAACGTCCGTCGACGGCCCCAGGTCGCCTGGTCTGACTTGGTTTGGACTTAGGTCTTTGCTTTCTGGACTTTGGGCTTCATGTGGGGGAGGGGGTAGGGTCCCCCAACCGCAGCACGGAAAGCGGCCGCGCAGTCGTCCCAGCCGCGCCGAAGAAGCGTCTCGGCCGGCCAAGCGGCGACCTGTCTATATCTTGCTATAGTTAGAGGGTTATGGGTGTATTTGTCATTCTTCCAGCAGCGGGTATCGGAACGCGGATGTCGGTCGGTACTACCGCCGGCGCAGCGCCGAGTAGCGTGGCTCCAAAGCAGTTCCTGACCATCGGCGGGGTGCCGATCCTGATCCACTCGCTGCGTGCCTTCCTGGCCATCGACGCGGGTTCAGGCCATCTTCGTCGCCGTTCGCACCTCCGAGATCGAGCGGGTGCGCGCGCAGGTCGCCGAGTTCGGCCTCGGCGCTCGCGTCCATGTCGTCGAAGGCGGCGACTTCCGCCAGCAGTCGGTCGCCAAGGCGCTGGCCGCGCTTCCGGCGCAGCCCGACGACGTGGTCCTGGTCCACGACGCCGTCCGTCCGCTGATCGACGTCGCCACCATCGAGCGCACCATCGACGAGGTCCTCGCGCAGGGCGCGGCCATCGTCGGCATGCCCGCGGTCGACACCATCAAGCAGGTGGAGCGCACCGCCCACGGAGCCATCATCTCCTCCACCATCCCCCGCGAGCGCGTCGTCTACGCCCAGACCCCGCAGGGCGCCCGGTACTCCCTGCTCAAGCAAGCCTTCGATGAGGCCGCGGCAGACGAGTTCGCCGGCACCGACGAGGCCAGCCTGCTCGAGCGCGCCGGCGTCCAGGTCGCCGTCGTTCCCGGATCGGCGAGAAACTTCAAGATCACCCAGCCCGGCGATCTGGAACTGGCAGAGTTCTACCTGGGAGGAGCCCAATGAGCAAGCGGCCGAGCATGAGAATTGGATACGGATTTGACTCGCACGCCTTCAAGCCCGGCGTCCCGCTGGTCATCGGCGGCCTGAAGATCGAGCACCCCGAGGGCCTCGCCGGTCACTCGGACGGCGACGTGCTGCTGCACGCCATCACCGACAGCCTTCTCGGCGCGGTCTCGGCCGGCGACATCGGCAGCTTCTTCCCGCCCAGCGATCCGCGCTGGAAGAACGCCGACTCGGCCATCTTCCTGGCGACGGCGCTCGAAGAGATCGCGATGGCCGGCTACGAGATCGTCAATATCGATACCGTGCTTGTTCTGGCGGCGCCGAAGATCGTGCCCCATCGCCGGCGAGCTGCGCGAGCGCGTGGCCGAGCTGCTGCACCTGAGCCCGCGCGAGGTCGGCATCAAGGCCAAGACGCCCGAGGGCCTGAACCAGGACCACGTCGCTGTCGCCCACGCGACGGTGCTGCTGCAGAGCATCGAGGCTCCGGAGCCGCTGGCCCGCATGACCGCAGCCGCCGAGGCCGACGCCGAGGCAGCAGAGATCGACGGGGTCGTCGAAAGCCTGGTCACGGGCCGTCGCGACACCTCCGCGCTCGGTCGCAAGGTGCCCAGCTTCGACACCGACGATCTCACCTAGAACGGTATCTCGAGAGAGCAATGCTAGACGGCGGCGCTTCGGTGCCGCCGTTCTTGCATGTTGGAAGGCGCTTCTGACGCGCATATACGTAACCAACGAGAGGACATGTGTGGAATGCACGCGCGGTAATCGGACCAGGCCGTAGCTCGCAACCGGATATGATTTAGAGCTCTAGAAACGAGTCTTGCAGGATTGCAGGATATCCAAGGATGCGAAAAAGATGGCGATGATTACGACCGTGCAGCAGCATATTCTGCAACGGCAGCAGGGCATCAGTGACGCAAGTGGAACGTTTAGTTGGCTGTCTGAGCGGAATCACGCTCGCCACCAAGATGATCGAGGCGAAGATCCGGTTGGCCGGGCTCAGCAACGTTCTGGGCGCCTATGGCGCGACCAATGTCCAGGGCGAGCAGCAGCAGAAGCTCGATGTCTACGCGAACGAGGCGCTGCTGCACTGCCTCGGGCTGCGGGATTCGGTCGCCGCGCTGGTCAGCGAGGAGGACGAGGAGCCCGTGACCTTCGACCGCGCGGTCGGCTTCAACGGCGAGACCGGCAAGTACATCATCGTCTTCGACCCGCTCGATGGCTCCTCGAATATCGACGTGAACGTCAACGTGGGAACCATCTTCAGCGTTCTCGCGCCGTCTTCCCGAGGGCGAGCTGCAGGACTCCGATCCTGCGTCCCGGCTACACGCAGGTTGCAGCGGGATATGTTGTCTACGGTCCGTCGACGGTGCTGGTGTACACGACCGGCGACGGGGTACACAGCTTCACCCTGGACCCGACCATCGGCGCCTTCGTGCTCAGCGACGAGCGCATGCAGATGCCCGAGCAGGGAAGCTACTACAGCACCAACGAGGCCAATGCGGCGACCTGGCCGGAGGAGTACCGCACCTACATCGAGATGCTGCGCTCGGGCGGTCTCGGCCGCGAGTACAGCTCGCGGTACATCGGCAGCCTGGTCGCCGACTTCCACCGCACCCTGCTCAAGGGCGGCGTCTTTCTCTATCCGCCGACGCTGAAGCAGCCGAAGGGCAAGCTGCGGCTGCTGTACGAGGCCAATCCGCTGGCCTTCATCGCCGAGCAGGCGGGCGGCATGGCGGTCGGCGGCTCGGGCAGAATCCTCGACATCGTGCCGGAAGGCATCCACGAGCGGACGCCGTTCATGGTCGGCAGCAGGCGCGAGATGGAGGCGCTGGTGAAGGTGCTCGGACGGTGAGCGCGAATCAGGAGACGTGCGGTGCTGCGCAAGCTTCGAAGCCGTGGTAACCGACATCCGGCTGGAATCACGAGTCTCCGGTCGAGCGCGATGGCAGATCGCGCTCGACCGGACGCTGTTCTCGGCTGCGGCGCAGACGGGCGTGCTGGAGGCGGTTGCGCGCAGCGGAGCGCGGCTCGCGGTTCCGGTGCTCGGCGTCGTCGAAGAGGACGGCGTGGTCTGGCATGTGGCGGACAAGCCGCTGACCGAAGGAACCGTCGTCACCGGAAGACTCGGGGCCAGGACAGACGCCGCGCGTCAAGAAGACGGGAGCAACGAAGGGGTTGAGCCCGAGCAAAGTTGCTGATACACTCACATATGTTGTTCCGGTATGAGTTGCCCGTACGAGCAGCGCGTAAGCCTCGGATGACATTCCCTTTAGGGGCTGTAGCTCAGTTGGGAGAGCGCCTCGTTCGCAACGAGGAGGTCAGCGGTTCGATCCCGCTCAGCTCCACCAAAGATTTCAAGGGTTTACCAAGAAAATCTGGGACCAATAAGGAATACAAAAGCAGCGTGGGGCCAATCTGGGACCATTACGCTGCTCTCCACCTTGGGGAACACATGCAGAAGCAACTCTTGCTCCCAGCCTCCCGCTTTTCATCCCCCACAGTCTGAGCGTATGTGCCGAGCGTCATCTCCGCTGTGGAGTGACGCATGAGCTCCATGCTCACCCGAAGGCTTGCCCCGCTGGACAGGAGCAGGGAAGCGTAGGACCGGCGTAGCGTGTGCCAGCCCAGCTTCGGTTTCCTGATTCCGGCCTGTTCGATCGCTGGAGTCACATTCCTCCGCCAGAGAGTACCTGGCCAGAGCGGCTGCTTCCCGAAGGGAATTCGGACGCAAATACCCAGTCATCAGGCGGCAGTGTAGGAAGATTCTCCCGCCACGCCTTGAGTGCTTCCAGGGCCTGCGGCGGAATGGGCAGTGGTCGACGTGAGGAGTCCGTTTTGGGCGGTCCCACGACGCCGTCGACGTAGGAACGTCGGACGTGCAGGATCGCACGCCCGTCCACGTCGCCCACTTGAGGCCAGATAGATCCATGTCCGCTTCCGCGCCTGTCTCACGTTGGCAATGGGGTTCGTCGGGTACAGCTCATGGCGCATGGCGTGCCGGAAGGCAGCTCCGAACACCTCCCGAATCTTGGCCTTCGTGCCGTTGGCTTTGTCCAACGACCGGAGCCAACTTCAGACCGCTACGGCCTTTACTGCTCCGAGGGGGAGACTGCCCCACTTGGGGACGATGTAGTTCGTGAAAATGTAGCGGTACGCCTTGACGACCTTTCGCCGCTTTGACGCAGCCCTCACCAAGCTCTCTGTCGGTGTAGTGGTCGACATGCGCGCGGAGCCGCGTTCAAATTCGGGTCCCGAATAATATACACGGCTGAGGCAATATCAATCGCGCCACCTCCGGCTGTTGGTGGGCATGGCCACGCCGCCGTCTCCGAGCAGACTGACAGGACAAGGCCGTGATCCCCGAGGCAACACCGCTCTGCGAGTGGGATGGGCTAGCTTTGCGACGTTGAGCGTCATGAGATCAACAAGATGGCCGATAGCCCATAATTATCGTTGACATCTCTTATCTTTGTGACGTAGAAGAAATCCTCACAAAATAACTAAATGCTTTAATTCAGCTATTTTCTATGGCCGAAGAAGAAGTAGTGACTCTGAATATAAATGGGAGCCGAAAGAAACATGAATGTCCAATGCAAGACAGGATTTAGGTTGTTGAAAACAGGGCTCATCGCCAGCTGCCTGCTCGTGCCCTTCAGCATGTCTCGGTATGTGTCGCCCGCTTTCGCCCAGGTCATCAATGGCACCATCTCCGGTACCGTCACCGACACCACCGGCGCTGTCATCTCAAACGCCCCCATCACGCTGACGAATCAGGCTACTGGCGCCAAGTTCACCGGAAAGAGCAACGGATCGGGCCTGTTCTCCTTTACCGGTCTTCCCTCGGGCGATTTCACCCTCCGCATCGCGTCGCCGGGCTTTGAGGCCTTCACGGAAGACGGGCATTCACCTCGATCCAGGTGACAGCCGCAGCCTCTCCGATCTCAAGCTGCAGCCCGGAGAAGCCTCGCAAAGTGTCACCGTCGAAGCCGAGGGACAAGTGCCGCTGGATACAGGCGAAAAGGCCGACCTGATTAGCGCAGAAGAGATCAAGCACCTCTCCGTAGAGGGCCGTGACGTCTCGGAGCTTTTCAAGACCCTTCCCGGCTTCGCTCAGTCGCAAAACAATACCAACGTGAACAACCAGGGGTATGACCCCTCGCAGACAAGCGTTGCCGGCGCGTCCAACTACTACTCGGTCGACGGCAGTATCCAGGGCATCAATATCCACCTGGACGGCGCCAATATCACCGATCCGGGCAACTATGGCGGCGGCCTGATCAACGTCAACTACGATCAGGTGGCTGAGGTGAAGGTGCAGACGTCGAACTTCGGTGCGGACATTGCGAACGGCCCGATCGTTGTCAGCGTTGCCACCAAGTCCGGCACAGACCATTTTCATGGCGAGGTGTACACCTTTGCCCGCACCAACCAGCTCAACTCCTCGGACGCTCTGAACGGACCGACCAGCCAGGCCAAGGATCCAGAGCACGAGGTGTATCCCGGATTTGCGGTCGGCGGCCCCGTACTGATTCCCGGGACGGACTTCAACCACAATCGCAAGCTCACCTTCTTTGCCGGTGCCGAAGACTACGCGCAGCGTGCCGTTTACGCCTACGGAAGCTCGGGCAGTGCGATCGTGCATGCGCTGGTGCCGACCGCTGCGATGCGCGGCGGTGATTACAGTGCAGCCTCGATTCAAAACTTCCTTGGTCCAAATCTATGCACGGCGCCTACGGGAACCACCACGCAGACGGGTTCGCCCTGCGCCAGCACCAGCAACTATTCCGCCATCGACGTGGTGCCAACCTTCGACAAGCACGGCACCCCCCTCACCAACGGTCAGCTGCCGGCTGCGGACATCGACCCGGGTGCCGCTTACATCTTCAATACCTTCCCCTTGCCGAATAATGTCCCGACGGTCGCGAATCCCTATAACTGGCAGGCCGACGACTACATCAACAACGATCTCTGGCAAGCAATCGGCCGCATCGACCTCAGTATCAACGAAAAAAACCATCTCTTCGCGCGTTACGACACCGAACATGGGATCAGCGGGGAACCGGCGGCCGTGTACTACAACCCCAATGGCGTCAATACGCCGGGTGGTGGCCTCGAACACACCAACGCACAGTCGATGGCGAGCAGCCTGACGACCATTGTCACGCCCACCATGACCAACCAACTGTTCGCCAACCTGGTTTATCTGGATCAGAACTTCACCAGTGCGCAGACCTCGGTGTTGACCGGTTATCCCTATCAGGGCGCTTACGCGAACGGCCGCCACGTGCTGCCGCAGATCCAGGCGTACAACTCGCCCAGCGGATCCGGTGGCTTGCCTCTTTCCATCATCCCGGATTACTCGCTTGGCCCGGTGTATGCCCACAAGTTCGATCCCGAGGCCGGTGATAACGTCACCAAGGTCTGGGGCAACCACACGGCCGTCTTCGGCGTGTACGGCCAACGCATCACCAATAATCAGCAAGAGACCAACCAGATCACCAATGGCGCGATCTCGAACTACTATCAGCCCGGTGCAGGGTCACAGCAGTCCGACATCAACGGGAGTTTGGTGACGTTCTCCGGCAACTTCTCCACCAACGAGCTGGAAGGCTACGTCGGTGGCTACTCGCAGCAGAATGTGCTTCCTTCCGTGAACATGTACTTCTGGAACACCTCCTTCTTCGGGACCGACTCCTGGAAGGTATCGAAGAATCTGACGATCAACTATGGTGTCCGATTCGATCACCAGGGTCTCTGGAACGATCAGGACGGTAAGGGTGTCGCGGTCTTTGATGCCTCTCAAATCACCAACCCGACTCAGGGTTCGCCTTACCCGGGTTTCCTGTGGCATGCCATCGATCCCTCCATCCCTCTCTCCGGCGCACATTCGTATCCCTTCTTCGTGGAGCCGCGCCTTGGCTTCGCATGGGATGCCCTTAATAACGGCAAGACCGTCATCCGCGGAGGTTGGGGTGAGTTCCGTGGTCATGATTCATGGAACAACATCTCAAACAACGTAGAGGTCACGCAGAACGTTCAGCAGGTGACCGAAGGCATCAGTTCGCTGGCCGCCATCAGCCAGCTGAACCTCGCTAGCCCCACAGCCGTCAACAGGACCTCGTACATGACCACGGGCGCGATGTATGGCAGCACTCCTGGCGATCGCGAGCAGCCCCTGAGCGATACCTACAGTCTGACCATCAATCAGGCGCTGCCCAGCCGTATCAATCTTGTCATGAGCTACGTGGGCGCCAACAATCGCTTTCTCATCAACGGCGGAAGCACCCAACCCGTGACGCTGGACAACGTAAACGCAATCCCAATCGGCGGCTTGTACAAACCGGATCCGGACACGGCAAGCCCCCAATACGGTCGAGTCCTGACGAATCTGAACCAGGACACCCTGCCCTACAGCCCCGTCTATACCTCGAACGCTGCCGGTGCCAGCGCGCAGCAGATTGACGAGTACCGTCCTCTGAACACGCCCACCGTTCAGTATCAGGACATCGACGTCAGCAACCACAACTTGTACTCGAACTACAACGGCCTGCAGATTGGTGTTTCACGTCAAACGGGTCGCGTTCTGTTCAATGTCAACTACACCTTCTCCAAGGCGCTTGGCGTACGCGGTGCGGGTGCGGACGACAGCAACGGGTTTCCGACCACGCCGTTCAGCCTCAGCCAGAACTACGGAACGGAGAGTTTCGATCGCCGTCATATCTTCAACGCCACCTATACGTTTGAAGTAGGCAAGCCTGTGCAGAACCGGTTTGTCGGCGGGTTTGTCAACGACTGGGAGGTGTCCGGCATCACGACGCTGCAAAGCGGTGCGGACATTACCGCCATCAGCACGCCGAACCTGAACCTGACCGGCACCATCGGTCAGCCCAACCTGGCCAACGGCACTGCCAATCCCAACGAAATTCCTGTCAGCAACGTGGAGTACCTCGGCACAAATGACGTCAGCCTGCAGCCGACCGTGACCTGCAATCCGCACTCGAGCTCTTGGAGCCCATCAGTTCGCGAACGGTGCCTGCTTTGGCCTTCCGAACTTCCTGCAGAATGGGCAGTATGTGCTGCCTCGGCTCACGGAGCCGACGTTCTTTGACTCGGACATCAGCGCTCAGAAGGCGTTTCTGTTCCGCGACAACCAGAACATCACCTTCCGGGCGTCTGGATTCAACTTCCTCAATCATCCACTGACCACGCTCTCAAGCGCGTTCACCAACCAGTACTATCTGAACTACAACAACCCGAACAGCACCTCCTTTGCCCAGAACTCCAGCAACACCAGCGCTGGGTTCGGCGTGCTTCCCTTCAAGACAGGTCGCCGAATCCTGGAGTTGAGCCTCAAGTACAACTTCTAACTCACCGGGTAAGCAGCGAAGCCGGACTCCGAATGGGTCCGGCTTCGCCACGTTTGCTCAGTACTTGCGACGAACGCTTCCATACTCAGAGCCACTGCGAAATGCATCACCAATGACAGCGTCCCGCTTCGTCTCTTACCGCGCATGGCCGCGCGGCTCAACAGTAGCTATGGCAACACGAACGCCCACTCCTCACGCCCACTCCTCCCCCACGCTTCTGTGGATAGAGGGACTCGCAGGTCAATGCAGGCGGATTCGCTCGTGCGTTTTTCAAGCAGCAGGATCAAGCGATGTGATGCGCTTGATCAGCGCCTCAAACTCATCTGCAAGAGGTATCCTGATGCTTCTGAGACCGATTCGCTACCCTCGCTCCCGCCGATCAGTTGGAGCTTGGTTTTCCTTGTGTGTGCGGATGCGGATATCTCTATTCCAGATGGATACCGCGTCTCTGCCGGCCAGGGTACCACGATTGGCAGTTACACACCAAGGATGGGAAGGTAACAGCCTCTAGTTGTTTAGTCCGCTTCCTCTACGGCTGCGAGAGCGCCGGGAGTCACACGGTACGGCCTAGCTAGCTCAAACAGCGGCTCAGTTGGCATTGAGGAAAACTCCTTCAAGCTGAGGAGGGGGTTTAGGTACCCGGAAGAGCCGGCATCCGGTACCCGAAACCGGGGGCCCGTTTAGCGACCCAATTAGTGTATAAGGGCTTTACCAGCTTTATGCACTATACGAAACCGTATGCAGATAAAATGCTGATAACACTAGCCTTATGGCTCTAAGCGCTCGGTTTTCCGGGGGGTTCTAAGCTTATGGCGGAGAGTGGGGGATTCGAACCCCCGATAGAACTTTTGGTCCTATAACGGTTTAGCAAACCGCCGCCTTCAGCCTCTCGGCCAACTCTCCGCATACCACCCCCAGCTTGCACCGGGCAAAGCGCTGGCGCGCTCCGCATCATGGGGCTTCCGTGATTATAGCGTGGTCGAGGCTTATGTGGGACATGTATTTGCATAGGAGTTGCGAGGGCGCGCTCAGATCCACGAAACTCATAGGGATGGTATCCCTGACGTGAGGCGAATATTCCACCGGAGGCCCCCCTTCTCGGAAGCGGAAAGATGCGGCTGCTGCCGCTGATTGCGGCGACGTACTTCATGGTCTCCGGCGGGGCGTATGGGCTCGAGGACATCCTGGGCATGGCGGGATACGGGCGGGCGCTGCTGTTGCTGCTGGTGGTTCCGGTGCTTTGGAGCCTCCCGACGAGCCTGATGGTGGGCGAGCTGGCGAGTGCGCTGCCGATGGAGGGCGGCTACTACTGCTGGGTGCGGCGGGCGCTGGGCGGCTTCTGGGGGTTCCAGGAGGCGTGGCTGAGCCTCGCGGCCAGCGTGTTCGACATGGCCATTTATCCGACCATCTTCGTGCTCTATCTGGGACGGGTCGAGCCGGCGTGGACGGCCGGGCATCTGGGGACGCTTTGGGCGCTCGCGGTGGTGCTGGTGTGCGCGGCGTGGAACCTGCTGGGCGCGCGGGCGGTGGGCGAAGGATCGGTGGGGATGTTCTGCGTGCTGACTGCGCCGTTCGTGGTGCTGGTTGCGGTTGGGTTCTGGAAGGGATTCGGAGTGCATGTCGCGGGCGGCGGATTGGCGGCGCTGGCGCGGCCGGTCGCGACGCCGGACTTCGCCGGCGCGGTGCTGGTGACGCTGTGGAACTACATGGGTTGGGACAACGCCTCGACGGTTGCGCAGGAGGTGGAGCAGCCGCAGCGGAACTATCCGCGGGCGATGCTGACGTGCGGTCGGCGCTGGTGGCGCTGACCTATATTCTGCCGCTGGCTGCGGTTGCGGTGGCTGGAATTCCGGCGGACCGGTTCTCGACCGGCGCGTGGACGGATGCGGCGCGCGCGCTGCTGGGACCTGGGAGTGCTGGGGACGGTGCTGGTGCTGGCGATGGTGCTGGGCGGGATGCTGAACGGCTTCGGGATGTTCAATGCGCTGGTGATGAGCTACACGCGGGTTCCGTATGCGATGGCCGAGGAGGGCTTGCTGCCGGCGGCGCTGCGGCGGACGACGCGGGCCGGGCGTTCCGTGGGTGAGCGTGCTGCTGTGCAGCGCGGCCTGGGCGCTGGCGCTGCGGTTCAGCTTCGAGCGGCTGATCTCGATCGACCTGGTGCTGTATGGCGGAGCGCTGCTGCTGGAGTTCGTCGCGCTGGTGGTGCTGCGGCTGCGGGAGCCGGAGCTGGCGCGGCCGTTTCGGGTTCCGGGAGGGATCTGGGGCGCGATCGGCGTCGGCGTCGGACCGGCGCTGCTGATCGGGTATGCGCTCTGGGCGGCGCGTGCGGAGCGGGTCGCGGGAGTTCCGGCGCTGGGTTCGCGGCGCTGGTGGGCGCTGCGGGACCGCTGATCTATGGGGTGGCGCGGTGGGGAGCAGCGACGGCGGGAGCTGTATCGGCAGGAGTTAGGAACAGAGCGGTCTCGCTGCGCTCGGGAGGACGGTCGCGACCTCTCCGCCCGTACATGAGTCCTAAAGTCTAGAAAGCAAATGACCTAAGTCCAACGAAGTCTGGCGCGCTAGGTCCGGACCTGTCTCGCTGCCGGCTGCGATCCAAATGGAGAACCCCATGCATGGGCGTGTCGCTGCGCATGCATGGGGTTTCGGTTCTGCGACTGCGACCGCTGGTTACTTCTGGGCCTTCTTGGCGAGGAAGCTCTGCTGCGCCTGGACGATGACGGCGCGGGCGGCACTCGGCGTCACGCCAGCCGCGGACCTCCACGCTCTTGCCCTCGAGGTCCTTGTAGATCGAGAAGAAGTGGGTGATCTCGCGCAGGATGTGCGGGTAGATCTGGGAGAAGTTGGTGACGTCGTTGTAGCGGGGGTTGCCCTTGCCGACGCAGAGGATCTTCTCGTCGCCCTGGCCCTGATCGATCATATCGAGCACGCCGATGGGGCGGACCTCCATCACGCAGCCGGGGAAGCTGGGGGAGTCGACCAGCACCAGGCAGTCGAGCGGATCGCCGTCGTCGCCGAGGGTCGAGGGGAGGAAGCCGTAGTCGCCGGGGTAGTGCACGGGCGAGTAGAGGTTGCGATCGAGACGGAAGACGTGAAGTTCCTTGTCGTACTCGTACTTGTTGATGCCCTCATTGGGGATTTCGATGACGGCGTTGACGACCTCGGGGGACTTCGGTCCGATCGGAAGCTCTAGATAATTAGGCATAAAGTCTGGCATCTCTTCTCGCTGGGAGGTTTCTGAGGGGTGCGGACGCGTGCCACCGCTGCTGGGGCGGGAGGTTGCGGCGACCCGGAAAAGCAGGCCATGCCGCCCTCATGCGTCCATGAGGCCTCGTACATCTTCTATAATCAGACACGATGAAGGCTCATGTCTATGTCACATTGAAACGTACCGTCCTGGATGCGCAGGGCAAGACGATCGCGGATGCTCTGCGGCGGATGGAATACAAGGGCGTCGCCGACGTGCGCCAGGGCAAGTACTTTGTGCTGACGCTGGAGGACGGCCTGGAGCCCGAAGGCGGCCGAGGCCGAGGCGGAGCGCATCGCGCGCGAGGTCCTGACCAACCCGGTGATCGAAGAGTTCAGCTTCCGCATCGAGGCTTAGTCACAGTACTAAGTTCTTTTCCAACAGCGACCTGTAGAGTCGGCTGTCGCTAAAATATTGATGCAAAAGGCTTGGAGTCAAGATATTGATTCCAGGCCTTTTGTGCGTTCTGGATGCTGGCTCCTGCTGTGCCTCTCAGCACGCAGCGCAAAAACTATCGCGAAAATCACCTTTACAGAACGGCTTGCTGGCCCGCAAAGTGGGTCAGCGGCGAAGTTTCGCCGCACTGAAATGGCGAGGGCCTCGGCTGGAACCGAGGCCCTCGTTTTATCAGGAGGGCAACGATGAAAAGGCATCGTCGCCGAACCGCTGGCCCGCTCAGGTGACCGCCTGGGCTAAGGCCGTGTGGGTTGTGGTGAAGGTCTGCGTCGATCTCTGGCGCAGCTTCCACGTATAACCCGTTCCTACCCCGGTTCTCAGGTCGCAGCCTGCGGACCGGGTTTCTGTTTTGATGCTAGGCCCAGCTCTCGCGCAAACTCAAGCGAAATCTTTTGTCTTGGGAACCGTGTGGAAACCGTGGATGACGGTCATCGGGCGACGGAACCACCTGCCGCGGAAAGCGATCGAGGCCCCGGCCTGCGCGGTAAGCTGCGCGAGGATGGGGCACCCGGTTCTTCCGGAATTGAGGGTTGGTTAGTAGCGCCAGGAGGTGGTGTCGGCGCCGGCGGGGGCGGTCTTGAGCATGTGCTCGGTCATCAGCGGGAGCACGCGCTGCGGCCAGGTGGCGCTGTTCTGCTGCATGGTGTACTCCGACGGGCCGCCGGTGTAGCAGTGGGGCATGCCGGGGCCGTACTGGAAGGCGGCGTCGGAGTGCGGGTTGCGGGTGGCGTCGAGCGAGTTCTGGAGCAGGTGGACGGCGTTGTTGAGGAAGTAGGTGTCGCCGTCGCCGACCTGCGACGTGGATCTTGCCCTCGAGCTTGGGGCCGAGGGTGGACCAGTCGCGCTGCGAGGATGGCGTTCAGGTCGTAGTGGTCGTGCCAGTAGGCGAGCACCTGCTTGTCGATGGCGCCGGTGAGCGGATCGATGATCTGGGCGGGGTAGCCGTCGGCGCCGGCGGGCGAGAAGACGGCCTGCCAGATGTCCCACTGCTCGGTGGAGCGGCCGTGGGTGCCGAGGACGTACTCGAAGCGGAACTCGGCGGCGGCGGTGGCGATGATGGTGCCGTCGGGCTTGCGGTCGGCGGCGATGGGGATCTCGCCGAAGTCGGCCTTGCGGGTGAAGGCGTTGGCGTCGTTGTAGAGGTCGATGTTCTGGTAGGCGTGGAAGTCGACGGGATCGGGGCAGGCGGCGTAGGTGCCGTTGTAGAGGTCGGGGTAGAAGACCTGGGTGGCGAGGGCCTCCCAGCCGCCGGTGCTGCCGCCGAAGGTGGCGCGCGCCCAGCCCTGGCCGATGCCGCGGAACTGCTTCTCGATGGCCGGGATCAGCTCCTCGTTGATGGCCGAGCCGTAGGGGCCGACGTTGGCTCGAGTCGACGTCGTAGGTGTCGTCGTAGTAGGGGTTGGCGCTCTGGACGTAGAGCATGATCACGCGCGGCAGGCGGCCGGAGGTCCAGTCCTGGAAGAACTTGTAGCCGGCCTCGGCGCGGCGGAGCCTTGCTGCCCGGCTCGGGCTTGGTGGCGAGGAAGGGCAGCGGGACCGAAGCCGGCGTGGAAGTGATCTTGATAGACGACCAGCGGGTAGTGGGCGTCGGGGTGCTCGTCGAAGCCGTCGGGCAGCAGGACCCAGGCGCCGAGGTACATGTCGCGGCCCCAGAACTTGCTGAGCTTCTCGCTGCGGAAGCGGATGTACTTGAGCCACTTGGACGTCGGGCGCGTGGGCGGCCATGACGGCGGGATCCTGGTCGGTGCCCTCGATGGGCGGGATGACCTGGTCGAGGGTCAGCTTGAGGACGGCGTTGCGATTTGGGATCGATGTGGAGCTTGACCGGGCGCGTTGTAGGGGTTGCCGGGCTTCAGGTTCCAGTGCTGGCCCTCGCCCTTGTCGGGCGGCAGCCAGAGCGGTCTTGCCGGAGGCGAGATGGAACGGCTCGTAGACGTTGAAGACGGCCTGGACGGTGTAGTCGCCGGGGTCGATGTCGGAGAGGAAGGCGCGGGGGTAGCCGACGGTCTTGGTGTCGATCACCAGCGGCTTGGCGGGGTCGGCGTTGACGGCATCGACGCCGAAGCCCTGGGCGGACTCGTAGGTCTCCTCGAGCTGCATGCGCGGCTCGGGGCTGTCCTTCTTGCTGATGACGAGGATGAGGTGGCCGTTGAGCGGGGTCTTCGAGGGGACGGTGACCTCGATGCGCTGGGCGTGTGGCAGAGGCAGGGAAGAGGAGAGCAGTAAACAGGGGAAGCAGGGGGCGCATGGCGTCTCGAGAGTGTGATTTTGTTGGCTTGGCGTAGTTTAGCAAGGGCTGGAAGAGGCCGGTCGACGGAGAACGAGGGCGTCGGTGGCCTTCGCTGCGCTCCGCGTGACGGCCTCAGACGACGGCAAGTAGCAAGCGGCGGCCTGATTGGGGGCTCCTATGCGAGGTATTGGCGCGGTGGGCATGGTTGGACGCGGGGCTGCGGTGCTAGGCTCAGAAGGTGGAGATCAAAGGCTTGAGCGACGAGACGAATGCAGTGAAGTTGGCGACCGAGGCGGGCGGAAGCCGGTTTGTAAAGGCGTGTCTGCGGCAGCCCGTGGACCGGACACCGGTGTGGTTTTTGCGTCAGGCTGGGCGCTATATGCCGGAGTACATGGCGGTGCGCAAGCACCATTCGCTGCTGGAGATCTGCCGCACGCCGGAGATCGCGGCCGAGGTGACGATCACCGCGGCGGAGCGGCTGGGCGTGGACGCGGCGATCATCTTCGCCGACCTGCTGCTGCCGTTTACGCCGATGGGGCTGGACTTCGAGTTTGTCGCGGGCGAGGGCCCGCATGGTGCATACGCCGGTGCGGTCGCTCGAGCACGTCGAGGCGCTGCGCACGGATCGCGTCGACGAGCTGGGCTATGTGGCGCGGGCGATCGAGAAGGTCGTCAAGCACTTCGAGCGGCCGCGGATCGATGGCGATCAGCTGGGCATCATCGGCTTCTGCGGGGCTCCGTTTACGCTGGCGAGCTACATGATCGAGGGCGGGTCGTCGCGCAACTACGTCGAGACCAAGCAGATGATGTACTCGGGCTCGAAGGCCTGGGGTCTGCTGATGCAGAAGCTTGTGACCGTGCTGGTTGCGTTTGCGGCGCAGCAGGTCGAGGCTGGCGCCGATGTGATCCAGATCTTCGATAGCTGGGCGGGAGCGCTGAGCGTCGCCGACTATCGCGAGTACTGCCTGAGCTGGACCAAGGAGCTGGTCGAGCGGGTGAAGGCGCTGGGCGTGCCGGTGATCTACTTTGGCGTGGATACGGCGTCGCTGCTGAGCACGATGCGGGAGACGGGCGCGGATGTGATCGGGCTCGACTGGCGGGTGCCGCTCGACGAGGGCTGGAAGGCCGTGGGCGCGGGCTGCGGCGTGCAGGGAAATCTGGACCCGATTACGCTGTTCGCGCCGGAGGCGGTGCTGGAGCAGCGCGTGCGCGAGGTGCTGGCCGCGGCCGATCGGCGGCCGGGACATATCTTCAACCTCGGGCATGGGATTGTGCCGGGAACGCCGGTCGAGAACGTGATTCGCGTGGTGGAGTGGGTGAAGGAGCACGGACGGATATGAGCGACGGAGCGGGAACTTCCAAGTACGAGGCGATTCTGCTGCTGGCGCACGGAACGCCGGATGTGCTCGGCGAGATGGCCGAGTATCTGACCAATGTGACGGGCGGACACGCGCTGCCGCAGGAGGTCGTCGAGGAGCTGCAGCACCGCTATGCGGAGATTGGGCTGCGCGAGACGCCGGGCGAAGAGGCTCCGCACCTGACGAAGTGGACGCTGACGCAGGGCTATCTGCTGGAGCAGGCGCTGAAGTCGATCGACGAGAACACCAAGGTGTATGTGGGGATGCGGAACTGGCATCCGTATATCGCCGACGTCGTGGCGCAGATGCGCGCGGATGGCGTGACGCGGTTCAAGGCGGTGTGTCTGGCGCCGCAGAACTCGCGGACCAGCGTGGGGCTGCATCGCAAGGCGGTGAAGAAGGCCGCGGCGGGCATGGAGATGGAGTTTGTCGCCGGCTGGGCGGAGAATCCGACGCTGGGCGAGGCCTTCGCCGAGCGGCTGGCGCCGACCTGGGAGAAGGCCTGCGCGGAGATGGGACGCAAGGTTCCGGTGCTGTTTACGGCGCACTCGGTTCCCTGCCGGACGATCTCGACCGGAAGCGCGTCGATTGTGGGCGCACGGCCGGGAACGCCGATGCAGGACACGCCGGACCCATACCCTGTGGAATCGAAGAACACGGCGCTGAACGTGGTCGAGCGGATGAAGCCGCTGGGCATGACGGACAAGGACTGGTACTTCGCGTTCCAGAGCCAGGGCGTCAGCGGCGGGCCGTGGATCGGGCCGACGGTCGAGGACACGCTGAAGGCGCTGAAGGAACAGGGCGAGGTCGGCGTGGTGATGCAGCCGGTGGGCTTCCTCTGCGATCACGTCGAGATTCTGTACGACATCGACATCGCCTTCAAGGAGATGGCCGAGGAGCTGGGGCTGCGGCTGTGGCGGGCGGAGAGCCTGAACGATTCGCCGCTGCTGGTCGAGGCTCTGGCCGAGGTGGTGACGGGCGAGTACGCGGCGACGCTGGACGAACGCGTAACGGTGTAGGTTGCTTCTCCCGCTGCGCTGTGTGCGGGAACAAGCAACCGCAACGGCGACAATACAGGGTCTCTCCACTGCGCGACGGATGAGTCCTTTACCGTCCGTCGCGCCGTGGAGATGACGTTTCTTTTTCAGCCGGACGCACAATTAGGACACAGGCATGAAGCGGATTGCGATTGTAGGCGGCGGGATTGCGGGGGTCGCGGCGGCGTATGAGATCGCCAGGCTGCGGCGTGCGGGCGCGGCGGTGGAGGCGGTGCTGTACGAGGCCTCGGCGCGGCTGGGTGGGATCGTCGAGACGGTCCGCGAGGCCGGGTTCACGATCGAGGGCGGACCGGACGGCTGGGTGACGGAGAAGCCGTGGGCGCGGGAGCTGGCCGAGGAGCTGGGGCTGGGCGACGAGCTGGTTCCGTCGAACGATGCGACCCGGAAGACCTATATCGTCGTCGAACTCCGAGGGGAGCCGAAGCTGGTCGCGATGCCGGACGGCATGCGGCTGATGGTGCCGGCGGATCTCGAGGCGCTGGAGCAGTCGGAGCTGTTCAGTGACGCGGCGAAGGCGGCGTATCGCGAGGAGATCGCGCGGGCCGAGGAGCTGCGCGCTGCGGCTCCCGCGACCGATGAGAGCGTGGCGGAGTTTGTGCGGCGGCACTTCGGCGACGAGGTGCTGGAGAAGGTGGGCGCACCGCTGCTGAGCGGGGTCTTCGGCGGCGATGTGACAAAGCTGAGCGTGCGGGCGGTGATGGCTGCCGTTTGTCGGGATGGAGCGGGAGCACGGGTCGTTAATCAAAGGACTCAATGCGGGCATCGGCGCAGCGCGACGGCGCGGCAGAACGACGAGCTTCGCTGTTTACGACGCTGCGCAGCGGGCTGGGGACGCTGATCGATGCGATGGTGGCGAGGATTCCGGCGGAGTGGATTCGGCTGGTTCGGCCGGTCGCGGAGGTGCGGCGCGAGCACCGCCGGGTGGGAGGTGCTGAGCGGCACGGGCTGGGAGAGCTTCGACGCGTCTGCTGCTGGCGGTTCCGGTGGACGTGGCGGCACGGCTGCTGCGCGAGACCGACGAACGCGCCGCGGAGCTGATGCAGATCGAAGGAAGCTCGGCGGTGGTGGTGGGGTTCGGCTTCGCGGAAGGGTTTGCGCTGCCGCAGGGGTTTGGATTCTTGGTGCCGCCGACAGGAGGGAGCGGACGGAGAACAGCTCCCTGCTGGCAGCGACGTTCATGGACCAGAAGTTCGCGCACCGCGTACCCGAGGGCGGACGGCTGCTGCGCGGTTTCTTCGGCGGCGCGACGGCGGATCGGTTGCGAGGCCGGAGCGATGCGGAGATTGCGGCGCTGGCGCGGAAGGAGCTGGAGACGGTGCTCGGGATCGCGCTGCCGGAGGCGGTGGTGACGGTTGTCCGGCACTGGCCGCGCGCGCTGCCGCAGTACACGGTGGGGCATCTGGAGCGGATGGCGGAGCTCGACGGCCGTGTGCAGGAGCTGGGCGGCGCTTTGGCTGCTGGGGAACGGGTATCGCGGGGTGGGTCTGCCGGACCTGGTGCGGGACGCGCGGGCGGCAGTGAACGAGGCGCTGGGGTAGCTCCCAGTGCTGAGATTTGCGTAGACGCTGAAGCGAAAGTTATTCGGGGACCTGCCAGCCTGCCATGGTTTGCGCGAGGGTGCGGGTGGCGGTGCCGCCGTTGGCGGTGGCCTGAGCCATCGCGGGGAAGGCGGCCTGTACGGCGGCGCTCCGAGCCCAGACGGGGACGTCCTTGAGGGTGTAGGTGAAGGTGACCTGGGTCTCGACGAAGCCGTTGGCCTGGGCGGGTGGGGTGGAGCTGACGATCTGGTTGACCTCGCGGTGGCCGTAGCAGAAGCGCGGGGCGAAACGGGCGCCGACCGGGGTGACGGTATAGCGGCTGACGTGGATGGCGGGCTCGGTGGCGCGGGCGAGCAGCTGTGCCTGAACGAGCGAGTCGAGCTGTCTGGCTCTTGGCGGGATCGCTGGTCTCGAGGGGGAAACGGGTTGCGGGCAGCAGGCAATCGCTGTGGGCGAGGAGGTAGGCGTTCAGCGCCTGGGTGTAGTTCTCGGGGGTGGGCGAGGTCTTCGAGTTGCAGCCGGCGACGAGCAGGACGGCCATCAGGGCGAGAGGGACGAGGGTGGCGATTCGGACGGTATGGGAGTTCGGCATACGCTCTGATCCTCGTGAGTAGATTTTTCGGGACGTGGATTAGGCTGGGCGCTTAAAAGACGGCACCCCCATCCTGGACGCTTAAACCGGCCGAGGCAACTGGCGGATAAGGCTATCAGAGGATGGGGGTGCTGGTTCTGCCTTTGCGCTGCGCGGAGATTACTTCTGGTCGGCTTCGAGGTCGATGGTGAACTGGACGTCATCGCCCAGCATCGGCGGCGCGAACTTGGGGCCGAAGTTGAAGTCGGAGCGGTGGATGACTCCGGTCGCGGAGAGGCCGATGACCTGGCCGCCCTGCATGCCCTTCTGCGGCGCGGTGGGGCCTTCCACGTCCAGGGTGACGGACTTGGTGATGCCGGTGAGGGTGAGGTCGCCGGTGACCTGGAGCTTGCCGTGCACGCGCTGAATGCCGGTGGACTTGAAGGTGAGGGTGGGGAACTTCTCGACGTTGAAGAAGTCGGGGCTCTTCAGGTGCTTGTCGCGAGCCTCGTTGTTGGTGGTGAGGGTGGTGGCGTCGATGGTGGCGTTGACGCTGGCGGTGGCGGGGTTCTTACCGTCCCAGACGACGTCGCCGGTGATGCCGCTGAGGTTGCCGCGCACGGTGCTGACGCCCATGTGCTTGATGGAGAAGGTGATCGCGGCGTGGTTCTTGTCGATGGTCCAGTTGTTGTGGCCTGGGCGTGGGCCGAGGCGGCGGTGAGACCGGTGAAGACGAGGGCGGCGGCGAAGAGCTTGGAGAACGAACGACGATTCATGATGGCTTTCCTTTGCGGTGCGTGTGGCTCTGAAGGGGTGGCCCCGCAAGACGGAACGGGGTCGTGGAAGAGAAAGACTGTGGGCGCTCCAGCCGCTACGGTTCGGCAGGTTTGCGCGGCGGGGTGGCCGCGCGGGCGGTCAGCCCCATCTTTTTGAGCGCGTCGTAGAGGACGCGACGCTCCTCGGGCGAGAGGTCGCCCGTGATGCGCTCGAGATCCTCGACGTGGTGGGCGTAGAGGCGCGTGATGAAGACGCGACCGTCGTCGGTGAGTTCGATGAGGCGGACGCGGCGGTCCTCCGCGCTGGCGGTGCGCCGAACCAGACCGCGCTGCTCGAGGCGGTCGATGGCCGAGGTCATCGAGGCGCTGGCGAGCAGAAGCTTTTCGCCGATGGCGGAGATGGTGAGCGGTCCTTTGTGCAGCAGCGCCTCGAGGATCATGAAGTCGGTGAGGCAGAGGCCGCGCTCGCCGAAGGACCGCTCGACGTAGGTGGCGATGGAGCCATAGGCGCGCGCGAGAATCAGCCAGAGGCGGGGTGCTTCGAGGGTCTCGGGTTGTGGGGTGGAGGTCATCTGGGTCTTGCTTCAACTCCTACGATATAAGATATCTCGATATCGAGGAAAGATTCCAGAAATCTTTGGAGGCCCCTCGCATGTCTGGTCGCTGTGCGTGGAGGAGCACTTCTACCTGGTGCTGCCGATGCTGGTGCTGTGGCGCATGCGGAGGCCGTCGCTCGCGAAGACGGTGGGGTTGATTGCGGGGCTGGTGCTGCTGGGAGTGGCCGTGCGCTGGTACGAGCTGGTGCATGTGGTGCGTGCGGCAGGCGATGCCGAGCAGGTCTGGCTGCCGTTCATGAAGCGAATCTACTATCCGACGTACAGCCGGTTGGATGGCCTGCTGGCGGGCGTGACGCTGGCGCTGGTGCGGAGCTTTCGGCCGGGCTGGTGGGCGGCGGCGACGCGGCGGGGACACGCTCTTCTGCTGCTGGGGATGGCGACCACCGGGACGGCGTTGTGGCTCTTCGATTGGGGCTACTCCTTCGGCAGACAGCGTTGTGAGCACGGTGCTGGGATTCCCGCTGTTGTCGCTTGGTCTGGGGCTACTCGTGGTGTCGAGCGTCAGCGAAAATGGGCTGCTTCGGCTGCGGGTGCCGGGTGCGAATCTGCTGGCGACGCTCGCGTTCGCGCTGTACCTGACGCACAAGGAGATCGTGCATCTGGATGGTCTCTATCTCGAACACCGGCTTGGTTATGCCCAGGGAAGCTGGACCGCGGCAGCGGTGTATGGTGTCGACCTGCGTGCTCGCGGCGATGCTGCTGTATCGGTGTGTGGAGCTGCCGTTTCTGCGACTGCGCGATCGTCGCGACCGAGGTAACGATGGTCGCCGCCGCAGAGATACCAGAGTCGAGCAAGAGATCGAGCAGGAGATGCAGGCAAAACCTGCGCTGTGATGGGGAAATGCGTTTGTTCAAGAGGATCGAGACACGCGCTCGACATAGGAGCGGTACGTCGTATGCAGAGACACTTCGACGGAGATCGGTTTGGACGAATGGGCCAGATTGCTCCCGTTCGTCGCGCACCTCACTCCGTCGATTGTGCTCCCGCAGCGAACCCTGCGGCCATCTGCCGTTACTTGATGCGGCCGAAGCGGTAGACCACGCCAGCGTTGAAGCCGACGTTGCTCTGGAAGGTATTGCCGAAGGTGGTGCCATACCAGGTCGGGCTCACCCGCAGCGAGATGTTCGGATACAGGTTGTAGTCGAGGTTCGCGCCCATGTTCACCGCCGGCCGCAGTCCATCCGGCCACATGCCGATGATCGTCGAGGGAACGCCCTTCGATCCGCCGCTGAAGATGCCCCACGCTCCGCCGCCGGTTACAAATGCGCTCACCGAGTACTTCTCGCGCAGGCGCAGACGATAGGTCGGTCCGCCCATGAAGAAGTATTCGTTGATCTGCGGGTTGTAGTCGCCGTTGAGCACCAGCACGTTCGGAACCTTCGCGTTGCCGAAGGCGCCGCTGACCGCTCCGGTGACGCCCAGCTTTTCATTCAGGAAGTAGGTCGCGCTGGTCGCCCAGGTCACCTCGTTGTTGCGCTTCAGGTCCTCGCCCGAGCGCCAGCGCAGGTAGCCGCCGCCGCCGAAGACCTCGTACCGGTGGCTATACGTGTCTTGAATGGTCCGCGCAATGCGCGCCTTGCGATTCGCATTGGTCTCGCGCCGCTCTCGCCGGGTGGACTGCGCCCCAGCCGATACCGCTCCGCCCGCTACCACTGCGGCCAAAACCCCGGCCGCGATCCACTGCATGCTTGCTCTGAAACCAGACATCAAGAATTTACCCCTGCACGTTCCTTCATTTTTGATACCGTGAAGCTGGATCCGGGTGGCGTGTACCACCGCTGTTTTGCATGTCCTTATTAGAACATCCGGCAGCCTGTCCGTCGCATCCATCACGCAACATCCAGCGAATTTCAGGAGACCTCGGAAGTGGCACGAGCAAGGAAGTCGAGCAGTGGATTTGGAACCTTCGTATTCGGTTTTTTGCTGGCATTGGTGCTGGTCGCAGTTGCACTCTTTCTTTACCTCCGCTATCAGGCGCCCCGGCGGACGGTAGCCAATCTGCCCGCTCCCGTGCGCCAGATCGTCGCTCCGGAGGTCGGTCGCTCCGCAGGCAGTCGGCTCAACGCCGCGCTCCACGCAGCCGACCGAGGCGACGGCAGTCCACCCCGCTCGCCCACACGCAGCACGTCTACAGGCAGCCGCCCTTCGGCATCAGCGAGGACGTCTTCGAGGCCGGCGCCCACCTCTACCGCACCGACTGCGCCCGCTGCCACGGCACCCCCAGCCACGACGCTCCCTTCGCCGCCCAGATGCACCCGCCCGCCTCGCAGCTCTGGCGCAAACGAGCCCACAGTGAGATCGTCGGCGTCAGCTCCCAGCCCTCCGGCGAGATCTACGCCCGGATCGAGAACGGCAGCCTCCTCGCCGGCATGCCCGCCTACGCCCATCTCCTCTCCGAGCGCCAGATCTGGGAGCTCAGCCTGCTGCTCAAAAACGCCGACCAGCCCCTGCCCGACCCCGTCCTGCAGATCCTGAACGCCGGCAAGCCCTGATTCCCGGCTCAGCGGGCGAAATCCGCCCAAAAGCCGGTAATCTGGAAGGTATGAAGAAGATCAAAGTCATCGGCGGCGGACTCGCCGGCCCTGAAGCCGCCCTCCAGGCCGCCGCCGCTCGGCTGCGAAGTCGACCTCTACGAGATGCGCCCGCACCGCTCCACCGAGGCGCACCAGACCGCCGACTTCGCCGAGCTCGTCTGCTCCAACTCCCTCAAGTCCGAGTCCGAAAACACCGCCCCCTGGCTGCTCAAGCAGGAGATGCGCCGCGCCGGCTCGCTTCCTGCTCGCCGACGCCGACGCCACCGCCGTCCCCGCCGGCCACGCCCTCGCCGTCGACCGCGTCGAATTCTCCGCCGCGTCGCCGACGCGCATCGCCGCCGAGCCCCGCATCACCGTCCACCGCGAAGAGGTCACCAGCTCTCGACGAGAACGACCCCGACACCCTCACCATCCTCGCCACCGGCCCGCTCACCTGCCCGCCGCTCACCGCCGAGCTCAGCGCCTCACCGGCTCCGACCACCTCGCCTTCTACGACTCCATCTCGCCCATCGTCGACGCCACCACCATCGACATGGAGAAGGTCTACTTCGCCGCCCGCTACGACAAGGGCACCGCCGACTACATCAACTGCCCCTTCACCAAAGAGGAGTACGACCGCTTCCTCGACGCCCTCGTCACCGCCGAAGAAGTCCAAGCCAAAGACTGGGAGAAGTTCCCCGAACACCGGCGCGCCCGAGACCACTGCAACTACTTCGAAGGCTGCCTGCCCATCGAAGAGACCGCCCGCCGCGGCCGCGACACCCTGCGCTTCGGCCCCATGAAGCCCGTCGGCCTCACCGACCCCAAGACCGGCCGCTGGCCCTACGCCGTCGTCCAGCTCCGCCAGGAGAATCTGCGCGCCGACAGCTACAACCTCGTCGGCTTCCAGAACCACCTCAAGTTCGGCGAGCAGGCCCGCGTCCTCCGCCTCATCCCCGGCCTCGAGAACGCGACCTTCCTCCGCTACGGCCAGATCCACCGCAACACCTACATCAACGCGCCCTCGCTGCTCACCGAGACCCTCCAGCTCCGCGCCCACCCCAGCATCCTGATCGCCGGCCAGCTCTCCGGCGTCGAGGGCTACACCGAGTCCATCGCCACCGGCCTGCTCGCCGGCCGTTACGCCGCCGCTCTCGCCCGTGGCCAGCAGCCCGACGCCCGCCCCGCGCCCACCGCCATCGGCTCGCTCGCCCACTACATCACCCACGCCGAAGGCAAGCGCTTCCAGCCCGCCAACATCACCTTCGACCTGCTCCCCCCGCTCGAAGAAGAACTGCGCAACAAGATCCGCGACAAGAAAGAGCGCCACCGCTCCAATGCGAACGCGCCCTCGAGGCCTGGACCGCCTGGCTCCAGTAAGCCCCAGCCTGAGCGAAGGAGGACACTCCTCCTCGCCCTGAAAGTTCACCCAATGCAAGACCGTCATCTCGACCAAGCAGGGTAACAGCCTCACCGTTCCCTGCGCAGTGGAGAGACCCCTGTATTTAGCGCACTCACCCTCAGATCGCCCCCAACCCACAACGCCAAGGAGACCCATGTCCCGCCGCTACATCTCCCGCAACCCCGACCTTCCCTTCGCCGACGCCCTCCTTGTCGACGAGAAGACCCTCTACATCTCCGGCCGCATCGGCTTCACCCCCGGCACCCGCGAGCTTCCCGCCGACATCGACGCCGAGGCCACCTACCTCATGCAGGACCTCAAGGCCATCCTCGCCGCCGCCGACATGACGATGGACGACATCGTCACCCTCACCATCTACTCGCCCGACGTCTCCCTCTGGGAGCGCTTCAACGTCATCTATCGCAGCTTCTTCACCGGCCCTTTGCCGCCGCGCGCCTTCATCGGCTCAGGCCAGCTCCTCTTCGGCGCCCACTTCGAGCTGCAGGGCACCGCCATCAAATCCTGATCCCGATTTGCTCCACGGCTCGGCAAACCGGCAGCGTTCGCGGGTGAGGGAACCTCGGACCGGTCGTCTGCGTACTTCTCAAAAACAAATGAGGAGTAGCCCGTGCCCGATATCGAACGCTTTGCCGTTCTCATCGTCATCGCCTCCATCGTCTTTCTGGCGCTTCTTTGCTTGATCACCCGGCGAAGAAGCCACAAGCCGGGACCGGCGCGTCTGTTCCTCCTGACGGTCGTGGTGGTTCTCTGTGGCATGCTGTTCGCGCGCTACGGACACATTCTCTTCCGGCTGCCGTGGTGGATCTACTACGGAGCCCCCGCCCTCGCGACCTTCCTGCTTCCCCCATTTGTGCTGAAGATGAACCGGGCAGAGATCGCTCAGTATGTGCCGATGGCGGTACTGATGGCCCCCACGATTCATCTGTTCGCCTCTCTCCTTCTCGGCTGGCACGACTACATGCCCTTCCCGGTCTATATCCCATCACTCATCGAGATCCTTCATCGTTTCGCCTGAGCTCGGAATACGGAGTGTGTGCATGCGCAAGTTTGGCAGATCCATCGGACTCTTTTTTGTCATGTACCTCATCGCAACGGCGCTTGGATTCGCCACTTACCGAGGCCTCGGTGCGACCGCCATGTGGATCAGCGTCTTTACCATCATGCCCGTCGTAGCGGCTCTGCTCATCCGCTGGTATCTGGCTCAGATCCGGTGCTCGGCCAAAAAGAGCCTGCACGAGACCTTGAACCTGACCGCCCTTGGATCCTGCTCTCGTTCCTTCTGGATGCGCTCATGTACATCTTTCTGATTCCGTACCTTGCTCGCAGCCCGCGCAATTGGTCGTTCTTTATGGATCAGAGTCCATGGATCTGGCTCTGCTACGCCGTGCTGCTGCTTTCCGGGCTCGCTGCGCACTGGCATCACAGCGGAGGAAAAAGGAAGGCCCTCGCAAGGCAAGACACCAGGGAGCCCTGAAAGTCCCGATCAGTGCGCACCCATCGCCCAGACGATCCCATTCTCGATCAGGCCATAGAGGATCGGTGAGCTGTAGTCCTCCTTGTTGTGCCCCAGCGCCGTGTAGAACTCCCGACCCCCGCCGAACTCGTGATACCACGCCAGCGGCAGCGGATTCGGGAACGCACCGGGGTCGATCTTCATCCCCTCCAGATCGCTCAGCTTCGTACGATCCGTCACCAGCAGCGGATGGAGATCCGGGGCCAGGTGATCGAGAAAGTAACACTCATCGGTCCATTCGAACTGCGCGGGCAGACCCCGTGTCGCCGGAAATTTAGGATCGACCACCCGCACCTCGAACGTCTGCAGCTTCGGGTGTTTGACGAACTTTCCCCCCAGCACCGACCAGAAGTACGGCCAGTCGCGCTCCGAGCCCGAGGCCGAATGGATCCCGACAAAGCCGCCGCCCGCCGCAATGTATCGCTGGAAGGCGTCGCGCTGTGCCTCGGTCGCGAACGCCTCGTTATTGCTGTTTGAGAACACGATCGCCGCGTACTGGCCCAGATTCCCCTCCCGGAAGACGGTGGGATCGTCGGTCGCCACG
This sequence comes from uncultured Acidobacteriaceae bacterium, assembly GCA_963755245.1. Classification (GTDB taxonomy): domain Bacteria; phylum Acidobacteriota; class Terriglobia; order Terriglobales; family Acidobacteriaceae; genus Edaphobacter. The sequence goes on along the minus strand of CAVWJY010000017.1, from coordinate 1,581 downwards.
ACCTCGAATCCTCGCTCCGCACCCATCTTGCGGATCGCCGCCACGCTCGAGGCGATGTTGTCGTGCACATAGCCCTTGCCATCGCTCGTGTAGTTGCGTGTGTAGACCAGAACCTTCTGTCCGGCGACCGCGCTCACCGGAACAGCAAGGAGAACCAAGGCACATATCCAGCGCAAGCATCCGATCATCCGGAATCCCTTTCGTCTATCTCGGGCGAACTACATCCTTTGGCCGCCAACCCTAGCAGCATCTCCGCGCGCTCGTCCAGCGCAAAACACACCGCGCGCTCAGCCGAGATCCCGCCCGCCACCCAGAATCCTCTCGCCAATCCGCAAGCCCTGCGATACCCTCATCGCACCCCTTTATGCGCCCTCTCTCCGCCACTGAAGCCATCACGCCCGCATTTCAGCGCACCAAGGCCGTCCTCTTCCAACCCTTCCAGTTCGGCCGCTCCTGGAAGCTCGCCGCCACCGCCTACCTCGCCCTCGCGGGCAGCATCTTCCTGCCCACGCCGCTGGCGACGCTGCTGCCGCATGCGCACGGCGCGCGCCCCGAAGCAGCTCTGCTCCACGTCCTGCTGCCCTTCTTCGCGCTCTTCGCCAGCGCCCTCATGTTCCTCTTCTTCTACATCGGAGCCCGGCTGCAGTTCGCCCGCTTCGACATCGTCCTGCGCGGAGAAAAGAAGATCGCGCCGCTCTGGCGCCGCTACGCCCCCTTCACCGGTCGCTGGCTCGGCCTCAAGCTTGCCCTCAGCGCCGTCTTCCTCCTCGTTTTCGGAGCCCCGCTTGGCCTTCATCCTGCCCCGCATGATGGCCCGGCTTCAGATCACCCCCGGCCAGCGGCCTGCGCCCGGACTGTTCCTCGGCCTCTTCCTGCTCGAGGGCCTTTTCTGCCTCACCATCTTCTTTCTGATGTTCTGCTCCTCGCTGCTCGACGACTTTATCCTGCCCTCCATCGCCCTCGAGGGCGTCTCGCTGCGCGAGGCCTTCCGCCGCTTCGCCGCCCTGCTCCACGGCGAACCCGGCGCGCTCCTCTACTACGTCGTCTTCAAGGCCCTCCTTGCCCTCGCCTGCGGCATCGCCATGCAGATCGGCATTTTCGTCACCGAGGGCATCCTCGCCATCCCGCTCGCGCTCGTCGGCTTCCTCGGGTGGCTACTGCTGCACACCCTCGGTCCCGCCGGCCACATCCTCATGGCGGCCGGCTTCGTCGTTCTCGTCCTGGCCTTCGTGGCGATGGTCTTCTATGTGTCGATTGCCTTCATTGGTGCGTTTCTGCTTTTCCTGCAGGCCTACGCGCTTTACTTCCTCGCCGGTCGCTACCCCATGCTCGGCGACCTGCTCGATCCCCCAGCATCCGGCTACGCCTATCCCACGCCGCCGCCACCCGCCCCGGCCGCACCCCACATCCCGTTCCTCAGCCCCGATCCCGAGCCGCCCGCCGTCGGCTGATCCCTGCTCAACTAGAAAGAAAAGCCCCAGGGATTGAACCCCGGGGCTTTTTTTTTGCTTGCTAAGTTATTCAGCGCTTATCTCATAGATTCGAAGTCGCTTGCGTCCAAGATCTCCCGAAAGGGACCTT
>CAVWJY010000016.1:0-81335 GCA_963755245.1 uncultured Acidobacteriaceae bacterium | reverse complement strand
CGGAGCTACCAATGCCGGTAAGCAGTCCGGCCGAGTGGCCTGCTGGCGTTTCGATTCCGTTGGGGAATGGATTGTCGAGCACGTTGGCGGGGGTTTGATCTCCATCATTGCTGGCCACAAAGGCCGTGTACTGCGTGTAGCCAGGAGCGATCGCGGCGCTTGGGTCGTAGCGAAGCGGCGCATACAAAATGCCGTAGCCGCCGCGCATTACCGTCTTACTATTAAGCGCGTAGGATGCGCCAATGCGTGGAGCAAACTTCAGCCGCGATAGATCGCCAATATCCCGCGGGTTGCGGTTGATACCTGCAAAAAGAATCCCGCCCGCCACGGAGGTGCTGCTGCTCAGTTGCGCAGTTGCCGTGCGGTCGAATCCCACTGCGAGTTGATTGTGGTCTTCTTTAAGACCGGCTTCCCTTTCATAGCGCAGCCCCAGGTTCAGCGTCAGCCGAGGTGTAAGGCGAAAATCGTCCTGCGCAAAGAGCGCGAAGTAATCCGCATATGTCTTCAGCGGTGTTGTAGTTTCAACGTAGCCACTGGCAGGATAGCCAAGCAGCAGATCAGATCGGACCCAGTATCGTCGTTGACGGCGCTGGGAAAATCCTGGGTAAAGATGCCGCTGAAGGTATAGGTGCCCGGTGCATCGCTCAGATCGATGAAGTTCAGACCGAGGCGGCGATACTCTGTGCCAAAGGCAAGGTTGTGTCTACCCAGGCTCTTGGTGAGAGTACATTCAGCGTTTGGTACTTCCAGTCATCCAACGAACTTGTGTCCTGCCCCATTTGCGAAAAGTTGCGCATGAAGATCATTGGAAAAAAATCAGCCTGCAATTGGCTGGTCAAGGCGGTGGGAAATCCCAGCGTTGACGGATTGAATCCCTGGCTAACCTCGGCGATGAGGTTGGGGAAGCGGTTGTTGCCGTACCGTGCAGTTAGAATGGTTGTCGGATTGAGGATCCATGTACTATTCAATTGCGTAGCATCTACTTGACGGTGATAGGTGTAGGAATAGCTTCCCGGCAGCGTTCCCAGCGGATTGCCCAGCGGCTGCAGAGCCTCATAGAAGATATACGATCCGCTCACATTCCACCACGGACGAATCTGCTGATCGAGTTTGACCGTTACGTCCTGCGCATGGTCGCGCACATTGTCGGTTCCAGTAAAGTTGATTTGACCAGTGGCCGTAGCCACCTGCGGAAGCGGATAGTAGGAGGCCATGTTCTTACCCACCGCGCTTAGGTTGGTGATCTTATTGCCAGGAAAAGGAGTGCGGTGAATCACGCCCTGTGTGTCGATATATGTCTTTGTGGGGTCGTAGATAACGTCGAGCGTTCCATCCGGGTTATAGCTTTGCGAAAAGTCACCCGTGCGTTCCAACGCAGTGGGAACCAGCAAATTGCTCCGTGTAGGGAGACGTCTGGATGTAACCCTCCGAAGCGATGAAGAAGAACGTCTTATTGTGTCCGTCATAGACGTGCGTTATATACAAGGATCCTCCCAGGACGCTCACCAGTTGTAGTACGGGCTATCGGGCCTGCGAACGCCTGGTCGCTTGGCAAAAAAATCATTGGCCAGCCCCGCGTAGCGCCAAAGACAGAGCCGTGGTAGGTGTTCGAGCCTGAGCGTAGCAGCGTGTCGAAGACGGCGCTGCCTGTTCGGCCCACTTGTGCGTCGTGGGTGTTGGCCTGGACCTTCACATCCTGAATCGCTTCGATCGTCGGTATCGCGATCGGACGATTATTTGTATCTGTGATCGGCACGCCGTCAATTTCATACAGATTTGAGCCAATCGGTGCGCCGGCCATAGAGATTTGCGTGGTCCCATTCTGGGCGGCAAAGCGGACAAACTGCGGATTCCGGGTATCTGACGGAGAGTCCCGATACTTTCACTGACATATAAGGATTGCGACCGAGAATCGGCAGATCCTCAAGCTGCTGCTGACTCAGATTGGTACTGACGGATGCTGTCGATGGATCAACAAGCGCAGCTTCCGAGTTGACCTCAACCACCTGTTTCTCCGCGCCTACTGAAACTGCGACATCAAGTGTGACAAAGTCCTGCGGAGACAACTCAATATGGGTCCGATCGGTTGCACTGAGACCCGTAGCTTCGATATGAAGAGTGTAGTTCGATGGGCGAAGTTCGTGAATGCATACGCTCCGATGCTGTCCGTGATTGCCTTCCCGACCTGGTGCGTCGCTTCGTCTGTCAGGGTGGCAGTTGCTCCACCCAAAGCTGCTCCTCTTGAATCGCTGACTGTCCCGCGCAAGCCGCTATTGAATGTTTGCGCAAACGACGACGCGAGAAGAACTTGCGACCAGAATAAGTGTGGCAACGATTACGGTCAATTGCTCCGGATTGAGGCAAACGGAAGGCTCTTCCGAAATGACGTCTCCTGAAGGCGGATATGAATTCTGTCACGTGATCTCCTAAGTATCGCAATTAGCTTTGCACCATCGAAGCCCTTGTGAACGCCCAGCACTGGCTGAACTGCTATCTTCAGTTCCTGCTCGTCGTTGAGCTGTTGATGCAAGCGCGCAAGATAAAGTCATCACCGAAGCGGTGAGCTCGTGTCTATGGGATGAAGGAGGGACCTGCAGGTCTACGACTGACTCGCATAGCGCCATACCGCTCGACCCGACAGGAGATGCCTGCGAGGAGCAACAAAACCTTGGCGGCGCATGCGCATGGCGCCATGATCAGGAACGTTTGAATCTTGAGTCAACTGCGAAACTGCCGAACTGCGCCGAAGAGCCGTTTGATCCGATGTTCGCCGCTGTTTGCTCCACTCCCCCGCCGATAGGAGGCGAATGTCGGATCGACCTGGAATGAGAACAAAATGCTTTCGCTACGGAATATCGGTGGTTGCTGGGAAAATCACCGATGATCAACAGCTCGGCCTCGTTTGTTGGTAGCACGTTACTTCATATGAACTCTACCCAAGCCCTGGAAGCATTCCCGATGTATATAAGGCTGCCCAACGAATGCAAAATTCGTCCTCGAAAGCTTGCACTAGCCTGACCAGACAGACAGAATGAAGAATAACTGCCGCACCATGAAACTCGGCCTTACTTCACGCTTTCGCTCCTGGCCCTGCTACTGCGAGTTTTCCCTTGTACTGCATCCGGCCCAACCAGATGTGCCGGACACTCGGCAAAGGTTCGCAGCAATAAAAGTTACGTCAACGCGGGCGGAGTTTCTCAATCCGTGTGAAGTCGTTATACATTCACGGCAACTTGCAGCTCAGGTTCGTCGCATAGAAGCGTACGCGAGGGCACCCAATTCGGTACAAAATATCACCAGAGGTCTCCCCGAGCATGTTTCCGAATCTGCGAAAACGCCGCTAAACGCGCCCTCAATCTTCGCCTACTTTTCGCCCACTTACCCTCGACGGATCATAAATCCGCCGTGTGGTGATCGCCAAAGCTATCACCACAATATCCCCGAAGGACACGATGATCTTGACCCGTCTTGCCTAATTCCATGCCATAGTTGGGTGCCGACCTCGATTTCCCCACAACTCAATTAAATTGGACTATTCGAGTATGAGAGGGGCATAGTGACGCTGCAAAGTTTCCAATTGCAGCGCTCGTGCCCGAATTTCGACCTCTGACCATTTCGGCAGATTAGCTAAATATAATTCATCTCCATTACCGCAGAAGCATTCGGGGAGGTGTCAGGAGAGAAAGATTCGCAAGCATGTGAATAATCTTGTTTCTTTCCTTGATCTGAGCAGCGAATCTCCTCACCCCGGGAACGAGCCGTCAGCTAGCGCAGTTCGCCCCGAGGGCAGGATGCACCAATGTTCCTGCCAGTTTGCGGCAGGATGTGCTCAATCGATAGACCTGGGCGAATTGCATCACTTCCTTGTCCAATTTCATGTCTATCGTTTCAGAGATGAGCGTCCCGTGATACATTCTCCGATCACTTGGCGTCGGATCGCCACGATCAATGCGGTGGCTATGATGATGGACGGCGCGAGTTTTGGCCAGTCCGGGTGGCGATCGCTTCCGACAACCTTCATTGCGAGGGTGTGACCTGCCCCCCTTTCTCAACCATTCATAACTGAAGATTCTCAGTTGTGTTGCTGGTTGTGGTTGGCGAAGGGAGCCGGGCCATGGCCCGGCTCCCTTCGAGGGCGAGTTTGAACTCCATCGGCGTGCGATAGTCGAGTGCACTGTGGGGGCGGTCGCAGTTGTACTCCTCACGCCAGGCTGCCAGAGTATATCGAACATCGTTCATGGTTCTGAACCAGCTTGCGTTCAAGCACTCGTCGCGCAGCCTTCCGTGGAAGCTTTCGACGTGGCCGTTCTGCATCGGTCGGCCGGGCTGGATGTGGACCAAGCCGACCTTCCAGTCCTCCGCCCAGGCCAGCATGCGGCGCGAGGTGAACTCCGGGCCGTTGTCCGATCGAACACTTTCCGGCCGACCACGTTCGCCGATCAGCCGCTCCAGCACGCGCGTGACCCGGCGACTGCCAAGGCTGGTGTCGGCCTCCAGCGCCAGGCACTCGCGCGTGTACGCGTCGACCACGCTGAGGATGCGCACCATCCGCCCGGTCGCCAGACCGTCGACGATGAAGTCCATCGCCCACTCCTGGTTGGCTCGCGTCAGCCGCGGCTCCGCCGTGCGCTCTCGCACCAGCCGCTTCCGCCGCTTGCGCCGCACCATCAGGCCTCTCTTCCACGTACAGCCGATAGACCCGCTTCACGTTCACCTCATGACCTCTGCGGCGCAACAGCGCATGCAGCCGACGATAGCCGTAGCGCGGCTTCTGCCGCGCCAGCTGCACCAACGCATCGCGTAACTCCGCGTTGCGGTCCGGCCGCGGATCATACCGATAACTGGACCGCTCCACGCCCAGCAGCTTGCAGGCCGTGCGCTCGCTCAGACGGAACTGCTCGGAGACGAACGCAACGTCTCCTCTTAGACCGGCAAGCTCCAGCCGTTTTTTCGGATCACCGCCTTCAGCGCCTCACCATGCAGGCTCAGCTCCGCCACCAGAAGCTTCAGGCGGCGGTTCTCATCCTCCATCGCCTTCAACCGCTGCGCCTCGCTGACCTCCATCCCGCCGAACCTCTGCTTCCAGCCAGAGAACGTCGCCGCGCTGATCCCATGCTCCCGGCACAGGTCCGCCGTCTTCACCCCGGCCTCATGCTGCTTCAAAATCCCGATGATCTGCTCTTCCGTATACCGGCTCTTCTTCATCAGCAGCTCCCTCACTCAATCTACGAGAGAACTCCAGATACGACTGGTAGATATTTCCGGGGGCAGGTCAGGTGCAGGCGAATAATGGGTGAATATGCCACGCAGGATCAGCCCGCGAAAAGCGGCGGCCCGCAGGTGCGCTGTGCCACAAAGCGATTCCTGTGAATCGCGTTCTATGAATGGCCGAAGGTGGCAAGCCCTAAGCAGCCCTTTCGCTTTCGAGCTCACAAGCGAAAATCTGTTTGCGTTCGCCGGCGTTTGGGAGGCCTGGGAGGACGGGCAAGACCATGGCTCCAGTCGGACTCCAAGCATCGCGGTCTCCCAATCGGGGAAATGGGACAGCGCTCTGGGGTTCTACAATGGCGCGGGCAACTTTCCGCTGATGGTCTTCGATACCGGCTGGTACACCAACGGTGGAAATTATGAGAACGGCTGGAACTTCTCCAACCTAGGAAGTCAGTACAACGACTGGTATGGCGCCAACACTTTCATCTACAGCGACCAATTGGTATGGAGTCATGATCGCCACAATTTCAAGTTCGGAGCAGAATTCCGAGCCATGCAGATCAACGAACATCCTGACACGGGAACCTTTAACAAACTCAACTTCGATCCCACCTCGACAAACGGGAATAATGGGGGGTTATATAACCAAGTGGGCAATGCTTTTGCCAGCTTCCTGCTTGGGGATGTCTACGACGCTACTGAGGAGCCGGCTGATCCGGAGTACGGACGGCGCAAGGCATTCGCGGTGTATGCCAGTGACGACATCAAGGTGACTGATCGGCTGACCATGAACTTAAGCCTGCGTTGGGACTATAACAATCCTTACAAGGAGAAGTACGGTCACTGGTCCAGCTTTGAACTCAACGATCCCAACCCGGTAACCGGGGAAATGGGTCAGTATGAGTATCTGACCAATGGCAGCCAGTCATTCGAAAGGCGGCAGGACTGGTTCAACTACTCGCCGCATATCGGAGCCGCCTATAAGTTGACGGAGAAGACCGTAGTGCGCGGCAATTTCGGGGTCTTCTATACGCCGCTGAATATGAATACCTGGGGTGGTATTCCTTATCAACAAACAGGCAATCCTGGCTACTATCAATCCAGTGTCGAGAACAACTTCAATTGGGATCAAGGCGGGTATAAGCCTGTTTTGTCGCAGGTAAAGACGCCCAATTACACTCAATGGGGCGTTGTCAGCATCGATGCCGGTGACCGCTCGACTGAAGGCGCTCCCCATCGGCAGCTATGCGACCCTGGCCGTGCCGCTGTCCTGCTTCTCCGCGCAAAACCTCATGAAAACCCCAACCATCGTTCATCTGGAGACGTCCGGCAATCTCGATCTTTTGGTGTCCGACATCCGCCTGACCGAAGCCCAAAAAGGAGCGACGTGCCCCACGGAGTGAGGGTCTTAAAGCGCATGAAACGAGGATTTGTGACTGGGGCAACAGATGATGCCTGACGACTATCCTGACGCACGCTTCTACGCCACTCATCCTTCGTAAGAGCCGTATTCGCGCTCGGATCTGTGCGGGGCGATCAGTAATGGTGTCCTTACCGCGACAGTAATCCCGACAAACCTAAATGCCAAATATGCCCGTCGGGCAGGAGGGCATAGCTTGCTCCAGTCATGAGGCAAGACTTGCCAATCGACCGGCGCGCCCACCACTTAAGAGCGATGTTTAAATCGGCTCTCCGCCTCAAAATGTGGCGCTTCCGCTTCTCTCGTTTCGACTCGCCCACATGCTTCTTCGGCCATCGGTCAATCCCGGCGATAGCGTTTTCCCGCAGAAAAGTGACGTTCGCAGGCCTTCCTTGAGAGTGACGAGTGGATATTCCCCCAAAGCCATCATCTTTTCCTTGCCATCGTAGCATTCCGCTAGCACCAGAATTATTGCGCCGGATGGTGCGACGTCCAGCGCGCTTTCGCGTGACCTTTGGCCGAAAAATTTATTTGTGATTGGGGATATATTGGGAAGTGCGAGGAAGTAAAACTTGGTTGCCCCCCAGGGATTCGAACCCCGATTGAACGAGTCAGAGTCGTCCGTCCTACCATTGAACGAGGGGGCAACAAGAGTTACGCTTCAGCACATTGTCAGCGAGTGTGTTTCGCTCTCGGCTGACTTACTAAGATTACTGTTTCGAGTGGGTTCAGGTCAAACCGAGTCTGTGGATTTGTCGTACCAAATCGAAAACATGCTGCTCTCAGCCCATCGAAATGACCTTGCTATGGGCGGCGAAGCGAAGCTCTGAGCTGCCATGTCCGATGCCAGCAACGCTCTCTCATTCGACAGGGAGCTTGGCGTTGTAGCCATCGCGAGCGATGACCGAGTACTTGACCGGCTTCCCTTTTTCGTCCTGCATGCGCAGAGGATGGCCTTCGTTGTCGACCAGCAGAACCTGAACATGGCGGTAACTGCCGTCATTCTTATTGTTGGTCGGGCGATAGGTGAGGACTACTGGTTGCGGATGGAGTTGTTGATCTGGCCGAAGATGTCGGGCAGCTCGCCCTGGAAGATCGGGGCGAAGCTAAGGCCACCGGTGAGCGCGGCGAAGGTCTTCATCTGGTTCTGGGCTTGCAAGTAGTCGAGTTCGCGCATGCCTCCCCGCCGCCGCGCATCTCGTTCTGGTAGGCGCCGGTGCTGATGGTGAAGATGGTGACGTTGGGTGTGGCCTTGACCTTGGCCAGGATCTTGTCGAGGGTGAGCTTCGAGAAGGTGTCGCGGCCGCTGCCGATCAGGATGATGTACTTGCGGCCTTCGATGCGAGTGATTCGGTCGAGCGTCTCGTAGAGGGCGTCGAAGGTGTTGATCTCGGAGAAGCCGGTGGGGATGATGAGGCTCTGCAAGGCGTTGGCGACGGTCGCCTTGCTGTTGGTGAAGTCGGTGAGGATGTGGGTCTTGAGGTCGAAGGTCATGACCGCGATGTAGTCGTTGGGCGCGAGCGAGTTGAAGAAGCTGTAGGCGTCGTTGCGCATGTCGTAGATGGCTCGCCAGTCGTTGGCGGCAAACTCGAGCAGCATGACGGCGGTGATCGGGGTCTGGGTGATGCGGACGGTGTCGACCTTCTGCTCGACGCCGTCCTCGAGGACGAGGAACTGCGGCGGCTTGAGACCGGGAACGAACTGGTGCGTCTTGTCGAGGATCACGTTGACGTCGAGCGAGACGACGGGAACATCGACGCGCAGCGAGTAGGTTTCGTTATTGGGATTCTTGATCTTTGGCTCGGCGGGAGCGGGCGGCGGAGGCGGTTCGTCCGCCTCTTTCTTCTTTTTGAGGACGATCGCGCCGTTGTCGGTGGCCGGACCGGCGTCGTCGGGCGGCGGCGGGGCGGCAGGGGTGGTTTGCGGGGTCGTCTGCTGTGCTGGCGGGGCCGGAGTCGTCTGAGCGTGGCCCGCACTGGCAGCCGCAAGCAACGGGAGCAGGAGAGCGGTGGCAAACAAGGCGCGAACACACATAATGGCGAACTGGACCTCGAGGCGGGAGTTTCGCAGCCGCAGACCGTCACAGACTACGAAGGTCGTCCATTATGACCCTTCCGCCGGGAAAAAGTCTTCCCGGCTGTTTCCTGGCTCCGAGAGAAACCCTCTCCGGGGTCGTATCGACCTATTCCGACCTTTCGACGCGGGGCTGGGCTTCCGGAAACCCTTTTGGTGGAGCTCCCTCTGTCTCGCCGGTTCGCCCCCTCCCCCCTATTGCCCGGACGTAAAATCCTTTGTCTCTATTACTTACGGCACACCATCGACGCCAAAATCGTCATTCCAAACGACTTACGCCTAAAATCGTCATTCCAAATGGGTTAACTACAAGTCCCCCTCCCACCCGAAGAGAGATCCTGTTCTTTTTGATCCTTGTTTTAATTCTAGCGACCTGAGGGCACCTTTTCGGCACTTTTCTGCAGTCGCCAATCGCTGCGTCTTTGCTGGCGATTTCTCATTTCTGCGGGCTTTGGGGGCTTGACAGGAAGCGGCATGACCACCGGTTTGGGTTGATCGAGCCGCGGACAAATACAGGGGTCTCTCCACTTCGCAACGGACGATAGGACTGCCCGTTGCTTCGGTCGAGATGACGTTTCGGAGAACGCCGACCTCAGCTGCCCGGTCGAGAAGACCCGTTTCTCGAGAATGGCCTGTGAAACCGGAATGGTTCGATACGCCCTGGGTACTCACTTCGCTTTCGGTTTTGCGTTGGGAGGGGAACGCACTAGTCTGTAGTGGTGAACTGTACAGTGCCGGACCGGAAGCCAGGACGTGTCGCAAGAATGCTGTGCGCAGCTGTGGGTTGCGCGGTTGGGATGGCGGCTGTCCATGGCCAGAGCCAGACGGCGGTAAGAGCGCATGCTCCGGGTAACAGTCCAGTCAACAGTTCGACCAACAGCCCAATCAGCGCGGGGACGAGCGACGCGGCGCTTCCGCCGAGCGCACCGAAACTGACCACCATCTTTCCTCTCTCGGAGATACGGCGGGGACAGCTGCGGCGTGGCCTACACGGTCTTCGAGGGGGTTGACCCCGGAGCCGATGCAGGTGGAGATCCTCGGCGTTCTGAAGAACGCGCTTGGCCCCGGACAGGACATGATTCTGTCGCGTCTGCATGGCACCAAGCCGGAGTACACCGGCGTCGTGGCGGGCATGAGCGGCAGTCCGGTGTATATCGACGGGCGGTTGGTCGGCGCGTTGAGCTATCGCATCGGGCAGTTCAGCAAGGAGCCGATCGCCGGCATTACGCCGATCGAAAGCATGCTCCAGGTGAAGGACGGCGACGCGACCGCGAGCGAGGAGCGGACGCCCGTGACCGCGACGGCAGACAGCAACCTGACGCCCATGGAGACGCCACTGGTCTTTGGCGGCGGCTTCAGCCAGGAGACCGTCGACCGCTTCGGGGATCGCTTTCGCGCGCTCGGTCTGACGCCTGTCGCGGGACTGGGCGGAGCGGATCCCACGGAGAAGCAGCCGGAGCCGCTGGTGCCGGGATCCGCGGTGAGCGCCGTGCTGGTGCGTGGCGATCTGTCGATGGCCGGAACCTGCACCGTGACCTACGTCGACCCGACCCACCTGCTGGCCTGCGGCCATCCCATCACGCAGTTTGGGCAGGTCTCGATGCCGATGACCAAGGCGAACGTGGTGGCGACGCTGGCGTCCCCGTTGAATGCCTTCAAGATCATCAACACGACCGAGACGGTGGGCTCGTTCACCGAGGATCGGGCGTCGGCCATCATGGGCCAGTTCGGCAAACAGGCGCGGATGATTCCGGTGACCGTCCAATTGAAGGACGAACCGACGCCGGGACCGAATGCCAAGCCGAGCGAGCGGACCGTGCACTTCGAGGTATTGGATAACCGCTCTCTGACACCGTCCACGATGCTGGTCTCGGTCTATCAGAGCCTGCAGCAGGCGAACGCCACGTCGGCAGAGATGAGCTACCGGATGTCGGGCGAACTGACGATGCAGGGACAGCCGACGGTCAAGTTTGGAGGCATCATGGCTCCGAACGGCCCCAACTCTGCCGCCATCGATACGGCGCTCTACATCAATGACCGGTTTGGCGAGATCTACGCGAACGAGGCCGAGCAGCCGGTGGTCACCGGGATGCGGCTGACGATGGAGGCCATGCCGGATCGACACACCGGGGTCCTCGAACAGGCGCGGCTGAGCCAGACCGAGGTGCATGCAGGCGACACGGTCATGGTGGAGGCGACCGTGCGTCCGTTCCAATCCGGGATCGAGGTGCTGCGCGTGCCGGTAACAATTCCCGCAGGCACCATGCCCGGGGAGCTGCGCGTGGTGGTCAGCGACGGGAGCACGGTCGACCGGATGACGCTGCCGACCACCTCGAAGATCGTTGCGGCGGATCATGTCGTCAGTCTGCGGGACATGATCGAGCAGATGAATCGCATGCACGCAAACGACAGGATTTACGTGACTTTACTCGACCACAAACCGCAGGCCGTGCTGGAGGGCGGGACCATGGGATCGGTGCCGTTGTCGATGGCGAATGTGCTGGAGCCGTTGAAGGCTGCAGCAGAAGATTGCAGCTGACCGGAGAGACCGCCGAGGAGTTGGGGTCGGCGGCGGTCGACTATGCGGTAACCGGATCGCAGGTACTGTCGTTGGATGTTCGATAGGCAATCGGTGACCAGAAGTCCTTGATTCCCACCGGATCCGGTGTTGTAGCATCTAAGCATCGCCGAAGAGTGGTTGGCACGCAAGAAAGCTGGGACTCCAAATGAAATCAATTCATGGTCTTGCCGCGCATGCGGCAGGTGCACAATTATTGCCTTACAAATATGACGCCGGCGAGCTCGGAGCGAACGAGGTCGAAATCAAGATCTCGCACTGCGGCATCTGCCAGAGCGACGTTCACCTGATCAATAACGATTGGGGGATGAGCAAGTACCCCTTTATCCCGGGCCACGAGATCGTCGGCACGATCACCGCCGTCGGTGACGCGGTACGGGACCGTCAGATCGGCGAGCGCGTGGGCGTGGGCTGGCAGGCCGATAGCTGCGGCATCTGCGAGTATTGCCGTCAGGGCGATGAGCACCTGTGCGCGCAGTCGCAGCCGACCTGCGTGGGACGCAACGGCGGCTACGCCGACGCCGTCCGGGTCAACTCGCGGTTTGCGATTCCGGTGCCGGAGCAGTTGGAGAGCGAGAACGTCGCTCCGCTGCTGTGCGGAGGCATCACCGTCTACACGCCGCTGCGGAACCATGGTGTGCGGCCCTCGTCGCGCGTGGGCGTGATCGGCATTGGCGGCCTGGGACACCTGGGGCTGCAGTTCGCCAAGGCGTTCGGCGCCGAGGTGACGGCGTTTTCGACCTCCAAGGATAAGGAAGAGGAGGCGCGGTCGATGGGGGCGCACCACTTCGTCAACACGCGCGACACGGCCACCCTGAAGAAGATGACGGGCGAGTTCGACCTCCTGCTCTCGACGGTGGGCGCCGATCAGGATTGGCAGGCGTACATCAACGCGTTGCGCCCGAAGGGAACGCTGTGCGTGGTCGGAGTTCCGCCCTCGCCGCTGCAGATTCAGGCGTTCTCGCTGATCGGCGGGCAGAAGAGCCTCTCCGGCAGCCCGACGGGAAGCCCGCGCGACCTGCACGAGATGCTCGATGTCGCGGCGCGGCACAACATCAAGGCGATCACCGAGCGCTTCCCGATGGCCAAGGCAAACGACGCGGTCGACAAGGTGAAGAAGAACCAGGTTCGCTATCGCGCGGTTCTGGCCAACTAAGCACCAACGCAAGACGGCAAAACGGATGGACAGAAGGGACGGGGCTTCGGCTGCCGTCCCTTTCTGCTTTGTGGCCACGAGTACCGTGCGGTCGCAGGGCTGCAAGTCGTTCTTGCAGTAGACTCAGGTCACGATGATGCGACGGTTGACGGCAGTGGTTGGAGTTGCAGGAGTGATGGGAGCGCTGTGCGGCAGCGCTCTGGCGCAGGGCACGAAGCTATGGACGCAGTCGCGCTATGACGAGATGGAGCGCGGCACCACGGACGGCGTCGCGATCCGCAACGATGGACGGCTGCAGGTTGCGCCGGCCAGTTCCCTGCTCTACGCCACCTCGGGGAACTACGTGTGGTCGATCGCCGCCGATGGCGCGGGCAACGCGTATCTCGGCCGAGGCGGCACGACGGCCGGATCGGCGATCGTCACGCGGGTGACGCCCGACGGCAAGGCCACGGACCTCTTCGCCGGCAAGGAGCTGGCTGTGCAGGCGCTGCGCAGCGCGGAGGGATCGCTGTACGCCGCGACCTCGCCCGATGGCAAGGTCTACCGCATCCCCAGCGGCGCGAAGGCGGGCGATAGCGGCTCGGCGACGGTGGTCTTCGATCCCGCGACGACGGCGGAGAAGCCGAAGTACATCTGGGATCTCGCCGTGGCGAAGGACGGCGCGCTGTATGTGGCGGCCGGCGCGCCGGCGGTGGTGTACAAGGTTCCCGCAGGCGGAGGCAAGCCGCAGGTGCTGTTCAAGACCGAGGATCAACATATCCGCTGCCTGCTGCTGGGGCCGGATGGAACGCTCTATGCCGGCAGCGACGGAGCGGGCGTGATCTACCGGATCTCGACCACCGTGGCGGGAGCGAAGCCGTTCGCCCTGTACGCGGCGCCGCGGCGCGAGATTACCGCGCTGGCGATGGATGAGGCCGGGAACGTCTATGCCGCGGGCGTCGGCGAGAAGGGCGAGAGCAGGCTGCCGAATCTGCCGGTGACGGGCGCGACCGGGGTGACGATCACCTTCGCGCAGCCGGGGTCCTCGAACGCCGCATCGACCAATACCGTGCTTCCAGAGGGATCGGAGATCTACCGCATCGCGGCCGATGGCTCGCCGGCGCGGCTGCTGACGCTGAAGGACGATGTGGTCTATGCGCTGACGGAGCACAAGGGTAGCCTGCTGGCGGCGACCGGCAACCGCGGACGCATCTATCGCGTGGATACCGCGATCGCGGGACAGTGGACCGACATCGCGCACCTCGAGGCGGCGCAAGGCATGGCCTTCGCACCGGTGAAGGATGGCTTGCTGGTGGCGGCGAGCAACAGCGGCAAGGTCTTCCGGCTGGAGGATGCGGGCGCGACGACCTCGACCTACACCAGCGCGGTGTTCGACGCGCAGGTCTTCTCGCAGTGGGGTCGCGCGGAGGTGCTGCCGGCTTCCCTGCCGACCGATGCGTTCGGCTCCGGTGGCGTGGACCTGTATGTGCGCAGCGGCAACGTCGAGAACCCGCTGATGGGCTGGAGCGAGTGGTCGAAGGCGACGCCCAACAACGGCGCGGTCGGCGCTCCGAAGGGGCGCTTCGTGCAGTGGAAGGCGGTGCTGCGCGGCGATGCGTCGGTCGCCTCGGTGGGTCTCGATTACCTGCCCAGGAACATCGCTCCGGTGGTCGACGAGGTGGCGGTTCAGCCGGGCGCTCGCGTGGTGAGCTCGCCGCAGCCGCCGAACACGATGGTGCAGGTGAGCTTCCCTACGGCGTCGAGCAACACGGCGTCGATCGTCGTGCAGCAGGACTCGCCGACGACGCCACTGCCCGCGCAGCGCGACAAGACCGCGGTGACGGTTCGCTGGGCGGCGCACGACGACAACGGCGACAACCTGATGTTCGCCGTCTACTGGAGAGGCGAGGGCGAGCGCAACTGGCATCTGCTGAAGGACAAGATCAGCGAGCGCTACCTGAGCTTCGATGCCGGTCTGCTGCCGGATGGTCGCTACACGATGAAGGTGGTGGCGAGCGACGCTCCGGTTCACACCGATGCGGATACGCTGACCGGCGAACGCGTGAGCGGGAACTTCGTCGTGGACACGACGCCGCCGGTTCCGGGCACGCTGACCGCGCAGATGGAGGGCGGCAAGATCCATGCGACCTTCGACGCGAAGGATGCCAGCTCGCCGATCGCGCGCGCGGAGTACTCGGTCGATGCGGGAGCCTGGCAGTATCTGGAGCCAGCCGATCACATCTCCGACTCGCTGAGCGAGCGCTACGACTTCCTCGCCGAGATTCCGGCGGCGACGACTCCGGTAACGGACGCGAAGGAGCATGTGATCGCCGTGCGCGTCTATGACCGCTATGAGAATGCCGTGACCGCGAAGGCGGTCGTGCGGTGAGCCTCGTAGGCGACCAGGCACGGCTGAATGACCAGGAGCCGCTCAAGCAAGGGACAGGCGGGCTCTCCCGCTATCGTCCGGATCTCCTGCTGCTGGCGGTGGATCTGGCGGGCGTTCTGGTGTTCGCGGTGGAAGGGGCGATGGCTGGCATTCGCGCCGAGCTGGATCTGCTGGGGTTGTTGGTCGTGGCCTTTGCGACCGCTCTCGGCGGCGGCATGATCCGCGATCTGCTGATCGGAGCGGTTCCGCCGAACAGCGTGCGGGACTGGCGCTATCCGGCGGTGGCGTTCGTGGGCGGCGGAGCGGTGTTCTTCTTCTACCAGTTCTTCCAGAGGGTTCCGGCGGAGCTGATGATCTCGCTCGATGCGGCGGGGCTTGCGCTGTGCGCCATCGCGGGATCGGGCAAGGCGCTCGAGTTCGGGATCAACCCGATGCTGTCGGTGTTGATGGGAGCGGTCACGGGCGTGGGCGGCGGAACCATTCGGGATGTGCTGCTGACGCATGTTCCGGGCGTGCTGCGGACCGACGTGTATGCGGCCGCGGCGCTCGCGGGAGCATCCGTCGTGGTGATCGGATTGCGCATGAAGCTGCCGCGCGGACTGGTGATGACGCTGGGCGCGGCGGTGTGCTTCACGCTGCGCATGGTCGCGGTGGCGCGGCACTGGAATCTGCCGAAGGTCATTGTCCACTGATCGCACATGACGGCGATGAAGCTCGCTCGGATAGTAAGCTGAGACTCGATGCGATTCGAACTCTTCATTGCGGCACGGTATCTGCGGGCGAAGCGGCGGCAGGCGGTTGTGGGTGTGATTACGGCGATCTCGGTGATCGGCGTCGCGGCGGGCGTTGCGTCGCTGATCATTGCGCTGGCGATCACGAACGGAATGCGGCGCGATCTGCAGGAGCGGCTGGTGGGCTCGACCGCGCATGTGGAGCTGATGCGGGTTGCCTCCGATGGCATTCGCGACTGGCGACCGCTGCTGGAGCGGCTGCGCGCACTGCCGCATGTGACTGCGGCTGCGCCGGGACTTTACGGACAGGTGCTGATCTCGCGGGGAGCGCGCAGCGGCGGCGGCTTGATCGAGGGCATCATTCCTGCCGACGAGCGCACCGTCAGCGACCTGCTGAAGGGGATCATTCTGGGCTCGGCCGACGCGCTTGAGCCGCTGGCGTCCGCAGCGCCTTCGGACGCGAGCGATGCCTCCCATCGTGATCGGCAACGATATGGCCGAGAACCTGGGCGCGCAGGTCGGCGACACGGTGCTGGTGACGAGTCCGCAGGGCGAGCTGACGCCGCTGGGAATCGTGCCGAAGTACGAGCGGTTCATCGTTGTGGGCATCTTCAAGTCGGGCTTCTATCAGTACGATTCGACCTATGCGTTCATGCGGCTGACGGACGCGCAGCGGCTGTTCTCGGAGCCGGATCTGATCTCGGTGATCAGCTTCAAGGTCGATGATCTGTACAAGGCGAACGTCATCGGGCGCGAGATCGAGCAGGCTGCGGGCAAGGGCTTCCAGACGACCAACTGGATGGAGCAGAATGTGGAGCTGTTCCGCGCGCTGAAGCTGGAACAGGTGGTGAGCTTCATCGTGCTGGCGCTGATCGTCTGCGTCGCGGCGCTGAACATCCTGATCGCGCTGACCATGATGGTGATGGAGAAGACCCGGGACATCGCGGTGCTGATGAGCTTTGGCGTGCGCGCCGAGCAGGTGCGGCGAATCTTTTTGCTGCAGGGGCTGCTGATCAGCGTGCTGGGGACGGTGCTGGGGCTGATTCTCGGCTATGGGCTGAGCTGGGTGGGCGGCCACTACCGGTTCATCCACCTGGATGCGTCGGTGTACTCGATCGACTACCTGCCGTTCGCGCCGCGCTTTGTGGACGCGGTGATCGTGGCGGCGGTGTCGCTCGGCGTGAGCCTGATCGCCACGCTGTATCCGAGTGCGTCGGCGGCACGGGTGCTGCCGGCCGAGGCGCTGCGGTACGAGTAGACGGCGGAGGGCATCAGGGATCGGGAAAGGTAAGATCCGGGCTTACGTCTCTGCGGCAACGTGTGTAGGATAGTGCGGCACACGGAGGTGGCATGGCGGCAAGACTGGACTATGGGAAGCTGGCGCCGGAGGGATTGGCGAAGATGCGGGCGCTCGAACACTACCTGAACACCGAGGCGGGGCTCGAGCCGACGCTGGTCGAGCTGGTGCGGCTGCGGGTGTCGGAGATGAACGGGTGCGAGTACTGCGTCGGGCTGCATACGGGCGCGCTGCAGAGGCAGAACGAGACGGCGGAGCGGATCGGCGAGGTTGTGGACTGGCGTGGGTCGGAGGTGTACACGCAGCGGGAACGCGCGGCGCTTGGGCTGGGCCGATGCGCTGACCGACATCCAGGAGGGGCACGCTCCGGATGTGGTGTACGACGCGGTGCGGGAGCACTTTTCCGAGGCGGAGACGGTGAACCTGACGCTGGTGATTACGACGATCAATGCATGGAACCGGATCGCGATTGGGCTGGGAGCGCACGCGGGGCGGCGGTGACGTGCGTGTGACTGTGAGTTCAGCGCAAATACGGGATCTCTCACTGCGACGGACATGATGCCGCTGCCTCAGTGACGTGCTTTTCACGGTGACGAGAGATGGGCACCTGGTTCTTGCCAAGGCGCGATTTGCGGTAGGGTGGATGCAGGATGAGTGAGTCGGAACAGGATGCTTCGCGGCTGGAGCCGTGGATAGTGGAGGCGCCGGAGACGGTGCTGCGCGCCGTCGGGCTGAGCAAGACCTACACCACCGGGCGTGGGCAGCTGGAGCTGTTTCGCGGGCTGGACCTGACGGTGCAGGCGGGCGAGATGGTGGCCATCGTGGGCGAGAGCGGCGCGGGCAAGAGCTCGCTGCTGCACCTGCTGGCGGCGCTGGACCGGCCGAGCGAGGGCGAGGTGTGGTGCGGGGAGGCGCGGCTGAGCCAGTTCACGGCGCGGCAGGCGGCGGAGTTCCGCAATCGCGATGTGGGCTATGTGTGGCAGTTCCACTACCTGCTGCCGGAGTTTACGGCGCTGGAGAACGTCGCCATGCCGCTGCTGGCGCGGGGCGATGGGCGGTCCAGCGCGATGGACCGGGCACGGCGCTGGCTGGCGGAGGTGGAGCTGGCCGAGCGCGCCGACCATCGTTCGGGCGAGCTGAGCGGCGGCGAACAGCAGCGGGTGAGCCTGGCGCGGGCGCTGGTGACCGAACCGAAGCTGCTGCTGGCCGATGAGCCGACCGGCGATCTCGACGGCAGGACGGCGGACGTGGTTTTTGACCTGATCCAAAGGCTTCATGCGGCGCATGGGCTGACCAGTGTGCTGGTGACGCACAACCTGGAGTTTGCGGGCCGGTGCGACCGGATGCTGCGGCTGAAGGATGGGCGGCTGGTCTGAGCGAGCGTGGGGCTGGAGGCCGCAGGCTCCTCCCGGCGAAGGGCACAGGCCAAGGCAAAGCCCCTGGCCCGACGCGGCCTTCCCTGCGCCGAGCCCTGCTGCCGACGGCCCGTTCTTCTGGCGGCAGACCGAGTTGCCTGCTAATTGCCAGAAGGCAAAGCGGTATTTGCTCCGCGTGCGAGACGGGAACGAGACCTGAGAGGGCTTTGACGCATCCAATGAACCCAAGACGCTGCGTCGATGCGGCCGGTAGAGGGGAGTTGCCCGCCTCGAAACCGGGTTCTGAAATGGGATTTGATAGGACGAAATGGGCGGAAACGCGGCGCTAGCTCTTTTGCCCGCTAGCTAGTCCAATAGAGGTTGATGTAACGTAGCGGTAATCTTCTCCGAGGCCAGAACGGCACTTGGGTCTGGCGGAAGATGGACGCAACGCACTTGTAAACACCGGATGGATGCTCTGCCTGTAGGAAGCAGCCTGAATCGTCGGAGCAAGTCACAGGCGGCACATCCCGCCCTCTGCTGGGGTTGGGTGTACTGGCCGATCGGTGAAGGGGGAACATGTTCGAACGCTATACGGAGAAGGCGCGGCGCGTGATTTTTTTCGCGCGGTATGAGGCCAGCCAATTCGGGTCGCCTTACATCGAGACCGAGCATCTGCTGCTCGGCCTGTTGCGGGAGGACAAGGCACTGACGAACCGCTTCCTGCGGTCGCACGCGTCGGTGGAATCAATCCGGAAACAGATCGAAGGGCATACGACGATTCGCGAGAAGGTGTCGACCTCGGTCGATCTGCCGCTGTCGAACGAGTGCAAGCGGGTGCTGGCCTACGCCGCGGAGGAGGCCGAGCGGCTCTCGCACAAGCACATCGGCACCGAGCACCTGCTGCTGGGCCTGCTGCGCGAGGAGAAGTGCTTTGCGGCGGAGATCCTGCAGGAGCGCGGTCTGCGGCTGGCGGCGATCCGCGAGGAGCTGCAGCGGACCACGCAGGAGAAGGCACCTACGGCACCAGGGGGCGGCAAGGCCCAACGGGGTGAGAGCATGCTGGCAGAGTTCTCGCGCGATCTGACGCAATCGGCTATGGACCAGCAGCTGGATCCGCTGGTAGGACGCGACACGGAGGTGGATCGGGTCATCCAGATCCTGTGCCGCCGGACGAAGAACAACCCGGTGCTGATCGGCGAGCCGGGCGTGGGCAAGACGGCGATCGTCGAAGGGCTGGCGCAGAAGATCGCCGACGGCGAGGTGCCGAGCTTCCTCGCCGACAAGCGGGTGCTGGCGCTGGACCTGTCGCTGATCGTTGCGGGAACGAAGTACCGTGGGCAGTTCGAAGAACGGCTGAAGACGATCATGAAGGAGCTGATGGAGAATCAGAACTCCATCGTGTTCATCGATGAGCTGCATACGCTGGTGGGCGCGGGATCGGCCGAAGGGTCGCTCGACGCCGCCAACATCCTGAAGCCGGCGCTGAGCCGTGGCGAGATCCAGTGCATCGGAGCGACCACGCCGGCGGAGTATCGCAAGTCCATTGAGAAGGACCGGTCGCTCGAGCGGCGCTTCCAGGCGGTGAAGGTGCCGCCGCCGAACGAGGAGGACGCGGTCAAGATCATCATGGGCATCAAGGAGAAGTACGAGAAGTTTCACGCCGTGAGCTACACGGACGAGTCGATCAACTACTCGGTCTCGCACTCTTCGCGGTACATCCCGGACCGGTTCCTGCCGGACAAGGCGATCGACCTGATCGACGAGGCGGGAGCGCGGGTGAAGCTGCGGCAGACGTCGTTGCCGGAGGAGCTGACCGAGGTTCAGAAGCGGATCAAGTTCATCGTGCACCGCATGGAGAACGCGATTGCGAATCACGAGTTCGAGAAGGCACGGTTCTACTCGGACGAGGAGCGCAAGGAGCGGGAGAACCTGCGGGCGCTGCGGGACAAGTACCACCTCGACGACTCTTCGGCGGGAATTGTAACCAAGGAAGACATCGAAGACGTGGTGAGCCGCTGGACCGGCGTTCCGATTACGGCGATCAAGGAAGAGGAGACGGCCAAGCTGCTGCGCGTGGAGGAGGAGCTGCACAAGCGCGTGATCTCGCAGGACAAGGCGATCTCGGCGCTGTCGCGGGCGATTCGCCGCTCGCGGGCGGGGCTCGAAGAATCCGGCGCGGCCGATCGGCAGCTTCCTGTTCCTGGGGCCGACCGGCGTGGGCAAGACGGAGATGGCGCGCACGCTGGCGAACTTCCTGTTCGGCAACGAGAAGGCGCTGATCCGGTTCGATATGTCGGAGTTCATGGAGAAGCACTCGGTCTCGAAGCTGATCGGTTCGCCTCCGGGCTACGTGGGCTACGAGGAGGGCGGCCAGCTGACCGAGCGGGTCAAGCGGTCTCCGTACTCCGTCGTGCTGCTGGACGAGATCGAGAAGGCGCATCCGGATGTGTTCAATCTGCTGTTACAAGTCTTTGAAGACGGGCAGCTGACGGATGGTCTGGGCAACCAGGTCGACTTCAAGAACACGATCATCATCATGACCTCGAACATTGGAGCCAAGCACCTGCAGAAGCGGCAGGGGCTGGGCTTCCAGAGCGAGAAGGAGGACATGGTCGCTGGAGAAGATGGAGGAGCTGGTGAAGGGCGAGGTCAAGCGCACCTTCAATCCGGAGTTCCTCAACCGTCTGGACGAGGTCATCATCTTCATGGCGCTGACGGACAACGACCTGATGCAGATCCTCGAGCTCCTGGTGCAGCAGCTGAACACGAACCTGGTGCACAAGGCGATCACGCTGTCGGTGAACGACGAGGCGAAGCGCTGGATCCTGGAGAAGACGGTGGCGGATCGGACCTATGGGGCCCGGCCGCTGCGCCGTGCGCTGCAGCGGTTCATCGAGGATCCTCTGTCGGAGGCGCTGATCGGCGGCGGCATCGCGGTGCGGCCGGCGTTCCTCGAGGTGTACCTGGACGCCAACAAGCTGTTCTATCGGCCGATTGCCGCGGACGGCGAAGAGAAGATGGCTGGGCTCGAGTTGAGCACGGTTTAGGCGCGGACTGGCAGACTGCAACAGAAAGACGCCCCGGGGAGAGATTCCGGGGCGTTTCTTTCTTTGTGACAGGATGCTTTGGGTCAGAATGCCGGATCAGGCGACCAGCGACTTCGCCTGCTTGACGGACTTGGCGGCTCCGGCGAGGAACTCGCCCGCGCTGTCGACGGTCTCGTTGGCGTAGTCGCGGGTCGTCTGCGAGGGCCTTCTGCGCCTCTTTGCTGAGCCGTTCCGCCTGCTCCTTCAGGTAATCGCCGGCGCCCTCGAGATAGTCTTCCGCGTCCTCGATGCCGTTGCGCAGCTTTCTGCGGGTCACGACCCCGGACTGCGGCGCATAGAGAAGTGCTGCCGATGCGCCGATGGCGACGCCGGTCCCGAAAACGAGCCAAAAAGATCTTCCATTCATGCGGGTTCACCTCACGTATCGAAATCGTACAACCGTAGTGAGATTCCCGGAGGCGGCAAGAGGTTGTTGGTTGGGGCGGGCGGCTGAGGTCGGCTCGAGCCTGCAGCATGGGTGGGACGCTGAGGGCGTCGGTGGAAAGATGAGTGCGGGCAGAAAGGTGCTCGCGGTATGGGCGCAGTGGACGGTCCCGGGATCCTTCGCTGCGCTCAGGATGACAGCAAAAACAAACAACAGCAGAGCAATGGCAGACAGAAACAAAACGCAAGCAGGAATAGCGAATCCGGCAGCGAGAGGCACAGCTAATCCAGGCCGGCGAGCTCGCGGGCGCGGACGAAGACGCGGCTGAACATGACCGCGTCGAGGCGGCCGGTGTTGGTGTTGCGCAGCGAGGGGTGGTAGGTGGCCAGCAGGCGGATGCCGTTGGGCAGGGTGTACTCGGCGCCGTGCGAAGAAGCGTAGGCGGATTTGCGCTCGATGACGCCGGTGTGGAGCAGGTGGGCGAGGTAGCCGTCGAAGGCGATCTTGCCCAGGCAGACGACGACCTTGACGCGCGGCAGCGCCCCGAGCTCGGCGGCGAGATGGGTGGAGCAGTTGCGGATCTCCTGCGGGGTGGGCTTGTCGCCGGGCGGGGCGCAGCGGACGACCGAGGCGATCCAGGCGTGGCGCAGCTCGAGGCCGTCGTCGCGGGAGACGGCCTGCGGCTGGGTGGCGAGGCCGAGCTGGTGCAGGATGGGGTACATGAAGTCGCCGGAGCCGTCGCCGGTGAAGTTGCGGCCGGTGCGGTTGGCTCCGTGGGCGCCGGGGGCGAGGCCGACGATGAGGATGCGGGCGCGGGGGTCGCCGAAGCCGGGGACGGGGCGCGCCCAGTAGACCTGGTCCTGGTAGGCGCGGCGGCGGACCTCGCCGAGGTTGCGGCAGTAGTCGCGGAGCCGGGTGCAGCGTTCGCAGGTGGTGATGGACTCGCGGGCCTGTTCGAGGATCGCCAGCGCGGGGGAGGGTTTGCGGGGGGTGGTCACGACCTCTCGATCATAAATGGTGGCGGTTTTCGCAGCTTCGGGGAGGGTTTGCTTCGGGTGGGATGTTGCTGGAGGCGGGGCTGCGCCACAGAAAAACGCTCTCGACCGGCAAATTTCGATGGCCGCAGCCTACGCGCCTAGGGTTTTCCCATGACTTTGGCGTACGTGCAGTTTGACCCCTTTCGACCAAGACTCGTACAGTGGATGAGAGGCGTTGGCCGCCTTGTGCGCTCGACCTTGCCCACTACGGCCCGCACGCGCGCATTTTTAGAATCTGGAAGGCATGAATTGACCCCGACTGACATGGAAACGAATTTGCCGGCTGCCGAGCAGCCGGAGGCAGCCACCGAGCAGACGCACGAGCAGGGCAGCCAGCTGCTGCAGCACAACCACCAGCATGGCCCCACGCTGAACCCCGAACTGATGCGGGAGATCGAGGTTGAGGTCCCTGCCGATGAGGTCTCGAAGGCGTTCCGCACGGTGACCAAGCGGTATCAGAAGCTGGCGCGTATTCCCGGCTTCCGCGCCGGCAAGGTGCCTGAATCGCTGATCAAGACGAAGTTCGCGAAGGAGGTTCGCCAGGAGGTTCTGGAGATCCTGGTCGCCGACCGCTTCCAGAAGGCGATCGAGGAGCAGAAGCTGACGCCGGCGTCGCAGCCGCAGATGGTCGACATGCAGCTGTTCGACGGCCAGCCGCTGCGCTTCAAGGCGGCGTTCGAGGTCCTGCCGGAGATCAACATCGCCGGCTACGACAGCGAGAAGATCGAGAAGCCGGAGACGGCGCTGAGCGAAGAGGAGTACGAGGCGGAGCTGACCCGCGTGCTCGACGCCCATGCCACGGTGGAGACGGTCGAAGAGGACCGTACGCTGGTGAACGGCGACTGGGCCGAGATCGAGTTCAAGGGCCAGATGAAGGACCTTGCCGAGACCGTGACCGAAGAGGGAGAAGGCCGCGACCGATCGACCGAGCCGATCACCGGCGAGGATGTGCTGGTTGAGGTTGGCGGCAAGAACACGCTGCCGGCGTTCAACGATGCTCTGAACGGCGCCAAGCCGGGCCAGGAGCTGACGTTTGAAGTGACCTATCCGGCCGACTTCGGCGAGCCGCGTCTGGCGGGCCAGACGGTGGCCTACGACGTGACCGTGAAGACGATCAAGAAGCAAGACCTACCCCGAGCGCACGAACGAGTTCGCCTCGCAGCTCGGCCAGTACGAGACGTGGGAGGAGTTCGAGACCGCGCTGCGCGAGATGGCAGCCGGACGCAAGCAGGAGGCCCTGGTGAACCGCGCCAAGGACACGATGCTGAGCAGCCTGATCGAGCGCTTCCAGTTCCCTGTTCCCGAATCGTTCGTGCAGCAGCAGATCGACGCTCGCCTGGACCGCGGCCTGCGCGCTCTGGCGCAGCAGGGCATGAAGCCCGAGGACATGCGCAAGCTGGACTTCGGCCGTCTGCGCGAGGCGCAGCGTGACCAGGCCGATCAGCGAGGTGAAGGCTTCGCTGATCCTCGATCGCATCGCCGAGGCCGAGAACGTTGTGGTCAGCGACGACGAGATGGAGCGCGAGCTGATGATGCTCTCGATGCAGTCGCGCGAGCCGCTGGATGTGCTGCGTGAGCGGTTGGCGAAGGACGGCAGCATCGAACGGATTCGCGAGCAGATGCGGCGCGAAAAGACCGGGCAGCGTGCTGTACGAAAAGTTGTCGGCGTAGTCTAAACCATGTAGCAACGGCCTGAAGTCAACGTGAATCTGTAATACCAACGATTGCATCTCGCGCAGGAACAAGCGGGAAGAGAGAGCGTGACATGGGATTAGTACCGATGGTGATCGAGCAGACGAGTCGTGGCGAACGCGCCTACGACATCTACAGCCGTCTGCTGCGCGACAATATCATTTTTCTGGGCACGCCGATCGATGACAACATCGCGAATGTGATCATCGCGCAGATGTTGTTTTTGAGCGGCGAGGACCCGGAGAAGGACATCCAGCTCTACATCAACTCGCCGGGTGGATCGATCACCGCTGGCCTGGCGATCTACGACACGATGCAGTACATCAAGAACGACGTGGTGACGTTCTGCATCGGTCAGGCGGCCAGCATGGGTGCGTTCCTGTTGATGGCGGGCACGAAGGGCAAGCGGTTCGCCCTGCCCAACTCGCGCATCCTGATCCATCAGCCGTCCATGGGCGGGCTGAGCGGACAGGCGACCGACATCGACATCCACGCGCGCGAGATTCTGCGCATTCGCGAGATCACCAACAAGCTGATGAGCGCCAGCACGGGCCAGACGCTGGAACGGATCGAGCGGGACGTGGAGCGCGACTTCATCATGACCGCGGCGCAGTCGAAGGAGTACGGCATCATCGACGACATCATCGATCGGCCGCGCACGTAAACATCTAGCCGAGCAGGAAAGCAATCGGCCTGGACGGAGCTCTCCGTCCAGGCCGTTTGCCTTTTGGCGAGAGTGAGGGCGTGGAGACGGCGTCCGGGTCCGATCGACCTCCGACAAAGAGTGAAGCCGGCCGGTGTTCGTCGCACACGTGGCCGTACCGCACAGAGGCTGTCGAAAGAGGTGTAAACTTTACTCACGGTTCTCAATTCGAGCATGGTGCGAGAACGGCCAGGAGTTGGTGTCTATGAAAACGTCACGCGGCAATGAGGAATCGCTTCGCTGCTCTTTCTGCCACAAGTCGCAGGATGCTGTTGCGAAGTTGATCTCCTCCCCTTCGGATTATCCCCGGGCTTACATTTGCGATGAGTGCGTTGCGGTGTGCAACTCGATTCTCGAGGATGATCGGAGCGAGGCGCAGCCCGGTGTGGCGCCGGCGCACCTGCCCAAGCCGCACGAGGTCAAGGCGTTTCTGGATGAGTATGTGATCGGCCAGGACCAGACCAAGAAGAAGCTCGCGGTCGCGGTCTACAACCACTACAAGCGCATCCAGATGAACAAGACGCGC
Source organism: uncultured Acidobacteriaceae bacterium (assembly GCA_963755245.1). GTDB lineage: Bacteria > Acidobacteriota > Terriglobia > Terriglobales > Acidobacteriaceae > Edaphobacter. The sequence goes on along the minus strand of CAVWJY010000016.1, from coordinate 55,714 downwards.
GGCAACGATGTGGAGCTGGCGAAGTCGAACATCCTGCTGGTCGGGCCGACCGGTTCGGGCAAGACGCTGCTGGCGCAGACGCTGGCGAAGATGCTCGATGTGCCCGTTCGCCATCGTCGATGCGACCACGCTGACCGAGGCCGGCTACGTGGGCGAGGACGTCGAGAACATCATCCTGAAGCTGCTGCAGGCGGCCGATGGCGATGTGACGCGCGCGCAGAGCGGCATCATCTACATCGACGAGATCGACAAGATTGGACGCAAGGACGAGAACCCCTCGATCACCCGCGATGTCTCGGGCGAGGGCGTGCAGCAGGCGCTGCTGAAGATCCTCGAAGGCACGGTTGCCAACGTTCCGCCGCAGGGTGGACGCAAGCATCCGCACCAGGAGTTCACCGCCGTCGATACGACGAATATTCTGTTCATCTGCGGTGGCGCATTCGTCGGCCTCGAGAAGGTGATCGGACGCCGCGTGGGCAAGAAGGCTCTGGGCTTCCGCGCCGTGGCCGATGCCGAGGCGAAGGAAGGCGAGATCACGCCGATCCGCGCGCAGCGCGACACCGAGCTGCTGCGCCAGGCCGAGCCGCAGGACCTGCTGAAGTATGGCCTGATTCCGGAGTTCGTCGGACGGCTGCCGGTGCATGGGCATCCTCGATGAGCTGGACGAGGTCGCGCTGATCGAGATCCTGACCAAGCCGCGCAACGCGATCCTGAAGCAGTACGCGAAGCTGTTCGACTACGAGGGCGTGAAGGTCACCTTCACCGAAGAGGCCGCGCGTGCCATTGCGCGCGAGGCCCTGCAGCGCAAGGTGGGCGCCCGCGGTCTGCGCATGATCCTCGAAGAGCTGATGCTGGACCTGATGTATCACGTGCCGGGCAACAAGAAGCTCAAGGAGCTGACGATCACCGGAGACGATGGTCAAGCAGCGCGACCTGACGCTGCCCGCTGCTCGAAAAGGCTGGCTAAGATTTGAAACTGTTACTGTCACAGAGCGACCTCTTCGCGGCCCGATACCAACTTGGTATCGGGCCGTTGCTCTGCACGATGCGCAGACGGCTGCGGCAACGTGGCAGACAGATGTTCATCGAATCATCGCTGGGCGCGACAGGCCATCGCGCAGCGCCGGGGGAGCGATTACAATCACCTAAACCGCGCTGGGCGCTGCTGCACCCTTCGCGGCTGGACGACGTCTAATAGGGGTGACCATGAGTACTCGATCCAAAGAACAATTGACCGGCGAAGTCCGCAAGCTGCCGATGATGCCGATCCGCGACATGGTGATCTTCCCCCATATGATGACGCCGTTCGTGGTTGGCCGCGAATCGAGCGTGCGCGCGCTGGAAGAGGCGCTGACGGGCGATCGGAAGATCTTTCTTGCCACCCAGCACGACGCCTCGGTCGATGAGCCGAACGCCGACGACATCTATCCAGACCGGCACCATCGGCAACATCGTCCAGAGCGTGAAGATGCCGGACGGCAACATCAAGGTGCTGGTCGAAGGCGTCGAGCGCGCCCGCGCCACCGAGGTGAACGATGAGGACGGCTTCTTCGTCGCCACCGTGCACACTGGGCCAGCACCCAGCTGGAGCTGACGCCGCAGGTCGAGGCGCTGGCGCAGCGCGTGCACACGCTGTTCGAGCAGTACGTGAAGCTGCAGCAGTCGCTGAACTACGAGACCATGGCCGCCAGCGTGCGCATGGACGAGCCGGCGAAGCTGGCCGACACCATCGCCGCGAACCTGCAGCTCTCGATCGAAGAGAAGCAGCAGCTGCTCGATGTCTTCGATCCCGAGACGCGTCTGGCGCGCGTCGCCGATGTGCTCGACGTGGCCATCGAGAAGCTGAACATGGACCGCACCATCCAGTCGCGCGTGAAGCGGCAGATGGAGAAGGCGCAGAAGGAGTACTACCTCAACGAGAAGATCAAGGCCATCCAGAAGGAGCTTGGCCGCGGTGAGAAGAGCGAGTTCGATGAGCTGAAGAAGAAGATCGAAGACGCCGGCATGCCGAAGGACGTGCAGGAGAAGGCCAATCAGGAGCTGAAGAAGCTCGAGGCCATGCCGCCCATGTCGGCCGAGTCGACGGTCTCGCGCAACTATCTCGACTGGCTGCTCGTCGGTGCCGTGGAAGAAGCGCTCGAAGGAGATTCGCTCGATCGAGCACGCGGAGAAGATCCTCAACGAGGATCACTACGGCCTCGAGAAGATCAAGGAACGCATCCTCGAGTTCCTCGCTGTGCGGCAGCTGGTGAAGAATCCGAAGGGCTCGATCCTCTGCTTCGTCGGACCTCCGGGCGTGGGCAAGACCTCGCTCGGCATGTCGATCGCGAAGGCCACCGGGCGCAAGTTTGTCCGCATGTCGCTGGGCGGCGTGCGCGATGAGGCCGAGATTCGCGGCCATCGCCGCACCTACATCGGTGCCCTGCCCGGCCAGATCATCCAGTCGATGAAGAAGGCGGGCACGAAGAACCCGGTCTTCATGCTGGACGAGATCGACAAGATGGCGTCGGACTTCCGCGGCGATCCGGCGAGCGCGCTGCTCGAGGTGCTCGACCCGGAGCAGAACACAGCGTTCCAGGACCACTATCTCGACGTGGAATACGACCTGTCGCAGGTACTTTTTGTCGCGACCGCGAACGTGCTGCACACCATCCCCGGACCGCTGCAGGACCGCATGGAGATCCTGCGGCTGCACGGCTACACCGAGGTGGAGAAGCTCGAGATCGCCAAGCAGTACCTGGTGAAGAAGCAGCGCGAGGCCACCGGGCTTACCGAAGAGCAGATCACCTTCGCCGACGGTGCGCTCGAGGGCATCATTCGCGGCTACACGCGCGAGGCGGGCGTGCGCAATCTGGAGCGCGAGATCGGCAACGTCTGCCGCAAGGTGGCGCGGCGCGTCGTGACAAACGGCGCCGAGCACAAGGAAGAGATCACCGGCGAGAACCTGGAGCGACTGCTCGGCGTGGCGAAGTTCCGCGACCTCGCAGGTGCATGAGAAGAGCGAGGTCGGCCTGGTCACCGGCCTGGCGTGGACCGAGGTCGGCGGCAGCATTCTGCAGACCGAGGTGCAGGTGCTCGACGGCAAGGGCAAGCTGACGGCGACCGGCCAGCTCGGCGATGTGATGCAGGAGTCGGCGCAGGCCGCGCTCAGCTACATTCGCTCGCGCGCGCAGCATCGCTCGGCCTGGCCAAGGACTTCTATCGCCATCTCGACATCCACGTGCACGTGCCCGAGGGCGCGATCCCGAAGGACGGGCCGTCGGCGGGCATCACGCTGGCGACCGCGCTCGCCAGCGCGCTGACCAAGATCAAGGTGCGTCGCGATATCGCGATGACCGGCGAGATCACGCTGCGCGGCAAGGTGCTGCCCATCGGCGGATTGAAGGAGAAGCTGCTGGCGGCGCATCGTGCCGGCATCTTCGAGGCCATTCTGCCCGAGGAAAACCGCAAGGACTATCGCCGAGCTGCCGGAGCTGCTGAAGACGTCGATGAAGCTGCACTTCGTCGAGGAGATGGACGAGGTGCTGCAGATCGCGCTCGAGGAGAAGCTGCCCGAGCTGGCCGAGGAGACGCCGGATGGATTGGCCGCGTCGGTGCTGCCGGCCGACGGTTCCCGCCTCGCAGCCGATGGCCCACCAGTAGCGCCTTCCAGGCACATGCAAAAGGCCGAGCCACAGTGGCTCGGCCTTTTGTGCGTTCCAGAGCTCGAGCGGCTGAGCTAGACCGTGCGTCTGCCGCCGCCATAAGTGCATGATCAGCGAGATCACGGCGAAGATCAGCAGCAGATGGATGAGAAATCCGGTGACATGGAAGAGAGTGAAACCGCCGAGCCAGAGGAGCACGAGAACAACTGCAAGAATAAGAAACATAGGATCTTCTTTCCTGGGCGAGTTTGCGTCGCGCCGTGCGCGACAGGTTCAGCTAGTGAGAGACCCCGAGCGCCGAAATCGTTGCTCGATACGCCTGAAAGCAACGAATTCCGGCGGGACAACACCGCGTATCTCCTACGCATACGCGCCGCTTAAACGCGAAGAGGGCACGAGCAGCGCTCGTACCCTCTCCTCGTAAGTGCGTCCCGACCGAGTGTTTAGCAGCAGCCGCCGGCGATCGACGGAATCAGCATGATCTCGTCGCCGTCCTGGAAGGCGTAGGCGTCGCCGCCGAGGAAGCGAATGTCCTCGTCGTTGATGTAGATGTTGATGAAACGACGGAGCTTGCCCTCCTCGTCCTTGATCTGCGTGCCGAGCGCGGGGAAGGTCTGGTCGATATCGACCAGCAGGCTGGGCAGGTCGGTTGCGGTGGAGGCGAACTGCTTCTGACCGTCGGTGTGACGGATGAATGCGGTGGGGAGAACGACTTTAACGGCCAAGGATGCCTCCTGCGATGGCGAGTTCGGGTTCAGTTGCGGCTTCGCTACCCGGGACGCGGTTCAGCTCCTCGAGGTACTCGGCGAAATCGGTCAGGCGCGGCCGCACGGCGCGCTCCTGCACGTAGTGGTCGACAAGCGGATCGGTGGTCTTGAGACCGTTGCCGGTGATGCAGACGACGGTGGTCTCATCGGCGCCGATGCGGCCATCGGCGTAGAGGCGCGCGGTGACGGCGGTGGTGACGCCGCCGGCGGTCTCGGTGAAGATGCCCTCGGTCTCGGCGAGCTCCTGCATGCCGGAGACGATCTCGACGTCGGAGACGTCCTCGGCCCAGCCGCCGTTGGCCTGGATCATCTTGGCCGCGGCGGGACCGTCGGCGGGGTTGCCGATGGCGAGCGAGCGGGCGATGGTGTTGGGCTTCTGCGGCTCGATGTAGTCGCGGCCCAGCTTGACGGCCTGCGAGATGGGCGAGCAGCCGGTGGCCTGCGCGCCGAAGAAGCGGACCGGCTTGTCTTCGACCAGACCGAGCGCGATCAGCTCATTGAACGCCTTGCGGATCTTGCGGATCAGCGAGCCGCCCGCCATCGGGCAGACGACGTTGTCCGGCAGACGCCAGCCGAGCTGCTCGGCGATCTCGTAGCCGACCGTCTTCGAGCCCTCCGCGTAGTAGGGGCGCAGGTTCACGTTCACGAAGCCCCAGTTGTACTCGTCCGCGATCAGGGTGCAGAGGCGGTTGACGTGGTCGTAGTTGCCGTCGATGCGCACCAGGCGCGCGCCGTAGACCTGCGTGTTGAGCACCTTGGCGGGCTCGAGGTCGGCGGGGACGAGGATGCAGGCCTTCAGCCCCAGCCGCGCCGACTGCGCGGCGACCGAGTTGGCCAGGTTGCCCGTCGAGGAGCAGCCGACGGTCTCAAAGCCGAAGGCCTGCGCGTTGGCCAGCGCGACCGAGACCACGCGATCCTTGAAGCTGAGCGTCGGGAAGCAGACCGCGTCGTTCTTGATGTAGAGATTGTTCGCGCCCAGGCGCTTGCCCAGATTGCGCGCCTTCAGCAGCGGGGTGAAGCCTACCGGAAGATCCGGCTCAAAGCCTTTGGGAATGGGCAGCAGCGGGGCGTAGCGCCAGATGTTGGCCGGGCCCTCGGCGATGGTCTTGCGGGTAAAGGTATCGCGAACGGATTCGAGGTCGTAGTGAACTTCCAACGGAGCCAGGCAGTTGTCGCAGGCGGAGAGTGGCTGGTTGCCGAAGCTTTTGCCACACTCATTACATTTCAACTCATACGCCGAACAGGAATAGGCCATTGCACTCTCTCTTTGAGGAAGAGGGGTGTGGCTTACTGTGACTCACTATCTCGTGGAAGAGCCGCCGCGTACGGCTGAGGGGAAGAGGAAACGCGGGGTGCAGACCTGGTATTTTGGACTGCGTGCTCCGAATCTCATGTTCCCTGGCATCTTGCCTTCCAGGAGAGAGTTGACACCGGTACGCGTTTGTTCTGTCCGGTTGTCGTGGCGTCACAGGGCTCGTCCCTCAACCACTCTGCATGAAATTCAAATCTGCCCGAAGGCAGACTGGAATAGTTACTTTGTACCACGAGATCGTTTTGCGGTGCAAGTAAAGCTGCCTGAAATAGATACAGACCGCCACCCTGCGCAAAACGGACTTCCGCAACGTCGAAAACGCCTGAGACGACAGGGCTTAGGCCAGGGATTCGGCGACGTCCTTGGTGGACTGGACGGCGTCGGGCATCGCCGGCGTGGGGATGAGCAGGTCTTCCTTGCGCATGACCAGGTTGGTCGCGTTCAGGCTGGCGAGCTCGAAGCCGTGGCCGTGCGTGATCGCGTCGGTCGGGCAGGCCTCGACACAGTAGCCGCAGAAGATGCAGCGGTTGTAGTCGATGTTGTAGACCTTGGCGTAGCGCTCGGCGCTCGAGATGCGGGTGGTCTCGGTGTTCTCGGCGGCCTCGATGTAGATGCAGTTCGAGGGGCAGGCGGCCGCGCACAGGAAGCAGGCGACGCACTTCTCCAGTCCATTCTCGTCGCGCTGCAGCTGGTGCTTGCCGCGGAATCGCTCCTGGAACTTCGCGCCACGCATGGGACCTTTGCCGTCGGGATAGTTTTCGACCTCGGTCGGCTGAAACATCTCACGGAAGGTAATACTCATTCCCTTGGCGATGGCTGCGGCATTCTTGGCGATGGACATGCACGAAGTATACCGCCGCCTTTTGTTCCAGTTACGATGGTGGGATGAAAAAGCCGACGGTAATCGAACTGCGCTCGCAAGTGCTTGCATTCACGCTACTTTTGCCATTACTGGGTGGATCCCCGGCACTGGCACAAGATGGCCAAATGAGTGGCCAATCTGGACAGATGGCGGCCATGAGCCACAAGCAGGCGGTGCGCTCGAACGAGCTCAAGGTGACGGTCGCCGGCAAGACGCAGACCTTCTCCCCGGCCGATCTTGCGGCCATGCCGCATGAGACCGTCACGGTGACGAACGCCCACCTGAAGAAGGACGAGAGCTACAGCGGCGTTCCGCTCGCGGCCATCCTCGACAAGATGGGCCTGCCCTTCGTGAAGGCGAACGAGCACACGCTGCTGCACAGCTACTGGGTCGCCGAGGGGACGGATGGCTACCAGGTGGTCGTCTCGGCGTATGAGGCGCTGTCGGCGGTGCACATGGACTCGGTGCTGGTGGCCGACAGCAGCGACGGCAAGCCGCTCGAGGCAGACGGCGCGCTGAAGCTGGTGATCAGCGGCGACAAGCGCCCGCAGCGCTGGGTGCAGAACCTGCGGTCCCTCACGCTGAAGACCATCGAGTAGTCGATCGGTTACAGCGATTTCCGGTTCGATGGCTTGAGGCTTCGCATTTCAAGTGCAGTTCGCACTTGAAATGCGAAGCGTCTCGGCGCAGACTTCAGGGCGCCATCAGACTTGCTCGCCGGAGGCCAACAATGCGAACACAGCTTCGCAAAGCTCTACTTCTTAGGTTTACGGTTCTATGTTACGCAGTCCTTATCATCCTGTATCTGGGTGCGGCCCAGGCGCAGACCGACCCACTTCCCTCCTGGAATGACACGGCTCCGAAGAAGGCCATCCTCGCGTTTGTGGGGAGGGTCACGAAAGAGGGTTCGGCCGACTTTGTGCCCGTCGACGCGCGCATCGCGACCTTCGACAACGATGGCACGCTCTGGGTCGAACAGCCGATGTATGTGCAGATGGCCTTCGCCTTCTCTCGCGTGAAGCAGCTCGCGCCACAGCATCCCGAATGGAAGACGACTCAGCCCTTCAAAGGCGTCCTCGAGGGGGATATGAAGGCCGTGGCAGCCTCCGGCGAGCGCGGGGCCATGCAGCTCCTCATGGCCACACACACCGGAATGCCCACGGAGCAGTTCCAGCAGATCGTCACCGACTGGCTCGCCACAGCGACCGACCCCAGATTCCATAAGCCATACACCGAGTGCATCTACCAACCGATGGTTGAGCTTCTCGCCTATCTGCGCGCGAATGGCTTTAAGACGTACATCGTCTCGGGTGGTGGCATCGAGTTCATGCGTCCCTGGGTGGAAAAGGCATATGGTATCCCGCCGGAGCAGGTCGTCGGCAGCTCCGTCAAAACGAAGTTCGAGATCGTTGACGGTAAGCCTGCACTTGTACGTCTCCCTGAGGTCAACTTTATCGATGACGGCCCCGGGAAACCGGTCGGCATCGGCCAGTACATTGGACGGCGTCCGATTGCAGCGTTTGGCAACTCCGATGGCGATCAGCAGATGCTGGAGTGGACCGCCGCTGGCTCCGGCCCTCGTTTCCTGCTGCTCGTCCATCACACCGATGGCGTGCGCGAGTATGCCTATGACCGCACATCGACCTTCGGCAAGCTCGATAAGGCACTCGATGAGGCGACGCTCAAGGGGTGGACCGTCGTTGACATGAAAAATGATTGGAAGACGATCTTTGCGTTTCAATAGACGGCCGGAAGAGACTTTCCCCCTCGGTTGAGTGCCATCAGGCAGAGACTGTTTTTCTGCACTCGAGACTGTCTCGTCTGCAGGAGAGACAGTGTCTGCGCAGCGGCGCTTTGATTCATGTAGATCTGGATCAGGACACAAGAGCGGGCACTCCCATCGAAAACACCGCGACGACCTGAAGCGCGGGAAAGTGGTTTGTGGCGACATAACGCAGCGCGAAGAAGGCATAGACGATCACGGGAAGCGCCGCGAAGGTCCTGGTGACGGAATCTTCCACTCCTTCTGTTCGCTCCGCACGCCAAAGCCATCCAGTCAGCCAATAGACCACAAAGGTCGTCAACAGCCACCCGAAGTAGTTCTGCCGGGGAACGCCAAAGTAGATTCCTCCCTGTTCCCATACCCAATTCCGCGCCAGCGCCATACCGGGATCCATCACCATATCCCATGCCGTCATGACCAGCGCGGACAATGCGGACAACGCGTGATTCCCGGGATCGAGCGCGTATCGAGAGTGCGGAGCATCGCCTTCGCCACCATCCGCGAGGGATAGATCATCATGAACCATCCCAGGGGAATGAGCACGGGCACATGCCCAAGCTTGATGCCCAGGCTATCGCTATAGTGATAGGGCCCGAAGACCAGTCCGGTCCTCACGCCGCCTCTTCCATGGCATAGGTGACGACCGCGGAGACCGCAAAGAAGATCGCCATGCGCTTCGGCCCCTCCAGCGCCCAGCAATGGGCCGCGGAAAAAAGAACAAAGAACAGTACAAACCCAATGTTTCCGAGCCCGGGCAGATTGCACCATGGCGACACCCCCTCCACCAGAATCAGGTACATGACCACGGCGAACAGCATCAGGGATACGACACGGACAATTCGGCTCATGAGGCGGACTCCATCTTCCGGCAAGCTTGTGTTCAGGGACACGCAGCAGTCTAGCATTCGTGCCGACGCTAGCGGCCGAAGCTGTAGGTCAGCTTGAGCAGCCCATTGTCTACGCCGGGGTTGTCGGGGGCTGTGTTCTTGTTGGAGTAGTGCTGCACCTGGTACTCAAGCCGCACCGAGTTGCGCCGGCTCCGGTAGTACTCGAAGCCCGCACCAATCTCGAAGTCGAAGTTGAAGGAACCGGCGTTCGACGAGGGCACCGGCCGGGTGGAGAGGATATAGCCCTCATAGCTGCTGAAGGTTGGTTGCAGCCGGGAACGAGTGCGCAGATTGAGCTTCATGCCGAAGGGAGAGAAGCCCTGCGCATAGGTGATCTCCCGGCTGCAGCTCGCGATCTCGGTAAAGGCGGTGACAACCCCGGTGGTCGGATTCGTCCCACTGTAGGACTGCGACAACGGAACGCACTTCGCGGTCACCTCAGGGCGACCCGAAAAGTGTCGCGTTATGGGCGAGGTGTAGACCGTTGTATAGGTCACCGTGGGATTGCTTTCGATGATGACCGGCCGGAACTCCATGCCGTAGGACCAGACCAGATGGCGGTTGGCGATGAGGCGGCGCTGGTACTGCAGACCGATCGCGCCGAGCTTCACGTTGACCGCGTCGCCCATGATGATGCGGCTCGAGTCGTTGGAATACTCGGCGGTCACGCCGAAGGTGTTGCGCGAGCCGAAGCCCCGGGCTCTCGATCTGTGCCTGCAGCGTTCCTGAAACAACCAAGACAACGACACCGACTAAGAGCCCACTTCCCGGCCACCGCGTCATTCAATCCCCAGTTTTTTTCAGATGGAATCTGCCCACAACTTTACCGCAGCATCCATCGTGCGCATAGGGGCAGGGTCGATTTTAAAAACCTCAGTGGATCGGAAAGGAACCGGGCGTAGTATATTGGGCGCGCCCCTTCCAACCGATACGGAGAGACCATGCAGACAAGGAAGTTGCTCGTTGCGTCGCTTTTGTTCGCCTTGCCCGGCCTCACCTCCTGCGGGTCCCTCATGGTCTCCAATACCGCTTCGGACGCAAATGCTGTTCTCAACGGAAACTGGCACTTAGTCGGAGGAGCTGCGAGCCTTGCCCAACTCCCACTGCACCCCATGCTCACGCTTACCATGGGAGCGGTCGGCAACCAGATCTATGGGAGTGGTGATTTCTTCATCCTATGCTCGAATGGTGGAGGTGGTGGCGGCTCAATCATTTTCACAGGCTCAATCGCCGCCGATGGCACGTTTACGTTGACCGACGGCAGTCAAAGCAGCTCCAGGTGACTATTCAGGGACAGCTTCCATCTGCCGATTCGTCGAATCCAAATTCCGTAACATGGCCGGGCACCTATACCCTCGCATCGAAGGGCTGCAATCCGGGAACATCAGGTAACTTTACGGCGACCCTCTATCCCCCGCTTGAGGGAACCTATACCGGCACAATCAGCGGACCGAACTCTTCAAGCGGACCGAGTTCTTCGACAACGACATTGCAACTCACCGCCCAGCTATCCCAAGGGACATTTGCAACAGAGACCGTTCGCTCCAAATTAATCGGCTATACGCCACTGAGCGGAACGATCTCCGTCACCGGCTCTCCCTGTTTCACCTCGGGAAGCACACGAACAATCCCCATCGGGACCACCGGGAACACTGACATCTCCACCATTAGTGGCGATCTGTTGCAGCTAAACTTCCTGATGAATGATGGTTCGACGCTCATTATCGCAGCGCAATATTCCGACCTCACCGAATCTACCCTGCGATTATTTGGCCCAATAGCCGTATTCAACGGAAACTGCCAAGGCAGTTACTCCGGCCCACAAAATTCCAATTTTTCCCGTATTGACAAAGCAATAACGTCGATCAGACTCCCCTGCTGCCCGTCACAGCGAGCAGCGGGAGTCTCAGCTACTCGATGCCGAGCTTCTTCCAGATGGAGTCGACCTTGGCCTTCACGGCGGCGTCCATCGTGAGCATCGGGGGCCAGGGGCGGTTGAAGCCCTCCGCCGCCCACTTGCGCGTGGCGTCGATGCCCATCTTGCTGCCGAAGTTGGGCAGGCGGCTGGCGTGGTCGAGCGAGTCCACCGGGCCGAGCGTGAACTGGATGTCGCGCTCGGGGTCGATGTTGTTGGTCACGCGCAGCGTCACCTCGGCCATGTCCTGCACGTCGCAGTCCTCATCGACGACGATGACGCACTTGGTGAACATCGCCTGCCCCATGCCCCAGATGCCGTTCATGATCTTGCGCGCCTGGCCCGCGTAGCTCTTGCGGATCGAGACGATCATCAGGTTGTGGAAGACGCCCTCGGCGGGCAGGTTCACGTCGACGATCTCGGGCAGCGTGAGCTGCATGAGCGGCAGGAAGATGCGCTCGACGGCCTTGCCCATCCAGGCGTCCTCCATCGGCGGCTTGCCCACGATGGTCGCGGCGTAGATGGGGTCCTTGCGGTGCGTGATGCAGGTGATGTGGAAGACCGGGTAGTCGTCCTGCATGGTGTAGAAGCCGGTGTGGTCGCCGAAGGGGCCTTCGGTGCGCAGTTCGCCGAGCTCGACGTAGCCTTCGAGGATGATCTCGGCGTGCGCGGGGACCTCGAGATCGACGGTCTCGCACTTGACCAGCTCGACGGGGCTCTGGCGCAGGAAGCCGGCGATGAGGTACTCCTCGACCTCGGGCGGCGCGGGCACGATGGCGCTGAAGGTGATGGTCGGATCGGTGCCGATGGCGACGGCGACCTCCATGCGCTCGCCGAGGATCTTGGTCTTGGTGATCGACGGGATGCTGCCGGTCGCGGAGGCGGTTCCGCCGGCGGTGAGCGCCATCAGGTCGACGCGTGCGGCGGCGTCGGTCGAGGTCTCGCGCAGGCGGTCGCGCAGGTGCTCGGCGGCGTTCTTCTGGCGCTGCCAGTGCATGCCGGTGGTCTGGCCGTCGTAGACCTGCATGCGGTACATGCCGACGTTGCGCTTGCCGGTCTTGGGGTCGCGCGTGGTCACGCAGGGCAGGGTGATGAAGCGGCCGCCGTCCTGCGGCCAGGTCTTGAGCACGGGGAAGTCGAGGACGTTGATGATATCGCCCCGGTCGGCGCGGCGGATCACCTGCTTGCAGGCCGCGTCGCGGCTGTTGATGACCTTGGGGAAGAAGCTGCCCACCTGCGCCAGCATCGGCAGCAGCTTGAGCTTGTCCATCATGCTGGTGGGGGTCTGCGGGTGCAGCAGGACGCGGATGCGGTCGGCGATGGCGTCGAGCGAGTCGGTCTCGAGCGCCAGCTGCATGCGGCGCTCGCTGCCGAACTGGTTCATCAGCACGCGCGCGCCGGGGTAGCCCTTGACGTTCTCGAACAGCAGCGCCGGGCCGCCGGCCTTCGGCGTTCCCTTGCCCATCTTCGCGGCGCGATCGGCGATCTCCGCCATCTCCAGGATGGGGTCCACCTCCGCTTTAATCCGCTTCAGTTCGCCAGCCTTGTCGAGCTTCTTTATCCAGTCGCGCAGATCGTCGTAAGCCAATTCCCTCTCCTGCCGAAGCGTCGCCTCGGCCCAATCATCATGGTATCGCCTTTGCCGTGGGTTGCGATCCGCAGCGATCATGCGACGACAGCGGCATAGAAAGCAGCGCGGGAACATTCTTGCAACCGCGAGTGTCTAAGTTCATAACGTCGCATCCCGGCCGGGTTTGCACCCAGATCCCTTCAGAGGAGAGGTGCCCCATGTTCGAGAAGAGTCTTGTCACGTCGCAGTCCAGCCTGCTGCCTTCCCCGCGTCTTTCCTGGACAACCATCGTTTCCCTCGCAATCCAGTGCGCCGTGGTCGCCGTGCTGGCGGTGATTCCGCTTGCTTTCATCCCGAGACGCTGCACCTACGCACCGAGGCTCCGCGCGTGCTGCCAACGCTGCGGCGCTTGCCGCCTGGTGTGGTCAAAGATGCAAGCCGATGCACCAGCCGGCACCTGATGGCCTCGCCTCCACTCGCCACGCTGCAACACGACTTAACGGCAGCTGCCGGTGCTTATCGCCTTCATGCTGCATCAACGCGGACGCGGTGCCATGACATGGCGCGAAGCTCCCGATCGTCGTCGCTTCGGCGGTGGAGAGATGGCCTGCAGGACCTCCGACCGCTCGTCGTGAACCGGGGTGGGTAGCGCGGTTCGGGTCGTCCCCGGGTGACGATACTCCATGGATGCGTCGTTGACCTATCCGAGCGATGTGAGCCACGATCCGTTCGAGCAGATCCGTCCGTGCTGGAGGGTCTTCGCCTGCTGCCCAAGCCGCGGACGGTGTATCCGTACGAGGTGTTTCGCGCGGTGCTGTACTTGCTCTAGAGCAGCTGCCAGTGGCGGATACTGCCGGGGGAGTTTCTCAAATGGCGCAGGTGCGTTCGTCTTTGCGCAGTGGACCGAGCCCGGCCAAGACGGCGTCAGCGTGCTGGAGCGGGCCTTAAAAATCAGGTTGGCGCGGCGCGTTCCAGATTGTGACGCAGCGTCATTACGAGCTTCTTGATCGCCGACGCGCAGAGCGTGAAGAACACCGACAGCGCGGAACAGGAGGGTATGACGCGGGCAAGAAGCTCTCCGGCATCAAACGCCATATCGCCGTCGATACCCAGGGAATCCCCATGCCATCGCGATCACCACGGCCAATGTGACCGACCGAGAGGGCGCATTGGGGTATCGATCGGTGCGCCGCCAACCTGCGAGCGTCAAAAGCGTGCTGGTCGATGCGGCTATACCGGAGAACCCTTTGCACAGGACGTAAGAGCGTCTGAGGGCCACCGTGCAGGTGGCTAAGCGCGATCAGTTCCACACCTTCGCGTGATCCCCAAGCGCTGGTTCGTCGAGCGCTCCTTCGCTTGGCTCGAAAAGTGCCGACGGCTCTGGAAAAACTGCGAACGAAAGCTCAATACCAGCCTCCAGTTCGTCCATCTCGCCTTCCTCGTTCTCCTACTCCGAGACATGAAGTTTTTCTTTGGGTTATCTCGTTGGTTTCGGTCGAGATGACGTCCGGAAAGCAGGTGTGCTATATGACGCTGGAAGACGGTCGATTTGCTCCCGCAAACTGATACCCCACGCTCCACCCCGCGGGCCCAAAGCGCCCGCAGGGGGCCCCGGCCTGCCGCAGCGATAAAGCCGTGCGTCGAGACCCGCACCTGCCTGGGATCTGCTGCGGACCACGATCACGATCAACTTCCGTTTGGGAGGTTGATCGCGATCGTGGTTGGGGTAGCTGCAGAGAGACAATGCGTGAAGCTTAGCCGCCGAAGTTGACCGACTCGAGGCCGAGGAAGTCCGCCGACTGGCCGAGCTCTTCCTCGATGCGGAGCAGCTGGTTGTACTTCGCGATGCGGTCGGTGCGGCTGGCCGAGCCGGTCTTGATCTGGCCCGCGCCCGTGCCCACCGCGAGGTCCGCGATGAAGGTGTCTTCGGTCTCGCCCGAGCGGTGGCTGATGATGCTGGTGTAGCCGAAGCGGCGCGCCAGCTCGATCGCCTCGAGCGTCTCCGAGATGGTGCCGATCTGGTTCACCTTGATCAGGATCGAGTTGGCAACCTTCTGCTCGATGCCCTGCTGCAGGCGCTTGCTGTTGGTGACGAAGAGATCGTCGCCGACCAGCTGGATGCGCTCGCCGATCTTCTCGGTGAGGATCTTCCAGCCGTCCCAGTCGTCCTCGGCCAGGCCGTCCTCGATGCTGATGATGGGGTACTGCTTGGTCCACGACTCCCAGAACTCGGCCATCTCGCAGCGAGGTCTTCTCGCTCTTGTCCGACTTCTTGAAGACGTACATGCCCGTCTCCTTGTTGTAGAACTCGCTGGCGGCGGGATCGAGCGCGAGGGCGATCTCTTCGCCCGGCTTGTAGCCGGCGAGCTCGATGGCCTCGAGGATCAGCTCGATGGCCTCGGCGTTCGACTTCAGCGACGGCGCGAAGCCGCCCTCATCGCCGACGGCGGTGTTGTAGCCGCGCTTCTTGAGCACGCCCTTGAGCGTGTGGAAGACCTCGGTGCCCCAGCGCAGCGCGTCGGAGAAGCTCTCGGCGCCGACCGGCATGACCATGAACTCCTGGAAGTCGACGTTGGAGTCGGCGTGCGATCCGCCGTTGATGATGTTCATCATCGGGGTGGGCAGCAGCGAGGCGTTGACGCCGCCGAGGTAGCGGTAGAGCGGCATCTTGAGCGCGGTGGCCGAGGCGCGCGCGCAGGCCATCGACACGGCGAGGATGGCGTTCGCACCCAGCCGGCCCTTGTTCTCCGTGCCGTCGATGGCGATCATCGTCGCGTCGATCAGGCGCTGGTTGGTCGCATCCATTCCCTGCAGCTCGGGGGCGATGTTCGACTCGACGTTCTCGACCGCGTTCATCACGCCCTTGCCGAGGTAGTGCTCCTTGTCGCCGTCGCGCAGCTCCACCGCTTCATGCTCACCGGTCGAGGCGCCGCTCGGCACCGCGGCGCGTCCCATCGCTCCGCCTGCGAGCGTCACATCAGCTTCAACCGTGGGATTGCCACGCGAGTCAAGGATCTCGCGGGCATGGATGGAAACAATCTCAGTCATAGTGCTCCTGTCAGGGGTAAGGGTATCGGATGGTTGGCGGGCGACGATGCGGTGCGCCAGACGGTCGTTCAACTTGGGCCGACGATCGACCGCGACCGTGTGGCCGCCTGCGCCGCCGATCGTCTGCACCAGTTCTACTTTTTTGTTCTCGCTCACCATGCGGATTCTAACAAAGCTGTGTGAGATGTGGTTCACCGCCAGCGAGGACGCGCGTTTCCGCTCGCCGAACTAGTACCCGCGTCGATTCCCTGCGCGCACTTTCGCGCGCGCCGCCGGCCAAAAACCCGTATCCTTGGAAGGCAGCGCCGTCTTCGAACGCGCTCGATCCGAGCTTCCCGCTCAGAGGTTGTCCCCATGAAGATCGCTCTCTCGACCGCCCTGTTTGCCCTCGCCGCCGCGGCCCCTGCAATGGCTCAGACCACCGGCGTCTCCAATCCGCCGGCGGCGATGATCGAGGCCACCCCGGACGACGCGCCGGCGCCGGTCCTGCACCCCAAGCCCTCGGCGGCCGCGCCGGTGCAGCCGCAGCACAGCCGGCAGCGCAGAGCCAGCCGCAGCAGTACCAGCCGTATCAGCCGCGCGCCCGTCGTGCACTCGTACACCGCAGCGGGCAGCTCCGCCGCCAGCGATGATCCCGACGCCGGGGTCGTCACCACGGCGCCCTCGACGAAGCCCGAGGACTACGACGCCGGCGTCGTGACCGACGTTCCCTCGCGGCCCAACGAGGTCCCGATCGGCACCCTGCTGCGCACCCGCATCCACGAGACCATCTCCACCGCCAGCACGCCGCTCTACGCCCCCTTCAGCGCCGAGGTCGTCGCTCCCATGGAGCGCGAAGGCCGCGTCATCATCCCCATCGGCTCGATCCTGCACGGCCGCGTCACCCAGATCCGCGGCGGCCACCGCATCTCCGGCGCGGCGGCGATCCACCTGCTCCCCGAGAGCGTCACCCTGCCCGATGGCACCATCTACGACCCTGCACGCGCAGGTCGCCGACACCGATCAGTACAACGTCAGCCGCGTGGACGAAGAAGGCACCGTCATTCGCCGCGACCATCCGCTGAGACGCTGGCCGCGATGTCGATGGCCACCGGCGGCGCGGCCGCAGCCGGTGCCGTGGTCGGCGGCGGCGTGGGTGCGGTCGTCGGAGCCGGCATCGGCGCTGGCGTCAGCACCGTCTGGTGGCTCAAGCAGGATCGCCAGGAGCAGATCCCGCAGGACACCGGCATCACCTTCACGCTGGTTGGGCCGATGGAGCCACCCCGCAGGCCATGGGCACGCGCTAACCACGCCCGCTGGTCTGTCTCTGGAAACGTCTAAAGGGACAGACCAGCGGAGCCCTTCTGCCGCGCGCGCACCTGCGCCAGCAGCCGCTTCCAGTTCTTCTGATTGCGGCGATAGCTCTTCTTCAGATCCTCGAGAATGCGCTCGAAGTCCGTGTGGCCGGCAAGATTGCGCCACGCCGGATTCTTCGAGAACCAGGGATAGTTCTCGTTGCCCAGATAGATCGCGCGGCGCAGCCAGTGCAGCGCCTCGGACTCATCGCCCTCGAGCGCGAAGTAGGTGGCCAGCCGATAGGCCATCTCGCTGTCCGCCTCGGCCGCCGACAGCGTCTCCTCCAGAATGAACGATGCGGCCTTCTGCCGATCGCCCAGCTGCACGTAGCAGAGCGCGATCGTGGGAAAACGATGCGCAGCGAGCTCTCATCGCTGACCACGTTCTCGAGCGTCTCGACCGCCTTGCTCAGATCGCCCAGCCGCATCTGCTGATAGCCGAGCGAAATACGCAGCAGCGGCTGTCGCGGCTCGAGCGTCAGCCCCTTCTCGATCTCCTCGCCCGCAAGCTCCAGCTGATTCTGATACTGGTACACCCGCGCGCGATGGTTGTAGATCATCGCGGCGTTCGAGGGATTCATGCGCAGCGAGAGGTTGAACTGCTCCAGCGCCTCCTCGTACATGCCGTCGATGCGCAGCGTCTGTCCGGCGACCAGATGCACGTTCCAGTCGTTGCCCGCGGTCTGCAGCAGGTTCTCGATGCCGTGACGCGCCGACTCCTTCTCGCCGCGCGACAGCAGCATGTACACGCGATACAGATTGGCCTCGACCGATCCGGGATCGAGCGCCAGCGCCTTGTCGAAGGCGCGCCGCGCCTCGAGCACATGCATCTGCCCGCCCAGCCCGTGCCGCGCATACTGCAGGTGCGTGATGCCCAGCCCGGACCATCCCGGCGCGTAGTTCTCATCCTGCTGCACGACGCTCTCGAAGAGCTCGCGGGCGCGATCGAGATCGTCGCGGCTTCCCGTCCGCGAGATGAACGAGGACAGCACCGCCCGGCCCTGCAGATACTCCTCCGAGAGGTCCTGCGTCAGCGAGGCGTCGCGGCGCGTTGTCGGCCGCGCTCTTCAGATCGCCGAAGCCGTGCAGGGTGCTGAAGACCTCGTTGCAGATCTCCGTCTGCACCGAGATCAGATCGAACGACTCCACGTTGATCGAGCCGCCCGCGCGCACGCTCTGCCCCGGCACATCGAGCAGCTGCCAGTTCAGGTCGAAGCCCTTGTCCGAGCGCAGGAAGTTGCCCGCCAGCACATACTGCACCAGCAGCTTCTTGCCCACGCTGAGCGGATCGAGCTGCTGCGTGGAGACCGCCATCAGCGTGCTCGACGGCCGCACGACCAGCGAGGGCATGCGGGCCAGCCGCGCCCCAATCGCATCCGCCAGCGCATAGCCGTAGAGCGGCGCCACGTCGCCGTTCGCCCCATTGCTCGAATGGTTGCCGAGATTCACGAACGGCAGCACCACGATGCTGTTCTGGCGCGAGGCCGCGGTCGCCGCCGGCTCGCGGAAGCGCTCCGCCAGCATCGACAGGATGCCGGTCGTCCGCTTCTCCTCCTCGGGATTGGGCACCGCCAGACGGCCCTGCGCGGGCAGCAGCGCCATCGAGTCGCCCGGCATGACCACCGAGTCCAGCTGCATCTTCATCATGATCGTCTTCAGCGACTCGCGCACATCCGCAGCCGAGGCGAACCGCGCCGAGGGCTGCTTCTCGAGACAGCGCAGGATCACCGACTCCAGCTCCACCGGAAGGTTCGGCGCGATCTCGCGGATCGACGGCGGATCGGCGAACTGGATGGCGCGAATGCTCTGGAACTCCTGCGCGTCGGGACGATGGAAGGGATGCCGGCCGGTCGCCAGCTCATAGAGGATCAGGCCCAGCGCGAACAGGTCCGACTGCACGCTCGATTGCCCGGTGACGAACTGCTCCGGCGCCATGTAGGCGATGGTGCCGCCGCGCGCCGTGTAGGTGCCGCCGCCCGAGGCGGTGCGCTTGTTGGCCGGCCGCGCCGGATCGAACTCCGCCTCGTCCGGGTTCAGCCGCCGCGCCAGACCGAAGTCGAGAATCTTGACCAGCCCGCCCTCGGTCAGCATCACGTTGGCCGGCTTCAGGTCGCGATGGAAGATGCCCAGCCGATGCGCCGCCGAGAGACCATCGGCGACCTGGATTCCGGCCGAAAGCACCAGCTGCAGGCTCGACGGCCCGCCCGCGATGATCTTGTCCAGGCTCTTGCCCGGAATGTACTGCATGACGATGTACGCCTCGTCGACCGTTCCCGACTCCGCGGGCGCCTCGCCGACGTCATAGATGGCGCAGACGTTGGGATGGTCGATCGCCGACGCCAGCCGCGCCTCGCGCAGCTGCGTGGTGCGCATCTGCTCCAGCGTCAGGCCGCTGCGCCGCAGCAGCTTCAACACCACCGGTCGCTGCAGCAGCGTATCGTTCGCCAGATACACCACCCCACTGCCACCTGCGCCGATCTTGCGCACAAATTCGTACTGCTCGATTACCCGTCGCGCCATACGCCCATTATCTCAGTTCGGGGAATTGCGCCGACCGCAGCAGGGGTGTGGATCGCCGCAGGTGCTCGCCTCGCTACTGCGGCTAATGCCGGCCGCCGCGCTCCCACGGCCGCGGCGTCACCGGATCGTCCTGCCACTTCTGCCGGCGGCCGACGAAGAACATGATCGCCCCGAAGACGAACATGATCAGCCCCCAGGTCAGGTTCATGTTGATCCCCATCGACTTCTGGTACATCGCGCTGCCCCGCGTCAACAGCCCGTAGAGCGAGAGGATGCCGCCGGTCACCAGAAAGATCAGCCCCAGCGGGATGCGGATATCGAGTCCCATAATGCCCCTTCCTTCACCTCTGCAATAGTTACGCTCAAGCAAAGATCAGATTCAACACCACCAGCATCACCAGCACCGACGCCCGCCAGCGTCATCGGCTTCTGCCACCAGCTCAGGTGCGTCTCGAGCGGCTTCGGCGTCAGCGAGTAGACCAGCCCCACCAGCTCCGCCTCCGGCCGCGGCTCGGTCATCAGGCTCACCAGCATGGTCACCACGAAGTTCACCGAGAAGGCGAAGATGGCGGTCCAGAAGTTCTGCGCCATGTCGCTCGGATAGCGGTGCACCACGGCGATCCAGCCGCCGTGGATGCCCGGCGCGCATCCCGTCCGGCAGCGTCAGCCCATGATGCAGCAGCGCCGCCGCGCGTGCCCGCGATCAGCCCGGTAAACGCCCCGTGCCCGGTCGTCCGCTTCCAGAACATGCCCAGCAGGAAGGTCGCGAACAGCGGCGCATTCACCAGCGAGAAGACCAGCTGCAGCGCGTCCATGATGTTGTTGAAGCTGGTCGCCGCATAGGCCGCGCCGATCGACAGGATCACGCCCGCCGACCGTCGCCATCGCGCCCCATCCATCAGGTAGTGCGCGTCGGTGCCCTTCTTGTTGATGTAGGCCTGATAGATGTCGTAGGTCCAGACGCGTGTTGAACGCGGTCACGTTGCCCGCCATGCCGGACATGAAGCTCGCCATCAGCGCCGTCAGCCCCAGCCCCAGCATGCCGGTCGGGAAGAAGTGCAGCAGCATCACCGGAATCGCCAGGTCGTAGTCATAGCACCGGGTTGCCGTTGGCATCGACCACCGGCTGCCCGGTCACCGCATTCCGCTTCACCGGAATGATGCCGTGCGGATGCTGCTCATCGAGCGGCAGAGCGCCGTGGGCAGCTCTGGGCAGTCGGCGCGCCCAGCGTTCCCGGCAGCGCGTGGCCGGTGCTCTGCACCACCGCAGCCGCGCCCGCGCCCGGCATATGCGAGGTCACCGTGATCGCGATCAGCCCCGGCAGGATCACCAGGAACGGAAACAGCATCTTCGGGACCGCCGCGATCAGCGGCACGCGCCGCGCCGACACCTCGGAGTTCGCCGCCATCGCCCGCTGGATCACCAGGAAGTCCGTGCACCAGTAGCCGAAGAGAGCACGAAGCCCAGGCCCATCACCAGGCCGATCCACTCCACGCCCAGCGTGTTGGTGGAGGCGTGCGCCATGCCGCGCCAGGAGTGCGTCATGGTCGCCGGCAGCGTCTGCTTGATGCCCTGCCAGCCGCCCACGTTCTTCAGCCCGATCCACACCAGCGGCGCGAAACCCGGCCACGATCAGGAAGAACTGCAGCACCTCGTTGTAGATCGCGCTGGTCAGGCCGCCCAGGAAGATGTAGCCCAGCACGATCAGCGCCGACAGCAGCACCGAGACATGGAAGATCTACGGGTCGGGAACGATGCCCTTCAGCAGCCCCAGCGTCTGGATCAGCAGCGCCATCGCGTACATCGAGATGCCGGAGCTGAAGATCGGTCATGATGGCGAAGGTGAAGGCGTTGAGCGCCGCGCGTCTTCTCGTCGAAGCGCATGCGCAGGTACTCCGGCACCGACCGCGCCTTCGAGCCGTAGTAGAACGGCATCATGAAGACGCCGACGAAGACCATCGCCGGAATCGCGCCGATCCAGTAGAACTGGCTGGTGACGATGCCGTACTTGGCCCCCGACGCGCCCATCCCGATCACCTCCTGCGCGCCCAGGTTGGCCGAGATGAAGGCCAGGCCGCACACCCAGGCCGGAATCGAGCGGCCGGCGAGAAAGAAGTCGTTGCTGGTGCGCATATAGCGCTTCAGCGCGAAGCCGATGCCCAGCACGAAGGCGAAGTAGACCAGCATGATCAGCCAGTCGATGAAGGAGAGAGTCACGGGATCCCTTATCGGTTGAGGGTCGTTTCAACTGCCTGTTGCCCTGAAGCATCAGTGTAGATCAGTCATCGTCTGCAACCAACTCATTTCCGGCCTGCTGCGCCGTTCTCCCCAGGAGATCACCGCGCCCGCCGAGCCGGAGGTTCTCCTGGCGACAGCCGCTCCGACAACAGGCGCCTGCTCCAAACGCCAAGCTCCCGCGCCGGCCGGATTCCTCACCAAGTGAGCGACATCCACGCTTCTTTTCGCATCGAACAAGGGAGCACCCGAGGAGTTGTGTTCGGTATCGTGGTCATAAGGAAATCGATATGGACCAACTCCCTGCCATGCCACCGCACCTCCAAGATCTCCACGACCTAAGGCCAGAGCAATTGATCACCCCAATGACGCCCACCATCCTGCTGATTGACGATAACGCCATCCAGGCCGCGACCCGGCAGACCATCCTCAAGCGCGCCGGCTACCCCGTCATCGCCACCCTCAGCCCCCAGCGCGCGCTCGAGCAGTTCCACAACGGCGAGATCCCCGAACGAGATCGGCCTGGTCATCACCGACCACCTCATGCCCGGCATGAACGGCGTCTCCTTCGTCACCGAGCTCCGCAAGACCTACCCCGATCTTCCCGTCCTGGTCATCAGCGGCCTGGAGGAGGCCGAGCCGAGGAGTACGCCGACCTCAACGTCGCCTTCCGCCTGAAGCCCCTGCTGCCCGACAACCTGCTGGCCAGCGTCCACTCTCTGATCCCGCACGCAATAGCATCCGCCTGATCTGCGCCGACTCTTCCCAGCCCGCTCCGTCCGCAGTCCGGGACGCGTTCTGCATTGCCGATATCGCCCCAAGTTGAGAGAATGATCGGGACTGGGGCGACCACACATGCAATTGCATCCAATGCCGGAATTCGGGAGCTGGGCACTGCTCCTGGCTCTCATGCTCAGCGCCTACACCTTGGTCGCCGGCGCTCTCGCGCTCTGGCGATCCCCTGCCCAACCCAACGGCCAGCTCGACGCCGCCAGCCGCCTGGGCGAGACCGCCCGCCGCGCCGGCATCGCCAGCTTCATCGCCATGTGCTGCGCCGCCTTCGCGCTGGTCTGGGCCGCCTTCACCAACGACTACTCGGTCGCCTACATCCTGCACCACACCAACCGCGCGCTGCCCGTCGCCTACAAGTTCTCCGCGCTGTGGTCCGGCCAGGAAGGCTCGCTGCTGCTCTGGGCGTGGCTGCTCACCGGCTACGGCTTCGTGCTGCGCGCTGCGGCACAAGGTCGACGTCCGCCTGTCCGCCTATGCCTCGACCATCCTGGCTGGCGTCCAGGTCTTCTTCCTGCTGCTGCTGAACTTCGCCGCGCCTGCCCTTCACGCTGCAGCCCGGCCCGCTCGCGCCGGACGGCTTCGGCCTCAATCCCCTGCTGCAGTATCCGGAGATGGTCATCCATCCGCCGATGCTCTACCTCGGCTACGTCGGCTTCTCGGTGCCCTTCGCCTTCGCGCTCGGCGCGCTGATGATGCGCTACCCCGGCGAGAAGTGGATCCACATCACCCGCCGCTGGACCATGGTGACCTGGCTGTTCCTCACCTGCGGCATCTTCGCTCGGCGCGCACTGGGCCTACGCCGTGCTCGGCTGGGGCGGCTACTGGGGCTGGGACCCGGTCGAGAACGCCTCGCTGATGCCCTGGCTCACCGGCACCGCCTTCCTGCACTCCGTCATGATGCAGGAGAAGCGCGGCATGATGAAGAGCTGGAACGTCTGGCTCATCTTCTCCACCTTCATGCTGACCATCCTGGGCACGCTGCTCACCCGCTCCGGCCTGGTCAGCTCGGTCCACGCCTTCGCGCAGTCCTCGATCGGCAGCCTGGTTCTACGGCTTCCTCGTCATCGTCTTCGCCGTCTGCCTGTTCACCTTCTTCAAGCAGCGCGACCACCTCAAGTCACCGAGAACCAGCTTCGAGTCCCTCGTCTCGCCGCGAGGCCAGCTTCCTGTTCAACAACATGATCCTGCTGGTCGCCTGCTTCACCGTGCTCTGGGGAACGCTCTTCCCGGTGCTGTCGGAGTACGTCACCGGCTCCAAGGTCACGGTCAGCGCGCCGTTCTATAACCGCGTCAACATCCCCATCGGCCTCTTCCTGCTCTTCCTCACCGGCGTCGGCCCGCTGCTGGCCTGGCGCTCGACCTCGCTGCGCTCCATCCGCCGCAACTTCGTCCTTCCCGTCGCTCGCCATCGTCGTCACCGCCGTCGCGCTGATGGCCGCCGGCGTCCGTCCCTGGCAGGACGGCGAGGACATGCACTCGACGCTCTTCTCGCTGATGGCCTTCTCCGCTCGGCGCCGGCGTCATCACCGCCATCGCCAGCGAGTTCCTGCGCGGCGCCAGCGTCGTCCGCACCCAGACCGGCAAGAACCTCGCCGCCTCGGTCGTCCTGCTGGTCCGCCGCAACACCCGCCGCTACGGCGGCTACATCGTCCACTTCGGCATCGTGGTCATGTTCATCGGCATCGCCGGCGGCGCCTTCAACCAGTCCCGCGAGGCCGAGATGGGCTTCGGCGACTCGATGAGCTCGGGCCCTACAAGATCGTCTGCCAGTCCTTCACGCAGGACTCGAACCCGAACTACGACACCGAGTACGCGCTGCTCGACGTCTATAAGTACGGCAAGAAGCTCTACCAGCTCGCGCCGGAGAAGCGCTTCTACCCCGCCAGCCAGCAGCCCGGCACCGTCGTCGCCAACCACTCCACCCTGCAGACGACCTCTACATCATCTACGAGGGCAAGAATCCCGACACCGGCCGGCCCATCATCAAGGTCTTCCTCAATCCGCTGATCGCGTGGATCTGGATCGGCGTCGCCATCGTCGTCTTCGGCACGGTGCTCGCCCTGGTGCCGAACCTCACCCGCGCCGCCTTCCGCGCGCCGGTCGAGGTTCCCGCCGCGATCCCCGGCGCCGCGCCGACGCCGGTCCTCACCACCGCGAAGGTGCCCCATGCTTAGTCGCCCGCATCTTCACCCGCTTCGTCGCAGCTGCTGGCTGCTCTGCGTGGCCATGATCACCATGCTGGGCGCCGGCAACTCCGACGATCCCGCTTCCAGCGCATGGGCCACGAGATGATGTGCGCCTGCGGCTGCGGCCAGATCCTGCTCGAGTGCAACCACGTCGGCTGCCCCGACTCCGCCGCGTCATGATCGACGAGCTGCACGACCAGATCGCCACCGGCGGCACCGACAAGGCCATCCTCAACTGGTTCGCCGCCAAGTACGGCGCCACCATCCTCGCCGCGCCCATCCGCGGCGGCTTCGACGACGTCGCCTGGATCATGCCCATCGCCATCTTCCTGCTGGCCACCATCGGCACCGCCGTCGCTGGTCCGCGTCTGGCGCGCACGCCGTCCGGCCGCCGCCGGCAGCCAGCCCGCATCGCCGGCCTCAACCACGCCCAGGCCGACGAGCTGCGCGACCGCATCCGCAAGGAGACCCAATACTGATGAGCAGCCTCCTTCCCATCGCGCTCCTCACCCTCGGCCTCTTCGCCTACATCTTCTGGCCGGAGCACAACCTCCTTCCTGCAGCGCGACAAGACCCGCGCCGACTACCTGCGCGAGCGCAAGGAGGTCATCTACGAGAACCTCCGCGACCTCAACTTCGAGTACCTCGCCGGCAAGCACCCCGAGCCCGACTACGCCGTGCAGCGCGCCAGCCTCGAGGACGAGGCCGCCCAGGTCATCGCCGAGCTCGACCGCCTCGAACCCGGCTCCTCCGCCAGCGCCGCCCGCACCGCCTGATCCTGAGACTCAGCCGCACCCGGCCCCGCTCCACCCACCTTCAGCACCCCAGAGACGTGACCCTCCGCATGATCTTGAACTCGACGAAATCGCCCAGTCGCCTCGCCCTCGCGCTCCTCGCCTTCGCCGCCCTCACCGGCTCCGCGCTCGCCGCCGCCCCCATCACCGGCACGGTCATCAACAAGACCACCAACAAGCCCGCCGCCGGCGACGACGTCGTCCTCATCCGCCTCGCCCAGGGCATGCAGGAGTCCACCCGCGCCAAGACCGACAAGACCGGCCACTTCTCGCTCGACGTCCCCGACTCCGACAGCATGCACCTGGTCCGCGTCACCCACGACAAGGCCAACTACTTCCAGCCCGTCCCGCCCGGCACCAACCACCTCGACTTCGAGGTCTTCACCGCCGCCGCCAAGGTCGAGGGCGTCAGCCGGCGAGGCCGACGTGCTCAAGATCCAGACCGACCCCGGCGGCAACAACCTCTCCGTCATCGAGATGTTCTTCCTCAAGAACGAGTCGAACCCGCCCAAGACCCAGTTCAGCGACCGCCCCTTCGAGTTCGATCTCCCCGCCGGCGCGGTCGTCCAGGCCTCGCTCGCGCTCGCTCCCGGCGGCATGCCCGTGCGCACGGCTCCGGTGCCGCTCGGCAACGACCACTACACCTTTATCTTCCCCATCCGCCCCGGCGAGACCCGCTTCCAGGTCACCTACACGGTGCCCTATAAGGGCAGCTTCACCTACACCCCGCACCCCGGCTCTGCCCACCGACACCGTCGCCATCGTCCTGCCCAAGAGCATGAAGTTCCAGCCCGCGGCCGGCTCGCCCTACCAGCCCGTCACCGAGGAGACCACCGCGCAGGCCTACGCCGCCCGCGGCGTCACCGCCTCCGAGCCCCTCGGCTTCACCCTCTCCGGCACCGGCGAGCTGCCGCGCGACTCCGACGCCGCCCAGGGACAGAGCTCCGCACAGGGCCAACGGCGGCGGCGCAGGGACAGCCCCGCAGAACGCCGACGCAGGCATCGCCCCGCCGGCTCCGGCCTCTCCGCAGCCCGTCCCGGCGGCGGCATCGGCGTTCCCATCGATCCCCAGGGCATCAACGATCCGTGGGCCAAGTACAAGTGGTGGATCATCGGCGGCCTCGGCCTTCTGCTCGCCGCCGGCGCCGGCTTCATGCTGAAGCAGCCTGTCCCGGCCGCGAGCCGGCTGCCGGCTCCCGGCGCCGCCGCCGTCCGCCGCCGCACCGGCCGCCACGCCCGCACCGCAGCCCACGCCCGCGGAGCCCACCGGCCTGCTCGCAACCCTCCGCGACGAGCTCTTCGCCCTCGAGACCGACCACCTGCAGGGCCGCATCACCGAGGCCGAGTACCTCGAGCAGAAGGCCGCCCTCGAGGTCGTCCTCCGCCGCTCCCTGGCCCGCACCCAAAGCTCCACCTAAAGAAACCGGCGTCAGCAAGAAGATCGTCTTCGCCCCGGAAGCCTCATTGCCTCGCGATCGGCCCTGATCCGTCGCTGAGGTCGAGATCGGGCGAGTCGATGCCGTTCTGAGCCCATCCCCTCCCGCCCACGATGTCAAAATAGAAGCATGGCCACGCTGCTTCGCATCCTTCGCCTTCTCAGCATCGTCGTCTGGGTCGGCGGCATCATCTTCTTCGCCTTCGTCGTCGCTCCCGGTCGCCTTCGGCACCCTGCCCTCCACGCACGAGGCCGGCACCGTCGTCGGCGGCACCCTCCGCGTCCTCCACGTCATGGGCCTGGTCTCCGGCGCGATCTTCGCCCTCTGCACCGTCGTCCTCTTCCAGCAAGCTCCCCACGCCACCCGCGGCCGCTACGAGTCCCAGATCCTGCTCGCCGCCGTCATGCTCGCCGCCACCGCCTACCTCCAGTTCAACGTCCTTCCCTCCATGGACAGCGACCGCACCGCCGCCGGCGGCAACATCGACGCCGCCCCCAAGACTCGCTCCCGCACGCCTCCACTTCGAGCGCCTGCACGTCCTCTCCGAGCGCGTCGAAGGAGCCATCCTCCTCTGCGGCCTCGGCATCGTCCTGCTCATGGGCCGCGAGTCCCTGCCCACCCCAGCGCCCGACCGATCCCAAGCGCTAGCCGCCAGCAGACTCCATGCTCCGCGCCCAAATTGAGTCCCTTCTTTCGCAATTGCTCCTGAGAATGTAAACTCAATAAGACATGCGAACTCGCAATCATCACCCTGCCGCGGGCAGGGAGAGGGAAGGACGGCGATCGGCTCGACCCTCGCCACCGCGGATAATGCACCTCTCCAACTTCTGGCTCAGCCTCTCTCTCGGCCTCGGCGCCGGCCTCGCCGACTACCTCGGCGGCTTCCTGCTCGTCCTCCGCTCGCCCTCCGCCCGCGCCCTGCGCTACTTCGTCGCCCTCGGCGCCGGCTTCATGCTGGCCGCCTCCCTGCTCGAGATGGTCCCCGAGGCGCATGGCCATCAACCCCCGCTGGGCGCCGCTGCTGATCCTCGCCGGCTACTGCGGCGTTCACCTGCTCGAACACACCCTCGTCCCCCACTTCCACTTCGGCGAAGAGACCCACCACCACGATCACCACGGCCACGCCGTCCACATCACCGCCAAGACCAGCTACTCCGTCCTCTTCGGCCTCGCCACCCACACCTTCTTCGACGGCGTCGCCATCGGCTCCGGCTTCGCCCTCTCCACCTGGCTCGGCTGGATCCTCTTCTTCGCCGTCTTCCTGCACAAGATCCCCGAGGGCTTCACCGTCGCCAGCGTCATGATGGCCGGCGGCCGCGGCAAACGCGCCGCGCTCAACTCCGCGCTCTTCCTCGGCGCCACCACCGTCGCCGGCGTCCTGGTCATCAGCCTCTTTCCCTGGCTGGTCCGCCAGGGCCTTCCCCTCTCCGCCGGCGTCACCATCTACGTCGCCGCCACCGACCTCGTCCCCGAGGTCAACCGCGAGCCCGGCATCCGCATGGCCCTGGTCTTCTTCCTCGGCGTCCTGATCTTCTTCCTGCTCCGCCAGCTCGCCCCGGCCTAAGGCCCTACTCGCACCACCAGCGTCACCACCGCCGAGTGCGTCAGCGCCGCGCCCGAGCTGCTCGTCCCCGTCGCCGTCACGGTGATCGAGTAGCTCTGGCTCGCCGTCCCGGACGCCGACGCCCTGTCGGGCGTCACCCGATCCCCGCACCCACTCAGCCCGCACCCCCAGCACCCCGCACGCAAAGCACCGCCACCCAAGCCCACGCCCCTCGCCGCCGCCGTCGCGCCCCCACACCAGCCACGGCACGCAGAGCCCCGCCAGCACCACCGGCGGCCATCCCTGCCCACATCCCGGCCGCCCGCGCAGCGCCGCACTCGGCGTCTGGATCGTCAACGTCACCGCCGCGCTCAACATCCCCGGCGGAATATACGCCGGGCTGAACGACCCCACCGCCCCCGTCGGCAGCCCCGCCACACTCAGCGCCACCTGGCTGGGCAGCCCCGCGCCCTGCTCCGCCACCGTGAAGCCAAACGTCGCCACCGTCCCCGCCGCCACCGTCTGCGTCGCCGCTCCCGCTCGCACGCCAGCGAGAAGTCCGTCCCCGCTCCCGCGCGCCGCCGCACCACCGTCGCCTCCGCCACCGCGCGAAGCCACCGGCAGAAAGTTCGCATTCCCCAGATACACCGCCGTCAGCGTCGTGCGTCCCCGCCGTCGAAAAGCTCACGTTGAACACCCCCACCCCGCTCGCCGACAGCGTCGCGCTCTGCGATCAGCGCGCCCCCATCCAGCAGCACCACCGTCCCCGTCGGCACGCCGCTGGTCGACTCGTCACCTGCGCGGTCAGCGTCGCCTGCGCCCCCACCGCCAGCCCACTCCCCGCCCCGTTCAGCACCGCCGTCGTCGCCGCCTGGCGTGATCGTCACCAGCCCGTTGCCCGGCGCCAGCGCCAGCGTGTAGTTCCCCGCCGCCGGCCCCGTCAGCGCCGCCGCAATCGCATAGCTCCCCACCGCCGACCCCACCCCCGCGGCCGACGAGAACACCACCGCCACCTGCCCCGCATCCTGCGCCAACAGCCCCGTCACCGTCCCCGTCAGCGCCGGAATCGCCGCCCCATACGCGCACGCTCACCGCCGCCGGCGACGCCACCACCGCCGCCGGCGCAATCCGCACCGCCAGCACCGCGCTCTGCGCCGCCGCATGCGTCGCATCGCCCCCATACGTCGCCATCAGCGAGTGCATCCCCGCCGCCAGCCCACTCGTCGCAAGCACCGCCGACATTATCCCCCAGCGCCACCGTCGCCACCGGCACCGGGCTCGCCCCCGTCACATCCAGAAACACCACCGACCCCGTCGCCGCCGTCGAACTCCACCGCCGCGCCCCCCAGCGTCGCCGACACGCTCCCGCCCCCATACCCGATCACCGCCGGCCCGGCCAGCGTCAGCGTCTCCGCCGCACGCGTCCCCCCAGCCCGGCGATCGTCTCCACCACCCCGCTGCCCGCCACCTGCCGCACCCGCTGCGTTCGCCGTATCCGCCAGCGTCACCAGCCCCGCCGGCGTCAGCGCCGCCGCCCGCGGCAGAATCGAGCGTCGCCGCCGTCGCCAGCCCGCCATCGCCCGCGAACCCCTGCACCCCATCCCCCGCCACCGTCGAGATCACCCCCGTCCCCGCGTCCACCCGCCGAATCCGCTGATTCCCCATATCCGCAAAGTAAAGATTCCCCGCCGCATCCACCGTCACGCCCCGCGGCAGCGCCAACGCCGCCGCCGCCGCCGCCGCCCCATCGCCCGCACCCCCCACCACCCCACTCCCCACCACCGTCGCGAATCACCCCCGTCGCCAGATTCACCACCCGAATCCGCTGATTATGCGTGTCCGCCAGATACAGCAGCCCCGTCGCCCCCACCGCCAGCCCATCCGGCGAATCCATCGCCGCCGCCGTCGCCGCCCCGCCATCGCCCGAAAACCCCTGCACCCCACTCCCCGCAACCGTCACAATCGTCCCCGCCTGCGCTCCCGTCGCCACGATCTCCCGCACCCGATGGTTCCCCGTATCGCTGAAAAAAACATCCCCCGCGCCATCGACCGCCACCGCCGTCGGCAGACTCAGCTCCGCCGCCGTCGCCGCGCCCGCCATCCCCCGCGAACCCCGCCACGCCCGTCCCCGCAATCGTCGCGATCGTCCCCGGTCGCCGCCGTAATCCTCCGAATCCGCTGGTTATGCGCGTCCGCAATATAAATATTCCCCGCCGCATCCACCGCCACCCCGCTCGGCGAATCCAGCAGCGCCTGCGACCGCCGGTCCGCCATCGCCACCAAAGCCCTGCACCCCGGTCCCCGCGACCGTCGTCATCGCCCCGGTCGCATCCACCTTGCGGATCACCTGGTTGTTCGTCTCCGCGATGTACAGGTTCCCCGCCGCATCGAACGCCACGCCCGCCGGCCGCTCCAGCGGCACCGTGGTCGCCGGCCCCGTCTGCGTCCCGCTGCGCCCCGCCGCGCACACCGCCGCCAGCACCATCACCAGCGCGCACAGCCTCGCCCACCCTCCCCACCGCCGGGGAGATCGCCGTCTGCCGAACAACGTGCGTGCCGAGACCATTCATGCTTGGTCTGCCTTGGGTCTCGAAGACATCACGCCTCTCCCGATCGACTCGAATCGAGCCCATTGCCCCTGAAGCAGCCCCGCTGCAAGCCCACGTTTCCCTGAAAATGGTTGCAGCGAGTCTAGCCCCTCTCCCCCCTGCACACAAGAGCAAGCCCATCCACCCGCACTCGCCCGTCTCGCCGTCCGTCTGCGGGCCGACGAAAGCAATCCAGCCCACAACACATCCGGCGCACAACGGCCCGCGCCTCCCCGCCATCTATCTACTCAGTCCCACCCGCACAGGATCGAGTCCGACTGCACGATGAGGAACCGGAATCACATGCGCAACCCTCTACTCACACCCCTCGCCGCCTCGCTTCTCACCGCAGCCCTGCTGCTGGGCGGCTGCAACAAAACGGCGCCGCCGCCCGACTCCGCGCCGGACGAACCCGCAGAGTCCCGGCCGCGCAGAACCAGCCCGCGCCCAATCAGGATCAGAACCCCGGCGCTCAGCCGCAGTCAGCCAATACCGCCGCCGCGCCCGACGCGCACAACGCTCCGGCCAGGCCGCCCGCGCCACTCCCGCTCCAGCGAACCAGCGGCAGCCGCCCCTCCGCCACCACCTCCACCCCGCCGCCACCACCCCCGACCATCCCCGCCGGGACCAGCGTCAGCGTCAGCATCACCGAGAGTCTCAGCGCCAAACACAACGACGTCGGCGATCCCTTCACCGGCGCCCTCGCCCAATCCCTCGTGCACCACGGCACCGTCGTCTTTCCCCGTGGCACCCCCGTCGCCGGCACCGTCATCGCCGCCAAGGGCCGCGGCCGCTTCAAGGGCTCCGGCAATCTCGGCATCCAGCTCACCAGCATCGGCGGCATCCCCGTCCACACCTCCGAGTATGAGCAGGAGGAAAAGGGCAAGGGTAAGCGTTCCGCCGGCATGATCGGCGGCGGAGCCGGCGGCGGCGCCCTCATCGGCGGCCTCGCCGGCGGCGGCAAGGGAGCTCTCATCGGAGGCCTTGTCGGAGCCGGAGCCGGAACCGCCGGCGCAGCCCTCACCGGCAATAAAGACATCGTCATCCCCGCCGAGACCGTCGTCGCCTTCACCCTCACCCAGCCCCTGACCCGGCACGGCGCTATCCCCAAATCAGGAGCAGCACCCGAGAAATCAGCAACCAGCACCCCAGCCCTAATGGGCTCGGGTGCCCCATTCCTGCGGCCTTATCGCACGGGTGGCATCGAGCGAAGCGAGACCGCTCTCTGCTGCGTACCGGACCCTCCTCTCGGCCCGGCACGCAGCACAGCCTTTTCTACTCCCTATCCCCTGATCCCCTGCCCTCAGCCGGCCTCTAAGATGGAGAGATGCACCTCTCGCCTGTCTTCCTCCTCTCGGCCACCGACGCCGCCCACTTCCCCTCCGAGGCCAGGACCTTCAACGCGCCCGAGATCGCCTTCCTCGGCCGCTCCAACGTCGGCAAGTCCTCGCTGATCAACGCCCTCATCGGCTCCCGCGAGGCCAAGGTCTCCTCCACCCCCGGCCGCACCCGCGCCATCAACTTCTTCGCCCTCGCACGAGGGCAAGAAGGTCCGCCCCGACCCTGATCTTCGCCGACCTGCCCGGCTACGGCTACGCCAAGATCTCGAAGTCCATCTCCTCCGAGTGGCCGAAGTTCATCGAGCCCTACCTCGCCGAACGCGAGACCCTCGCCCTCTGCATCTGCCTGGTCGACACCAACATTCCGCCGCAGGCCAACGACACCCAGCTGATCACCTACCTCAAGCAGAGCCAGCGCCCGTTCCTCGTCGTCGGCACCAAGGCCGACCGCATCTCCAACAACGTCCTCGCCAAGAGCCTCGCCGCCCTCAAGCGCGAGCACGACGTCACCGAGATCCTTCCCATCTCCGCCAAAACCGACGCCGGCATCAAGCCTCTCTGGTCGCACCTGCTCGCCGTCGCCGAGCAGGAGTAACTCCGCTCGATCACCCCTACCAGTAGCGCCAGAAGCAGCTCATTTCAGGCTGCCTCTGGCGCTCGCTGTCCATTTTCCTCACCCACCTTCCCCTCCCAAAACGAACCGCAACCTTTCCCCGGAATCGGCGTTCTAATCCATAGGAGTTCGGCCCGGCTCGGCACGACTGGGATGGCCGACTCCCTCAAGTCACTGCCGCTCCAACGACCGAGCGGACCGGACTTCGAGAGGGAGGATTCAAGATGCGGTACCTCAAATATTTGGCTTTGCTCGCGATATTCCTGCTTCCTGCCGCGTACTCGCATGCGCAGGTCTGCATCGGTATCGGCGTCGGCCCTGCCTACGGCTATGGCTACGGCTATGGCGCACCTGCCTGCTCCTACGGCTACTACGGCTATGCCCCGTACGCCTGCGCGCCGTACGGATACTACGGCCCAGCCTGGTTTAGCGGCGGCATCTTCATCGGCGCCGGCCCGTGGTATCGCGGCGGCTATGGCTATGGCTACCGCGGCTGTGGCGGCTACGGCTATCGCGGTGGCTATGGCGGCTATGGCTACCGTGGCGGCTACGGTGGTTATCGCGGCGGATACGGTGGCTACGCCCGTGGCGGATACGGCGGCGGCTATGCCCGCGGTGGATACGGCGGGGCGGCTTCCACGGCGGTGGCGGTGGCGGCTTCCACGGCGGTGGCGGTGGTGGCTTCCACGGCGGCGGAGGCGGCGGCCACCGGTAGTCCACTTCTCACCATTACCTTGCAAAAGCCAACGGCTGTCAGGGATCTCCCTGGCAGCCGTTTTTTTTCGTCTTCGGCTCTCCCACAACGAACCTAAGCCAATTCGGAGACCAGCGTCACCGATGGCGCAAACAATGTGCGTAAATCCGTCACGATATCGGACCAACTTTGTCGTATATTGGAATAATGTCCGACGCTTCAAGCCTTTAGGCTTCTAAGGCGGTTCCATAAAATCGGGGAGACCCACGCCAACTCTTGGCGGAGACACGTGGGGCTCCCGCAAAACGCACAGCCTTTGAGCTGCGGTCCAAGTGTCATCATAGGGCCGCGGCAACGGGTTGTCACGGAGTTCCATGCCCTTTGCAGCACCTTGCCCTGTTCCGCTTTGCTGTCCTCTCCTCGCTCGTACTCGCTGGATTTGACCTCGCGTTGGTCTCTGGTTCCGCATCTGGTTTGCCTACGCCCAACAGCCACCCTCCACGTCGCCAACCAGCACCTCCCCGGCCTGCTGCGTGGGAACGGTGACGGACGCCTCGGGCGCGGCGGTCGCCCACGCCACAGTCACGCTGCAACTTCCCACCGCCCGATCAGCGTCGAGACCAACGCCGCGGGCAGCTTCCGTCTGCCGCTACCGCCGCCCGGCTCGACGGCCCAACTTACCGTGACCGCCAAAGGATTCGAGCCCTACACCGCGCCCAGACGCAGACGCAACCTGCGACACGCCGCTGCTGCTTCATCTGGAGGTTGCCCGCCAAGCCGAGCAGATCGACGTCGATGGCGATGACGCAGGCACCATCCAGCCCACCGAGACACAGCTCGGAGCCCTGCTCGATCATCAGCAGATCGCCGCCGTTCCCTTGAATGGCCGCAGCTTCACCGACCTGCTGGCGCTAACGCCGGGCGTTGTGCCGGTCAGCTCCGCGCAGCCCAACGCCGTCGTGATGAGCGGTGTGGCGAGCACGCCGCCCTCGGGCGACCTCGACATCGGCGCGCTCTCCGTCAGCGGCCAGCGCGAGACCGCCAACGCCTTCCGCGTGAACGGCGCGAACGTGCAGGAGGACGTGAACATGGGCGTCGCCGTCGTGCCCACGCTCGACTCCATCGCCGACCTCGCCGTGCTCACCAGCAGCTTCGACGCGCGGCTGGGCAACCAGAGCGGCGGCCAGATCGCCGTGCAGACGCGCAGCGGCGGAGCCCAGCTCCACGGCAGCGTCTACGACTACTTCCGCAACACCGCGCTCGACGCCCGCAACTACTTCTCGCTCACCCGCGCGCCCTTCCACCAGAACCAGTTCGGCGGAACGATCGGCGGCCCCGTCCCGCACCTCTCCAAGCTCTTCTTCTTCGCCGACTACCAGGGCACGCGGCAGACCCAGGGCATCGACACCGGCCTGATCGCCGTCCCCTCGCTCGCCGACCGCGCCGGCGATCTCTCCGATCAGGCGGCCACGCTGACCGGCAGCGTCAGCGGCGGCTACTTCGCCCAACAGCTCAGCTCCCGCCTCGGCTACGCGGTCACGCAAGGCGAGCCCTACTACGCGCCGGGCTGCACCACGAGCACCTGCGTCTTCCCCGGCGGCGTGATTCCCCAGAGCGCCTTCTCCGCGCCCGCGCAGCACCTGCTGCAGTACATCCCCACGCCGAACGAGGGCAGCGGCACCTTCTCCACCGCGAGCTACGCGCAGACCGTGCGCGACGACAAGGGCGCGATCCGTCTCGACCGCGCCACCCGGCTCGGCGCACTGAGCGCCTACTACTTCCTCGACGACTACACCCTGCTGAACCCGTACCCCACCGGGCAGGGCGGCGCGACCATTCCCGGCTTCAACGCGGAGAACGATGGCCGCGCCCAGTTGTACGCCGTCAACCTGGTCTCGACCATCGGTGCGAACGCCACCAACCAGGCCCACTTCAGCTATATGCGCAACGCCGCCGCGGTCGGACAGCCGCGCGGTGGCGTCGGCGTCTCGCTGGCCTCGCAGGGCTTCGTCACCGGGCCCAACACCAACGGCATCGTCCCCCTGCTGCCCAACATTGAGGGCGTCGCCAACGTCATCTTCAACGAGTTCACGATGGGCGTCGACGTCACCAGCCTCTTCCAGGCCGAGAACATCTTCGAGGTCGCCGACGACTTCAGCCGCACCGCCCACAGCCACACCCTGAGCATCGGCGCGACCTTCCACGCCGACCAGATCAACACCCACCCCACCGTCTACGACAACGGCAGCTTCTCCTTTACCGGCAGCGAGACCGGCTCGGACTTCGCCGACTTCCTGCTCGGCATCGACTCCAGCTACACCCAGGGCCAGGGCCAGAACTTCTACAACCGCAACCACTACCTCGGCGCCTACGGCCAGGACAGCTGGCAGGCGACCCGGCAGCTCACGCTGAACCTCGGCCTGCGCTGGGACGTGCTGCCGCCGTGGTCGGAGAAGCACAACCAGCTGCTGACGCTCGACCCCGACGAGCAGTCCGTGGTCTTCCCCAACGCGCCCAAGGGAATCCTCTTCCCCGGCGATCCCGGCGTGCCGAACACGCTCTCGCCCACGCGCTACGACAGCTTCGCGCCGCGCATCGCCGCAGCATGGTCGCCCCAGAGCCGCTCACAGACCCGCTCGCCGCTGCTCTCCCGCCTGCTCGGCACGCCGGGCTCGACCGTCGTCAAGGCCGGCTACGGCATCTACTACAGCGCCTTCGAGGGCCTCTCCGCCGGCATCATGAGCGGCAATCCGCCCTACGGCTTCACCGACACCAGCGCCGCACCGACGCTATTCGACCAGCCCTTCCTCACCGCCGCCACCGGCGTCAGCGTCGGCCAGCGCTTCCCGCTGCAGCCCGTCGCCTTCGGGGCATCGCCAGCGCATCCCAACAACTCGGTCGATTGGGCCAACTTCGAGCCGCTCACCGGCATTCCCGCCTTCGCGAAGGACAACGTCGTCCCCTACGCGGAGAACTACAGCCTCACCCTCGAGCGCCAGCTCGGCGAGCGGACCGTCCTCACCGCCGCCTTCGTCGGCACCCAGGCCCATCACCTCTTGGTGATCCAGGAGGTCAATCCCGGTAACCCCGCCGCCTGTCTCGCGCTGAGCACACCGGCGAGCGTCGCTCCGAGCTCCGCCACCTGCGGCCCCTTCGGCGAGAGCAGCACCTACACCACCGCCGCCGGTGTCCCCGTCCAGGGAACCCGTGGGCCGTTCGGCCCGGCCTTCGGCAGCGTCAATCTGCAGCGCACGATCGCGAACGCCCACGACAACGCGCTCGAGCTCAGCCTGCAGCACAGCACGCGTTCCCTCTTCCTGCAGCTCGCGTATACGTGGAGCCGCTCCATCGACCAATCCTCGAGCCTCGCCGAAGCGGTCTACCCCGACGTCCCCGGCATCAGCGATGCGGGCCTCAGCCGCGCACTGTCGGCCTTCGACCTGACCCATAACTTCGTCGCCACCTACCGCTACACGCTGCCGGTCGGCCGCCTGCTGCACGGCCACCCCGCGCTCACCGAGGGCTGGGAGATCTCCGGCCTCACCCGCTTCAGCACCGGCCTGCCGGTCACGCTGGTCAACAACAACGACACCTCGCTGCTCGGCACCCAGCCCAACGGCATCAACAACAACGGCGTCGACGAACCCGAGTTCACGCCCGGCGATCTGAAGCTCAATCGCCATCCCAGCGCGATCACCCCGGCCTTCAACACCAGCCTGTTCTCGCTGCCGCAGCTCGGCACGCTGGGCAACGCACGCCGCCGCTTCTTCTACGGCCCCGGCGACGACAACACCGACCTCGCGATGGCCAAATCCACCCCGCTCGGCAATCGCGCCACGCTGGAGCTGCACGTCGAGGCCTTCAACGTCTTCAACCACGGAGAGTTCTTCGGCCCGGCCGCGGTCAACGGCAACATCTCCAGCGCCACCTTCGGCCAGATCCAGAACTCGGCTCCGCCGCGCCTGATGCAGCTGGCAGCCCGGATCAAGTTCTAGCTCGTTCTAAATCGCACACAGGCCGGCGGCGAGAGAAAACTAGGTGAGATCGCTTCCCTTCGCCTCCGGCCCAAACATCGTCAGCGCCGCCACCAGCACCGCGACCACCACCACCGTTCCCGAAAGCGCAGTCGCCAACATTCCGTGCGAGAAGCGGCTCGCCCACTCCGCCTGAAAGACGCTGTTGCGCGACGAGAGCAGGTTGCCCATCTGGTAGGCGACGCCCGGCAGGATGGCGCGCACCGGCCCCGGCGACAGCTCGTTGAGGTGCGCCGGAATCACGCCCCACGCGCCCTGCACCATGAACTGCATCAGGAAGCCGCCCACCGCCAGCAGCACCACCGTATGCGTCCACGCCCACAGCGGAATCATCGGAATCGCCAGCAGCGACGGCCCAAAGAATCGTCTTGCGCCGGCCGAAGTGCTCCGAGACCGCGCCGCAGCAGATGCCCACCGATCAGCGCGCCCAGATTGGCGATCACGACGATCAGCCCACGTGCCCGGAGTCCATCCCATGATCCCGCTCAAGAAACGTCGGATAGAGATCCTGCGTCCCGTGGCTGAAGGCGGTGAAGGCGGTCATCAGCACGACCAGAAACAGGAAGGACGGCAGATACGCCAGCAGGCTGCGCCACGCAAACGCAGGCCTGCGCGACCTTCTGCTTCGCCGCCCGCGCCGCCAGCCACACCGGCGACTCCTCCACCTCGAAACTGCAGGTAGAACGCCAGCACCGCCGGCAGCGCGCCGATCATGAACATCACCCGCCACGGGGTAAACATGCCGTGCCCATGCAGGTGCCGGAAGAGCAGCCCATACAGCGCCGCCGCCAGCAGGCTCCCCACCACGTAGCCCTCCTGCAGCAGCCCGGAGAAGAAGCCACGCCCCGCGGCCGGAAGCGTCTCCAGCGCCAGCACCGCGCCGACGCCCCACTCCCCGCCCATCGCAATGCCGAACAGCGCCCGCAGCACCAGAAAGCTGCCGAGCGTCGGCGCGAACGCCGATCCCAGCTCAAAGAACGAGAAGGCGAGGATGTTGACCATCAGCGTCGGTCGGCGGCCGTACCGCTCGGCCATCAGCCCGAACAGGAACGCGCCCACCGGCCGCATCACCAGCGTCCAGAAGATCGCCTCGGCGATCACCTTGAGGCCGACGTGGAAGTCCGCCGCAATCGCCTGCAGGCAGATCGTCAGCAGGAAGAAGTCGAACGCGTCCAGCGTCCAGCCCAGAAAGCAGGCGGTAAACGTGCGCCTCTGGCTCGGTGTCAGCGATCGCAGCGCGCTCGATAGGCTCATGTCCCTCTATAGCTTCGACGCGCAAGGGAGCGGTTGGCTGCAGACTCTCGGTCGGCAGGCGCCATCTCCGCCTCGTCCACATACTTCTTCAGAAGCTGGTGGTGCAGGCAGTACAGCGCCAGCTCCAGACGATCGGAGACGCCCAGCTTGTCGTACACCTTGCGCAGGTAGTTCTTGATCACCTGCTCGGTCGTCCCGATCTGGTAGGCGATCTCCTTGTTGCGCATGCCGCGGGTGATGCAGCCGATGATCGCCAGTTCCTTCTTCGACAGCTTCGGCTGCACCCGCGGATTGGTCAGCGTGCTCGCCTGCGAGCGGTAGGCGTCGATCACCCAGCTGACCGACTGGTTGTCGATCCAGGTCTCGCCCTCGGCGATCTTGCGCACGCACTTGATCAGCAGATCCGGCGTGATCGAACGCGGCACCACGCCCGCGCACGCCGCGGCGATACAGCTCGACGGTGTTGGCCTCATCGGTCTCCACCACCTGCACGATCAGCTTGGCGTCCGGCGCCCGCCGCACCAGCTCCGGGATCGCATCGATCGGTTCCCGCAATCAACTGCCCTTCCAGCACCACCACGTCGGTCGGATAGCGCTGCAAAGCGGCATACAGATTGCTCAGCGTCTCGGCCTGCGCCACGACGCGAATATCGTCTTCCAGGGCAAATATCTTTCTCAGCCCGACGCGGTAGATGGCCTGGGAGTCGGCCAGAATCACGCGAATCCCGGGAGCGCCGGTCGGAATCCCCAGACGCATCGGTCAGCTTCGGTTCTTCTTGATCGGCCATTATCTTCATACCTTTAGGAAATACTCATCGATCACAGCTCCTGCCATCTGTGTGTCCCCGCTCATCTGGTGACGCACCACTCTGCCGACGCAGTGGACGGTAACATCCTGATCTGCACCCATAACCGCCGATGGCATTACCATGGTGAAAACGATTTTACTGCCGACCTGTGGCACCTTGTCCGCGACAAACAGCAACCCCGCCGCCGACACATTCACCGTCGTGGCATCCAGCACGCCCTCCGTCGGTCTCCAAACGGATCGCGAGCTTGAGCGGAAAGCGAACTGCCGTGCGTACCGGGTTTTCACCGCCTGCTTTATTCCACTGGGACATCGAACCAACCTCAGTCAAACTTTGGGCCTATCAATGCAGCGGGATTCGCAGCAGGATTCACCTTCGACCCCTAAGATGTTCACTCTACATAATTTCGCGCAAAAGATACATATCAAAATGCCCCTCACGGAAGAGACAGGAACGCAACTCCTCCATCAGGCAGTGCAGACTCATGCAGCTCCAAGCATCCGTCCGAGCTACCACAAAAGCTTCCGATAATCGCACAACTGCCGCTGAATACGAAGAGCCCTCAATCCCGAGGGCTCTTCGTCTGGATTGCCGTCTCTACAAGCTGCTGGGTTAGGGGTTCTGGACCAGGAAGTCGTTGATCTCGGCCAGCTCCGCCGGGGCCAGCTTGAAGGTCGCCGCGGCCAGCGTGCCCTCGACCTGCTTGGCGCTGCGGCTGCCCACGATGGCCGCCGTGATGGCCGGCTGCTCCAGCGTCCAGGCGATCGCGACCACACCGGCGCTGACGCCGTGACGGCCGCCGATCTGCTTCAGCAGATCCGCCAGCTTCAGGTTGCGGTCCAACGCCGGCTGCTGGTACGACTTCGCATTGCGGCGGAAGTCGTCGCTCGGGAACGCAGCCACGCGCTCCTTGGTCATCGCGCCGGTCAACAGGCCCGAGTGCATCGGAGCGTAGTTGATGGTGCCGATGTTGTTCTTCGCGCAGAAGGGCAGAATCTCCGGCTCGATGCGTGCGGTTGATCATCGAGTACGGCGGCTGATTCGAGGTGATCGGAGCGATCTTCATGCGCGCGCTCCATCTGCGCCACGCTGAAGTTCGAGACACCGATCCAGCGGACCTTGCCCTCCTTCTTCAGGTCGGCCATCGTCGCCCAGCCCTCTTCGAGCTCCTCGTCCGGCTTCGGCCAGTGGATCTGGTACAGGTCGATCGCCTCCACCTGCAGGCGCTTCAGGCTGTCCTCGACCTCGCGGCGAATCTGCTTCATCGAGTTGGTGATCTCGCGCTGCTCATTCCACACCATGGAGCTCTTGGTGAAGATGTAGGGCTTGCTCGAGGCGGTCTTCAGCGCCTTGCCCACAACCTCTTCGGAGTGCCCGAGGCCGTAGACGGCAGCGGTATCGATCCAGTTGATGCCCAGATCGATGGCGCGGTGGATCGCTTCGATCGACTCGGCGTCGTCCTGCGGTCCCCAACCGAACGCCCAGTCCCCACCGCCGATCGCCCAGGCCCCGAAGCCGATGCGCGTCAATTCGAGGTCCGAGTTCCCTAACTTTCTCTTTTCCAAAGACATGCTTGTACTTTCCCCTTCAGGCGATAGCCCGGTCCACTTTGGATGCGCCAGCTGCCGATTCGGTTTCGCAGAGTTCGCAAATTACTCCCGCCTCGCTGGGTGGCGTCCCAGATACCTGTTCGGACACCTGCTGCGTTGACTACTTCTTGCGACCGTGCTCTTCTTTGGCGGCCTTCTTCTTCGCCTGCCTTCTTCTTGCCGCCGTCTTCCCCCCAGCGGCCTTTGCCGTCGCGCCGCCCAGAAACGCCGCCCAGTGCAGCTGCGCCAGCTGCGTATTCGCCGACCGCGCCTTCTTCACCGCCAGCCGCGCCACCGCATCGACGATCCAGTCGAAGCTCGCCTGCCCCACCGACTTCAGATCCGCATCCGGCGCCGGATTCATGAAGTCGATGGCGTACGGCACGCCCTTCTCCACCGCGAACTCCACCGTATTCAGGTCGTAGCCCAGCGCGCGGCACAGCGTCACGCGCGTCCTTCTCCACGCGCCTCAGCAGCTTCGCGTCGGTACGCCGGCGGATCGAGCACATACCGCCGCTCATGCGGAGCCGTCGGGTCGTACGGCATGATCCGCACCTCCGACTGCCCCACCACAAAGCAGCGAAAGTATTCGCTGTAGTTCACCGCCGCCTGCAGCGTCATGCACAGATCCCGCGTCTGGTCGTAGGCCGCGAAGAACTCCTCGCGGCGTGTGCACATGGAAGACATCGCGCCATCCCCCGCCATCATGCGGCTTCAGGAAGGCGGGAAACCTCACGTAGTCGAAGATCGCGTCCCAGTCGAGCGGATACTCCAGGTTGCGCAGCGACTGCGCATTGATCTCCGGCGGAAGGTGCTTGTGCGGCAGCAGCACCGTGCGCGGCACCGCCACGCCCAGCCGCTCCGCCAGCGCGTAGTTGAAGAACTTATCGTCCGCCGACCACCAGAACGGATTGTTGATCACCTGCGTTCCGTGCAGCACGGCGTTCTTCAGATAGGCGCGGTAGAACGGCAGATCATGCGAGATGCGGTCCACGATCACCGCATAGCCCGAAGGAACGCCCAGCTGCACCCCGCCCACGCGCACAAACTCCGCCCGCACATCGTCCAGGTGCATGCGAATTGATCCGCTCCACCAGGGCGCCGGGAAAGGTATTCTCCACGCCGAACAACACGCCGATCTTCTTCACGCTCTAACCTCCCCATCAAATGGAATGGAGACCCGTCCTACAGATAGCTCTGCACCATGCGCTGCCACCACGGCCAGTCGTGCCCCGCACCTCGCCCCAGACATCGAGCCGGCACGGAATATGCTTCTCGCGCAGCAGCTGGGCCAGCCGCTCATTCTCCTCCCGGCACGGATCGTGCTCCGCCGTCGCCAGCACATAGGTGTTGTGGCGATAGCGATCCAGATACCACGGGTCCGACAGGTTCGGCAAAAAGTGCAGGGGAAGATGGAAGTAGCAATCCTGATCGTAATAGCCCGCAAGGAACGACCCCAGGTCGAACGCCCCACTCATCGACAGAAACGCGGTGAAGACATCCGGATGGCGCAGCGCGATGGTCGCCGCGTGATAGCCCCCGAAGCTGCACCCAATCGTGGCCAGATGCGGCGAGGCGTTCTCCTGGCGCACCAGCGGCAGCACCTCGTCCATCACGTAGCGCTCGTACTGCATCTGGCGCTCGATCCGTGCCGCGGAGCGGCATCGCGGTTGTACCAGCTCTCGCCGTCCACCGAGTCCACGCAGAACAGCTGCACCTGTCCGGCGGCGATCTTGCCGTGAACCGCATGCACCATGCCGCGATCCTCGAACTCGTAAAAACGCCCGCAGGAGGTAGGAAAGACGATCGCCGGCTGACCCGCATGGCCAAACACGAGCAGCTCCATGTCGCGGTTCAGACCATGCGAAAACCACTTGTGGTAATGGCGTCTCATCGCAATCTCTCTGCTACTCTAACCCCATCCTGGCGAAAAGGGGGTTCTATATCTCTCGGCTGGTCACCGGAATCGAAATCGACGCACGCAAACGGCGCATCACCCGCAGGCGACCGTCCGAGCTGACCCGGCGAGCCCGCTGGCCGCCGAACTCGAGTCAGCCCGCTGCCGATGCACCCGCCAGCTTTCTCCGCGACCCCTCCGACGCCATCCCCCGCCTCGAGAGCTACCGCTTCCACTCCGCCCTCCTGCCCGATCCCGAGCACCGCGCCCTCCTCGTCTACCTTCCCCGCGAGTACGCCGACCAGCCCCGACCGCCGCTTCCCCGTCCTCTATCTGCACGACGGC
This sequence comes from uncultured Acidobacteriaceae bacterium, assembly GCA_963755245.1. GTDB lineage: Bacteria > Acidobacteriota > Terriglobia > Terriglobales > Acidobacteriaceae > Edaphobacter. The sequence continues at coordinate 11,922 of CAVWJY010000016.1, read as the reverse complement.
CAGAACCTCTTCGACGAGCGCACCGCCTTCCTCCCCGGCCACCCCTGGCACGCACACACCACCGCCGACCGCCTCACCAGCGAGGGCGCAATCGAGCCCCTCATCCTCGTCGGCATCGCCAACACCGGCCTGCGCCGCACCGCCGAGTACACCCCCACCCCCGACCCCACGCACGGCGGCGGCGAGGGCGACCGCTACGGCCGCCTGCTCCGCGAAGAGGTCAAGCCCTTCCTCGACCGCACCTACCGCACCCGCCCCGAGCCCGAACACACCGGCCTCGGCGGCTCCTCGCTCGGCGGCCTCATCTCGCTCTACCTCGGCCTGCAATCCCCCGACGTCTTCCGCAAGCTCGCGGTCATGTCGCCCTCGCTCTGGTGGGACCGCCGCAGCATCCTTTCGCTCATCCCGACGCTAATCGCCGCGCCCCGCCCGCCCACTGCCCCGCATCTGGCTCGACATGGGCACCGCGGAGGGCCTGCGCCATCTCCACGACGCCGACCAGCTCTTCCAGATCCTCACCCGCCTCGGCTGGCGCGACCGGCCTCGATCTCCGCTACCAGCGCATCGCCGGCGCCGGCCACAACGAAGACGCCTGGGGCCAACGCTTCGGCGATGTGCTTACGCTTTCTCTATCCCGATCGACCGACCAATCGCCGCCCATCTCGCCGGAAAGATCGATTGGGATTGCGAAAAACCCTGATCTCCGCCATACTTAGGTGTTGGGTTGTGTCGACATAACTGCCGCGATAGCTGTTCCGGCTCGCTCCACCGCTCGCCCAAACAAACTGTTTCTGAAAGGTCTTACCCTGTGTTGATGATTCGTCTGGCGCGCGTTGGAGCGCGCAAGCAGCCCCACTATCGCATCGTTGTTATCGAAAAGGATCGCGCCCGCAATGGCCGTTTCGTCGAAATCGTGGGAACCTACAACCCGCGCACCAACCCCGCCAGCCTCGAGCTGAAGCGTGATCGCATCGCCTACTGGACCGGAACCGGCGCCCAGATGTCGGAGACCGTCGCCAAGCTGGTCGCGAAGAACCCCGCTCCCGTCGAAGCTCCCGGCCGCCTAAGTCGTCCGGCCTCGCGGCCTCGCCTCGATGTCCCTATCTAACGCGCTCTATATTGCAGTCTTTGGGTACTCCTCAAAAGTTCCCAAAGATTGCGATGTATCGCACAAGCTACGCGCCGTCCTCCTCGTCGTCGCGTACACTCAATCGCTAGAAACGCAATCGACCGCGCTCTCTCGCCCTGTCCGGCATCTTCTCGTTCAGACCTCACGCTAGATGAGGCTCCGAGTTGAATCTTCGGCGCGAGCGCAACTCTCCCAAGAGGTATGTGATGGCTCAGGCAGACTCGTTGTCGGCAGTTGACCCCGTTCCAGGCAAAATCAGAGATCTCAGTCGCCGGGCTGGCCGAGGCATTGGTGGATCACCCAGAGCGGGTATCCGTCGAGGCCATCGTCGAACCCAACTCCACCATCCTGCGGCTCCGCGTCGACCCCAGCGACATCGGCAAGATCATCGGCAAGCAGGGCCGCACCGCTCGCTCCCTGCGCACCATCCTCAGCGCCGCCAGCATGAAGCTGCACCATCGCTTCTCGCTCGACATCGTCGAGGAGAGCGCCGCCGCGCCGCCGCAGGAAGCATGATCCAGATCCGCTACCGGTCCGCCCATCTCGTCTCCCGCGCAGCCTGCCTGCCCGTCACCGCCGGCCCGCAGGCCGTACCTCAGAGCTTTAGGGAATCGACTTGACGGACTCAGTCAGACGGATCAGACGAACGTGGCCGACCAATCCAGCACCCAACCGACGGCGTGGATCACCGTAGCGCACCTGCTGCGCCCGCAGGGCCGCAAGGGCGAACTCCTCGCCGAGCTGTTGACCGACTTCCCCGAGCGCTTCGAGACCAACAAGCGCGTCTACCTCGCCAAGCCCGGCTTCACCGGAACCGCCGCCGAGGCCCGCACCGCCGAGGTCGCCGACTTCTGGCTGCCCGTCGGCCGCAACGAGGGCCGCATCGTCCTCCACCTCGCCGGCTCCGACTCCATCGACCTCCGCCGAGAAGCTGATGGGCCTCGACGTCCTCATCCCCGAGACCGAGCGCCTCGAGCTCGAAGACGACACCAACTACGTCAGCGACCTCATCGGCTGCACCGTCTACGACACAGCCTCCGGTCAGGAGATCGCCATCGGCACCGTCTCCGACGTCCAGTTCCCCACCACCCCCGACGGCGCCCGCCGCCTCGAAGACGCCGCTCCCCTGCTCGAGGTCGATGGCCTCGAGGGCGAGGAGATCCTGATCCCCTTCGCCAAGCACTTCCTGCTCTCGGTCGACGTCGCCGCCAAAAAGATCCTCATGCGCCTCCCCGAGGGCCTGCTGGAGATCTACCGCGCCGGCTGAATCCTGCCCCAAGTCCCCGGCCTCACCCCGCCCAACCCCAGTTAAACTACGATCACCCATGCGCTTCGATATCCTCACGATCTTTCCCGACTTCTTCCAAGGCCCGCTCAACTACGGCGTGCTGAAGCGGGCGATCGTCAGCGGACAGGTCGCCGTCGCCACCCACGACCTGCGCAGCTTCACCAAGGATCGCCACCGCACCGTCGACGACCGCCCCTTCGGCGGCGGCGAGGGCATGGTGCTCAAGCCCGAGCCCATCTACGACTGCTTCCAGTCCCTCGGCATCACCCCCAAGCCCGAGCGCGACACCACCAAGGAGACCGTCGTCCTCCTCTCCGCGCAGGGCAAGCCCTTCACCCAGGCCATCGCGCAGGAGCTCTCCCGCTGCGAGCGCGTCGTCTTCCTCTGCGGCCGCTACGAGGGCATCGACGAGCGCATCAACGAGCTGCTCTGCGACCGCGAGCTCTCCATCGGCGACTACGTCCTCTCCGGCGGCGAGCTGGCCGCGGCCGTCATCCTCGACTCCGTCGTCCGCCTGCTCCCCGGCGTGCTCGGCAACCCCGACTCCATCCGCTTCGAGAGCTTCGGCGCCGAGGCCGAACCCGGCAAGCCGAAGAAGAACGAGCCGCTCCCGCTCGGCCCCGACGGCGTCCCCAGCTCCACCCACCTCTCCGGCGGCCTGCTCGACTACCCCCACTACACCCGCCCCGCCGAGTTCCTCGGCCTGCCCATCCCCGAGGTCCTGCAGAACGGCAACCACGACGCCATCCGGCAGTGGCGCCGCCAGCAGGGCGCTCGAGAAGACCCGGCGCAACCGCCCCGATCTGCTCGCCCACGCCGCGCTCACCCGCGAGGACCAGCAGTTCCTGCGCAAACTCGACGCCCGCGAGCGAGATAAAATGGAAAATGAAGATTAGGCCGCAGGCAAGTTCGCCGCGCCGATGAAGCTCCCCAATGCGCATTAAAGGTCGCGATCCGCGCCTTTTTTGTGTACACTATGAATTCGAGTTCAACTAGGAAAGTTGCTATGTCTATACATCCAATCATGCAAAAGCTGGCCGCGAAGTTCGAGCGGACCGACCTCCCCAATTTCGCGCCCGGCGATACCGTCCGCGTCCAGGTAAAGATCAAAGAGGGTGAGAAGGAGCGCCTCCAGGCGTTCGAAGGAATGGTCATCGCCTCGCGCAAGGGCCCCGAGGGCACCTTCACCGTCCGCAAGATGAGCTTTGGCCAGGGCGTTGAGCGCATCTTCCCCTACAACTCGAAGGTTGTCGACAAGGTCGAAAAGATTCGCTCCTACGAGGTTCGTCGCGCCAAGCTGTTCTACCTGCGCGGTCTCCGCGGCAAGGCTGCGCGTCTGCGCGAAGTCGAGCGCGCCAAGTAAATCGTTCTCCGCAACTCCCTGCTGCAACCACGAAGATGCGGCGGCCCTTGAGTCCTTCTCAGGCCGCCGCTTTCTTGCGTCTCGCAGATCTCCCTCCCTACCTCGGCGCCAGCGTAATCGGCTCGCAGGGAGCCGGCGGCTTCAGTCTGCCCGGGCAGCCTCGCGGCGGTGTCGTTGCGCACCTGTCCCGCCGGACACGGCGGCGGCGGCGGCTCCGGCAGAAGGTTCGCCGGAATGGCAGGCGCCTGCACCAACCCGGTGGTAGGCACGGCGGCGTTCGCCTTCGATCCCGGCCACCCATACGGCCGCGTCAACACCACCCCATAGCCCACCTGCGGATACGGCGACGGCAGCACGAACTCCCGATCCAGCCGCACAAACGCCGACTCCGGCCTCTCGCCCAGCAGCGGCCTCTCCGACGCAACCTCCAGCGCGTGCCCGTCCACCGTCACCGTCAGACTCTTCCCGTTGAACGCCTCCTTCTGCTCCCGCGCGCCATCGAACGGCGCGTCCGAGACCACCGTCACGCCCATCCCCGGAACATACAGGTAGAGATACCTCAGGTTCGCGATGTCATAGTTCAGCGCCACCTTGCCGATCACCCCATCGACCGTGAACGTCCCACGGCTGATCGTAACCGGCCTTCCCTTCGGCGCCTTCTCCTTCTCAGGCTTGATCTTCTTCCCGTTCTCGTCATAGCCCAGCTCGGTTGGCGTCTGCATCACCGGCCTGCCGTCTTCGTCGAACCGCGGACGCCCCTTCTTGTCCCGCTGCTGCCGCTCCTGCGGATAGAACATCGGCTTGCCGTCGGGATCGAGCCGCTGCCGTCCCTCCTCGTCGAGCACCGGCACCAGCGGCAGCACGATGATCTCCGTCGGCCCTGAGTTCGCCGGCGTCTTCGCCTTATCGCCCCCTGCGGGCGCCGCGGCCTGAGCCGAGCCGCCATTCCCAGCCGTTTGTCCCGCCGCTCCCCCCGCCACCGCAACCAGCAGACAGACCAGCACCGCGCGCATCGACCTCATCTTCCATTTCGTACACACAACCGTGTATGCAGACATAGGAAGCTCCTCAGTGTAACGACTGAGCCCGCTCTAGCAACCGAACAACTTGCTCAAGCATACGCACGCGATCGCGATCAGCGGGGAGGAGGCACAAGAATAGCCGAGAAGCTCGCCAACGGAAAGGATACTTCTACAGCCGCAGGTTATAAACTCGGGAGTAGATATGCCCCGGATCGCCCTCACCCCCGCAACCAGCACCGCGATCAAGGGCGCGACCACCACCTCCGGCAAGACCGCGCAATGCCGACCAGCAAGCCCCGATCAGCCACCAAATCCGCGCCGCAGCGCAAAGCCGAAACCACCAAGCCCGTCAGCGCAGCCACCGCCAAGCAGCGCATGCTGAAGCAGCTCGTCTGCAGCGACGCCCCCGAGCAGGCGCTGCGCCATCGCGGCTTCCGCGTAATCGCCGGCGTCGACGAGGTCGGCCGCGGCGCGCTCTTCGGCCCCGTCGTCGCCGCCGCCGTCATCCTGCCCGAGTCGATCGACCACCTCGCCCGCGCCGGCCTCAAGGACTCCAAGCAGATGCCCCGCGAGGACCGCGAGGCCATGGATCAGGAGATCCGCCGCATCGCCCTGGCCTTCTCCGTCGCCGAGATCTCCGCCGAGACCATCGACCGCGTCAACATCTACCAGGCCACCCGCCACGCCATGCTCGCCGCCGTCGAAGGCCTCGCCCTCGCGCCCGACCACCTCCTCATCGACGCCATGCGCATCGACCACCCCTGCGCCCAGACCAAGCTCATCTACGGCGACTCGCTCAGCCTCTCCATCGCCGCCGCCTCGGTGCTCGCCAAGGTCCATCGCGACGCCCTCATGCGCGAGCTCGACCTGCTCCACCCGCAGTACGGCCTCGCCTCCCACAAGGGCTACGCCACCCCGACCCACCGCCGCGCGCTCCAGGAGCACGGCCCCAGCCCCGCTGCACCGCCGGTCGTTTGCTCCCGTCACCGCCGTATCCGTCGCCCTCGAGCCCTCGCTCTTCGACGAGGCCGCGCTCGGCCTGCTCGATCCTGACGATCTCGAAGATCGCAGAAGAAGACATGTTGCTACAAGAAGTTACGGAGGGTATTTAAATCTTGAAGATGATGCTGGTCGTAGCGCATCCGGACGACGAATGCTTTGCCTTTGGAGGCGCCCTGGCGCTGGCCGCCGAGCCGCGGCGTCGAGACCTACGTCGTCTGCCTCACCGACGGACAGGCCGCCACCCATCGCGGCGACGCCGCCTCCGCCGAGGAGCTCGGCAAGCATGCGCCGCGCCGAGTTCGTCGCCTCCTGCAACGTCCTCGGCGTCACCCACCACGAGCTGCTCGACTACCACGACGCCCAGCTCGAGTTCGCCAACATCTCCGAGACCGCCGCCCCTCTGGTCGAGCGCATGCGCCGCTTCCAGCCCGACGTCGTCCTCACCTTCGGCAGCGACGGCGGCCTCAACACCCACCCCGACCACATGATCGTCTCCATGGTCACCACCGCCGCCTTCCACTGGTCCGGCCGCCCCAACCGCTACCCCGACCTCGGCGCGCCCTTCCAGCCCAGCCGCCTCTTCACCCTCAGCTCGAACTTCGTCCTGCCCGACCGCCAGGCGCCGTTCCTCTCGCCCTGGACCGTGGTGCTCGACATCCGCTCCGTCCGCGACCGCAAGACCGAGGCCTTCCGCCAGCACGCCTCGCAGGCCCCGCTGATGGAGCGCACCCGCGAGCTCTTCGCCACCTACGGCGCCGAGGAGTTCTACACCCTGCTCGCCGCCAGCACCCCGCAGCCCGCGCAGAGCATGACCGACTTCTTCACCGGCCTCTAGCCCCGACCGCCAGCCAGCCTGCACGAATGCCCATCTTCGGCGCAGACTCATCGCGGAAGCCGGATGCCCCATCGCGCAGCGCTAAGTGGGCATCGAGCGCAGCTCGACCGCCGTTCCCCACACCGACCGACTCCGAAGAAACGAAAAGCCGACCTACCCGACCCGCCGGTACTGTTCGTCGCTGACGTGCTCCATCCAATCCACCACCTTGCCGTCCAGTCGCTCTTGAATGGCGATGTGCGTCATGGCCGTGGTCGGCGTAGCGCCGTGCCAGTGCTTCTCTCCCGGCGCGAACCAGACCACATCGCCGGGATGGATCTCCTCGATCGCACCGCCCTCCCGCTGCGCCCATCCGCAGCCTGCGGTGACGATCAATGTCTGCCCAAGGGGATGGGTATGCCACGCGGTCCGCGCTCCCGCCTCAAAGGTCACGCTGGCGCCTGCCACCAGCGCCGGGTCGGGTGCTTGAAAAAGCGGGTCGATCCGAACCGTGCCGGTAAACCACTCTGCCGGACCTTTGCCGGACGCCTGCGAGCCGATGCGTTTGATCTCCATCCCCACATTCTAATGGGTCGAATGGGTCGACAACGGAGAACCACTGCAAGCCGCTACTGCACTCCCTGCGGCACCTCGAAGCTGACCCCAGCCTCGCGATTGGCCTTCACCGTCGCCGGAAGATCCAGTTCATCGAGCGGAATCTCCCGGTGACGCTTGTCCTGCACATACAGCGTCGTCCGCGTCATCGCGTAGTTGTGAATGTGCTCGGCAGGCCGGCCATCCTTGAAGACCAGCGTGACCGCGTCCTCATCCCCGGCAGCAGCCGCCGCTGGAGTCAGCAGGAGCCACAGCCACGCACGGAAGCTGGTACGCCGGTACGCGATCCCTGCGCCGCTCGGAGCAGCATAGCCAGCCGCAGGCCGGCGGCATAGCCCGGAGGCGGCCCAGCCGGATAGTTCGGCCCCGCGGCATAGCCACCAGCCGCACCTGCACCGTAGTCCGGCGGAGGTCCCGCAGGACCATAGTTCGGGTCATAGCCAGAGTCATAACCGGAGCGTTACCAGGAGCATTCGGGTCATAGCCCGCAGCCGCCCCAGAGTCATCCGAGCCGCTCGCGTCTACATCGCCATAGTCCGTCCCAAGCCGTATCCCGGATACCCAAGATAACCCGCTCCCAGCCACGCACCGCTCCAAACCGGCCCGCGATAGTACCCCGGCCCACGATATCCATACCCGCCGTGATAGCCGTTATATCCCGGTCGCGCGTAGCCCACCGACCCATGCAGCTCCCAGCGACGCTCCCGCCATAGCCGCCATAGCGCGGAACCGCGAAGCTCGCACCCCGCGCGAGGCGCCGGCGCCGCATGGCCCGACCGATTCACCGCCATGCGCTCCCCCACCCGCCCCACCCCGTTGGGCACACGCCGGGAGAACCAACCCAGCAACAAACAGCACGGCAGCAGCAGAAAGTCGCCTCACACCGTCATCTTACGCCTCTTTTTCGCCACGGGGACACCCCCAGCCGCCCACAATCCACCGTCGCGCACATCCCCGAAGACGCCTCTTTCCCTCAATTCCGCAGAATCGAATATCCTAGAAACTTCATGTCTGCGTCGAACACCGCTCTCCCGCCCGCCGAATCGCCCGCCATTGGCATCGACTTCGGAACCACCAACAGCTCCATCGCCATCAAGCACGGCGCCGGCGCCCCCGATCTCGTGACCTTCCCGACCGCGCGCGGCCTCACCGAGAGCTTCCGCTCCGTCCTCTTCCTGCAGCAGCTCAAGCACGCCGGCCGCACCCAGCTCAAGTCCTTCACCGGACCCCAGGCCATCGAGCACTATCTCGATCCAGATCATGGACATGAGCAGGGACGCCTCATCCAGTCCCTGAAGTCCTACCTGCCCAGCCGCACCCTCACCGGCACCGAGGTCTTCGGCCGCCGCTACACCGCTCGAAGACCTCATCACCCGCATCCTGACCGACCTCCGCCTCGCCGCCGAGAAGCACCTCGGCCACCCCGTCCGCCGCGCCACCGTCGGCCGCCCCGTCCGCTTCGTCGCCGCCGAGACCCCCGAGGACGACGCCTTCGCCGTCTCCCGCCTCCAGTCCGCCTTCCAGCTCGCCGGCTTCGAGCACGTCGACTTCGAGATGGAGCCCATCGGCGCCGCCTACGCCTACGAGTCCACCCTCGACCACGACGAGCTCATCCTCATCGGCGACTTCGGCGGCGGCACCAGCGACTTCTCCCTGCTCCACGTCGGCCCCACCATCCGCAAGCGCGGCCGCGTGGCCTCGGATCTCCTCGGCAACTCCGGCCTCGGCCTCGCCGGCGACGCCTTCGACGCCCGCATCGTGCGCAAGCTGGTCTCCCCCGCCCTCGGCTCCGAGGCCCTCGAGCGCACCTTCTCCCACGCCAGCGACCGCCCCGCGCCCATCATCCCCGCGGTCCCCGCCTGGATCTACGCCAACCTCGAGCGCTGGCACTACCTCTCGTTTCTGAAGACCCGCAACGTCACCGAGATCCTCCGCTCCGCCCGCGCCCGCGCCCAGGAGCCCGAGAAGGTCGCCGCCCTCATCACCCTCATCGAAGAGGACCTCGGCTACCAGCTCCACCAGGCCGTGCAGCGCCTCAAGATCGACCTCTCCCACAACGAGCGCGCCGAGTTCCGCTTCCGCGACGGCAGCATGGACGTCGCCGCCCACGTCGACCGCGCCGACTTCGAGAGCTGGATCGCCGACGACCTCGCCGCCATCGAAGGCCTCCATCGACGGCCTGCTCGCCATCGACCGGCATCAGCGCCTCGCAGGTCGACCGCGTCTTCCTCACCGGCGGCACCAGCTTCGTCCCCGCCGTCCGCCGCATCTTCGAGAGCCGCTTCACCGCCGAGCGCGTCCGCACCGGCAACGAGTTCACCTCGGTCGCCAGCGGCCTCGCCCTCCGCGCCCACGAAGCCGCCGCCCGCAACTAACCCAACCGCAACCGTCGCAGTTGCAGTTTCACTTGTCATCCCCGAACGAATCGGGTGCCCCATCCTCGCCACGGTTCCATCGTGGCAGGGTCGGGGTATCGTTTGCGCCAGCAGACGACCGTTCTATCTCTTGCCCCAATCAACCATGACGCAGCATTGAGCACAGCTAGCCCTTGGCAATGGAAGGCTTCCGCAGAGAGCGCTGCCTTCTAGCCTCGCGTTTCGCCACCATCGCCACTGCCACCCACGACCGGAATCATGGTCGCGAGCGGACAGCAACACAATCGGAAGAACGTGCCCCAAACTGGCGGTGCATCAGGAAGGTTCGAAAACCCCAAAAGATACCGGCAGGCAGTACATACTCCCACAGCAGCAGCAGCGCAGCAAAGAGAACAGCCGACGCGACGAACCCCACGGCCAGCGACAGGATGAACCTGCTCCGCTCCTCAGCCTCGCCCGACCACCATCGCTGCCAGCAATTCATGCCGGCCAGTGTACTCCGCAGCATCCTCGCCGAATAGAAAATTCCGCCGCAGCGCGATCACCGCCCAACCCGCTTGAGCATTCCACCTTCCTTCATAGAGAATGGCGGAATGCTCAAGCCGAACCGTCGCGACTTCCTGTCAGGCTCCGCCGCCCTCACGCTCACCGCCCACCCCCTCTTCGCCGCGACCGCCTCCCAGTCCCATCTCCTCCTGGTCGGCACCCAGACCCTCACCGGCTCCAGCAAGGGCATCTACGCCTACACCTTCGACGCCGTCACCGGCGAGCTCTCCCGCACCGGCCTCGCCGCCGCCAGCGACAACCCCACCTTCCTCGTCACCGCGCCCGACCGCCGCACCATCTACGCCGCCAACGAGCTCGACACCTTCGAGGGCCAGCCCGGCGGCGCCGTCACCAGCTTCACCGCTCGAGCCCACCAGCGGCCACCTCACCCAGATCAGCCAGCAGGCCGCGCACGGCGCCGCCACCTGCCACGTCGCCGTCGACCACACCGGCTCCTCCGTCTTCGCCGCCAACTACACCGGCGGCAGCGCGGCCTCCTTCCACGTCACCGGCGGCGACCACCTCAGCCCCTCCGTCAGCTTCTTCCAGTACGAAGGCCACGGCCCCGACAAGGACCGCCAGACCTCCCCGCACGCCCACCGCGTCACCGTCTCGCCCGACAACAAGTTCCTCTTCGTGAACGATCTCGGCCTCGACAAGATCCACATCTACCAGCTCGACGCCGCCACCGCGCAAGCTCACCCCCACCGGCACCGACTGGATCGCGCCCGCCGGCTCCGGCCCCCGCGCCCTGCTCTTCCACCCCAACGGCAAGTTCGCCTACTGCGTCTGCGAGATGGCCTCCAGCGTCATGGTCCTCCGCTGGGACGCCGAAGCCGGCACCCTCACCACCGTGCAGGACTTCCCCCTCCCGCTCCAGCCCCACGACGGCCCCTCCACCGGCGACGACATCGTCCTCGACCGCCACGCCCGCTTCGCCTACGTGGCCAACCGCGGCGACAACTTCCTCGCCACCTTCGCCGTCTCGCCCGACGGCAGCCGCCTCACCTTCCAGCGGCGCAGCTCCTGCGGCGGCACCGTCCCGCGCCACCTCGCGCTCGATCCCTCCGAGCACTGGCTGCTCGTCGCCAACCAGGGCTCCGACACCATCGCCGTCTTCGCCCGCGACCCGCAGATCCGGCCAGCTCGCCGAGACCGGCAAGACCTTCCCCCTCTCCAAGCCGCAGTGCCTCGTCTTCCCCCTCAGCAAGTAGACGAACGCCACGCAATCCCAAAGCAAAACGGCTCTCCATCAGGAGAGCCGTTTCCTCTTCGATCGTCTCTGCAGAGCGACAGCCGCGCTTACGCCCCGAGCTCCTCCAGCACCGCTGCGGTCGACCGCACCCGTCCCATCCGCGGGAAGATCGTCTCCGTCGAAAACCGGTGCATCTCCGTCTTCATCGACGTCATCGCGTCCTCGACGAACACCAGCTCATACCCCATATCCTGCGCCTGCCGCGCCGTCGACTCCACGCCGAAGTTCGTCGAAATCCCGGCCATCAGGATCGTCCGTACCCCGTGCCGCCGCAGCATCTGCTCGAGCTCGGTCCCATAGAACGCGCCCCACTGCCGCTTCGTGATCACCACATCCTCCGGCTGCCGCTCCAGCTCCGCGATCAGCTCCGAGGCCTCTGCCGGCGGCGGCGGAGCATTCGGGTCCCGCATCTGCGTATCCGTCGGCAGCGGCAGAATCTCCCCGATCGCCACCCGCACCCACACCACCAGCCCGCCCTGCGCGCGCAGCGCATTGGCCACCTGCACCGAGTGC
>CAVWJY010000015.1:0-230741 GCA_963755245.1 uncultured Acidobacteriaceae bacterium | reverse complement strand
TCTACGCCACCGCCCGATCCTACGGCTTGCCCTGAAGTTCGGCGAGCATCTCGCGCCGCAGAATGGCGTTCACGCGCGTCTGGTAGCCCTTGCCCTTGGACTTCAGCCACTCGAGCACGTCCGCATCGACGCGGGCGGTGATCTGCTGCTTGACTGGCCGATAAAGATCCCGCCGCGTAGCCGTCCGCCACTGCTCGTCACTCATGACCGGGATGTCGGAGGTGTCGACGTCCGAGTCAGGCCGGGTCGCCATCGCGCGAAGGTTCGCCTTGCGCGCCGCAGAGATCTTTGGCAGTTCGGAGAGCTTGTAGCTCACGACGCTATCGGTTTTCGGACTCATATCTCACCCTTTCTGCCTTGGTCGCCGGTCGTGCACTGATGATGCGGAAGACCTCGACCGCCTCGCCTTCCGTGTCCAGGTCAACGTCGATGGTGTGAGCGACCAGGAGTAGCAGAATGCCCGCGACCATGCCGATCGACTGCCAACGTTCCTCGCCGTCCCTCGATCCGGTCCTGCACCATGACCACGAGTGGATCCAGGAAGATATGCGCTGCTTCCTCGAAGGCAATCCCATGCTTGGCCTGATTGCGCCGGTTCTTGGTCGCGTCCCATTCGATCCGTACGCGCGGAAGCTCTGGCAGGTCCATTATACGTCCCGTCATTGCCAAAATGTAACTACAAATCTGGCACTAGATGGCATCTCCCGAGCCATTCGCTCGGGGCTACTGATCCAGCGTGGCGAAGACCGCTTCCACTGCGATCTCAATCGGCGTTCCGGCCAGCCGCAGCGTACCGCTTTGATGTTCTGTCATGGGGGTGGCGAGATCGCCGCTGCAGACGTACGCCATGCGCGTCTCGGGATCGAAGATCCACACCTCGGCGACGCCCATGTCGAGGAGGTCCTGCACCCGCTTGCGCATCGCGTTCAGCCGGTCTTCCGGGGAAAGAATCTCGATGCACAGCAGGGGAGCGCGGCGGATGATCTGCTCGCGCGCGAAGCCAGCCGCCAGCACACAGACATCGGGAACGCGAAAGCGTGTCGGCGTAACCTGCACCCGGGCCTCCACCACGACCCGGATCTCCCACTCCTGCTGCCGATCGCGCAGCAGGGTGCCAAGCGCAAGTTGCAGGTCGGCATGGTCGAACTCGCCCAGGTTGCGCTCCTGAATCTCGCCATCCACATACTCGACATCGGGCCGGTAGGACGTATTCAGGTACTCTTCGACGGAGATCAGCTTGGACAAATGGGCCAGATCGACAGGTTGCTCCCGGTCATCGCGCACCTCACTCCGTCGATTATGCTCCTGCAGCGAAAGCCGCCGCCAGACCGCCGTTACTTGATGCGGCCGAAGCGATAGACAACGCCGGCGTTGAAGCCGACGTTGCTCTGGAAGGTATTGCCGAAGGTGGTGCCATACCAGGTCGGGGTCACCCGCAGCGCGATGTTGGGATACAGGTTGTAGTCCAGGTTCGCGCCCACGTTCACCGCCGGCCGCAGTCCATCGGGCCACATGCCGATGATCGTCGAGGGAACGCCCTTCGATCCGCCGCTGAAGATGCCCCATGCCCCGCCGCCGGTCACAAACGCGCTCACCGCGTACTTCTCGCGCAGGCGCAGGCGATAGGTCGGTCCGCCCATGAAGAAGTACTCGTTGATCTGCGGGTTGTAGTCGCCGTTGAGCACCAGCACGTTGGGAACCTTGGCGTTGCCGAAGGCGCCGCTGGCTGCGCCGGTGATGCCCAGCTTCTCATTCAGGAAGTAGGTCGCGCTGGTCGCCCAGGTGACCTCGTTGTTGCGCTTCAGGTCCTCGCCCGAGCGCCAGCGCAGATAGCCGCCGCCGCCGAAGACCTCGTACCGGTGGCTATACGTGTCTTGAATGGTCCGCGCAATGCGCGCCTTGCGATTCGCATTGGTCTCGCGCCGCTCTCGCCGGGTGGACTGCGCCCCAGCCGATACCGTTCCGCCCGCTACCACTGCGGCCAACACCCCGGCCGCGATCCACTGCATGCTTGCTCTGAAACCAGACATCAAGAATTTACCCCTGCACGTTCCTTCATTTTTGATACCGTGAAGCTGGACCCGGGTGGCGCGTACCACCGCTGTTCTGCATGTTCTTATTAGAACATCCGGCAGCCTGTCCGGCTCATCCATCACGCAACATCCAGCGAATTTCAGGAGATCTCGGAAGTGGCACGAGCAAGGAAGTCGAGCAGTGGATTTGCAACCTTCGTAGTCGGTTTTTTGGTGGCCCTGGTGCTCGTCGCCGCCGCCCTGTTCCTCTACCTCCGCTATCAGGCGCCCCGGCGGACGGTCGCCAGACCTGCCCGCTCCGATCCGCCAGGTCGTCGGCTCCGCCGGCGTCGGCCCGCCCGGCGATCGCATCGCCGGTCGACGCCGTCCAGCCTGACGGCCCGCGGCGTCCGCGCCCGCCGCCCACAGCGAACACGCCTTCCGGCAGCCGCCCTTCGGCATCAGCGAAGACGTCTTCGAGTCCGGCGCCCACGTCTACCGCACCGACTGCGCCCGCTGCCACGGCACCCCCGGCCGCGACGCCTCCTACGGCGCCCACCTGCACCCGGCCGCGCCCCAGCTCTGGAAGAAGCACGCGCACGGCGACGTAGTCGGCGTCAGCGACGACGCCGCCCGGCGAGACCTACGCGAAGGTCGCCGATGGCATTCCCCACACCCCATGCCCGCCTTCGGCCACCGCCTCTCCGAGCGCCAGATGTGGGAGGTCAGCCTGCTGCTCAAGAACGCCGACCAGCCCCTGCCTGACCCCGTCCAGCAGATCCTGACCGCCGGCAAGCCCTGATTCCCGGCCGGCAGGGCGGAAATCCGCCCAAAAGCCGGTAGTCTGGAAGGTATGAAGAAGATCAAAGTAATCGGCGGCGGACTCGCCGGCCCCGAGGCCGCGCTCCAGGCCGCCGCCGCCGGCTGCACCGTAGACCTCTACGAGATGCGCCCGCACCGCTCCACCGAGGCCCACGAGACCTCCGACTTCGCCGAGCTCGTCTGCTCCAACTCCCTCAAGTCCGAGAGCGAAAACACCGCCCCCTGGCTGCTCAAGCAGGAGATGCGCCGCGCCGGCTCGCTTCCTCCTCGCCGACGCCGACGCCACCGCCGTCCCCGCCGGCCACGCCCTCGCCGTCGACCGCGTCGAGTTCTCGAAGCGCGTCGCCGAGCGCATCGCCGCCGAGCCCCGCATCACCGTCCACCGCGAAGAGGTCACCCAGCTCCACGAGAACGACCCCGACACCCTGACCATCCTCGCCAGCGGCCCGCTCACCAGCCCGCCGCTCACCGCCGAGCTGCAGCGCCTCACCGGCGCCGACCACCTCGCCTTCTACGACTCCATCTCGCCCATCGTCGACGCCACCACCATCGACATGGAGAAGGTCTACTTCGCCGCCCGCTACGACAAGGGCAGCGCCGACTACATCAACTGCCCCTTCACCAAGGAAGAGTACGAGACGCTTCCTCGACGCCCTCGTCACCGCCGAAAAGGTCGAAGCCAAGGACTGGGAGAAGTTCCCCGACACCGGCGCGCCCGGAAAACTGAACTACTTCGAGGGCTGCCTGCCCATCGAGGAGACCGCCCGCCGCGGCCGCGACACCCTCCGCTTCGGCCCCATGAAGCCCGTCGGCCTCACCGACCCCAAGACCGGCCGCTGGCCCTACGCCGTCGTCCAGCTCCGCCAGGAGAATCTGCGCGCCGACAGTTACAATCTCGTCGGCTTCCAGAACCACCTCAAGTACGGCGAGCAGGCCCGCGTCCTCCGCCTCATCCCCGGCCTCGAGAAGGCGACCTTCCTGCGCTACGGCCAGATCCACCGCAACACCTACATCCACGCGCCCTCGCTGCTCACCGAGACCCTGCAGCTCAAATCCCACCCCAGCATCCTGATCGCCGGCCAGCTCTCGCGGCGTCGAGGGCTACACCGAGTCGATCGCCAGCGGCCTGCTCGCCGGCCGTTACGCCGCCGCGCTCGCCCGTGGCGAGCAGCCGACGCCGGCCCCGCGCCTCACCGCCAACGGCAGCCTCTCGCACTACATCACCCACTTCGAGGGCAAGCGCTTCCAGCCCGCCAACATCACCTTCGACCTGCTCCCCCGCTCGAAGAGGAGCTGCGCAAGAAGATCCGCGACAAGAAGGAGCGCCACAAGCTCCAATGCGACCGCGCCCTCGAGGCCTGGACCGCCTGGCTCCAGCCGGCCTGAGCAGGAACGTCCTTCGCCCACGCCAGGAAGTCGCGATACCCACATGTCCCGCCGCTACATCGCCACGCAACCCCGACCTTCCCTTCGCCGACGCCCTCCTGGTCGACGAGAAGACCCTCTACATCTCCGGCCGCATCGGCTTCACCCCCGGCACCCGCGAGCTTCCCGCCGACATCGACGCCGAGGCCACCTACCTCATGCAGGACCTCAAGGCCATCCTCGCCGCCGCCGACATGACGATGGACGATATCGTCACCCTCACCATCTACTCGCCCGACGTCTCCCTCTGGGAGCGCTTCAACGTCATCTATCGCAGCTTCTTCACCGGCCCGCTGCCGCCGCGCGCCTTCATCGGCTCGGGCGCGCTCTCTTCGGCGCCCACTTCGAGCTGCAGGGCACCGCGGTGCGGTCGTAACACTCATCGTCGTCACGTCTTACCTTATGGTCTCGCCATCTCGTCGATGGAGGTCTCGCGGCTCAGCTGCGGAGGTTCGGAGCGGTTGTGCGGCTCTCGTCGAGGCCAAGCTGCTCGGCCGACTGCCCTCACTGGCACCGCACTGATCGTCCTTCTCGGTCAGCATCAATGCTGCAGCATCTGGTGACGCGCTCCTCGGCGCGGCGGCTTGGAGTCGCAGTTTCGCAGGAAGCTCGCCAGCGGGATGCCTAGAGGGCGAGAGTCGTCAAAGCGCAAAGCGCGAGCCGAGGAAGGTTGTGCTGCATCTCTTCATGAATTCAGCGCTGAGTCCAGTCCCAGCGAAAGCAGCCGAATGCTGCAAGCCTCTACGCCGGCCAATCTGCCCGCCATCATCGCGATGCGTCGCGAGGCACTCGGATCCGGCTGCAGGAAGGGACCCCTGTCGTGCAGCGCGATCATGTACGACGTTGCTCTGCTCCTGGTATTCCTGGCGGCTTTGGGAGCCGTCATCTGCCGCTCGTGGCCGATCCGGTCTCAAGCAGGCCGACACGCTCTACCCTCGGCGGACGATTCCTCTGTCATCGGAATCTGCAGCATCGGCGCCGCTCAACCGCCGCCGTTCAGCCCCCGCAGACGAAGATGCTGCCCGCATCCCTCGAGCTCTGGGTTCAGGCGAGGAGCGCGCTTACTCCTCGGTCTTTTTCTTATTGCGCGCCTTGATCTTGAACCAGATCGGGCTGCCAATAAACCCGAAGTGTTCGCGAATCTGGTTGCCCAGGAAGCGCTCGAACGAGAAGTGCATCTTCACGTCCTTGTCGGTGAACAGCACAAAGGTCGGCGGAGCCACCGCGGCCTGCGTCATGTAGTAGATCCGCACCCGCTTGTTCATCGGCACCGAGGCCTTCTGGAAGTCGACCTTCTCGAGGAAGCGGTTCATCTGGCCGGTCGTCACGCGCTTGCGGCGCTCGCGCGCCACCAGCTCGACCTTCTTGAACACCGACTCGATGTTCTTCCCATCGGCGGCCGAGATGAACAGCAGCGGAGCGTAGTCCAGATACTTCAACGCATCGCGCACATCCTGCTCGTAGATCTTCTGGTCGGCAGGCGGCTTGCCGTCAAAAAGACGATTTCCATCCGGACCGACCTTCGTCATCAGATCCCACTTGTTGATGACGATGATCACGCTGCGACCGCTCTCATGCGCGTAGCCGCCGATGTTGGCATCGAGCGCCGCCACGCCTTCGGTCGCATCGATCACCAGCAGCGAAACGTCCGCAGCCTCAAGATGCTTCCTCGCCATGATCACCGACAGCTTCTCGGCCATCAGCTTGGTCTTGCCCTTGCGCCGGATTCCCGCCGTATCGACGAAGCGGAAGGCATGACCGCCGCGCTCGACGACCTCATCGACCGCATCGCGCGTCGTTCCCGCAATCGGGCTCACAATCGCCCGCGAGCTTCCCGTCAGCGCGTTCAGCAGCGTCGACTTGCCCACGTTCGGCCGCCCGATGATGGCGATCTTGGTCTCCTTGCTCTCGTACTCGCCGTGCGAGCGCAGCCGTCGAACCGGCTTCGCCTCGGCAAGCACCGCGTCGTCAACCGCGATCTCTTCTTCCATGATCTCGAGCCCGTCAAGACCGCCAACCGCGATCTCCGCAGCCTCGTCCTCCTGCCAGCTCCTCGGCCTCGATCTCTTCCTTCGGCTCGGGAAGCACCTCGAAGACCGCATCCAGCAGGTCGCCGATGCCCGATCCATGCTCGGCCGAGATCGGCAGCACGTTGCGGAAGCCCAGCCGGCGGAAGTTCTCCGCGCCCGCCAGCAGCGCGTCGGTATCCATCTTGTTCACCGCCAGAAACACCGGTTTGCCGCCGCGCAGCAGCAGCCGCGACAGCTCCAGATCCGGCGATGCCAGCTCGGTCCGGCCATCGACCACCATCACGATCGCATCGGCCTCGCCCAGCGCGACCTGCGCCTGACGGAAGATCTCGCTCGGAATCAGCGCCTCGTCGTCGGGAATCACGCCGCCCGTGTCGACGATCCGCGACTCGCGGTCCATCCACTCGATCTCGCCGTAGATGCGATCCCGCGTAATGCCCGGCTCGTCGCCGACGATCGACCGCCGCGATCCCGTCAGCCGGTTGAACAGCGTGGATTTGCCCACATTCGGCCGTCCGCAGACGGCGATCAGCGGCAGCTCGCGCCGATCCGCGTGGTCGGTCGCCGCGACCATCTGCGCCGCCAGGAACTCGGCGTCGCGCCAATCCTCATCGCCGCGAATCCGCTCTCGCCCAGCCACATTGGCCGAGCGCGGCGTCTGCCGTCCCACGATGCCGTCCGCCGGACGCGCCTCCGCAGCCCGCGCCACGCCCTTCTTGCCGGCGTTGTCCGCCGTCTTCGGAGCACCGGGCTTCGCCGGTCCCGCAATGGGCTTCCGCGCCTCGAACTCCGGCGACCGCCGCGAGACCCGTTTGGCCGCAGCCTTCTTCGCCGCCGCCGTGCTCAATACCTTGCGCTTGCGCGGATCGACCGCTCCGGTCGTCGGCGTCGCCTTCGGTGCGCGACCCTTCTTCGGCCGCGTGCTCGCCTGCCGGTGCTTCTTGCCTAACCGCTTCTTATCGTCTTTTTGCGCCATTCGTCTAGCCTTCTCTCGTCGCCGCAGCGCCTTCTTCCATTATAGGGAGTGATTTCGCCTGTCCCACGGCGCCTCACGAAACGCCGGGATAGAATCATCGGGTGAGCGAGGTCAGTTACAAGACGCTAGGCAGCGCGCTGGAGCGGTTGCGGGAGGCTCTCGTCCTGTTGGAGGCGCACCGCGACGATGATCTGCATGTCTCCATGCGCAACTCCGTGCTGCTTTCCTTCCAGTTCACCTACGCTTTGTGTCGGCCGATGCTGGAGCGGTTTCTGGTCAATGAGGGGGACGATCCCCTGGAGATTCAGGAGATGAGTTACGCGGCGCTGGTCCGGTCGGGGAACGAGCGTGGTATCTTGCGCGCCGATTGGGCCACCTGGAGTGGCTTTCGTGATGCCAGAAACCGCATGGCGCACGTCTACAGCGAACCGGTCGCAGAAGAGATCGTCTCCAAGGTGCCGGCCTTCTTAGAAGAGGCGCAATATTTCTATGCGCAGCTTGTGGCCCGCACCGAGCCAGGAGACAGAGACTAGGAGACAAGGGCTGATGACCTCTTCGGCGCAGATTGCTTTGGCAGAGCGGTTACAGATCTCCGAGCGGGAGGGAGCGATCGTCGCGGAGATTCTGGAGAAGTATCTTGCCGGCAGGACGGTCTGGGCGTTTGGCTCGCGTGCGACCGGCAAGCACGTGAAGCGGTTCTCGGATCTGGATCTTGCCGTCCCGGGACGGCTGACCTGGGAGGAGCGTACGGCTGTGAGCGAGGCCTTCGATGAGTCTCTGCTGAGCTTCAAGGTCGATGTCGTGGAGCTGGACCTGGTAGATATCGACTTCCGCCAGCGTATCGAGAAGGACTTTGCGCTGCTGCAAGGGGCCTAAAATGAGACCAGCCGAGCCAACGCGCCTAGGATCCTGCACGACCGCCCGCGCTGAGGCTTCGGGGTCGATATCATAGGGCAGGCCCTCGTGGCCGTCCGATGTCCACCTTCACCCCCATCTCGATCTCCGCCGCCGACGACACCCCGAGCCGCCAGCTGCCCTCGCTGCACGCGTTCTTCTCGCCCGGCGGTCTGCTGGCGCAGTCCTCGCTCGCCTTCGAGCACCGCCACGGCCAGTACGAGATGGCCCGCGCCGTCGAGCGCGCCTTCGCCGACAAGCGCCACCTGATCGTCGAGGCCGGCACCGGCACCGGCAAGACGCTGGCCTATCTGCTGCCCGCGCTGCGCCTGGCCCGCGAGCGCCAGCAGCGCGTCATCCTCTCCACCGGCACCAAGAACCTGCAGGAGCAGCTCTACTTCAAGGACGTTCCCTTCCTCGAGTCCATCCTCGGCGAGAATCGGCCCGCTGAAGGTCTGCTACATGAAGGGCCGCGCCAACTATCTCTGCAGGCACAAGCTCTACGCGCTGCGCGCCGCGCCGCTGCTCTACGGCCTCGAGGAGATCACCCAGTTCCACGCCATCAGCGCCTGGGAGAAGGACACCGAGACCGGCGACCGCGCCGAGATCGACGACCTCCCCGAGAACTCGCCGCTCTGGAGCAAGCTCGACGCCCGCACCGAGGCCTGCCTCGGCCAGACCTGCCCCGACTGGGAGCGCTGCTTCGTCACCGGCATGCGCCGCAAGGCGCTCGAGAGCGATCTCATCATCGTCAACCACCACCTGTTCTTCGCCGACCTCGCCATCAAGCAGCAGGCCGCCAACGCGCAGGACGCCGGCATCCTGCCCGAGGCCGCGGCGGTCATCTTCGACGAGGCCCACGAGCTCGAAGAGATCGCCAGCAACTACTTCGGCATCGGCCTCAGCACCCAGCGCTTCGACGAGCTCGCCCGCGACGTCGAGCTCATGCTCAAGCCAAGGACGCGCTCTCCAGCGGCATCACCAGCGCCTGCAACCTCGTGCACGAGCGCGCGCGCATGTTCTTCAGCGCCCTGCCCGCCGACAACAGCGCCGACGGCCTCGGCCGCATGCCCGTCGCCGGCCGCATGGCCTTCGAGAACCGCGCCGAATTCCTGGAAGAGTCGCGGCGACATCTACACCGCCACGCTCAACGCGCTCACCCGCCTCGAGGGCGAGCTCGAGCGCGTCAAGAACGTCGACGAAGCCTCCGGCCTGCGCAAGCGCACCGCCGACATCCGCCGCCATCTCAACTTCCTGCTCGAGTCGCACGACCGCAACACCGTCTTCTGGATCGAGCGCCGCGCCGTCGGCGGCGTCCGCAACTTCGCCCGCAGCCACGCCGCCGCGTCCACACCGCGCCAGCGCTGAACACCCACCTGCAGGCCACGCCCATCGACGTCTCCGAGCTGCTCGCCGAACGCGCTCTTCGAGGCCTACAGCTCGGTCGTGCTCACCTCGGCGACCCTCACCGTCGCCTCCTCGGCCATCACCGCCGCCGCCTGCCGAAGCCGCATCCGGCGAGGCCGAGTCCGACGGCAAGCCCCAGCCCTCCAACGGCTTCGAGCACATCCGCAAGCGCCTCGGCCTGCATCAGCGCCCGCGAGCTGGTCGTCCCCAGCCACTTCAACTACCCGAAGCAGGCGCTGCTCTACCTGCCGCCGTACATGCCGATCCCCAGCGACCCGGAGTTCCACGACCGCGCCGCCGAACGCACCCGCCGCGTGCTCGAGATCACCCGTGGCCGCGCCTTCTGCCTCTTCACCAGCTACGCCGCCATGCGCGCCATGCACGAGCGCCTGCTCGCCGAGCTGCCCTACCCGCTGCTGCTGCACGGCACCGCCCCGCGCAACGTCCTGCTGGAGCAGTTCCGCGACACGCCCAACGCCGTGCTCTTCGGCACCTCCAGCTTCTGGCAGGGCGTCGACGTGCAGGGCGAGCAGCTCTCGGCTGCGTCATCATCGACCGCCTGCCCTTCGCCGTGCCCTCCGACCCCGTCGTCAAGGCCCGCATGGAGGCCATCGAGACCGCCGGCGGCAAGCCCTTCTTCGACTACCAGGTGCCCGCCGCCGTCATCACGCTGAAGCAGGGCTTCGGCCGCCTCATCCGCTCCCTCAACGATCGCGGCGTGCTCATGCTGCTCGACCCCCGCATCCAGCGCCAGCGCTACGGCCGCATCTTCCTCGACTCGCTGCCGCCCTACCGCCAGCACCCACGACATCGCCGACGTCGAGGCCTTCTTCGACAAGCCCTGACGGCGGTCGCTGCAGCGCGATCCTCTCAGCCCAATGCGACACATAGGAACATCCACAGCCCGCCTGAATCGCATCCCGGCCCGCAATCATCCATAGTTCATCGCGACGCGCCGCAGTCCCGCGCGCCTCGCCTAGGAAACCGCAGGCGTCGAACCAGCCTCCAAAAGATCAGCAGCACCACAGGAGAAGAACCTCATGGCCCTGAACGCCACCACTGCCCTCGACCCCAAGACCACCGCCCTCATCCTGATCGAGTACCAGAACGACTTCACCACCGAAGGCGGCGCCTTCCACGGCGGCGTCAAGGGCGTCATGGAGAGCACCAACATGCTCGCCAACAGCGTCAAGCTGCTCGAGCAGGCGCGCGCCGCCGGCGTCACCGTCATGTTCGTGCCCATCTCCTTCGCCGAGGGCTACAGCGAGATCACCGCGACCCCCTACGGCATCCTCCAGGGCGTGGCCAAGCAGCTACGGCCTTCGTCGACGGCACCTGGGGCGCCGAGATCACCAACGCGCTGCCCCGCACCGTCCACCGACATCGTGATCGAAGGCAAGCGCGGCCTCGACACCTTCGCCAGCACCAACCTCGACTTCATCCTGCGCAGCCGCGGCATCAAGACCATCGCCGTCGCCGGCTTCCTCACCAACTGCTGCGTCGAGTCGACCATCCGCACCGGCTACGAGAAGGGCTTCAACGTCATCGCCCTGTCGGACTGCACCGCCACCCTCAGCCAGGAGGAGCAGGACCACGCCTTCGCGAAGAACCTGCCCATGTTCGCCCACATCCAGAAGCACGACGAGTTCCTCGCCGGCCTCCAGGCATAAGCCTCGCATCGCCGGCGCCCACATCGCCAGTCTCGACGATATGGGCACCGCTGCGTTGCGCCGAAAATAGCGGAAGCTCAACGCGTCGGATGTTTGTCGAGCCACTCTCTTGCCGCAACGTTGCCGCTCCGCTGGTGGAAGCATCTCCACGCAGGTCCTCCCGCGCCTGAGGTGTCCTCACCAGATGGCCGCAGCTTGTCTGGAGCCGCCCTTAGAGCGAGCGCTCATCGCGGGTCATCTCGAAATTCATCGGATAGCATCTCCGCTCGCCTTGCCTCCCTGCATGCTTGCGGAAGCCGCTTCAGATCCTCTTCGAAAGTCGCGTCCATCCGCCAGTCTCGCAATGCGTCCGAGTCCCGTTGGTGATCGTACTCGCCACTCGAAATCAGTCCATGCCCGCCAGCTCCCCGGTCAAAGCATCTCACTTCGTGAATGTCCGCATGGCCCCTTAGTAGTAAATAATATACCCGGCATCCTCAGTGCCCCTTCGCTCGCCCAGGTTCCACGCACCAGCGGCAGCAGGCTCGAGTAGTCATCGGTCCACAGCGTCCCGAAGCCGCCACCGGAACGCCCCCGCGCCACCTCCGGCACTCGAAGAACTCCTCCGCGCGCTCACCAGCACCCACGCCGCCTGCATCTCGCCGCGCGCCTCGTTGGCTGCGGTATGCACCTCCTGCGCCTCCATCCCGTTCGCCTCGGCCAGTCGCCCAACCACCGGAGCCAGATCCAGATACTGGTTCGACACATGGAACGCGATCACGCCACCCTGCGCCAGATGGCTGCGATAGAGCGTCATCGCCTCGGCGGTCAGCAGGTGCACCGGGATCGCATCGCCCGGAGAACGCATCCACCACCAGCACATCGAAGCCCTGCGGGCTCTGGTGCGCCAGCGACACCCGCGCGTCTCCAGTCACGATCTTCACCGCCGCCTGCGAGTCCCGCAGATAGGTGAACACCTCGCGCGCGACATCCTCGTCGAGCGGATTGATCTCGTAGAACTCGATCGCTGTCGCCCGGCCGTCCATACGCCGCCAGCGTGCCCGCGCCCAGCCCCACCACGCCGATCCGTCGCGGCCGGTCGCCGCAGCAGAGGCGCATCGCCAGCCCCACGCCCGAGTCCTCCGCGTAGTAGCTCATCGGCACCCGTGCGGAAGTCGTCCGCGAACCACTGCACGCCATGCTGGATCGACCCATTCACCAGCGTCCGCGCGGTGACGGCCTGCGGCGGCGTATGCGTCTGCCGCACCAGCAGCGTGCCGTAGAAGTTGCGCAGCCGCACCAGCGAGTCGTGCCCGTACTCCACGCGCAGCACCACCAGCAGCGCGCAGCCCAGCAGCGTCGCCACGCCCCACAGCATCCTCTGCTGCCAGCCGCTGGCCCAGGTCACCGCCAGCGCGGCGGCCGCCGTCAGCGCAAACGCGATCGGCACATCGTAGTTCGAGCGAAACACCAGCGGACTCACCACCGCGACGAAGAACGTCCCCGCCGCGCCGCCCGCCGCGATCGAGAGATAGAAGGCCGTCGACGCCCGCGATCCCGCAGGCCGCAGCGCGAACAGCTCCGCATGCAGGAACCAGCACGCGATCAGCAGCTCGGTGACGAAGAACCCGATCGACAGCGCGATCGGCACATCCACGCCGGTCTTCGACAGCAGATACCCCAGGCTGGCCAGCAGCACCGCCAGCACCCGCATCATCAGCCAGCGCCGGTAGAGCCCGGCGAACTCGAAGGCCAGCACGAAGCTCAGCAGATACATCGCCCAGCGGCACCACCCAGAGCAGCGGAATCGCCGCCACATTCTGCGTCAGGTGGCTGGTCACCGCGCAGAGCTGCGCCGCGCCCACCGCGGGCAGCACAAACCAGAGCACGCGCCGCCGGATGCTAACCGCAGAGTCTGCGAGCTCGCGCATCGCACCCATCTCCGTCGCGCACCTCGCTCGCGGAATCGGCGGACACCCTCCCAGCCACGCATCTGCAACGTGAGGACGGCGCAAAGCCCGGCATAGAACGCGAAGCCGATCTCCCACGCCAGCCGCTGCGCATGCAGCGTCCAATGCGGCTCGAACCACGCCGGATACGCGATCAGCGCCACCAGCGAGCTCAGGTTGCTCAGCGCATACAGGCCGTACGGAACCGGCTGCTGCTCCCTCCGCGCGAACCACGCCTGCAGCAGCGGAGCCGTCGTTCCCAGCAGAAAGAACGGCAGCCCGATCGAGCGCAGCAGGGTGAGGAAGATCGTGGTCGCCGGGTAGCGCACCGTCTCGGCCGCCACGCCGTGCCCCGGCACCGCCAGCGAGAGCAGCGCCGCCGCCAGCAGCGCCAGATGGATGCCGCTCCTCCGCCGCCCGCGCAGCGCCCAGAAGACGTAGCCATACGCCGCCAGCAGCATCGTCTGGAAGAAGAACAGGCAGGTCAGCCACACCGCCGACGATCCACCCAGCACCGGCAGCAACTGCTTGGCCGCCATCGGTTCCACACTGAACAACAGAAACGAGCCCAGCGCGATGGTCGCACCGTACAGCGTCTTTCTCTTCGTCATCGGTGCAACGTTCTCCTTCGATCCTGTGGGGACGCTCGCCAGCCGGGCACGCGTCGGATCGCGCGCACGGCGGCAGAGCATACGGCCCCATTCTATCTACGCTATCCTGGGCGCGCAGGCCGAACCGGTTGGCCTGCGATCTGAATCCGGGAGAGAAACTTGGGACGCAACCTCTTCATCCTCGCCGCCACCCTCACGGCTCTCGCGCTGGTCTCCTGCGGCCTTTCCTACACCAACATCGCGCAGCAGCCCGGCTCGCCCGGCGACGTCTCGCTCTGGCGCACCATGGGCCTCTGCCTCTTCCTGCTCGCGCTGCTGGTCGCCCTCGCTGGCATCTTCACCGCTCTGTTCGAGCAGGCCGAGCGCCGCGCCGAGGAAGAGCGTCGCCGCAACCGCCAGCACTGAGCCAAATCCCACCCGCCAAAACTTGACACAGCCACCCCTCCAGAGCGGCACAGATCCGCACCATCGCCTTTGAGGTCCGCTGCCAGGGCCGGACTTCGAACAGACTTCGGGTGGACTTTGGTTTGGACTTATGTTCTTTGTTGTCTAGACTTTGGGTACTTTGTCCGGGGGGAGGGGGTGGGTACCCCAAAGTCCGCCTTGCCGGAGGCGAAATCGCAGGTCGGCGCGGGCTTTCTGCGCCGCAGGCAGCAAATAAAAAACGCCTCGCCGCAAAACGATACAATCAAAAGGTTAGGATGGCGTTATTTCCGTCCTCCGACGTCGCGCCTGCTCACCCCAAAAATCACCGGCGCGACGACCGAAGGGATTCAAGAGTCATGTTTGAAGTTACCGTGGAAGCCGGGTTCTCCTCCGGCCACTACCTCCGCAACTACCGCGGCAAGTGCGAGAACCCGCACGGCCACAACTACAAGGTCTTCGTCACCCTGGTCGGCAAGGAGCTCGACGAGGCCGGCCTCCTGCTCGACTTCAAGCTCCTCAAGCAGGTCATGCGCCCGGTCGTCGAATACCTCGACCACCAGATGATCAACGACCTCAAGCCCTTCGACGAGATCAATCCCTCGGCCGAGAACCTGGCCCGCTACTTCTATCTCGAGACCCGCCAGCAGCTCCACGAGATGACCGGCGGCCGCGTCACCGTCAAGGACTGCACCCTCTACGAGACCGACACCAGCTTCGCCCGCTACTACGAGTAACCAGCCGCCATGCATCTGATCGAGCTCTACAAGTCCGTGCAGGGCGAGTCGTCGCTTCGCCGGCGTGCCCTGCATCTTCGTCCGGCTCGCCGGCTGCAACCTGCGCTGCGCCTGGTGCGACTCGGAGTACACCTTCACCGGCGGCAAGCCCTTCACCGAGGACGAGATCGTCGCCCAGATCGAGGCGCTCGCCCCGTGCAAGCTGGTCGAGTTCACCGGCGGCGAGCCCATGCTCCAGGCCCGGGAACTCCTCCCGCTCATGCAGCGGCTGCTCGACACCGGCTACACCGTGATGATCGAGACCTCCGGCGAGCGTCCGCTGGCCGACGTGCCCAAGGCGGTCCACAAGATCGTCGACGTCAAGTGCCCCGGCGCAGGCGCCGCCGCCAACAGCTTCCACATGCCCAACCTCGACGCGCTGACCAGCAACGATGAGGTCAAGTTCGTCCTCTCCCACCGCGAGGACTACGACTTCGCCCGCGCCTTCATCGCCGAGCACGCGCTCGACCAGCGCGCGGGCCACGTCCTGCTCTCGCCCGCCTTCTCGAAGTCGCCGAGCCCGCTGCGCACCATCGACAACGCGACGCTCGACCCCCGCACCCTGGTCGAATGGATGATGGCCGACGGCATCCCCGCCCGCCTCTCCCTGCAGATCCACAAGTTCATCTGGGAGCCCATGAAGAAGGGCGTTTAGCGCTTCTCCGCGGCGACCGCTCGCAACAGCGGTCGCCGCAGTGGATTCGCTCAGCTCTTTGCGGGAGTTCGCCGCGGCGAGCAGAAACACCAGCGGTGCATTCCAGTTGATGGCGATCTCGTTCATCGAGTACGCCCGCTGATCGTCCACCCACATCCGCATGGGAGGCTCTGTCGGCAGCTTGTCCGCGACCGCATCGCCTCCGTGAGCGTTCGGTCCGCCGGAGAGCAGCCCCGGCCACGGCTTCTCGATGCCATCGGCCGCACTCGGTCGATGATGCGGGTGCATGAAGGGACGGGTGCCCACCTGCGTCACCCAGGAGACGCCGAGACAGTTGCGTCCGACGAGATAGTGCAGGTTATTCCAGGCGGTCTCGGCGTATGTGTGACCGCCGGATGAGATTCTGTCGGCCAGCAACAGGAGCAGCGATTGGTTGGCCGCGACGGAGTTCGATCCCCAGCCATAGTCGTGGAGCTCCATCGTGTTGCCATAACCGTTCGCTTGCGACCGCGCCACCAGTTTGTCCGCTTGCGCTTGGGTGGCTTCGCGAATCTGCTGCTTCACCGCCACGCCCTCGGGCGATCCGTTGTGCTCCGCCAGAACGTAGCTCCAGCAGGCCATCGAGCGCAGATTGCCCCAGGACGGAGCCTCGATCGCCATGTCCGCTGGCTCCGCGGCACTGGCTGGCTCGTCGTGGTGGCGGGCGGGAAGCGCAGTCGGCAATGCAGTCAGGAAGGCCTTTTCGTACACCGCTTCGCCGGTCGTCCGCCACAGCTCTGCTGCGGCCCATAGGAGCTCGTCGGCGCAGCTCTTGTCGCCGTACTCGCCTGTAGCCACTCCTGCGGGATTGGAAAACGACCACGTCCGGATTCGTCGACGCCCATGTCCAGGCCTGTCGCGCGGCCTCGAGACAGCGCTTGGCAAAGCGGGCGTCGAAGGGCTTGTAACAGCGCGCGGCGATGGCCATGACGGCAGCGAGGTCGGCGGTCGCGCAGGTGCTCTTGTAGGGATCTGTTCCGGTGCCGATGATGTCGCTGGTCAGCGTGTCGGCCTCCGGCATGATGAAGGCGCAGAAGTGGTCGCTGGTCTGTTTGTGAAATACGCCGCCGTCGGTATCCTGCAGGCTCAGCATCCATTCCAGATTCCAGCGCACCTCCGCGAGATAATCCGGCGTGCCCTTGCGTGACTCCGGAATATCGAGCATCAGGCCGTGCAGTGCGTCCGGGTACATCTCCCAGGCCCAGAGCAGCGTGCCGCAGGTGATCCCGGAGTTGACCACATAGCGGCCGTAGTCGCCGGCGTCGTGCCATCCTCCGTGGCTCGGAGCCGCGCCGCTCTTGCCGGAGGAGGCGTGATACGCGCCATCGGCATGACAGGCCGCGTGCTTGTAGCCATTGCCCAGATCGACCTTGCAGCCGCAGCGCTGGCCGTAGAACGCGCGCATGGCCAGCCGCAGCGCATTGGCGTAGACGTCGTTGCGCACGGGGAAGCGATCGCTGGTCGCGCCATCGACCTCGATGCGGTAGGTTCCCGGTGTCTTGACTGCGGAGAGGTCGGCCTGTCGCACGGTATCGCCCGAGGCCTGGTCCACCGTGGCCGCGCTCAGTTTGCCCTCGAAGACCACGTGGCCGGTGCCATCCACGCGTACGCGAAAGGACTTTTCTTCCTCGGCGCTGGCGGCGGGAACGGCCAGCGTCGCGACCTTGGTTCGCGCCGGTTGAAAACCCAGTTGATTGAAGAAGACGCCATCGAGTACCGCGCTTGGCGGTCTGCTTCGAGGACGCATGCTGCATGGCTTCCCCAAAGCCGTTCCCTGAGCCCAGAGCCACGGTGGTCGCGGCCCCCATGTACTTCAGAAGCGTTCGTCTTTTCATGCCACCATCATAGGTGCAGATACGAGAAGTTGCGGCGATGCCGATGTGCGGAAGCATCGGCGGTTGGCTCGTACGCTACCATCATGTATGCGCCTCTTTGCTGCGTTTCTCTTGCTTCTTACTGTCCCCGGTGTGTTTGCCCAGTCGGCTGCGCCCGCTGCCGAAACCCATACGCCCATCGAGATCAAGGTGGTCGTCATCAACATGTTCGAGCAGGGCGCGGACACCGGCGATGTCCCCGGCGAGTACCAGTTCTGGGTCGAGCGCGAGCATCTCTCGACACGTCCTGCCCTTCCCGCAGGGCTATCACGACCTCCGCCTGAACCCCTCCACCGGCGTTCTCGGGGTTTTGACCGGCGTTGGGAATGTTCGTGCCGCGGCCTCGATCATGGCGCTTGGCCTCGATCCACGCTTCGATCTGTCGCACGCGTACTTCCTGGTGGCGGGCATCGGCGGCATCGATCCCAAGGCGGGTTCGCTCGGCTCCGCCGTCTGGTCCGACTACATCGTCGATGGCGATCTGGCGCACGAGATCGATGCCCGCGAGATTCCGCAGGCTACCGCCGGAGGAGCGCAAGGTCTGGACCACCGGCTATCGTCCCCCTGGGCAAGTCCGTGCCCTATGAGCAGCCCCGCAAGGCGCGCTTCGGCGATGACGGCAACATCTACCACCTCAACTCCGGCCTCGTCTCCTGGGCCTTCAACCTGACGAAGAACACCCAGCTCGACGACAACCCGAAGATCGCAGCGCGCCGCATGCAGTATGGCCCGGCTGCGGCGCATCGGCCGCCGTTCGTGCTGCGCGGAGACAACCTCGCGGCCAGCACCTACTGGCATGGCAAGCTGCTGAACCAGTGGGCGCGACGACTGGGTCAAGTACCAGACCGACGGCAAGGGGACCTACGCCATCTGCGGCATGGAGGACACCGGAACGCTGCAGTCGCTGACCTGGCTGGCGCACGCGCAGAAGGTCGACATCCACCGTGTCCTGGTGCTGCGGACGGCCTCGAACTACGACCAGCAGCGCGACGGCATTACGGCGGCGGAGAGCCTCGCCGAGACGAAGGTGGGCCAGTACTCCGCCTACATGCCTGCGCTCGAGGCGGCGTACCGCGTCGGGCATCAGGTGGTCGATAGCCTGGTGGCGAACTGGCCGCAGACGCGCGACCATATCCCCTCCACCTCCGCCGCGCAGTAAGTGTGCTGCCTGCTCTGGAACCGGCGATGTGCTGGTTCTAGAGCAGGGGCCGCACGAAGCGCCGCACGGTCTCGGTCACAACGCCGAAGACCAGGTGGGTTGCCATCTCGCTGGTGTGCTCGCGCGGCGTCTGCTCCTCGGGTGCGGCAGAGAGGCCGATGCCGGGCAGTACGCCCTCATGGGTGAGGGTGGCGAGCGCGAGGCCGAAGCTGGCACCATCCTTGTCGGTCGTCGCCGGGAAGTACTCGGCCAACGCGCCATAGGCAGCTCCGGCTGCCGCGCCGAAGCCCCAATGCATGCTCTCGGCTGCGGCTGTCTTTGTGACCGGGCTCAGCTCGCGGCCGGTGATCGTTTCGGCCAGCACCTCCGGTGGTTCCGATTCGCCATGAAGTCGGGGTGGATAGACCTTCTCCGCCAGGCCTTTGGCCGCGGTCGCCACAAGCCCGCCAACCAAACCCGCAAGCAGGCCCTTGGCCAGAGACTTCCTCGGTACTACGAGTACTTCGCCATCCTTCATTCCAAAACCTCTCAACCTGTCCCAAGCTAGTGACTGCTTGCCAATCGTAAGATGCGCCGCGCCGGCGCTGCGGCTCGCTTCGCTCAACCGACATATGCTTCGGGCGCCGTTGCATCCGATCCTTTCAGCGGCGGATGCTGATCGAGCTTGAGCAGACGAAGAGCCGCGGTGAGCGCTGCCGAAACGGCCAGATTCAAGGCCAGCGCGGGGATTGCAGCGTACATGGCATAGACTCCGCCCGCAATATGCAGCGGAAAGACGGAGGACTTTAGCCCGAGCGCCGCCGCCATCGCGGTGCCGGAGGTCATCCCCGCGGCCCATCCCAACAGCAGCGCCCACGGATTCATCCAGCGCGTGAACGCACCGAGGACCACGGACGGGAAACAGCTGCGCGATCCAGATGCCGCCGAGCAGCTGCATCTCGATGGCGTACGGGGTTGGCAGGCGCAGGACAAACACAAGCGCTCCGAACTTCACGGCGAGCGAGACCAGCTTGGCCATCTGCGATTCCTGGCGTGGTGTCGGCGACGTTGCGGGCGAATACGCCGTAGAGGTTGCGTGTGAAGAGGTTCGACGCCGCGATCGACATGATCGACGCGGGCACCAGCGCGCCGACCGCAATCGCGGCCAGGCAGAAGCCTGCGAACCACTCGGGAAACATCTTCAGAAACAGCAACGGCACCGCGGCGTTCGCGTCCTTGGTGACGACGCCTGCGGCCAGCGCGACGAAGCCGAGCAGGGCGATCATGCCGAGCAGGAAGCTGTAGGCGGGCAGCATCGCGGCATTGCGGCGGACGGTATTGGCGCTCTTCGCGCTCAGCACCGCCGTGGCGGTGTGGGGATAGAGCATCAGCGCGATCGCGGAGCCGATGGCCAGGGTGGAGTAGCCGAGGTACTGGCTTGGTCGGAGGAAGATCGTCGCAGCCGGCTTGTGCCGCGCGAGCGCCTGGTTGGCCAGCTGCGAAGACGTGGGCGTAGCCGCCGAGCTTCCAGGGCAGCACGATGAGCGCGGCGATCACCATGACGTAGAGCATCACGTCCTTGACGATGGCGATGACGGCTGGCGCGCGCAGGCCGCTCGAGTAGGTGTAGGCCGCGAGGATCACGAATGCGGCGGCCAGCGGCCACTCGCCCGTGACGCCGAGCGCTGCGATGACGACGCGCATGCCCACGAGCTGCAGCGCGATGTAGGGCATCAGCGCCAGAATGCCGGTGACGGCAACGGCTGCGGTCAACCAGCGATTGCCGTAGCGTCCGCCCACGAAGTCCGCGAAGGTAATGTAGCCGTGACGGTGGCAGATGGTCCAGATGCGCGGCAGGACCAGCATCATGTAGGGATAGGCGATCACCGCATAGGGCACGGCGAAGAAGCCCATCGCTCCCGCGCCGTAGAGCGCGGCGGGCACGGCGATGACGGTGTAGGCGGTGTAGAGATCGCCGCCGATCAGGAACCAGGTGACCCAGGTGCCAAAGCTGCGTCCGGCCAGACCCCATTCCTCAAGCGAATGCATGCCGGCGGCAGGCCGACGCCAGCGCACGGCCCAGAAACCGGCCACCGTAACCAACAGAAACACCAGACAGAAGACTCCCAGCGCGGTCGTGTGCAAGGTCATCCTAGGTGATGCGAGATGGCTCCGAGGGCTCGTGGTCGCAAGCTCTGGAGAGATAGGGAAAGTCTAGACCAGATGGAGCTTTCCCCACGTGCAAGCTGCGGTGGATGCTGCTAACGCAGTGTGTTCCCGGCTTCGCTCCACTCATACACCACGATGCCCAGGTCGCTGAGCGATTGCATGGCGGCCTCCATGTTTCGGCGCATCTGGGGACGTGCGCTGGGAGGAGTGTCATGGGCCTCTTCGACGGCGACGACACGGCCATAGGGCCAGGCCGTTTGAGGAACAGCGTTCAGTGCGGTCCCCAGGTCGCTGGTGCGAATATTCAGGTCCTGCCGCCGGGCCGCGACCGGTCGCAGGATGCCACCGGCTCCGAGGTCGCTGGGGTTTGCGTCGGCGATGGTGACGTGGAGCGTCAGCATGCCGTCCTGCACGGTGATGTAGGGATTCTCCCAGGCGGAGAGGCTATGGACGGCCATGTAGCGGTTCTTCGAGGGCGGAGGGATGAGGTCCAACTGCTCGCGAATCTGCTCTGTCTGGGCGCGCTGCTGCGTGGAGGCGGACGGTGTGGCGGTGTCCGGAAGGGGCGTGGAGCGACTGCATCCAGCGAGCAATCCTGCCATCAGGGCAGGGGCAAGCAGCGCCGGCGCGACGCGCGTTCGAGCGAGGAGCAGAGACCGAGAGAAGAGCGTGTGGGAGGGCACGAGGGTACGCACGTACTCCAGCATATCAAGCGAATTCGCGGCGGGAGGCGTCCGTTGCCGACGGCCCTCTGCGCATACTAGCGACCGGTCCATACGGGGGCGCGCTTTTCGAGAAAGGCGGCGGTGCCTTCTGCTTTGTCCTGTGTGGCGCAGAGACGGCCGAAGATCTCCGCCTCCTTTGCCATTGCCTTCCTCGTGGGGTGCAGGCGGGCGCCCTGTCGCACGGCTTCGAGGCAGCCGGAGACGGCCAGCGGCGGCATGCCTGCGATGGTTCGGGCGAGCGCTAAGCCGCGCTGTTGCAGCGGTTCGGGGCCTTCGCCGAGGACCAGTTCATCGACCAGGCCGATGCGGAGCGCCTCGGCGGCACCGATGATCTCGCCGGTCAGGAGCATGTGGAGGGCGCGGGAGGCGCCGACCAGGCGGGGCAGGCGCTGGGTGCCGCCGTAGCCGGGGATGAGGCCGAGCTTGATCTCGGGTTGGCCGAGTTTGGCGCGTTCGCCCGCCAGGCGGAGGGTGCAGGCCATCGCCAGCTCGCAGCCGCCACCGAGCGCGAAGCCGTTGATCAGCGCGATGACGGGCTTGCTGCAGGCTCTCGATGAGCGAAAAGACGGCTTGGCCGCGCTGCGCCTTGGCGGTGCCGGTTGACGGCGTCGGTTGCGGCTAATTCCTTGATGTCCGCGCCGGCGGCGAAGGCCTTTTCGCCGGCTCCGGTGAGGAGGGCGACGCGGATGGAGGGGTTCTGGTCGATGTCGAGGAAGACGGATTCCAATTCGTCGAAGACCTTTGTATTCAGCGCGTGGAGCACCTGCGGGCGGTTCAGCGTGACGGTTGCGATGGCGTGCTGCACCTCGTAGAGCAGGGTCTCGTAGCCCATGCGTTTCCTCCGTTTCGTAGCAGCTTCGACGATACCGCACGCGACGAATCCCGCGAAGGGCGGGGCGTTGGCGCGATAAGCCCGATACAATGACTTTATGATCAAAGGAATTACGCTCGTCCACGCGGTCGCTTCGAGCGAGACGTTCGACCAGCTCAGCAGCCTCCTGGGAGCGCTCGGCTTTGAGCCTGGAAAAGGTTGGAACGAAATGGGTTCGAGCTCGGACTCGAGCTCTCGCGGCGCCGCTTTTCTTGCCCCGGTGGGCAACCTCGAACTGGTGACGGGCCGTATGCCCGCAACCCCGAGTTTGCTGATTGAAGTAGCGCAGTTGGAGCCGATCCACGCGGCGATTCAGGGCTGGATGCAGGCGCGGTATCGCAGCGAAGAGGTGGCGTCGCGGCTGTCGGAGATTGCGCCGACGCACTGGAACTCGCGGCTGTTTACGGCGCAGATTGCAGAGGACTTGCAGCTTGGATTCTGGCAGTCGGAGAATGTGCTGCATGGCAAGCCGGTGGCGATCGAAGGCGATCTGTCGGCGGCTGGGATGCGGTTTGCGATTGTGACCGCACGCTGGAACGCGGTGATTACAGACCGTTTGCTGCAGGGTTCGCTCGATGGGCTGCACCGCAGTGGAGCGGCGAAGGACGACGTGCAGATTGTGCGGGTGCCGGGCGCGTGGGAGATTCCTTCGGCGGCGCGGACGCTGGCGGAGTCGAAGAAGTACGACGCGATCATCACGCTGGGCTGCCTGCTGCGTGGGGAAACGGCTCATTATGAGGCGATTTATACCGAGGTGGCGCGCGGGATCGGGCAGTCGCAGCAGGAGACGGGCGTGCCGCATGCGTTCGGCGTGCTGACCTGCGAGACGCTCGAGCAGGCGCTCGACCGGGCGGGTGTGAAGGCTGGAAATAAAGGCTTTGAGGCCGCGATTGCGGCGATTGAGATGGTCTCGATTCAGCGCAAGCTGGCGGCTCAGGCCGAGACTCAGACGAAGGTGGGGGCGTAATGGGGACTCGTCGGAAGTCGCGGGAATTGACGATGCAGATGCTGTTTCAGGGCGATCTGGGCAAGCAGCAGTCGGATGAGGTGCGCAAGCTTTTCTGGGCTTCGCGCGAGGATGTGGATCAGGAAACCCGCGGATTTGCTGAGGATTTGCATCGCGTCGCGAGCTCGCGGCAGGTGGAGATCGATGGGCTGATCGAGCGGCACTCGCAGAACTGGCGGCTGGAGCGGATGCCGGTGGTGGATCGGAATCTGCTGCGGGCGGCGATCGCGGAGATGCTGGCGTATCCGAA
This sequence comes from uncultured Acidobacteriaceae bacterium, assembly GCA_963755245.1. Lineage (GTDB taxonomy): Bacteria > Acidobacteriota > Terriglobia > Terriglobales > Acidobacteriaceae > Edaphobacter. The sequence continues at coordinate 207,040 of CAVWJY010000015.1, read as the reverse complement.
TACGCCGGCGCCGATTGTGATCAATGAGAGCCTGGAGGTGGCGCGGCGGTATGCGGCGCCGGAGTCGATTCACTTCCTGAATGGGGTGCTCGATGCGGTGGCGCGGGATCTTTTGAAGCAGCGGTTGGGGTAGTTTTTCGGCTGTTTTTTTGGTTTTGCAGTGCGCGGAAAGAAGTGCGGGAGCCGGGGAGTTTGGGCGAGGAAAATCGCCTGGATTCTCCGGCTTTTTTCGTGGTTTTGGCGGGGATCGTTGGGGTTTGTGGGGAGTTGTGGGCGATTTCCGCTTTTGTTGGGTGGGGTGGGGTTTTATCGGGTTTTGGTAGGGAGTTGTGGGTGGTTGTGGGGAGTTGTGGACGGACTTTGGGTGTTGTGGGGGTGGGGTGGGGTTTTGGGGTGGTTGCTTCGGGGTCGGCGATGGATTTCTTGGTAAGAAACGTGCGGTAGGATGTGGTTTTTTGTGTGGCTAATCTGGACAGGATCAGGGGTGTCGGTGGCGGGGCTGGATTGCTCGCCGACTCATCGGTGACGGAGGGTGAATGGCGCGGGCCGAAAGGTGCGGGGGTATGGGCGGTGCGGATGGTCCCGGGGTCCTTCGCTGCGCTCAGGATGACCGCAGCAAGGACGGAGCAACAGCAACGGCAACGGCAACTGCAACGGCACTTGGCAACGGCGAGGCAAAGCAACGGCAAGGGCAAGGGCAGGGGCAGATCTCCACTGCGCGAGATGACAAGACACCGGCCCTCGCATCGGTCGAGATGACGTGCATTACCGGCCATTCGGCTCTGGCGACGCCATGTGCTTGCTACGGGGCTCCGGAGGGGTACGAGGCTGATGGGGCAAAAGAAGAAGCCCTCTCCGGGGGAGAGGGCTTCGGTGGTGTGCGTGGGGCTTGGTTGGAAAGGCTGGCCGCCGGAGCGGCTGCCCTGAGGACTAGGTGGAGGGTCTCGGCTTCTGGACCAGGAGGTTGGGGACGGCGATCGACCCGACGCTACTGGTGACGCAGGCCGGAGTGTTGGAGGGGATCGGCATGCCCGGCATGGTGGCCGCGGTGATCGGCGAGCAGGGCAGGTTGGGAGCGAGCTGCTTGAAGTCGGTCAGCGGCGGCGGGGCCGAGGTGAGGCCGACGATGTTCGGCGTGCCGGTGATGGCTGATGAGGTGGACCAGAGCGTCGCCCGAGGTGCCGACGAAGAGGGTGGAGTTGTCGGTGCTGATGACGCCGGCGACCGGCGCGGTGGGTGCGGTCGCGTCCCGAGCAGGTGGCCAGCGGGATGTCGGTGAGGGTGCCGTGCCGGTGAAGGTGGGGACGACGGGGGTGCTGTTGGTGGCGGTTCCGGTGCCGCCCTGGATGGCGCTGGGGATGTAGGCCGGGAGGACGCCGCCGGTGCCGATGTAGGTGACAAAGGCGGTGACGGGGGCGGAGTTGGCGGTGGCGGCGGCGACCGAGGTGGGAAGCACGCCGGTGATGGTCTGCGCGGTGACGCCGAGCGGGGTGGTGGTGACGGCGTCGGTGAAGGTCAGCGGGCCGCCGTTGGCGGGGCAGACGATGGAGCCGCTGGGCGACTGGGTGCCGTTGGGGTTGGAGGTGGAGACCAGCGTGGGCGCCAGGTTGACGGCGATGTCGCTGAGCAGGCCGGTGGAGGCGGAGGCGCCGAGGATGTGGTCGCCGTCGCTGGTGGCGGCGAGGCGGTCGGTGTTGGCCGCCGCCGGGGTGGGGCGGTGCCGACGAGCGGGTCGGCGGGCGGATAGAAGACGTTGGTGGAGGTGGGGGTCAGGCTGGCCGGAGCCGGTGGGCGCCGGGACCTGGGTGACCGGGGGCAGTAGCCGCGGGCGCTGGTGGTGGGACCGGCGAAGTAGGCGCCGACGGCGGGCACGGTGGTGGCGACGTCGACGGCGTCGCACCGGCGGCCGGGGTGGACGGTGGGGCGGGGTCAGCGGGATGCTGTTCCAGCCGGTCTGGAAGGAGTAGACCAGGATCTGATTGCCGAGGGCGATGTAGACGGTCTGGCTATCGGGGCTCCAGGAGGCGTGGGCCTGCAGGTTGTTGTTGCTGTCGTAGGTGGGGGTGAAGCCGTAGGTGCTGGCGACGGTTCCGCCGGTGGTGGTGGCGGTGGCGTCCGGTGCCGGTGGTCACGGCTGGCGGTGTAGAGGTAGATCTGCTTGCGGACGGGGTCGGCGATGACGACGGTGCTGTTGTTGGGGGAGACGCCGAGGACGTAGCCGCTGTCGGCGGTGTTCTGGGTGGTGATGGTTCCGGTGGCGGTGGCGAGGACCATCAGCTCGGTGGAGCTGCCGAGGTAGATGGTGGTTCCATCGTTGCTGATGGCCATGGAGTTGGGCGCGTAGGGCAGCAGGATGGGAGCGCCGAGGGTGGTCTGGGTGAAGTCGACCGGGACCAGGTAGCGGGACTGGGTGCTGGCGATGTAGAGGTCGGTGCTGTTGGTGCCGGGGGTGGTGACGGTGAGCGAGTGCGAGCTGACCGGGACGCCGTTGCCGTAGATGCCGATCTCGCTATAGGGAGCGGGATTGCAGCTGGGGGGCTGGCAGACGGCGGTGATGGCGGCCTCGCCGGGGTAGACCGGGGTGATGGTGCCGGCGCTGGCGGCGGGGATGGGAATGGGCGTGGTCGAGGTGTACTCGAGGGTGAGGCCGTTGAGGATCTGCCCGTTCTTATCCTTGGCGACGGCGGTGACCGGCTGGGTGTAGTTGGGGTCGACCGACCATGTTGGTGGTTCCGGCGCTGGTGTTGGGGTAGGTGAGGGCGATGTCGACCGGCGGGCAGGTGGAGAAGTAGCCGGCGGTGCTTCCGGCCTGGGCCAGGGTGGTGGTGATGATGGTGGAGCCGGGCTGCTGGGCGGTGGCGATGCCGTTCTCGTCGATGGTGACGACGGCGGGGGTCTGGGCGGTGTAGGCGATCTGTCCGACCTGGCAGCTGATGTTGGTCTGGGTGCTTCCGGTGCCGGCGTAGGCGCGGGCGGAGAGCTGTCCGGTCTGGGTCTGCGAGAGGCAGCTGGTGCCGGTGTAGGGGGTGGCGGCGGCGACGCCGAGGAAGGTGTTGGGCGGGGTGGTGCAGCAGCCGTTGGCTGAGCATGGGGTCGCCGGTGGGGCAGCCGGTGACGGCGCTGGTGGCGAGGGTGGAGTTGACCGAGGCCGGGCTGCAGTTGGTGGCAGGGTCGGTGGCGCAGTTGGTCGAGGGCGCCCCGAGCACGATGCTGGTGACGATGGGGTGCACGTAGACCGGGATGGCGTTGCTGGAGACACCGTTGGCGCGTGGCGGTGATGTAGGCGATGCCGGTGGTGGTGGTCGCGGTGGTGGCGCAGGTGGTGTAGTTGGCGATGCCGCCGGGGGTGTTGCGATTCCAGTTGCCGCCACAGAGCGCGCCGGTGGTGGGATTGATGTCGGCGATGTTCATGTTGCTGGTGGCGTAGGTGTAGCTGGTCACCGAGACGGAGTTGCCTTTACAGTCGGTGGCGGTGGGCGCGGTGACCTGACCCATCTGGTTCTCGTTGAGCGAGACGCCGTAGAGCTGCGGCTGCAGGGTGATGGTCTGCAGTTGTCCGACCGTGAGGCCGGTGTCGCCGCCGTTGCAGTACACCACCGCTGCCTTCTTGCTGCAACCGGTGAGCGAAATACCAAAGGGTATCGTGAAGAGCAAAAGAGCTAGAACCGTGACGAACCGACGCATTGAACCTCCCCGTCCAACCGGAACCCGAGTTGAACGGTTCTACCGCAAACGCTGAATAACCGAGCCCCCAGTGTAAAAGCTGAGAAGACCGGAAGCAAATGGAGCTTGAGTGGCCTCGAGGGTGCTGCGAGGCAGTTGTTGGACGTGGAGGTGGTTGAAAGGACACCACCTTTTGGCGGCTTAAACGCAGATCGGGCGAGGATGTTGCTGTGCGGGGAGAGAGACGGCAGCAAAGACGGGGGTGTGGGAGGGAAGGGTGAGGATTGGCGCGGGAGTGGAGTGGGGCGCGGGGTGGGGTGGGTGCGCGCGGGAGGGGTAGGGGAGGGGGAAAAGAATTTGTGCGGGGGAGGTTTGCGAATGAGGGAGCAGGGGTCTTGCTGGTCGAGTCCGTGAGGCGGTGCGCTGCGTGATACTCGCTCCACCCGCGGCCAGGTGCGGACGGTGGAACGGTGCCGCGCGGGATGCCGGATCGAGAGGTGCACCCGGGTATTCTCGAGGACAGGAGAGAGAACGGGGCAACCGACTGGGTGTCGGTTGCCCCGTTTGTGGTTGGTGGGGTGCGGAGTGGTTATTGGCCGGGCATCTGGGTGGTGAACCACTGGAGCATGCGCTCGGTGCGGTCGCGGATGTGGTCCTGATCGACGAAGCCGTGGCCCTCGTTGGGGTAGATGATGAGCTGGGTCTTGACGCCCTCGGCGCGCAGCGCGTGCCAGAACTCGAAGCTCTGGGGCGCGGGGCACTCGCCGTCGCGGTCGCCGACGATGACCAGGGTGGGGGTCTTGACCTTGTGGATGAAGGTGAGGGCGGAGCTCTTGGCGTAGACGGCCGGGATCGTCGTAGACGGTCTTGCCGAAGAAGGGGAGCATCCACTGGTCGATGGAGTTTTCGCCGTAGTAGCTCTGCCAGTCGGCGATGCCGGCGCCGGCGACGGCGGCCTTGAAGCGGTGTGGTCTGGGTGACGCCGAACATGGTCATGAAGCCGCCGTAGCTCCAGCCGGTGAGGCCTTCGCGGTTGTGGTCGATGGCGGGGAGCTTGCGCTCGACGGCGTCGATGCCGCTGAGGATGTCGCGGAGGTCGCCGTAGCCGAAGTCCTTGATGTTGGCGGCGGTGAACTTCTCGCCCTGGCCGAAGCTGCCGCGGGGGTTGGGGTCGAACTCGAAGTAGCCGAGCTCGGACCAGAGGCTGCGGCCCCAGCGGGCGTCGGCGGAGGCGGAGGGACCGCCGTGGACCTGGACGATGATGGGGTACTTCTTGGCGGGATCGTAGTTGGCGGGGTAGGTGAGCCAGCCCTGGACGTGGAAGCCCTCGTTGGTCCACTCGACGGACTCGACGCGGGCGTGGGGGGCGTTGGCGTCGTTGAGGTGGGTGATCTGGGTGAGGTGCGTCGGCGGGGCCGGCCCAGAGCTCGGGCGGGGTGTCGTGGCCGCTCTTGACGAAGGCGAGGGCGCCGGTGTTGGAGACGGAGATGGCGTCCTTGATGGCGCCGCCGGAGATGTTGACCTCGCCGAGGTCGATGGACGCTGCCGGGGATGAGGGCGCGCTTGGCGACGTCGTAGTCGGGCAGGAGGATGTGGCCGCGGCGGTCTTCGACCATGCCGATGGCGGTTGTCGGTGAGCCAGGCCTCGAAGGTGGGGGTGCCGTCGATGTTGGGGGTGATGTCGGTGGGGTTGCCGCCGTTGGCGTCGACGACCCAGACGTCGCCGCCGGTGGATCCCTGGTCGGACATCAGGCCGCCGATGAAGGCGATGCGCTTGCCGTCGGGGGAGAAGCGGGGGACGGCGATCTGCAGGCCGTGCAGGGCGGTGGAGGTGGTGTTGGGGTCGAAGGCGACCTCGGGGGTCGGCGTTGCCGGTGGTGGCGACGGTGTAGAGCTTGGAGATCCACCAGTTGTTCTCGCCGGGGGGATTGGCGGCGGTGAAGGCGATCTGCTTGGAGTCGGGGGCGTAGCCGAACTCGTAGGCGTGCAGGGTGGCGGGGGTGATCCAGGTGCCCTGGCCGGTGGTGGTGTCGACCGAGTAGATGCGCTGGATCTCGACGCCGTCCTCGCCGATGACGCCGGACCAGGGCTTCATGGCGGCGAGCGCGCCGGCGTTGCGGGTGGCGTTCTCGACGAAGAGGAAGGCGAGGGACTTGCCGTCGGGGGACCAGGCGAGCTCGTGGAAGATGCCGGTGAGGTGGGTGAGCTGCTTGGATCTCGCCGGTGGCGGCGGAGTAGAGGAAGATCTGGGGCTGGACGGGGTGGCTCTCCGTCGCGGTCTCGCCGGTGCAGGTGCTGGTGTAGGCGAGGGTCTTGGAGTCGGGCGACCAGACGGGCGAGGTGTTGGAGCAGCTGCCGGCGCCTGGTGGGGGAGATGATCTTGTCGTTCGGTGGGGTTGGCGACGGCGGTCAGGTGGAGGGCGGAGCCGTCGTGGTTGCGGAGGGTCCAGGCGACGGTGGTGCCGTCGGGGGAGAGGGAGACGGCGCCGGGGGCGTGGGCGTGGGTGGCCTGGGCGTAGAAGGCGACGAGGCGGGGATCGTGGGTGGCGAGAGGCTTGATGGGGGCAGGCACGCCGCTCTGGGCGAGGGCGCTGACGGCCCAGGCGCCGGCAGCCACGAGGGTGCCGAGTCGTGCAGGGGAGAGGAGGGTGGTCATGCCAAAAAATAACATGCGGAGGGGTGAGCGTGGCGGGTTGTGGTGCTCGGTGCGACCGTACGATGACGACGGTGCTCAACTAAGTATGCCAACTGGAGTTGCCGTGGGTGATGAGAGATTTTCGGAGTCACGTGTGCCAGAAGCCGACTTTACGTCCAAAGTGACGGGTATTGGTCAAGTTTGGAAAACACGGAACTGATACCGGAACTCAATCCAGAAGAGGACTCCAGCAAAAAAATATATGGAGACGCCAAACCAAAACGATTTCGGGTCTTTGGCGCGATACGTAAGGCACCCCCGCCCGGGACATACTCCAAAATATGCCGAAAGCAGAGCCACCAAAAAGAAGCCGGCACCGATGAGAAACGGTCTGTACTCCGGAGTGATCAGAAACGACAAACGATCCATGCCAGCCATGCTCTCACGCCTCTAGGAACGACGTATTCTTTTGCTTCGCTCGATGCACTTTCGCGACGATGAGGCCGTCGCGAAGATGGCGCACTCGGATCTTGGGTTGAAAGGTGCGAGCGGCCTTGGTGGTGCGCAGGGTATCAGGATCCTTCGCTGCGCTCTAGGATGACGGCAAAAACGCGAAGGCAACACGCAAAGGCGAAATACAGGGGTCTCTCCACTGCGCGGCGGACGGTGAAGCTGTCCGCCGCTTCGGTCGAGATGACGTGCTTTTGGGGTAGGGGGCTTGGTTCGGTCGGGTGACGTGTTTTTTGGGGAGGGGTGAGGGTGGTGACCATCTCTGACATCACCCTCCGGACGTTGCAGCTGTACGACGAGGCGTGTGCAGCAGTGAAGGGCAACGGCGGTCTCGCTTCGCTCGATACCCCACGCTCCACCCCAGCGGACAACGGCGTCCGCCGGGAACCCCAGCCTGCCGCACGATGAAACCGTACGTCGAGGATGGGGCACCCGGATCTTGGGTGAGATCTTGCGCAAGAGCTGCAGCCTCCTTCGGTTGGCTGACTCTGTCCGACCTCTCCTTGCGAGGGGTCGATGCGAATTGTTCGATTATTGATACAAATTATTTCTCTGCGCCTTGCGGCTTCGCGTCGTCTTGCCGATATATACGCGACGGAGAGGCTTGAACCGGCGCCGCCCCTGCTCGACGTGTGGGCCGAACTGGTCTTTCTTTTCCCATCCTCAAGGCCCAATCAGGAGTCTGTGCATGTCGTCGTTCAGCATCGGAAAGAAGCTGTTTAGCGGAGTCGGAGTGCTTGTTGCCTTCACGTTCCTCCTCGGGACTACGGCGTATTGGAGCCTATCGAGCGTTGGCGATCGCGTCCACGCGATCTGTGGACAAGACGGCGCAGAAGGAGATGCTGGCGGGCCAGGTGGATGCGGATGCATCGGATCTGCTGGCGGAGGATCGCGGTATCCTCGTCCGCGGTTATATGAAGGACCAGGCCGACGGTGCAGAAGTACAACGACCAGTTCGCGGCGACGGCACAGGAGCTGCAGAAGGCTCTGAATGCGATTACTCCGCTGCTGATCGACGTGCAGGGGAAGCAGTCCATCCAGGACCTTCAGGATGCTCTTGAGGCCATGGTGGCGGCCAACCGGACCGTCTTCAACGACACCGTGGCCGGCGACATGACCAAGGCTTCGGAGGTGTACGCGCAGGATCTGCTGCCGGCGCAGAAGCGCGAGAAGCAGATGGCCGTGGCGCTGCTCCAGCACGAGCGGGATCTGTTGGTCGGCGACGGGCATGCTGTGGAGGCGGCGATTGCCAGCAACAGCTGGATGACGGGATTGCTGTTGCTGCTGTCGTGCGGCGTCGGTGCGGGGCTGTTTTTTGTGATTCGGCAGATCAATGCGCTGCTGCGCGGCAGCGTGGCGGAGCTGGCGGAGTCCGCGGTGCAGATTGCCGCGGCGGCGCAGCCAGGTCTCGGCGATCGAGCCAGTCGCTGGCGCAGGGGCATCGCAGCAGGCGGCGACGATCGAAGAGACCTCGAGCGCGAGCGACGGAGATCAACTCGATGGCGCAGCAGGCGGCGGAGAACTCGCGGACGACGGCGGGCATCGTGAACAGCACGCAGGCGGGGTTTGAGACGGCCAACGCCTCGCTGACGGAGATGATTGGGGCGATGGACGAGCATCGGCGAATCGAGCCAGCAGATCTCGAAGATCATCAAGGTGATCGACGAGATCGCCTTCCAGACCAACATCCTCGCGCTGAACGCAGCGGTCGAGGCGGCGCGTGCAGGCGAGGCCGGCATGGGCTTCGCCGTGGTCGCCGACGAGGTGCGCAACCTCGCCCAGCGCTGCGCCCAGGCGGCCAAGGATACCGCCGGGCTGATCGAGGCCTCGATCCAGCAATCGGAGGGAGGCACGGGTGAAGGTGGATCAGGTCGCAGTCGCGCTGCGCGAGCATCACCGCGGCAGTCGGCGAAGATCAAGGACGCTGGTCGACGAGATCAATCAGGGAGCATCGAGCAGTCGCGCGGCATCGAGCAGATCAGCCGCGCCATCACGCAGATGGAGCAGGTGACGCAGAGCGGGGCGGCCAACGCGCGAGGAGGGAGCAGCCGCGGCCGAGGAGTTGAATGCGCAGGCTGCGAGCATGACCGATGTGGTCGAGCGCCTGCGGCAGATGGTCGACGGGGCTGCCGGGCGAAGCACGCGGTCGCGGGAAGGCGCTTCGCTGGAGCTGCGCCGCGCGGGCAGCGTCTGGCGCGGCCGGGGCGGGTGGTCGTAACGTCCGCTGATCGGCTACGGGAGCACGCCGTTGTACGGTGGTGGGGGCGTGCTTTCGGGGTTCAGGGGGGCGGGTTTTCTCCCGTTTTGGGACGGGGCTGGGAAAGCTGTTGAAAACTTGGTGGAAAAGGCGCTGAACCGGTTGATTTAGCGGGTTCGCTTGCTACTGTAAGGAGGCTGCAATCGGCTCCAGAGTTTTCGGCAGACAGGAAGAAAAAACTGCGATACACTGGAAATCGAATTACACCGCACGGCTCTCCGGCTTTCTGGCGCTGTTGGTCAGGGAGGTAAAACCGGAGAAGGCCAGTACGTTGCCCTTCGCCATCGTGCCTGCGACACCCTTCACCCCTCTGGAAGCACAGGGGGATCCTATGTGAAAGGGCTATGTGGGCCGGAACAGCGAAACGGAACCGGCTTCAACCCTGGGAAGAGTCAAGGTTTGGGGATCTCGGTCACCGTCGACTGTATTTTGTCTGAATGTGTAGTGACAGACGTACAGCTTGGGAACAATCCTTGCGAGAGGCGCTTCAGCGTCCTCACTTTTTTGCGTGCCGTGGGTTTTTCTGCGGCTGGTGTAAGGAGGGAAGTAAGGGTCTTTCCGGTGTACGCTGACAGGTTTGACAGGTTTTCTTTCACGCGCACTCGGTTTTGTGCGCGCAACACTAAGGAGCTTCAGTGCCTACGTTCCATCAGCTCGTCAAGCAGGGCCGCACGCCCACTCGCTACAAGACTGCCAGCCCGGCGCTTCAGGGTTCTCCCCAGCGTCGCGGCGTCTGCACCCGCGTTTATACCCAGACCCCGAAGAAGCCGAACTCGGCGCTTCGTAAGGTTGCTCGTGTTCGTCTCACCAACGGGATTGAGGTTACGACCTACATTCCGGGTATCGGCCACAACCTGCAGGAGCACTCGATTGTGCTGATCCGCGGCGGCCGTGTGAAGGACCTTCCGGGTGTTCGGTATCACGTGGTTCGCGGAACGCTCGATTCGGTTGGCGTTGCCAATCGCAAGCAGAGCCGGTCGAAGTACGGAGCCAAGCGTCCCAAGGCTGCCGCCAAGTAAGATCTTGGTCTGCGGTAGCGGTTCGCTGGTAGTAGAGAATTTTTCGCAGTATTAGGTTCAGGCCTTGAGAAGTCGACGGTCCTGAAGGAAGACGAGAAGGAGAAGCAATGCCAAGAAAAGGCTATATCGCGAAGCGTGAAGTGGCACCGGATCCGGTGTACAACTCGACCCTGGTGACGAAGTTCGTCAACTCGATGATGTGGGGCGGCAAGAAGTCGACCGCGCAGGGCATCTTCTACACGGCGATGACCAACCTCGAGCAGAAGGGTGGCGACGAGGCTCTGAAGCTGTTCAAGAAGGCGATCGAGAACTGCAAGCCGCTGCTCGAAGTGAAGAGCCGCCGTGTGGGCGGAGCCAACTACCAGGTGCCGATCGAAGTGCTGCCGGAGCGGCGCACGTCGCTGGCGATTCGCTGGCTGGTCACCTATGGCCGCGCCCGTGGCGAAAAGGGCATGGTCGAGAAGTTGACCGCCGAGTTGCTCGATGCGGCCAATGGCCGTGGCGCCGCGATGAAGAAGAAGGAAGACGTTCATCGCATGGCGGAAGCCAACAAGGCGTTCGCGCACTACCGCTGGTAGTTCGAGAAGTAGGGGACAGGGAGTAGGGGGAATAACCCCTCTCCCTGTTTTCAGGGTCTGGATAGAAGTTCTACCGCAGGCACGGCCTGCAGATGAGAGAGAAACACCGTGGCACGCACTATACCTCTGAATCGTTGCCGGAATATTGGAATCATGGCGCACATCGACGCCGGCAAGACAACGACGACCGAGCGCATCCTGTTCTATACGGGTATCACCCACCGTATTGGCGAAGTGCACGAAGGTACTGCGACCATGGACTGGATGGAGCAGGAGCAGGAGCGCGGAATCACCATCACCTCCGCTGCGACGACGTGCAACTGGAAGAACATCCGCATCAACATTATCGATACGCCGGGCCACGTGGACTTCACGGCTGAAGTCGAGCGTTCGCTGCGCGTGCTGGACGGCGCGGTGGCCTGCTTCGACGCGGTCGCCGGTGTGCAGCCCCAGTCCGAGACCGTGTGGCGCCAGGCCGACAAGTACAAGGTGCCGCGTATCTGCTTCATCAACAAGATGGACAAGGCCGGCGCGGACGCCGTCTACGCGACCTCGACCATCGTCGATCGCCTGGGCGCGCGCGCAGTGCCGATCAACATCCAGATCGGCGCCGAGGCGAAGTTCCTGGGCGTGATCGACCTGGTCATCATGAAGGCCATCCTGTGGCACGACGAGACCATGGGCGCGCAGTATGACGTCGAAGAGATTCCGGCCGACCTGCTCGAGACCGCGAAGATCGCTCGCGCGCACCTGATCGAGGCGGTTGCTGACTCGGACGACGAGATCATGAACCTGTACCTCAACGGCGAGGAGCCGACCGAGGCGCAGCTCAAGGCCGGTATCCGCAAGGCGACCATCGCGATGAACATCTTCCCGGTGCTCTGCGGTTCGTCGTTCAAGAACAAGGGCGTGCAGACGCTGCTCGACGCAGTGGTCGACTACCTGCCGAGCCCGCTGGACATTCCCTCGGTCATCGGCCACAACCCCGACAACATGGAAGAGGAAGTGATCCGCAAGGCCGATGACAACGAGCCCTTCTCGGCGCTCGGCTTCAAGATCATGACCGACCCGTTCGTCGGCCAGCTGATCTTCATCCGCGTGTACTCGGGTATGTTGAAGACCGGCGACTCGGTGCTGAATCCGCGTACCGGCAAGACGGAGCGTATCGGCCGTCTGCTGAAGATGCACGCGAACAAGCGCGAAGAGATCACGGAGATCCTGGCGGGCGATATCTGCGCCGCTGTGGGTCTGAAGAACCTGGTCACCGGCGACACCATCACCACCGATAAGTACCCGGTTGTGCTCGAGTCGATCGACTTCCCGAAGACGGTTATTGAAGTTGCCGTCGAGCCGAAGACGAAGGCCGACCAGGAGAAGATGGGCATGGCGCTGGCCAAGCTCGCGCAGGAAGATCCCGACCTTCAACGTGCACACCGATGCTGACTCGGGTCAGACCATCATCGCCGGAATGGGCGAGCTGCACCTCGAGATCATCGTCGACCGCATGATGCGTGAGTACAAGGTCGAGGCGAACGTCGGTAAGCCGCAGGTCGCGTACCGCGAGACCATCCGCGCGAACGCTGAGGCGGAAGGCAAGTACATCCGTCAGACCGGTGGTTCGGGTAACTACGGGCATGCGAAGATCCGCATCTCGCCGAACGAGCCGGGCAAGGGCTACGAGTTCACCAACGACACCAAGGGCGGCTCGATTCCGAAGGAGTACATCAAGCCGATCGACCAGGGTATCCAGGACGCGATGCAGCGCGGTATTCTCGCCGGCTACGAGATGGTCGACATCAAGGTGTCGCTGTACGACGGCAGCTACCACGACGTCGACTCGAACGAAATGGCGTTCAAGATCGCCGGTTCGATGGCGTTCAAGGAAGCGGCGCGCAAGGCCAAGCCGGTTCTGCTCGAGCCGGTGATGGCGGTCGAAGTGACGGTTCCCGAGGAGTACATGGGCACGATCATCGGCGACCTGAACAGCCGCCGTGGCCGTATCGAAGGCATGGAGATGGTCGGCGGAACCCAGGCGATCAAGGCGACGGTGCCGCTGAGCACGATGTTCGGCTACGCGACGCACATGCGTTCGAGCACGCAGGGACGCGCCAACTACTCGATGCAGTTCAAGCAGTACGAAGAGGCGCCGCGGTCGGTCTCGGAAGAGATCATTGCCAAGGTGCAGGGCAAGGAAGCAGCCAGCAAGTAAGCCTCTGTTCGATCCTGCCGCGGGATGATGAGTCCCGCGGCCCAAGTTTGGAAGTTTGATTTCAGCCACACGATACATGGAGAGCAGTCATGGGCAAGGAAAAGTTTGACCGGTCGAAGCCGCACGTAAACATCGGGACGGTGGGCCACATCGACCACGGCAAGACGACGCTGACGGCGGCGATCACGAAGGTTCTGTCGAAGCACAACCCGAACAACACAGTTCCGTTCGTTCGACACCATCGACAACGCTCCTGAGGAGCGCGAGCGCGGTATCACGATCTCGACCTCGCACGTGGAGTACGAGACCCCGAACCGCCACTACGCGCACGTCGACTGCCCGGGCCACGCCGACTACATCAAGAACATGATCACGGGTGCGGCGCAGATGGACGGCGCGATCCTGGTGGTTGCGGCCACCGACGGCCCGATGCCCCAGACCAAGGAGCACGTTCTGCTCGCGCGTCAGGTTGGCGTTCCCTACATCGTCGTGTTCCTGAACAAGTGCGATGCGGTTGAGGACTCGGAGCTGATCGACCTGGTCGAGATGGAAGTTCGCGAGCTGCTGTCGAAGTACGACTACCCGGGCGACGACACCCCGGTGATTCGTGGCTCGGCGCTGGGCGCGCTGAACGGCGAGGCCGAGTGGGAGGCGAAGATCGACGAGCTGATGGAGGCTGTCGACAAGTACATCCCGCAGCCGGAGCGCGCGGTCGACCTGCCCTTCCTGATGCCGATCGAAGACATCTTCTCGATCTCGGGCCGCGGCACTGTGGTCACGGGTCGTATCGAGCGCGGCAAGATCAAGGTGGGCGAGGCCTGCTCGATCGTGGGCTTCCGCGACACCCAGGCGACGGTCTGCACCGGCGTCGAGATGTTCAAGAAGCAGCTCGATGAGGGTCTGGCGGGCGACAACGCGGGTCTTCTGCTCCGCGGCGTGGCGAAGGAAGATGTGGAGCGCGGCATGGTTCTGGCCAAGCCGAACTCGATCACCCCGCACACCGAGTTCAAGGGCGAGGTTTACGTCCTGAGCAAGGAAGAAGGCGGACGTCACACTCCGTTCTTCAACGGCTACCGCCCGCAGTTCTACTTCCGTACCACCGACGTGACCGGATCGGCGAAGCTGCCGGAAGGCACCGAGATGGTGATGCCGGGCGACAACATCGCGCTCGAGATCACGCTGCACACGCCGGTCGCGATGGAGAAGGGTCTGCGCTTCGCCATCCGTGAGGGTGGACGCACCGTGGGCGCCGGTACGATCTCCGAGATTCATCAAGTAAGATAAAGGTTTGCACCTGTTTTCTTGAGTGGTTTTTTGAGACTAACGAGGGCTGCCGGTTCATGTAGAGGTTCATGGCCGGCACGTCACTCCAAACGATCTTTGTAACTGAAAGAGACACAACATGGCTGGACAGAGAATTCGCATCCGTTTGAAGGCGTATGACTACCGCGTGCTGGACACGTCGACCGGCGAGATCGTCGAGACGGCGAAGCGCACCGGAGCCCAGGTTGCCGGACCCATTCCGCTGCCGACGATGAAGAACAAGTACTGCGTTCTGCGCTCGCCCCACGTCGACAAGAAGTCGCGCGAGGCCTTCGAGATCCGCACCCACAAGCGCCTGATCGACATCCTGGAACCGACGCAGCAGACCGTGGACGCGCTGATGAAGCTCGATCTGCCGGCCGGCGTGGACGTCGAGATCAAGACGGTCCAGAAGTAGTCAGGGCTCAGGGCTTAGGGATTCAGGGATCAGAAGAACGGTCCTGACTCGCAACGATGTATTTACCCGGCAGTGCTGCAAGCAGCAAGTGCAGCATGATGAGGAAAGGAAACTGCAATGTCCGTAGTTGGAATTCTCGGTAAGAAAGTCGGCATGACGCAGATCTTCGACGACCGCGGGGATGTTCACCCGGTAACGGTGCTGAAGGCTGGTCCGTGCGTGATCACGCAGATCAAGACGCTGGTGAAGGACGGCTACGAGGCCGCGCAGATCGGCTATGTCGATTTCGTGAAGGCATCGAAGGTGAACAAGGCCATGACCGGCCACTTCGCCAAGTCGAACGTTCCTCCCGTGCGCATGATCAAGGAAGTCGCGTCTCGAAGCCGTCAAGGGCGAGAACGGCGAGAGCCGATCACGGCCAAGGCCGGCGACCGTATCCTGGTCGACATCTTCAATGACGAGCGCTTTGTCGACGTCATCGGCACCTCGAAGGGCCGTGGTTTCGCGGGCGTTATCCGCCGCCATGGCTTCGGCGGCGGTCCCAAGTCGCACGGTCACATGTTCCAGGTGCAGGGCTCGATCGGCGCTTCGTCGTTCCCCTCGCGCGTATTCCCGGGCCAGCGCATGCCGGGTCACATGGGCCACGCCCAGGTGACGGTGCGTAACCTGCGGATTCGCGGCATCGACCTCGAGGACAACCTCATCCTGGTCGAGGGTGCGGTACCCGGACCGCGGGATGGCTACGTGCTGATCTCGAAGGCCAAGGCTCCGCCGCGCGAGCGTCGTGGCTTCGCCGGTGCGGCGACCAAGGATGCGCTGAAGGCTTCGAAGAAGGCTGCTCCCAAGAAGAAGTAAGCCTGGGTCGTAAGTCGACGAGGAAGTAAGGACAACAGCACGGAGCCCCGGAGGATTGGGGCTCCTGCCAAACAAGGTTAGGGCCCGTCGCATCGATGGCGGGCAAGAAGAGAGAAGAACGATGGCAAACATCAACGTAGTTAACCTGAGCGGAGCCAAGGTCGGAGAGTTTGAGCTCTCCGAGGTGTTCGCGCAGGAAGTGAACGACGCGCTCCTGTGGGAGTCGGTGAAGCACTACCGCGCGTCGCTTCGTCAGGGTACGGCGGCGACCAAGACGCGTAAGAACGTCTCGGGCGCAGGCAAGAAGCTGTGGAAGCAGAAGGGCACGGGCCGCGCACGCGTGGGCTCGATCCGTACGCCGCTCTGGCGTGGCGGTGGTACGGTTCACGGACCGCAGCCGCGCAGCTACGAGTATGCCTTCCCGCAGAAGAAGCTGATGGGCGCGCTGCGTTCGGCTATCTCGGCGAAGATCTCTGAGGGCAAGCTGACGATCGTGGACAGCCTCGAGGTGGCCGAGGCCGAAGACCAAGCTGTACCGCGCGGCTCTGGACAAGCTGGAGGCTGGCAAGACCACGCTGCTGGTCGAGAGCAGCCGCAAGCTGAGCGAGAAGCTGTATCTCGGATCGCGCAACCTGGCGGGCGTCGAGCTGGTGCTCAGCTCCGAGGTTCACCCTTACGACCTGCTCCGCTACGAGCACGCCGTTTTCTCCAAGGATGCCTTTGAGGCCCTGCAGGAGACGCTGAAGAAGGCTGTCTCCAAGCGTCAGCACGCGAAGTCTGCGGCTGCCCAGAAAGAGGTTGCCTAATGCCGACCCTTTATACCGTTATCCGTCGCCCGCTGATCACCGAGAAGGGCATGACCATCAAGGAGACGCAGAACACGCTGGTGTTCGAAGTCGCTCTGAAGGCAACCAAGACCGAAGTGAAGCAGGCGGTTGAGAGCCTGTTCAAGGTGAAGGTCAACGGCGTTCGCACCGCGACCGTCGAAGGCAAGGAGCGTCGCCGGGGCAAGTTCTCCGGCTACCGCCCGGACTGGAAGAAGGCTTATGTTCGCCTGAAGGAAGGCGAGAAGATGCCGGAGTACCTGAACAGCCTGTAAGGCGTTGATTCAGTGCTGGATTTGGATCGGAAGCTCGATCCCGTTACGAGATCCTGCGTGGCTGCGAGATGCAGCCCGCGGCAGAAGAATAAGGCAGAAGGAATAAGATAATGCCGATTAAGATCATTTCGACCGATTACCCCGACTCTCCGCTTCCAGACGAAGCTCGTCAACGACGATCTGACGACGGACAAGCCGTACAAGCCGCTGCTGGCAGTCAAGCAGCGCACCGGCGGCCGTAACAGCACCGGCGCTCTGACCATGCGTCACCAGGGCGGCGGCCACAAGCAGAAGCTTCGCCTGATCGACTTCAAGCGCGACAAGTTCGGGATTCCGGGCACCGTTGCGACGATCGAGTACGATCCGAACCGCAGCTCGCGCATCGCGCTGATCAACTACGCGGACGGCGAGAAGCGCTACATCATCCAGCCCGTCGGACTGAAGGTCGGACAGAAGATCATGAGCGGCCCGGAGGCGGACATCCTGGTCGGCAACGCGCTGCCGCTGAAGAACATTCCCGCCGGTACGACGGTGCACAACATCGAGCTTCGTCCGGGCAAGGGCGCGCAGATGGCGCGTTCGGCCGGTGCGCAGGTCGCAGCTGGTTGCCAAGGAAGGCGACTACGCGCTGCTGAAGCTGCCCTCGGGCGAGACCCGCAAGGTTCTGGTCGAGTGCATGGCGACGATCGGCCAGGTCGGCAACACCGACCACGAGAACGTCTCGATCGGCAAGGCGGGACGCAACCGCTGGAAGGGCATTCGCCCGGCCAACCGCGGTGTCTCGATGAACCCGGTCGACCACCCGCACGGCGGTGGTGAAGGTAAGACCTCGGGCGGACGTCATCCGGTAACCCCGTGGGGCCAGCCGACGCGTGGATACAAGACGCGCAACAACAAGCGGACCGACGTGTTCATCGTTAGCCGCCGCAGCAAGTAAGTAAGTAGGCTGGCGCAGACGAGCGCTTACGGTTTGCCGAGAGCACGTAGCAACACCAAGTCTCGCACTTAAGAGATTCGTCGTATCCAGCATCGCAACAGAATTACGGAGCTCAGCACATGGCACGTTCACTAAAAAGGGTCCGTTCATCGACGCGCACCTCATGAAGAAGATCGAGGGCATGAACCAGATCAATGAAAAGAAGGTCGTGCGCACCTGGTCGCGCCGGTCCACGATCCACCCCGACTTCGTGGGTCACACGATCGCCGTGCACAACGGCAAGAAGTTCATTCCGGTCTATGTGACGGAGAACATGGTCGGCCACAAGCTGGGCGAGTTCTCGGCGACGCGCACGTTCAAGGGCCACTCGGCGAAGGCTGAGACCGCGAAGGCCAAGTAGTCTCAGCGGTAGATCGCACGCGATAGGCAAGACCAGCAGTTTAGACGCGTACGAAGTTCTGAAGGACGAAGGACGAAGTCATGGCGAAGGCAGCAGGAAACAATCCGAGAGTTCCGGGCCGAAGCGAGGTTCCAGCGCATCGCCCGCAGAAGGCGCGGCTGGTGCTGGATCTGATCAAGGGCCGCGCGTGGAGCAGGCGCTGAACACGGTCACTTCACCAAGAAGCGCGTTGCTCCGGTGGTCGAGAAGGTGCTGCGTTCGGCACTGCAGAACGCCAACTACCTGAGCGACGAGCAGGGACTCGACGTGGATGTCGACAACCTGTACGTGAAGACGGCCGTGGCCAACGAAGGCCCGCGCATGAAGCGCATCCGGCCTGCTCCGATGGGCCGCGCGTTCCGCTATCAGCGCCGCTTGTCGCACATCATCATCTCGGTGGCCGAGAAGAAGGCTGCGGCTGCGTCGAGACGGCTGGCGAGCCGAGCTGCTCCGGCGAAGAAGCGCCGGCGAAGAAGGCCGGCCAAGAAGGCAGCGGCGAAGAAGGCTCGCAGCGAAGAAGGCAGCGGCCAAGAAGGCCGCAGCGAAGAAGGCAGCAAGTAGACGGCTTCGCAGTAAACTTAAAGTTTTGCAAGACAGCCCTGCCGGCTTAACCGGCATCAGGGCAAGGATTAAGAGGAAACTATGGGACAGAAAGTCCATCCTTATGGATTTCGGCTCGGCGTGAACAAGCCGTGGAGGTCGCGCTGGTTCGTCGAGCGCGACTACGACAAGCTGCTGGTCGAAGACGTCAAGCTGAAGAAGGAGCTGAAGGAGAAGCTCAAGGCGGCGGGCGTGAGCTCGGTCGAGATCGAGCGTCCGGGCAACAAGCTGCGCCTCATCATCCGCACCGCGCGTCCGGGCATCGTCATCGGCCGCAAGGGCGCGGAGATCGACAAGCTCAAGGCCGATCTGCAGAAGCGCACCAACCGCGATGTCTTCATCGACATTCTCGAAGTCAACAAGCCGGAGCTCGACGCTCAGCTGGTGGCCGAGAACATCGCGCTGCAGCTCGAGAAGCGCGTCGGCTTCCGCCGCGCCATGCGCAAGTCGGTCGATTCGGCGCTGCGTTTCGGCTGCAAGGGCATCAAGGTTCGCGTTTCGGGCCGCTTGAACGGCAACGAAATCGCGCGCTCGGAGTGGTATCTGCAGGGCCGTCTGCCGCTGCACACGCTGCGCGCGGACATCGATTACGGTTTTGCCGAGGCGCACACGACCTACGGCATCATCGGCGTGAAGACCTGGATCTATCGCGGCGATATCTACGAGCAGAAGAAGCGTCGCGACCAGGGCACCACGATTGGCGACGTCGGTATCTAAGAGCAGCTGTTAGCTATTAGCCTTAGCTCTAGCTGGCTGCAGAACGAATTACGAATTGCTGGTCTAGCGGACGGCTAGAGCTAAGAGCTAATAGCTAGGGGTTTCGTTATGTTGATGCCAAAGAAGGTCAAGTTTCGCAAGCAGCAGCGCGGCCGCATGCGCGGCAAGGCGTGGCGCGGCTCCGAGCTGTCGTTCGGCGACTTCGGGCTGAAGGTCATGGAGTGCGGCTACATCACCGACCGCCAGATCGAAGCCAGCCGTATCGCGATGACGCGCTTCATCAAGCGCGGCGGCAAGATCTGGCTGCGTCTGTTCCCGGACAAGCCGGTCACCAAGAAGCCGGCCGAAACCCGTATGGGTAAGGGCAAGGGCGCGCCGGATCACTGGGTCGCGGTGGTTCGTCCGGGCAAGATGCTCTTCGAGATGGAAGGCGTTTCGCCGGAGATGGCGCAGGAAGCGATGCGGCTGGCGGCGCACAAGCTGCCGTTGAAGACCAAGCTTGTGCAGCGTCACGACGCCAAGGTTGTGGTTGCGGCGAAGTAAGCGAGTCAGAGTTCAAGTGACAGGCTGAGATTGCAGGAGCGAGAGAGAAGAAGATGGAACTCGAAAAGATTCGTAACCTGAGCGATGGCGAGTTGGTCGAGCAGAGCGCAAGGCCGCCGAACAGCTGTTCCGCCTGCGCTTTCAGATGAAGCTGGGGCAAAACGAGGGCGTGAAGAAGCTGCGCGAGCTGCGCAAGGACATCGCCCGCATCAAGACGATCGCGCGCGAGCGCGAGCTGGGCTGCATGGAGCGGTCGCAGCGAACCGGTGCGTCGGAACGCCGCGCCGGCCAAGAGCAGAAGAAGGCTCGCAAGAAAGCGAAGAAGGAGCTAATCATGACAGACACCAACGACAGCCCGCAGCAGCGACCGCACGAGAAGCACGGCTCGCGCCGCAACGAGAAGGTCGGCCAGGTCGTTTCGACCAAGATGCAGAAGACCATCGTGGTCGAGGTCGAGATGCGCAAGGCGCACCCGAAGTACAAGCGGGTGATGAAGACCAACAAGAAGTTCTATGCGCATGACGAGCAGAACTCGGCGCGCGTGGGCGATGTGGTTCGGATCCGCGAGACCCGGCCGCTGAGCAAGCTGAAGCGCTGGCAGCTGGAAGAGATTGTCCGCCGCTCGGCGCTGGCCCAGGTGGAAGAAGCGGCCGCGGCCGCAAGAAGCTGGCGTAGTTCGAGCGCAAGTTGCAGCCGGTTTCTGCGTAAGCCGGCGACGGGATTGAGCCGGCAGAGGAGGAGACGAACGATGGCAGTGCAGATGAGAACCATGCTCGAGGTCGCCGATAACTCCGGCGCGCGCAAGCTGCAGATGATTCTTCCGCTGGGCGGAGTCGCGGCAAGAAGGCCGGCCTGGGCGATGTGGTCACGGCCGCGGTGAAGGAAGCTTCGCCGGATGGCCAGGTCAAGAAGGGCAAGGTCGTGAAGGCCGTCATTGTGCGCACCCGCAAGGAATATCGCCGCCGCGACGGGACCTATATCCGCTTCGATGAGAATGCGGCTGTGCTGATCAACGATGCCGGCGAGCCGGTTGGAACGCGCGTCTTCGGGCCGGTAGCCCGCGAGCTGCGCGAGAAGAAGTTTTTGAAGATTGTTTCGCTGGCCCCGGAAGTTATCTAGTTAGGTGGTAATCAGGGACTAAGCGCAGGATTACCGGATCGAGTCGCGCAGAGGAAAGAGGAGAGAGAGTTATGGCAGGTTTGAACATTCAGCGCAACGACAAGGTGAGGTGATCGCGGGCACCGACCGGGGCAAGCAGGGACGCGTGCTGCGCGTGCATGCCGGATAAGAACCGCGTGCTGGTCGAGCATGTGCGGATGGTCAAGAAGAATGTGCGGCCGAATCCGCAGCGGAACATCAAGGGCGGCATCGCCGAGCAGGAAGCGCCGATCCATGTCTCGAATGTGATGCTGGTCTGCCCGAGCGGCAGCCGACGCGCGTGGGCCACAAGTTTGAAGGCGACACGAAGGTGCGCGTCTGCAAGAAGTGCGGCAGACGATCGACGCCAGAGCAAGAAGAAGTAATTACTGGGCAGGCTACGCAGAGCCGGACGTAGGCGGCAGCGAAATGCAGCTAAGGTTCACGCCACGCAACGGTATACGGCTGCAGAGCCCACTCCGAGACCGGGAGAAAGAGAAGAGACAAGATGGCAGCGAGACTGAAAGAGAAGTACCAAGGAAATCAAGCCGGCGCTCCAGAAGGAGCTGGGCCTCGAGAACACGATGGCCGTGCCGCGGCTGGAGAAGATCGTCGTGAACATGGGTCTGGGCGAAGCGACGCAGAACTCGAAGATGCTCGATCCGCTGGTCGCCGACCTGGCGGCGATTGCCGGGCAGAAGCCGGTGACCACGCGGGCGAAGAAGTCGATCGCCGCCTTCAAGGTGCGCGAGGGCATGCCGATCGGCGCGATGGTGACGCTGCGCGGCGACACGATGTACGAGTTCCTCGACCGCCTGATCTCGATCGCTCTGCCTCGCGTGCGCGATTTCAGCGGCGTCTCGACCAAGAGCTTTGACGGACGCGGCAACTACACGCTTGGCGTTCGCGACCAGCTGATCTTTCCGGAGATCGACTACTCCAAGGTGGACAAGCTGAAGGGCATGAACATCACGATTGTGACTACGGCCCAGGACGACAACTCGGCGCGCGCGCTGCTCAGGCAGTTCGGCATGCCGTTCCGCACGGCTGCATAACTGGATTTCGACAGCGGAGATTCGTCGGCAAGGAGGAAGTTTCGAGTAAGATTGAGAGAGAAGTATGGCAACTACTGCAAAACGAGTGAAGGACGCCCGCAAGCCCAAGTTTAAGTCGCGCCAGCATAACCGCTGCAAGCTCTGCGGCCGCCCGCGCGCGTATCTGCGCAAGTTCGGCGTCTGCCGTCTGTGCTTCCGCGCTCTGGCGCTCAGGGCGAGATTCCAGGCGTCGTCAAGTCGTCCTGGTAAGCGGAGCCTGGTGACCAGTACGCGACGGCTTGTCGAGCGCGCTAACATCCAGAGACTCATCTCGGGCTAAGCGAGTGCAGAAGTCTGGACGCCAATCCGAGAACCATTCCCGCTGGTTCTCGCCGAGAGCAGGGAGCGAACGGGGGATGAAGGAGAAACGATGAGTTTGACCGATCCAGTAGCAGATTTTCTGACCCGCATTCGCAATTCGATCCGCGCGCGTCACCAGAAGCTGGATGTTCCGGCCTCGAAGCTGAAGACCGAGATCGCCCGCATCCTGAAGGAAGAGGGCTACATCGCGAACTACAAGCCGACGGAAGAAAATGGCCGCCAGTTCTGCGCGTGTACCTGAAGTATGGCGCGAACAACGAAGCTGCGATCCGCGACCTGGCGCGCGTTTCGCGTCCGGGCTGCCGCGTCTATGTCGGCCGCGACGAGATCAAGCGCGTGCAGGGCGGACTGGGCATCAGCATCATGACCACGCCGCGCGGCGTGATGACCGGACGCCAGGCGCGCCGCGAAGGCGTCGGCGGCGAGATCCTCTGCGAAGTCTGGTAGTACTGGCGCATGCGGCGGGAGCGGCTTCTCCGCAGCGTGCCGCTTGCCAAGTTCGAAGTAAGAGTGAAAGTGGCTGAAGGCTCCGGGCTGCAGTGGAACGATTGAGCTGAAGCGTCGCCGGGACTCGCAAGCCATGAAAGGATTGAAGTATGTCGCGTATAGGAAAGAAACCGATTCCGCTGCCGCCGGTGTGAAGTACACGGTCGCAGGGCAACCTGTTCTGGTCGAAGGCCCGAAGGGCAAAGTCGAGCGCCAGATTCCTGCCGGCATCAAGCTGGAGAACGAAGGACGGCTTTGTGCATCGCGGCGCGCGAGAACGATTCGCAGGCGGCGATCCATGGCCTGACCCGCGCGCTGGTCTTCAATGCGATCGAGGGCGTGACCAAGGGCTGGTCGAAGGATCTGGACATCGTCGGCATCGGCTATCGTGCCGAGCTGAAGGGCAAGAACACGGTGGTGTTCACGCTGGGCTATTCGCATCCGATCGAGTTTCCGCTGCCCACCGGCATCACGGCGGTGATCGATCCGAAGCAGACGCGCATGACCGATCAGCGGCATCGATCGGCAGAAGGTCGGCCAGGTGGCCGCCGATATGCGCTCGCTGCGCAAGCCCGATCCGTACAAGAACAAGGGCGTGCGCTACGCCGACGAGAAGCTGAAGAAGAAGGTCGGCAAGACCGGCGCGAAGTAAAGCTTAGGGCGTAGGGACAGGGATCGTAAGAACGAGCTAATGATGCAGCTCCACACGAACCGAACGGCCGCAGGGCTCGGCGCCGCTATTAGGAAGGAAGACAGAAATGATTTCCGCAGAGAAAAAGAAATGCGATTCGCCAGCGCGTGCATACGCGCATTCGCGCGAAGATGCAGGGCACGCCGGAGCGTCCGCGGCTGAATGTTTACCGCTCGCTGAACCACATTTATGTGCAGGTGATCGACGACTCGCAGGGTGTCACGCTGGTGTCGGCCTCCACGTTCGGCAAGAAGCCGAAGACAAGACTCGGCGGCAACGTTGCCGCGGCCAAGGAAATCGGCAAGCTGGTCGCCGAGCGCGCGCAGGAAAAGGGCATCAAGAAGGTGGTCTTCGATCGCGGCGGCTATCTGTATCACGGACGCATCAAGGCGCTGGCCGATGCGGCGCGCGAAGCGGGTCTCGAGTTCTAAGTTTCGGTCACGGCGCCCTGAGCGGGTCAGCCAGAAAGCTGGATCGAGAGATATGGCAATACTAAGAAGAAATTCGATGCCGGGCTCAACCTGAAGGACCAGGTCGTCGCGATCAACCGCGTCACCAAGGTCGTCAAGGGCGGCAAGAACATGTCGTTTGCCGCGCTGGTCGTGGTCGGCGATCCCGGCGCGGGCGTGGTTGGCTACGGTTCGGGCAAGGCGAAGGAAGTGCCGCAGGCGATCCGCAAGGGCATCGAGTCGGCCAAGAAGAATCTGTTCACGATCAACCTGACCGAGACCACGATTCCGCACCAGGTGCTGGGCCGCTTCGGCTCCGGTCAGGTGCTGCTGAAGCCGGCTCCGGAAGGTACGGGCGTGATCGCGGGCGGGGCGGTGCGCGCGGTGATGACCTCGGCCGGCGTGCAGAATGTGCTGACCAAGAGCCTGGGCACGGCGAACCCGCACAACGTGATCAAGGCCACCTTCGATGCGCTGGTGCAGTTGCGCGACCGCGCCGAAGTGGCCGCCCTGCGCGGCAAGCCGTAGAGGAGATGTAGTCCCGGACTGGGTGGGCGAGTGGCCGCTGTGCCGCTCGCCGATGCCCGGTCCCTAGCCTTTTCCTAGTTGCAGGAGCTTTAAGTCATGGCAGAAACCAACGCAATCGCAAAATCAAGATTCAGTACTTCCGCTCGATGATCTGCACCCCGGTGAAGCACAAGATGGTCGTCAAGGGCCTGGGCTTCACGCGGCTGAACCAGATCGTCGAGCGCGAAGATACCCCGTCGATCCGGGGCATGGTCGCGAAGGTTCCGCACCTGGTGCGGATCGTCGAATAAGCTAGCTCTTGGTTGTCAGGTTAGCTTACACCGCGGTGCCCTGGGCATCGGCGCATAACATGCGAGTCGGGAAGATATATGCTGAGCTCGGCAATGCAGAGCTGCATCCGGCGTTGAGCGAGGAAATCATGGAATTCGTAATCTTTCGAATCTGCGCGCGCCGAAGAAGGCGAACGGAAACAAGAAGCGCGTCGGACGCGGTATGGGCTCGGGCATGGGCAAGACCTCCACCCGCGGACACAAGGGACAGGGTTCGCGTTCGGGTTCGACGCTGATGCGCGGCTTCGAAGGCGGCCAGATGCCGCTGCACCGCCGTCTGCCCAAGCGCGGCTTCACGAACATCTTCCGCACCGAGTACACGGTGCTCAGTCTGGACCGCGTGGCGGAGCTGGTCGAGGAGAAGGGCACGACCGAGTTCACGCTCGAGACGTTCATCGCGCTGGGCCTGCTGCGCCGCAAGAACGGCCTGATCAAGATGCTGGACAACGGCGAGCTGACCAAGGCTGTGACCATTCATGCGCACAAGTTTTCGAAGACCGCCAAGGAAGCCATCGAAAAGGCCGGCGGCAAGGCCATTCTGATCGGTGGCGAGACTGCAGCCGCTTAAGTAGCTTGTCTACCTGCGGGGCCTAGGACTATGCTGAATGGCATACGCCCGACAGTCCCGCAGGTGACTTCTTTTTAGGAAGCACCACCGCAGCACGCACCTTCAACGCCGGTCAACCATCCGTAGAGCCAGTTGCCCCCGAGGTTTTCCATCTCTGATGTTTGAGAAAATCGCCAATATCTTCCGCATCCCCGACCTGCGCAAGCGGGTTCTGTTCACGCTTGGCCTGTTGGCCGTCTATCGGCTTGGCGCCCACATTCCCACGCCCGGTGTCAACGCCGACTGCTGGCGCAGTTCTTCAATCAGAACTCCGGCTCGGCGCTGGGTCTGGTCGACCTGTTCACCGGCGGAAACCTGCGCCGGCTGACCATCTTCGCGCTGGGCATCATGCCGTACATCACGGCGTCGATCATCTTCCAGCTGCTGACCGTGGTCTATGAGCCGCTGGCCAAGCTGCAGAAGGAAGGCGAGCTGGGACGGCGCAAGATCACGCAGTGGACCCGCTATGTGACGGTTCTGCTGGCGATCGTGCAGTCGACCGCCATTGCGTTCTCCTTGACCAACACCGACACCGGCGCGCAGATGGTGACCATCGGCCACTGGTCGTTCCGCTTCCTGTGCGTGCTGACGCTGACCGACGGGTACGGCGTTCATCATGTGGCTGGGTGAGCAGATCACCGAGCGCGGCATCGGCAACGGCATGAGCCTGCTGATCTTTACGGGTATCGTGGTGGGTCTGCCGCAGGGCATTGTGGATCTGTATCAGAAGGCGCGCGATAACGCGTGGGGCGCATTGACGCCGCTGGCGCTGATGCTGCTGGTCGTCGCGATGGTTGCGGTGGTCGCGTTCATCGTGCTGGTCGAGCGCTCCGAGCGCCGGATTCCGGTGCAGTATGCCAAGCGCATCGTCGGCCGCAAGATGATGGGCGGACAGTCGACGCACCTGCCGCTGAAGGTGAACTCGGGCGGCGTGATGCCGGTCATCTTCGCGAGCTCGATCCTGTCGGTGCCGCTGCTGTTCGGTGGCGTGAACTGGTTCGGCCAGCCGCTGCGCGAGACGATGTTCTTCGCGCCGATCTTCCGCAACATCGCTCCTGGTGAGCCGGTGTACGAGCTGATCCAGATGGCCGCGATCATCTTCTTCGCGTACTTCTATATCTCGATCGTCTTCCGTCCGGATGACATTGCGGACAACATGCGGAAGTACGGTGGGTTTATCCCGGGCATTCGTCCGGGCAAGCGCACCAAGGACTTCATCAACGATGTGTTGACGCGGATTACGCTTGTCGGCGCGCTGTACCTGGTGATCATCACGATCATTCCGCAGCTGCTGATCAGCGGTATTCACTTCAATCATCTTCCGCTGATTGGGCAGCTCTTCGACCGGTTGCCGGCGTGGACGACCAATGGTCTCGGCGTCAGCTTCTACTTCGGCGGCACGTCGCTGCTGATCGTGGTGGGCGTGGCGATGGATACCGTACAGCAGATCGAATCGCAGCTGATTATGCGCCACTATGACGGCTTCTCTCCGAAGTCGGGCCGGATTCGCGGCCGCAGGAGCTGGTAAGGGAAGTGCCGACGTTGACTCACGAACAAGCAGCTACGAACAGACACGAAAGCCCGGCCCGCGCAGAGCACTTTCTGCCAGGGCCGGTGCTCTTATTGGGCGCGCCGGGCGTGGGTAAAGGAACGCAGGCGCAGATCCTGATGGCGGAGTTTGGGATTCCGCAGATCTCGACCGGCGACATTCTGCGCGACCACATTCGCCGCGGGACGGAGCTGGGAAAGACCGCCAAGACGCTGATGGATCAGGGGCAGCTGGTGCCCGATGATCTGGTCAACGACATGGTCGCCGACCGGTTGTCGCAGCCGGATATCCACGACGGTTACATTTTGGATGGGTTTCCGCGGACGCTGGCGCAGGCCACGTGGCTCGATGCACAGCTGGCGAAGGACCCGGAGTCGGCGCCGCTGATCGCGGTGGCGATCAAGGTGGACGAGGCGGAGCTGCTGCAGCGGATTACCGGGCGACGGATCTGCTCGACCTGCAAGCATATCTACAATATTTACTTTCATCCGCCGAAGGTCGAGGGCGTGTGCGACCTGGATGGCAGCCCGCTGACAGCACCGCTCGGATGACACCGAGGAGGCCTTTGCGGAGCGCATGAAGGCGTATGCGGCGCTGACCGAGCCGGTGATTGCGCATTATCGCGGCGATGGTACGGGCTCTGCTGTGAGCAACGACAGCCGGTTCCGCGAGGTCGATGGATCGCAGTCGATGGAGCAGGTGGAAGCGAGCATCGTGGCCGCGTTGCAGGAGCTGCGCAAGCGGTTTCCCGCCGCTGGGCGCTAGGTAGTAGAGAAGGATCGGGAAGACCTTTTATGGCAATTTTGATTAAGACCCGCGCGGAGATTGAGAAGATGCGAGCCTCGGGCCGCATCCTGCGCCAGGTACATGAAACGCTTGCTCCGCTGGTGGTTCCGGGGGTGAGTACGATGGATCTCGAGAACGCCGCGGTGAAGAAGATCGCGTCGTTTGCGGGCGCGACGGCTGCGTTCAAGGGCTATCACGGATATCCGGCGGCGCTGTGCACGTCGGTGAACGCCGAGGTGGTGCACGGGATTCCGAATGCGAAGCGGGTGCTGCAGGAGGGCGATCTGATCTCGATCGACTGCGGCGTGATTCTGGACGGCTTCTACTCGGACGCGGCGATGAGCTACGGGGTGGGGAAGGTTTCGGCGCAGACGCAGAAGCTGCTGGATGTGACGGAGCGGTCGCTCGGTGAGGCGATCAAGGCGGCGGTTGTCGGCGGCCGGCTGGGCGATATCGGCGCGGCGGTGCAGGAGCTGTGCGAGGGCGCAGGGCTTTGGCGTGGTGCGGGAGTTTGTGGGCCACGGCATTGGGCGCGCGATGCATGAGGATCCCCAGGTGCCGAACTTCGGCGCGCGCGGCAAGGGCCCGCGGCTGAAGGAGGGCATGGTGCTGGCGATCGAGCCGATGATCAATGCCGGAGGCGCGGAGGTTCGCGTGCTGAAGGACGGCTGGACGGCGGTGACTTTGGACGGCAGCTACAGCGCGCACTTCGAGCATACGGTGGCGATTACCAAGGATGGTCCGGAGATTTTGACGCTGTAGGTTTTGTGTTGATGGTGATGCGCGGCTCGCGACCTGATTGGTTGCGGGCCGTTTGTTTTGGGGCATGGGATGACTGTGAAGACGGACAGGGGCTGATCAGGGATAGAGTCGGAGCTTCGTTGCGGTGGAGGTGAGATTACCTAGGACATGGGGCAATGTCGTTGGTAATTGAGTTCTGGGACTTGAACTTGCCGACATTTCAGGCAGTTCGATCACTGAGATGGCACTATATGGGAAGTGACCTCCAGCTTGTGATAGTCGGAATAGTGGGCGGAGAAGGCATAGACAATCGGGGTGTAAACCCCGCTCGGGGTTGCCGTCGAGGTGAGAGTGGAAGGCATCCAGAAAGTCTTTCCGGCAAGCGACACTGGGGCATAGTCGATCGTTAGGTGCCATACGCCTGCTTCCGCGGAATTGATCACGTGGTTCGGTGCCGTGAGCTCCATTCGGGTCACCTGCATGGTGGCTGGGTCACAAATACTCGACCTGCCCCCTGCTCCTTCAGAACACACTCCGGACGCCGTTGCGTGTTAGGTAGAGTGGTGAATTGGATGACTAAGGTGTTCGGATGCCAGAATCAATCGGCTGAATAGCTCATGCATGCATTTGGCTAAGAGAGACCGTTTCGGGCCACCGCGTAATGACCACGCTCACGCTCGTTGGACGAACTACGTGTTCCCCCTTGGCTGGCGTGCCATTGACCGCTTGAATCTCGTGCGCTTGGTAAGAACTCCCGATGACGACTCGATGAATCAGTGACGGTGCCCTGATGAATCTTTGCATAGGCATCGGAGAAATGTTCTGCAGAAGAAATTGGGACGTCCTATGAGTGGTGAGATTGCTCTCAAGGCGAAGCAGGATTTCGTCAAGATGGGAGGGAGCGCCGACTGGCGAGAGCAAAATGCCTTGGGACGGCAAATGATGAGAAGGATGATCTGGAGAAGATGGCGCGTGGTCTGGCAAATTGCCTTCATCGATCCCCAATTCGTTTTCGACGATAGGAAAAGTGAATGGGGAGCCCCGTACGGCCACCCGAGTTGCAGATTGCTAGATTGCGGCTCGATGCAAATTTTATCGGAAAGGAACCGAGCAGTATCACTTTCCGTGGTTTCCCAAAGATCATTTGCAATCAGGCATCAGTGGATTGACGGCAGAAAACGGGATTTTCGGAAACTGCGAGCAGAGAGCCCACTCGTCTCAGAAAGGGCAGACGTGGGGAACAGCAGTCTCGCTGCGCTCGATACAACACGCTCAAACAGCGAACAAGTAACGTTGCTAGGGACAAGGCCAGCCGCCGATGAACGTGCGTCGAGGATGGGGACGCGGGGTGTCCGAGAGACAACGGCCGGATTAAACTTTGGCGAAAAGGGCTAAAGTGAGTTAGTATTACGAGTGGTGCATAGGGATACGTGTATCCGGTGCGCCCGAAGTATAGGAGATCCGTTTGTCGAAGGAAGATGCAATCGAAGTCATGGCAGTGGTCGTCGAGACCCTGCCCAACGCAATGTTCAAGGTCGAGCTCGAGAACAAGCACCAGGCGCTCGCGCACGTCTCTGGGCGTATGCGTAAGAACTTCATTCGCATTCTCCCCGGCGACCGCGTCGCGATTGAGCTGAGCCCGTATGACCTCAACCGCGGCCGCATCGTCTACCGTTATAAGTAGACGGTGGGAGGCCCCTAGCTGTTAGCTCACCGCTGACTAGCGAAAAGCAGTAATTCCCCAGAGTGCGTGTGTCTGGCGGTTGGCCTTCGGTCGGCGGTCTATGGCGAACGGCTGTTTTAGGAGTTTTATGAAGGTTCGCGCTTCCGTAAAGAAGATTTGTGACAAGTGCAAGGTGATCCACCGCCGTGGCGTGGTGCGTGTCATCTGCGAGAATGCCAAGCACAAGCAGCGCCAGGGCTAATCGCCCCGGTTTTGCGACAAGCAAGGCCTTAACCGCTCTCCCGTACACCTGGAGCCTCTTCGATCAGCTGAGAGGCGACCTCAACCCGGACCCGTCAGGCGAGTTAGCCGAAGTCAAGGCTTGCGATGAACCTGCCGGAACAAATCCGCAACACGCTAACCCCGCTTCGTGGCACTGATTCACGAGGCCCAACCGAAAAGGAACCCCATGGCACGTATTGCTGGCGTCGATGTCCCGAACCACAAGCAGTCTCGTATCGGGCTGACGTACATCTTCGGCATTGGCGACTCCCGCGCGCTGAAGATCCTTGCGAAGGCTGAGATTGACCCCTTCGCGAAGATCGGCACGCTCGACGAGGACGCGCTCAATCGCATTCGTCAGGTGATCGAACAGGAAGGCCGCATTGAAGGCGATCTCCGCAAGGAAATCTCGCTGAACATCAAGCGCCTGATCGAAATCCAGTCCTACCGTGGTCTCCGCCACCGCCGCTCGCTCCCGGTTCGCGGCCAGCGCACCCACACCAACGCTCGCACCCGCAAAGGCCCGCGCAAGGGAACCGTTGCCGGTAAGAAGAAAGCGACGAAATAAATGGCGAAGACTCAGAATCAGCAGAAGAATAAGGCAGCTGGCAAGGGTAAGAAGTTCAAGAAGCGCGAACGGAAGAACGTTCCGTACGGTCTTGTCTTCATCCAGGCATCGTTCAACAACACGATCGTCACGATCACCGACCAGACGGGCAACACGCTCAGCTGGAAGAGCTCGGGCTCGCTCGGCTTCCGTGGTTCCCGTAAGGGCACCCCGTTTGCGGCGCAGCAGGCTGCTGTCGGAGCTGCCAACGCCGCTCGCGACCACGGTCTGCGCTCGGTCGATGTGCGCGTCTCGGGTCCCGGTTCGGGCCGTGAGTCGGCCATCCGTGCGCTGGCGACCGCCGGTATCGACGTTCGCTCGATCCGCGACGTTACGCCGATGCCGCACAACGGCTGCCGTCCGCCCAAGCGCCGCCGCGTTTGATCTTTCCTTTTACCGGGCTGCCCACATCTCGTTTTTGAGGTGTGGGCTTTCGCTCTGTACAACTCAATTGGATTGGGACATGAAGCGCTCTGCATGACAGGCGTGTAAACCGATCGTCACCCGAATCAGGAGCTGAGAAATGGCACGTTATACCGGACCCGTCTGCCGCCTTTGCCGCCGCGACGGCACCAAACTTTTCCTCAAGGGAGCCAAGTGCTTCTCCGAGAAGTGCCCCGTTGAGAAGCGCAACTTCCCCCCGGGACAGCACGGCCAGTCGCGCAAGGTGAAGAAGGTTGTGGGCTACGGTCTGCAGCTGCGCGAGAAGCAGAAGGCCAAGCGCATCTACTTCACGCTCGAGACCCAGTTCCGCGCGTACTACGAGAAGGCTTCGAACAAGACCGGCGTGACCGGCGAACTGCTGCTGCAGCAGCTGGAGACGCGTCTCGACAACGTCGTCTACCGTCTGGGCTTCGCGTTCAGCCGCCGCCAGGCTCGCCAGATCGTCCGTCACGGACACATCCAGGTGAACGGCCGCAAGGTCAACATCCCGTCGTTCCAGTGCAAGGTTGGCGACGAGATCGCGATCCGCGAGGGCTCGAAGGCTCTGACCATCCTCGAGGATGCGAAGAACTTTGCCGCCGCGCAGCGTTCGGTGCCGTGGATCGATATCAACCGCGACAACCTGTCGGGCAAGATCGTTGCCCTGCCGAAGCGCGAGGATATCCAGCTGCCGGTCAACGAACAGCTGATCGTCGAACTTTACAGCAAGTAAGAGTAGCTTTTAGCCGTTAGCTCTTAGCCTTTAGCGAAAAGCTAAAGGCTGGGGCTAACGGCTGCTCTCGATTTTAGCTAGGTTTTACCTACAATCTAACCCGCAACCGCAGCACCCCACCATCTCGCAGAATGCATCGCGAGTGAGTCGGACAAGGAGAATCACATGCTTTGGAGAGGCTTCCAAAAACCCAAGCGTCTTGCCGTTGAAACCGAAACCCTCACGGACAAGTACGGTAAGTTCTCGGCGCAGCCGTTTGAGCGCGGCTTCGGTACGACCATCGGCAACGCGCTTCGCCGCACGCTGCTTTCGTCGATCGAAGGCGCTGCCGTCACCGCCGTTCGCATCGAGGGCGTGCTGCACGAGTTCCAGTCGATCACGGGCGTCGTTGAGGACGCGACCGACATCATCCTCAACCTGAAGCAGATTCCCTTCAAGCTGAACGGCGAGGGTCCGAAGGCGCTGTACCTGCGCTCGGATGCGGCCGG
This sequence comes from uncultured Acidobacteriaceae bacterium, assembly GCA_963755245.1. Classification (GTDB taxonomy): domain Bacteria; phylum Acidobacteriota; class Terriglobia; order Terriglobales; family Acidobacteriaceae; genus Edaphobacter. Next base: position 174,345 of record CAVWJY010000015.1, on the reverse strand, counting down.
TGTTGTGACCTCGGGCATGATCGAGGCCGATGGCGATGTCGAGATCCTCGACAACAACGTGTACATCTGCACCGTCTCCGAGGGTGGCAAGATCGACATGGAGATGCGGCTGAAGCGTGGCCGTGGCTACATCTCGGCCGACAAGAACTTCGACGGCGATCTCGGCCTGGGCTTCATCCCGGTCGATAGCGTTCACTCGCCCGTGCGTAAGGTCAACTACCTCGTTGAGGCTGCTCGTCTGGGTCAGATCACCGACTATGACAAGCTGTCGATCGAGATCTGGACCAACGGCACGATCGCTCCTGCGGATGCGCTGGGCCTTTCGGCGAAGCTGCTGAAGGACCACATGACCATCTTCATCAACTTCGAGGAAGAGCTCGAGGCGGGTCACGATGGACTGCATGATGGGCCGTCGATCCGCAACGAGAACCTGAACCGTTCGGTTGAGGAGCTCGAGCTGTCGGTGCGCAGCTACAACTGCCTGAAGAACGCGAACATCGCGACCATCGGCGAGCTGATCCAGAAGACCGAAGCGGAGATGCTGAAGACCAAGAACTTCGGCCGCAAGTCGCTGAACGAGATCAAGGAGATTCTCGCGCAGATGGGCCTGTCGCTCGGGCATGAAGATCGACGAGAATGGCAACCCGCAGCCCGGACCGACCTCGGTGCTGCCGGCGGCTACGCTCGCGGCGAGCTTCGGCCACTTCGATGATGAAGAGGACGAAGATGAGGACGAGGACGATGACCTCGACCTGCAGGGCGAAACTGAAAACTTCTAAATAGCCTGGCTGAGGGCAGGAGGTAAGTCTGCCCTCAGGTTTTCTATTGGAACAACCGCAGTAACCGAATCCTGCAGAAGCTGGATTCGAAGGAGATCTCTCATGCGCCATCGTAATGCCGGATTTAAACTCGGCCGCAATACCTCCCACCGTCGTGCCATGCTGCGTAACCTCGTCACCTCCGTCATTCTGATGGACCGCGTCGAGACCACGATCACCAAGTGCAAGGCGAGCCGCCCGATCATCGAGAAGATGATCACGCTGGGCAAGAATGGCTCCGTGCACGCACGCCGTCAGGCGCTGGCGTACATGATGACGCCGGAGTCGGTCGACCGCCTCTTCAACGTCGTCGCGCCGCGCTACACGGAGCGTCAGGGTGGCTACCTGCGCATCACGCGCACCGGCCCCCGCAAGGGCGATGCCGCGGAGATGGCGTTCATCGAACTGCTCGGAGCCGAGCAGGAGCTGAACGAGAAGGCGCAGAAGCGCGCTGAGGCCCGCGCCAAGAAGCGGGAAGAGCTCGCCAAGCAGATGGAAGAGCAGAACCCCGGCGAAACGCCAGAGGCGTAAGAGCAGGGAGCAGGGATCAGGGATCAGGGATCAGTAAGCAAAGACTGATCCCTGGATCGCTGGATAGAACAGGAGACGCAGGCTGCGATTGCAGCTTGCGTCTTTTTCTTTGGTCGTTTGCTTCGCTGATCCCTGATCCCTATCCCTGATCCCTGATCTCTGATCGCTGATCCCTGATCGCGGATCCCGGATAGCTGATCCCTGATTCGGTGATCGCGGATGGCTGATTCCTGATCGTCTGATCCGATGATGTCGCTGATCCGAACTTGATGTCGATCCCTAGTTTCGTTGGGGGATGGTGCGGTGGGTGAGGCGGCGGCGGAGGAGGGCGATGAGGGAGGGAAGCGGAGGGGAGCGCGGCCAGCATCTCGGCGCGCTTGAGGAGCAGGATCTCGACGGCGGCGCGGGCGGGGGTGTCGACGGGCTGGGGTTGGTCGGTGGGCTGCTTGAGGTCGTAGGTCTGGATCAGATAGTCGATGGCGTGGTGGAGGCGTTCGAGGGCCGCGCCCTGCTCGAGGGTGAGGGGACGTCGGGTGAGGCGAAGGGCGCCGCTTTGCCTGCGGTGTGCTCCGCAGGAGCAGGAGGGGCGGGCCGTCGCTCTCGGCCATCGCGCGCTTCAGGCGAAGCACGGCGCGGTAGCAGCTGGCGATGGCAAGGAGGGCAAGAAGCAGGATGGCAGCTGATCGCAAGCCAGAGTGCCCAGGGTGTCGGGGAGCAGATGCAGCGGCACGCCGGAGGAAGGTCGATCGCGAGGATGCGATCGATAGCCGGCGCGAGATAGAGGCTGAAGGGCATCCGCGAACGCTCCGAGTCGAAGCTCGAGTCTACCGCGTGCGCTTGCGGTAGGCTGGGAGGTACTTCTCTATCGATTCAGACGTAATTGCCGGGGCCCGAGAAACTGTGACTGCGAAATGGCGTGCTGCTGCGGAGGCGCGGCCCAAAATGGAACACGCCTTGGAATGCGAGTGGATCGCGTCTGGATCGAGTCGCATTCAGTCTGGGAGTGTGTGGGGGACGCACGGGTTAGTGCTTGACCAGCCACATCAGCCAGCTCGCGGCGATGGTGCCGCCGAGGAAGAGGGCGAAGCAGAAGGCGCCGAAGCGGATCATCATCTTCGGGGCTCGAGCGCTGGGTGATGCCGAAGACCACCGAGGTGAAGAGGGAGAACAGCACGACGGCGCTGAAGTGGGTCAGAGTCACGATTGCTTCCTCCCGGTGGCGAGCGAGTGGGCGTCGACGGCGGCGACCAGGTTGAGGAGGCCGGCGACGACGATGAACTTGGTGCCGTAGTCGGCGAAGGCGGTCACGACGGCGGCGTGGCCGAGGTCGAAGAGGCGGGCGATGAGGTAGAGGGCGCCGGCGCCGAGATCGCCGGCAAAGCCGAGGATGTCGAGCGGATCGCCGCTGCTGGGGACGTAGATCTTGCCCTGGAGGCCGATGCCGATCGAGAACATGGCCACGATGGAGACGAGCAGGAGCAGGGCGCGGATCCATTTGCCGAGCAGGAGATGGCCGGCTCCGGGAACCAGCCAGCCTGCGAACAGAACTACGCTGGGGGCGATGGTCGCCTTCTTCCCGGGGCGAGTTGCGGTCTTGTTCCCGGTCTGCGCCGGCGCCTGAGTATTGGTCGTCATTCCATCCTGATCATAGCAGCTAGGAGTGATCGACAGATTCGGGTACGCGAGATGGCAGGAGGTCGGCTGAGGTGTCCTCTGGGCTGAGAGTGCGTTGCCGTTGGCAAGTGAGCCGCGAGCGATACTCCAGGGCTAAAGCTGCGTCAGACAGGCCTACTCCAGCTGCAAGCGGACAGATGACGTGCGTCTGGAGCTGCGAGAGGGAAACGCAGATCCCCGTGCGGGCATGACAACCAACAGGCAATCGACGGCAGGTCTCGCTGCGCGATGCAACGCAGCTCACGATGAAGCTGTCGCTCAGGATGACAGATTCGAGTGGCTGTGACAGTATGGATGTCGATACGGGCTTAGATGCGGACGAGTTGGGACTGGATGCGGCCGGTGACCTGGGCCTTGCCGGCGCGGGCGATCATGTCGACCTCGCTGCGGACGCCGAACTCGCCGGGGAAGTAGAGGCCGGGCTCGACGGAGAAGCAGGTGTTGGGGAGGAGCAGGCGCTCGTCGTGGGTTTCGAGGTTGTCGAGATGGGCGCCGTTGCCGTGGAGGACGTTGCCGATGTTGTGGCCGGTGCGGTGGGTGAAGTGCTTCTCGAAGCCGGCGTTGCGGATGACGGTGCGGGCGGCCTCGTCGGCCTGCCAGCCGGCGATGGGGTTGCCGGCGGCGAACTCGGCCTCGACGAGCATGCAGGCGGCGTCGCGGGCGTCGCGGACGGTCTCGAAGATCTGCTGCTCGCGGGGGGTGGGCTCGCGGTCGACGACGCCGGTCCAGGTGATGTCGTAGTAGCAGGAGTGGGGCTGGTCGAGGCGGGCCCAGATGTCGATGAGGAGGAAGTCGCCGCTGCGGATGGGCTTGGAGGACTCGGGCGAGGGGTGGTAGTGGGAGTCGGCGCTGTTGGGGCCGACACTGACATTTGTCCCGTGCTCCCAGACGAGGCCCTCGTGGCGCATGGCGTTCTGCAGGAACTCGACGACGGCGAACTCGTGGGTGCCCTGGCCGTGGCGGATGCGGTGGCCGATCTCCTGCCAGCCGGCGGCGAGGACGCGGTCGACCTTCTCGCCGGCCTCGAAGTGGGTGGCGATCTGGGCTTCGGTGAGGACGGCCTCGAACTGGCTGACGAGGTCGGCGGAGCTGACGATCTCCTTGCCGAAGGAGCGGAGGAGCTCGACGGTGCCGGCGTCGGCCATGGAGACGTACATGATGGCGTTGCGCGGGGAGTACTGCATGGCGATGCTTGGTGTGGCCGGCGAGGATGGCCTCGAGGCCGGCTTCGAGCTCCTGCCAGGAGGAGTACTCGGTCTTGGTGCCGGGGAGGGGATCGAGGCGGCCGGACTCGATGCGGTGGACGAGCTTTTTGGGCTCGCCGACGGCGGGGACGAAGTAGAACCAGCGGCGGGTGACGTGCAGGTCGTCGCCGAGGCCGAGGATGCGATAGCCGATGGGATCGCGATAGTGATGGTCGTAGAACAGCCAGCCGTCTACCTTGGCGTCGCGCAGTGCCGCTTGAATCTCCAGAATTTCCATTTCGCGATTCTAATCGGTTCGGGCTGTGGGATGACGATGGCGTGCGTGCGTGCGGTATGGTGGGGGATCGTTTTTTGCAGGTGGGAATCAGACCGCCAATGTGAGGGGAATACGAGTGAGCTCTGCGGGTCTTTTGGGCGAATCTTCGTCAGCGCAGTCGTGTTGGTCGGGACAGCAAGCTGGTCGTTCGTGGCGGGCTTCGTGGTGCTGCTGCTGGTGCTGGCGGGGGAGCTGGTGCGATGGTCGCGGAGCGACGTCGAGCACGTGGGATGAGCCGCACCATCTGTTCGACGGGTATACGGTTTGGAAGACCGGGGACTATGGGCTGAATCCCGAGGTGCCGCCGCTGGTGAAGCTGATGGCGGCGCTGCCGCTGCTGCGGGAGCCGCTGAAGGTGCCGGTGGGGCAGGGGCGGTCGATTCCGAATGAGGCGTTTCGGGATGGCGCGGGCGTTTGTGTTTGGCAACGGCGGGGATCGGGTGCTGTTTCCGGCGCGGATGGCCTGCGCGGGGTTTACGGTGGCGCTGGCGGTGCTGCTGGGGCTGGCGGCTTGGGAGATGTTTGGGCGCGGGGCCGGGCTGCTGGCGCTGGCGTTCTTTGTCTTCGATCCGAATGTGCTGGCGAACGGGGCGCTGGTGACGACGGATATCGGCAGCGCGCTGTACGATCTTTGCGACGATCTATGCGTGGTATCGGTACTGCAAGGCGCCGGTGGGAGCTGGCGGGCGGCTGGGTTTGCTGGCGCTGACGGGGGTGATCGCGGGACTGGCGCTGGTGACGAAGTTTACCGGGATCCTGGTGATCCCGATGCTGTTTCTGCTGGCGCTGGGAGAGGGGCTGCTGCAGCGCAGCGGGCGCGCGGTGGTGACGGCTGCTGGCGGGCTGGGTGGCGGTCAGCGCGATCGCGCTGCTGGTGCTGTGGTCGTTCTATGGGTTTCGCTATGCGGCGCGGCCGGAGGGCAGGCGCTGAAGCCGACGCTGGCGGAGCATCTTGCGCAGCTGCCGAACGCCGGCGGATGCGCGGCATCTGGCGCTGCTGGCGCGGGGGCATATTTTGCCGGAGGGATATCTTTGGGGGCTGGCGGACACGAAGATCGTCGCGGAGGAGTCTCACCAGCTACTTCTTTGGCCGTGTGTATCTGGCATGGCGACCGGTGGTACTTTCCGGGGCGTTTGTGATCAAGTCCACGCTGCCGTTTCTGCTGCTGCTGGGTTGCTGCTGATCGCGATTGCGTGGGGGCGCTGGAGGCCGTACCGGGAGTTGCTGTTTCTTACGCTGCCGGTGGTGGTGTATTGCTGTGTCGCGATCAGCTCGGACATGAACATCGGGATGCGGCATCTGCTGCCGATCTATGGGTTTCTCTACGTGATGACGGCGGGGGCGGCGGCGTTTTTGGCGGGGCGTGATCGGCGCTGGGTGGGGGCTGTCGCGGTGCTGCTGGTGTGGCAGATCGCGACGACCGTGCATGTGGCGCCGGGCTATATGGCGTATGCGAACGAGGCGTGGGGAGGGCCCTCCGAGACGCATCGCTACCTGAGCGATGCGAACGTCGGACTGGGGACAGCAGCTGAAGGCAGGTGAAGCGCTATCTCGACGCAGCGCGGGATCAAGAATTGCTGGTTTGCTTACTTTCCCGATGGGGCGATTGAGCCCGTCTGACTATGGGATTCCGTGCAAGCGGCTGCCGACGACCGACACGCTGTGGTGGATGCATCTGCCGATGGCGGTGCCGGCGGAGATCGATGGGCCGGTGCTGATCAGCGATGGGGATCTGGAGGGCATCGAGTTCGGTGCGGGGGCGCTGAATCCGTACGACGCGTTCCGTGGGATGAGGCCGACGGCGGTGCTCGATTACGGGCGTGTTTGTGTACGACGGGCACTTCGCGGTGCCGCTGGCGTCGGGGCTGGTGCATGCGCAGAATGCGGAGAATCTGCTGGGGGCTGAACCAGGTCGAGGCGGCGGCGCGGGAGGCGGAGCTGGCGGTGGGGCTGGCGCCGCAGTCGGTGCAGGTGCAGACGGCGGCGGGGGATGTGCTGGCGCGGGAGGGAAAGAAGGATGAGGCGCTGGCGCACTATCGGGCGGCGCTGGTGAGTGCGACGACGATCGAGCCGGCGCTGCAGGCGGATCTGGTGGGGCCGCTGCGAGGGGAAGATTCGGGGGATGGAGGGGAGTAGAGAGCGGGCTTTGCGTGTTGCGAGCGATAGGGCGGAATACGGTGGGTCTCTCCGCTGCGCAGCGGACGATAAGGCTGTCCGCTTCGGTCGAGTGCCTCGTGGTCGAGGATGACGTGTTTCTGATGTTTGGGATGCGAGGATGGTGCGGGTGATTTTCTGATGACTGGGCCGTGCGCTACGCGATGGTTCGCTGTGGCTTAGCGGGTGGTCATGCGCGGGGGCTGGTGGGTTTGCTATTTGCGGCGGCTGGAGGTGATGGCGAGGACGAGGCCGGAGACGAGGGTGGCGCCGATGGTGTCGAGGACGACGTCGGAGAACATGCCGGTGCGGCTGGGCAGGAAGCTCTGGTGGATCTCGTCGCAGGAGGCGATGAAGGCGGTGGAGAGGATGGCGCGAGCCCAGGCGGAGAGACGCCAGGCGCGCTCGGTGAGGCGCGTGGTTGCGGCGAGGGTGAGGAGCCAGGCGCGGAGGAAGAGAACGCAGAGGGTGCCGTAGCCGAGGAAGTGGCCGGTCTTGCGGAGCAGGTGGTGGGCGAGCTCCCAGGTGGGGTCGGTGAGGCGGCCGAAGATGGCCTCGGCGATGGGACGCAGCCAGGAGCTGGTGTTGGCGGCGGAGAAGGTCGCGGTGGACTCGATGGCGATGACGACGATGCCGAGCAGGGCGGGTGTCCAGATGAAGAGAAAGCGGCGCCAGGAGGGGAGGTCACGCTTGTGGTTGAAGTAGGCTCGGCTGAAGAAGATCGAAGGCATGTGGACTCTCTGGCTCCAAGGGTTGGCTTACAGGTTCAAGCCTAACGGTAGATAGACGCAAGATGAGCGAAAGAGAGGAAGAAACAGGATAAATACAGGGGTCTTCCACTGCGCCGGCTTCGGTCGATGACGTCGACATGCAACGTCGGCATGGCAAACCGCGGGTCCTTCGATGGCGCACTGCGAGCAAGCTGGTGCAATGGGCAAAAACTGCGGATGGAGCGGGGCAGAGGGTAGCGGGATCCTTCGCTGCGCTCAGGATGACGGCAAAGACAAACAACGGCAAGAGCAACGGCGGTCTCGCTGCGCTCGATACCCCACCCTGCCGCACGATGAAACCGTGCGTCGAGGATGGGGCACCCGGCTAGCCGCAATCTTCGAAAGAGATCGCCGTGCTTTTGGGGGAAATGAAAAGGCGCGCCGCGATGAGTTTGCGGCGCGCCTTGTGAGGGTTGGATGCGGAGCGGGACTACTCGACGTGGTAGTTGGGGGCTTCGCGGGTGATGATGACGTCGTGGACGTGGCTTTCGCGGAGGCCGGCGCTGGAGATGCGGATGAAGCGGGCGTTCTGCTGCAGCTCGGGGATGGTGGAGCAGCCGAGGTAGCCCATGCCGGAGCGCAGGCCGCCGACCAGCTGGTAGACCATGGCTTCGAGCGGTCCGCGATGGGGGACGCGGCCTTCGATGCCCTCGGGGACGAACTTGGCGAGGCGGTTGCTGGCGTGCGGTCTCGCGGGCGGTGAGCGACTGCACTCGTGCTCGGCATCGTCACGTCGTCCTTGCCCTGGAAGTAGCGCTCGCCGGAGCCCTGCGCCATGGCGGAGAGCGAGCCCATGCCGCGGTAGGCCTTGAAGGAGCGGCCCTGGTAGAGGATGGTCTCGCCGGGGCTCTCGTCGACGCCGGCGAAGAGGGAGCCCATCATGACGACGCTGGCGCCGGCGGCGATGGCCTTGGTGACGTCGCCGGAGTACTTGATGCCGCCGTCGGCGATGATCGGAATGCCGCGCTGGACCGGCGGCGCGGAAGGCCTCGGAGATGGCGGTGATCTGCGGCATGCCGGCGCCGGTGACCATGCGGGTGGTGCAGATGGAGCCGGGACCGATGCCGACCTTGATGGCGTCGGCGCCGGCGTCGATGAGGGCCATCGCGCCTTCGTAGGTGGCGATGTTGCCGGCGAGCAGGTCGATGTCGGGGAAGCGCTTCTTGACCTCGGCGACGGCCTCGAGGACGCGCGAGGAGTGGCCGTGGGCGGAGTCGATGGCGAGGGCGTCGACGCGCGCGGCGACCAGTTCGGCGGCGCGCTCGAGGAAGTCTCCGGTGGCGCCGATGGCGCCGGCGACGCGGAGGCGGCCCTGGGAGTCCTTGGAGGCGTTGGGGTACTTCAGCTTCTTCTGGATGTCCTTGACGGTGATGAGGCCCTTGAGCTCGTAGTCGTCGTTGACGACGAGGAGCTTCTCGACGCGATGCTGGTGGAGGATGTGCTCGGCCTCCTCGAGCGTGGTGCCGACGGGGACGGTGATGAGGTTGGTCTTGGTCATCACGTCGTCGATGGGCAGGTCGGTGCGGGAGACGAAGCGGAGGTCGCGGTTGGTGAGGATGCCGACGAGCTTGCGGTTCTTGGTGACGGGGACGCCGGAGATCTTGTAGCGGCGCATGACGTCGAGGGCGTCGGAGATGGGCTGCTCGGGGCGAGATGGTGACGGGGTCGACGATCATGCCGCTCTCGGAGCGCTTGACCTTGTCGATCTCGCCGGCCTGCTGCTCGATGGTGAGGTTGCGGTGGACGACGCCCATGCCGCCCTGCTGGGCCATGGCGATGGCGAGGCGCGACTCGGTGACGGTATCCATGGCGGCGGAGAGCAGCGGGGTGTTCAGGGTGATGTTGCGGGTGAGCTGGGTCTGGGTGCTGACCTGGGTGGGGACGACATCGCTGTAGGCGGGAACGAGGAGAACGTCGTCGAAGGTAAGAGCTTCGGGAACTGGAGAGCTGATCATTACGTGTCGTGTCCTTGGGCGGGTGCGGACGAGCAGTGGACTGCGTCGCAGCAGACGGGTTTGATCGATTGTAGAGTTGCGCGCGGGCGAGGGCAAATGATAGGTCGGCCAATTTTTGCGGGGGAGGGCGAGAGAGCGCGTGGCGGGTGATCGGGGTGGATCGTGGATGCGGCCACTTGAATCTATTTGCGGATGGATGTATTATCGTGGTTGCAGACGAATTTGTTCCGTTGGTGGTAAGCCGTGAACGCACCGGCATCGGCGGGAAAGAGGAGTGGGCCAACGCCCACTTTTTATTTGCTCTAAAATGCGCTGGGCCGGTTCTCAGGAAAGCGCATTGGACGATGCGCCAAAAAGCGCCAACGATGCTCCAATAGGGCTCCAACAGGCTCGACAGGCACCCCGGAAAAAGCTATGGCAGTTCAGTTGGACGTAATTCGGAAGACGGCAGAGCGTGTTGCTGCTTCGCACCGGCTTGAGGTCGTGGACCTCGAGTATCAGGGTGGAGTGAAGTTTCGCACGCTGCGGGTATTTATCGAAAAGGACGCATCGGCACGGGCGGCGCTGGCGGAGCTTGCGGCCGCGGGCGAGACCGAGTCGGAGGCGCTGCCGCAGGGCGTTCCGGTCGAGATGCTCTCGGGCATGACGCACGAGGATTGCGAGCAGTTTGCACGGGACTTCGGAACGGTTCTCGATGTGGAGGATCTGATTCCGGGGGCGGAGTACACGCTGGAGGTCTCTTCGCCGGGGCTGGAACGGAAGCTGTCGAAGGCGGCGGATTTTGCGCGTTTTCAGGGCAGCCTGGTGAAGGTGCAGACGTTTACGGCGGTCAATAACAATCGCCATTGGCAGGGCCGTTTGACCAAGTTTGAAGACGGGACGTTGACGATCGACCTGTCGGCAGTGAAGCAGAAGGGCAAGGCCCGCAAGGCAGCGAGCGAGCAGACGGTTGAGATCGCTCTCGCGAATGTCGAGAAGGCGAATCTGGTCGCGGAGATTTAGGGCTCTCTGCAGGTTGGGCCGGTTGGGTTCGATCGGCATCGAAATTACGTCAGTTGCATTACGTCAGTTGCAGCAATACCGTCGGGCGACGCGAACCAGGGCGCTGCTTGAAGCGATCGCAATAGCGAACGGTCAACAGAGAAGGACGAGTGAGCAATGGCAAGTGTTTTGTATCAAACGATTGAGACGTTGAGCCGCGATAAGGGCATCGATCCCGTTATCGTCGTGAGCGCGGTTGAGGATGCCATCGCGCTGGCAACGCGCAAGTACTACAAGACGCAGGAGAACATGCGCGGCGAGATGGATCGCGAGACCGGCGAGATCCGGGCGTACGTCTACAAGACGGTGGTTGAGGCCGCGGAGAACGTCGACGACGAGATCAATCAGCTGACGCTCGAGCAGGCGCGCGAGCTGGCGCCCGAGGTCGAGGTGGGCGGCGAGCTGCGCTTCTACAAGGACACCACGCCGCTCGGCCGCATCGCCGCGCAGATGGCCAAGCAGGTCATCTTCCAGAAGGTGCGCGAGGCGGAGCGCGACACGGTGTTCCTCGAGTACAACCACCGCGCCGGCGAGGTGCTGACGGCGACGGTGAAGCGTCTGGAGCCGATGGACGTGATCTTCGACCTGGGCAAGGCCGAGGCGCGGATGCCGAAGCGCGAGCAGTCGCGGCTGGAGCAGTTCTCGGTCGGCGAGCGGGTTCGCGTGGTGCTGCTGCGCGTGGATCGCGCCGCCAAGGGACCGCAGGTGATCGTTTCGCGGGCCGCTCCGGCGCTGGTGCAGAACCTGTTCCAGAGCGAGGTTCCGGAGATCTATGACGGCACGGTTTCGATCCGTGCGATCGCGCGTGAGGCCGGCGAGCGGACCAAGATCGCGGTGATGAGCCGCGACAAGGACGTCGATCCGGTGGGCGCGTGCGTGGGCATGAAGGGCATGCGCGTGCAGTCGATCATCCGCGAGCTGCGCGGCGAGAAGATCGACATTATCGAGTTCTCCGAAGAGATTACGACCTTTGCGGAGAAGGCTTTGCAGCCGGCGAAGGTGAGCCGGGTGTCGATCACCGATCTGGGCGAGAAGCAGATCGAGGTGATCGTGGACGACACGCAGCTGTCGCTGGCGATCGGCAAGAAGGGCCAGAATGTGCGGCTTGCGGCCAAGCTGCTGCAGTGGAAGATCGACATCAAGAGCGAGGAAGAGAAGCGCCAGGAGGTCGAGCAGCAGATGCAGGCGATGTCCGGCGGACCGACGACGCCGGTCGAGCAGATCTCCGAGCTGGGCGAGTCGATTCTCGAGAAGCTGATTGCGGCGGGCATCACGACGGTCGAAGAGCTGGCCGACATGACGCCGGAGCAGCTGGAAGAGGTTCCGGGCATTGGCGAGAAGACGGTCGAGAAGATCTCGGTCGCGGTGCGCCACTACTTTGGCCAGTACGAAGATGGGGAGGCGCGGCCAGTCGCCGCGGCGCCAGTTGCATCTGAGGGAGAAAGCCCCAAGGAGGATGCGATGTCGAATCCGAAGACCCCGGAAGAGCTGCTGGCGGCGGAGGCTGAGGAGAGCGAAGCCAAAGAGCTGAGCGGTCTGTCGACCGAGGACATCGTGGAGGCGGAAGAGAACGAATCGGCCAGCGATGCCTTCAGCGAGGCGGACGCCCGCACGGAACAGATTGAATTGCAGAACGATGCCGTCGACGAACTGGCGAATCAGGCCCAGGAGAGCTCGGACGAGGGCATCGACGGCGACGGACACGATCGTGGTTAGCCAGACCGGCCACGCACCACATCACTCCCGAATGCGCGCAGACGGCGATTTCGGGGATAATAAGAAGTACACAACTCTCACTTCGACGAGGCTGCAATGAACAGCTGATCGGCGCAGGGGATGAAAAGGGACGGATGACCAAGGTTCGCATTAACGATTTGGCACGAGAACTGGAAGTAAAGAGCAAGCCGATTCTGGACGCGCTGGAAGCGATCGGCGTGACCGGAAAGACGCACTCCAGTTCCATCGACGCCGACCAAGCCGAAAGAGTACGCGACTACTTCAAGACGGGTAGCCGTAGCGGGGGTTCTCGCCCCGCAGTCGAAGCCAAACCGAAGTTCGACCTGTCGCACGTCTCCAAGCCCGGCGACGCGTTGCGCGCGATTCTGGAGCGCAAGAGCGCGGAGGCCGCCGCAAAGGCGGCGCCGCAGCCGCAGCGCCCCGCAGTCGCGGTGGCTGCGCCGCGGACCGCTGCGGGCACTCCCGTTCACGCCGAGCGCACAGGCAGGGGCGACCGCTCCTGCTGGGGCACGGCCGGCGGGTACGCCGACGCACACGGCACCGGTGACGGCTCAGTCCACTTCGACCACTCCGTCGGTTTCGCCGGCTTCGCCCTCGCAGGCTGCGCCCCAGAGCGCAGTCCCGGGTCGCGCCTCCGGCTCCGCGCCGGATCGTTCCGCTGCCGCGGCAGGGAGCGAACATCGTGGCTCCGCCGCCGTCCGCGCCCGGCCATCGCGAGCCGGCCTCCCGCCGGTGCGGTGATCGCGCGTCCGCCGGCTGTGGCTGGCACGACCCCGACTCCGCAGACGAGTGCGGCGGCCCCGGTTCGTCCGGCGGTTGCGGCTCCGTCGGCTGCTCCTGCTGCCTCCGCTGCGCGCCTCAGGCACCTGTTCAGACTCCTGCTGCCGCTCCGGTTGCGGCTGCTCCCGTTGCTCCGGCAGCGCCTGCGGCTCCCGTAGCTGCTCCGGCTCCTGCGGCTGCTCCGGCTGCCGCTGCAGCTCCGGTTGCGGCGCAGCTGCTGCTGCCCGCTGCCCCGGCTGCTGCTGCGACACCGGCTGGCACTGCCGCTCCGGTTGCTCCGGCTGCGGAACCCGCTGTGACGGCTGCGGCCGAGCCTGCGGCTCCCGCAGCGCCGCCCGCGCCGGCAGGTCCTCCGCCGCGCCGCGTCATCATGCCGCAGACGGGACCGCGTCCCGTCTATGCCGCTCCTGCGACGCCTCCGGGCGGCATTCAGCGCGGCCGTCCTATCTTCGAGCGTCCGCGTCCGGGCGCGCCGAGCGGGCCTCCGGGCTCGCGTCCGCCGTCGAACATGGCACCGGGCGCACGTCGTCCGATGCACCCGACGCGCAGCTTCCCGGGCGGTCCTGGTGGACCGGGCGGAGCTCCTGGACGTCCTGGCTTCACGCCGGGCGGACCGCGTCCTGCGTTTGGCGCACGGCCGGGCTTTGGCCCGCGTCCGGGCGGAGCTCCGGGCGCACCGCTGGCACCGGGCGAGACTCCGGGCGGAATGCGTCCGGCGGCACGTCCTGGACAGCGTCGCGGCGGACAGCGCTACGAGAAGAGCAAGGAAGGCCCGATGAAGGGCTTCCAGCCGCCACCGCGTTACGGTGGACAGCAGTTCTCGCGCGAGCCGATGCCGATCACCAAGACCATTACGGTGACCGAAGGCATCAGCGTCAAGGATCTCGCCGAGAAGCTGGATGTACGCGGCAAGGACCTGATCGCGGTACTGCTGATGAAGGGTGTCTTCGTCACGGTGAACCAGTCGCTCGACGGCGAGCTGGTGAAGGAGGTCGCGCGCCAGTTCGGTGCCGACGCCCAGGTCATCACGGTCGAAGAGCAGCTTGGAGAACGAGGCCATCGAAGGTCTGCTCGAAGATACGACCGGCATGGTCGAGATCACGCGCTCGCCGGTGGTCACGGTCATGGGTCACGTCGACCACGGTAAGACCTCGCTGCTGGACGCGATCCGCTCGTCGGATGTGGCGGCGGGCGAAGCCGGTGGCATCACGCAGCACATCGGCGCGTACAAGGTCAGCATCACCAAGCCGGATTCGCCGGCGTTTGGCCGCGAGATCGTCTTCCTCGATACCCCGGGTCACGAGGCCTTTACCCGCATGCGTGCACGCGGCGCCAAGGTCACCGACATCGTTGTGGTCGTCGTCGCGGCCGATGACGGCGTGATGCCGCAGACGCTCGAGGCGATCGACCACGCGAAGGCGGCGAATGTGCCGATCATCGTGGCGGTGAACAAGATCGATAAGCCGGAAGCGAATCCCGATAAGGTCAAGCAGCAGCTCGCCGATCGCGGCCTGCAGCCTGAGGCGTGGGGCGGAAGCACGGTGTTCGTCGATGTTTCGGCCAAGAAGCGCCAGAACCTGGACCTGCTCGAGGAGATGATCTGCCTGGTGGCCGATATCGCCTCGCCGAAGGCCACGCCGGATCGTCCGGCGGTGGGAACCGTCATCGAAGCCAAGCTCGATCGCGGCCGCGGTGCGGTGGCGTCGATCCTGGTGCAGAACGGAACGCTGCGGCTGGGCGACAGCTACATCGTCGGCAACACCTTCGGTAAGATCCGCGCCATGTTCGATGACCGTGGCCGTGCGATCACCGAGGCCGGACCTTCGACCCCGGTCGAGATCCTCGGTCTCGAGGGCATGCCGGACGCGGGCGATACCTTCCTCGTCATGGCGGACCGCGACAAGGCCAAGGGCATTGCGCAGTACCGCAAGATGAAGGAGCGCGAGGCGCAGCTGGCCAAGAGCTCCCGCGTCTCGCTCGAGGGCCTGGCCGAGCAGATCAAGCAGGCCGGCATGAAGGATCTGAACCTGATCCTGAAGGGCGACGTGCAGGGTTCGGTCGAGGTGCTGGCCGATTCGCTGCAGAAGATGTCGACCGAGAAGGTGCGCGTACGCGTGCTGCACTCGGGCGTGGGCGCGATCACCGAGTCGGACGTGCTGCTGGCGTCGGCCTCGAACGCGGTCATCATCGGCTTCAACGTGCGGCCTGACCGCAAGTCGGCCGAGGTTGCCGAGCGCGAGAACGTCGAGATCCGGCTGCACTCGATCATCTACGAGCTGCAGGACGAGATCACCAAGGCGATGTACGGGTTGCTGGAGCCGGTCTACAAGGAGAACTACGCAGGCCGCGCCGAGGTGCTCAACGTCTTCAAGATCACCAAGGTCGGTCAGATTGCGGGTTGCCGCGTGACCGATGGTCTGATCAAGCGCAGCGCGCAGGCTCGCCTGCTGCGCGACGGAGCGGAGATCTGGAAGGGCAAGATCTCCTCGCTGAAGCGCTTCAAGGACGACGTTGCCGAGGTTCGCGATGGCGTGGAGTGCGGTATCGATCTGGCTGGCCACAAGGATATCCGCGTGGGCGACATCATCGAGACCTTCACCACCGAGAAGCTGGCCGATGAGCTGGGACAGAACACCGCCGCAGCGAAGAAGGCGGCGGAACGGGATCGCGAGGCAGCTGCTGGAAGTGCGGTTCACGCGTAAGACTACGGTAGGAAAATAAGAAGCGGCCAGAGGGTGAATCCTCTGGCCGCTTTTTTGCGTTTGGGGCTTTGGGCGGGCTGCTGGGAGGGGGACTGGCGGAGAAAGCAGCGTGCGGTATGGGGGAGGGGAGGGTATCGGGATCCTTCGCTGCGCTCAGGATGACAGCAAAAACAAACAACGGCAGAGGCAAGAAACGAGCAACGGCAGAGGCAAGCAAGGCAGAGGCAGAAAGCAAGGCAACTGCAAAGGCAACAGCAAAGGCCAAGGCAAATACGGGGATCCCTCCACTGCGCAGCGGACGGTGAGACTGTCCTCTGCTTCGGTCGGGATGACGTTTGATTTTTTGGTGGGTGTTGGGTGTGGGTGTGGGTGTGGGTGTTGGGGTGTTGGGGGGGTTAGGCGGTGAGGTGGAAGGGGTGGGGGCGCTCGAGGACCAGGGCGTCGAAGCGGTGGCGGACGGCGAAGCCGAACTGCTGGTAGAGGCGGACGGCGAGGTGGTTTTCCTGGGTGACCGTGAGGCTGACCGACTCGTAGCCCATCTGGACGAGGTGGAGGAGGCAGTGGCGCAGGAGCGAGCGGCCGAGGCCGGTGCCGCGATAGTCGGGGCCGACGCAGAGCTGGGTGATGTGGGCGACCTTGTCGGAGACGATCGAGCAGAGGATCATGCCGGCGAGACGGTTGGCGCGGGGATCGAGGACGATCCAGGAGGCGGTGGGCTCGAAGACGCCGCAGCCGGGGAAGCGGACGATGTTGTGGAGGAAGCGGATGGAGCCGTGGAGGGAGCAGTACTGGTCGTTGATGAGGGCGTCGAGGTGGCCGCGGTAGCTCTCGTGGATGAGGCCGGCGGCGGCCTCGTAGTAGGTCCCGGACCAGCGGAGGAGGGTGAGCGCGGGGGGAGCTGAGGGCGGGGGACGCGGAGGTGCTCGAGGCCGGCGCCGCCGGGGGTGAGGTCGCACTCCATGAAGAAGCGGGGGTAGAGGGTGAAGCCGGCGTCGAGGAAGGGAGCGGCGGCGGCGCCGTTGTTGTAGAGCAGGAGCTGGGACTCGATGCGGGTGATGGTGGGGGTGTGGAGCAGGACCTCGAGGAGGTGGCGGAGCAGAGCGCGGGTGACGGGAAGGGCGGAGTCGCCGGAGGGGCGGTGGGCGAAGGCGTCGCCGACGATGGCCTTGGCACCCTCGTAGACGCAGAAGGTGAAGCCGCAGACGCGGCCGTGATCGAGAGCGACGAAGCCGGGGAGGACCTTGGCCTCGAGGTACTGGAGGAGGAGCTCGGTGGAGCTGCGGTAGTCCCAGCGCAGATGGTCACGCCAGAGCTCTGCCTCCTGCTCGAGGAGCGGGCGGAGCTGGCGTGCATTGAAATGACGAATGTCGAGAATCTCTAACTGGGCCGCTATCGTCAATTCGCCTTCACCTTGAACGAGAGTATAGGAAAAGGCAGGGAGCAGGGAACGAGGCGATCAGGGAGGATCAGTAAACAACGACGGGGGCTGCGGTGTTCTCGGGGAGAAAGGTATGAGTGGTATGGGAGGTGCGGAGGGTATCGGGGTCCTTCGCTGCGCTCAGGATGACGGCAAGAACAGGCAACGGCAAGGGCAATGCAACGGCAAGGCAACTGGCAAGGGCAACTGCAACGGCGAAATACAGGGTCTCTCCACTGCGCGCCGGACGGTGAGACTGTCCGGCGCTTCGGTCGAGATGACGTTGTTTAGTTGGTTGGTTGTTTATGGGGTGGTTGTTTGCTGGGACTGGAGCTGAGGCTGGGGTGGCTTGGCGTAGACCTTGTAGACGGCCAGGCCCTGGGGCTCGTAGAGGAAGAGGGGCTCGTAGACGCGGCCGGCGAGCCAGATGGGGAGCTGGTCGGTGTCGCGGGTGCGGAGGACGAGGATGTGCTCGGCGTCGGGGATGCCGGTGACCGGGACCTTGTCGGGGGGGACGTAGCCGTTGAGGCCGTACTCGACGATGGGCTGGTTGCGGTAGAAGGCGAGGCCGTAGACGAGGTCGCGCTTGACGGCCTGGACGGCGAGGAGATGCACGTCGGGGGCCTGCTGCTGGATCTCCTGCGCCAGGGGACGGGCGGAGAAGTTGAGGTCGAGGTCGCGGCCGTGGAAGCCGAGCAGGAAGATGAGCAGGGCGATGACCGGGATCAGGGTGACGTTGCAGACCTGGGGAATGCCCCAGCGGCGGATGGAAAGCGCGACGCCGAAGCAGGGTGGCGAGGGCGGCGGCGGTCGCGATGAGCAGCCAGGCGAGCGGCGGGACCAGGGTGTCGAAGCGCATGTGCTGCGGCGCGAGGACGAGGACGAAGACGAAGAGGGCGCAGGTGGCGGCGTGGGTCCAGAGCAGCCAGGTGGGGAGGCCGCGGCGGCGGATGCGGTTGAGGTAGTCGCCGGTGAGGATGGTCAGCGGCGGGATGGAGGGCAGGATGTAGCCGGGGAGCTTCGATCCGGAGAAGGAGAAGAAGAGGATGGGGAAGATGGCCCAGAGGACGAGGAACTCGGGGAAGGCGTCGCCGGTGCGGATGTGGCCGAGGTAGCGCTGGGGGTTGCGGCGGGCCTTCCATTCGGCGATGGAGACGCCGGCGGCGTCGACCAGGGCGCGGAGGCCGAGGACGGCCCAGGGCATGAGGGCGATCAGCAGGACGGCGAGGTAGTACCAGAAGGGCTGGTGGTGCTGGTAGCGGTTGGTGGCGAAGCGCTCGAGATTGTGCTCGAGGAAGAAGAACTTGTAGAAGGTCGGGTTGCGGCGCTGGACCTCGATGTACCAGGGCAGGACCATGAGCGAGGTAGAGGACGATGCCGGGGATCCAGATGGTGCGGCGGAGGGCGGACCACTCGCGGCGCAGGCCGAGGAAGAGGGCGATGATGAAGAGGGCGAGGAAGGGCGCGACCGGGCCTTTGGCGAGGGTGGCGGCGGCGCCGAAGAAGTAGAGGTCGAAGAGCCAGAACTTCTTGCCGGTCTCGTACCAGGCGTACCAGCCGAGCATGCCGATGCAGAAGGGCGCGGCGAGCTGCATGTCGGTGGAGGCGCCGCGGGCGAAGGCGGCGATGCCGAGGCAGGAGACGGTGATGAGGGCGGCGTCGAGGTGGCCTCCGGGGCGGAAGCGGCGCATGTGGAGGAAGACCAGGAGGACGAGGAAGAAGGCGCCGGAGGAGGAGGGCAGGCGGGCCGACCAGTCGGAGACGCCGAACTCCTTGAAGAAGCTCATGGCGCGCCAGTAGTAGAGGGCGGGCTTTTCGAGCCAGGGCTTGCCGTAGAGGATGGGGGTGACGGAGCCGCCTTCGAGGCAGCGGAAGGAGGCTTCGAGATCCTGGGGGCGGAGGCTGCGGGGGAAGACCTTGGCGTGGACCTCGTGGCAGGCGTCGGAGTGGGCCTGCGAGCATCTCGCGGGCGACCTGGGCGTAGCGGGGCTCGTCGGCGCCGACGAGGCCGAGCTGATCGCCGCCGAAGAGGGGGACGAGGCCGTAGAGCAGGAAGAAGAGGGTGACGGCGAAGAGGACGACGAACTCCCACGGGGCCGTCGGGCGCAGGAGGCTGGAGGCGCTGCGGAGCCGGTCGAGGAGAGTGCGGGGTGGGTTGGCGCAGGCTGCGGCGCCGCGCGCGGCGGATTGTGGCGTGTCAGTCACGGTGCGTATGGGTGAGCGACACAAGGCTATCAGAGTTGGGTGCGGAGTTGGGAGAGGACGCACTCCACGGCGTGGGTGAGGGGACCATTGAGGGTGCATCCGCTGGCGCTGCGGTGGCCGCCGCCGCCGAGGCTTCGGCGACGCTGGCGACGTTGATCTTGCCCTTGCTGCGGATGCTGAGGCGAAACTGGCCGGAGGGGGTTTCGCGGAGGAAGGCGGCGGCCTCGGCGCCGTCGATGGCGAT
The DNA here is from genome assembly GCA_963755245.1 of uncultured Acidobacteriaceae bacterium. Taxonomy (GTDB): domain Bacteria; phylum Acidobacteriota; class Terriglobia; order Terriglobales; family Acidobacteriaceae; genus Edaphobacter. The sequence continues at coordinate 154,795 of CAVWJY010000015.1, read as the reverse complement.
GAGGTGGTTGATGACGCCCTCGCAGTCCTCGGCGTCGGCGCTGATGAGGGCGAGGTCCTGGCTGGTGACCCAGGTCCAGGCGAGCGAGTCGCTGTACTGGAGGTTGGCGAGGGCGGCGCCGAGCAGGCGAATCTTGCTGAGGGGGTTGGAGAAGTAGATGTCGCGGGCGATCAGGGCGGGGTTGGCGCCCTTGAGGGTGAGGTCGTGGGCGAGGGCGAAGGTCTCGGAGCTGGTGCCGGGGAAGGTAAAGGTTCCGGTGTCGGAGAGGATGGCGGTGTAGAGGCAGGTGGCCATCGCGGGGGTGATCTGGACGCCGGGGCGGCGACGGCGAGGCGGTAGATCATGGCGGCGACGGCGCAGGCCTCGGCATCGATCCAGTTGAGGGCGGCGTAGTTGCGGCCGCTGGCGTGGTGATCGATGTTGATCAGGAGGCGGTCGTCGAGGCCGCCGAGGCCGGTGCGGGCGATGCAGTCGCACTCGAGGATGATGACGGGCGCGTTGCGGTCGGCGAGTCGGCGAGATCGAGGGCGGCGGCCTGGCGGATGCGATCGACGCCGGGCAGGGTGCGGTAGATGGCGGGGATGGGGTCGGCGAGGACGAGGTCGGTGGTGCGGCCGAGCTGGTGGAGGAGCTCGGCGAGGGCGAGCACGGAGCCGATGGCGTCGCCGTCGGGGCGCGCGTGGGAGGTGATGACAAAGTGCGGATGCTGCGCGAAGCACTCCAACAGCGCGGCGATTTGGGCCTGCATCACAGCTCATGGGCGGTCTATGCTTTCGCGCTGGCTTTGGGATTGGGCTCGGAGCTGGGGTTGCGGCGGCCTCGCGGCGTTGCTCGCGCTTGCGCATGCGGCCGAGCAGTTCGTCCATGCGGCCGGTCATCTTCTCGGAGCGGTCGATGGCGAAGGTGATGTCGGGAACGTGGCGGACGCCCATGCGGTCGCGGAGCTCCGGAGCGGATGTAGGCGCGCGCGGTCATGAGGCCGGCGAGGGTCTCCTCCTCCTCTTCGAAGGAGCCGTGGACGGCGACGAAGACGCGCGCGGACTTGCCGCCGGGGGCGAGGACGACCTCGGTGACATGGCAGGGGGCGATGCGGGGGTCCGCGAGCTCTCCCTCGAGCATGGCGCCGATCTCATCGGCGAAGGTGCTGGTGACACGGTTGCGGTGGTGTGTTCTGGCTCGCTGCTCGGGCATATCTGTCTCTCCATGCTAACGCGTCAGGCGGACTAAAACCAGCATGGCGTGCGGTTTGGCGGGCGTTTGCGGGGCTGGAATGGGCCGGCAGGCGCTTTGAGCGCGGGTTTGCGGGGCGTGGGAGCGCAGATTATGCGGGATCTATTGGGGTTAGGGTGGGTGCGGGTGGGCGGGTATCGGTCGGAATCGGCGGGTCAGTTGGTGTCGGGGAGGATTTCGGCGTAGAGGTCGAGGAGTTCGGCGCCGGACTGGGCGCAGTAGGCGTGGAGGGCGCGCTCGATGGCCTCGAACTGGCCCTGGAGGTAGGGCGCGGAGGCAGGAGATGGCGACCAGGCCGAGGCTGGCGCGGTTGTAGACGAGGGCCTCGTCGAGCTCGGCGACGGAGACGTTGAAGTGGTGGCGGAGCTTGTCCTTGATGGAGCGCACGGCCTGGCGGCGATCCTTGAGGGAGTGGGCGTGGGGGATGTCGAGTTCGAGGAGGATCTTTCCGATGGGCATAAGGGCAGGGATCAGCGGATCAGGGAGCAGGGCGGTCCCTTCTTACAATCCACTGAGTGCTGTGGGGCGGATTTGGCGGTTCGATTGCTTTGTTCGCTGTGGGCGGAGTGTTTGGCCCGCAGGGAGAGCATACCTCGGGATGCAGGAGATTGGGGCGCAGAAGCGGTGAGGCAGGCGAATGTCGGCAGGGCCGAGGGTGGTAGCGTGACGCAGGCGAGTTGGAGGTGCGGCCAGGGCAGGCGATGAGCGCGGCGCAGGCTTGCTGGCGCAGCATCGGCCGCAGGTGCTGCAGCTGGCGCTGGATCTGGTGGAGCAGCGGCTGCAGCGTGGATCCGGCGTCGAACGATCTGCTGTTCGAGAAGGGCTATCTGTTGAACAGCTGGGGCGGCCGGCGGAGGCGCGAGGCGCTCTATCGGCAGCTGCTGGACGCGCACCCGACGCACCTGGGAGCGCTGACGCATCTGGGCAACATGCTGTTTGCCAGTGAGGGCTGGTGGAGGCAGGCGCAGCTTTATCTGCGGGCGGTGCGGGCGTATCCGAACCATATTGCGAGCCGGACGAGCCTGGGCAACCTGCTGCTGAAGTCGAATCAGAGCGCGGGGGCGCGGGAGCAGTTCGAGGCGGCGCTGCGGATCGATCCGGAGTATCGGGCGGCGCATGCGGGGCTGGCGTATGTGATGGAGAAGACTGGGCGACGCGGATCGGGCGGCGCTGTATCGCAGCAAGGCGTTTTCCGGGCAGTGCATGGTGAGCGCTGCCGTATCGCGGGGCGCAGCAGCCGATCAAGGTGCTGCTGCTGCTGGCGACGACGACGGGCAATGTTCCGACGCATCGCTTTCTGACGAACCTGCTGTTTGAGCGCATTCTGGTGGCGACCGAGTACTACGAGCCGGGGATGGCGCTTCCGCCGCATCATCTGGTCTTCAATGCGGTGGGCGAGGCGGACACCTCGGAGCAGGCGCTGGCGGGGGCGGCAGGCGGTGCTGGCCAACACGAAGCGGCCGGTGATCAATCCTCCGGGCGCGGTGCTGGGAACCAGCCGGCGGGCGATCGCGGAGCGGCTGGCGGCGGTTCCGGGGGTGGTGACGGCGAAGACGGTGGCGATGAGCGCGGGAGCAGCTGCTTGCGCGCCGATGCGGCGAGATGCTGGCGGAGGCGGGGTTTGTGTTTCCGCTGCTGCTGCGCACGCCGGGGTTTCATGGCGGGAAGCACTTTGTGCGGGTGGAGACGGATCGAGGAGCTGGCGGGGGCGGTCGGGGAGCTGCCGGGCGACGAGCTGCTGGTGATCGAGTATCTGGACGCGCGCGGGGCCGATGGCAAGAGCCGGAAGTACCGGGTGATGCTGATCGATGGGAGGCTTTATCCGCTGCATGTGGCGATCTCGAGCGACTGGATGATTCATTACTTCAGCGCGGAGATGGCGGAGTCGGCGGAGAACCGGGCGGAGGACGAGGCGTTTCTGCGGGATATGCCGGGGGTGCTGGGCGAGCGGGCGGTGGCGGCGCTCGAGCAGGTGCAGCGGATTCTGGGGCTGGACTACGGCGGGATCGACTTTGGGCTGAATGCGCGGGGCGAGGTGCTGATCTTCGAGGCGAACTCGACGATGACGGTGGTGGTGCCGGACCGGGATCCGCGGTGGGACTATCGGCGGCCGGTGGTGCAGGGGATCTATCAGGCGCTGCTGCAGATGCTGATCAAGCGGGCGGGGGAGGGGAATCGAGCGTAAGGGGCGATTGGGGGGATGCAACGGCAACTGCAAAGACGAAATACAGGGGTCTCTCCACTGCGCCGCGGACGGTGAAGCTGTCCGCGGCTTCGGCCGAGATGACGTTCAGCTTTTTAGTGGAGAGATGATTGATCGAGATGACGTTGTTTCGGGGTAGATGATTTTTCTGAGTCTATTTGTTTGAGTTTGCTTCGGCGCTATTGGTGTTTTCTTGATTTGAGAGCTTGTGGGAGCGAGGTTGTGGGGCGGCTTCGGCTGGGGCTGGGTAGAATGGGGCCGATGACTCTTAGGCGGAATCGCTGGGTGCTGACGTCGCTGCTGGTGGGGGCGATCGCCGTGGTTACGGCCAATACGTGGCTGGCGTTCGGGTCGGTGGAGGCGCTGCTCGAGAGCGAGCACCTGGTGCGGCACACGCTGGAGGTGATCGGCCAGGTGGAGCAGATCATGAGCCTGGCGAAGGACGCGGAGACGGGCAGCCGGGGGTTTCTGATCACCGGGGAGAACGCCTATCTGGAGCCGTACACGAGGGCGCGGCGGCAGCTGCCGGAGGCGCTGGACCGGTACAACGCGCTGACGCTGGATAATGCCATGCAGCAGGCGAATCTGGTGGAGATGCGGGCGGTGATCGAGCAGCGCATGGCACTGCTCGAGGAGGGCATCCAGGTGCGCCGCGACGGCGATCGCCGGGACGACGTGCGGGCGATGGTGCTGACCGGCACGGGGCAGGTGGAGATGGAGCATCTGCGCCGGGTGGCGGACCGGATGGAGGGCGAGGAGCAGCGGCTGCTGTCGATCCGTATGGAGGAGGCGAGCGCGGCCAGCGCGCATGCGCGGCTGACGATCGGGCTGGCGAGCGTGCTGGATCTGGTGCTGCTGATCCTGATGTTTCAGTTCGTGAGTACGGAGCGGGGGCGGCGGGAGGAGCTGGAGCGGGCGACGCTGCGGCTGGGGATGGCGCGGGCGGAGGCGGAGGCGAATGCGCGGCGGGCGGAGGCGCATGCGGCCGAGGTGCAGCTGCTGAACGCGACGCTGGAGGAGCGGGTGCGGCAGCGGACGGCGGAGCTGGAGACGACGAACCAGGAGCTGGAGGCGTTCAGCTACTCGGTGTCGCACGATCTGCGGGCGCCGCTGCGGACGATCGATGGGTTCAGCCTGGCGCTGGAGGAGGACTACGCGGACGCGGTGGACGCGGTGGGCAAGGACTATATCGGGCGGGTGCGGTCGGGGGTGCAGCGGATGGGGCAGCTGATCGACGCGCTGCTGCAGCTGTCGCGGATTACGCGGGCGGATCTGGTGCGGGAGGACTTCGACATGGGCGCGATCGCGGAGGCGGTGGCGGAGGAGCTGCGGGCGGCGCATCCGGAGCTGAGTCGTGGAGTTTCGCATCGGGGGCGGGCCGGTGGCGCATGGGGATCCGAAGCTGCTGCGGGTGGCGCTCGAGAACCTGCTGGGCAATGCGGTGAAGTTCAGCTCGAAGAAGGAGCATGCGGTGGTGGAGTTCGGGTGGGACGGGGCGGCTAAGACAGGGCGGCGCGGAATGGGGCGGCGGAGGACGGCGCGGGCGCGTGGTTTGTGCGGGATAATGGCGCGGGCTTCGATATGTACTATGCCGAGAAGCTGTTCCAGGCGTTCAACCGGCTGCATGGGGACAAGGACTTCAAGGGGTCGGGGATTGGGCTGGCGACGGTGGCGCGGGTGGTGCGGCGGCATCATGGGCCACATCTGGAGCGATAGCGTGCTGGGCGATGGCGCGACCTTTTGGTTTACGTTAAGATAACGAAATGGCAGAGAGCACGCGGATGATCCTTCTCGTGGAAGACGATCCGGATCATGAACTCCTGACAATCCGGGCCCTGAATAAGTCGAATGTGGCGAATACGGTTCGTGTGGCCCGGGATGGGGCGGAGGCGATCGAGCTGCTGCTCGGAGCCAATCCGATTCGGCCGCAGGTGATTCTGCTGGATCTGAAGCTGCCGAAGATGGATGGGCTGGAGGTGCTGCGGCGGATTCGCGAGAGCGAGACGACGCGGATGCTGCCGGTGGTGGTGCTGACCTCCTCGGATGAGGAGCGCGATGTGGTGCGGAGCTATCAGCTGGGGGTGAACAGCTACATCCGCAAACCGGTGAACTTCAATGATTTCGCGGAGGCAACGCGCCAGCTGGGGATGTATTGGCTGGTGCTGAACGAATGCCCTCCGGTGAGCTAGGACAGGGCCGCGTGAACGTACTCCTGGTGGAAGACAACCCGGACGATGCGTTTTTGCTGGAACGGCATCTGCGGCGCAATGGGGTTGCGTTCACGATCAACCGGGTGGAGACGGCGGAGGAGATGCGCGCGGCGCTGCGCGGCGCGACGCTGCCGGATCTGGTGCTGGCGGACTACAATCTGCCCGAGTTCAGCGGTCCGGCGGCGTTGAAGATCCTGCGCCGTACGGGGATCGATATTCCGTTCATCATGATGTCGGGCGCGCTGTCGGAAGAGACGGCGGTGGAGTCGATGCGCGCGGGGGCGCAGGACTATGTGACCAAACAGAATCTGGCGCGGCTGGTTCCGGCGATCGAGCGCGAGCTGAAAGAGGTGGTGGCGCGGCGGGATCGGCGGGCGGCGGAGATGGCGCTGAAGGAGAGCGAGGCGCGCTTCCACCGGCTGGTGGAGGCGATGCCGCTGGGGCTGCTGATCTCGGACGCGGATGGGCGGGTGGTGTATGCGAATGACGCGGTGGAGCGGATGCTGGGGTACGCGGAGCTGGACACTGGGGCGAGGCGGGGAGCGATACGGCGGAATCCGTGCGAGCTGCCTGACGCTGGGGGCGATCTGTCCGGCGCTGGCGGCGGTGGCGGAGGGGGGATTTGGGCGGGACCGGATGGCGGCGGAGTCGTTCGAGGCCAGCTGGTGACCTCGGCCGGGCAGCAGATCGAGGTGCTGATCGGGGTGGCGCTGTTGAATCCGGGAGCGGCGCGCGGGGAGCAGCAGATGGCCGCGTTTATCGCGGACCTGACGATGCAGAAGAAGAGCGAAGAGGTGCTGCGGCGGACGGAGAAGCTGGCCGTGGCGGGACGGCTGGCGGCGTCGATCGCGCATGAGATCAACAATCCTTTGGAGGCGGTGACGAACTGCCTGTACCTGGTGGAGCAGACGGAGCTTCCGAGCGAGGCGAGGGGGTATCTGGAGCTGGCGCAGCAGGAGCTGGACCGGGTGTCGCAGATTACGGTGCAGACGCTGCGGTTCTATCGCCAGTCGACGCGGCCGGCGAAGACCGATGTGCATGACCTGATTGCGACGGTGCTGGCGCTGCTGGAGCAGCGGCATAACGCGGAATGCGGTGGAGGTGGTGCGGCAGTTCCGCGAGACGCCGCAGGTGGTGATGCGGGATGGCGAGATTCGGCAGGTGATCGCGAACCTGCTGGGGAATGCGATCGACGCGCTGGCGGAGGGCGGAAGGATTGTGCTGCGGACGACGTGCGGCCGCGCCTGGCAGAGCGGGTGCGAAGGGATTCGGATCACGGTGGCCGATAGCGGCACGGGCATGGATGCGGAGACGCAGGCGCGGATCTTCGAGGCGTTCTTTTCGACCAAGGGGATTACCGGGACCGGGCTGGGGTTGTGGGTGTCGCGTGAGATCGTCGAGAAGCATCGGGGATATCTGCGGGTGCGCAGCCGGTCTGGGTGTGGGGACGGTGTTCTCGCTGTTTATTCCCGGGGAGTATTGCGAAGCGCTGGATGGATGACGGATGGATGCGCTTGCGCTAGCATGAAGGCTTGCGACGATTCCTGGCCATAGCGATTGTGTTGATCCTCGGCTTGCCGATGATCTCGCCGTTGTTTGCGATGGAGGGCGCTGCGGGGAACCTGCCTGCGTGCTGCCGTCGCGATGGCGCGCATCATTGCGCGATGATGGGCATGATGATGGCCGGCATGGTGATGGATGCTTCGGCTGAGGGCGCGTCCGCTTCGAGCGATCCGGGGACGCAGCCGACTGGTGGCAATCGTGACCGCGCCTTGCCCGTATGGGCCGCAGGGACTGCCGGGCGCGATGCATCGGGACTGGACGCTGGATACGGCGTCGGCGGTGTTCGCCGGGCTGATGGCGCATCCTGCGGGATCGCCGCAGACGGAGTCGATGCGCCGGGTGTCTTCGGTACGGGCGCGGCATAAGCGCGGACCTCCCGCGATCTCTCTGTAACGACAAGCGAGCGAGTGTGTGGCGATGGTTTCAGAGGCCTGCAAGGATGCAGGTGGCTGACGCGCGTGCATGCGCTGTGGAGTTGAACGACGCAGGAACAGGCGTCTGGCTGCTGCTCGCTGGGTCGAAGACAAACTCTCTTTCTTGATGAAAATGCAACGCTTTTGTGTCGGGTGTGAGGCGAGCCTCCAGTGCCTGGCTGTTTGCTGTCGTCGCGGGTGCGATGAGAAAGGTTTGTATGCGCAGAGTCGCATGTTTTTTCTTGGTTGTTTGTGATGGGTGTTTTGGGGGCGGGGAACGCGTTGGCGTCGGTCTTCGGACAGGTGGCGGGAGTGGTGCATGATCCGCACCACCGGCCGGTTGCGGGGGCGAAGATTACGGTGCGGGCGGGGCGCTCGGATCTGACGTTTACGGCGGTATCGAGGCGGATGGGACGTTCCGGGTTCCGGCGCTGCCGCTGGGGGATTATGTCGTGACGATCTGCGGAGGCGGGGTTTGCGAATCTCGAGCAGACGATCACGGTGAGCTCGGATGCGGCGGTGACGTTGCACTTTCAGTTGACGGTGGAGGCGGTGCAGCAGTCGGCGACGGTGCATGCGATGGCGAACGCGGTCAATCCCGACTCGGTGACGCCGACGACGGATCTCGATCGCGTGGATATTGCGCGGACGCCGGGGGCGGATCGGACGAATAGCCTGGCGATGATTACGGACTTTGTGCCCGGCGCGTACATGACGCACGACATGCTGCATATGCGCGGCGGGCATGAGCTGAGCTGGCTGATCGATGGCGTGAATCATCCCGAATACCAACATCGCGAGCAATATCGCTCCGCAGATCGATCCGAAGGATATCGACACGCTGGAGGTGGAGCGCGGCAGCTATGGCGCGGATCTCGGCGACCGCACGTACGGCATGTTCAACGTGGTGCCGCGCACGGGCTTTGAGCGCGATCGCGAGGCGGAGGTGGTGCTGACGGCGGGAAGCTTCAATCAGACGAACGACCAGATCAGCTTTGGGGATCACACGCAGAAGTTTGCCTGGTACACGAGCTTGAATGGGAATCGCAGCGACTATGGGCTGCAGCCTGCGACCTCGCAGCCGGTGCACGATGCGGAGAATGGGTATGGCGGGTTTGCGTCGTTTGTCTATAACCATGATCCGGCGAACCAGCTGCGGCTGGTGACGCAGCTGCGGACCGACTACTACCAGATTCCGTATGATCCCGATCCGAACAGCTGGGAGAATCAGCTGTACAACTCGAGCGGGCTGCGCGACGGCGAGCATGAGACGGACAGCTATGCGGCGCTGACGTGGCTGCATACGTTCAGTCCGGTGACGGTGGCGCAGGTGTCGCCGTTCTTCCACTTCAATCGGGCGAACTATCAGGCGAGCCCGAACGATCAGCCGGCCTCGACGAACGCGGATCAGACCGGGATCTATGAGGGCGTGCAGGCGTCGGTGTCGACGGTGGTTGCGAAGAACTCGCTGTCGGCGGGCGTGTATGGCTATGCGCAGCATGAGAACGATCTGTTTGCGGCGACGTTCAACGATGGCAGCGCTGCTTCCTTCTCGGTGAACCCGGTGGTGACGGGCGGCGTGGAGGAGGTGTTCGTCGAGGACAACTACCGGCCGACGAACTGGCTGACGTTGATCGCGGGCGAGCGGCAGACGCACTTCTCCGGCGCGATCAGCGAGAATGCGATCTATCCGCGGGTGGGAGCGGCGGTGGTGGTTCCGAAGCTGAACTGGGTCTTCCGCGGGTTCTATGGGCACTTCTACCAGCCGCCACCGCTGACCAGCATCACCGGGCCGGCGCTGGCGTATGCGCAGACCAGCAACGACAGCTATGTTCCGCTGAAGGGCGAGCGGGATGAGGAGCATCAGTTCGGGGTGCAGATTCCGTTTCGGGGATGGCTGCTCGATGCGGATACGTTCCAGACACAGGCACAAAACTTTTTGGACCACAACAACATTGGCGAGTCGAGCATCTTTATCCCGGTCACGGTGCAGGGCGCGTTGATTCAGGGGTGGGAGCTGACGCTGCGGTCGCCGCATCTGTGGCGGTATGGGCAGGCGCATCTGTCGTACTCGAATCAGATCGCCAAGCAGATTGGCGGGATTACGGGCGGGCTGACCTGCTATTCGCCGAGCGATCCCTCGGTCTGCGCGGTTGAGCCGGGGTACTCGCCGCTCGACCACGATCAGCGGAACACGCTGAATGTCGGGTTCAATGCGAATCTGCCGTACGGGGTGTTCGGGGCGTTCAATGTGTACTACGGCTCGGGGTTCTCGAATGGATACCAGCATGCGCCTTCGCCGTACACGGGGGCGTATCTGCCGTCGCATACGACCGCGGATCTGGCGCTGGGGAAGACGTTTGGCGAGAACGTATACGGTCTCGGTGAATGCGTTGAACGTCGGCAATACGCGGGTGCTGCTGGATAACAGCCTGACGTTTGGCGGGTTTCACTACAACGATCCGCGGCAGATCTACGGGGAGGTGCGGTACCGCTTCCACTTCTAACCGGCTTTGAGTGGGAGTCCAGACGGCCCGTGACAGCTGTGTCGCGGGCCGTTTTCTGTGCCTGTGCGGAATTTATGGAAAATTGACGCAGGGCGCTCGCGGGGAGGGAATCCCCTCCCGCTTGCAGGAGATGGAACGATCTGCAGGGCGGATTTTGATGCTGTGGCAGAGCTCGAGGGGACGGTTGGGCGGTTCGGCGGGCCGGTTGCGGTAAACTAATAGCGACGCGCAAATTTCACGTTCCGCAACATCCAAGACATTCTCAGCGCACAGACAGGACATACAACCGCAGTGAGCACCCCGACGACCTCCGAAAAGAAGATCTTCAACATCGCCATTATTGCCCACGTCGACCATGGTAAGACGACGCTGGTGGACGCCATGCTGCGGCAGAGCGGAACCTTCCGCTCGAACGAGGCCCTGACCGATCGCGTGATGGACTCGAACGACCTCGAAAAAGAGCGCGGCATCACGATTCTCGCCAAGAACACGGCGCTGTACTATGGCGACCACAAGATCAACATCGTCGATACGCCGGGCCACGCCGACTTCGGTGGCGAGGTGGAGCGCGCGCTGAAGATGGTCGACGGCGTGGTGCTGCTGGTCGATGCTTCGGAAGGCCCGCTGCCGCAGACGCGCTACGTGCTGTCGAAGGCGCTGGCTGCCGGCCTGACGCCGATGGTGGTCGTCAACAAGATCGACCGTCCCGACGCGCGTCCGCAGGAGGTTCTGAACGAGGTGTATGACCTGTTCATCGACCTCGACGCGGATGAGTCCGTGCTGGACTTCCCGGTGATGTACACGAACGGCAAGGCGGGTACGGCGACGTATGACCTCAACGTCCCCGGCACCGACCTGCAGCCGCTGTTCGAGCAGATCGTCAAGACGATTCCCCCGGCGAAGGGCGATCCGAACGGACCGCTGCAGATCCTGGTGACGAACCTGGACTACTCGGACTACCTGGGCCGTCTGGCGATCGGACGCGTCTTCAACGGCACCATGAAGAACGGCGAAGAGTACAGCGTCGCGAAGATCGACGGTACCTTCACCAAGCACAAGGTGACCAAGCTGTTCAGCTTCTCGGGCCTGAAGCGGACCGACATCGAAGAGACGCAGATCGGCGACATCGTTGCCATCGCGGGTATCCCGGGCATCTTCATCGGCGAGAGCTTCTGCAACGTCGAAGACCCGCAGCCGCTGCCTCCGATCATCATCGACGAGCCGACGATTGCGATTCAGTTCAACGTGAACAACTCGCCGTTCGCCGGACGCGAAGGCAAGTTCGTTACGTCGCGCAACCTGAAGGACCGTCTGGAGCGCGAGCTTCTGACCAACGTGTCGATCAAGGTGCAGGACACCGGATCGCCGGATGCCTTCAAGGTGCTGGGACGCGGTGAGTTGCAGCTGGGCGTGCTGATCGAAATGATGCGCCGCGAGGGCTTCGAGCTGATGGCGAGCCGTCCGGAGATCGTCACCAAGCGCATCGACGGCACCCTGATGGAGCCGGTTGAGCAGCTGTCGATCGACGTGCCGGAGAACTTTGTTGGCACCGTCATCGAGCGCCTTGGGCCGAGAAAGGGCGAGATGTCCAAGATGACGAACCACGGTTCGGGTCGCGTGCGCATGGAGTTCCGCATCCCCAGCCGCGGTCTGATCGGCCTGCGCTCGGAGATGCTGACCGAGACGCGTGGAACGATCATCATGAACTCGATCCTCGACGGTTACATTCAGTACCAGGGCGAGATTCCGCAGCGGCTTTCGGGCGCGCTGATCTCGGATCGTCAGGGCAGCACGACCGCGTATGCGCTGGATGGCCTGCAGGATCGTGGCGTTCTGTTCGTTCCGGATGGCGTTGAGGTGTACGAGGGCATGATCGTCGGCGAGCACTCGCGCGACAACGATCTCGATGTGAACTGCGTGCGCGAGAAGAAGCTCTCGAACATGCGTGCGTCGGGCTCGGATGATGCCGTCCGCCTGGTTCCGTACAAGCAGCTGACGCTCGAGCAGTGCATTGAGTTCATCGCTGATGACGAACTGGTCGAGATCACGCCGAAGTCGCTGCGTCTGCGCAAGAAGGTGCTGCAGGCAAACCGGCGGCCGAAGCGTGGCACCAGCGCTCCTGTCGAGCTGTAAACGTAACTTGTTGGGTAATAAAAACGCCTCTCGCGATTGGATCGCGGGAGGCGTTTTTGTTTTAGGTTGCTGGCAATTGGGAAGACGGTCGTTTGCTTCCGCAAACGATACCCCACCCTGCGGCGATAAAGACTGCCGCGAGGATGGGGCACCCGGGGTTTCTACGCTGCCTGGCCTGGCCGCTGTTGTAGCGGGAGTACCTTCGGCTGTTTCTTCGATCGTGCCTGGTGGAGGTCGTAGTTGACCTGGAGCGCCATCCAGAAGCGTGCGGAGCTGAGGCCGGCGGTTTCGAGCCTGAGGGCGAGGTCGGAGCTGATGGCGGCGCGTGCGTTGGTGACGCGGGAGAGGGAGACCCGCGAGATGCCGAGACGACGCGCGGCCTCCGTGATGCCTAGCTCCAATGCGCGGAGACTTTCGGCGAGCAGAAGTCCGGGATGGGGAGGGTTCTTCATCATTGCGGTAGCTCCTAGTGGTAATCCAGGTAGTCGACGAGTTCGACGTCGGCTTCGAGGAAGCGGAAGGTGACGCGCCAGTTGCCGCTGACCCAGATGGACCAATAGCCCTTTTGTTTGCCTTTGAGGGCATGCGTTCGGAAGGGTGGCAGATCCAGTTCCGCCGGTGCGGTCGCCACATCCAGAGCGGCCAGGATCAGGCTTAGCTTTGACGCATGGGCTGACTGAATACCGCGTGTCGATCCGGTCTTGTAGAACGCCTGCAGACCTTTGTGCCGGAAGCTGACGATCACAGGCCTAGCGTATCGCGAAACGATACGGCAGGCAATAGGTATGAAAAAGGGACCGCTGTGAGCGGTCCCTTTGGTGGTGCGGCGTTCGGTGCTGCCGGGTTACTTCTTGGCGGTGGCGAAGCGCTTGTTGATCTCGTGCCCAGTTGACGGTGTTCCACCAGGCGGCGAGGTAGTCGGGGCGCTTGTTCTGGTACTTCAGGTAGTAGGCGTGCTCCCAGACGTCGTTGCCGAGGATGGGGTAGTGGCCCTGCGAGAGCGGGTTGTCCTGGTTGGGGGTGGTGACGATCTTGAGCTTGCCGCCCTCGAAGATGAGCCAGCCCCAGCCGGAGCCGAACTGCTTGGCGGTGGTCTCGTTGAAGGTCTTCTTGAAGGTCTCGAAGTCGCCGAAGTCGGCCTTGATCTGGTCGGCGATGGCGCCGGTGGGCTCGCCGCCGCCGTTGGGCTTCATGATCTCCCAGAACATGGTGTGGTTGACGTGGCCGCCGCCGTTGTTGCGGACGACGGTGCGGATGTCCTCGGGGATGCTGGCGAGGTCCTTGATGAGCTCTTCGGGGGTCTTGGTGCCGAGCTCGGGGTGCTTCTCGATGGCGCCGTTGAGGTTGGTGACGTAGGTCTGGTGATGCTTGTCGTGGTGGAGCTTCATGGTTGCTTCGTCGATGTGGGGCTCAAGCGCGGCGTAGTCGTAGGGCAGTGCGGGAAGTTCGTAGGCCACGGAGATCTCCTCTGTTGTGGTTCTGTTGTTGTTCTGTTGGGTGGCCGGGAAAAGGCTCCGGCCAACAGTAGCTTCGATGCCGTCGGGCATAGCGATGATGCAAGCGCGTTTGCTGGAGGCCGCCGAGGGCGGTCTCCAGAAGAGTCGGCCCTCGCATGATATCGCATGCGCGAGGACGGCGGGTTTACGCCGCTGGATTGGGATTTGAGGTTTAATGGCAAGCAATGAGCGATCTGACTGCTTCGTACCGCTGGTTGAACGATGATGGCGCCGCCTTTGGCGCTCCGGGGCTGGAACCACGCTGGACTTCGAGCAAGAAAGATGCGGTCTCGACGGCGTATTCGGCCTCGAGCCGGGTGTGGTTCACGGTGTCGCATGGGACGCTGAACGAGATCTACTACCCGACGATCGACCGCCCGCAGACGCGCGACATGGAGCTGCTGTTTACCGACGGCGAGACGTTTCTGCATGAGGAGAAGCGGGACTTCGAGTACGACTTTCATTACATCGACCCGGACGCGCTGGCGGTGCGGGTGGCGGCGAACGATCTGGACGGCCGCTACACGGTGACCAAGGAGTTCATCGCCGATCCGCACCACTCGGTGGTGCTGATGCACGTGAAGGTGGCGGGCGATGAGGCGGTGCTGTCGCGGCTGAAGTGCTATGCGCTGCTGGCGCCGCATCTGAATGGCGGCGGCGCGGGGAACTCGGCGCGCTCGATCGAGGTGGCGGGGCAGCGGGCGATGCTGGCGTGGAAGGACGGCACGTCGCTGGCGATGGGCGCGGACTGCGGCTTTCTGCGGACCTCGTGCGGCTTTGTGGGCGCGAGCGACGGCTACCAGGACCTGTCGACGAACATGAAGATGGAGTGGGAGTTCGGGCAGGCGATCAACGGCAATATCGCGATCATGGGCGAGATCGACGTGACGCGGAATCGCGAGTTCACGATCGCGATTGCGCTTGGGCGACGGCCACCATGCGGCGCTGTCGGGGCTGATGCAGACGCTGTCGACGCCGTATGAACTGCATCAGAAGCGGTTCATCGAACAGTGGCAGCGGGCGGATGCGCCGGAGCGGCTGGCGGGCGGCCTCGATGGACGGCGGGCAGCTGCTGCGGATCAGCCAGAATGTGCTGCTGGCGCATGAGGACAAGACGTACTCGGGCGCGTTCATTGCGTCGGCGTCGATTCCGTGGGGAGCGTCGAAGGGCGACGACGATCTGGGCGGGTATCACCTGGTGTGGACGCGCGACATGGTGCAGACGGCGACGGCGCTGCTGGCCTGCGGGCGCATCGATACGGCGCGGCGCGCGCTGGTGTATCTGGCGTGTACGCAGCGGCCGGATGGGAGCTTCGCGCAGAACTTCTGGATCGACGGAACGCCGTACTGGACGGGCATTCAGCTGGATGAGGTGGCGTTTCCGATCATGCTGGCGTGGCGGCTGTGGAAGCTGGACGGGCTGGGCAAGTTCGACGTGTTTCCGTTTGTCGAGAGCGCGGCGGCGTTCCTGGTGCGCTATGCGCCGGTGACGCAGCAGGAGCGCTGGGAGGAGAACGCGGGCTACTCGCCGTCGACGCTGGCGGCGGTGATCGCGGGGCTGATCTGCGCGGCGGATATTGCGCGGGCGTATATGGCGACGGAGCTGGCGAGCTTTCTCGAGACCTACGCGGACTGGATCGAGGCCAATCTGGATCGAGTGGACGACGACCAACGAGGGCATTCTGCATCCCGACGTGAAGTACCACTACATGCGGATCCGGCCGCCGGCCGAGGGCGAGCCGTTCTACAATCCGGAGATCGCGCCGGGCTCGATCCATATCGCGAACCGGGGGCCGGGCGAGCAGTACGAGTACGAGGCGCGGGAGATCATCGACGCTGGCTTCCTGGAGCTGGTGCGGTATGGGATTCGCCGGGCGGACGACCCGCTGATCGTGGACTCGCTGAAGGTGGTGGATGCGCACCTGCGGATCGAGACGCCGTACGGCAGCTGCTGGCGGCGCTACAACCATGATGGCTATGGGCAGAGGAAGGATGGCGGACCCTACGAGGGCTGGGGGCAGGGCCGGGCGTGGCCGCTGCTGGGCGGCGAGCGGGCGCACTATGAGCTGGCGGCGGGCAGGGACGTCTCCAGTTACATTCGCTCGTTCGAGCGGTTCAGCTCGATCGGCGGCATGCTGCCGGAGCAGATCTGGGACTACGAGGACATGATCCCGGAGGGGCTGTATCTGGGGCGCTCGGCGGGGTCGGCGCAGCCGCTGGTGTGGGCGCACTCGGAGTATCTGAAGCTGCTGCGGTCGGCGGCCGATGGGCGGGTGTTCGACCGCATCTCGGTGGTGGAGGAGCGGTATGCGAAGCCGGCTGGGCAGCGCAGCTTTGAGAGCCTGATGGAGGTGTATCAGACGACGCGGCCGGTGAGCTCGCTGATCGCCGGTATGATGCTGCGGGTGATGGATCCGAGCCGCTTCCGGGTGCTGTATACGTTCGATAACTGGGCGACGAGTACGACGCTGGAGTCGCACACGGTGGGGTATCCGGGATCGTACGCGGATATTCTGACGACGCCGGAGCAGAGTGGAACGCTTGTCTTCACGCTTTTCTGGCCGGGGGAGAACCGCTGGCTGGGGAGAAATATCGAGGTGCGGCTGGTTTCGCGGTAAGTGTTCGATAGCCGGTCAGGATGGTCCGGTTATCGGTGAAGATGCACAGGATCAGTTAGAAGCGCTTGTACACTGGTAGAGCTAAACGTGCCGACGGAAGTGGGAAGTTCGGCATTCCAATGGCGTAACACCTTGAAAAGGAATCGAATGAGCGACCAGCAGACGCAGCAAGATCAGCAGAACGAACTCGACCAGCTTTCCATCAATGCTCTCCGCTTTCTGGCGGTGGACGCGGTGGAAAAGGCGAAGAATGGCCACCCCGGAGCTCCGCTGGGCTGCGCGCCCATCGCCTATTTGCTCTATCACAAGTACATGAAGCACGATCCGTCGGACCCGAAGTGGATCGATCGCGATCGCTTCATTCTGTCGAATGGGCATGCGTCGACGCTGCTGTATGGAGCGCTGCACCTGTCGGGCTACGACCTGCCGATGGAGCAGCTGGAGAACTTCCGCCAGTGGCACTCGGAGACGCCGGGACACCCGGAGTACGGCGAGACGCCGGGCGTCGAGGTGACGACCGGACCGCTGGGTCAGGGCTTCGCGATGGCGGTGGGTATCGCGACGGCGGAGAAGCATCTGGCGGCGGTGTATAACCGCGACACGTACAACATCGTCGATCACCACACGTATGTGCTGTGCGGCGATGGCGACCTGATGGAAGGCATCTCGCACGAGACGGCTTCGCTGGCGGGAACGCTGGGCCTGGGCAAGCTGATCGTGTTCTACGACGACAACCTGATCTCGCTGGACGGACCGACGGAGCTCTCGTTCACCGAGGATGTGACGAAGCGCTTCGAGGCCTACCACTGGCAGGTGCTGAGCGTGGCCGATGGCAACGACCTGGTGGCGCTCGAGGCGGCGATCAAGGCGGCGAAGGCCGACCCGCGGCCGACGCTGATCCAGGTGCGCACGGTGATCGGTTACGGCAGCCCGAAGGCCGGCACCAGCAAGGTGCACGGCGAGGCTCTGGGACCGGACAATGTGGCCGCGACCAAGCGCAACCTGGGCTGGCCGGACGACAAGTTCTTCTACGTGCCGGATGCGGCGCGGGCGAACTGGGATCAGGCCAAGCTGAAGGGCAAGGACGCGCATGCCGCGTGGCTGGCGGAGTTCGAGGAGTACCAGAAGGCGTATCCGGAGCCGGCGGCGCAGTTCGATCGCACCGTCAAGGCGGAGCTGCAGAAGGACTGGGAGAAGAAGCTGCCGGTGTTCTCGACCGAGAAGCCGATCGCGACCCGCAACGCAGGCCAGACGGTGATGCAGGCGATCGAGAACGTGGTGCCGGAGCTGTTTGGCGGCGCGGCCGACCTGACCAGCTCGACCAAGACGATCTTCAAGGACTCGCCGAACTTCCATGTGGATCCGGCGGGCCGCAATGTGTTCTTCGGCGTGCGCGAGTTCGGCATGTGCGCGATGGTGAACGGCATGGCGGCGCACGGCGGGCTGATTCCGTATGGCTCGACCTTCTTCGTGTTCTCCGACTACTGCCGTTCGGCGCTGCGCATGGCGGCGTTGATGAACGTGCACTCGCTGTTCGTGTTCACGCATGATTCGATCGGCCTGGGCGCAGACGGTCCGACCCACCAGCCGGTGGAGCACCTGATGAGCCTGCGCGCGATTCCGCAGCTGACGGACTTCCGTCCGGCGGACGCGAACGAGACGGCTGCCTGCTGGCAGTTGGCTCTGGAGCGCAAGAGCGCGAGCTTCATGGCGCTGTCGCGGCAGGACCTGCCGGTGCTGGACGCCGAGAAGTACAAGGTGCACGAGGGCGTGAAGCATGGCGCGTATGCGCTCGACGCGTCGGGCAAGGACATCATCCTGATCGCGACCGGCTCCGAGGTGGAGCTGATCATGAAGGCCGCGGCAGAGCTGAAGGCCGCGGGCATCCACGCGACGCGTGGTGTCGATGCCGAGCTTCCGGATCTTCGACGAGCAGGATGAGGCGTACAAGGCCAACCTGTTCCCCGAAGGAACGCCGAAGCTGGCGGTCGAGGCGGGCGCGACGATGGGCTGGTGGAAGTATGTCGGCCACAACGGCGGCATCATCGGCGTGGATCGGTTTGGCGCATCGGCGCCGGGTCCCATCGTGATGGAGAAGCTGGGCGTCAGCGTTCGCGCACATCGTGGAATACGCAAAGAAGCTGGTGAAGAAGTAGCTGGAGCGGGCCGGGCTCTTGCCTGGCCCTTCCGGTTTCGGCCTGTTGTTTTGTTTGGGTGCCATGCCGTTGGCGGGATTGATTTGGCCTCGCGGCGGCATGGTTGCCTCCTTCGATCCTTCGGCTCATCAGCCCGCATCCAACGAGAAGGTGCTTTCATGAAGATTGCAATTGCTTCGGATCATGCCGGATTTCCTTTGAAGGAAGAGGTCCGCGCGTATATTGCCAAGCTCGGCCACGAGGTTGAGGATCTGGGCGCGTACAACACCGAACCCTCCGACTATTCGGACTTTGCCGTGCTGGTGGGCAAGGCGCTGATGGCGGGCAAGGTGGAGCGCGGCGTGTTGATCTGCGGCTCCGGCGTGGGTGTGTGCGTGGCGGCGAACAAGATGCCGGGCGTGCGCGCGGGCATGTGCCACGATACCTACTCGGCGCACCAGGGCGTGGAGCACGACGAGATGAACGTGCTGGTGCTGGGCGCGCGGATTATTGGCACGGCGCTCGCGTTCGAGTGTGTGAAGGCGTATCTGGATGCGAGGTTCATCGCGACGGAAGAGCGTTTCGTGCGCCGGTTGAACAAGGTGAAGGCGATCGAACAGCAGTATATGCCGGCGGCTGCGGCGACCTCGGTGAGCTCGTAAGGCCCGTACGGCTTGGGAAAATTTGCAGTTGGGTCGTAAGTTGATGGTTGCGATCGGGATATGGGGCAGCCCGCAGAGTAGGAGAGCGCGCGGCGCAGGGTGGAGATCCGGTGAGCGGTTCGGTAGTGGCAGGTGAGAGCGTGATCAAGACCGTCTTCTGGGATATTGGCGGCGTGCTGTTGAGCAATGGCTGGGATCGGTATCAAAGGGCCCGTGTACTGACGCCGTTGGGCGTGGATCTGGCGGAGTACGAGCCGCGGCATGAGGTCGCGAACTACTACTGGGAGCGCGGCCATATCGATGCACGGTCGTTCTTCGAGCGGACGGTGTTCGCAGGCGAAGACCCGGGAGTTCACCTTTGCGGAGTTGTGGCCGCGGGTGTGCGCGGAGAGCAAGGTGCTTCACCCCGGCTCATTTGATATTCTCCAATCGTTACAGGCATTACGCGCTTCGGGACAGCTCAAGCTTGCCACGCTGAATAATGAGAGTATCGAGTTGAACGAGTATCGTCTCGATACCTTCGGTCTTCGATCGAGCTTCGATTTTTTTGTGTGCAGCGGGTATGTGCATGAGATGAAGCCGCTGGCAGATATCTACCGGGCCGCGATTCTGATCTCGGGCCAGCCTGCTTCGAGCGCAGTGTTTATCGACGACAAGCAGGAGAACGTAGACGCTGCGCGGTTGCAGGGGATGCAGGGCATCCGCTTCGAGTCGCCCGAGCAGCTTCGGTCGTCGTTGGCGGAGTTGGGCATCGTGCTCGACACGCATGGTCCGGTTGGACACAGGTTGTAGTAACGCTTAGGAACTGAGAGGAAGAGTATGGAACTCGGAATTATTGGACTCGGCAAGATGGGTTTCAACATGGCGGAGCGTCTTCGCCTCGCCGGCCACAAGGTGGTTGGGTTTGACTTCAACACGGAAGCGACGGAGAAGCTGACGGCGTCGGGTTCGCTGGGTGTGAACACGCTTGAGGATCTGGTGAAGAACCTCGCCGCGCCGCGCGCGATCTGGATCATGGTTCCGGCGGGCGATCCCGTGGACCAGACGATCGCGAAGCTGGAGCCGCTGATGTCGAAGGGCGACACCTTCATCGACGGCGGCAACACGAACTACAAGGACACGCAGCGCCGGCATCAGGCCGCCAAGGACAAGGGCTTCAACTTTGTCGACTGCGGCACGTCGGGCGGCATCTGGGGCCTGAAGGAGGGCTACAGCCTGATGATCGGCGGCGATAAGGAGCCGGTCGAGCGTCTGACGCCGATCTTTGAGGCGCTGGCGCCCGCAGCCAACGAGGGCTGGGGACACGTCGGACCGAGCGGCGCGGGCCACTTCGTCAAGATGGTGCACAACGGCATCGAGTACGCGATGATGCAGGGCTACGCCGAGGGCTTCTCGATCATGAAGGCCAAGACCGCGCTGAACCTGGATCTGACGCAGATCTCGAAGATCTGGCAGAAGGGCTCGGTGGTGCGTTCGTGGCTGCTGGACCTGACGTCGGATGCGCTGGCGAAGAACCCGACGCTGGAGGGCCTCGAGGCCTACGTTCCGGACTCGGGCGAGGGTCGCTGGACGGTGTTCGAGGCGATCGACCTGAACGTGTCGGCGCCGGTGATCACGGAGTCGCTGATCCGCCGGCTGCGTTCGCGCGAAGACAACAACTTCACCGACCGTATGCTTTCGGTCATGCGCAACGAGTTTGGCGGCCACGCCGTCAAGAAGGCCTAAAATCTTTTTTCCAACCCGCGTGCGGAGACCAAATGTCTCCGCACGCATCTATATTGAATCGCAGTACGAAAAGTAAGAGGAGTTAGAGCATGAGCTCAGCGTCAGGAATTAAGCCAGGGAGCGCATCACAGGCCGAGATGGACAGCAAGAAGGACGAACGGATTCCCGAGCCTTGTGTGGTCGTCATCTTCGGTGCCTCCGGAGATCTCACCAAGCGCAAGCTGCTGCCGGCGCTGTATCACCTGGAGCAGGCGGGCCTGCTGCCAGAGGACTTTGCCGTGGTGGGCGTGGCGCGGCGCGATCTTTCGAGCACCTTTGGGCCGGACATGCAGGACGGCATCCTCAAGGGCGGCGGCGTCGAGGAGACCGATCCCAAGCTGAAGCCGTTCATGGACAAGGTGCAGTACTTCGCCACCAACTTCGACGATGACGCGGGCTTTGAGCGTCTGAAGGCGTACCTGAGCGAGCTGGACGGCAAGTTCAAGACCAAGGGCAATCGCCTGTTCTACCTGGCCGTGGCGCCGGAGTTCTTCGCGGACATCATCGCGCGTCTGGGCAAGCATGGCATGGTGGCCTCGGCTGTGGGCAACGTGGCCCGTGGGTTCGCGTGATCATCGAGAAGCCGTTCGGCCACGATCTGGAGTCGGCGCGCCAGCTGAACGACGAGGTGAACGCGGTTCTGTCGGAGGATCAGATCTTCCGCATCGACCACTATCTGGGCAAGGAGACGGTGCAGAACATCCTGGTGTTCCGCTTCGGCAACGGCATCTTCGAGCCGATCTGGAACCGGAACTTCATCGATCACGTCGAGATCACCGGCGCCGAGAGCATCGGCATCGAGGGACGCGGACCCTTCTATGAGAAGGCCGGCGCGACCCGCGACGTGCTGCAGAACCACCTGATGGAGGTGCTGTCGTTCGTCGCGATGGAGCCACCGGATTCGTTCCACGCCGAGGCCGTGCGCACCGAGAAGCTGAAGGTGTGGCGCTCGATCGAGGATCATCAATCTGAAGAACGCAGTCCGCGGGCAGTACGCTGCGGGCATCGGTCGACGGCAAGGAGGTTGTCGGCTATCGGCAGGAGGATCGCGTCGATCCGAACTCGCACACCGAGACCTTCGCGGCGATTCGCGTGGACATCGCGAACTGGCGCTGGGCGGGAGTTCCGTTCTACCTGCGCGCGGGCAAGCGTCTGGCCAAGCGGGTGACCGAGGTCAACATCGTGTTCAAGCAGCCGCCGACGCGGCTGTTCGGCAGCGCCGGCAGCGAGTCGATCGAGCCGAACGTGATCAGCATGCGGATTCAGCCGGACGAGGGCATCTCGCTGCGCTTTGGGACCAAGGTTCCGGGGCCGACGACCAATGTCTCGCCGGTGGACATGCACTTCAGCTACGCGGCGGCGTTCGGCAAGAGCTTCGGCGAACGGCTATGAGCGTCTGCTGCTCGACGCCATGCTGGGCGATGCGACGCTGTTCACGCACCGCGACGGCGTGGAGGCGACGTGGGCTCTGTTCACGCCGCTGCTCGAGGCGTGGGCCAAGCAGGGCGCCGAGGGGCTGGAGTTCTACAAGGCCGGCTCGTGGGGTCCTGAAGGAGCCGACAAGCTGCTCGCAAACGATGGCCGTCACTGGCGCAAACAGTAATCTTGTAACCGAATTGGATCCGATACTTATGCCGCGTACTGTCCATGTTACCTACTCTGTCTCTCCAACGCCCGCCGCTGTAGCTGAAGCGGCGGCGCGTTTCTTCTGCGACCAGGCGGTCGCCGCAGTGAAGGCCCGCGGTGTCGCGCGGATCGCCATCTCCGGCGGCAGCACGCCGAAGCGGATGTTTGAACTGCTGGCCGACAAGACCAAGCCGTTCTTCGCCGAGGTTCCCTGGGATGGAATTCATCTGTTCTGGGTCGATGAGCGGTGCGTTCCGCCGACCGATCCGGAGTCGAACTACCGGATGACGAGCGAGGCCATGCTGCAGCATGTTCCTCTGCCCACCGCGCGGGTGTACCGCATGGAGGGCGAGCTGCAGCCGGAGGTGGCGGCGGCGCGGTATGAGTCGCGGATTCGCAACGCATTCAAGCTCGAAGGCGCGGAGACGCCGACGTTCGATCTGATCCTGCTGGGCATGGGAGACGACGGACATACGGCGTCGCTGTTTCCGCACACCGCGGGCATCGACGAGATGAACGCCATCGTGATGGCCAACCATGTGCCGCAGAAGGATACCTGGCGCATCACGCTGACCTGGCCGGTGATCAACCAGGCGCGCGAGGTGGCGTTCCTGATCGAGGGCGAGGACAAGGCCGAGGTGCTGCACGAGCGTTCTTCTGGGCACGTTCGATCCGGAGTCGAAGCCGTCGCAGCTGATCCGGCCGGCGAACGGCCGGTTGACGCTTGCTGCTCGACCAGGCGGCAGCGGCGAAGCTTCCGGAGCCGAACGGCGCGGGCGCGGACGACAACGATCACGGGCGAACTGGAGCTGCGATAGATGATTCTTGCAGGCGATGTAGGCGGAACCAAGGTCCATCTGGCGCTGTACAACTTCGAGGGCGGCCGGCTGCGGTCGCTGCGCGAACAGAAGTATCCGGCGCACGAGTATGCCAGCCTGGGCGCGGTGATCGAGAAGTTCCTCGAGGTCGACAACGTCGATCCGAAGGAGATCGCCGCGGCCTGCTTCGGCGTTCCGGGACCGGTGCGCGGCGGGGCGTCTGAAGCTGACGAACCTGCCCTGGGTTCTCGATACGCGGGAGCTGTCGCAGCAGCTCTCGATCGAGCATATCTTTCTGATCAACGATCTTGAGGCCAACGGCTACGGCATCCCGGAGCTGGCGCCGGATCAGCATCTTTACGCTGCACAAGGGCGACAGCAGCTCGGTCGGGCACCGCGGACTGATTGCGGCGGGCACCGGGCTGGGCGAGGCGATGCTGATCTGGGACGGCAAGAGCCGGCATCTGCCGATCGCGTCCGAGGGCGGGCACTGCGACTTCGCCGCGCGCACCGACCAGGAGATCGCGCTGCTGCAGTATCTGCGCCGCACGCTGAACGGCCGCGTGAGCTTCGAGCGCGTCGTCTCGGGCATCGGCATCAAGAACGTCTATGCCTTCCTGCGCGACGACCAGAAGATGGAAGAGCCGGCGTGGCTGCGCGAGCGGCTGCAGCAGGAGGATCCGAACGCGGTGATCGGCGAGTGCGGCGAGAACGGCTCGAGCGAGATCTGCGCGGAGACGCTCAAGATCTTCGCCGGCGGCCTATGGCGCGGAGTCGGGCAACATCGCGCTGAAGGTGCTGGCCATGGGCGGCATGTATCTGGGCGGCGGCATCGCGCCGAAGATTCTGAAGACGCTGCAGAATGGCGCGTTCACGCGAGGCGTTTCTCGATAAGGGACGGCTGTCGCCGCTGCTGGAGTCGATTCCGGTGCGGGTGATTCTGGACGACACCTGCGCGCTGCTGGGCGCTGCGGCCTACGCGGAGGCGCGGGCGTCGGAGAACTCGGGACACTCGGAGACGGGCGGCATCGCTGTAGAGATCGGTAGACAGTTTCAGGCATTCTGGCGGCGAACTTCCTTCGAAGTTCGCCGCCAAATGTTTTATGGGGTGGGTGGGATGCCGGTGAGCTGATGCAGCAGGCGCTCCCATAGGTCGCCGTAGTGGTTCCAGCCGCCGAGGTGCTGCACGCGTTCGAGGGAGCGCTGCCGCATCTGCTGGCGGAGGGACGGGATCGTCGGCGAGCTGTTGCAGGCGGGCGGCGAGGGCGGCGGGGTCGCGCTCGGGGACGATGAAGCCCTCTCGCTCATGGGTGAAGAGGTCTTCGGAGCCGGTGGCGGGGGTGGCGAGGACGGGGCAGCCGCAGGCCATCGCCTGGGCCTGGACGAGGGCGAGGCCCTCCTCGATGCTGGGGAGCACGAGGACGTGGCTGGCGCTCATCCGCTGGGCGAGCTGCGGCTGTGGGAGCGGGCCGGTGAAGGTGACGTGGTCGGTGGGGAGGCGGGCGAGCAGGCTGCGGATCTCCGGCTGCACGCTGCCGACGAGGGTGAGGTGCTTGTGCGGGTGGCGGAGCTGGGCGAAGGCCTGGAGCAGATAGGGAATGCCCTTGCGCAGGCTGACGGAGCCGGCGAAGAGGACCTGGAAGGAGTCTCTGGCGGGGCTGTGGCGGGGTCGGCCGCGGGATGGAAGCGGTCGAGGCGGACGCCGTAGGGCAGGACGTGGACCTTCGCCTCGGGCACGCCCATCGTCGACGAAGGAGCGCTTGGCGACGGTGGAGGGGACGGTGATGGCGTCGGCGAGGGCGTAGATCTGCTCCTCGCGCTGGGCGATGTGGGGCTTGGGAAAGGGATCGGGAAGGCCCCAGCGGCGGTGCTCCTCGAGGACGATGGTCTCCTGGAAGCGCTGGTGGGTGGAGCCGCGATCGCAGAGGAACTTGCCGCCGCGTTGTTGCACCTTTTTCCCGGTGAGCAGGCCGGCGCCGGAGATGGCGATGAAGGCGTCGCAGGGTGGGATGTGGTGGTGGGTCCAGCGGTCGAAGCTGCGGGCGTTCCAGGAGCCGAGGCGGGAGAGGACGGCGGGCGAGGCGGCGCGGGAGCGGCCGAGGAGGTACTCGGCGGTGTGGAGGACGGGGAAGGTGCCGACCAGCTCGCGGGCAAGGCCTTCGCGTTGGAGGCGCGCCCAGGGCCAGGTGGAGTAGATGCGCCGCAGATGGCCGCGCCGGTGGAGCTGGTGAGCTAGTTCGAAGTGGTGGAAGACTCCGAAGACCGCCTGGACGATTTGCATAGGGGCCATCTTAGCGCCGAATGCTGACGCTGGTAGAGACAAAGGCAACTGCAATCACAAAGCAAAGGCGAACAGCAGATCCCCTTCGGGGATGACAACAAGTCGCTAACTGGGCGAGGAAGACGGAGACAACTTTCCGGCCTGGCTCGCGGCGTTGGCGCGGCGGGGGTGAGGCTGTGGAAGCTGCTCACTCGCAGGTGCCGGCCGGTCTCGTCGAAGTCGTGATGTCGTGACGAGCTGTCTCGCCGGCAACCTTGGCGTGGGCTCGCATCGGGTCGGAGGCCTAGGTGCCGGGAGCGAGCGAAGCCGGGCGATGGCCATGCGTGACGAAGCAGCCGCGGGGGGTGCCGAGGCTGGAGCGGCGATGGCGGTCCGACCGAAGGGTCGGCCTGAGCGAGGCGCGCTCGCGTGGGGACGCGGGCGGGCGGTGCGGGTTTAGACGGCGGTGTCTGCGGTGTCATAGCCTGCTCCCTTTTTGGGCCGTGCCATGTTGGTATCGACGCACCTGTCGGAGACGCGGACCGGGTTGCCGCATTGGCCGGCGGCGGCGCGGGTGAAGGCGCGGTAGAGCTTCTGCACGTCGACGCGACCTTGCCGGAGTTCGCGCTCGACGGCGGCGTGCATGGCCGAGAGCAGCTCGGGGCGAAGTTCGTTCAAGATCTTGTCGATATAAATGTAGGGCAAACAGCCTCCAGGCGCTTTTACGGCACACTCTGAACGATACAGGGCCCGGCGAAGGGGAGACCTCGGGGAGACTTCCCCCCTCCCCTGGGGAGAAAGTCCTAAAGTCTAGAAAGCAGGCTATATAAGTCCAAACGAAGTCTGCTGAAGGTGGGAGCTTCGGGAGACTTCGGTGGTTGCCTGTCGGACGGGTTAAACGCGAAGACCCCGGCGTTGGCCGGGGTCCCACGTCTACCACTGATTTAAGTCTAGCAAATCGGAGCGACCCTTTCGGCAGGTTTTATTTGCTTTGGTTTGTTCGGGATAGACGGTTTTTGGGCTTGACACGCGAGTTTTCGGGGAAACTCCGGGTTTCGCTAAACTGCTGTTATTCCTGGGTTAGGAGATGTTGCGTGGAGATGGAGTGCGGTCTCGCTGCGCTCGATACCCCACCTCTGCCGACGATGAAGCCGTCGGCTGAGGATGGGGCACCCGGTTGTCGTGAGATGGGGCACGGATGTACGGTTAGGGTTTGATGCGGAGCATGACGACGCCGTGGCTGGGGACCTGGGCGGTGTAGCTGCCGGTGGTGGGGGCGAGGTCCTGGTGAGCCCAGAGGTCGCGGACGGAGGCTTTGAGGGTGTCGGGGTAGCCGAGGTCGGTCCAGTGGGCGGTGATCGAGGCAGGGGCGGCGCCGCGGTTGAACAGGATGACGGCGCGGCCGCCGTCGGCGAGCTGCTTGGACCAGACCTCCTGGCCGTCGTGTCCCGGACTTTGTCGCTGGACCGGGAGACGCGGTGGCCCTGGATGCCCATGGGGTCCTGGTCGATGGCGATGACGTCCTTGTTGAGCAGGATGGAGCGGGTGTCGGCGCTCATGTTGGCGATGTCGTTGCCGGCGAGCAGCGGGGCGGCGAGCAGCGCCCACAGGCTGAAGTGGGTGCGGTACTCCTCGGTGGTCATGCCGCCGTTGCCGACCTCGAGCATGTCGGGATCGTTCCAGTGGCCGGGGCCGGCGTAGGAGTAGAGGGGATCGAGCTGGTCGAGGATCTCGGACGACGCCGTTGCCGCCCCAGGGACGCTTGCAGTCCCAGCAGTCCTGAATGTCGGGGGTGGAGCGCCACATATTGCCGACGGGGCCGGCCCACAGCCACGGTTTATTGGAGCCCCACTCGCAGAGGCTGAAGAGGATGGGATGGCCGGTGCCGGCGGCGGCGGCGGCGAGGGCGTCGCGCATGAGGGTGTAGGAGGACTCGGCGGACTGGCCGGGCAGGGTGCTGCACCAGTCCTCCTTGAGGTAGTCGACGCCCCAGGCGGCGTACTGGCGGGCGTCCTGGTACTCGTGGCCGACGGAGCCGGAGCGGCCGGCGCAGGTCTTGGTGCCGACGTCGGTGTAGATGCCGAACTTGAGGCCCTTGGAGTGGATGTAGTCGGCGAGGGCCTTGATGCCGGAGGGGAAGCGCTCGGGGTCGGGGATGATGTTGCCCTGGGCGTCGCGGCCGGTGCTGGTGGCGGTGATGGGGGACTGCCAGCAGTCGTCGAGGATGACGTACTGGTAGCCGGCGTCCTTCATGCCGTTGGCGGCCATGGTGTCGGCGGTGGCGCGGACGACCTTCTCGTTGAGGCCGTTGCAGGCGAACTTGTTCCAGCTGTTCCAGCCCATCGGCGGAGTGCGGGCGAGGCCGTTGTCGAGGGCGTGGGCGGAGGTGGAGGCGAAGAGAGCAGGAAGAAGAACAGCCAGGGCGAGAAACCACGTCTACGACGAACCGCTACGCTGCATGCAAAACCCCTTGTGAGATGGCGAGCCAAGTGTACACAAGAGGGGGGTGAGTGGGAATGAGGATGACTAAGCATAAGCAACCGCGTCGGGAGCCTATTGCAGTGAGGCACAAGAAACATCGATGAGGGGCAGCCCGGATTCAAGGAGCCTCAGGCGAGGTGTTTTTCGTAGCAGAGGAAGCGCAGGCCGGGGCGGAAGGCGAGGCCGATCTCGCCGACGAAGCGGTAGCCGAGCTTGGGGAAGAGGCGCTGGGTGGCGGGGTTCTCGCTGTTGGTGTCGACGCGGAGCTCGCGGATGCCGCGGGCGGCGGCGACCTGCTCGGCCTGCTGCATGAGGGCGGCGGCGACGCCGAGGCCCTGCAGGTCGGGATGGACGGCGAGGCGATGGACGACGACGGCGGGGGTGGTGATGTCCCAGCCGACGTCGGCGTACTCGGGCTCCTGATCGGTGGTGAGGGCGGCCATGCCGGCGATGCGGAGGCCGAGCTCGGCGACCCAGAGCTGGGCGGCGGCGATGTCCCGGGCGAAGGCCTCGGGGTTGGGGTAGTCGTCGTCCCACTGCAGGTTGCCGGCGGCGCGCATGAGGGGAACGACGCGGCGGACGACCTGCATGATGGCGGGGATGTCGGCGGGGGTGGCGAGGCGGAGGTGCATGCTTCTGTTATACCGTGGCTGCGGGATTACGCGGCGGATTGCGCGACGCGGGAGGAGACGGGTGACGGCGGTGGCTACATGATGCGGAAGCGTTCGCGCATGAGGCGCTGGAAGCGGGGCTTCCAGATGAGGTCGTAGGCGAGCTCCTTGCCGGGGAACATGGCGAGGGCGGCCTTCTTGCTGTCGGCGATCATCTGGGAGGCGTCGTCGAGGGTGAGGGTGCGGTCCTGGGCGATGACCTGCATGACCATGTTCATCATCATCTGCAGGCGGCGGATGAGCTTCTGCTCCTCCTGCTGCTCGAGCAGATTCTGGGCTGATCTGGCTCGTCGCGGAGGTTGGCCTGGAGCGGTCTGGGCTTGGGCTGCGCTTGCTCGGGAGTCTGGAGGGGGAGTTCTGTCGGGTCGAACCAGCTTCCATGATCTCGGTCTCCTTTGCGGGATCTCGTGGACTGGATGCGATACTGCAGCGGCGCTGCGATTAGACGCGCGGGGCGGACGGCGATGGACTCGGCGCGAGAGCGGCGGTCGGATTGCCTGGCGGCTATCTCACCAGAACCAGCGGGTTGCTGCGGTTGGTTGTCGCGTTCGGTGATGTTGCCGTCGGGGGTAAGAGGAACTGGGTGAGGCCGAACTCGTCGGTGCGGTAGAGGAGGGTGTGGGCCTGGGCGAGGCGGGCGAGGACCTCGGGGCGGGGATGGCCGAAGGTGTTGTGGCGGCCGACGGAGATGACGGCGTCGCGCGGGGCGGCGGCGGCGAGGAAGTCGGGCGTGGTGGAGGTGCGGCTGCCGTGGTGGCCGACCTTGAGCAGGGTGACCGGGGTGATGGCGTGGGCGGCGAGCATGGCGCGCTCGCTGGGGGCTCTCGGCGTCGCCTTCGAGCAGGACGGAGGCGCGGCCGTACTGCAGGTGGAGGACGAGGGAGTCGTTGTTGACGGGCGGGCCGTGGTTGGCGTAGGCGAGGGCGGGGGCGAGGACGTGAGGTCGCGAGGCTGGAGCGGTCGTCGGGCCAGGGCGGGGGTGTCGCCGGCGTGGAGGTGGCGGACGCGGATGTGGAGGTCGGCGGCCTCGCGGAGCAGGGCGGTGTAGGCGGCGGAGGCGGGGTCGATGCCGACCCAGAGCTCGCGGGGGCGGAAGTTGCGCAGGATGGCGGGCATGCCGCCCATGTGGTCGCTGTGGGCGTGGGTGAGGGCGACGACGTCGAGGCGGCGGATGCGGCGCGACCAGAGGTAGGGCGAGACGACCTCCTCGCCGATGTCGAAGGCGCGTTGGCTGGGCGTCTGCGCGGCGTGGCGGCGTTGCCGGCGGCGGCCGATGGGGCCTCCGGCGTCGACGAGCAGGGTGCGGCCCTCGGGGCTGACGACGAGCAGGGAGTCGCCCTGGCCGACGTCGATGGCGGTGACCTCGAGCGTGTTGGGGGTGGCGATTGGGGGGTAGGGCCAGAGGACGAGGGCGGCGAGGATGGGCAGGAGCGCGGCGGCGGCGATCGCCCAGCGGGCACCGTGGCGGCGGCGAGCGGCGGACGGCCCAGCAGCAGAGCGCCCAGCCGAGGAGGGCGGTGAGGGCGATGGCGAGCGGTGGGGCCGGGAACGCGCCAGTCGGCGGCTGTGGAGGTGGCTGACGTGGGCGATGGGGAGGTGATGGCGTGGAGGAGGAGGGCGGTCGCGGCGGCGGGGAGGGTGGCGAGCCAGGGGCTGAGGAGCGACAGCAGGAAGGTGGCGAGGGCGAGGGGTGCGAGGAGGCGACCAGCGGGATGCTGAGCATGTTGGCGGGCAGGGCGAAGAGCGTGGCGCGGTGGAAGTAGAGGGCCATGGGGAGGGCCATGACCAGCTCGGCGACGAGGCCGATGAGGACGAGTTCGAGGGTCCAGAGGAGGGTGCGGACGCAGGCGGCGGGAAGGCTGGCGGGCGAGCTTGCTGCGGCTGAGGCGCGATGGTTGCGGGCAGGATGCGAAGGATGGCTTTGGCGAGGGCTTCACGTGCTCGCCCCAGAGGCGGAGCATGGACGCGGAACTGGGCGAGGGGCGGCGGCGAGGACGCGGTCGTTCCAGACGGCGTCGAGGTTGCGGGCGGCGTGGGCGTAGGGGAGGAAGGTCCACTCGCCCAGCGGGATGGCGATGCCGGCGATGGCGACGATGGCGAGGAAGGTCATCTGGAAGCTGGACTCGAAGAGGCTGGCAGGGCGCGAGGATGAGGACGCCGAGCAGGGCGGCGCCGAGGGCGTTGAGCGAGCTGCCGGTGCGCGAGAGCAGGCGGGCGCCGAGGAAGATGGAGGACATCAGGAGAGCGCGCTGGACGGGGGCTCCGAAGCCGGTGAGCAGCGCATAGGCGGTGGTGAGGGCGAGGGTGAGGAGGGTCGCGAGCGATGGGGTGGAGGCGCAGGCGGCGGGCGAGCCAGAAGAGGGCTCCGGCGAGCAGGGCGACGTGCATGCCGGAGACGACGAAGAGGTGGAAGGAGCCGGTGCGCTCGAAGCCGAGACGAAGGGCGTGGGTGAGGCGGTCGCGGTCGCCGAAGAGCATGGCGTTGAGCATGCCGGCGTCGTCGGGGGTGAGGCGGAGCAGGCGGGGAAGGCCGCGGTTGGCGGGGGAGAGGACGAAGGCGGTGAGGCTGCGCGCGGCCCAGCTCTGGGCGCGGTAGAGGGCGCAGCGGAGGCTGCGCTGGCTGGCTGCGTGCTGGATCGGGCGATGACGGTGAGGTGCGAGGCGCGGACGCTGGCCTGGCGCGCCGATGCCCTGGGAGGCGAGGTAGTCGGCGTACTGCCAGGCGCCGGGATCGCGGTAGCGCTCGGGCGTGCGCAGGCGCGCGGGGACCTGGATGAGGTCGCCGCAGTGGAGCTGGGCAGGGCGTGATCGCCGGGCGTCGAGGTCATGAGGACGGTCAGGCGAACGCCGCCGGTGATGGGGACGAGGCGCGAGCGGTCGGGCGTGACCTGCTCGAGGGCGGTGAGGTCGAGGTCGAAGGAGAGGATGGGAGGAGCTTCGGCGTCCTCCCAGGCGGTCTCGTCCTGATCGGAGTCGGGTCGGAGTCGGCTGCGTCTGGGGCTGCGGTCGCGTGGGGGGAGCTCGCGGATGCGGACGATGTGGCCTTCGACGGTGCGGCTGAGGCCGTCGGCGAAGGGCTCGAGGGCGGCCTGCGGGGCGGGCGCGGGCTCGATCTCGGCGGACCAGAAGCCGGCGAGCGATCCAGAGAGCGAGGACCGGGAGAAGCAGCGCGATGTGGGGCGCGGCGAAGGCTGAGGAGCGGTGAGGGCGAGGAGGCAGAGCGCGGCGGCGAGGAGCAGTGACGGTCGGGCGGAAGTGCTGGCTGGGTTGGGCGAGGCAGATGCCGAGCGGCGAAGCAGAGCGCGGCGGCGAGCAGCGGCGCGCGGCGGAGGCGGAGCGGCTCGAGGCGTGGCGTGGCGCGCGGCTCCGTTGGGCCAGAGGTCGCTGGCTTGGGCAGCGGCGTCGACGACGGTTGCGGAGAAGACGCTGTCGGTTGTCCACGTTTGCCACAACAATCTACCAGCTTGTGGCGCCTGCGAACGGCGTTTTTGCTGCGCAAAACGCGGCGCTAGCGGCGGAGGATGGCGACGGTCTCCATGTGGAAGGTCTGGGGGAACATGTCGACGAGGTGGAGCTCGGCGAGGCGGTAGCCGCCGGCGACGAGCAGGGCGAGATCGCGGGCGAGCGTGACGGGATCGCAGGAGACGTACACGATCTCGGGCGCTTGCAGGCGGTTGAGCAGGGCGCAGACCTCGGCGCCGACGCCGGCGCGGGGCGGATCCATGACGATCAGGTCGGGGCGCTCGCGCTGGAGGACGGCGGATTGGAGGAAGTCGAGGGTGGTGCTGGCGACGGCGCGGTGCGGGGTGCCCTTGAGCGCGCGGGCGAGGTCGATCGCGGCGGACTCGGCGGCTTCGACGGCGATGACCTGCTGGAAGGACGGGGCGAGCGCGCGGGAGAAGAGGCCGACGCCGGCGTAGAGATCCCAGGCGAGGGTGCCGGCGCGGCCTGAGGTGGCGATGCGGGCGAGTTCGGGGAGCAGGTGGCGGTTGATCTGGAAGAAGCCGCCGCGGGTGATCCAGAAGGCTTGGCAGCTGGGCTCGGTCTTCGCCGGTGGCTTCGCTCGCTCTGGAACGGTGTAGAGCAGGCCGGGAGAGCCCCATTGCGGGCCGGGCTTGGGGCGCTCGAAGCGGCGGCCGCGGTCGTTGTTCTGGGCGGGAAGAAGGGCGATTCCGGCGCCGGTGAGCTCGGGGATGAGGCTGCTGGAGCGCGAGGCAGAGCTTGGTGAAGCCGGGATCGGTGGAGATGTCGGAGGCGCGGTTCTGCTTGCGCTGCGAGGTGCGGGTGAAGAGGGTGAGCTGGAGCTTGGTCTGGTCGGCGTTGGTGAAGAGCTCGGCCTCGACGGCGGCGGTGAGCCAGCGTTGGGCGGTGGGGTCGAGGGCGGCGGAGCGAGCGAGGCGAGGGCCTCGGCGGCGCGCCAGAGCAGCGGCGCGGCGATGGGGCACGCGGCGATGGGCAGGAATTGGGGTTCCTGATTGGCGGCGCTTTCCGTTGACCGCTCGGCGGTTGTAGCCGGCGCGGAGGACGCCGTCGACGCGTGGCGAGGCGAACGCGGATGCGGTTGCGATAGTGCCAAGGCTCGGCGGCTGTGGGTCGGTGATCGCGGGAAGGTCGGTGAGGCCGGACTGCGGCGAGGGTGTCGCGCAGGATGGTCTGCTTGAGGGCGAGCTGCGCGGGGTAGGCTCGCGTGCTGGTACTGGCAGCCGCCGCAGAGGCCGAAGTGCGGGCAGGCGGGAGCGACGCGGTCGGGCGAGGGCTCGAGGATGCGCGGGCTGCCGTCGGAGGCTGGCGATGTCGACGAGTTCGCCGGGAAGGGCGAAGGGGACGGTGACGACGGCGCCGTTGGCGGCGCGGCCGCGGGAGTCGCCGCCGTAGAGTGGGGTTTCGATGCGGACGGGGTTGCTTGTCGAGATGTGCTCATGCGAGGCCCATATAGAAGAGGCTGAGGCGCGGGAGTTTGCGGGCTTCGAGCAGGCGCTTGTGCAGGAACTGCTGCTGGACCTGCTTGATCTGGACGGCCTGCATCTTGCCGCGGTAGGGGGCGAGCTCGCGGGCGGCCTGCTCGCGGAGGGCGACGAGCTCGGGCTCGGGCGTGGCGGTGAGCAGGGCGGCGAAGAGCTTTTCTTCGAGGACGGTGAGGGTGCGGTCGAGGTCCTCGAGGGAGCTGGCGGGCTCGAGGCGGAGGGCGGCGGCGAGCTCGCGGAGGCGCTGGGCGACCTCGGCGGCGATGGCGTCGGCGGGCGCGGCGAGGGGGGCGGCGGCGAGGAGTCTGGGCGTTGGCGGTGAGGTAGGCGGCGATGCGCTCGGCCTCGAAGCCGCTCTCGGAGCCGGCGGAGGGGGTGTCGTGGGAGGCGCCGATGGCGGCCTCGTTGGCCTGCTCGACGGCCTCGAGGACGGCCTGCGAGCACCAGGCGAGGCCGTTGACCTTCTGGACGCGGCGCGGGGAGGTGCGGGCGCGGGCGTCGTACTTGTCGAAGGCGTTGTCGATGCCGCGGAGGACGGCTTCGAGGGGAATGCCGGCCTCGCGCCAGGTCTCGATCAGCGACCAGTCGAGGGTGGAGAGCATGAGCAGGGAGCCGCGGCGCTGCTGGAAGCGCTGCTCGATCTCGGTGAAGTAGTTGATGTAGTTCTGAATGGGTACCCCCTCCCCCCCTATTGCCCGGGAGGAAGTCGTTTCCTTTGTTGCGGATGCGCGGTCTTGGCCGAGCCAAAATCGTCATTCTAAATGGGTTGCGTCCAAAATCTTGATTCGAAAGGAGTTAGCGTGCCATGACTGCGCCAACGAGCAGAGCCCCGGGGAGACCGGGGCTCTGGCTTGATCTTATGGTTCCAGTTTAGCACTTTGCGGGGAGCCATTCGGCACTTTGGATGTGGTGCGGAATCAACGAGATAGACGGTTTTGGGAGTTGACACGCGGATTTTCCGGGGTTTCCGCGAAAGAAAGCTGTAACGCGTTGGTGGAGAGTGGGTTAGGGAGGCGGATTGGAGGCGGCTGGATTGCTTTTTTGTCAAAAAATGACGGTGCGAGGCTTTACGACGGACGGGGAGTTGCCGAACAAGATCGTACATTTCCATAATTTTGCGGAAACGGAGGAATGACGATGCAGATCGGCAGTGTTGTACCAGCAGTGGATGCGGTGACGCAGGCGCATGGAGCGGGTTCGGAGAAGGCGGGTTCGGCGGTTGCAGGGGAGACGAGCGCGACGGAGAGCACGGCGGTGTTCTCAGTCCGCTGGACGAGGCGCTGGCCGCGGTCTATACGACGTCGGTGGCCGGGCATGACTATCTGGGGGTGGTGCAGCAGACGGCGGGCCAGTATGTGGTGTCGGCGGCCGATCCGCCGGCGGCTCCGATGACCGGGATCGGGGGGAGCATTCAGGCGGCGGAGAATAATTTGACGGTGGTGATCGACGAGCGGGCGTAGGGCTGGCGTAGGGGACTGGCTGGGGTGGGCGGCGAAGGCACGCCCACTCCGCTCTCGGCTAGACGGCCTTGCGCTGGAAGGAGGTCTTCTTGCCGGCGAAGGAGCTCTTGGCTTTGACCGAGGTCGTGGCCGCTCCGGATTGGGGTTTGGCGCCGTTCTTGGCCTGGGCCTTGGCGAGCGCGGCCTGCAGCTTCTGGGCCTTGGGGCCCAGTCCGCCGATCTTTGCACCGCTTGGTTTGGGGATGAAATCACTCATATAGTGATCCTCTCATGAGCGGGAGGGCGTGGGAATGGGGCGGTGTGTCTCGAGGTGCGGGTGCCGAATGCGGAGACGCGTGCCGCCATCGAGGCCGGCGATCGCGGTGAGGTGTCCAAAGCGGGTAGTGTGGCGGAGATGATGACCCAGCTCGATGCGAACGATTGAGTGGACCAATGCCTTCAAGCGCGATTACAAACAAGTGCTCGCCAACCCAAGGCATCGCGAGCTGCCGTTGTTGCTGGAGCAGATCGTCACCCAATTAGCCAGCGATGAGGTGCTCGCGGATAAATATCGCGATCACTTCTTAGGCGGCGATTTTACCCAGCATCGCGAGTGCCGTCTCAAGCCGGACCTGCTGCTCATTTATAAAAAAAAAGGCAAATACAGGGGTCTCTCCGCTGCGCGACGGACGATGAGGCTGTCCGTCGCTTCGGTCGAGATGACGTTTCTTCTTTATTGGTCTGGATGGCTTGGGTGAGGGGGTGAGGAGCTAGCGCTTTTTGGGGTGGGGCTGGTTGCGCTGGTAGATGATGCGGAGGCCGGTGAGGGTGAGGCGGTCGTCGACGGTGGTGAGGTACTGGGAGCCGGCGGCGATGAGCGGGGCGAGGCCGCCGGTGGCGACGACCCGGGTGTCGGGGCCGAGCTCGGCGATCATGCGGGCGAGGATGCCGTCGACCAGGCCGATGTAGCCGTAGTAGAGGCCGATCTGCATGTTGTCGACGGTGTTGGTGCCGATGACCTTGGCGGGACGCTTGATGTCGACGCGGGGCAGGCGGGCGGCGCGGGCGAAGAGGGCGTCGGCGGAGATGCGCAGGCCGGGAGCGATGGCGCCGCCGAGGAACTCGCCGCTTCTTGCTGATGACGTCGAAGGTGGTGGCGGTGCCCATGTCGACGACGATGATGGGGGTGGGGGTGGCTCCGGCGCGGCCGTAGAGCTCGTAGGCGGCGACGCAGTTGACGATGCGGTCGGCGCCGACCTCGGCTGGGGTTGTCGGTGAGGACGGGCAGGCCGGTCTTGACGCCGGGCTCGATGAAGAGGGGCTTGAGGTGGAAGTAGAGCTCGCAGACCTGGCGCAGGATGGGATCGAGCGGCGGGACGACCGAGGAGATGACGATGCCGGTGACGACGGACATCTCGAGGTGGTTGAGGGAGAAGAGGTTCTGGAGGACGATGCCGCACTCGGAGGCGGTCTGGTTGACGGGCGTGGTGATGCGCCAGTCGGCGACGAGCTGCGGCGGCTGCGGCTCGGCGGTGAGGTCGTAGAGGCCGAGGACCGTGTTGGAGTTGCCGACGTCGATGGCGAGGAGCATGGGTTTCCTTGATTCGTGCGAGGGTTTGCTGGCGTGGAACGTTTCGAGCTGGAGAGAGGCGAAATACAGGGGTCTCTCCACTGCGCGACGGACGATGATGCTGTCCGTCGCTTCGGTCGAGATGACGTGTCTTTTTAGTTCATCGGCTCATCCTCAAGGTCGTCTCATCAATCCAGTCGTCTCATCATTCCAGAAATGAGTGGAGATGCTCCAAAGGCTTTCTTGCTGCCGCTCGCGCGTGCGGCGTGTACTCGGGGCGGACGCCGCCGGAGAGGACGGTGTGGAGGAGGCCGTCGTCGCCGGCGACCTGGAGGAAGCCGCGGGGGTCGAGGCCGGCGGTGATGCCGGTGTAGCCGCCGGCCTCGTCGACGCGGACGCGCTTGCCGTGGACCCAGGTGGAGACGCGGGAGAAGCGGTTCAGGAGGCCGAGATCGGGGGCGGGGAGGGTGCCGCGGAGCTCGCGCTCGAGGGCGTAGAGCTCGTCGTCGAGGGCGAGCAGGAGGTTCTGGATGAGGAGCTCGCGGGAGTGGGGGGAGCCGCTCGTTCGCGGCGGAGGCTGGTGGCGAGCGGGGCGAGTTCGGGGGGGAACTCGGCGTGGTTGAGGTTGATGCCGATGCCGATGACGGCGAAGCGGAGGTGCGCGGGGAGGCCGGGCTGCGCGGGGGTGGAGGCGCTTTCGACGAGGATGCCGCCGACCTTTTTTCCGTTCAGGAGGAGGTCGTTGGGCCAGCGGATGTCGGCGGTGAGGCCGGAGGTTTGCTGGATGGCGCGCTGCGCGGCGAGGCCGGTGGAGAGGGAGATCCAGAGGGCGTCGGCGAGGGGGATGGGCGTGTGCGGGCGGATGAGGGCGCTGAGGTAGAGGCCGTCGCCCGGGGCGGAGTGCCAGGTGTGGCCGCCACGGCCGCGGCCGGCGGTCTGCTCGTCGGCGATGTAGACGCTGCCGTCAGGGGCGGCGGTGTCGGTCGCTGGCGGCTTCGACGGCGTGGCGGTTGGTGGAGTCGATGGTCGCGAAGTGGTGGAGCTTGCCGGCGAAGCGAGTGGAGGTGAGGGCGCGGTCGAGGGAGGCGAGGTCGAGGTCGGTCACGGCTGGGCTTTCGTCGCGGAGTGGTGGGGTGATCGAGGGTGCGAGGAAGACAAATACAGGGGTCTCTCCACTGCGCGACGGACGATGATGCTGTCCGTCGCTTCGGTCGAGATGACGTATTTCTTTGGTCTGTCGAGGAACTTTCGCTTAGGTGAGGTCGGCGGTGATGCGCATGCTGAGGTCGACGGCGACGGCGGAGTGGGTGAGGGCGCCGACGGAGACGAAGTCGACCCCGGCGAGGGCGTAGTCGCGGACGGTCTTGAGGTTCATGTTGCCGGAGGCCTCGATGGGGACGTTGGGCAGGGCGGCGCGGATCTGCTTGACCGCCTTTTTGACGGCGGCGGGGGTCATGTTGTCGAGCAGGATGGACTCGGCGCCGCCGGCGATGGCCTGGTCGAGCTCGACCTGGCTGCGGACCTCGACCTGCACGATCTGGCCGGGCTTGCGGCCGGCGAGGGCGTGGGCGAGGGCGGCGGGAAGGCCTCCGCCGAGGGAGATGTGGTTGTTCTTGATGAGGATGCCGTCCTGCAGGTCGAGGCGGTGATTGACGCCGCCGCCGCAGCTGACGGCGTACTTGTCGAGGGCGCGGAGGCCGGGGATGGTCTTGCGGGTGTCGAGGATTCGCGTGGGACCTTGGTCTTGGCCTTGGTGCCGGCGACGGCCTTGACGAACTGATTGGTCAGGGTGGCGATGCCGCTCATGCGCTGCATGAGATTGAGGATGACGCGCTCGCAGGAGAGGAGGGTGGCGGCGTTGTGGCGGATGACGGCGAGGGTCTGGCCCTTCTTGACGCGGACGCCGTCGAAGATCTCGGGATGGCTGATGACCTCGAAGCGGCCGACGGGCGTGGTGCTGCTGCGGGCGAAGGCCTCGAGGAAGGCGGGGATGCAGCCGAGGCCGGAGACGACGCAGGCCTCCTTGGCGAGGATGGTGGCGCTGGCGCGCAGCTTGGGATCGATGGTGAGTGCGGTGGTGACGTCGTTGGTGGCTTTGTCCTCGGCGAGGGCGGTCTCGAGGATGGTGCGTACGCGTTTGCTCTTCCAGTCCATTTGCTAATCCTAAACCCGTGAGACGCTGGGAAGCGGCGGAATGATTGGGGAATGCGTGACCTTCGCGGCGTTGGTGTGCGGATTCGCAGGCCGTGGAGGCGAGCCGATAGAATGCTTGCGTGATGCAATCATGGAAATTTGAGCGCGGAGAGTTTGTGACTCCGCGAAAAGCTTGTGTGTGGATTTGTCTTACGGCTGGGGTGATGTGGCCGGTGGTGGGAGCGGGCGCGCAGCAGGCGAGGGCGACGGCGGAGTCGCCGGTGGTGCGGCAGCTGCATGCGGCGGTGAGCGCGGCCCAGCATGGCGACGAACGGCAGGCGTTTGCGCTGACGCAGGCGCTGCTGGAGGAGCATCCGGAGTTTGTGCCGGGGTTGAAGCTGCGCGGCGAGTTGCTGGAGAGCGCGGGACGGGATGGCGAGGCGGCGGCGACGTATGAGGCGGCGCTGAAGCTGGCGCCGAATGACTCCGAGCTGCTGGGGAAGGTGGGGGTGTATCGGCTGGTCGCCGGGGATCAGGATGGGGCGATCAGTTTGTTGTCGCGGCGGGCGAAGCTGGCCCCGAAGGATGGGGACTGCCGGTACTATCTGGCGCAGGCGTATCACCTGAAGGGCGAGGATGCGCTGGCGCTGCAGGCGATTCGGGAGGCGGTGAAGCTGGAGCCGGAGAACGCGTCGGTGTGGCAGAAGTATGGCGAGTTGTTGTGCAGCACGGGCGACAACGAGGCTGCGATGCGGTGGTTGTTGAAGGCGCAGAAGGCCGATGCGACGCTGGATCGGATTGACTTCGATCTGGGGGTGGCGAGTTACAACAACATGGACTTTCCGAGTGCCGTGACCTATGCGACGAAGGCGGCGGGGAGCCATCCGAATGATGGGACGATGCTGGAGCTGCTGGGGACGGCGGAGGTGCGGCTATCGCATTGGGCGGAGGCGAAGGCGGCGTTTGCGAGCATGCTGGCGGTGAAGCCGGATGATGTGCCGTCGCTGCTGGGGATGGGGCATAGCGAGCTGGAGTTGAAGGAGGATCAGGCGGCGGTGGAGACGCTGGAGCATCTGTTGCAGCTTGATCCGACGCAGGTGCTGGCGCACTTTTATCTGTCGCGCGCGTACAGCGGGCTGGGGCAGACGGAGCAGGCGCAGCATGAGGCGGCGCTGCACGCGAGGATGATGCAGGAGATCTCGTATACGCTGCCGAAGGGCGAGATGCAGCGCGATCAGGCGGTGGATGCGAAGGCGCGGCAGTTGCTGGCGGATCACCATGAAGACGAGGCGCTGCGGCTGTTTCAGGAGAACTCGAGTGGGCCGTCGGCGACGCGGGCAGGAGCCTATGTGCAGGTGGGCGCGGTGTACATCGCGATGGGAGAGGCAGAGGCTGCGCTGCGGTGCTTCGACCGGGCGCTGGCGATCGATGCGAAGGTGCGTGGGGCGAATACGTACAAGGGAATTCTGGCGCTGCAGCAGGGGGATTTGAGCCGCGCGGAGCAGGGCTTCAATGCGGAGCTGGCGATTGATCCGAATCATCCGCTGGCGATGGCGGAGCTGGGTGAGGTTCGCTATCGGCAGGGACGTTGGGCGGATGCTGCGGATGCGTTGGTCAAGTCGAAGACGGCGATTCCGACGCTGCTGTATATGCTGTGTGACGCGTACTTCCGGATGGGAAATACCGCCAGCGCGGACCTGACTGCGGAGACGCTGGCGGCGTATGGAAGAGGCGAGCCTGAGGTGATGCGGGGGCTGATCGATCTGCTGCAGCGGAACAATCAGACGGAATTGGCGCAGCGGTTGTCGCAGGCGAAATTGTGACGTTGTGTGGTTGCTTATTTGTTCGCGACTATTTGTTCGTTTCCGGTTGCTTGTCTTCGGTGATGGTGAGGATCTGGTCGGCCTTGACGTGGGTGAGGATCTGCTTGCGGCCGGTGGGCCAGGTGAGTTCGATCGTGTCGATGACGGCGTCGTCGCCGAGGCCGAAGTGCACGCGCTTGTCGCTGGAGGAGTTGTAGCTGACGGCGGTGGTGGCTTGGTTGTACTGGGTGCCGTGGGCGGTGGTGATCTTGATTTGCGTGCCGAGGCCGTCGCGGTTGTCGGCGGTGCCGACCAGCTTGAGGAGGATCCAGTGGTTGTGGTTGGCGGAGCGGTTGAGGAAGAGCTCGGGTGGGCCGTTGAGGACGCTGACGACGACGTCGATCTTGCCGTCGTTGTTGAAGTCGCCGAAGGCCGCGCCGCGGTGGGCGGCGGGGATGGTGAAGGTCGGGCCGGCTTTGGCGCTTAGGTCTTCGAAGGTGAGGTTGCCGCGGTTGCGGAAGAGGCTGTTGGCGATGGCGTAGGGGCGATGCTCGACCTCGAGGGAGTTGTCGAGGATGGCGGCGTTGGCGGTGAAGAGATCCTTGTAGCCGTCGTTGTCGAAGTCGAAGGCGCCGGTGCCCCAGGCGGTGAGGCGGCTGGTGAGTGGAGTGAGGCCCGAGGCGCTGGTGGCGTCTTCGAACTGGCCGTCGCCGGTGTTTTTGTAGAGCGGGAAGGTGTCGCCGAACATGGCGGTGTGGACGATGTCGGGCTTGCCGTCGTTGTCGAGGTCGCGGAAGTCGGTGCCCATGCCGGCGACGGTCTTTCCGTTCTCGTTGTAGGCGACGCCGGCGGCCATGGCGACGTCGGTGAAGGTGCCGTCGTGGTTGTTGTGGAGGAGGAAGTTGGGGAAGGTGTCGTTGGAGATGAAGATGTCGGGGAAGCCGTCGTGGTCGTAGTCGGCGAAGGCGACGCCCATGCCTTTGCCGATGTACTGGGCGATGTGGGAGGGGATGGAGACGTCGGTGAAGGTGCCGTCGCCGTTGTTGCGGTAGAGGATGTTGGGCGTGCCCTGGAAGTCGTTCGGCGAGCAGTAGGTGGGGATGCCTTGCACGTTGCAGGAGGCAGCGGTCTTGACGTCGTAGTTGAGGTAGTTGACGACGAGGAGATCGAGCAGGCCGTCGTTGTTGTAGTCGAACCAGCCGGCGGTGACGGACCAGAGCTTGCCGAGCTTGGGGTCGATGCCGGTGACGCCGGCCTTGGCGGTGACATCGGTGAAGGTGCCGTCGCCGTTGTTGTGGAAGAGCTGGTTGCGATTGACGCCGGTGACGTAGAGATCGACGAAGCCGTCGTTGTCGAAGTCGGCGGCGGCGGCGCCCATGGAGTAGCCGGCGCCGGCTGAGGCCGGCTTTGGCGGTGACGTCGGTGAAGGTGCCGTCGCCGTTGTTGTGGAAGAGGCGGTTGGAGTAGGTGGGGTCGGTCTTCTCGAGGGAGGGGACGGCGGCGCCGTTGGTGAAGAAGATGTCGAGGAGGCCGTCGTTGTCGTAGTCGAAGACGGCGACGCCGCCGGCCATGGTCTCGATGGAGTAACGGCGCGGGCTGACGCTGTTCTTCAGCTTGAAGTGGATGCCGGAGGTGGGGAGGATGTTCTCGAGGGTGATGGGTGAGGCGGCGGTGCGGGGCGTTTTGTTGGCGGCGGTGCTTTGCGGGGCTGCGGGGAGGGTGGTGAGGGCCAGCGCACAGAGACAGAGAGAGCGCCCGAGAACCGACATCTTCATGTGACTTCGAACTCCTGCAGGGGAAGCGAAATGGGAGGGTACATCCCATCGTAATCCTGTGATACTGTCGTACCAAATGAGCAATCGATAGGGAAATGATCAGATTGCGGATCGCCTTGTTGGTCGCCTGCCCGAGAGCACGCAGCGCAAATCGGTTGGTCGGTTTGGTCGATTGGTCCGATACTGAGGCTTGCACGGAGACTGGAGAGATCGATGGCGGTCGGAAGCGTAGAGGGCGCGCAGGCGCCTCGGTGCAGCGCGAGGCGCAGGGTAGCTTTGTGCTGCCGATGGTGCTGATGGTGTCGCTGTACTTCAGCATCGGGTTTATCACGGCGCTGAACGACATCCTGATTCCGCACTTCAAGGATTTGTTCCATCTGACGAACTTTTTGGCGCTGCTGGTGCAGTTCTGCTTCTTTGGCGCGTACTTTGTGATGTCGCTGCCGTCGGGGTGGATCGTGGGGCGGATCGGGTACAAGGCTGGGATCGTTGTGGCGCTGGCGACGATGGGCTGCGGTCTGCTGGGATTTGTGCCGGCGTCGATGGCGATCTCGTATCCACTGTTTCTGTTCGCGCTGTTTGTTGTGGGGAGCGGACTGGCGCTGTTGCAGGTGGCGATCAATCCATATGTGGGCGCGCTGGGCAGGCCGGAGACGGCGTCCGCAAGGCTGAATTTGTGCGGCGGATTGAACTCTTTGGCGACGACGATTGCGCCCAAGGTGGGGGCGGCGTTCATCTTTATTGCCGCCGGTGCGACGACGGCGGAGCTGGCGCACTCGGTGCGGGTGCCGTACATGCTGCTGGCTGCGTTCACATTTGTGCTGGCCATTGTTACGTTATTTGTGCGGCTGCCGGAGCTGATTGAGAAGCGGCCGGAGGGTGCGAAGGGCGAGGGGAGCGCGCTGCAGTTTGCGCATCTGCGGCTGGGCGCGGTGGCGATCTTC
The DNA here is from genome assembly GCA_963755245.1 of uncultured Acidobacteriaceae bacterium. Lineage (GTDB taxonomy): Bacteria > Acidobacteriota > Terriglobia > Terriglobales > Acidobacteriaceae > Edaphobacter. Next base: position 111,378 of record CAVWJY010000015.1, on the reverse strand, counting down.
AGTTATGTGGGCGCGGAGGTGGCGATCGGCAGCATCATGATCAGCTTCCTGGGACAGCGGTCGATGGGTGGGCTGTCGCATGCGGCGGCGGCGGCGTATGTGTCGCTGTATTGGCTGGGGGCGATGATCGGTAGATTTATTGGCTCGTTCGCGCTGCTGTATATACGGGCGCAGCGGGCGCTGCTGGTGGTCGCGCTGCTGGCGTTTGTGCAGGTGGCGACGACGATCCTGGGACATGGTTCTGTGGCGATGTGGGCGATCGTGTCGTGCGGGCTGTTCAACTCGGTGATGTGGCCGTGTATCTTTCCTCTGTCGGTGAAGGGGTTGGGACGGTTTACCAGCCAGGGGTCGGGGATTTTGATCACGATGGTGGTGGGAGGGGCGATCATTCCTGAGATTCAGGGGCTGCTGGCGGATAAGTTTGGGTATCAGCCTAGCTTCGTGGTCGTGCTGCTTTGCTATGCGTACCTGGTGTACTTCGCGGTGAGGGGCTACAGGGTAAAGGCAGGGACAGGGAGTAGCGATCAGGGATCAGAAAGTGCACGCGGGTGCAGGGTGCTTGGGGTAGGTGCGTGCGGTGCGGATGGTCTCGGGATCCTTCGCTGCGCTCAGGATGACGGCAAGAACGGACAAATGCAACGGCAAGAACAAAGGCAACGGCAAAGGCAGTCTCGCTAGCTCGATACCCACCCTGCCGCAGGATGAAACCGTGCGTCAACGGACGAGATACGGATGGGTATCTGCATGTGGGCGGACGATGATGCTGATCCGCTGCGCTCGGTCGAGATGACGGCTGTCGGCAGATACAGCGCGGTGTCTGCGGGATTGGTGTTAGATGCGGTGGCCGCGGAGGATGCTGCCGGAGCGCTCGCCGGCTTCGTTGTAGAGATTGAAGTTGGCGGGAAGGCCGGGCGCGATGCGGGTGAGGTCGGGCAGGCCGAGCATCCGGGCTGGGTTGCGTGAGGCGAGATGGACGGCGGTGGCGAGCGAGCTGCCGGTGAAGTGCTGCAGGTTGGCGACGGCCTTGTCCATGGTGAGGACGCTGCCGGCGAGGGTGCCGCCGGAGAGGCAGATGCCGTCCTTGACCTCGACGGGGAAGTCGCCGAAGGTGTAGGTGCCGTTGGGCATGCCGGTGGCGGACATGCCGTCGGTGACGAGGATGGCGCGGTGCTCGCCCTTCATCTTGAGCCAGAGACGGATGAGGACGGGGTCGAGGTGGACGCCGTCGCAGATGGCCTCGGCGTAGAGGTCGTCGCGGTCGAGGATGGTGCCGACGATGCCGGGCTCGCGGTGGTCGAGGGGGCGCATGGCGTTGAAGAGATGGGTGGAGCTGGTGGCTCCGGCGGCGATGGCGGCGAGGGTTTCGGCGGCGGTGGCGTTGCTGTGGCCGAGGGTGACGCGGACGCCGGCGGCGGTGGCGTGGTCGATCAGCTCGAGGGCGTGGGGCAGCTCGGGCGCGAGGGTGAGCAGGCGGATGTGGCCGCGGGCGGCTTGCTGGAAGCGGTCGAAGAGGGCGATGCTGGGCTCGAGGATGCTGGCGACGGGATGGACGCCGCGCTTGGCGTGGGAGACGAAGGGGCCTTCGAGATGGATGCCGACGGGGAGGGCGATGGGCTGCTTGGAGTGGCCGGCGAGGGGATTCTCGATGGCGTTGGCCAGGGTTTCGAGCGCGCGCAGGGTGAGGTCGAGAGGGCCGGTGACGGTGGTCGGCAGATAGTGGGCGACGCCGCGGGTGGCGAGAAAGCTGCCGACGGTGGCGATCTCGGCGGGGGTGGCGGCCATGAAGTCGTGGGAGCAGGCGCCGTGGACGTGGATGTCGAAGAAGGCGGCGGTGAGGATCTCACGGGAGGCGTTGGGGGAGCCGGGCTCGATGCTGAGGATGTGGCCGTCTTCGAGGGTGAGGACGGGGAAGTCGATCTGGCCGTCGTCGGTCAGGAGTCTGCGTGGGGTGAGTGTGGTGGTGGGCATCGGTGGTGTACTCGTTCCTTGGTTTTGGGGTTCTGGGTTGCAGTGTTCGGTCACGGATGCCGGGGTCGGGTCAGGCGAGCAGGACCTCGATGCCGCGAGCCAGGAGCTGCTGGTGGGTTTCGGGGGGAAGGTCGGTGTCGGTGACGAGGGTGTGGATGGAGGTGAGGGGGCAGATGAGCGCGGGGCTGACGGTGCCGATCTTCTTGGAGTCGGCGACGACGATGACCTTGCGGGCGTTGCGGATCATGGCGAGCGAGACGGCGGCCTCCTCGGATTCGAGGGTGGTGATGCCGCGCTCGAGGTCGAAGCCGGTGATGCCGATGAAGGCCTTGTCGAGGTAGACGTCGCGCAGGAAGTTGAGGGCGGGCTGGCCGGCGAGGGCGAAGGTCCAGGCCCAGGCGAGGGTTCCGCCGGTGAGCATGGTCTTGATGGCGGGCTGGTTGCAGAGCTCCATGCCGATGTTGACCGCGTTGGTGATGACGGAGACGCCGCGGCGATGGCGGAGGGAGCGGCCGACCTGGGTGGTGGTGGTTCCGGCGGTGAGGCCGATGGTCTCTTTTTCGCCGACCAGCTCGGCGGCGGCCAGACCGATGCGGCGCTTGGCGTCGGCGGAGCGGAGCTCGCGCGCCTGGAAGGAGGTGTCGTGGCGGAAGGGCTCGTAGAGGAGGGGTTCGACGAGGGTGGCGCCGCCGTGCGTGCGCAGGACGAGGCCGCGCTTTTCGAGGCGGGCGAGGTCGCGGCGGATGCTGGGGGCCGAGGTGCCGACCTGGTCGACCAACTCCTGCACGGAGATATCGCCGGCGCGGAGCAGGGCCTTCATGATGCGGTCTGCGCGAACTTCCGTTTTGCTGGACATAAGGGAATTGGGGAATCGGGAGTTCAGGACGAGATGAGTTGCGTTGAACTGAGTTTAGACACGAGGGGCAAGATTCATCTTGCGGGGTTCGCGGTGCTGCCGTAGTCTGATCATATTATCGCTAAATGATCACTATTTAGAAATTTCCAAGACAAGGAAACGAATTGTGACAAATTTCGCCAGCCCCCATCCCTATCCGCACTGGATGCTTCGTGAGATTTATGAACAGCCGGCAACGCTGGCGGCGACGCTCGAACGCTATATCGATGGGGAGGGGTTTCGCGCGGAGACGTGCGGCCCTGTGCTGGCGTGGCTGGAGCGGGTGCAGCACAAGATCGTGATCGCGGCGAGTGGCTCGAGCCGTCATGCGGGGCTGGTGGCGGAGCTGCTGATCGAGGACCTGAGCGGGGTTGCGGTGGATGTGGAGTATGCGAGCGAATACTGCTATCGCGCGGAGCGCTCGCTGCCGAATGCGGCGGTGGTGGTGATCTCGCAGTCGGGTGAGACGGTGGATACGCTGGCGGCGCTGCGCAAGGCGAAGCTGGCGGGACATGAGACGCTGGCGATTACAAATGTGGACGACTCGACGATGGAGCGCGAGGCGACGGCGGCGTTTCCGACCGTGGCGGGACGCGAGCGGGCGATCCCGGCGACGAAGAGCTTTACGGCGCAGCTGCTGAATCTGTATCTGCTGTCGCTGATGAAGGCGCGGTTTCTGGAGACGATCACGGATGGGGAGTTGAAGGCGCGGCTGGCGGAGGTTGCCGGACTGCCGGCGAAGATCGAGGCGCAGCTGAAGGGCTGGGAGGAGGCGATGCGTGGCGGTCGCGGACCAGCTCTGCGAGGCGACGAACTTTCTGTTTCTGGGGCGCGGCGTGCACTATGCGATCGCTCGCGAGGGCGCGCTGAAGTTGAAGGAGTCGGCGTATCTGCATGCCGAGGGGTATCCGAGCGGCGAGTTGAAGCATGGTCCGAATGCGCTGGTGGCGGAGGGCACGCCGCTGGTGATGGTGGCGACGGTGGACCGCGCGGATGCGGAGTCGGTGCAGCGCTATGAGAAGGTGGTGCAGCTGCTGCGGGAGATGCGTGAGCAGGGAGCGACGGTGCTCGCGATTGCGAACGTGGGCGACGAGACGGTGGGCGCGCTGGCGAACCATACGGTCTACGTGGCGGAGATGCGCGAGGCGCTGCTGGCGATCAGCGAGGTGGTGCCGCTGCAGCTGCTGTCGTACTGGATGGCGATCAATAATGGAATTGACGTGGATCATCCACGCAATTTGACCAAGGCTGTGCTGGCGGAGTAACGGTTCGAAATGGCTTTCTTTCTGGCGTTGGATGCAGGTGGGACAAAGACGGATGTGGTGCTCGCCGATGAGACGCGGGAGCTGGCACGGGTGCGCACGGGCACGATCAAACGACTGCGCACCGACGCGGCGACGGCAACGGCGAATCTTGAGGCCGCGCTGCACGAGCTGACGGCGCAGACGGGGATCTCGATGCAGTCGATCACGCGGAGCTGCGTGGGGACCGCCGGCGAGACGGTTCCGCTGGTGAAGGATTGGTTGCGCGAGTCGATTACCGCACGCGTGAGCGGGGAACTGATCCTGCTGGGCGATGTGGAGATTGCACTCGATGCGGCGTTCTTTGGGCGGCCCGGCGTGCTGGCGATGGCGGGGACGGGATCGAACGTTGCCGGGCGCATGCCGGATGGGACGCTGACTTCGGCCGGTGGGTGGGGGCCGGCGCTGTCCGATCAGGGCTCCGGCCATCGGATTGGCACGGAGGCGCTGCGGGCGATGTTCCTGGCCAAGGACGAGGGCAGAGAGACGCTGCTGCTCGATGCGGTGTTGAATTTCTGGCAATTAGAGTCGCTCGATCTCCTGGTGGAGTATGCGAATCGCGCAGCCTGCGCCGGACTTTTCGCGCTTGACCGAGCTGGTGCTGCAGTGCGCGGAGGCAGGCGATGCGGTGGCTGCCGCAGTGCTGCAACGAGAGGGCGAAGAGCTTGGCTACCTGGTGCGGCTGGTGGTGCGGAGAATGCAAACGGCGTCGACTTCGTTGGGAGCGTCTCTGCGGGATCAACTGCCCGACCATTGCCTTCACTGGGTCGATTATCGAACGCGTGCCTCCGGTGCGCGAGGCGTTGATCGCCGCGGTACGCACGGAGTTTCCTGCGATCGCGATACGGGATGGCGTTATCGATCCGATCGCGGGTGCGGTGTGGAGAGCACGAGCGAGCGGTTTGCCGCATTAAAAATCTGTAACTTTTTTGTTACTTTTTCCCCGAAGTACTGAGAGGTACTTCGCTAGTGACGTTCGTGAGTCGGCGTTGAGGTGCGTGCGATTTTCGGGTGAGTTCTGGTATACGATGTATTACACAAACGTAATCAAAATCTTAACCGAAATCTCACTTGCTATCCGATTACTCTTCGGTTACTTTGGTTTCTAACCGCAGTCCTTCACTGCACCTCAGAGAGGTCAATCGATGCACATGTTGGTCGTTGAAGATGAGCCTGCGTTGTCGCTTATCTTGAAGTACCACCTGGAGTTGGAAGGTCATCAGGTGGAGGTCGCGGCAGATGGCAAAACGGGTCTGGCAAAGGCGTTAGAGGCAGGGTTCGATATGATCCTTCTGGATCTGAATCTGCCTGGATGCGATGGGATCGAGATCTTGAGTGCGCTGCGTTTGGCTGCGGCGTCGATTCCTACCATTGTTTTAAGTGCACGTTCGGGACTTGAGGATCGTCTGCGCTGCTTTGATTTAGGCGCCGATGACTATATGGCGAAGCCGTTCGCGTTGCGTGAGTTGAGTATGCGCATCAAGGCGATCAGCCGACGCGCGCAGGCGCTCCCGGAGCCGGTGTTGCGGTGTGCGGATCTGGAGTTGAATCGGGTTCAGCGGTCGGTGGTTCGGGGTGGGAAGAGGATCGATCTGAGCGCGCGTGAGTACGCTTTGGTTGAGTATTTGATTCAGCACAAGGGGCGCTGTGTTCCGCGCACGACGTTGCTGCGGCATGTATGGAATATGCCCGAGCAGAGCGGTACGAACGTCGTTGAAGTCTATGTGAATTATCTCCGGCGCAAGGTTGACCAGGGATTTGGCAGACCGCTTATTCATACTGTCCGGGGAGAAGGCTATGTCATACGTGAACTCAGCAGCACGCTCTCCGCAGACGAGAGCGGAGACAGTGTTCCCAACATTCGGTGGCGTGGTGCGGCGGGTAGAAGAATCTACCCCTCTGCTGCGGAGTGCATTGCATAGATTGGCGCAGCCACTGATGGCGTCGATGTGCATTAGTGAGTTTCTCGGCAATGGTTCAGCCGGAAGTCCTTGAGCAGACGCTGGATCAAGAGTTGCGCCGCGCAGTGGCCGTATTTCTTTTCCTTCAGGAGTTACTCGACGTGAGGCGGAGCAGCTATGTGGTGCATCCGGTCTGCATGACGGAGTTGCTCAAGGTAAAGCTGGCGTTGCTCGAGGCGGACCCGACGCGAGGAGCGCTCGGGGTGATTACCCATGTGCCGGAGACGTTGATGTGCAACGGGAATCGAAAGGCGCTCGATCGGACGTTGGACTTTATGTTTGGAGTTTTGCGCCGCGCGGTATTTCCCGGTGGATCGATCGAGATCAGAGCGCGTGCGCATGAGAGTGCGATTGAATTGCACTTGCTGGTTCCTTCGGATCAAGGCGAGCAGATTGCGGCGCAGTTACACGCCGATGCGCGCCCGTTCGAGTGCAAGAACTTTGACTTTCAAAATCGAAAACTGCCTGAGGTTGCGTTGGTGCAGCAAAGTCTTGAGGCCTTTGGGGGAGATCTGCAGATGGAGGGAACCAAGGTTGGATTCTCTTTCACGCTGGGATTGCAGCATCCTCATCCTGCTGCATTTTGTGTTTGATCTTGGAGCATCGACGGTTTGTGCTCTACTCGATGGAGTAAGTCGTCGCATAACCTTCGCATAGCGTTTTGCAGTTAATGACTCTCAACAGGTAGTAAGTAAGCCCAACGAATACTTTTCCGGAACATAGATTCCGAAAGCTGAACCAAAGAATTTCTATTTATCTGCCCTTCCCAATGACAGCGACCCTACATAGATATTCCCCTGCACCCGCGAAACATCCTGCAACGGTCCTCATTACCAGTCCGGATATGTCCTTTCGTCAGAAGTTGAAGGGCGTTTTGGAGGGGCTTCGTTGGCGGGTCGAGGAGGCATCCGGTGGAGCGGAGGCCCTGCTGTATCTCAGCAAGCATGATTGCGTGGCGATGATTCTCGATTCGTGGCTGCCGGATCTTGAGGTGTCGGAGTTTCTCTCCGAGTCGCAGCGACGGTATCCCGGCACGGATGTGCTGATGCAGAACATGAGTGTGCTGCAGCTGGCTGGGGTGAAGAACTCAAGGCGGCAAGAGCTGTGGTATGCCCTGCGCTGCAGCGATGTTGAGGGGAGCGAGGAGCCTGCGATGGCGGCCAAGCCTTCTAACGTCACGGTTCTTCCGAGCCCGCCGGTTGCAGACAAAGCGAGTGAAAGCGCTGTCGGCGAGGTCGCTGCGGTAGGGAGCCGAAGAGGCGGCGAAGCCGGTATTCTGGAGCAGCCGTTACCGGTCATCGAGAAGCCGCGCGATCTCTCCGCGAAGCTGCCGGAGATTGTTGGCTCGAGCCCGGCGATCCTGGAACTGTGCCGGCAGATTCGTCTGGTTGCGCCCGAAGAAGACGAGCGTTCTGATTCAAGGGCCGACGGGGACGGGAAAAGAGCTGGTCGCGTGTGCGGTGCACCGGCTGAGCACGCGCTCGCGCAATCCATTCATTGTTTTGAACTGCGCGGCGATTCCGGAGACGTTGCTCGAGTCGGAGCTCTTTGGACATACGAAGGGTGCGTTTACGGGCGCGGTTCAAGCGCGCATAGGCCGGCTTGAAGCGGCGCATGGCGGAACTCTGTTTCTCGATGAGATCGGCGAGATGCCGTTGATGTTGCAGGCGAAGCTGCTGCGTTTTCTGGAGGCGGGCGAACTGCAGCGCATCGGTGAGAACAAGCCCATTCACGTGGACGTACGCGTGATTGCCGCTACGCATCAGCCGTTGGAGGAGCATGCCGCTGCAGGGAAGTTCCGGTCCGACCTGTACTTTCGACTGGCGGTGTTTCCGCTGGTGACGCCGAGCCTTGCGGAGCGGCAGGAGGATATTCCGGAGCTGGCTGCGCACTTTCTTCGCCGCTTGGCGTCGGACCAGCCGGCGAAGAAGCTGCATGCCTCGGGGATGGAGAAGCTGCTGGCACATGGCTGGCCGGGCGGTGTTCGAGAGCTGGAACATGTGCTCGAGCGCGGTTACATTCTGGCGGAAGACCGGGCGGAGATTTCGTCGACGGAGATTCGATTCGGCAGCGGGCGTTAGCTCGCTGCCGTTTTCTTTGCGGGAGCTCATGGCGCGCTGCTAAGGAAGTTCTTAGGTCTTGGCGCGCAGGCTGGAGAATCCTTTCTGCGAGGCCGGCGATTTCCTGCGTTGTGCGAAGGAATGCGGGGGCTTCCGACGTAAGACGTTTCTTAACTACTCCTCATCAAGTTGGCCCTTCTGCTGCAAGAACCTCAGGCGATGAGCGAGGTAATCGAGATTCGACTCCGACAGCTATGTGGGCCGCTGCGGAGTTTTGACTTAGACCAATCCAATCGGCAGTCGCATTCTGCCTGTTGCAATCGGGATCGCTCCTGAAGGCGTGGGGAGTTGTGCGCGGCACAGCCTCTCCCACAAGGCAGGAACGGAAATCTTCTCTTAGAGGGCCAGAGATGAATTTGTTCGGAGTTATGGATTTGAGTGGCACGGCACTGACGGCAGAGCGGGTTCGCGCCGAGGTGGTGGCTGCCAATATGGCGAATACGGAGACGACGCGCACCGCGCAGGGCGGGCCGTATCAGCGCCAACACGTTATCTTTGCCGCTTCTCCGATGTCGAGCATCGAGCAGCCGTCGTTCGGCGGAGTGCTGGCGACGCACTTTGCTTCGGCGACCGGAGCCGAGAACGGGGACGAGGGCGTTGAGGTGGCGGGGGTGGTCGCGGACAAGGGCGCTGCGCTGCGGCGCTATGAGCCAGGACATCCCGACGCGGACGCGGACGGTTACGTAAGCTTTCCCGACATTAATCCGGCGACGGAGATGGTGGATCTGATGGGAGCGACGCGCTCGTATCAGATGAATGCGACGGCAGTGACGGCAGAGAAGAACATGCTGCAATCGTCGCTCGATCTAATGAAGATCTTAGTGAGGAATGAATGATTGACTCGGTAGCTCTTAGCACAGTGGCGAAGTCCGCGTTTGAAGACAGCATGGGAGGTTCGAGTGCTGTGGGCAGCAATGCGAGCGCGGGCGTCTCGGAGACTCCGTTCGCCAGCGTTCTGCATGGAGCGATGGAGCAGATGGGCAAGCTCGAGCAGGACGCCAGCGACAAGGTGAGTGGGCTGTTGCGCGGGGATGGCGTGGATGTGCATACGGCGATGATCGCGACGCAGAAGTCCGATCTTGCCTACCAACTTACGCTGGCGGTGCGGAATAAGGCTGTGGACGCTTACACCCAACTGAATTCGATGCAGTTCTGACCTGGTTCCTTCGGAGCCCTGAGAGCAAACGTAAATGCCCGACGCACTAAAACGAATGCAACGAGCTCTGCTCGATGCGCCAGCAATGGCTGGCGAAGAGCACGACTCCCATGCAACGTCGCTTGATGGGACTGACGCTGGCTGGAATGCTGCTCATGACAGTTGGTCTCATGTGGCTTTCGTCGCGCGTGGAGTGGAGCACGCTGTACAGCAACATGGAGGCGCGCGAGGCGCAGCAGGCCGCCGCTGAGTTGGTTGCGGCAAAGATTCCTTATCAGTTGGATGCGGATGGGACCACGTTGCGGGTGCCGGTTACGGATCTGGATAAGGCGCGGCTGGACTTGGCGGCGAAGGGCCTTCCGCAGTCGGGACGGCTTGGATTCGAGCTCTTCGATAAGCCGAATTGGGTGGGCTCGGAGTTTGATGAGAAGGTCAATTATCAGCGCGCTCTGGAAGGCGAGCTGGAGCACACGATCAGCACCATGGGAGCGATCGAATCGGCGCGTGTTCATCTGGTGATGCCGCATGACTCTCTGTTTGAAAATCAGGAACGCTCTGCCAAGGCTTCGGTGGTCATCAAGCTTGGCCGGCGCAGCTTGACGACGACGGAGTCGGATTCGATTCGGACGTTGGTGGCGAGTGCGGTGGATGGACTCGATCCGAACAACGTTACGTTGGTCGATGCGGACGGTCGGGTCAACTTTGGCCAGAAGGATGCGGAGACGCAGGCTGCGGCGTACGAGCAGGAGTTAGTCGATCGTCTGAATGCGACGCTGACGCCGGTGGCTGGACGAGATAATATTCGCGCATCGGTGAATGTGGACTTCGATCGTGCGAACACCGACGAGACCCAGGAGATCTACGATCCGAAGGGTACGGTTCTGGTGGCGGCGGACAGCACGGATCAGAGCCAGGGCGGTCAGCCGAAGGTCGCGGGAGTTCCGGGAACGGCGACCAATGCGCCGAACGGAGGAGGGGCAACGAACGGCACGACTCCGCCGAGCGCACTGCCTGTGTATCCGCCGCCGGTGAGTGCGACCGAGACCTCGCATCACGAAAATAGCAACTACTTTGCCTCGAAGAGAACGGTACATATTGTGCAGGGCGCGGGTCAGGTGAAGCGGCTGACGATCGCGGTTCTGTTGAATGACAAGGTCGTGACGACTGGCACCGGCAAGAATATGAAGACGCAGTTTGTCTCGCATACGCCGGATGAGTTGGCGCGGATCGAGGATCTGGCCAAGGCTGCGGTGGGCTTCAATGCAGCGCGTGGGGATCAGATTGCGGTGGAAGATATGGCCTTCGTGGATAACGCGCCGGCGGTACCACCGAGTTTGTTTGATCGTTTCATGCCGCGCGAGGATCATGTGTTGAGTGCGATGTGGGTGGCGGGTCCGATCATCATCTTTGTGCTGCTGCTGTTCTTTGTCTTCCGGCCGATTGGCATGCAGCTGGTGAAGCAGATGGCGCAGCCTGAGCTTGCAGCCGGGGAGCATGCCACCACGCTGATTGAGAGCGAACCGGTGACGGATGTGTTCGAAGCACGGCCGCGGACTCGGAGCCAGGTGTTGCGTGAGGCGGTGTCGCAGCGGATGATGCAGGAGCCGGAGCCGGTGGTGCGACTGGTGAAGAGCTGGATCACGGATGATGAGTCCGAGTAGAGGTGGGAGAGAGAATGGGAGCAACTCAGGTACCAGCTGCGTTGGTTTTGGAAATTCCGGATGGTATGCCGATAAGCGGAATCCGCAAGGCTGCGGTCCTTATGGTGGCGTTGGGGGACGAGCGTGCCAAGGAGATCTACCGGCAACTGGGCGATCGCGAGATTGAACGGCTGACGCAGGAGATTGCGTCGCTTCGATCGGTATCGCCGGCGATGTCGCAGGCGGTGCTCGAGGAGTTCCACGAGCTGATGGAGACGCAGCAGTACCTCTGCCTTCGGTGGCCTGGACTATGCGGAGCGGATTCTGGTCGAGACCTTCGGGACCGCAGCGGGCGCAGGAGCTGCTGAGCCAGGTGAAGCGGTCGCGCGAGGCAGCGGATAGTAATCTTGCGCCGTTGCAGAAGCTGGATATGCAACAGGTCGCGAGGTTTCTCGAAGAGGAGCACCCGCAGACCGTGGCGCTTGTGCTGGCGCACTTGAATCCGCGTGCCTCGTCGCAGGCATTGCTCGCGTTGCCGGAGAAGATGCGTGTCTCGGTGGTGAAACGGCTGGCGGAGATGCGGCAGTTCTCCGACGAGATGGCGCAGAAGGTGGGTCTGATTCTGCGACGGCGTATGGAATCGAGCGGTCGCGATCGCAGCCAGTCGTACTCGGGCTTTCAGGTTGTCGCTGACCTGCTGAATCGGATGGACGCCTCGGTGACCAAGCAGATTCTGGAGTCGATCGAACAAGAGAACACGGACATGGCGCTGAGTATTCGCAATCTGATGTTCACGTTCGAGGATTTTGTAACCGTTCCGGCATCGAGCATGATGGAGCTGGTTGCGCAGATCGATAAGGGGCTGCTTGCGACGGCGCTCAAGGGCGCCAAAGAGAACCTTCGGCTGCATTTCTTTGCGTGCGCTGTCCTCGCGTGCGGTGGAGATGCTGCGCGATGACATGGAGGTTCTTGGCCCGATCCGGGGCAGGGATATCCTGAAGGCGCAGACCGAGATTCTGAATGTGGCGCGGAACCTGGAGGCTTCGGGCAAGTTGATTCTGAAGCCCGAGGCCGATGACGAATATGTTGCGTAGACAGGATCTTTCTGAAGACAGAAGGAAGTAGGAGGCACCAGTGTCCCCTGTAGATCGAGTTCGAGCACTTTCTTATTCCGCGATCGAAAAGTGCGGGCGTGCCTGCGTTGCGTACTCCTTCGGGGCTGACCTCGTTGCTTCCGAGGATGATCGGCCGGACCAGAACGAAGTGGCGATGACGCTTGCGAAGAACCGGATCTTCGAGCTGGAGACCAGGCTGGCGACGCTGGAGGGAGAGCTTCCCCAGGTGAAGGAGCGCGGCCGGCTCGAGGGCGAAGAGGGTGGGCGGCGCAAGCAGGCGGAGGAGTCTTCGCAGACGCTGGCGGAGACTCGTTCGTCGATCGTGGCGGCGATCGAGGCGTTTGCTGCCGAGCGCAAGGAGTACTTTCGCGGCGTGGAGGCGGAGGCGGTGAAGTTGGCGCTGGCGATCGCGCGCAAGATCCTGCATCGCGAGACGCAGATGGATCCGATGCTGCTGCGCGCGGTTGTTCGCTCCGCGATGGATCGGCTGGAGGAGACCTCGAAGGTGGTTCTCCGCGTTCCTTCCGCAGAGGCGGCGGGCTGGGAGAGGGTGTTTGCGGAGATGCCGGTGCAGGAGCGGCCCACGGTGATGGCGGATCCCCGGATGCAGGCTGGTGGGTGCCTGATCGAATCGCGGATGGGAAGTATTGAGTTGAGTGTCGATGCGCAGTTGGCTGAGATTGAGCGCGGGTTCTTCGACCTGCTGCAGCAACGCCTGTCGGTCGGTCAGGATGCGTTGACCTGCTCGAACTGTGGGATGGAAGCGATTCAATAGGAGTGTCTCATGTCCGTCGCAGGAGCCGAACACCAATCCCTGAGCGGAGCGATGAAGGCCCTGCCTGGCTCGAATGAAGCGGCATAACTTCGATCCCTACTTTAAGGCGCTCGCGGAGCGTCCGGCGTGGCGCTGCGAGGGCCGGATTGTGGAGGCTCTTGGGCAGAGCGTTCGTTCCGAGGGACCGCTGTGCCAGTTGGGCGAGACCTGCGAGATTGTCGATAGTGAAGGCAAGCGGCATCTGGGCGAGGTGATTGGATTTCGCGGCAACCAGGTGTTGTCGATGCCGCTTGATCGTGTTCCTGGAATTCGCTATGGCAATACCGTGGCGGCCACGGGCTTGAGGCCGCGGGTTGGTGTCGGCGATGATCTGCGCGGACGGGTTCTGAATGCTCTGGGCAAGCCGATCGATGGTGGCCGGGCCGCTGCGGACGACGAGCAATTGGGAGCTGGATCGGGCGCCGCTCGCGGCGATGGATCGGCTGCCGATCGATGAGCCGCTGGGCACCGGGATTCGAGCCATCGATGGTTTGTTGACGACGGGTTGCGGGCAGCGCGTTGGGATCTTCGGTGGAAGCGGCGTCGGCAAGAGTACGTTGATCGGCATGATGACGCGCAATACTTCGGCGGATATTACGATTGTGGGCCTGATCGGAGAGCGTGGCCGCGAGGTGCGCGAGTTCCTCGATGATGTGTTGGGCGAGGAAGGACGCAGCAAGTCGGTGACGGTGGTCTCGACCTCGGATGAGTCTCCGCTGCTGCGCATTCGCGCGGCGTATACGACGACGGTGATCGCGGAGTACTTTGCCTCGCAGGGAAAGAATGTGTTGCTGGTGATGGACTCGCTGACGCGCTATGCCATGGCGGAGCGCGAGGTTGGACTGGCTGCGGGAGAGCCGCCCACGGTGCGTGGGTATACGCCCTCGGTGTTTGCGCGGCTGGCACGGCTGGTGGAACGTGCGGGTAGACGGACGCATGGGTCGATCACGGCCTTCTATGGTGTTCTGATGGAGGGCGACGACCTGCAGGATCCGATCGTGGATGCGGTGCGCTCGCTGCTCGATGGACACATCATGTTGAGCCGTTCGATTGCGGCGGAGGGTATCTATCCTCCGATTGCGATTCTCGATTCGGTGAGCCGATTGATGAGCGCGGTGGCCACGCCGGAGCACCGCCATGCAGCGATGCGGGTGCGGCGATGGATGGCGGCGTATACGCGGTCCGAGGATCTTGTACGCATTGGAGCGTATAAGTCGGGAACCGATGGGGAACTGGATCAGGCGCTGCGCATCATGCCGGCGATTCGTCGCTTTCTGGAGCAGACATCGCACGAGAAAGAGACCTTTCAACAGTGTCATGGAGCGGCTTCAGGCTCTGGCAGCGCAGGGGTGATGTGAACGATTCCAGAAAGAAACTTGGACAGTTACATAAAATTCGCCAGATGCAAGAGGATCAGGCGCGGCTGGGATTGGAGAGCAGCGTAGCGCTGCTGCGTCGCGCGCAGATGCAGGTGGGAGAGGCTCTGGCGGGGGAGCAGGCCGCGCGCGGACGAAGGAATCGATGCCTTCATGGAGCCTGAGGCGGAGCCGTACGGATGGAGGGGCCGGAGTCCGAGGCGCAGCTTCAGCGTGTGTTCGCGGTGCGCAGCGCGCGTACGATTCCGCGGCTTGAGATGGAGATTCAAGTCAAGAAAGATGGCTACCTGGAGCGCCGGCGAGAGCGGCAGAAGCTGGAAAGCCTGCTGAACGAGAGCGGAAGAGCAGGAGGCGATGGAGATGAGAGCGCAGGAGTCGAGCGGAGTTGGATGATCTGGTCCAGACCCGCCGTCGCTATGAGTGGCTTCGGGAGCAGGCGGAGCAAAGCTAAGTTCGTTCTAATCGGCAAGTGAAATGCAAATGTGGTGTCTATGAATGTTCCGATCGCAGTTAGCCCTGGGGATAGTCTGCTGCCTACAGCCGCAGGGAAAACAGGTCTTCATAAAAGTGTAACCAAGGAAGATCTTTCGGCTACAAAGGGCCAAGAGTTCTCCAGCTTATTGCTTGCCGCACAAGGAAAAGGAAACGCGACAGCGTCTTCTTCGCAGACGGACCTCGAGCAAGAGATGCCGGATGTGAAGGCGGACGATGCGCCGGAGGCAGAGTCCGTGGAGGACGAGGCTGCGGTGGTTGCTCCGGGCGTCTCGCTTCCGACGTTGAACGGATCGTCTGCGATGTTGGAGGCTTCGCTTCCGGTATTGAATCCGGTCACACTCCCACAGCCTTCTCCGCAAACAAGCTCGACCAAAGATGCGAAAGGCGACTGTGGAGAGCGCAGGTGAGACAGAGAAGTCACAGACAGCGAAGGGAGCAGAGAAGGCCGAGTCGGGCCTGACGGGTCGTCTTCCCTGCTGGCGATGCAAGGGGAAGATGTAACCGAAGCGGCACTTATTCCGGCTTGGATTCCTACGATGCAGCCAGCTACGACGCTGGACTCGACGGTGGTCTCCGGGGAAAAGGGAGAACTGGCTGGGGCTGGTAGCTTCGCAGCGTCGAAGGCGGTGCTGGGAGGTCAGCGACGGACAAGGGCAATGCGGAGCGATCCGTGGATGGAGTTCTGGCCACGGTTGCTCATGGACCGCAAGAGGAGATGTCGTCGAAGCATATTGCGGACGATGAGGCAGTCGGTCGAGGGAGCCAAGGGAGTCGCTGCTGACCAGGCTGTCGTGGAGGCGAGGCAGAGGGAAGCCGAAGACGACTGAGGCGACTGGGACGACGCGAAGGACCGGCAACTCTGTTGATCTGAGCGGAGCGCAAGAGCAGTGCCGATGCGTGCATCGGGAGTTGCGAGCGGCACGAACAGCGCGGCGACGGCGGACGCGGTGCGTGATGCGGCAGCCATATCGAGCGCCACAGATGCGGATCAAAAGGCGGCTGCGAATGCTGCCGAGCGCGTCGACCGCATCGACCGCGGTGACCAGCAGCAGCGTCGGCGCCCATCATGATGCGGCGGCGAGTGTCTTGCCTGCAGGAGCACACGAGGCTCCGCCGGCGCCGGGCGCGCACCGGCGGCTCAGGCGGCGACGCACGATGGTGGCGCATTGACGCCGAAGAGTGATGGGTTGGAGCGTACGCGCATCCACGAATTCGGGGCTAGGAAGCACCGATGCGCATGCGCTGCTGGACGGCACTACAACGGGCGGGCGCGACGGCACGTGGCAGATCTCTTCCAACCGGGTGGAGGCGGGATTCGCCAACGGACAGGATTCCTGGACGTCGGTGGTCGCACAGCGGCAGCAAGGGCACGTGACGGCGATGCTGGAGTTGGGATCAGCGGCCGAGCATAGCACCACGGCGTCGCTGTTGCCGCAGCTGAATGCGCATCTTGCGGAGCGCCAGCTTCCGGTGGATCAACTCGGGGTCTCCGTGCGGCAGCAATTTACTGCGGGGCAGGACACGAGCGCCGCGAATCAAGGGCAGCAATCGAACCAATCGTCTCAGTCGCAGCGTGGACAGCAGGCAAGCCCGACTGTGACCGCAGCGGTCACGGCGGCTTCCGGCAGAGCACCGGGGCGAAGCCAGACGAGTGGCTCCGGAAACCGAATCAGTATCAGGGCGTAGTTCCGCAACTTTCACGAACGATCGAGGAGAAGACGAGTGAATCTAAATAGCATCGTCCAACAGCTTCAGTCTGAACGGCAGCAGCAGGCGAATGGGGTTTCGGCGAAGGCGGCGACGACCAATGCCGCTGCTGCAAGCAGCAGCACCGCGGGAGATACCGGAGATGCCACGATCACGGCAGACGACTTTCTGACGCTTCTGGTCACGGAGTTGCAAAATCAGGATCCGACATCCGACACCGATCCGAATGCTTATGTGAACCAGTTGGTTGACGTGAATAGTTTGCAACAGCTGATCTCGATCAACTCGGGAATCGGCACGCTGGACTCGTCGGTCGATGTCGACGGGGACTACGGGAACGACGGGAATCGACAGCTCTTCGGTAGATCCGGTTTCGGGCACGAGTGGGACCTCCTCTGCTCCTTCCGCCCGGGTCTCGCAGGCGCAGGTAAACAGCGCGCAGGCCAGTTATGGCGCCTTTGGCTCATCGCCGTTGTCCGCTCCTGATGGGATGACCGATCAACTCAGTATCTCGCAGCAGTTGGATGCCTCCAATTCGGTGCTCAATTCCATGAATGCGAATGCGAACCCTGCGGTGCCGCAGGAGTGGCGTACGACCCAAGGGGTCATGTCCTAGCAGGCGGAGGACGAAAAGATTTCGTTGCGCTCGGTCATTAGTCGCTGAGACGCGCTTTCCAACAACGGCTGAACAGCCGCTCACACGAAGGACTTCAAAAGAGGAACCATGTCATCATTTTCGATCCCCCTGACGGGGCTAAAGGCTGACGAAGAAGCCCTGGATACTATCTCTAACAACCTAGCCAATATGAACACCACTGGCTATAAGGATCAGACCACCAACTTCTCGACGCTGTTCTACCAGAACCTTGGCGAGTCGGGGAGTGGAGATCCTTTGCAGGAGGGCCTGGGTGTGCAGGTCGCTTCGACCTCGACCGATTTCACCGGGGGAAGCATTACGAGCACGGGTGTCACCAGTGATATGGCGATCAATGGGAACGGCTTTTTCACCGTTCAAAATCCCACCACGGGGCAAAACTATCTGACACAGGATGGCAGCTTCACCACCAATTCGAGCGGTGATCTGGTCACCAGCAACGGTATGTTGGTGCTGGGCTATCCGACGGTCGACGGAGTGGTGAACACGAACGGCGCGCTGGCTCCGATTATGGTGCCGCTCAACGGTAGCCAAGCACCGCAGGCGACGCAAAATGTAACCGTCAATGCGAATCTGGATGCGACGCGCGACCGCGGGTACCGTAGTGACGTCACCGGTCACGCTGTACGACTCGCTGGGTGGAACGCAGGACGCGACGGTGACCTACACGGCGCAGGGAGGCAGGCGCCTGGAGCTATGCGGTGACCGTTCCGGGGGCGATCGGCAACGCTGCCTCGACGGGCACGCTGCAGTTCAACAGCTCGGGTCAGCTGGTCAGCCCTTCGACGAACATCGGCGGGATCAGCTTTACGGGATTGGCGGCTACGGGGGCGGCGATCGGAACTCCCGCGGGACTGGTCGACTCGGTACGGCTGGAACCGGCGCTACGGCGACGTTTGCCGTTACTTCGGGCGACGCCATCTCCGGTAACGCTCGACCTTCAGGTGCAGAACAATACGACGCTGACGCATCCCACTGCGACGACCCCCACGGCGATTGCCGGCTCGACCGCTACCTTCACGCTCAGCTCGTCCAGCGACACGCTCTCCGGCACTCGACTTCACGAATCCGGGCGTCACCGCAGTCACGGAACCCTCCCTACGGTGGCGATAGTCTGTCGCAGGCCGTGACCTACTTGAATGCTCAGTTCGGCAGCCATGGACTACACGGCTTCCGCCAGTGGCAATTCGCTGATTATCACTGGACCAGTAGGGACCGCGAATACCATGAGTCTGACGGGATCGGCGCTGGTTGACACGCCCTTGCCGACGTCGGTGACGGCAACCTTCGCGGCTGGAACGAACGTTCAGGATGCGGTGGACCAGTTGAATGGCCAGGCCAGCTTCAAGAGCGCTGGACTGACCGCGAGCGTGCAAAACGGTCAACTTGTCATCACCGGCCCGGCGGGCGCGAATAATACGATCAACGCGACTGGCACGACGCTTACCCAGACGGCGCCAGGAACGACCTTGACCGATGGCGCAAGCTCGCTGAACTTCGCGCTCAATCTGTTTGCGGCCAATGGAACGTCCACCATCACGCAGACCGCGTCGACATCGACCACCACCGGGACAACGGCGGATGGCAATGCGAGCGGTACGTATGAGAGCTTCAGCGTGAATACACAGGGAGTGATTGCCGCAACCTACTCGAACGGGCAGACGGCGCCGCTGGGGCAGCTTGCGATCTCCTCGGTGAGCAATGAAGAGGGACTGACCGCGGTTGGCGCCAATGACTACCAGACGACCCTGGCGTCGGGGCAGGCGAGCGTCGGCGCTGCCGGGACGGGCACCCTCGGAACGATCGAGGGCGGCGACCTGGAGGCATCGAACGTCGATATCTCGACGGAGTTCGCCAACCTGATCGTGGCGCAGAACGCCTTCGATGCCAACTCGAAGTCGATTACGACCTTCGATACGGTGGAGCAGGACACCCTCAACATGATGCGGTAGTAGCTCTGCTTCTCGCGGGCGAAGGCTCGCGAGGCCGCTGCTTCTTGATTTCGGGGAGATTCCCCTGGAGATTTTGGAGCAGCGGCAATCGAGCGCAGTCCCTCCTCGGGGGCTGCGCTCGTCTCCTTTAGAACTCCCTAAGCTGGTAGTTAAGTCTGGCCTGATGCGGCTGGGAGGAGACTGGTTCTTAAGATGCAGCTATCTCTGGCAATATGGCCGCCACCGCATCCAGTCTTGACTCTAAAAAAAAGAATAACCAAACCCTGCTGATCGTAGCCGGCGTTCTGCTGCTTGCCGCTGCAGGCGCGGGCTTTTGGTTCTACCGCACTAAGATGCACCCCGCCGCACGCAGCGCCGGCAGCGAACGCCAGTAAGCCAGCGGCAAATACGGCAGTGCAGGCCGTGACGCTGGATCCTTTCCTCGCCAATCTCTCCGGAGGAGAGGGCTATGTGAAGGTGACGATCACGCTCAGTGTTCATAAGCCGGAGGCTGCTGCGGAGGCTGGTAAGGAAAAAGCCGCCGAAGCAAGCGCCGCGCTGTTGCAGTCCGCGATTGTTCGCGACACGATTCTGGCGGACCTTTCGACGCAGACCGCTGCTGTTCTTCTTACCGCTGAAGGCAAGGCCGCGCTGAAGACCACGTTGAAGTCGGATCTTGACCGCGAAGGTTCCTGGCCTCTCCCTCGACAACCTCTACTTCACGGACTTTCTTGTCCAGCAATAAGGGAACCTCATGGATCAACTGACTCCGGTTGAAGCTGAAGGACCGATCGCAGTGGCAGACGCGCCGCCGACCAGTTGGTCGACCGTGTTTGGACTGCCGACGTCGGTGTTGGTAGCCGTTCCTGTGCCGTCCTTTCGGGTGCGCGATCTGCTGGCGCTTGAAGTCGGGAAGCATTCTCGCTTCGGCGTGGCGCAGTGAGCGAGAGGTGCCGCTGCTGGCCGATGATGTGCAGTTTGCCTGGGCGGAGTTCGAAGTGACGGATGACAAGCTGGGGGTCCGGGTCACGCGCCTGAAGTGAGGAGCGGCGACGGAAGGTGCAATGAAGATAACAGCAATGAAAAAGAGGGTTGGGTCTGGAGTCTGTGGGCCCAGATGCGCCAGAAGAACCAGCGCCGCATGCGGGTTGTGGAGACGCTTCCTTTGGGCGGCAAGCGTTCCCTCTTCCTGGTGGAGTGCGAGGGGAAGACTTTCTTTGTGGGCTGCGGCGGGGATGCGGTGAACTGCATCTATCCCGCTCCATTTGAGGGCGACGGCCTTCGGCGAATGCCGTTGAACACACAGACCGGCGAGGAGGCTGCACCATGCACCCTATGATCCTTCTTGCGGCGGCGCCGCTTGCAGAGTGCCATCACGGCGCAGGGTTTCAAGATGCCTGGCGCCGGCATCAATACGGTGCCTTGGACGATTGTATTTGTCCTGACGCTGATTACGCTGCTCCCGGCGATTCTGCTGTCGATGACGCCGATGATCCGGCTGCTGGTGGTGTTTCACTTCCTGCGTCAGGCGTTGGGAACGCAGACGGCCCCCAGTAACCAGATTTTGATGGGGCTTGCCTTGATGATGACCTGGTTCGTCATGCAACCGGTTCTGTTACAGGTGCAGCATCAGGCGGTGGAGCCATTTCAGCAGGGCAAGATCGATGGGATGACGGCGATCAGCCGGGGAACGGATCCTCCGCGGCATCTTCATGCTGAAGTATGCGCGCGAGAAGGATCTTGCGCTGTTCGTACACGCGTCGGGAATGGCGCGGCCGAAGACGCAGGAGGATCTGCCGCTGCGTGTTGTCGTGCCGGCTTACATGCTCTCGGAGCTGAAGGCGGGTTTCCAGATCGGCGCGGTGTTGTTCTTGCCATTTCTCTTAGTCGATATTGTTGTCGCGTCGATTACCACCTCGGTCGGCATGATGCAGTTGCCTCCCGTGGTTGTATCGACGCCCATCAAGATCTTTCTCTTCGTCATGGTGGATGGCTGGAATATGTTGGCCAATTCACTGCTTGAAGAGCTTTTAGTTTCGAGGAGAGCCATGGGACCAGATCAAGTTACCGAACTGATGAGGATGTTGCTCAAGGAAGCGCTGATCATCAGCGCTCCAGTGTTGCTGCTTGCGACGGTGATCAGCGTCATTGTGAGTCTTACGCTGACGCTGATCTCGCTGCAGGACCAGACGCTCTCTCAGGTTCCGCGGTTGGCGATCGTCGGCGTGGCGCTTCTGGTCGGAGCGCCGTGGATCATCCGGCGGCTTGCTTACTACACCATCGGTTTACTCAGTGACTTTCATAGGTTCGTGCGATAGCGATCATGCCACCACAAGGGACAGGCCCTCTGGCTCAGGACTGGACGGGATTCTTGACCGCCGCGCTGCTGATTCTAGTGCGGGTCAGCAGCATGTTTGTCTTTTGTCCCCCGTTTGCGACCAAGGCGATCCCAGTTCGCATCAAGGTAGGTCTGTCGCTTGCACTCACCATTGCTGTTATGCCGATGGCAGCGGCTACGCGCACGCCGCCCGCTGAGTCTGAGCGAGCATTCTCGGGGAGCTGGCGGTCGGTCTTCTGTTGGGCTTCTGCATCACGTTGCTGCAGGAGGCGATGAGCTTCGCGGGATACCTGCTCAATCTGGAGTTCAGCTTTTCGTCTGGTCAATGTAATGGATCCGACGACCAACGTGCAGAGTCCCTTGATGGAGCAGTTTACCCAGCTGATCTTAGCGACGGTGTTGTTTACTGGTGGTTATTACCGCATCGTCATTGAAGCTTTCTATCGTACGCTGGTTGTGGTGCCAGCCGGACAGGCGCGTTTCGATGCGATGGTGGCCCCGACGATCGTCCATATGTTCGGCGCCATTCTTGTGTCGGGGCTGCAGTTGGCGTTGCCGGTGATGGCGGCAACCTTTCTGGTGCAGATCGTGATCGCGCTGATTGGAAGGATCTCTCCTTCGTTGCCTGTGATGGTCGTGGGCATTCCGATCAAGACTTTGACGGGATATGTGGTTCTGATCGGGAGCCTTGGGCTGTGGCCGAGCTTTATCGATAGCCATTTCTCTTCTCTGCTTGATGCTGCCATGCACCTGATGCAGCACCACCTGAAAGCATAGGGCTCGGATGGCGGACGATCAAACAGAGAAAGCGACAGCTCGACGACGACAGAAAGCGCGGGAACAAGGGCAGGTCGTTCGCAGCCGCGAACTGACCGGCTCGCTGGTGCTGCTGACGGGGACGTTATTTATTGGATGGTTCTCGAGCGAGCTTCATTTCGCAGTGGCGCGCGGCGTTGTTCTCCGCGCTGGAAGAGGCGCGGACAAGCGATCTGAGTCTGAAGGCGGGCAACCAAGCGCTATTGGATGCTGCGTTCGCTGCTCGCTACGCACGATGTTGCCGGTTGCTTTTTTCATGGGGAGTCTTTTTTGCATCGCAGCGTTGGTGAATGTTGCGCAGACCGGTGGCATTGCGGTTCGGCAGAATGCCTTCGAGCTGAATTTCTCGCGTCTTTCGCCGACCTCTTACTTCAGCCAGGTGTTCTCGTTCCAGGGTTTGGCGCGCATTCTCAAAACGCTGATTCCGTCGCTGCTTCTGGTGTGGATTGCGATCCATCTTCTGTCTATCGGAGTTTGTCGCGACGCCGGCGTTTTCGCTCATGCGGATTCCGCAGATGTTCGACCAAGCGCACACGATCCTGCTCGACGCCTGCATATCTGATGCTGGCTTGGTCCGGTATCGATTACGGCGTGGAGTGGTGGACGAATGAGAAGCGTCTGCGCATGAGCAAGCAGGAAATTCGCCAGGAGATGAAGGACTCTCAGGGAAGTCCGCAGGTGCGTCGGAGAATTCGCCAGATCCAGCGGCAACTGCGGCGGCGCAAGCTCAAGGCCGATGTTCGCGAGCGCGAGTGTCGTGGTCACCAATCCAACCCACTTTGCTGTGGCGCTGGAGTTTTCGATGGAGACGATGCAGGCGCCCAAGGTGGTCGCCAAGGGACGGAATCTGATCGCCGCACAGATCAAGCAAGAGGCGCGGTCGTTGGATATTCCGATCGTGGAAAACCCGCCGCTGGCGCGCTCGCTGTATCGCTCGGTCGAGGTTGGGCAGAGTATTCCGCAGGATCTGTACGCGGTCGTGGCCGAGATTCTGGCCTTCCTGTATCGCGCGGAGCTGGAACGCACGGCGCGGGAGAA
The DNA here is from genome assembly GCA_963755245.1 of uncultured Acidobacteriaceae bacterium. GTDB lineage: Bacteria > Acidobacteriota > Terriglobia > Terriglobales > Acidobacteriaceae > Edaphobacter. The sequence goes on along the minus strand of CAVWJY010000015.1, from coordinate 88,052 downwards.
GGCACGCAGCGCCGCGCCCCGCTTCGGCTCCGCGGCGTGGCCCGTGTAGCACGGCCCGCCGGTTCCCATCATCATCGAAGAGGCTCCTGAGGTGCGGGGAGCGAAGCAAGTGCGGCGGGTACAGCGATCGCAAACAGATGTGCGTCAGGAGAAGGAGTGAGCACGATGGCAAATTCGGCAGCAACGATCGCAGCGGTGCCGCAGGCCGACCGCCAACGAAGCGTCCGAATAAGAACTGGCTCAAGCGGGGCTCCAAGTTATTCATCCCCATCGCGGCCATCTGTCTGGTGTTTGTGATGCTGGTGCCGCTGCCGGCGTTCATCCTGGATCTTCTGCTCGCCTTCTCGATGACCGCATCGATTGTCGTCTTCCTCTCCGCGTTGCAGTTGCAGCGGGCGGTCGACTTCTCGATCTTTCCGACGTTGCTTCTGCTGCTGACGCTGATGCGTCTGTCGCTCAATCTTGCCTCCAGCCGCAGAATTCTGCTGCATGGCAACGAGGGGACCGCGGCTGCCGGAAGTGTGATCGAGGCCTTCGGACAGTTCGTCGTCGGCGGCAACTACGTTGTCGGTTTCGTGCTCTTTTTGGCTCTTATTGCGATCCAATTTCTGGTCGTCAGCCACGGCGCGGTGCGTACGGCTGAAGTTACGGCGCGCTTCACGCTGGATGCGCTTCCGGGTAAGCAGATGGCGATCGACGCGGACCTGAACGCCGGCCTGATCGATGAGGCGGGAGCGCGCAAGCGGCGTCAGGCAGTCGCGCATGAGGCGGAGTTTTACGGTGCGATGGATGGCTCGGCCCGCTTCACGCAGCGTGATGCACTGGCGACCATCCTGATCACCGCGATCAATATCTTCGCCGGCCTGCTCATCGGTGTGTTGCAGCAGGGCATGCAGATCGCAGACGCGCTGCGGACCTACACCATCCTGACGGTGGGCGACGGTCTGGTCACGATGATTCCGGCGCTGCTGGTCTCGGTGGCAGGCGCAATCGTGCTCACGCGTACCTCGACCTCGGAGCCGCTCGGCAACGAGATGGGAAGCCAGCTCTTCACGAATCCTTGACGTTGTGGGTCGCGGCGGGCGTGCTGGCGCTGCTGGCGCTGGTGCCGGGAATGCCGACCTTCTCGTTCCTGGCGATCGCTGCGCGCGGTGGGCGTCGCGGCGAGTTTCTATCGGCAAGAAGCAGCGACAGGCAGTGGTTCGCGATGAGGCGGCCGCAAGGCGAAGCCCGATGCCGCGCCGCGGGTGAGAATCTCGCCACCGTCGATCAAGCTGGACGAGGTCTGCCTGGAGATTGGATTCCAGCTGATTCCGCTGGTCGACGAGAAGCAGGGCGGCCTGATGCTGCAACGCGTGCGTGCGCTGCGCAAGCATCTCGCCACGCAGCTTGGCTTCATTGTGCCGTCGGTGCATATCACCGATAACCTGCGACTTCGTCCGCGGGAGTACTCCATTCTGCTGCGAGGCGTTGAGATTGGGAAGCTGGGAGCTGGAGGCCGGACCGCGTGTCTGGCGGTGTCGAATGATCCGAACCCGCGCATGATTCAAGGCAAGGAGACCAACGAGCCGGCGTTCGGCGTGCCGGCGCGATGGATCGATCCGAAGATCGAAGATCAGGCTTTGGCCGCAGGCTACTCGGTGGTGGATCAGACGACGGTTATCGCCACCCATCTGGGCGAGCTGCATGCGCAAGAACGCGCAGGAGCTGTCTGAGCCGCGGCGAGACAAAGCGTCTGCTGGACACGTTAAACGAGTCACATCCCCGCCTGGTGGAGGAGCTTGTTCCGAAGCTGCTCACGCTCGGGGAGATGCAGCGGGTCCTGCAACAGTTACTGCGCGAGGGCGTCTCGATCCGCAATCTGGGATCGATTCTGGAGGCGCTGGTCGAGACCGCGCCGATGAACAAGAGCCTTCCCGCACTGGTCGAGAGCGCGCGCCAGGCGTTGGGACGGACGCTGGTGCAGCCGCTGCTCTCTCCGATGGAACCCTGCGTGTGCTTACCATCAATCCCCAGATCGAGGATCAGGTGATTCGGGCGCTCGAAGGCGACTGCGCTCGCGCGTGAACGATACGGGCAGGCCGGATGCGGCTGGAACGCATTGCGGAATTAGTAGAAGCTTTGAAGCCCCTAATCCAACGCCACGGCGATTCGGCATCGCCCGTGCTCCTATGTTCAAGTCCAGCCCGCTATCATCTGCGGCGTTGGTTGGAACCACTTCATGCCGAAGCTGGCCGTGATCGCACCGGTTGAGATTCCTTCGGGGATTCAGGTGCGATCGGTGGGAGTGGTGAACTAACTCCGTGCGCGTTGACGAGCGCCAGAACGCTGTAGAGGTCTCAATTCGCAATATCGAATGAGGGGAAGATGCAAAGCTTTACCTATGGACGCCAAGACGTAACCTATCGGGCTCCCCTGTCCACTGCGATGCAACCGGTCGTCAGCGACCTGCCGGTGAGGTTGAGGCGTGGCCGATCGAGAGGCAGATCATCCTTGCCAACCTTCCCATGGTTCGATTCATTGCCCGCCGCATTCACGAGAAGCTTCCGCAGTATGTGAACCTCGAAGATCTTGTGAGTGCCGGGGTGCTTGGTCTGATCGATGCGGCCAATAAGTTCGATTCGCGGCAAGAAGACACAGTTTCGCACCTATGCGCAGTTCCGCATCAAGGGGGCTATCTTCGATAGCCTGCGCGATGTGGACTGGGGGCCGCGTGAGCTTCGCCGCAAGGGCCGCGTCATCGAGGAAGCGATTCGTGTTCTGACGGCGAAGCTTGGGCGGGCGCCGCTCGAGCAGGAGATGGCCGATGAGCTCGGGCAATCGCTCGAGGAGTATCAGAACGTTCTGACGGAACTCAACGGCCTGGAGATGGGCAGCCTGCACGTGCAGCGCAACGATAGCTCCGGCACCGAAGAGGTGGCCTATGTTGCGGGTCCTCCGGAAGAAGATCCGCTGTTTATCTGCATGCGGGAGGAGATGCGGGATCGCCTTCAGGCGGCGATTGAAGAGCTGCCGATGAACGAGCGTCTGGTACTTACCCTGTACTATTATGAAGAGCTCACCATGAGAGAGATTGGCTTAGTACTGGATGTGACGACCTCGCGGGTGTCGCAGATCCGGGTCTCTGCGATCTTGCACCTCAAGGCTAAGCTCGAGGCGTCGAAGTCGGCGCTGGATCTGTAAGTGGATCTGTCGCTCGGTCAGCGCGATTTTGATTACTGCTACAATTTGAGGAATGGAAAAGGAGAGTCGGTTTATGCCGGCAAGCGAGATCCAGCAGATGGATCCCTGTACTTCAGGAACTATGGCTGACAGCTGCCTGTAAGGTTCTGGCAGAATACACCGAGGTTTCGTTCGAAGTCGACGATACGCAGCCTACGGAGACCTCGCGTCCGCTGGGCGTTTGTTCGGAGTTCGAGCTACGGATCGGCGAAGACTCTCTCGGGAAGATCCTCTTTGGGGTTCCCGCGGCCTCGCGCGAGATCAGCGAGTTAGCGCTTCTGGGGCAAGAGGGCGAGAGCGAAGAAAGCATTTGGGATGGGTTCTCGGCGAAGACCGCACAGCAGTGGCTGGAGTTGGTGCAGAGCGAGACAAATCTTCGCTGTCCAGCGTGAAACCGGTGCCTCGATACGCGGGACGGGCGCGCGTATCGATGCCAGCGCCGGGCTGTTTTCGAATCTGAAGAGCGACAAGATCGTTCTTCCGATCTATCTGGTCATCTGGGTGGATGATGGAGAAGGCTGCCCGTGAAGGCAGCCCAAGCCGCTCGACGGATGCACGAGCGCAAGACGTGGTTGGAGAGTCAACTGTGGGAGATGCGGCGTCCGCCAATCTTGATCTTCTGCTGGATATCGAACTGCAGGCGTCGCTTCGCTTCGGCGGGCGCGAGATGCTGCTGAGCGAGATCCTGGATATGGCTCCGGGCGATGTCGTGCCGCTGGATCGTTCCGTGCATGCGCCGGTGGACCTGGTGATCGGAGATCGCATCGTTGCTCGCGGCGAGGTGGTTCTGGTAGATGGAAACTACGGACTGCGAGTTACCGAAGTGGCGGAGCCGCGCAAGCGACTGGAGACCGTACGATGCCTCTTCTAGATAGGCTGCGGCGCCTATCGCGAGTGCATTCCTCAGCCTCGTCTGACCTTCGAGCCCAAGTCGTCTCGAGCTACTGTGCTCGCGGGGCGGCAGGGGATGTGAGAATCCCTCCTGCTCGGCTCCGCGGAAGACCGCTGAGCGCACCTCCGCGGCGTTGTTTCGAAGGCAAATGGATGTGCTCGGATGCGTGCTGGTCCGCGGTGCTGCGACAGCGCATTGAGCGCGAACTCGGCGGTCTCTCGATCCTGGCAGCATGGTGACGCACGCGCATCGCGTTCCGCTTGGGCTGGTGTTGCTTTCGATGGGAGCGATCACGGAAGCGGAACTGCAGACCGCGTTAGAGCAGCAGCGTCAGGCGAAGCAAGGGCGGATCGGAGATTGGCTTCGCAAGGGGACGGACCTTGGCGAGAGGGAGATCACGCGGGCGCTCGGGATGCAGTGGAATTGCCCCATCTTCGATCTGGCGTCCTACCGAGCGCAGCCAGCGGAGATTCCGCGCGAACTGATCGAGATCTATCGCTTTCTTCCGCTTCCGGCACGGAATCGCGGCATGCTTTACCTTGCGTTCGATCGCGCGCTGAATCCTGTGGCCTCCTTCGCCGTGCAGCATATTACTGGGCTGCGCGTAGAGGCGGGCCTGGCGGGAGAGAGCGCTTTCGAAGAGGCCTGGACGCGCTCGCTTGCGATGCAGGCACCGGCCGCAGCGGTGTTGGCGCCACGGACAGGGGAGGAGCTCATCAAAGCCGCGACCTCTGTTTTGCAAAACGAGGATGTCTCCGATGCGTCCCTGACACGGTTGCATCAGCATCTCTGGCTGCGCGTGTTCACTGCGAGTGAAGAGCAGAATGCTCCGGGAGTTTGCCGGGATTACCTTTTTCTGATTCCTTAGTGGATCGAGTCTCGCTTCCCGATCGTTGAGAGGCGAGATCTCGGAATGTGCATAAGCGCTTTTTAAGCTGCTGCATATTTTATTTGGTATCTATCATGCTGCACTCTTCGATATATGGACAGTGGATACTACGCAGCTTTGAGTGGTCTTCTGGCACGCAGCCAGGCGCTCGACACGGCTGCGAATAACCTAGCCAACGCCAGTACCAATGGGTTTCGCGCGGAGACTAACTTCTTCCGCGACACGATCCTTGGGCCGAATGCGCCGAACTCGCAGTTGAACACGGCGCTCAACGACTATGGCGTGATCGGCGGCAATGAGGTAGACCTGCAGCAGGGACAGCTGACTACGACCGGGAATCCACTGGATGTTGCGCTGCAGGGGCCGGGTTTCTTCACGGTCCAGACCGCCGCCGGAGTGCGCTATACCCGCGATGGAGCCTTTCAGCGCGCCACGGACGGCACGCTGCGGACGTCGCGAAACGAGCGGGTGCTGGCTGCGAATGGGAACCCGATTGTGCTGCCTCCGGGGCCGATCGATATTGCAGCCGATGGCACCGTATCCGGTGGCTGGAGGGGTTGCGGGGCGCATGGCGGTGGTGGACTTTCCGGCGGGGACCAATGTTGTGCCGGAAGGTGCCACGCTCTTTCGGGCACCGGCGCAGGCGGCACGACCGGCGGCTTCCACCGAGGTGCAGCAAGGGAGCCTCGAGGGCTCGAATATCAACGTTGTTACCGGCACGATGCAGCTCATGCTCATTCAGCGCCAGGCGGAGATGATGCAGAAGGCGCTGAGCATCTTCTATTCGGAGTTCAATAAGACCGCCACGCAGGATCTGGCTAAGGTCTGATCGTAAGTCAACAGGAGAGGTTTATATATGATACGGGCTCTATATACAGCGGCAAGTGGCATGGAAGCGCAGCAGTTGAATCTGGATACGATTGCGAATAACCTTGCTAACTCTTCGACCACCGGCTTTCAGGGGCGGCAGCTTGATTTTCAGGACATGATCTACCAGAACATGGTTACTCCTGGCGCGGCGCAGAGCCCGCAGACGGTGGCTGCCGGACTCCAGGTCGGACTCGGTGTCCGCTCTTCGGCGACGGAGGTTATCCAGACGCAGGGCAGCCTGGTGCAGACGGGCAATCCGCTGGATGTCGCGATCCAGGGCGTGGGGTATTTCTCGGTGCTGCTGCCGAATGGAACTCTGGCCTACACGCGCGATGGCAGCTTTCACGAGAATCAGCAGGGACAGATCGTGGATGCAAACGGTAATCTGCTGCAGCCGCAGGTCGCGATTCCGCAGAATGCGACTGCGGTGACGATCACGCAGTATGGCGTGGTGGATGCGACTCTGCCCGGGCAGCCGAATCCGCAGCAGGTGGGGCAGATTCAGCTGACGACGTTCCCGAATCCTGGTGGCTTGAACAGCATTGGAAATAACTTAGTGACGGCAACGCTCTCCTCGGGAAATCCGATCAACGATGTACCCGGCGGTCCAAGCGGTGTGGGAACGCTGCAGCAGGAATATCTGGAGAACTCGAACGTCGATATCGTAACTGAGTTTGTTCAGATGATCGAAGCGCAGCGAGCGTTTGAGAGTAACTCCAAGGTGATCAGTGCAGCGGACGATATGTATTCCCAAGTCAATAACATGCCGCAGTAAGGTCGTCCTCTTTTGTGCTTGCTGGGGTGCTTTTCTCGCAATCTGCGTGGTCGCAATGTAGTGCGACCCCGCAGGCTGCGTTGGCCGATTATGGGGAGAGTCTTCCTGCGAAGACCTCCGATGCGGAGCCGGAGAAGGGCTTTCGCGTGTGGAGGACGATGAAGGATCCCGCGCTTGGCCGTCAGTGGTTCTGGGTTCAGGAGTGCGGTGCTTCGAAACAGCCTGCGCAGTTGCTCTGGGCTCCGTTGTCGCTGGCGAAAGAGGCCCGCAGCGCAAAGGTAGCAAGTGCGCGGGAGGATCATCTTCTCGTCCACCTTGGAGACGATGTGGTGGTGACTCAAGATTCGGGTTCCTTCTCGATGCGGCTCGCCGGACATGCATTGCAGGCGGGTGAGTTGGGAAGCAGCATTCGGGTCGAGGTTCACGCATGGCATAGCACCACGGTCTTGGCAGGCAAGATCGCCAGTAAGGGCGAGGTTCACGTAGGGGATTGAAGGTTCGTCTCTTCCGGGCGCAGTGGGTTCTCGAATTCGTAACGCAAGCGATCGCAGCTGCCTGTCCTTTCAGGGAAGGTTGTGGGAGGTAGAGTTATCAGAAACGACGACAGAAAGCGGAGCAATCAGGAGCACGGAGCAGCCGAAGTGCGTGTTTCGGCGGGTATGGGTTCTCGCGTTGATGGTTGGTCTCTCCGGAGCAGTCGTGCGCCCTGCGGCAGCGGATGATACGAAGAAGAAGACAGACGCATCGAAGAAGTCCGATCCGGCCACTTCGGCGATGGATGCCTATCTGACGCGCGTTCATGCGCGGGATCTGGCAGCGCCTGCCTCTCCTGGATCGACCTGGAGCGATACGGGGCGGCTGTCGCGGATGATGAGCGATGTTCGTGCCTTCCAGCCACACGATCTGATCGATGTGGTGGTCACGGAGAGTATTGTGTCGACGGCCAATGGATCGATTCAGGGGTCGCGCACCTCGGCTGAGAGCTCACAGCTCACGGCTCTGCTCAGTGCGTTTTCGAAGTCGAGTTCGGCCTCCAATCTGTTAGGGGCGACCTCGACGAATACGCTTGCCGGTACGGCGCAGGCTGCGAATAACAGCACTCTGACCACCACCCTTGGAGGGACCGTGGTCGAGGTGCTTCCGAATGGCGTCATGGTGATCGAGGCGGCCCGTCAGGTGCATTTCTCCCAGGAGACGCAGACGATCATTCTCCGTGGCTTAGTGCGGCCGGAGGACGTGAGTGCGCAGAACCAAGTTGTGTCCACATCAATTTCGGATATGGAGATTCAGGTGGTTGGCAAGGGCATTGTGGAGGACTACTCGCACCGGCCTAACTTCGTCGTCCGCGCCCTGGAAAGCTTACTGATTTTCTAACTTGGAGAACAAAATGCTCCCTCGCCAACTATGCAGCCTCGCGATTGCGGTCGTTGCCGCTTTGACCCTGGCTATTCCTGCCGAAGCGGAGCTTGCGGTGTCGCAGGCGTCGCGCCTTGCCAGGATTAAAGACATCTCATCGGTGCAGGGAATCCGGGATAACCAGCTGATCGGGTACGGCCTGGTGGTGGGATTGCGGAACACTGGCGATAGTCAGCAGACCGTCTTCCCCATTCAAACGCTGATGGATGCGCTGCAGCGGATGGGCATCAATCTACCGGGTGGTGCGGCGGCCGCCAATACCATTCGTACGCAGAACATGGCCGCGGTCTTCGTGACGGCGTGCGCTGCCGGCATTCGCTGAGTCCGGCACCAAGATCGATGTGACGGTCGCCTCCGTCGGTGACGCGCGGAGCCTGGAGGGCGGACTGCTTCTGATGACTCCGCTCTATGGCGCGGATGGCAAGGTCTACGGAGCGGCCCAGGGAGCCCTGGCGCTTGGGGGCTACAGCGTGATGGCCAATGGGAACGCGCAACGGATGAACTATCCGACGACGGCACGTATTCCCGACGGCGCGATTACCGAACATGCGGTGCCGCTGGATCTGTCGCAGCTGAACCCGATCACCTTCCTGCTGGCCCAGGATGACTTCAAGAGTGCGGAGTCGGTGGCGGACGCGATCAACCAGAGTCTTGGATCGCCCCGGGCAAAGGCTGTGGATAGCCGTCGCGTGCGTCCTGCCGCCACAGCCGGGAGAGGATATCCCTCAGCTGCTGGCGCGGTTGGAGATGCTTCCGGTGTCGATCTCGACGCGCGCGCGGGTGGTGGTGAATGAACGCACCGGAACCGTGGTTATCGGAGGGGACGTTCGTCTGTCGCCGGTCTCGATTCTGCATGGCGGTCTCTCGATCCAGGTGGTGACGCAGATGGCTGTGGTTCCGAACCCGAATGGACCGGCGACGGTGGTCCCGGAGACGACGGTCAATGCGCAGGATAAACCGGTCAATCAGATTCAGTTGAAAGAGGGCGCGACGGTGGATGATCTGATTCGCGGGCTGCAGAATATCGGAGCTACGGCGCACGACGTAATCTCAATTTTGCAGGCGATGAAGCAGGCGGGAGCTCTCGAAGCTGACCTGGAGGTGATCTAAGATGATCGATTTGAATCGTATGATGCCGGGGCTCGGCGAGACGGCTGGCGCTGTGACCCCGAGCCCAAGACTGCAAAATGCTTCGCATCAGTTCGAGGCGTCGATGCTGCAGGAGCTTCTGAAGCCGATGCAGGAGCATTCGGGGTTCTCGGATAAGGACGACGATGAGGATGACGGCGCGGACAGCAACAGCTCTTTGCGGGAGTACGGGACCGAGGTAATGGCCCGGGCGCTCTCGGAACGGGGCGGTCTGGGCATCTCGAAGATGGTGCTGGGCAAGTTGGCACCGATCGAAGCGGCTCAGGAGGCACAGAAGAAGACGGGATTCCGGAAATCTTGAGTCCGACTCTAAAATCTTCGGCGAAATCTGCCGATAGATCGTAGGAGTTAGAGGAGACTCTTTTATGGAAATCCGTCCCCAAGCTCCGTCGTACCAACAGCTCGAGCCTGTGACCACTGCATCGAGTGCAAAGGCGCCCAGTGCGCCGAGCGCGACGGGCGGACAAGCGCTCGCCCCCGATGTCGCCAGCCTGGGGTCGGGGCAGATGCTCTCGGGCGATGATGTGCGCACCGAGCGTGTGCAGGCTTTACAGACGCAAATTGGCAGCGGAAGCTACCAGGTGTCTGCGCAGGATGTTGCATCCAAGCTTATCGACTCTATGTTCTAGCAAGGGTGAAATCATGTTCGAAGAAGTGGGAAAGACGAGCGCAGTGCAGATGTTCGGCCCTAGTTTTGTCGAAGAGGTTATTCAAGCCCTGGGTGAACTCGACGCTGAACACCTGGCGGCCCTCACGAAGACGGCACAGAGCTTCATGAATGATTTCGCGCCCACTTTGAGCCCGAGCGAGGCCGCGGAGATGGAGGCGAAGATGCAAGTCTTTTCCGCTGTTTTGAATGAAACGAGGCGTAACCTGCGTCTTTTTGTGCTGACGTCAGGCAGGCCGGACGAATTTGGATACAAACCCGGGAGAACGAGATGGGTGGATTAAACGTAGCCTTCAATACGATTCAGAGTGCGCTTCAGGCGGATCAGGAGGCCATCAACACCACGGCGAATAACGTCGCAAACGCGAATACGCCGGGGTACACCGAGGAGACGGTGACGTGGCAGGAGACCGACCCGATCACACTCAGCGGCCAGCAGTTTGGCACGGGCGTGGAGGTCTCGAGCATCACCTCCCAGGCCAGTCCGATTCTGGATCAGGCGATCGATCAGCAGCAGCAGTCGCTCTCTGCGGCGACGTCGCGCGAGTCTGGCCTCACCGATATTGAGGACATCTTCAATCAGGTCGCCACGGATTCGAGCGCGAGCGGCAGTGGCGGGATCGGAGGTGCACTGACGAACTTTTTCAGCGCGCTCTCCACGCTGGAGGCCAGTCCGCGCAGAGAGTGCCTCGCGCACTGGCTTGCTGAGCTCCGCGCAAGCTTTGGCGACCAGCTTCAATTCGGCCGCCTCGCAGCTGTCGGCCCAGACGAACTCACTGAACCTTCAGGTCACCAGCAACGTGCAACAGATTAACGGGTTGACCAGCGCGCTTGCCTCGCTGAACCAGGAGATCTCGTCCGGCGGCTCGAGTAGTGATTCCGCAACGCTGGACGATCAGCGCCAGGAGGATCTGACCCAGCTCTCGTCCCTGATCGGTGTGAATCAGATCCAGACGCAGAACAATGGGCTGACGCTGACGACCACGAACGGAACCGTGCTGGTCGAAGGCAACCAGTCCTTCGCGTTGAGCACGGGGCCTTCCTCGACCCAACCGGGTACGGAGGCGGTTTATTCCGGTCAGCACGGACATCAGCAGCTCGATTCAGGGAGGCTCGCTGGGGGGGACGTTGTCGAATCTATACACGGACATCCCCGCGGTGCAGTCGCAGATCAACACGCTTGCCTACTCGCTGGCGACGAGCGTGAACTCCATTCAGGAGTCGGGCGCAGACGAAAATGGCAACCCGACGACCGGAACGCCTCTCTTCAATATCACGTCGAGTGCGAACGGAGCCGCAGCCGGCATCTCGGTAGCGATCACGGATCCATCGCAGATTGCGGCGGCTGGGGCAGGCGAGGGCTCTGCCGATGGTTCGAATGCCGAATCCATGGCGAACCTGGCGAATCAGTCGATCGTGGGTGGCTCTACCCCGGAGGACTATTACTCCAACTTCCTGGCCCAGCTGGGATCGAACGTGCAGAGTGTGCAGACTGCAGTCTCCTCGGTGACGACCTCCTTGACTCAGTTGACGACCCAGCAAGCCACGCTTTCGGGCGTCAACCAGAATACGGAGGCTGCGAATTTGGAGACGTACGAGCGTGCGTACCAGTCCGCGTCGCAGACCTTTACGATCTTGAATACGCTGATGGGCTCAGCGCTCAACCTCGGTGTTGAAACCGCCATGCAGAGCTAAGGGGAGTCGTTCTTCAAATGCGCGCAGATCCATTTTTTCTCCAGAACACGTTGGGTTCGCTCAACCAGGTGCAGTACAACGAGCAACAGCTCACGGCGGAACTCTCCTCCGGGGTAAGTGTGACGTCGCTTTCGTCGAATCCGACGGCCGCCGCGCAGGACTCGATGGTGGCGAACGAGATCAGCGTCGACGACACCTTCACCCAGAATGCGGCGACGACGCAAGGCATGATGCAGGTTACGGACTCGACGTTGACGAACGTGATCTCAGCAGCTTACAACGGCTATCTCGGTCGCAACCGATGGAGATAACGGGACCAATAACTCAACCGATGAGTCGGCGGTCGTTGCAGAGCTCTCCGGAATCCGCGCTTCGATTCTTGGGTTGGCAAATACGGCCTACCAGGGAGTCTCGATCTTCGCCGGGAGTCAGGCAAATGTGACTGCGTTCACGCTTGATACCTCGACTAGCCCCGCGACGGTGACCTATAACGGCGACGAGGATACGCTGAATATAACGACGCCGTCCGGACAAGCGTTGCAGACCGCCATCCCGGGAGACCAGATCTTCGGCGGGGGGACGAGCGGGACCAGCGCCAACGTCCTCGGGGTTCTCAACAATCTGATCAACGATTTCAGCACCGGCAACCTCGGCGACGCTGTCAACGCAAACCACTGCGCTCAGCACGAGTCTGGGTCAGGTCTCGGCGATTCAAGCAAAATTCGGCGCGTCGATGCAGCAGGTGCAGTCGGACAGTACCTACACGCAGACCCAGGTGGTGCAACTGCAGTCGGCTCAGGACTCGTTGGTCGCAGATAATCCCGCACAGGTTGCGACCAGTCTGGCGAACACCGAGACACAGCAAAGTGCGCTGATGAGCGTTATGGCGGAGCTGGAAAAGAGCAATAACTTGTTCGATTATCTGAACTAAGTGCATCCATGTTGCACTCAGGGCCGCTCAAATGAGCGGCCCTTTTCTTTTTGCAGCGCAAACGCGAGGGCGGCAAAGGGTTTCCTTGACGCGTCATTAAAATAGAGGGTGAGGGAACGATGACGACAAGGTTCAGAGAAACAGGGAGCGTTTGAGGATCTGGAGGAGAGGCTCAGGACCATTCTTCCCGAGGCCTATCAAGACTGCTACGAGGAGATTCAGCCGGTTTCGATGGGCTCGGCGGGGCTGAAATACGGCGGCGATGGCAAGGTGGCATGGGATGAGATCTGGGGATCGTTTTGCGACCTGGCCATGGCGGGCGGTCCTCCGCATAAAGGAACACTTCTCGAACCCGGCGGGAAAGAAGAGATTGCGACGCAGGGGGATCGCTATCGAGAGGTCGTCGACGAAATCTGCCGCGGAATCACGCTGGTCACCGGCCTCTGCGCGGAGCCGTCCCCGGTTGCCGGATGGATCCGCATGTACTGCACCAGCGCCGCGATGGCCGGGTGGCTTGCGCGAGCGATCGTGATGGAGAACGTCTCCGCCAGCTTCAAGGGGTTGGCACTTTATCTCCCTGCGGGACCGGCGTACCGGGTGGAAAAAGAGATCAAGAACGTCGTGACTGCCGTCGCAAAGACCTGTCATTACTGGTTGGAACATACATCGCCAGAGCGGCAGCAGGCCATTGCCGATCTGTTTCGCGTGATGGAGGCGGAGTCGCCTTTGGTGCAGCCGCCGCTCTTCGATCACGAACTGCGGCAGGACGGACGGGAGATGCTCTCCGGCGCGATCGCCGAGTCCATCCATCAGGCGACCGGGCTTCGTGCTGCGAGCCATCGCTATGGAGGCTGGCTGGGGCTGGACTGCGGGGAGATCCGCGCCGCAATCTGGATGATGCGCGTGCTGGTTGTGAGCAATGTGCTCGCACGCCGCGAGGGAACCGTGGTCTTCGTGCCGCTCAATCCTGGGAACGATCCTGAGGGCGAAGCGACGGTACGGATCTTTGTCCGGGCACACAGCTTCGCGATGGCCCGAAACATCTTCTGATCCCACCATGCCGGGACGCCTCCGCATCGCCCACCGCGCGGGAGGCGCAATTGGCTCCGCAGACGACCTTTCCTTTGCCCTGAAGTTTTCGGCCCGCTGCAGCCTCCATCCGGGTTGCAGCGGGCCGAACGAGCGCCTGCCTCCTCTGCAACATCTCTTAGCGCCAACTGGAGCCGAGTCTTAATCGACCGGCCACGCGGCTTGCTTGGGCTGTCGTCAAGCTCGCTGCCCCGCAGCGTTCCAAAGTGGGACACGCCGTCGGTGTTGCGAATTTCCATGTGAACCCGCATCTTTTGCCGCCGATGAACCCATTGGCAAGTCCCTCGGGTCGTTCCCGAGCAAGCCTATGTCTGTCGACATAGAGATTGGTAGAGACTTCCGCCTGCCTCTGGCCCCTTCCGCCGGCCCCTGTGCATTCGTTTCCCAATTTGCTTTGGAGGATCTCTGCCGTGGCGCGTTCGACCTTCCGTTCTGCCTCTCCGTCTTTTTTCCGTGCAGCGCATGGAATTGCCATGGTTGCGGTTCTACTCGGCGTTGCTGGGGTTTTAGCGCGGCCGGCCGTTGCGCAGACAGCGCATTTCAGCGGGGTCCAGACGACGGTGGCGAGCAGCCTGGGCGCTCCCGATGGCATAGCGGTGGATGGGAGCGGGAACGTCTATATCGCCGATACCACCAACAATCGAGTGTTGAAGGAGACGCTGTCGAATGGCGTCTATACGCAGACGGTGCTGGCAATCACCGGTCCGATTTCTCGCCCCAAGGCATAGCGGTGGATGGGAGCGGCAACCTCTATATCGCCGATACGGGCAACAATCGCGTGGTGAAGGAGACGTTGTCTGGGGGCAACTACACGCAGACGGTGCTGCCAACCCAACCGGAGCCGCGATAAAGGCTCCCCAAGGCGTCGCGGTGGATGGGAACGGCATCGTCTATATCGCCGATACGGGGAACAGTCGGGTGTTGAAGGAGACGCCGTCTGGGAGCACCTACACGGCGGCGGCGCTGACGATAACAATATTTGGGAGGCTCCGTTAAAACTCCCGCTGGCGTGGCGGTGGATGGGAGCAACAACCTCTATGTCGCCAATACTGGCAACAACCAGGTGTTGAAGGTGACGTCGTTTACGTTCCTTGGCAACACCACCTATACCGGGACGGCGGTGGGAACCGGCCTGAAAACTCCGGATGGCATGGCGGTGGACGGGAGCGGCAACATCTATATCGCCGATACGGGCAACAATCGCGTGTTGAAGGAGACGCCGTCTGGGATACAACGTATACGCAGTCGGTGGTGCTCGGTGATCTGGGCGCTCCGGCTGGCGTGGCGGTGGATGGGAGCGGCAGCGTCTATATCGCCGATACGAGCAATGATCGTGCGCTGAAGCTGCAGATGACCAGTGTGAATATGGGCAGCGTCAACGTCGGGACGACCAGTTCAAGCGTTGCGCTAATCTTTACCTTCGATACCGGCGGCACATTGGGGAGTACCGCCTACAGCGTGCTGACGCAGGGCGCTCCAAACCTGGACTTCAATGCGGCCTCGCCTCAGCCTTCGGGCGCCTGCGTGACAGGCCATACCTATGCCGCGGGGGATAGCTGCACGGTCACCATCACCTTCGACCCGACGGTTCCCTGGTCGCGCTATGGGGCGGTCGTGTTGAATGCTGCCAGCGGAAGTGGGATTGCTACCGTCTATGTTTTTGGCAGCGGCAATGGTCCCCAGGTGGCGTTCGCACCCGGCACGCAGTCGGCGGTGGGCAGTGGTATGAATGCTCCCGCGGGAGCGGCTGTGGACGGGAGCGGCAACCTCTATATCGCCGATACCTCCAACAATGAGGTCTTGAAAGAGACGCTGTCTGGGGGGAGCTATACGCAGACGGCGCTGCCCATAAGTGGAACTGCCCTGAGCGCTCCCACGAGCGTGGCTGTGGATGGGGCTGGCAACCTCTATATCGCCGATAGCAAAAACAATCGCGTGTTGAAGGAGACGCTGCTGTTGAGTGGCGGCTACACGCAGTCCACGCTGACGATAACCGGGCTGAACCTGCCGCAAGGCGTGGCCGTGGATGGGAGCGGCAACCTCTATATCGCCGATACGGGCAATAATCGGGTGCTGAAGGAGACGCTGTCGAATGGGAGCTACACGCAGTCGACGGTGGTCAGCACGGGGCTGAGCTTGCCCTCCGGCGTGGCCGTGGATGGGAGCGGCAATGTCTATATCGCCGATACGAACAACGATCAGGTGTTGAAGGAGACGCTGTCGAATGGGAGCTACACGCAGTCGACGGTGGCCAGCGGCCTGGGATCTCCCGCTGGCGTGGCCGTGGATGGGAGTGGCAACGTCTATATCGCGGATACGGACAATAATCAGGTGTTGAAGGAGACGCTGTCTGGTAGCAGTTACACGCGGTCGAAGCTGACCATAACCGGGACCCCGGCTCTGAACCTGCCGCAAGGCGTGGCCGTGGATGGGAGCGGCAACGTCTATATCGCCGATAGTAAAAACAATCGCGTGCTGCAGGAGAACGTTCTTACCCAGAGCCTGAGTTTTGCAACGACGAGTGTTGGCGCGACGAGCACGGATAGTCCGCAGACGGTGACGATCTCCAACATCGGCAATGCGGCTTTGACGATCCCTCCGCCGACGTCTGGGAGTAATCCGAGCATCGCGAGCGGCTTTCAGTACGATAGCGCGAGCATCTGTCCGAACCTGTCGACCTCCTCGAGTGCCTCCACGCTGGCTGCGGGTGCCTCCTGTACGTTGGCTATCGATTTTGTGCCGGTAGCGGCGGGTTCGGTGAGTGGCTCGGCCGTGTTGACCGACAATGCGCTGAATACCATCTCTCCTTATGCGACGCAGTCGATTGCACTGAACGGCACGGCGGTGGAGATCACGATGACGCCGGCGACTGTTGCCCGCCGGAACCTACGGATCCGTGTATAGCCAGACGATAACCGCTGCGGGCGGGACCGCTCCCTATACGTACGCAGTCTCTACCGGGACGCTTCCGGCAGGATTGAGTCTGAACGCCAACACGGGGTGCTCAGTGGAACCCCGACAGTAGTGGTTACAAATAGCACGTTCAGCATCACGGCAACCGATGCGAACGGGAATGCAGGGTCGCAGAACTTTAGCCTGACGATTGCACCGGCGGCGCTGACGGTTACTGCGAACAACGCGACACGGAGCTATGGAGCGGCGAATCCGACCTTCACTGGAACATGGCGGTGCGGAACGGGGACACGTTACGGTGACGTACGCGACGACGGCGACGTGACAAGCGTGGGGTACTACCGATCGTGCCTCGAGACAGGTACGACGGGAACTTTACGGTGACGGTGCGACGAATGCGACACGGAGCTACGGAGCGGCGAACCCGACTTCACAGGAACGGTGACGGGTGCGCAGAACGGGGACACGTTCACGGTGACGGTACGACGAGGCGACAGCGTCGAGCCCGTGGGTAGTTACAATATCGTGCCTTTGCGACAGGTACGAATATCGGGAATTACACGGTACTCCTGTGAATGGGACGCTGTCGGTTACGGCGGCGACACTGACGGTTACTGCGACTAATGCGACACGGAGTTATGGTGTGGCGAACCCGACCTTCACTGGAACGGTGACGGGTGCGGTGAACGGGGATACGTTCACGGTGACGTATGCGACGACGGCGACGGTGTCAAGCCCTGTGGGTAGTTACAATATCGTTCCTTCTGCGACGGGTACGAATATCGGGAACTATACGGTGACTCCTGTGAACGGGACGCTGTCGGTTACAGCGGCTACTCTGACAGTGACGGCGAATAATGCGACACGGAGTTATGGTGTGGCGAACCCGACCTTCACAGGAACGGTGACGGGCGCGGTGAACGGGGATACGTTCACGGTGACGGGTACGACGACGGCGACGGTGTCGAGCCCTGTGGGTAGTTACAATATCGTTCCTTCTGCGACAGGTACGAATATCGGGAACTACACGGTGACTCCTGTGAACGGGACGCTGTCGGTTACCGCTGCTGCTCTGACGGTCACGGCGAATAATGCGACACGGAGCTATGGTGTGGCGAACCCGGCCTTCGGCGGAACGGTGACGGGTGCGCTGAACGGGGACACATTTACGGTGACGGGCACGACGACGGCGACGGTGTCGAGCCCATTGGGGAGCTATCCGATTACGCCGACTGCGACGGGCGCGAATATCGGGAACTATACGGTGACGGCTGCAGAACGGAACGCTGACGATTGCTGCGATGGGGCTGACGGTTACGGCGAATAACGCGACACGGAGCTATGGCGCGGCGAATCCGACCTTCAGCTGGAACGGTGACGCGGCGCGTTGAACGGGGACACGTTCACGGTGACGGGCACGACGACGGCGACGGCGTCGAGCGCGGTGGGTAGCTACAATATCGTGCCTACTGCTGCTGGTGCAAACTTGGCGAACTACACGGTGACGGTGGTTCCAGGGACGCTGACAATTACGGCGGCTACTCTGACGGTTACGGCGAACGAATGCGACACGGAGCTACGGTACGGCGAATCCGACCTTCAGTGGAACGGTGAGCGGCGCGTTGAACGGGGACACGTTCACGGTGATGGGCACGAGCACAGCGACGGCGTCCAGTGGCGTGGGCAGCTACAATATCGTGCCTTTTGCGCGGGTACGAATATCGGGAACTACACGGTGATACCAGTGAATGGGACTCTGACGGTAACCGGGGGAGTGCTGACGGTTACGGCGAACAACGCGACACGGAGCTATGGCTCGGCGAATCCGACCTTTACTGGAACGGTGAGCGGTGCGCTGAACGGGGATACATTCACGGTGACGGACACGACGACCGCAACGGCGTCGAGCGCGGTGGGCAGCTACAATATCGTGCCTTCCGCTGCAGGTGCAAACCTGGCGAACTACACGGTGGCACCGGTAAATGGGACACTGACGGTTACACGCGGGATGCTGACGGTTACGGCGAACAACGCGACACGGAGCTATGGCCCGGCGAACCCGACCTTCACTGGAACGGTGAGCGGCGCGTTGAACGGGGACACGTTCACGGTGACGGGCGCGACGACGGCGACTGGGGCAGTGCGGTGGGCAGCTACAATATTGTGCCTACTGCAACGGGTACGAATATCGGGAACTACACGGTGACACCGGTGGATGGGACGCTGACGATTGCACCGGCGACACTGACGGTTACGGCGAGCGACGCGACACGGAGCTACGGTGCGGCGAATCCGACCTTCAGTGGAACGGTGAGTGGTGCGATGAATGGGGATACATTCACGGTGTTGGGCACAAGCTTGGCGACGGTGACCAGCGGAGTAGGCAGCTATCCGATCACACCGTTTGCTGCGGGTACAAATATCGGGAACTACACGGTGACGCCTGTGAACGGGACGCTGAGCATCAGCAAGGCGGCTACGACCACCACGCTCGGTCTCAGCAGTTCGACGCCATCTGCGGGAACCAGTGTTACGGTGACCGCGCAGGTCGCTTCAAGCACCAGTGGCACGCCGACGGGCACACTTAGTTTCTATAATGGGAGCTCTCTGCTGAGCTCGGTTGGGCTCACGGGGGGCGCGGCCAGTTACACCACCACGTCGCTTGACTCAGGGGCTGCGTCTTCCCTCAATGCGGTCTATAGCGGCGATACCGACTTCAACACGAGCAGTTCGGCTACGACGACTGTGGAACCGGTACTGCCCCTGGATTTCCAGTTGAATCCTGGTTCGGGGACAACCCAGTCGGTCGTCCCGGGAGCTGCGGCAACTTATAGTATCGGGATTGCTCCGATCAATGGAGCATATCCGGGAGCCGTGATCTTTTCGGTAAGCGGTCTGCCGTTCGGAGTAAGTGCTATCTTCTCTCCTTCCAGCATTGCGGCGAACGCTGGTGCGCAGACCGTCTCGTTGAAGGTGCAAACCTCGACAACGGTGGCTCTGCATCGGGCGCCCTCCATCGATCGCAGGATGGCGCCAACGGTTTTGGCTCTGCTCCTGTTTCCCCTGTTCGGCGCACGTTGCAGGCGGTTGCGCGGACGTCTGGTGAGGCCGTTCCTCTGGCTGCTGCTCTTTGGGGGGATGGCGACGACGCTGTTGACCGGTTGTGGCAGCGGCTCCCTGGCGTCGATACCGTCGAGCTACCCCTTGACGATCACGGCAATCAGCGGGACGGTGCAGCACAGCACGATCGTCACGCTCACGGAGCAATGAGAACGGAGTTGCGCAGGAGGGTCCACAGACTTCGAATATGGCAGCAGGTCACTGTGAACGCACAGTGGCCTGCTGCCATGACTGAGATCACGCTTTCGCACCAAAAGAGTTTTCGCCCTCGGGTTGCCCTGCGATTTGGAACTTCTTTTTGGCTCAACTCACAGTTATGCGGTCGTAACGTGCATTTGCGCATGAGACTGAAGCAATCTGGTCTGTGCTTCAAAAGGTTGGCATGTCGCACTATGCATAAGACGGAAGCCCATCACCTCAGTGGCTAAGGTCTCGCTGCAAGCCTACGCATAAGAAAAGGTAGTAGTGGTCCGTTCGTTGAGTGTATGCGACCATTGAATGCCTGAGAACGAGCAGTGCCGGCGACAGACCTATATCTCGTAGCCAGAGATCAATAGATATGTATTTCGATGCCTGCTAGATCTGTTAGGTGGAACAATCTTCTTGCTGAGTCTTGCAGCGAATGTTCAACGCGTTATTTGTATGGTTATCCATGCAGGCCGTCAAAGTCTTCGTGCATAAGGCCGCAAAGAATTGCTTGGTTGAAGTGCACTGCATTATTTTTTTATAGCCTATGATGTGGTGCTCTGCATACGGTTAAAGTTCATCATCTAGTCGAAGCATTCTACCTTTTTGTGACATGATTTGAAGTTGGCGGAAAATAGCCGTGCTCTGTTCCGAAGGGAATGTGCTCGCCGATGCTCCATGCCTTGCTTCTCCGGGAAGCTTGCGAGGTGCTCTGCTTGAGCATCGTGAATATGCCTCTCGAGTGTTCGGAAAACAATTTCATGCCTGGGAAACTAGGCGGCCAATCTGTCCTAAGTAACAGTTCCGCTGCTTGTGCAGGCTTTATAGAACGGCGGTGAGTCGCCATCCGTCAGTGGATTCAGTAGATTCCGCGGTGAACATCGATGGCAAAGATATATTGCTCATGACGAGGAGCTCTATTATGTCGTCGAGAGTCATCCTCAGAGCTCCATAGGACAAGTTTGCAAGCTAGGGGTGTCGGGGCCGAGTGGTGAGGCGATCCGGCTTTGGGCTCCGATCATGCAACTGTATTCTGGACGCCTCGAGGGCATCCAGGTACGGAGACATCTAGTTCGTGGCTCTGTAGCGCTCGAAGCAGGCTGTTGCTCGACATACTCAAGCAAAATCTAGTTGGCGGCGTTCTGTGCGACAACCGGTTCTTCGTGCAGATTGAGCAGAAGCCCTGTGTCGAAGAGGAGAGGATCGACCTGGATCCGATCGTCGCGCAGTTCAATTCTGCGCTCGTCGTTCTGGTACAGGCGATCTGCGAACAGTCCGTCGCTTGCATAAGGGCGGCCCTCTTTTTCAGGCATACGGTGAAAGGCCTCAGGCGCGGAGGCACTATGCAGCGACGCCGCCGGAAGTTGGGCCACCGTAAGTGCGAAGCCGAGTACGTAGGACCATGCTGCTACAGCCTGTAGCCGACGCCCCGATGGGCTCTGCGCGATTGCGAGCAGGATGAGTATCGTAAGCAGCAGGAGGAAGCGCTCGCCCAGATTGACTACCTCGGCCAGATCCGCGGGAAGCGCCAGGACGAGAGATGCGAGCGCGCTCCAGATCAAAATTGTTGGCTGGGACAGCCGCCGATCGCACAGTAAAGTGCGAATGCCGACCCACAGCAGCGCGGCCAGGCAAAGGGAGAAGACTATGTTGAGTACGACGCCACCCGTGTACAGCAGAGGCAGTCGCTGCGCCGATTGTCCATTCGCAATCACGAGGTTGTGGAATGGCCCGAGTTTCAGCACCGTATAAACCTTGTACGCCAAGTGAGTGGCCAGCCCTCCGAAGTGCGTGTGACTTCCGGCCGGCATCCGGCGCTGTCGTTGCCACAGGTAGAAGCAGAGCAAGCTCACACTCGGCAGCAGGGATGCGTAGATCTGGAGTCGCTCGGTTCGGCGCCACTCGCTTGCCAGGACGATCAGCACAAAGGCCGCGCACATCGAGGCATGGCAGCTGAAGAGCAACAGGCTGAAGATCAGGACCATCGCAAGGGTGGGGGATTTCACCGCCGTCAACTCGGTGTAGAGCAAGAGCAACAGCAGCGCGATCTGAAAGTTTATGTAACCGTGCCAGAAGCATGAATTAAATGCGGCAATTCCCAGCAGCAGAATGAACAGAGGGGCCGGATTCTTGGGCGCGAACCGTCTCGCCGCACGGCCGCAGATCCACACTGCGCCCAAGCAATAGAGCGCCACCAGAAGCTTTGCTGCCCAGAATGGCCCAACGGCCAAGGTTCCTGCCATTAGGAAGAACTGGCTGAACATGTTCGGCACGGGGATGTGAACCCATTGAAACTGGCTGTGGAAGGGGGAGGCAGGATCGAGGAGACGGAGCATCACTGCTCCCTGAAACACCCACTCGCCGAGATCCTGGAGCGCGGGCATGGGTTGGGAAAGGAACCAGCCCAGTAGCGCCGCAACGTAGAGTCCTGCGGCAAGGAAGAGAGCGCGTTGATGAGGCTTCGTCATGTGGGCACACGTGGCGGATGAGATTGGCAAAACGCAATGGGCCGGGTATAGCAGCTTGGATGCGGCCCGATAGCTCGAGTAGGCAGCAGTTGCTCGGTTTGGCACATGGCGTACCCTTACCATTGGTGCGCTCGGCGCCAATACACGACTAAAGGAGGACGGGAGGAGCATGAACGAGGAGCGCGGCGACTGGTGCGGTTACGGTATTTGGGAGATAACTCCGAAATGCCGGGTGCGTTCGCAGTTATCCAAAGTGCTGATGCCTGGAAGGTATGCCTACTCATTGCTTTGGGAAGAACCGGGGATTCTCGGATTTGGTGCTTCGATTGCATCGTCCATACCTGCGACCGGTGCGCGCTAAACGCGGCGCTAAGGAGTTGCGCAGCCTATTGATGGGGGTGCATCCTGTGAGTTTATCTATGGCTTCGAGTAGCAATAAGCAGGCCTCGTTGTGGCTAATCGTGCTACGTACGCTGGTCTGAGGCTCATCAATAAGAACATCGGATTCATCAACACACAGAACAGACTAAGAACATCATGGAGGAAGGGGGCCATGGGTCTTTATGAAGCAGAACCAGAAGATAAAGGAATGGTTCTAGCTCAAGAGCGAACCGATTTGGCCATGCAACGTACTAGGATGGCAGCGGATAGATCGCTGATGGCATGGATTCGCACCGCACTTGTCGATGATCGGATTTGGCTTCACGATTTACAAGTTCTTCCAATATCTGCCAGAAGAACTTGCCGCCGGTAACATCCGGCGTCCGCAAGCGCCGCGCAATCTTGCACTGACTCTTATAGCGCTGGGTACTCTGGCATTAGCGGCCGCGGTTTGGCAGCATTGGAAGGTTCTGAAAACGATTCGGACACCTCAGGCGCAGAATGGATGGCCCATTGCTTTTGTGGTAGCGGTTCTTGTTATCTTGATCGGATTAATCGCATTCTACGGTGTTTTGCTGCGCAGTGGGCCATTCTAGTCAAAAGACAGGAGACACCCTGAATGAACTTGCCTAGCTTTCCGCACGTCGATGAGTTCTCCGCGGGAATCAATGCCTTGAATGGTGTACTCGTCGCGCGCAACCCATCGCATAACCGCGGCTACACGGTCGCGGGTCTGCTGATCCTGGCGTCCTTCGGGGGTATAGGTGGCGGCGCGACGCGCGACGTTCTGCTCAGTGAAATTCCCTCGTCGCTCGAGGACCCAACCTATTTTTTTGTGTGTCTTCTGATGGGCATTCTGGGGCTGGCGATTTATCGCTATGCTGCCTCGAGGGCGGAGCGATTTCGCACGAGAACACTGGCCTTCTTCAAGTCTTTCACCTTGCCTTGGTTTGCGATCCTGGGAGCACATAAGGCGCTCGATCACAACCTTGGAATCTATGCAGCGATCCTCATCGGGTTGGCCGCCACTACAGCAGGCGGTGTGTTCATCGATCTCTTCTCCGGCGTTACGCCTGAGATTGTGAGGCCGTCGGAACATATCGTCACGACGGCAGTACTGGCGAGCACTGTCTACTCTCTTATCGCGCTGTATGTGAAGGGGAGGCTCGCGTTTGTTCCCATCACTCTGATCTCGGTTCTGGTTGCGTTCACCTTCCGTGTGTTTGCAGTCAAAGATCACTGGCCGCAGCTTGTGCCGCTTGCCGCACCGGCTGAAGGTCCGGAACGGGACCGGTAAATATTTTCTGGAAACGGTAGGGATGGTGCAAGGTCTCGATGCAGGACTACATGCACCGGACGAGGCGATTGATCGGACCACGCAATATCAGGTAAGGCACGATGGCTAGCACGGTTGCAACGATCAACGTTTCACCAGGATAAACCCAGTGAGTGACTTTGATCTGATAGACGATGTCAAGAATGACTGCGAGAATGAAGACCTTTCCCACCCGCTTCCAGCCAATCTTTATCATCTCCTTTCGATGTCCAGGATTAGAAAGCATGGCCCAAAAATAAGCCGGCTTGCCCGCCTTTGCGTCTCGTACGCCGTCAATTACGGCGAAGGTAGATGCCATCAAGGGCTGTACTATCAGTCGGAAATGAAGCGGGCCATCCAGCCGGGCGACAAGATCGTGAATCACACGTGGCCAGTCTCCCATCAGCTTATTCCTTCCTATTCGCGCTTCTGTTAGAGACAATATTGCTGTCGCAAGCGAGGTCTTTCAGCCTCGCTTGCGACAGGTTAGCCTAGGCCGCTTCTGCATGCTTCTCGGTGCTGGGTGCTTTACTCTCGGGATGCTGTCTTAGCTTGCATGGCGTGGTCCAATTGGTGCATCACTGAGTCAAGGTTGAATGAAGCGGCTTTTTGGCGAGGTGGGTACTTTACGAAGTTATCAATCTGAGATGCGACAAGTGCCTGGCATTGGTAAAGTTGCGGAATGTGATCCATCATCCAGTTCCAGTACTGGTTGGAGTTGATAGTCGGCGCGTTCGAACGGATCGCGCCGCAGACTGAAGATATGCGGGACGCGCAGCTTGACCATAGGCTCTGCCCAGACCTGCGTTGAGGTTGCACGCTGTTCTTCAAATACCAGCTTCCAATCGCCCGTCCGAACCGCCATGATATCGCCATCATCGCTGACATAGAAGAAGGAGTCTCTGGGACTCTCCTTCACCTCGCCAGTCAGATAGGGTAGCTGGTTGACCCCGTCGATACATACCTTAAACGTCTTGTTCCCGGCCTTGTAACCGTTGAGGAGTTTCTGGCTGATGTTCGGATCACCTGCAGCGGCGAGCAGTGTGGGTAACATGTCCTGGTGAGAGACGATGCCATTCAGCACTGAACCCGCCTTGATCTTACCCGGCCAGCGGATGAAAGTCGGAACCCGCCAGCCGCCTTCCCAGTTTGTGTCCTTCTGGCTCCGGAATGGCGTGTTTGCGCCATCGGGCCAGGTGTCGTTCTCAGGGCCATTATCGGTGGAATACATGACGATGGTATTGTCGGCGATGCCCAGCTCATCGAGTTTATCGAGCATCATGCCGATTTGTTCGTCATGGACCACCATCCGATCACTGTAGGGATCCTGTCCGCTCTTTCCGATGTTCTTCTCGGCGACGTGGCTTCTGAAATGCATTGCCGTCGAGTTGTACCAGAGGAAGAAGGGCTTGTCCGCCTTGGCCTGTGTCTCCATCCAACCGAGGGCGGCTGAAGTGATCTCTTCGTCGATCGTCTCCATGCGCTTCTTGGTAAGGGGGCCGGTGTCTTCGACGGTCTGCTTACCCCAAGGACCAAAACGAGGATCGGGAGGTGCTGGGTTTTCTGTGGAAGTGGCCTTGCAATGGAGCACGCCTCTGGGGCCAAACTTCGCCTTGAACTCGGGACTCTTGGGATAGTCGGGCAACTCCGGTTCTTCTTCGGCGTTCAGATGATAGAGATTGCCAAAGAATTCGTCGAATCCATGCACGGTGGGCAGGTATTCATTCCTGTCGCCGAGATGGTTTTTCCCGAACTGTCCAGTGGTGTAGCCGAGCGGCTTGAGCAGTTCGGCGATGGTCGGGTCTTCCGGCTGAAGCCCGACGGTGGCGCCGGGCATGCCGACCTTGGTCAGGCCCGTGCGGAGCGGGTTCTGGCCGGTGATGAAGGCTGCACGCCCAGCGGTGCAACTCTGTTGGCCGTAGTAGTCGGTGAAAGAGGCTCCCTCGTTGGCGACGCGGTCGATGTTCGGCGTTCGGTATCCCATCATGCCTTTGCTGAAATGGCTGATGTTCCAGATGCCGATGTCATCACCCCAGAGGATCAGGATATTTGGTTGTTTTGTGGCCATGTCTTCTCCCTTCCCTTTATAATGCGGTTAACTGCGGTTGCCGGCCTCTTAGCAGAGGAAATGGATGTTAGCTAAGGATGTCGCCGCTGGATGTGCGAGCCAATACGGATTCACTAAACAGCAAGAAGGGATTGACATGGCCCTTCACGCTGTACCGTTTTGCTTGTTCTTTTCAATGGGATTCAAGGTTGATTTGTATTCATTTATTCAATGGTGTGAAAGAATGCGAATCCTAAGTTAAATCAAACTAAGCGACTCATCCGAAAACCTTCTTGATGCGATGCCTTCTCATCGCTTTTCGAAAATGCAAGCTCAGACCGGATTATCAGTAGAGGGATGTGTGCGCATAATGATCAGATAGAGGATGTCTTTCCGTGATTCAGAGTATCGACCTATCGCCGTGGGCATTGCTCCCGGATTTCGTGGACACGAATTCGAAGTACGGAGTCTTTCGGAGCCATTCGGAGGTGCGGATGAGGTATTTTTTTGTGCAGACTGTTATTCGCGCGATGCGGCGGGCAAACACCCAGTTGAGCTCTTCCGGTTTCGTGGCGCACCAGGCAGGAGTGTGTGGCACGCAGCATGCTTCTACCAGAGCAGCTTCAATGCGAATTGAACCTGCCTGGATGTCGTCGATGTGCTGGTGATTGCGCCAGCCGTTCCCGAAACTCCCGTAGGCGTGAAGACGATCAAATTGGGAGTGTTGAAGTTGGCTCGGTTCAGCAGGTTGAAAAGTTCCGCTCGAAATTGAATGGTGAGGTGCTCGCCAGCGGCAGTGTTCTTGAGCGCTGAGAAGTCCCACGTCGCGAGCCCTGGGCCAGTCAATGTATCTCTGCCGAGATTTCCATAGAACCCGCTGTTGGCCGGGGGTTGCAAAAACGCAGCCGGATTGAACCATTGCGAGGGTTTCCCGGTAACGACAGGTCCGATGAAACGCCGGGTTCGCGAAGGGGCGCACTGGGTTGCGGGTATCTCCGTTGTTTGATGGGTTATAGCTCAGTTGCGGTGTCAACGGGAAACCGGATTGGAGGGTGACGATACTCGTCGCTGCCCATCCCCCGACGAAGCCGTTTGCCACACCTGAGAGATCTTTCGCGAAGGCTTTTCCTTTCCCGAAGGGCAACTCGTAAACCGCACTGATCACACCGATGTTTCGGACATCGTAGGTTGCAGGACCCCAGTCTGCACGTACGTCATACGGGTTCGACGCGAGGGCCGGCGCGTTTCCTGCCGTTGTCGCGTTCAAGGAATCGCCATCATCGAGAGCTTTTGAGAACGTGTAGACCCCACGAAGGGAGAGATCGTGGCTGAAGCGATGGTTGAGGTCAACCTGGAGCGAATTGTAGTTGCTGTCCCCGATGGAGAACCACGTCCAGGTATTGGCTATCGTCGGATTGGCCTTTGGACGTCCGGCGGGGATGTAATAGGATCCAGCGGGAACGGCTGCGCCGGCGAGCGCTCCCGGGAAGGTCGCCGGGTATTGTGCCGGGCAAGGCGAGTTCGGACAAATGGTCGGGACGGGTTGATTGGCATCGATGCCGATCAGTTCATGGTACCCATGGGATCCTACATACCCGATAGTCAGCGACGTATTTTTATCCAGCGCTTGTTCGACCCGGAGCGAATACGAGATGAGCGTGGGCATCTTCAGGTCAGGCTGAACGCCTCCCGGTACCAGAAGCGCGTTTGCTGGCGGTGCGCTCTGCGGCGAAATGGGAAGTTGCGAGACGGTCAGAGCCGCGATACTGTAGGTCGGATTGAACGGAGCGTTCTGATCGGTGCGATATCCCAGCGCGTCCTGCAGCTCGTTGTACATTCCGAATCCGGCGCGGACGACGGTCTTGTCGAGATGGGGACTCCACGCTAAACCAACTCGCGGCTCTGGGAGGAACTTGGCGTTATTGGTGGTGAAGGTGTTGTTCCCGACGAGTGGCTGGTTGGAGATGACACCGTTCGAGAATGTATAGGTCGCTGCGCGCCCATGCGCTTCGTTCCAGCCGGTCGAGAATTCACCGCGAAAACCGAGGCTCAACGTCAACTTTGGTTTCAGACGAATCACATCCTGAGCGTAGCCCGCACCGAACAGAGACCGCCAGTTCATCTCAGTCGGAGCCGGATCATACAGGAATGTGCTGGTGACTCCCGTCAGGAATGTCTGAAGGCTAGTAAACGTCGCTTGCCCATACTGGCTGAGAGCCAAGGTCTCGTTCGATTGGAACTGCTGAAACCACGCGCCGAAGCTTAGCTGGTGAAGGCCGCGCGACAGGGTCACACGATCTTCGTAGGTGAAGATATTCCGCGCTATCGATAGATTGCTCCCGTTATTGCTTCCCGCCAGGCCAATCTGCGCCTGCGGATTCGAAGCAGCGCTTCCTCCCACCACGACCGCACCCACCGGGAGTCCGGAGAGGAAGCCCGGCACCGTTGTTGCCGGTGTGCCCGGTGTGGGCTCTCCAGTAAAGAAGTAGCCGGCACGCGAGAAACCAAATCGGGCCGACGTTCAGCAAAGAGGGCGAAAAGACGTGGGTCTCGTCCAGACTGGCAACCTGTTCCCGGAGATTCAGGATATCGGTGCTGTAGGGATCGAGGGTGGTCGGCGTGAAGTCGCTGCCATCGTCGATGGTGTAGATTCCCGAAAGAGTGTCTTTCGGGGAGAAGACCTGATCGAATCGCGCAGTGCCAAAGTTCTCGTCGATGGTTTGCAATGGGGTGCTGTAGACCTGCGCGATCCCGTTGAAGTCGGGATCGGACGGCGAGGGCGTTGGCCACAGATTGAGCAATGGCTTCACACTTGGGACGGCCGCTGCACGAGAGGCAAGGTCGGGCACAAATGCCAACGACGTTTGGTGCAGGTGTTGCCGAAAGCCTTCGTAGTTTGCGAAGAGAAAGCTTTTATTCTTCTTCAGAGCGCCGCCAGAGGAGGCTCCAAATTGATTCCGCTGAAAGAGGGGCGCGGCGCCCTGGTCAAAGTAGTTGGGCGCGTCCAGTGCGTTGTTGCGAAGGAATTCGTAGACCGAGCCATGCCACTGGTTGCTTCCTGATTGCGTGACGATAATCACCTGTGCGCCGGGCCGCTTCCCGTACTCAGCTCCGTAGGAGTCGCGCAGCACATTGAACTCACGGACTGCCTCGACGCCCAAGAGTTGCTGGCTGGGGCCTCCTGGCTGCATGTTATTTTCTGCCGCGCCTGTGAACTCGACACCATTCAGCAGGAAGAGATTTTGCTGCGGGCGGTTGCCCGACACCGCAAAGTTATTGCCGGTGGTCGAGTTGGAAACGCCGATGCCACCCGTCTTCTGCGAGGTGAAGTTTACGATTCCCGGATTGAGGGTTAGCAGGAGATCGTAACTGCGCCCGTTCAACGGTAGATCCTTCACTTGCTTTTCGCCGACCAACCCGGAGATGTCTTGCGTGCTGGCGTTGACTACGGGTACGTTCTCCGTCACGGTCACATGCTCTTTCACTTCTCCAACGCGCAACGCCAGGTCGGCAGTAGCGTCCTGGCCCACATCCAGTACGACTCCGGTTCGTATCTGCTCGGCAAAGCCCTGTTTCGTGGCGTGGATCTCATAGCGCCCCACGGGAAGAGCAACCAACTCATAGAGACCGACCGAGTTGTGATGACCGTGCGTGAGACTCCTGTATCAATGTTGGTCGCCGTCACAGTCGCCGCCGGAATGACACCCCCAGTAGCATCGGTGACTCTGCCAGACAATGTGGCAGACACCTGCGCTCCCGCAGAAACAGAGCACAGCCACCACAGGCATACCATCACGGACAAGCGGACGATTGATAACTTCATCCCAGCCTCCTCAAGTATTGCATGAACTGTTCTCTGCGTTTTTTACTGTATTTGGGCACTACTGCGGTGCAATATCGCGCCAGCTGCAGCCGATCGCTTTGATGGCCGCCATAATGTTCTTCAGGTGCCCGGAGGCGGCTGCAAGCAAAAGCCGTAGGAAAACTCCTGCCGATGCAACCTTGCTGCACCGGTGATGGCCCACAGTGCGTGCCACAGACGGGTTACTCGGGTCGTGCTTCTAGACGTTGAAGAACGAGCATCCGCCACGTACACGCGAATCTATACGGATGAAAGCATATGGTCAAGCGGTTTCTGAGGTGGGAGTTGAGTCCCGCTCGCAGGCGAGAGCTATGCGCAAAATCGTGCCAGTAGATCCGAAAAGCAAGCGGAGAAATCAATAAATCACGGAGAAAACCCAAAAGTAATAACGTTTCTATCTGCATAAAATCGTAGATGGCGAAAGCGCAGTTGTTCCGGTTTTGAACACAGACCGGCGTGCAGATGCACAGCGTCGCACGGCGTTCCTCGCCAATTCCCTCAACACGGTCCCATGAAGCGCAATTGACCGTGGGAGCCCCCACTTTAGGAGTGCCATGTCTTCCAGTGTCACAGCTCGTAGTTTGTTTCCTCGTTCTTGTCTTTGGGTCCTTGCCCTTGTTGTCGGTTCCGCTTCCGGCCTTTGCTCAGTCGGCTCAGGTCAGTGGCACCATCAAAGATCCCGACCAGTCCGTGGTCTCCGGTGCCGTCGTTACGCTGAGCAACGCGCAGACCGCCACTCCGCTTCAGGCCACCACCAACGACTCCGGCCAGTACAGCTTCTCTTCGGTTGCCCCGGGAACCTACCGGCTCGAAGCGCACAAAGCAGGATTTGTCACCGCCGTCATTCCTGTCGTGGTCGTCTCCGCCAATCAGATGACCGTCATCCAGGATGCCGCGTTCTCGCTCGCCGGCGACACCTCCTCCGTCACCGTCTCCGGCAGCGGCGAAGGGACACCGGCGACCGGCTACTACGTCGAGAACATCGATCAGGGCGAGCTGGGCACGCAGCCAGTGGTCAATCAGCCGTTCATGATCACCGAGATGCCGGCCGACGAGATCGCCAACACCCAGGCGAGGAACCTGAAGGAGGCCATCAAGTATCTCCCGCTGGTCTCCTATGCCGAGCAGGAGGGGCCGGAGATCCTCCGCCCGCTCACCCGTGGCCTGCAGGGCGCCATTGAGCAAAATACCATGATGGACGGCATGAACATGGCCATCACCGGCGGCAACGCCATGGAACAGTACCAGGAGATGCAGGTCGTGAACGGCCTCGCCTCCTCCATCTACGGCCCAGCCAACCCCTCCGGCATGTTTGACTTCGTCCTCAAGCGCCCCACCAACGAGCGCTTCGAGAACATCTACCTCGAGCAGGACCCCAGCACCGTCGGCACCATCTACGGCGACTTCGGTGGCCGCCTCGGACGGCAGTAAGATCTTCGGCTACCGCAGCAATCTGCTCTATGGCGATGGCGGCCAGTTCGTCGCCGACAGCCGCCTCCGCCGCCGCCTGGCTGAGTTCGCCTTCGATGTACGCCCCACCGACCGCACCACCCTCGACGCCCACTACAGCGTCTATGACGTCGTGCAGCGCGGCTATCCCGGATGGTTCACCTACGCCCCCAACAAGGCCGTCGCCGGCACCGCGCAGAACCCCTCGCCCACCTTTATCTTGCCGACCGCTCCCGATCCCACCCGGTCGGCCTACGGCCAGGCTTATGCCGGCGTGAACCTCACCACGCAGAGCACCAGCGCTCGCCTGCTGCATGACTTCTCGCCCAACTGGCACGCCATGATGGGCGGCCTGGCGCAGCGTCTCGACCGCTTCATCGACACCCCGGTCAACACCCTCATCGACAACAACGGCAACTACAGCCAGTCCCTGGCCGCCGGCTTCGTCGCCCCGCTTCGGTACCGAGAGCGACCTCGGCTACATCACCGGCACCGTCAACAAGTGGCACTTCAAGCAGGATGTCGTCATCGGCAGCAACGGCTACCGCTTCAATCAGTACCAGCTACACCGCACCGCCTGCCGCCAACGTCTATCTCGGCATGGCCAACATCAACGACCCGATGGTCTTCGCTGCTCCGGCCGCGGGTCTGCCGAAGATCACGAACGTCTACCAGTCCACCGTGGTTCACCAGCAGGGCTTCAACCTCAGCGACCTGATCTACTTCCCCAAGCGCTTCTCCGTGCGTCTGGCGGCCAGCCAGGACTGGATCGGCGTCGACAACTACAAATCCGCCACCGACCGCACCAGCGGGTCCAACAAGAACGGCATCAGCCCCTCGGTCAGCGTGATGTATAAGCCCACCGAAGGCACCACCGCCTATGCGACCTTCGCCAGCGCCCTGCAGCAGGGCGATATCGCACCCTCCGGCACGGTCAACGCCAACCAGGCCCTCGCCCCCTACCGCAGCAACGAGTGGGAGCTCGGCTTCAAGACCGACGACAAGCCGCTGAACATCTCCACCGCGCTGTTCCGTCTGCAGCGGCCCTTCGCCAACACCGTACCCTACGGCACCGCCGGCCAAACCATCTATGAGATCAACGGCATGCAGGTCAACTACGGTGCCGAGATCTCCGCGCAGGGAACCCTCTTCCATCGCCTGCTCATCGACGGTGGCTTCACCGCGCTCAATGCGCGTCTGAACGATACCGGCGTCGCATCCACCGACGGCAAGCGCTTCGTCGGTATCCCCGGCTACCACTCCAACCTGCTCACGCGAATACCGCGTCCCCGGCGTGGCCAACCTCAGCATCACCGGAGACTGGGAGTTCACCGGCGAGCGTCCGCAGGACGACGAAAACCTGTACTCGACGCCCGGCTTCAACACCTTCGACTCGGCTTCCGCTACTCGCACACGCTCTTCACCAAGCTGGCGACGCTGCGCTTCACCACCAATAACTTCACCAACACCCGCTACTACTCGACCATCGCGCCGACCGACCTCACCGGCGTCATCGCGAACACCAACACCGCGTTTACCGGTGCCCCACGCACCATCTCCAGCTCGCTGGAGTTCTCCTTCTAACCTCTGACGTTCCCACACGCAGAAAACAAATGCCGCCGACGCTCTCAAGCATCGGCGGCATTTTACTGTTACTTATTTTCACTGTTCTTACGCGTGAAGCGCAACCGCATCGCCCACCGGATCGAACTGCGCCTGCCGAAACAATGCCTGCGCCTCCGCGCCCTTCAGCCACGCAAGAAACGCCTCCGCTCCAGCCGCGTTTGCTGCGCCCTTCAGCGCTCCGGCATAAAACACCAACGGCTCCGGATAGAAGGTCTTGCCCTCGATCGACAAGCTCAGCTCCGGATTCTCCGCATGCACGTTCAGGCGGCTCAGATTTACGTCATCCGGCAGCGAGAGATACGGCTGCTTGCTTCCCGCCGGTCCCATCTTGTACGAGCCCATCACATCGATCTCGCCGCTTGCCAGCCGTGCCTGCGTATTTCCGCCCGTAAGAATCTGTTCCGGATTGAGCGTCGCGCCTAGCACCTTCTCCACCAGATCCGGCTGCTTGTATTTCTTCGCCGCCAGCATCATGGCAAACAGAATCGCGCGCCCGCTCGGATCGCCCGCTGGATTGGAGCGTGCCACGCGCAGTCCCGGCTCCTGCAGCACCTCCCACCAGTTCGCCTTGCCTGCTGCAGCGGCTTCAAACTGCGCGACAAAGCGGCTCTTCGGGCTGTACACAAGCACCAGCTCCGTGCGTGCGATCGGCTCTGCACGCTCGCACCGTCCGGCCGCCATCACCGTGCGCATCGGCGCCGCTGTCACCGGGATAAACACATCCGCGCGCAGCTCCCCATCCACAATCGAGTGCGCGACCGCATCCGCTCCTCCCGCATGACTCTGCAGATCCAGCTGCAATCGCTGTGCAATCGCTGCCTTGATCGATCCATCGAGTATCGTTCGCATCGATCCCGCTGAGGCCACATCGAGCACGGTCGCACCCTGCGCCAGCAGACGCATCGGCGTACCCGCCGCAATCGCTGCTGCCATCGCCAAGCTGCCTCGCACGAAAAGTTCGCGTCTGCTGAGGTCGTTCTTTTCGTGTCTCACAAGGACGCTCCGCCAAACGCCAAACGACTAGAAATGCGATTCGATTTGAATATATTCATAGCTAACAATGTATCTTTAACGCCGCCTAGAGGTATCTATCACGTATTCGGTAGGCGTCGCGGTGACAGGCTCTGCTGCATAGGGGATTCTTGAGGCCAACGGCATTTTGGAGGCAACTCCAAAATGCCGTTGCCGATTGCGAGGATGACAGGCGCAGCAGTCAGTAACGAGCGTGTTCTCACTGGATTAGGAAGACACGCGGGGCCGTCTTCATATGGCTTCCCCCTTGCATGAGGCATGCCAGGAAATTTTGGCGCGACTCCGCCGCCTCAAAAGGAGAGAGCATGACCCAGAATCCCGAATCAGCCAGACTCGAAGAGGCGAGCACACTTGAGACCCTCAGATTCCAACAAGTAGGTACCGGCAAGAAGGCATGGAGAAAGTGGGGACCTTACCTGAGCGAACGGCAGTGGGGAACGGTTCGCGAGGACTACAGTCAGGACGGGAATGCCTGGAGCTACTTCACGCATGACCAAGCCCGCTCGCGCGCCTATCACTGGGGCGAGGACGGCCTTGCCGGGATCAGCGATGACAATCAGGTGCTGTGCTTCAGCTTAGCCCTATGGAACGGCAAGGACCCCATCCTGAAAGAGCGGCTCTTCGGGCTGACGAATAACGAGGGCAACCATGGGGAAGATGCGAAAGAGTATTACTTTTACCTCGACAGCACTCCCACGCATTCGTACATGAAGTATCTGTACAAGTATCCGCAGGCGGAATACCCCTACCTCGATCTGATCCAGAACAACAGCCGGCGGAATCGTGGCGACATGGAGTATGAGCTGCTGGATACCGGCATCTTCAATGACGATCGCTACTTCGATGTCTTTGTGGAATATGCCAAGCAGTCGACGGAGGACATCCTGATCCAGATCAGCGTGAGTAATCGCGGCCCGGATGCAGCCACTGTGCACGTGCTGCCAACGCTGTGGTTTCGGAACACATGGACATGGTGGCCCGATACACCGAAGCCGTCGCTCAAGCAGGTCTCTGGGCAGAAGGGGGTACAGACGATTGCGGCCTCGCACACTACTTTGGGGGAACGGTATCTGTATTGCGAGGGAGATGCCACGCTGCTGTTCACGGAAAATGAAACGAACAACGAGCGTATCTTTGGGACGGCAAATGCTTCTCCTTATGTCAAAGATGCATTTGATAACTATGTCGTCCAAGGGAAACAGGGTGCGGTCAATCCCGGGAAGACGGGAACGAAATCTGCGGCGCACTATGAGGTGAATGTAAAAGCGGGAGCGACCGCACGCATCCGTCTGCGGCTAAGTGATGTGGGCCCCACAGCCATCGGCGATCCCTTCGGCAACTTTGCGCAAATCATGCAGACCCGCCAGCGCGAGGCGGATGAGTTCTACCAATCCATAACTCCGACGCGTGTCAGCCCAGATAAAGCCCTCGTCATGCGGCAGGCACTGGCCGGAATGCTGTGGAGCAAACAGTTTTTCTTCTTCGACGTCGACAAATGGCTCAAGGAGCATCGCGAAGATCCGATGAAGCCGGATGCGCGAGAAGGGCGGAACAGCGACTGGTTCCACATGCTGAATCAGAACGTCATCTCGATGCCTGATAAGTGGGAGTATCCGTGGTACGCGGCCTGGGACCTGGCGTTCCACACCATTGCGCTCTCCACGGTCGATACGGAGTTCGCCAAAGCACAGCTCGACCTGATGCTGCAGGAGTTTTTCCTGCACCCGACGGGTCAGGTGCCAGCCTACGAGTGGAACTTTAGCGATGTGAATCCACCCGTCCACGCCTGGGCAACGATCTTTCTTTATCGCACGGAACAGGCTCTGAAAGGGAAGGGGGACCTTGCGTTCCTCGAACGTTCCTTCGCCAAGCTGATGCTCAACTTCAGCTGGTGGGTGAACCGTAAAGACCGCTTCGGCAAGAACCTTTTTGAAGGCGGGTTTCTCGGATTAGACAATATCGGCGTGTTCGACCGCAGTGCAACGCTACCTACAGGTGGCCATCTTGAGCAGGCGGACGGCACTGCCTGGGTCTCGATGTTCTGCCAGAACATGGCTGAGATAGCCGTCGAATTAGCGACACACGATTCGTTCTACGAGGACATGGCCATCAAGTTCGTTGGCCACTTTCTCTGGATCGCCCGTGCGATGAACCAGACGGGTCCGGACGGTATGTGGGACGAGGAAGACGGCTTCTACTACGACGTTCTGCGCCACCCTGATGGGCATGCAGAGCGGCTGAAGGTGCGCTCCATGGTGGGCCTATTGCCCCTGTGCGCCATTGCCGTCGTTGAGCCCTGGCAGCGCGAACGGGTACCAAGAGTGCTGGAGGTTCTGCATGAGCGCGTGCAACGGATGCCCGAACTGAGAGAGAGCATTCATGCAACGGGCCCTGGTCATTTTGGATATGGCGAGCGTGGCATCATGGCGCTGGTGAACGAGACGAGGTTACGCCGGATCTTGACCCGCATGCTGGACGAGAATGAGTTCCTGAGCGAGTATGGCATTCGAGCGCTCTCCCGCTTCCACGATGAGCATCCCTTTGAGGTCTATGTGGAAGGCCAAGAGTACCGAGTCAATTATCTTCCTGCGGAGTCAGACACCGGTATGTTTGGAGGAAACTCCAACTGGCGTGGTCCCATATGGATGCCAGTGAATGCACTGCTGATCCGCGCTCTGCTGTCTTATTACCTCT
Organism: uncultured Acidobacteriaceae bacterium; assembly: GCA_963755245.1. GTDB lineage: Bacteria > Acidobacteriota > Terriglobia > Terriglobales > Acidobacteriaceae > Edaphobacter. Next base: position 51,364 of record CAVWJY010000015.1, on the reverse strand, counting down.
ACTATGGGGATAACTTCAAAATTGAGTGTCCTACGGGATCAGGCAGAACTGATGAACCTCTACGAGGTAGCTCAGGATATCGCCAATCGTCTGATGAACATCTTTCTGCGCGATCAATCGGGCCGGCGGCCAGTCTATGGCGGAACCGAAAAATTCCAGACGGATCCGCATTGGAAGGACTACATCCTCTTCTACGAATACTTCCACGGCGATAATGGCGCGGGCCTCGGGGCAAGCCACCAGACCGGTTGGACCGGCGTGGTCGCAAAGCTGATCGAGCTCTTCGGTCGACTCGACGCGCATCAGTTTCTGGAAGCCGGTAAAGCAGGTGCCTTTGCGAAAGGAGAACATCCCGTGTCCCACTCTGTGGCCGCGGATTGATCGACAAAGGGCTTGGGACGACAAAGTAGCGAATCCTGGTAAGTCGCATTAGGACTTACCAGGATTCGCCGCGATAGGTTATCTCTATCATCCCGCGTTCCTCTTCCGCGTCACTTGTCATGCAGCCGGTCGGAGAATACGCCCCACAGCGATGCAGAAGCAGCTGGTGGAGTCTCGGGCTGCCTTAGATGCGGTAAAACGGCAGAGGATGCTGCCGACTCTTCAACATTCCATCCAGTTACCGTGTGCCGCCTCATGGTGATGAATGCCATCGGCAAAAAATCAGCGCCACATCAGCTCAAAGCCCTAATTCAGATCAAACTGGTCGTATACTTAAATCAGACCATTTGGGTCGCAGTTTGAAGGTGCTGCTCTTTCGGCAGCCCACGGGAGTACCGCAGTTGAGCTTCTTGAGTCAGTTGAATGTCGGCGAGACGGGGATGCTGGTATCTATTAAATTACCAGAATCTGTGCAAAACCATCTGATGCATATGGGCTTCGTGCCCGATGCTCGTGTCACTGCCCTTCGCCGTGCACCCGCTGGCGACCCCACAGTCTACGGCGTGGAGGGCATGGAGATCGCTTTGCGCCACGAGACCGCCGACGGCATCCTGGTTCGAGCCGGACGAAACGATGCTCTCCCTGAGCTGGGCGAGGCGGCACGATGAGCAGTTGCTGCACCCCTTCCAGCCTATGTTCCTCCTGCCGCACCAGCCCCAAATGGAGCCGTCAAGACGGTCGTCCTGATCGGCCCCCCGAACTGTGGCAAATCCACCCTCTTCAACCGCCTGACCGGCCTGCGCCAGAAGGTGGCCAACTATCCCGGCGTGACCGTGGAACAGCGCATGGGCCCCATGGCTGGAATCGGCCGTGAAGACCTCACCCTCATCGATCTGCCCGGCATCTACTCGCTCACGCCGTACTCCGAGGACGCGCGCGTCTCCATCGATGTGCTGCGCGGCAAGATGCCCGGCACGCCCAAGCCCGACGCCGTACTCATCGTCCTCGATTCGTTGCATCTCACCCGCCAACTGATGCTGGCCGCGCCCGTGCTGGCGCTGGGGCTGCCCACCATGGTCCTGCTGAACATGAGCGACCTGATGAAGGCGCGCGGCGGACAGGTGGATTCGCTGGAACTTGCCCGGGAGCTGTGTGCCCCGGTGGCCCAGATCAGCGCCGCCAACGGAACGGGTCTGGACGCGGTTTCGCTGTTTCTCAACCAGCCGGGCAACGGCACCGCCGCCAAACCGCTGACGCTGCCCGTCCTGGGCAATGCGGCCAGTACGCACTCCTGGGCCGCGCAGGTCAGCCGGCGCACCGGCTACAAGGCTCCGCTTTCGGTCGAAGAGACCCGCAAGGTCGACAATATCCTGCTCCACCGCATCTGGGGACCGCTGCTGTTTCTGGCCGTCGTCGTCGGTGTGTTTGAGGTCGTCTTCTCCGTGGGCCAGCCGCTCTCGGACGGCTTTGGCGACCTGCTGACCCGCGGCCGCGATCTGCTGCGCCCGTTCCTGCCCGCCGGCTGGATTCAGTCGCTGCTGCTCGACGGCATCTGGCAGGGCATCGCCGCGGTGCTCGTCTTTCTGCCCCAGATCCTGCTGCTCTTTCTCTTCATCGGCATTCTGGAAGACACGGGCTACCTGGCCCGCGCCGCGTTGATCGCCGACCGCGTCATGCGCACCATCGGATTGAACGGCAAGGCCTTCATTCCGCTGCTCTCCGCCTACGCCTGCGCCGTTCCGGCCATCATGGCCACGCGCACCATCGAGAACAAGCGCGACCGCCTGGCGACCATTCTGGTCACCCCGTTCATGACCTGCTCGGCGCGGCTGCCCGTCTACATGCTGCTGATCGCAGCCTTCGTGCCCAATACCACCTTCCTGCACGGGCTTCTCGGCCTGCGCACCCTCGTCATGCTGGGCCTTTACCTCGCCGGCTTTGCTCGCCGCCATGCTCACCGCCCGGCTGCTGAAGAGCTCCATCCTCAAGTCCAGCGAGACGCCGTTCATCCTCGAACTGCCGCAGTACCGCATGCCCACGCTGCGCTCGCTCACACTGCGCCTGGTCGACCGTGCGCGCATCTTCCTGCATCAGGCCGGCACGGTCATTCTCTACGTCACGCTTGGCCTGTGGGTGCTGGCGCATCTGCCGGTGCTGCACGTGGCGGGAGGCAGCTACGCCGCGCCGGAGCTGGCCGACAGCGTCATCGGCCGCCTCGGCCACTTCATCGAGCCCGTCATCGCGCCGCTCGGCTTCAACTGGAAGATCGGCATCGGCCTGCTCTGCAGCGTGGCCGCACGCGAGGTCATGGTCAGCACCCTGGGAACCCTTTACGGCGCCGATCCCGGCACCCAGGCGCTGAGCCTGCAAACCGCCCTGCACCACGATATGACCCTGGGCGGCGCGCTGGCGCTGATGATCTTCTTCGCCTTCGCCATGCAGTGCACCTCGACCATGGCCGTCGTCCGCCGCGAAACCAACACGCTGGAAGTGGTCGGCCGTGCAGTTCCTCTACATGCTGGTCCTCGCCTACGGCGCGGCCTTCCTCGTCAATCACCTCACCATGGCCATCTTCGGATAACGAACTACGCCATTCTGGAGAGTCGCCTCGCGAAGACCGCTCAGTAGCGTTCCCAGGCGACTCTCCAGTGTTCCTCCGGGCGAGTCGACCTCACGATCAGTTGGTTGCCGGAAAACTCGTATGCGCGGGGCAGGTCCTGGCCGATCAGGCTCCGGACCAGTGCGCCCTCAACGTGGAACGTGAAGGTGTGCGTGCGTTCGTCGACGTCATATCTGCCATAGGACGCCTCGTACCCGCCTTGCGAATACTGCTGAGATCCGCGAGGAGTCTCTGCCTGCGGTTCGCGTTGCATGACCTGAACCGAGGCGTGCCCGTCGCGCGTGAACACAAACATCCCGCAGCAGACAATCCTGTGCATCTTGCCGTCTGGACCTTGCTGGTCGAGTGAGGCCAGCCGCCACGCTCCAACGAACTGATCCCGGCTGCCATCATCGACGCTCGACCCGGTGACCGGACTCCTTCATGCCAGCCAGTGCCATCACGCCGATCAACAGAGACACGACTCCGATCAAACGCAGTTTCCGCATGCTCGGCTCCTGGGTCAACTGCGGTCACTCGCACCACGCAACGTACGCAAGTGTACGCCCAAGCGCTTTCCCGATCCTGCCGATTCTTGGTCTAAATGGCGGTTTGAAACGGGATTTCATACACACCAGAAATAACTCTGTCGCTAAACGACCGCTCGCAGGTGCCTTCACGGCGAAGGCACCTGCGAGCTCTGATCAATGCTTCCTTGGAGCTACGTTTAGTTTCCGGTATCCAGAGCCGTGAAGAGCTGGGATAAGTAGGACGGTAGGCTGTTGTATGGATTCGGCAGTGTTGCCGCTTGTCACCCATACGAGTTTGTTGTTCTCGGCAGCTAAGGCGAGATCCTCCGTATTGAGTGTCGAAGCGCCGTAGACGATGATGGACTTCATGGCCTGAGTGCCATTTCCGCCATTCTCGATGGCAGCCGTGCTCGGCCATCCGGAGGTTTCACTGATCACGATATTGTCCGCTGCCTTGTCCTGAAAGAAGGCCTCTGGGGTTTCGCCTCCGGGGTTGCCGACAGAAACGGTCATGCTGCTGTTATGCACATAGCTTGTAAGTGCGGCATAGTAACTGACCTCGTTTGTCGAGTTACTCATCTCATCGAAGAAGATACCGTTGATCGACGGATAGAACTGCTTCCAGCTGTAAACATCCGCTTCGACGGTTGATGATGAGCGTGCGCCATAGGAGGTATAGACATAGCCGATGACGATAGCTCCTGCGCTCTGGAGTTGGCTGATGACGGTCGCGTAAGCACTGCTGGCCGATGCTCCTGGCCCACTGTTGGGATTGAGGATGACGTACAGCGGAACGTTGGGATGCGCCTTCTTGAGGGAGATAACCGTGTTGAAGTCCGCGCTTGGCGGAGCTTCGTAGAACGGGATGATGATTCCAGTTCCGGATGCAGTGGGTGTTGGTGTTGGTGTTGGAGTTGGCGTCGGAGTCGGAGTTGGAGTCGGTGTTGGTGAAGGAGTTGGATTTCTATGGTTATGTCTGGATGAGTACGACTGTGCCGTGGATGCGTGAGTGCCAACGAATGTGAGTGCAATTGCGATAACGAAAGCTACGTTCTTCATGCCTTGATCCATTCCTGGTGACCGAGCATCGCCCGGCAGTCGGTGATGTCCTCGAGGTTGTAGTTTGTGTGGGTCTTCTGGACTTCGCCCGTTGTCCTGTGTACTCGCGTTGTCTCGGCGACGAGCCGAAAACGCGCGAATAGGCGCACGAAACGACATGACCGGTCGATATCTTTCTCCTGACCAGGCTTGTCGCAACGACGGTGAGGGTGAGAAAGAAAAAGCAATAGAGATCGTTCAGCCGGAACGTAACGCGGCTTCCTATCTTGATTGCTGCTTGTATGGGTAAGGCGATTTGCGGGCAATGCCCAGAACCAACTGAGACTGATAGTAGAGAGCAGGAGGCCTGCCGCCTATTATGAGTTGGTATGAGGCATACCTCTGCGTTGGTCTTAGATATCCGGGATATCCGGCATCAAGTTGTTTTCAAGATCCATGCGGCTCGTGTGGCCGAGGCGGGCGAGGGACTCGGGGGTGGGATCTTTGAGCGCGGTGCCGGTGAGCGAGAGGCGGCAGGCTTCGTGGAGGTAGTAGGCGATGCGGGCGGCGGCGGCGGTGGGCTCGAGGCCGCCGCTGCGGATGTTGGAGACGCAGTTGCGCTGGGCGTCGGTGCGGCCGGGGGCGGGAGACCAGGTGAGGTAGGCGCCGAGGGAGTCGGCGGCGGAGAGTCCGGGCCGCTCGCCGAGCAGCATCAGGGTGAGGCTCGCGCCGAGGGCGTGGCCGATCTCGTCGCCGAGGGCGACGCGAGCCTGCTGGGCCAGGACGATCGGGGTGAGCGCCAGTCGGAGTGCGGCGTCTTGTCCAGCTTATCCACACTTTTATCCACATGCTGGGCCGCGTTATTCGCAGGCAAGAGCGGCAAGAGCGCGTCGAGGAGCGGGAGCGCGTGGCGGTCGGTGGCGAGCGCGGAGAGGCCGTCGGCGAGGATGATGGTCAGGCGCGGGGCTTGCGTAGGGGCAGGGGATTGGGTGGCCAGCAGAGCGCGGGAGGACTCGCTGAGCGTGCGGCCTAGATCGGGCCGACGGAGGTAGGTGGCGCGGTCGGGCGCTGCGCTCTTGACGCTGAGGACAGGGAGGTTGCGGGCGTGGAGCTCGGCGAGGAGCGTGGGCAGGCTGAGGGCGGCGTGGACGGCGTCGCGGGCCTGGGCGTGGGCGAGGGTGAGGTCGAGCGCGTCGCGGGTGGTGAGGCTCGCGCCGGTGCGGGCGAGCGCGATGCGGGCCGGGGTGTAGGCGCGCAGCTCCGCAGCACGCGTCGGATTCAGATTTAGCTCGTTCGGCAATCCCTCACTCTCCTTTCCTCGTATTCTTTCTCGTGCGGTGCAGGGGGCCAGGCGAGGGGTATCCCCCCCCCGGGGGTATCTTGGACGTAAGTTATTTGTTTGCTGATATTTGGAGATGTATCGCGGCTCCAAAATATTCACTCCAAAGGACTTACGGCTAAAATATTCATTCTAAAGGTGTTACTTGGGCCGAAACGCGGAAAACCCCAGCTTGGGGCTGGGGTTTTCTTCGATGTTTTTGGACTTTAGCATGGCCGGGAGACGGCGGCAAGGAAATAAATAGGGTGTATCGACATATTGCCGCGCTCTGAGGCCGCGGATTTGTTGTAGTCGATGATCAGGGGCCCGGCCTTTCGAGCGAGAGCCAAATACACGGGTCTCTCCACTGCGCAGCGGACGATGAAACTGTCCGCTGCTTCGGTCGAGATGACGTACTTCTTGGGTGGTCAGATGAGCTTTCGAGGATAGTCGAGAATGAAGTTTTTTCTGCTGGGATCGGCGGGAGGGTATAAAGGAGAGCGGTCTCGCTTACGCTCGATACCCCACGCTCCACCCCAGCGGACAAAAACGGTCCGCCGGGTACCCCGGCCTGCCGCACGATGAGGCCGTGCGGCGAGGATGGGGCACCCGGTTCCGGTTCGAAGGCTGGTTAGACGAGGACCTCGGCGCCGACGTGGGGTTTGCTGCCGAAGACGCGGCGGTAGCGGGCGATCTCGTCGGCGGGGCCGGTGGACTTGCGCTGGTTGTCGGAGAGCTTGACGGTGGGGCGGCCGTCGACGCTGACCAGCTTGCAGACCAGGCTGATGGGATCGAGGGTGGGCTCGTTGCGCGGATGGCAGTGGCGGAAGTCGTTGGTGAGCAGGGTGCCCCAGCCGGCGCTGAAGCGAATGCGGCCGTGGAAGTAGGCGTGGAGGTCGAGGATCTGCTCGACGTCGAGGGCGTCGGAGGCGATGAAGCGCTTGGTGCGCGGGTCGCGGCCGCGGGACTCGAGCCAGGCGATGTACTCGTCGCCGGCGAGGAAGGGATCCTTGCTGTCGCAGCGCTGGCCGGTCCAGTTGGCGACCCAGTCGGGAGCGCCGGCGAGGAACTGGGTGGTGCCGAAGGTGTCGGGGAGCAGGATGAGGAGCTCGCCGTGGTAGCTCTGCTGCCAGAGCTCGAGGACGCGGTACTGGGCGGCGTGGAGGGCGGCGTCGTCGGTGCGGCGAGGGCGGCGAGGGCCATGGGGAGCTCGTGGGCGTTGGTGCCGATGGCCTCGAGGTCGTGCTTGTAGGCGAGGTAGGTGTTGGAGGTGCCGGAGAAGCTGGGGCCGATGGAGGAGCGCAGGGCCTGGACGACGTACTCCTGCCAGAGGAAGGAGTGGCGGCGGCGGGTGCCGAACTCGGAGATGCGGAGGTCGGGGGTGGTGCGGAGGCGCGAGATCTTGTCCCAGAGGCGGGTCTTGGCGCGGGCGTAGAGGACGTCGAGCTCCAGCTCGTTCAGGTCGGCGAGGGCGGAGCGGGTGCGCAGCTCGCTGACGAGGGAGAGGGCGTAGATCTCCCAGAGGGTGACCTCGGTCCAGAGGCCGTGGAAGCGGAGGTGGAGCTGGCCCTGTCGGTCGCCGGTGCCCTCGGTGATGGTGTAGTCGGAGAGGCGGAAGCCGTGCTCGAGCCAGTCGAGGAAGGCGGGCTCGAAGATGCTGCGGGTGCCGTAGAAGGTGTTGCCGGCGAGCCAGATGAGCTCGGACTTGCGGAAGCGCAGGCTGCGGACGTGCTCCATCTGCTGGCGCAGGGCTTCGGCGGGGACCTGGTCGGCGAGGCGGACGCTGGTGGTGCGGTTGATGATCTCGCTGGTGACGTGGGTGGTGGGGAAGTTCTTCCAGATGAACTGGAGCATGAGGAGCTTGTAGAAGTCGGTGTCGAGCAGGGAGCGGACGATGGGGTCCAGCTTCCAGTTGTGGTTGTGGGCTCGCTCGGCGAAGTTGACCTGCATGGGGAGATTGTAACGGCAGGGATCAGGAGATTAGGGATCAGGGGCGGACGCGGCGGTGGTATGCTCCAGAAAAATCTATCTCTTGTGAGGACTGCGGTTGCGATACGTTTTGGCGGGTTTGATGGCGGCGGGGTTGGGTGTTTCGGGAATGGCGGCGCAGATGTCGGCGCAGGCGGTGGCGCATAAGACGGCGATCGTGAAGACGGCGCAGGTGGACCTGAGCTATGAGACCTTCGGGACGCGGGGAGCGGGCTGCCGATTATCGCGGTGAATGGCGGGCCGGGGCTCTCGCACGCGTACATGGTCATGAACGATATCTGGGAGCGGATCGCGCGGCATCGGCTGGTGGTGCTGTATGACCAGCGCGGGACGGGTGGGTCGAAGCGAGTGAGCGCAGGCGCGCCGCAGACGATGGAGGCGCAGGTGGCCGATCTCGAGGCGATCCGGGCGGCGCTGGGAGTGGAGAAGGTCGCGGTGCTGGGGGACTCGTACGGCGGGTTGATCGCGGCGGCGTATGCGGCGGCGCACCCGGAGCATGTGGCGAAGCTGATCCTGTCGGACTCGCCGGGGGCTTCGTGGACGGGGATGGTGCACCTGCTGCCGGAGGTGTTCCCGGATATCGAGGAGCAGGATGCGGCGGAGGAGAAGCGGCTCGGCGAGGATACCGATGCGGCGGCGAGGGCGGGGCTCAGGAACCACTTCAAGATGATCTTCTACTCGCCGGAGATGCGGGATGAGTACATGGCGAAGATGGGCGACCTGGGATACGAGCCGAAGGTCGGCGAGGCGGTGGAGAAGGGGACCGAGGGGCTGGATCTGTCGGGGAAGCTGAAGGACTTCACGCAGTTTCCGACGCTGGTGCTGAGCGGGCGGTATGACATGAACGTGGCGCCGATCACGGCCTGGAAGCTGGCACATGCGATTCCGGGAGGGAAGGTGGTGTTCTTCGAGAAGAGCGGACACCTGCCGGCGTATGAGGAGGAGCAGCGGTATCAGAGGTGCTGGAAGGATTTTTGGACGGGCGGTAGGTCTTCGAGAAGGCAACTCAGCAACGGCGAAATACAGGGGTCTCTCCACTGCGCGGCGGACGGTGAATACTGTCCGCCGCTTCGGTCGAGATGACGTGCGTTGACGAGTCCCGTCTCGGATGTGGGACGGTTTGGTGGGGTGCGGTTATTTGGCGGTTTGGGCCATGAAGTCGATGAGGTACTGCTTCCAGACGATGGCGTTGGTGTGGGTGCCGTGGCCGCGGGTGGCGTCGGAGATGGGGATCAGGATGAACTTCGCGTGGGGCATGCGGGGGGCCAGCTTTTCGGCGATGCCGAGCTCGGGCGGGTTGATGAAGTCGTCGGCGGAGTTGATCCAGAGGACGGGCGCGGTGATGGTGGCGAGCCTGGGCTCGGGGTTGTAGTTGCGCGAGGCGTTGACGTAGTAGAGGAAGTCGTTGGCGTCGGTGTGGGCGATGCTGGCGGCCATGTAGCGGTCGACGAAGGCCTCGGCCTGGGCGCGGGTGGGCTGGTTCTTCTGCATCTGCAGCGGGGCGCTGCCGGCGATGAGCATGAGGTCGTTGGCGCCGCGGATGCCTTCGACGGGCTCGGTGGTGTAGTCGCCGTTGTTCCAGACGGGATCGTGCTTGATGGACTCCATCGCCATGTAGCGCCACATGCGGTTGCGGCCGGCGAGCTCGACGGGCAGGCAGGCGAAGGGCGCGAGGCCGTCCATGAACTGCGGGTAGGTCTCGCCCCAGACGAAGGACTGCATGCAGCCCATGGAGGTGCCGAGGATGAGGCGGAGGTGGTCGACGTGGAGGCCGTCTTCGAGCATGGCGTGCTGGCTGGCGACCATGTCGTCGTAGTCGTACTGGGGGAAGTGCATGCGGAGGCCATCGGAGGGCTTGGAGGACTGGCCCTGGCCGATGTCGTCGGGCAGGATGAGGAAGAATTTGGTGATGTCGAAGGGCTGGCCGGGGCCGAAGAGGACGTCGGAGAAGACGGGGTTCATCAGCGAGTGAGCGTCGCCGCCGGTGCCGTGGAGGAGCAGGATGGCGTTGTCGACGTGGCCTGCGGCGTCGCGGTGCGGGGTGCCGAGGGTGAGGTAGTGGAGGCGGAGCTGGGGGATGGTCTCGCCGTCTTTGAAGTGGAAGTTCTGGAGGGTGTAGGTGCCGTCCTGCGTGGGCCACTTGGAGGCGGGTGGCGGTGCGGCGGGCTGCGAGGACATCGTCTGCTGGGCGGAGCGAGGCGATGGCGAGGGAGAGAAGAGCGGCGGCGAAGGCGCGCGCGCGATGCAGGGTCATGCTGGAAGCTCCTAGAGTAGAGATGGCCGGACGGTGGCTCAAGGATATCGCGGAGATGGGTTGCTCCTGCTTTCGTGTGATCCTTAAAAGATGTTCGCTTTTCTGCCGATCTTGATGGGGTAAGATCTATCGAATTCGCGTAAGGTCCTTGACGTCGGATTGCTCGAGGAGCGGCGTTCGTGCTGTTTTGTGCGGTCCAGCCTTTAGCCAGGTTTTCCCGATACGTCGGGCGCATCGCGGAGTCGAAGATGTCGGGAAGATAAGGAGTCCCGGAGTCCAAGGAATCAACGGAGTCGAAGGAGGACGGATGGCGAGAGTGTGGTTGAGGCTGGGCGCTGCCACCGACTGGGGCGTGCGGGGAGGTGCCGGTGTTCTGCGCCGAGCGTTCCGCGGAGATCACGCCGATTGCGAATCGGCTGACCATTGAGGCTGGCATTTCCGTTTTATACGCGAACCACTTCGGAGTGGGATGTGGACCTGCTCTTCAAGAAACCGTGGAGCGTGTCGCGGGTGAGGTGCTGCTGGGGGCCGGGCCGCATGGAATCACGTTGCGGAGGAGGAGCAGGAGGCAGATGCCCTTCGGGGCAGGTGGCAGGAGAGGTGATGGTTTGGGGGAGCAGAAACACAGCTTGGGTAGGTTTCTGGAGCAGCTACAACTACAGCTTGCCAACGGTCAAACAGAATCGCTGGGGATCAGCACGGCCTGCTGATCGGGATTCCGTAGACTGCCTAGGGTATCGAAATACAAACGGCGTGGAGAGGGATCTCCACGCCGTTTGTGTTGGGTGCGAGGCTACTTGGCGCGGACGGGGTGGTGCGGGGCTTGGTGATGTCGTCGAGGTAGTCGGGGGTGCCGTCTACGCGGACGAGGACGGGGTAACGCTCGCCGTCGTGGTAGTTGAGGTCGGCCAGGGTGACGAAGCCGTCCTGCTCGAGGATGAGGTGGATGGGTTCGGTGGTTCCCTTGGCGGCGCGGATGGCGGCCTTGAGCTTGTCGCCGGAGAAGGTCTGGCCGTTGACGGCGTAGATCTTCTGGCCGGGGGCGAGCTTGGCGTCATCGGCCGGGCTGGACCAGCGGACGTCGGCGATCTGGCCTTCGCCGTTCACGCGGAGACCGAGCGAGTACCAGACGTCGATGCCGTTGCCGCGACGGCTGCCGACGGAGGCGAGGGTCTTCTCGGACTTGCTGGGGGTGTCCTTGTAGACGAGCTTGTAGCCGCCCTGCTCGATGCCGGCGAGGTCGGCGCGGGGGTTGATGTTGTCGATGTGTTCGTGGATGAAGGTGGCCCAGTCGTAGGCGACGACCTGGTTGAGGTCGGCGATCAGCTCGGGGCGCTCGTAGGGGGCGATGGTGGGGCCGGTGTTGCCGCCCTTGCCGAGGAAGATGACCTCGAAGTCATCGAGCGACTTCTTGTTGTTGGTGAGCTTGCGGATCAGGGTGTCGGCGTCGAGCCAGAAGAGCTCGCCCTCCTGGTAGTAGTCCTGGCCGCGCTTCCAGTTGGACCACATGGGGTTGCCGCCGCGCAGGATGCTGGCGGCGATCGCGGTGTCCTCGGTGGAGCGCCACTCGCGGCCGACCTTGGAGTCGAGGTTGGCGGCGGAGAGGGCGAGGAGGTCGCGGTACTGCTCCTGGCTGACTTGAGGCCGGAGCGGGCGGCGAGGACGTTGCCGAGGTACTGGGTCATGCCCTCGTAGACCCAGAGCAGGTCGCCCTGCTGCATCTTGGCGAAGGTGTCCTGGTAGAGGCGGGCGGGGCGGCGGTACTTGCCGTTCCAGGAGTGGGTGAACTCGTGGGCGAGCAGGTCGGCCTCGCCGAGCTGGTGGGCGTCGTCGGAGAAGCCCTTCTCGCCGATGCCGTTGTCGGAGGACTGGCCGTGCTCGAGGCCCTCGCCGCCGGCGACGTCGGAGAGCGTGAGCAGGAAGTGGTAGGTGTTGTAGTGGTGCGACTTGTACTCGGCGTCGGCCTCGCGGACGAGGGTGTTGACCTCGGCGAGGGTCTCGGGACGGATGTTGGAGTCGTCGGGCTCGTCGGAGACGACGTCGAGGTAGTGGGCGGGCTTGATCTCGGGGGCGAGCGCGAACTCGTGGAAGTACTGGCCGGTGATGACGGGCGAGTCTTCGAGCTGCTCGACGTTGGTGACGGCGTACTTGGTGGTCACGGTCGAGGCGGCTGCGGTGTGGTCCTTCTCATCGACGCCGGTGTTGGCGGGCGCGGCGACGGGACCGATGGGCTGCAGCGCGGTGCCGGTGCCCCAGCCGGCGGGAACGGTGAGGCTGGGCTGAATCGCGATGTCCTTGGTCGGGATGTTGGCCGGGTAGAGGAGCAGCTTCTCCCACTCGAGGACCGACATCTTGGTGGTGACGCGGGCCGGGGCGATGCAGTCGAGGTGGGCGTGCAGGGTGGTCACGCCGGCGGGGACGGTGACGTGGAACTCGTAGAGGTCCTCGTTGTCGCGGCGCCAGGGCAGGACTTGACCGTTGGCGGTGAAGACGACGCCGGTGATGTCATCGACGGGGCCGGTGGGGCGGTGGTTGCCGGGGATCCACTTGGGGGTGATGAGGGTGACGGGGCCGGGCTTGACCGGGATCTCGACCTCGGCGTGGTAGAGGTGGCGTGCGCCCTCGGAGAGGTCGGCGGTGATCTGGATGGGGTTCGCCTGGGTGGGCGCTGCCTGGGAGAAGGCGAGCGTGGGCAGAAGGGCGGCAGAGAGCAGAAGCGTCGAACGGCGAAGGAACGTAGCCATGTACAGGAGTGGATCCTCTCTCGGGTGCGAGTCTCGCACAGCAGTGCGGGTTGGGATGGATTGCTTTTGCTGTTTGACGGATGGGGGGTGGGAAGGACGCAGTGGATTGAGTGAGGGCGACTGCGAGCGGGATGTGATCTGGATGGGGGAGTAGGCGGTTCGGTTCGCGCTGCTGTGCGCGAATACCCCACCCTGCCGCACGATGAAGCCGTGCGGCGAGGATGGGGCACCTCGGATGGTTGCGATGTGCGGGGGTTACTGCTTGAGGGCGGCTTCGATGGCGGCGGTGACGAGCGGATCGTCGGGCGTCGATCTCGGGGGAGATGACGGGCGACGACGTTGCCGTTGCGATCGATGACGAACTTCTCGAAGTTCCAGAGGATGGCGGGCTCGGGCTCGGCCTGGATGCCGTAGCCGGCGAGCTTGGTGCGGAAGGCGCCGGGCTCGTTGGTGGTGGCCTCCGGCTTGGCGGCGATGAGCTCCTGGTAGAGGGGATGGGTGTCGGCGCCGGTGACGGAGATCTTCTGGAAGAGCGGGAAGGTGACGTTGAAGCTGGTCTTGCAGAAGGTGGCGATCTCGTCGTTGGATCCGGGCTCCTGGCCGGCGAAGTTGTTGGCCGGGAAGGCGAGGATCTCGAAGCCGTCGGCCTTGCGGCGCTGGTAGAGCTCTTCGAGGGCTTCGTACTGGGCGGTGAGGCCGCACTTGGAGGCGGTGTTGACGACCAGCAGGGCCTTGCCGCGATAGTCGGCGAGCGAGGTGGTCTCGCCGGTGATCTTGTTGACGGGAATGTCGTAGAGATTTGCCATTCCGCTATTATGGCGCAACTTGAGGGGGTCGAGGAGGAGATGGAGAGGTGGCAGGAGCTGGCGTTTGAATGGTTTCATGGTTGTGCGATAATCGCACGAGCGATGCGGGTTGCTTCAGAGAAAGCTGAGGCAACCAATTACCATTAGGACGATATGTCATTAAGCGACGTGCTGTTTGGTAGACCCCTGGCAACCAGTGAAGAACGTGCCGAGCACATCGGCGTAGCAAAGGGAATCCCGATCTTCGGGCTCGATGCTTTGACGAGTGCGGCGTATGGTCCGGAAGCAGCGATGGCGCTTTTGATTCCGCTGGGTCTGTCCGGGGTGCACTACATCCTTCCGATCATCACGGCGATTTTGATCCTGCTGACGATCGTGTTCTTCAGCTACCGGCAGACGATTGCGGCGTACCCGAGCGGCGGTGGATCGTACACCGTGGCCACCGAGAACCTGGGCGAGAAGGCCGGGCTGCTGGCGGCGGCGGCGCTGATGATCGACTACATTCTGACCGCGGCGGTGGGTGTGTCGGCCGGCGTGACGGCGGTGACCTCGGCGACTCCCGAGCCTGCAGCCGCATACGCTGGGGCTGTGCCTGCTGATCCTGGCGGTGCTGGCGCTGGTGAACATGCGCGGCGTGCGGGATACCGGCGCGGCGTTCATGCTGCCGACGTTCCTGTTTATCGGGACGCTGCTGACGGTGATCGGCGTGGGCGTGTACAAGTCGGTGATCAGCGGGCTTCCATCCGATGCCGATGGCGGCGATGCCGCCGGCGTTGCCGCAGACGGTGAAGTATCTCGGCATATGGATGCTGATGAAGGCGTTCTCGAGCGGATGCGCGGCGATGACGGGCGTCGAGGCGGTGTCGAACGGCGTGATGGCGTTTGGCGAGCCGCGCGCGAAGAAGGCGCAGTTCACGCTGACGGTGATTATCGCGATCCTGATGGTGCTGCTGTTCGGGACGGCGTGGCTGGCGAAGACCTACGGCATCATGGCGATGGACCCGGATGCGTCGGGCTACCAGAGCCTGCTGAGCCTGCTGGTGACGGCGGTGATGGGCCGGGGATGGTTCTACTACGCGACCATGGGCAGCGTGTTCCTTGCGCTGGCGTTGAGCGCGAATACGGCGTTTGCGGACTTTCCGCGGCTGACGCGCGCGATTGCGCTGCATGATTATCTGCCGCATGTGTTCATCCTGCGCGGACGGCGGCTGCTGTTCTCGCATGGCATCTATGCGCTGACGACGTTTACGACGATCATCCTGATTCTGTTCGATGGCGTGACCGACCGGCTGATTCCGCTGTATGCGATCGGCGCGTTCCTGGCGTTCACGCTGTCGCAGGCGGGCATGGTGCGGCATTGGCAGAAGCAGAAGGATGACTCGCGGGGAAGCCGCGTGCTGGCACATGTTCGTGAACGGCACGGGCGCGGTGGCGACGGGCATCACGACGGTGATCGTGCTGGCGTCGAAGTTCATGGCCGGGGCGTGGGTGACGGCGCTGCTGGTGCCGACGCTGATCCTGATCATGTACAGCGTGAAGCGGCACTATCGGCGGGTGGAGAGCGAGATGGTCGACAGCACGCCGCTGAACCTGGTGAACCTGCAGCAGCCGCTGGTGGTGATCCCGATGGCGAAGTGGGACCGGATTACGGAGAAGGCGCTGCGCTTTGGTCTGCTGCTGTCGAAGGAGATCAAGGTGGTGCATGTGCACTCGGAGGACGAGCCGAATACGCTGCAGCCGTGCTGGGAGAAGATGGTGGCTGGGCCGCTGAAGGCCGAAGGGATGCAGGAGCCGGAGCTGGTGGCGATCCCGTCGTCGTTCCGGTTCATCATTCAGCCGCTGATGGATTACATCCTGAAGCTGGAGCAGGAGCATCCCGACCGCAAGGTGGCGGTGCTGCTGCCGGAGCTGGTGGTGAAGCACTGGTGGGAGTATGCGCTGCATGGGCAGCGCGTGCAGCTGCTGAAGCTGCTGCTGCTGCTGAAGGCCAAGCAGCGGGTGATCGTGGTGAATATTCCCTGGTATTTGTAAGTAGATTCAGGCTGACAAAAAAAGGCCCGTCCGACGCGATGCGTGGGACGGGCCTTTTTCGGAAGATGTGCTGGGACGGGCCCGTCCTATGTGAGCGTGGGACGGACCTTGAGATCATGTGGACCGAGGCAGGTCAGGCCAGAGCGGGAACCGCTTTCTGCCAAGTGGGAGAGAGGGTGCGGAGGCGGTCGACGGCGGCGGGGATGATGGCGAGCGCGGAGTCGACGTCTTCCGCGGTGGTGAGGCGGCTGAGCGAGAGGCGGATGCTGGCGCGGGCGCGCGCCGGGCTGAGGCCCATCGCGGTGAGGACGTGCGAGGGCTCGGTGGCGCCGGACTGGCAGGCGGAGCCTCCGCTGACGGAGAGGCCCTTGAGGTCGAGGGCGATGACGAGGGCCTCGGCCTCGACGTGATCGAAGTAGAGATTGGTGGTGTTGGCGACGCGGGGAAGCTCGAGGCCGTTGACGCCGGCCTCTTCGATCTGGGCGAGGAGGCCTTGCTCGAGGCGGTCGCGGAGGGCGGCGAGTTCGGCTGGGCCGGAGCCGGTGAGCCACTGCTGGGCGAGCTCGGCGGCCTTGCCGAGGGCGACGATGCCGGCGACGTTCTCGGTGCCGGGACGGCGCTGGCGCTCGTGCGAGCCGCCGAAGAAGAGCGGCGAGAGGCGCACGTTGCGGCGGCTGAAGAGAATGCCGGTGCCCTGCGGCGCGTACATCTTGTGGCCGGAGATGGAGAGCAGATCGACGTGGGCGAGCGGGCCGGTTTTCGACAGATCGAGCGGCAGCTTGCCGGCGGCCTGGACGGCGTCGGTGTGGAAGAGGGCGCCGTGCGCGTGGGCGATGGCGGCGAGCTCGGAGATGGGCTGGATGACGCCGGTCTCGTTGTTGGCGAGCATGATGCTGACGAGCTTGGTGTGGGGGCGCAGGGCGGCTTCGAGGGCGGCGGGCTCGATGAGGCCGGAGGGGGTGCAGGGAAGGAAGGTGACCTCGATGCCACGGTCGCGCAGGGCCTCGGCGGCGTGGAGCACGGCGTGGTGCTCGATGGCCGAGGTGATGAGGTGGGCGGGTTCCTTCGAGAGAAGATAGGGTTGCAGGACGCCGAAGAGGGCGAGGTTGTCGCTCTCGGTGCCGCCGGAGGTGAAGACGATCTCGGTGGCGCGGCAGTGGAGCAGCGCGGCGACCTGCTCGCGGGCGTGCTCGACGGCGGCGCGGGCGTGCTGGCCCTGCTGATGGATGGAGCTGGCGTTGCCGAACTGCTCGATCCAGAAGGGACGCATGGCGTCGAAGACCTCGGGGAGCAGAGGGGTGGTGGCGTTGGCGTCCATGTAGATCCGGCGCATGGGTTCAAGTTTACGCCTCTGCTGGCGCTCAAGATGGGGAACTGGGTGTAGGGTGTAAGGGGCAGAAAACTGCAGCAAACGCATGATCTCAGAGGAGATGACGATGACGAAGCGGATGATCTTGGCGGTGGCGCTGGCGGTGTGTACGGCCGGTGCCGTGGGCGTGCAGGCGCAGATGGGCGCGGCGGCGAAGAGCGGCGCGCGTGACCCAGGTCGATCCGGCGAAGAGCTTCGATGCGGGGCTGAGCGGATTTGAAAAGGAGCTGGTGCCGCTGGTGGAGGCGATGCCGGCGGAGAAGTTCAACTTCGCGCCGAGCGCGGCGATCTTCGTGCCCGGGCAGACGACCGAGTACAAGGGCGTGCGGACGTTTGGCGAGATGACGGTGCATCTGGCGCAGGCGAACTACTTCTATGGCAGCACGCTGAGCGGGTTGAAGCCGGATGTGGATGTGAAGGCGCTGGCGAATCTGAAGAGCAAGGAGCGAGATCGTGGCGGCGCTCAAGGCTTCGTTCGTCTTCGCGCATAAGGCAATTGCAACGCTGACGGTGGCAAATGCGTTCGATGGCGTGCACGGCGAGCAGACGCGGGCGAGCCTTGCGGGCGGGTTGGTCGCGCATGGCTTCGACCACTATGGGCAGCTGGTGGAGTATCTGCGGATGAATGGAATCGTGCCGCCGGCGAGCCGGAAGTAGATTCTGATCGTCAAAAGCGAAACGGGAGCGGATGGGTGTCGCTCCCGTTGCCTTTGATCTGTCTGGAGGTCGCCTATCTGCCAGCGCTTAGGAACGCTGTTGCGACGGGGATGTAGGGCGCGGGGTAGGTGGGACCGACGTAGTCGGCGCGGGGACGGATGAGGCGGTTGTCGTCGTGCTGCTCGAGGACGTGGGCGGCCCAGCCGGCGATGCGGCTGACGGCGAAGATCGGGGTGAAGAGATCGATGTCGATGCCGAGCGTGGTGTAGGTGGAGGCGGAGTAGAAGTCGACGTTGGCGTTGAGCTTCTTTTCGGCCTTGACGAAGAGCTCGATCTGGCGCGACATGTCGAACCACTTGGTGCTGCCGGCGGTGCGGCCGAGCTCCTCGGACATGCGGCGGAGATGGGTCGCGCGCGGATCTTCGGTGTGATAGACGCGATGGCCGAAGCCGGAGATCTTTTTCTTCTCGGCGAACATCTGCTTGACGTACTCGACGGGGTCGGCGCCCTCGGCCTCGATGGCGTAGAGCAGGTGCATGGTGGCCTCGTTGGCGCCGCCGTGGAGCGGGCCGCTGAGGGCGCCGATGGCTCCGGTGATGGCCGAGTGCATGTCGGCGAGGGTGGCGGCGATGACGCGGGCGGCGAAGGTGCTGGCGTTGAGCTCGTGGTCGGCGTGCAGGATGAGGGCGATGTCGAGGGTGCGGGTGGCGGTCTCGGAGGGCTTCTCGCCGTTGAGCATCCAGAGGAAGTTGCCGGCGTGGGAGAGCGACTTGTCGGCGTCGACGATGGGCTTGCCCTTGCGGATGCGATCGAAGATGGCGACGATCATGGCGATCTGCGCGGTGAGGCGATAGGCCTTGCGGACGTTGGCGTCGTGGGCGAAGCTGTGGTCGTCGGCGTCGAAGATGGAGAGCAGGCTGACGGCGGTGCGCAGGATCTCCATCGGCGTGGCCTCGGGAGGGACGCTGCGGAGGAACGTCGATGATGCGCGGGTCGAGCTCGCGGGCGGCGGCGAGTTCGGCGGAGAAGGCGGCCAGCTCGGCCGGGTTGGGCAGCTTGCCGAACCAGAGCAGATAGGTGGTCTCTTCGAAGGTGGACTTGCTGGCGAGCTCGTGGATGTCGATGCCACGATAGGAAAGGACGCCGGCCTCTCCGTCGATGAAGCAAATGGATGAGGTGGTGGCAACGATGCCTTCCAGCCCCCTGGTTGCGACAGCGTTTGGCATTCGATCTCTCCACAGAACCCTTCGGACGTTCTGCCCAGGGCCTTGATTTCTTCCCCTTGGTTATAGCGCAGCGAAGAAAGGCTTGTCTAAGATTGGGTGCGAATATCGACTTTGCTGTGCGAAAGTCAGCTAACTCTCAATGAAGAAGCGGGTTTAGCGGCTAGGTTGCGAGCGGCGTTTGCGGGCTCAGGCAGGCGAAAGGCTCCTTGAGGAAGCGTGCGGGGGAGAAGGCGCTGAGATCGATGGCGCTGGTACGGTGTCGCTGTGCAAGATCAGGTCGGCCATCACCTGGGCGGTTGCGGGCGCGAGCAGGATGCCGTTGCGGTAGTGGCCGGTGGCGACGAAGTGATGCGGCCGGGTGGGATGCGCGCCGAGCAGAGGGAGGCGGTCGGCGGTTGCGGGACGAAGGCCGGCCCAGGTGTCCACGATGCGGGCGCTGGCGAGCGCGGGCACGAGCGCGGCGGCCTGCGCGTGCAGTGCGGCGATGTCCGCGGGATGGACGGTCTTGTCGAAGCCGACGTGCTCGACCGTGGCGCCGATGATGGCGCGGCCGGCCTGTGGGCCCTGGAGCCGTGGAACGATGTAGAAGTGCCGGCGTGCGGAAGGTGATGTCGAGGGGAAGCTCGGGCGGGATCGCGAGCGCGAGCATCTGGCCTTTGACGGGAACGACGGAGTAGAGCGGAGGTCGGGGTTGGATCGGACGGGTCGGTGGTCAGGTCGTCGTCAGATCGGTCGTCCAGGCGCCGCGGCAGTCGACGAACTGGGCGGCTTCGATGGTGGCGGTTGCGGTCTCGATGCGAACCGAGGTGGGCAGCGCGTGGGTGGAGCGCACGGGCGAGTCGGTGAGGAGCTGGATGCTGGTGGCGCGCACCGCGGCGAGAAGAGCCGGCGCCAGCTGGCGGGGATCGAGGGAGTGTTCGCGCAGGAGCTGGAAGCGATCCAAGGAGATGCCGGGCGCGAGCAGCTGCGCGATGCGTTCCTCGAGCGGTGAGAGCTGGTGGCGTTTCTCCGGCGATCTCGTCTATAGCAGAAGGCGTCGGGAGCGATGCGCGCGGGTGCTCGTGCTCCTGCAGGGTCAGGCTGGTCTGAAAGGGGACGGCGATGCCGCCGAGGTGTTCGAGGCGCGCGAGGAAGCCGGGATAGAGCGCGCGGCTGTGGCGGGAGAGGGCGAGCAGTTGCGGCGGGTTGTCCGGGTCCTCCGCGGCGAGCATGCCGGCGGCAGCGGTGGAGGCTTGCGAGCAGAGGGGTGCTGGCTTCGGCGACGATGACCCGGGCACCGCGATGATGGAGTTCTAAGGCTAGCGAGAGACCGATGATTCCGGCGCCAGCGACGCAAATGTCCGCGTACCGCATAGGATCTAGTTTACAGGTCTATAGTTTGTACTGCGGTGCCGAGTGTCGGGAAGCTGAGTGGGCTGGAAGCGGAACGATTGCGGACGGAAGCAGCCGCAAAACCTGAAGACCTGTGGAGGAAGACGATGAGCGAAACAGAGTATGGAGTGCAGCGCTCGGCCTCGGGCGCATTTGTTGCCGTGGTGGGTATCGCATTGCTGGCGGCGATTGGCGCGCTGGTTTGGTGCTACACCTTGCAGAGCCATTTGGGCACAACGGAACAGAAGCTGGTGGCGCAGCAGCAACAGAATGTGGATCTGCAGGCCAAGCTGAATGCGACGAATGCGCGGCTGCGCGCGACGTCGGAGACGCTGGGCCAGAGCGTGGGCATGACGCAGCGGCAGATCGAGCTGCGGACGCAGAACATTCTGGCGACGCAGAAGGCGGAGAGCGCTCGCCTGGAGCAGCAGCAGGCAGGCGACGAACAAGGAGATCGGCGCGGTCTCGAGTGACGTGGCCAGCGTGAAGACGGACGTGGGCGGCGTGAAGACCGATGTCGCGGCGACCAAGAGCGATCTCGAGACGACGAAGTCGCAACTGAATCGCGTGGTTGGCGATGCGGGTGTGATGAGCGGGCTGATCGCAACCAACCATGGTGAGTTGGAGGAGTTGAAGCATCGCGGCGATCGCAACTACTTCGAGTTCACGCTGCAGAAGGGCGCGAAGCCGACGCTGCTTTCGACCATCAAGCTGCAGGCGAAGAAGGTGGATGAGAAGAAGTCGCGGTACACGCTGATCGTCAGCGCGGACGATCGCAACATCGAGAAGAAGGATCGGAATCTCGATGAGCCGGTGCAGTTCTATACGGGCAAGGATCCGGTGCTGTATGAGCTGGTGGTGAACTCGATTGAGAAGAACCGGATCTCGGGGTATCTGTCGACGCCGAAGAATCCGCAGCATCCAGTCGGGATCGTCGGAATAGGCAGGATTCATGCGGTCAAACGCAAAACGGGGGACGCTTTCAAAGCGTCCCCCGTTTGCGTTTGCCTGTTGGATCTACTTCTTTTTTGCCGCTGCCTTTTTTGCCGTTTTCTTGGCTGCTTTTTTGGTTGCCATTTGCCTGTTCTCCCTATCGATCAAGCTCTGGAGTTGCAACACGATCGCTGCAACTAACGAAGGTATAGATTTAGCGAAAAACAGTGTCAAGAAAAATCGATAGCCCGCGCATATTTTTTTGTGTCGCCTCCCGCTCTGGCGCGAGACGCTGCGGCGTGAAGCAGCAAGACATGCAGTGTGCGCAGCCAACACGACGCGTTGCGCCGTATACTTCGCGTCTGGATCTGCGGGCGTGGCGACGTTGTTCTTCTGGGCTGCGTGATGCGTCGATTCATGATAGGGGGAAGCGATGCGCGAGGTCGTGATTGTCTCTGCAGTGCGAACGCCGGTGGGTAAGTTTCAAGGAGCGCTGTCGGAGAGGACAGCGGTCGAGTTGGGCGCGATCGTTGTGCGTGAGGCGGTGGCGCGTGCGGGTGATCGATGCTGCGAGTGTGGACGAGTGTGTGATGGGATGTGTGCTGCCGGCGGGGCTGGGGCAGAACCCTGCGCGGCAGGCAGCGTTGCAGGGAGGGCTCGCGGATACGGTTGCGGCGCTGACGATCAACATGGTGTGCGGATCGGGATTGAAGGCGGTGGCGCTGGCGGCGCAGGCGATTGCAACGGGCGCAGCGGAGATTGTGGTCGCGGGTGGAATGGAGTCGATGTCGAATGCGCCGTATCTGTCTGCCGGGCGCGCGCAAGGGCCTGCGCATGGGCGATGCGACGGTGGTGGACTCGATGGTGCGGGATGGGCTGTGGTGCGCGTGCGACGACCAGCATATGGGCATGACGGGAGAGCTGGTCGCGGAGAAGCATGGCATCACGCGCGAGCAGCAGGATGCGTTTGCGCTGGAGTCGCATCGGCGCGCGACGATGGCGTGGAGAGAAGGCCGCTTCGATGCGGAGGTGGTGCCGGTCGCGCTGCCGGCGAAGAAGAAGGGCGCGGAGGCGGTGATGTTTGCGCGCGATGAGAGTGTGCGCGAGGAGGCGGTCGATGATCCGGATGCGGCGCTTGCTGCTTTGGCGTGCGCTGCGGCCGGCGTTCAAGCAAGAGGGCACGGTGACGGCGGGCAATGCTCCGGGAGTGAACGATGCCGCGGCTGCGGTGGTGGTGATGGCGGCGGAGCGTGCGGCGGAGTTGGGGATAAGCCGATGGTGAGGATTCGCGCGCAGGCGATGAGTGGGGTCGCGCCACGCTGGGTGATGCTGGCGCCGGTGCTCGGCGTCGAGCGCGTGCTCGAGCGGGCGGGATGGTCGCTGGCGGAGGTGGATCTGTTCGAGCTGAACGAGGCGTTCAGCGTGCAGGCGCTGGGAGTGACGCGTGAGTTGGGGCTTGGGATGGAGCGGGTGAATGTGAACGGCGGTGCGGTGGCGATCGGGCATCCGATTGGCGCGAGCGGCGCGCGCGTGCTGGTGACGCTGATCCACGAGATGATGCGGCGCGATGCGAAGAAGGGCGTGGCCGCGCTGTGTCTGGGCGGAGGGAACTCGGTGGCGCTGGCGGTGGAGAGGACTGGCCGTCTAGGCGGAGGCGCTTCGCGCGAGTGCGTTGCTACGGCCAGAGCCGCGAGGCGTGGCGGATGCGGAGGATGTAGACTCCGTCTTCGTGATGCCGTAAACGGCGATGTAGGGCCAAGGAGAAAGATGAGTTCTCGGTGCTCGTCGGCCGAACGCTTTCGACCGCGGTAGGGCATGGCGGCGAGACTCATGGCTCGATCGAAGATTCCTGTGCCAACGCGTCGCGCTGCGTCGGGTGCATCGTTGCGCGATGTAGCTCAACGATGGCTGACGAGATCGGAATGGCGCGTTCGGTCCAGATGACCTTCATCGACCGTTCAGCAGGCGCTGTTCGATGCGAGCGACAACCTCGTGCGTGCTCGAGGACACGTCCTGCTGCGATGTCGCTCGCTCGCCCTTCTTCGACCAGCGGCGAGAATCTCTTCCTCGTATCGGCGAGAAAACGGTCGCATGCCTTCGTGCGCGATTTCCTCGGGAGTGCGGCCGGTCTGCGCGGCGAGTTGCTCTAGCCGTTGTTCGAGCTCGGGAGTGAGGTGAAGCGGCATGGCTAGACTCTAGGCCGTTTCGGGAGGCGCGTCAATCGGGCCTTTGTGCCATTCGATGTCGCAACCGGTAAGAATCCGGGCTGCAAATAGATATTGACGTTTAGATGTAGCTCTTGCACTCTCTCAGCATGAACGACAACGGTAGGACGAGGACTCGCAATAAGCAGCTGGACGCGGCACAGGGATGCCTCGTCGAACTGTCCAGATCGCTTTTGTTGTGCCTAACGTTCGGATCGATCTTCAGTGCGATGTCGTCAGCACTCGATGATGTTGAGGGCGAGGCCGGCGAGGGAGGTTTCCTTGTAGCGGGATTGCATGTCGAGGCCGGTCTGGTACATGGTGGCGATGATCTGGTCGAGCGAGAGCTTGTGGCCTCCGGTCTCGTGCATGGCGAGGCGGCTGGCGTTGATGGCCTTCACCGCGCCCATGCCGTTGCGCTCGATGCAGGGGATCTGGACGAGGCCGCCGATGGGATCGCAGGTCATGCCGAGATTGTGTTCCATGGCGATCTCGGCGGCGTGCTCGATCTCTTCGTTGCGTGCCGTTGAGCGCGGCGACCAGGCCGCCGGCGGCCATCGAGCAGGCGACGCCGACCTCGCCCTGGCAGCCGACCTCGGCGCCGGAGATGCTGGCGTTCTCCTTGTAGAGGATGCCGATGGCGGCGGCGGTGAGGAAGTAGCGGATGAGGCCGGCGTCGGTCTCGGCGGAGGAGAGCTCGCTGCCGGGCAGGCCGGCGATGAAGCGGAGATAGTACTGCGCGATGGCGGGGATGACGCCGGCGGCGCCGTTGGTGGGGGCGGTGACGACGCGGCCTCCGGCGGCGTTCTCCTCGTTGACGGCCATGGCGTAGACGGTGACCCAGTCGATGGGCGCGAGCGGGTCCTTGGAGCCGCCGTTGTCGAGACGCTTGGAGAGGCGGTTGGCGCGGCGGCGGACGTTGAGGCCTCCGGGAAGAATGCCCTCGGTCGCGATGCCGCGCTCGATGGACTGCTGCATGGCGCGCCAGAGGGCGAGGATGCTGGCCTTGATCTTCTCTTCGGGCGTCGATGCCGCGTCGGAGGCTGCGCCGGTGGGACGCGTGATGGGGAGCGTGGGATCGTTGAAGAGCGCGACCTCGTTGGCCAGCAGCAGTTCGGCGATGGTGAGCTTGTGCTCGGCGGCGAGCTTGAGCAGCTCTGCGGCGCTGCGGAACGGATAGGGCACGTTGCGCGGTGGGGTGCCGATGGGCGAGGTGCCGGCGGGGGCGGTGTGCTCGGCCTCGGAGACGATGAAGCCGCCGCCGATGGAGTAGAAGATCTCCTGCGCGAGCGGCGCGCCGGTGGCGTCGAAGGCGGTGAAGCGCATGCCGTTGGGATGCGCGGCCTCGGCGGCGGTGGGATACATCTGGTCGCGATGGAAGAGCAGGTTCTCCGGCCGCGTGAAGGGGATGGTGTGGCGGCCGAGGAGGTCGAGGGAGTTGGTTGCGGCGATGCGGTCGAGCGTGGCTTCGACCTGCGCGGGATCGACCTGATCGGGGGCTTCGCCGAGGAGGCCGAGCAGGATGGCGCGGTCGGTGGCGTGGCCGATGCCGGTGAGCGCGAGGGAGCCGTAGAGATCGACGGTGACGCGGGCGGTGCGGTCGAGGTGGCCGTTGGTTGCGAGGTCGCGGGCGAAGCGGAGGGCGGCACGCATGGGGCCGACGGTATGGGAGCTGGAGGGGCCGATCCCAATCTTGAAAAGTTCAAATAAGCTGGTGTTCACTAGGCTATTCTATGCGTTTTACGCGGGCCTCGAGGCGCAGGCGCCGGAATCAGGCCTCTGCGGCATCCTTGCTGCGCTGTCTTCCGCGTGTGGCTGCGCGTGCGAGCGGTCGGGGCAAGCTTGGCTGGTGACGTTGCGGTGCGCGGTGCGCAGGGCTCCGAGCAGCGTGTCCTGCGCGACGGCGTCGAGGTGGACGAAGGTCATGCCGGTGCGGCCCCAGCCGCCGTGGACGGGCTCGAAGACCTCGGGCAGCTCGGCGTGGAAGGCCTGCTGCTGCTCGAGCGTGAGCTTGAGGACGCCGCAGCCGATGGTCTGGCCGGAGAGGGTGGCGAAGATGCGGCCGTTGACGCGGAAGTCGGGATGGCCGCAGTGGGCGCTTTCGGCGGCTCCGGGAAGGCTGAGGGCGAGGGTGCGAAAGAGGTCGATCGTCGCATGCGATGAATCCGTCGGTGTCGCGGCCATCGGCGTCGCCCTCCTGCCCGATGGTTGTTGGATGCCGCAGAGGTGGGGCAGGTTATTCGGCGGCTGGCTTGGGGCAGTTGTGGAGATCGGCTTGGATGTAGCCGGCTGGCGTGGGTGGTGTCGGGGACGCCGGGAGCGGCGCCGCTCGAACGCAGGTAGGAGGCGGCTCCGGTCAGGCGCACGGGGAGTTTGGGATCGTAGAAGAGGTTGGCGAGGGCTTCGCGGACCGAGCGTTCGCGATAGGCGCCGAGCGCTTTGGCGGCGGCGGCGCGGACGGCTGGGTCTCCTGTCGACGAGTGCGGCGACCAGCTCGTCGCGGATGGGGGTGGTCTTCTCCTGGGCGATCTGATCGACGGCGAGGACGCGGGTGGCTGTCGCCGCCGTTCTTGTGGATGTACTCGTAGGCGGTGATGCCGAAGCCGAAGGGACCAAGCAGAAGGGACGCTCCCTGCAGGGCGCCGATGCGGGCGAGGGTGCTGGGGCTGTGCAGGTCCTCGTTGACGGTGTGCAGGGTGCCGTTGACCAGGCCGGCGTTGGTCTTGCGCTCGCCGTCGACGACGGCTCGCAGGATGTCTTCGCCGGAGTGGTCGTTCTGCTTCCATAAGGTGGTGGCGGCGGTGAAGGCGACCTGCGGCTCCTTGTCGTCGAGCATCTGGCGGAGGGGGGCGATGAGGTTGCGGTCTCCGCTTTGGCCGGCGGCGAGAATGGCGGCGGTGCGGACGTCGAGGTCGGGATCGTGCAGGGCGGTGGTGAGCATCTTCTCGGCGCGCGGGCTGGCGCCGAGGGTGCCGATGGCGGCGAGTGCCTGGATGCGGTGCTGCGGATGCTTGGCGTCGGTGACGGCGGCGGTGAGCAGCGACCAGGCGGTGGCGATGTTCTCGGCGACGCTGGCGGTGCCGGGCTCGCGCGTGGGCGGCGGGGTATCGGTGTCGTCCTGTGCGTTCGTTGTGGCCGCGGGGTTTGGTGTGCTTTGCGGTGTGGTCTGCGCGATGGCGCGCGGGATGGAGCCGAGCAGGAGGTGCGGCTGCGGAGATCGCCAGACAGAGTGATGCCTGCCGTAGCGAAGAGGGCGGAGCGTGCGATCGAGGAAGGAGATGAGGCGGGTGGAAGAGCGGACGCGAGGCGATCGTTCATGCGAAGCGCTCCCTGTCGAGAATGCGTCACCACTATCTGCGCAAGCGACGCGTTGTGCAAGCCGGGTGCTATACTCGGCGCACTCCATCCACCTCAAGGGACGCATCAGGCATGCTTTTTAAAGCACGAAGCGCGGCTGTCTATGGAATTGACGCCAACATCATCGATGTCGAGGTCGACTTCTCCGGCGCGGTGCTGGAGCATCCGTTGTTCAACATGGTGGGGCTGCCGGATGCGGCGGTGCGGGAGAGCCGCGACCGGGTGCGGTCGGCGATCAAGAACTCGGGCTTCGATATTCCGCCGACGCGGATCACGGTCAACCTGGCTCCGGCGGATCTGAAGAAGGAGGGCTCGGGGTTCGATCTGCCGATCGCGATTGGCATTCTGGGCGCGTATGGGGCGCTGCAGAACAAGGATCTCAGCGGCTTTCTTCTGGTGGGCGAGCTGGGGCTCGATGGCAGCCTGCGGGCGGTGCAGGGCATGCTGCCGATCGCGGTCGCGGCGCGGGAGAAGGGCATCAAGAACCTGGTGATCCCGGCGGGCAACGCGCGCGAGGCGGCGGTGGTGGAGGGCGTGAACGTCTATCCGGTGCACACGCTGCTGGAGGTGCGGGAGCTGCTGAACTCGGCTGCGTTTGGCGGCGATCGCGGCGCCGCCGCTTGACGATGGCGACGACGGATCTGCTCGATGAGCTGCAGCACTTTCCCTTCGACTTCAAGGATGTGCGCGGGCAGCATGTGGCGAAGCGGGCGCTGGAGGTGGCGGCGGCGGGCGGGCACAATATCCTGATGATCGGGCCGCCGGGCTCGGGCAAGACGATGCTGGCCAAGCGGCTGCCGTCGATTCTGGCGCCGCTGCGCTTCGAGGAGGCGCTGGAGACGACGAAGATCCACTCGGTGGCGGGGGTGCTCGATGCGGAGGAGGGGCTGGTGACGCATCGGCCGTTTCGGTCGCCGCACCACTCGATCTCGGATGCCGGGCTGATTGGCGGCGGGGTGATGCCGCGGCCGGGCGAGGTGTCGCTGGCGCACAATGGGCTGCTGTTTCTGGATGAGCTGCCGGAGTTTCCCCGGAATGTGCTGGAGGTGCTGCGGCAGCCGCTGGAGGATGGCATGGTGACCATCTCCCGGGCGGCGATGAGCCTGAGCTTTCCGGCGCGCTTCATGCTGGCGGCGGCGATGAACCCCTGTCCCTGCGGCTACTTCAACGACAAATCGCGGGATTGCATGTGTACGCCGCCGATGATTCAGCGGTATGTGTCGAAGGTTTCGGGGCCGCTGCTGGACCGGATCGATATCCATATCGAGGTGCCGGCGGTGCAGTATAAGGAGTTGCGCGGCGCGGGCGGGGCCGAGGGCTCGGCGGAGATCCGGGAGCGGGTGCTGCGGGCGCGGGAGCGGCAGCATGAGCGGTTCGCGCAGGCCGGAGATCGGACGAAGGGCAGCGCGAAGGGGGCGTCGCGGCAGATCTATGCGAACGCGCAGATGGGGACGCAGCAGATTCGCCAGCACTGCGAGCTCTCCTCGGATGCGGAGCGGTTGCTGGAGCGCGCGATGCAACAACAGGGGTTAAGTGCGCGGGCGCATGACCGGATTCTGAAGGTGGCGCGGACGATCGCGGACCTCGAGGGCGCCGCCGACATCAGCGTGAAGCAGATTGCGGAGGCGATCCAGTACCGTACGCTGGACCGCAGTTACTGGGCTTGAGGCAAACTGAGCGGATTTTGAGCGCAGAATGGATCTTCTCCCTCTCCTGTTTCTGGAAGAATCATTTTGGGAAGCTCCTAAAAAAAGTATTGACCTGACGGCGCATAAACGTTACTTTCATGAGGGCCGAGGGAACGGCGCGCGTTTTTACCCAAGTTCTTGGCGCACTTTCCGACCTGGAAAGTGGGTCGGAGGTGGGGTCAAATTGTCGGTTAGTCGGTTTTTTTCAGTGAGATGCGCTCGGCATCGAAACCTTCGAGACGAAATTTCCATAGCTGTAGAACGGGGTTACCCCCGATGATCCATCCCTTTTGTTGCAAGGGAGAATATGATTTCGCGAATTTCGGAAGCTTGGGCCTCGGTTACAACGTCTAAGTAAATAGAACTGTATTACTAACGGTCGCTGGGGCGGTTTGAACGGCGTCGACAGAAAAACTCGAGCAAGGCCTTGGGCCTCAGCTGGAGCTTCATCTCAGGAGAACAAACTATGCGCTCAGATCTTATTTTTGGAGCTCTCACGCACGTGACGAACCGCTACCAACTGTGTCAACTGGCCTCGAAGGCGACGCGCAAGCTGCACAAGCCGAACACCCGTCTGCAGGACACGACCAACGATGTTCTCGACCGCTTCAAGGACACCGTACCGATGGATGAGGCCGTGGAGCCCATCGTTGAGAAGGTATCCGTCGACGGTCGCCGCGCAGCTTAACGCGCGGCTTTACCCCTCTTTCGTTTTTCTGCTTTTCGTTCCCCCCTATCCAAAATCCTCCGATTCGCGCTATAGTTTCACTATCGCTTCCCGGAATTCCGCACAACCCCCCTTTCTTCAAGAAGAGTCAAGCAGATCCCGCCTCGATTCACTACTTTCCCTCCTGCACCAACATCTCCACTAGGTAAAACATGACCATTTCCGAGTTAAAAGAGCACAATATTGCGGAGCTAAGCAAGCTTGCCCGCGGCCTTGATATTGCCGGTACCAGCGGCCTGCGGAAGCAGGACCTTATCTTCAAGATTCTGCAGGCGCAGAGCGAAAAAGAGGGACACATCTTCGCGGAAGGTGTGCTCGAGATCCTGCCCGATGGGTATGGCTTCCTCCGCTCGCCCGATTACAACTACCTTCCTGGCCCCGACGACATCTATGTTTCGCCCTCGCAGATCCGCAAGTTCGACCTGAAGACCGGCGACACCATCAGCGGCAATGTGCGGCCGCCGCACGAGGGAGAGAAGTACTTTGCGCTGGTGAAGATCGAGGCGATCAACTTCGAGTCGCCCGAGGAGACGCGCAATAAGATTCTGTTCGACAACCTGACTCCGCTGTATGCGCAGGAGCGGGTGAAGATGGAGACGGTGCGCGAGCACATCAGCGGCCGCGTGATGGATCTGCTGACGCCGGTGGGCAAGGGGCAGCGCGGTCTGATCGTCGCTCCGCCGCGTACCGGTAAGACCATGCTGCTGCAGTCGATCGCGAACAGCATCACGTCGAACCATCCTGAGGTTGTGCTGATCGTTCTGCTGATCGACGAGCGTCCGGAAGAAGTCACCGACATGCAGCGCTCGGTCAAGGGCGAGGTCATCTCCTCGACCTTCGACGAGCCGGCGGCGCGTCACGTACAGGTCGCCGAGATGGTGATCGAGAAGGCCAAGCGTCTGGTCGAGCACAAGCGCGACGTGGTGATTCTGCTGGACTCGATCACGCGTCTGGCGCGTGCGTACAACACCATCGTTCCGCCGTCGGGCAAGGTGCTCTCGGGCGGTGTGGACTCGAACGCGCTGCAGCGCCCGAAGCGGTTCTTCGGCGCGGCCCGCAACATCGAAGAGGGTGGTTCGCTGACCATCATTGCCACGGCGCTGGTCGATACCGGATCGCGCATGGACGAGGTCATCTTCGAGGAGTTCAAGGGAACCGGCAACATGGAAGTGATCCTCGACCGCAAGCTGGTCGACAAGCGCGTCTTCCCGGCGATCGACATCCAGCGCTCGGGCACGCGTAAGGAAGAGCTGCTGATCCCGAAGGAAGACCTGCAGCGGACCTGGATCCTGCGCAAGGTGCTGAATCCGCTGTCGCCGGTCGAAGCCATGGAGCTGCTGACCGACAAGCTGGCGAAGACCCGCAACAACCAGGAGTTCCTGCACAACATGAGCTCGATCTAAGTCGAGTTTTGGTCGCAGGATTCCAAAGAAAAACGCAGCCCTTCGGATCTCCCGGAGGGCTGCGTTTTTTGTTTGGCTGCGGTGCGTGTGGGCGGGATTAGTAACCGTTGGCGATCAGGTACTGCTCGGTGAGCCACTCGCCGGTGGGCTCCGCCTGGCGGCGCTCGGCGTACTTGGCGAGGACGTCGACCTCGATGTTGAGCAGGGAGCCGGGGAGCAGGCCGTGGAGGCTGGTCGCCTGGTAGGTGTGGGGGATGATGGCGATCTCGACGATGCGCTCGCGCAGCGCGGCGACGGTGAGGCTGATGCCTTCGACGGTGATGGAGCCCTGGGGGACGACGTAACGGAGCAGGGTCTCGGGGAGTTCGAGGCGCAGGCGCCAGTCGGTGTTGGGGGCGCCGGGGGTGATGGGGTCGAGCGAGACCAGGCGGGCGGTGCCGTCGACGTGGCCCTGGACGACGTGGCCGCCGAGCGGGGAGCCGGCGGGAGTGGGGAGCTCGAGGTTGACGGTGGAGCCCTCGTCGAGGCCGGCCAGGGTGGTGCGGGCGAGCGTCTCGGCGGCGAGGTCGGCGGAGAAGCGCGGCGGGAAGGCGTTGGGCTCGATGTCGAGCGCGGTGAGGCAGACGCCGTTGACGGCGACGCTGTCGCCGGGGTTCAGTTTGGCCGCAAGCGTGGGTGCGGCGATGGTGATGCGGGTGCTGCCGTGGCGGCGGGTGAGGGCGAGCAGCGTGCCGGTGGTCTCGATCAGTCCGGTGAACATAAAATCTCCAATCGCTCTAGGGTACAAAATGCGGGGTATGACGACGGCGAGGCGGCGATGGGTCAGGCGGGCGGCCAGGGGTAGTGGAGGTAGCCGGTGACGCAGGCGTCGGGGCGCTCCGGGGGGCCGAAGGTGGTGCGGGTGACGCGGCGCAGGCTCTGCTCGAAGAGGAAGGGCGACGGGATGCCGGTGGCGAAGGGAAGGGCGCCGTCGCCGAGTTCGGTCTCGGCGTAGAAGAGGACGGCCTTGTCGACCAGGCTCTGGGTGAGGAAGGCGCCGTTGAGGTGCGAGCCGGCCTCGAGCAGGACGCTGAGGAGGTTGCGGCGGGCGAGCTCCTTGAGCACGGCGGCGAGGCTGAGGTGGCCGTTGTTGCTGCGGCGACGGGGAGGACCTCGATGCCGTTGGCGGCGAGGGCGGCGAGGTTGCGGGGCGGGGCCTCGGCGCCGCAGACGATCAGGAGATCGTTGGCGGCGGAGCGGACCAGCTGCGAGGTGAGGGGGAGGCGGAGGTGGGTGTCGAGGACGACGCGGAGCAGGGGGCGGCGGCGGGGGAGGCCGCTGCGGTCGGTGAGGGTGGGGTCGTCGGCGAGCACGGTGCCGATGCCGGTGAGGAGGGCGTCGGAGGCGTGGCGCAGGCGGTGGACCTCGGCGCGGGCCTCGGGGCCGGTGAGCCAGTGGGGCTGGCCGGCGGTGCGCTGGGCTGCGGGCGGGGCGAGTTTGCCGTCGACCGAGAGCGCGGCCTTGAGGGTGACGAAGGGGCGGCGGGTCTGGACGAAGTGGGCGAAGGCGTCGTTGAGGTCGCGGGCCTGCTGCTCGAGGACGCCGACGGTGACGTCGATGCCGGCGGCGCGGAGTTTGGCGATGCCCTGGCCGCTGACGAGGGGGTTGGGATCGACGGTGGCGACGACGCAGCGGGCGATTTTGGCGGCGATGAGGGCGTCGGCGCAGGGGCCGGTGCGGCCGTGGTGGCTGCAGGGCTCGAGGGTGACGTAGGCGGTGGCGCCTGCGACGGAGTGGCCGCGTTCGGCGGCCTGCTTGAGGGCGACGATCTCGGCGTGGTCGCGGTCGTCGTAGCGATGCGCGCCCTCGCCGAGGATTTTTTCTGTCGTGGACGAGGACGCAGCCGACCTGGGGGTTGGGGCTGGCGAGGCCGATGGTCGCGCGGGCGAGCTCGAGGGCGCGGTGCATGAAGTGCTGGTCGAGTGCGTCGGTCATCGTGGTGCTCCCCCTCCCCTCCTGAGAAAGTCCTAAAGTCTTCGAAACAGGTGGTTTAAGTCCAAACTAAGTCCAGACTCCGGTGGGGAGGTCCCGAAAAGTCCCATTTTGTTCGATAGGATGGCCCAAAGTCTTCGAAACAAGGGATTTAGAAGATCAGATGCGGAGCCCGTTACGGATGGCCGCAGAGCTTCAGAAGGATCTTCTTCCCTATATCTATTGTATCGGGTTTGAGGGGATGCTTTCGGCAAGTCTATTGGCTGTGTTTTGTGCGAGATAGATGGATTGGGGCTTGACAGGAAGGGCAATGGTAGAGCAAGAGCGAAATACAGGGGTCTCTCCACTGCGCGACGGACGTGAGACTGTTCGTCGCTTCGGTCGAGATGACGTCTTTTGTTCTGGATGGGCGCGATTGCGGGCAACTGCGGTGCGAGGAAGAGCGGTCGTTTGCTTTCGCAAACGATACCCCACCCTGCCACGATAAAGCTGTGGCGAGGATGGGGCACCCGGATTTCTCGAGGAATGGGGCACCCGGATTTCTGGGGAGCGATTAGTCGAGGAGGGAGTCGATGAAGGAGTTGCTGTCGAAGGGGAGCAGGTCTTCCATCTTTTCGCCGACGCCGGCGTAGACGACCGGGAGGTTGAGCTCGGTGGCGATGGCGAGGACGATGCCGCCCTTGGCGGTGCCGTCGAGCTTGGTGAGGACGATGCCGGTGACGTGGGCGGCCTCGGTGAAGAGGCGGGCCTGCTGCAGGCCGTTCTGGCCGGTGGTCGCGTCCATGACGAGGAGGGTCTGGTGGGGGGCGCCGGGGACCAGCTTCTCGGCGGTGCGGCGCATCTTGTCGAGCTCCTTCATCAGGTCGGTCTTGGTGTGGAGGCGGCCGGCGGTGTCGACGATGAGGACCTGGGAGCCGCGGGCCTTGGCGGCGGCGCAGGCGTCGTAGAGCGCGGCGGAGGGGTCGCCGCCCTGCTTGGTCTTGATGATGGGGGTGTTGGAGCGGGAGGCCCAGACCTCGAGCTGCTCGATGGCGGCGGCGCGGAAGGTGTCGGCGGCGCAGAGCAGGACGGTCTTGCCCTGGGAGGTGAAGTGGGCGGCGAGCTTGCCGGTGGTGGTGGTCTTGCCGGTGCCGTTGACGCCGACCATCATGATGACCTCGGGCGCGGTGGCGGGGTGGTGGATCGGGGCGGGCGACGCGGTCGAGGACGGCCTTGAGCTCGAGCTTGAGCAGGCGCTTGAGCTCGGCGCCGCCTTCGATGCCGTGGCGGAGGCCGCGCTGGCGGAGGTTTTCGATGACCTGCGCGGTGGTGGTGGTGCCGATGTCGGCGGCGAGCAGGACGGCGTCGAGGTCGGCGAGCGAGGCGGTGTCGATCTCGCGGGTGAGGGCGATGACGGAGCCGATGGACTCGGAGAGGGTCTCGCGGGTGCGGGTGACCGCCTGCTTCATGCGGTCGAAGAAGCCGAGCTTGGGGGCGTCCGCGGGCGGGTTGGTCTCGGCTGCTGGGGCGGGGGCCGTCTCGGGGACGGTGGGCGGTTCGGGTTCGGGGGCGCGCTTGCCGAAGAAGGAGAAGGCCATGTCAGGCTCTAGTCTAGCGGATGGATGCAAGGATAGACGGGATTAGTATGGTGGGGAAGCGAGGTGTGAGGCGATGGCGGCTTCGACGATGGTTCCTTTGAGCGAGTATCTGCGGACCAGTTACCGGCCGGATCGGGACTGGATCGATGGCGAGGTGAGGGAGCGGAATATGGGAGAGTTGCTGCATGCGGCGGTTCAGGGATTCTTTACGCGAAGGATCGGGAACCATGCGGCGGAGTGGCAGGTTCGTGTCTATCCGGAGCTGCGGGTGCAGACCTCGGCGGCGCACTTTCGGGTTCCGGATGTCTGTGTGTTGCGTGATGCGGCGCCGTTTGAGCCGATTGTGCGGACGCCGCCGCTGCTGTGCATCGAGATTCTTTCGTGGGATGACCGCATGATCGAGATGCAGGAGCGGGTGGAGGACTATCTCGGGATGGGAGTCGTGATGG
The DNA here is from genome assembly GCA_963755245.1 of uncultured Acidobacteriaceae bacterium. Classification (GTDB taxonomy): domain Bacteria; phylum Acidobacteriota; class Terriglobia; order Terriglobales; family Acidobacteriaceae; genus Edaphobacter. The sequence goes on along the minus strand of CAVWJY010000015.1, from coordinate 16,742 downwards.
TCTGGCTGGTGGATCCGCGGCGCAGGAAGGGGTTTGTGGTGAGCGCGCTGGGACAGCATTCGGTGGAGGAGCTGACCGTGCCCGAGACGGCGATTCGGATCCCGCTCAGTGAGGTGTTTGCGGAGCTGGATGAGCTGGAGGGGAAGGGGTAGGTTTGGAGGACGGTGGAGTGCGGTCGTTTGCTCGGCAAACGACCGCACCTGCCGCACCAGTAGAACCGTGCGTCGAGGATGGGGCACCCGGTGGGTGAGGCACGGTAGGGGTTATTCGTCGCGGCCGGGGCGGGTCATGAGCTCGCGGATGGCGTCTTTGGGGCTCTTGCCGTGGTGGAGGATGGCGGCCATCTGCTCGGTGATGGGCATCTCGACGCCGTAGCGGGCGGCGAGGCCGAGCGCGGCGGTGGTGCAGCGGACGCCTTCGGCGACCTTGCCGTTCATGCCGGCGAGGATCTCGGGGAGCTTGCGGCCCTTGCCCAGCTCGACGCCGACGGTGCGGTTGCGGGAGAGCGCGCCGGTGCAGGTGAGGACGAGGTCGCCGACGCCGGAGAGGCCGGCGAGGGTCTGGCGGCGGCCGCCGCAGGCGACGGCGAGGCGGGTGATCTCGGCGATGCCGCGGGTGATGAGGGCGGCGGCGGAGTTGTTGCCCAGGTCGAGGCCGTGGACGATGCCGGCGGCCAGCGCGATGACGTTCTTGAGGGCGCCGCCGAGCTCGACGCCGGCGATGTCGTCGTTGGTGTAGACGCGCAGCGAGGGGCTGGTGAAGTCGCGCTGGATGGTCTGGGCGAGGACGGGGTCGGCGGCGGCGGCGACGATGGCGGTGGGGCTGCCGATGGCGACCTCCTGCGCGAAGGAGGGGCCGCTGAGGACGCCGACGGGGTTGTCGGTGATCGAGGCGATGACCTGCGACATGCGCAGGAAGGAGCCGTCCTCGAGGCCTTTGCTGGCGGAGAGGAGGATCTGGTTGCGGGTGAGCAGGGGGGCGATGTCGGTGACGATGCTGCGCAGGTGCTGCGAGGGGGTGACGCAGAGCAGGATGTCGGCCTCGAAGATGGCGGCGAGCAGGCTGGAGGTGCAGCGGATGCTCGGCGGGCAGCGCGAGCGTCGGGCAGGTAGGTGGCGTTCCTGCCGGTCGCGGTCATGATCTCGGCGAGGGCGGCGGAGTGCGACCAGAGGGTGACGTCATGGCCGCCACGACGGGCGAGGGAGATGGCGAGCGCGGTGCCCCAGGCTCCGGCGCCAAGGACGGCGATGCGGCTCAAGCGACCGCCTTTCTGCTGCCGAAGCGGCTCTCGGTGCCGGCGAGCAGGCGGCGGATGTTCTGGTGATGCTTGACGATGATGAGCAGCGGGATGAAGAGGAATCCCGCGATGACGATGGGGGTGCGCAGGGCGACGAAGTGGAAGCCGAAGAGCGGGAAGGCCGCGGCGGCGACGATCGAGGCCAGCGAGACGTAGCGCGTCAGAAAGAAGACGACGAGAAAGACGGCGAGGATGGCGAGCGCGCTGGGCCAGGTGAGCGCGAGGAAGACGCCGAGGCCGCTGGCGACTCCTTTGCCGCCGCGGAAGCCGAGCCAGACGGGGAAGACGTGGCCGAGGATGGCGGCGATGCCGGCGGCGACGGCGAGATCGTAGGGGTTGGGCAGGGAGGCGCCGAGGCGCTGGGCGAGGAAGACCGCCAGCCAGGCCTTGCCGAGATCGAGCGCGAGGGTGGCGAGGCCGAGGCCCTTGGCGCCGGAGCGGGCGACGTTGGTGGCTCCGATGTTGCCGCTGCCGGTGGCGCGGATGTCCTGCTTGCGGAAGATCCTGACGAGCAGATACCCGAACGGGATCGAGCCGAGCAGGTAGGCGAGCGGGATGGAGAGGAGCCAAGGATTCATCGCTGCATCTTTGTTATCAGTTATGACGTACGTTGAGCAAGCTGAGATCGCTTCAAATTGTGGAAGATGCGTAGGCGGGGTGCTCGGAGCGAGGTGCGGCTGTTCGGGTTCTGTGTTGGGCAGGGACAAATACGGGGGCTCTCCACTGCGCGGCAGACGACGAAGCTGTTCGCAGCTTCGGTCGAGATGACGTGCTCGATGCTCACCTGCTTTATGAGAGACCGTCGCTCTGGGAGCTGAGAGGTGGATTAGAGGAGGCTGCGGCGGATCATCTCGAGGGCGTGCTGGGAGGCCCACCAGCGGATGCGTTCGCGGTCGCCGTGGAGGTGGAGCTCCTTGACCTGGGTGCCGAGTGCTGTCGGCGACGGCGACGTAGACCAGGCCGATGGGCTTGCTCTCGTCGGGGCCGGGCGCGCCGGGACCGGGGCCGGCGATGCCGGTGATGCCGACGCCGATGGAGGCTCCGGTGCGGGCGCGGATGCCCTCGGCGAGGGCGCGGGCGACGGGGTCGCTGACCGGGCCGTGGGTTGCGATCATGCTCTGCGGGGACGTCGGCGAAGAGGGTCTTGAGGTGGTCGGCGTAGACGACGGCGCCGCCGAGGAAGTAGCGCGAGCTGCCGGGGATGGCGGTGAGGCGCTCGGCGAGCAGGCCGCCGGTGCAGCTTTCGGCGCTGGCGAGGCTGAGGTGGCGGAGGCCGAGCAGGAGCAGGACGACCTCCTCGAGGGATCTCGCCCTGGGCGGAGAAGACGGCGTCGTCCATCTCCTGCTCGATGGCGTTGGTGAGCTCGTTGACGCGGGCCTCGGCCTCGGCGAGGGTGGGCTTGGCGCAGAGGAAGTGGAGCTGGATCTCGCCGGAGTGGGCGAGGATGGTGGTCTCGATGTCGGGGTACTGGGTGTAGATGGGGGCGGTGCGGGCGTCGACCTGGGACTCGGGGAGCAGGGCCATGCGGAGCAGGCGCTTGGCGAGGAAGCGCGGGGGCAGCAGGGCGGCGAGGCGCGGCTTGCAGGCGGCGTCGAAGAGCGGCTTGAGCTCCTTGGGCGGGCCGGGGAGCAGGATGACGATCTTGCGGCGGCCGTTGACGGTGAGGGTCGAGGAACTGGCCGGCGGCGCTGCCGTTGGGGTTGTCGAGGATCTCGGCGCCTTCGAGCACGTCGGCCTGCTTGGCGTTGTTGGGCGGCATGACGATGCTGCGGGCGGCGAAGCGCTGGTAGAGGCCGGCGAGGAGATCGGAGTTGCGATGGAGCGGGAGGCCGAGGGCGGCGGCGACGGCCTCGCGGGTGAGGTCGTCCTCGGTGGGGCCGAGGCCGCCGGAGAAGAGGACGATGTCGGCGCGGTGGAGGGCGGTGCGGGCGGCGTCGGTGAGGTGCTGGAGGTTGTCGCCGACGATGGTTTTGAAGGCGACGGTGACGCCGAGGTCGTTGAGACCGGCGGTGAGGTAGAGCGAGTTGGTGTCCTGCCGGTGGGGGGTGAGCATCTCGGAGCCGGCGGCGATGATTTCAGCGATCATAAGTTGAGTGTTCCGGTGGGGCAGAGTGGGTGGTGCGGTGGCGCAGTGGGATGGTTGGCGGTGGTGGCGGTGCGCGTTGGCCGCTGCGGACGTCTTTCATCATAGATGGGTTTGCGGGCGGGTTCGGTGCGGGTTTTGCGGCGCGGGGAGCGGAAGGCTTCGGTGGCTCAGCGAGTTGCGGGGAGGCGTGGTCACAGACGGTTCATACGGACTGGCTACAATCGGAGAATGAAGAAACTGATTGCGATGGTTGCGTTGGTGCTGGCGGGAGCGGCGCCGTGCTGGGGATGGGGACCGCAGGGTCACCGGTTGGTGGCCGAGGTGGCGTGGGATCACCTGACGCCGGAGGCGAAGACGAGCGTGCAGGCGCTGCTGGGAGACGAGAGCCTGGCGGATGTGTCGTCGTGGGCGGACCACTATCTGGATGGAAACACCCAGACGGCGCTCTGGCACTACGTGAATATTCCGGTGGATGCGGCGGCGTATGATCGCGATCGCGACTGTGCCGTGCAGCCGGGCGTGAAGGCGGGCAGCGCGCGCGACAAGTGGCGCGACTGCGCGGTCGACCGCATCGACTACAACGAGCAGCGGGTGGCGGATGCGTCGCTGGATCGGGTGGATCGGGCGGTGGCGCTGAAGTTCCTGGTGCACTTTGTCGGCGACCTGCACCAGCCGTTCCATGGACTGGGCGTCGAGCGCGGCGGCAACGGGATTCCGGTGTCGGTGTTTGGCTCGGCGAGCTGCGGGAACTATCCGTGCAACCTGCATGCGGTGTGGGACGCGGGGCTGATCGACCACCGGCATCTGGACGATGCGGCGTACCTGAAGGCGCTGGAGGCGGAGATCGCGGCGAAGAAGATGGTCGCGGGCGACGGGCAAGCCGGCGGACTGGGCGCTGGAGTCGCGCGATCTGGGGAAGGTGGCGCTGGTCGCTCCGGGAGCGAACATCGACGAGGCGTACTACCAGCGGAACATCGTGGTGGTGGATCAGCGGCTGGAGCAGGGTGGCCTGCGGCTGGCGGCGGAGATCAATGCGGCGTTCGCGAAGGCTCCGGTGACGAAGTAGGCGTTGTTTGATGGAAAAGAAAAGGCCCATGCGTGTGCATGGGCCTTTTTTTGGAGAAGCGGATACTTCGAGTTCGCTTCGCTCAGAGTGAGGCTGGGAGAAAAACGGTCTCGCTGCGCTCGATACCCTCCACTGCTGCAGCGCGACGATGAAGCCGTGCGTCGAGGATGGGGCACCCGGTTGTGGCTGCCTGATTACGACGGGTCTCCGATATTTGAGACATGTAGCGGGAACCGATCAGCCGAGGCGGCGGCCTTCGATGTCGAGGGCGACGTGGTAGAGGGCGTCGCGGGTGGCGAGGGCGGCGCAGCCGTCTTCGAGGAAGGCGAGGCCGACGAGGTCGGGGCCGGAGACGAGGAGGCTGGCCTCGCGGGTGGGGGTGACGCGGACGATGCCGCGCTGGCCGTGGAGGGAGGCGGCGACGTAGAGGTTGTCGTCGACGTCGAAGGCCATGCCCTGGGCGCGGCCGAGGCCCTGGTAGAAGACGGTGGTGGTGCCGTCGGGGGCGATGGCGTGGATGGCCTGGTTGGAGCTGGTGGTGGGGCCGGTGACGAAGAGGGTTCCGGTGGCGTTGAAGGCCAGATGGTAGGCCGCCATGGAGGGCTCGAGGGTGGCGAAGACGAAGATGTTGTGGGGCTCGGGGTGGTGGGAGCCGCGGGCTTCGATCTTGAAGATGGTGCCGGAGCGGTCGCCGACGTAGAGGTTGTCGTGTGCGTCGAAGGCGAGGCCGGTGGCGATGCCGAGGCCTTCGGCGTAGGTGGAGACGGCGCCGGCGGGGGAGATGCGGTAGACGGTGCCCTCGGTGCGCGAGCTGGCGTAGAGGTAGCCGGCGCGGTCGAAGGCGAGGCCGGTGGCGTTGAGCAGGTTGCGCACGAAGGGGCGGATCTGGAAGTCGCGGTCGATGGAGAAGATGGAGACGGGGACCTCCTGGCCGCGGGCGCCGGAGAAGGTGACGAAGACGCGGCCGTCGGCGTCGACGGCGGGGTTGGCGACGGGGTGGAGGTTCTCGGCCATGGGGACGGCGACGCGCACCGGCAGCGAGTTGCTGGAGGAGCCGTTGCGATGGAAGACGAGGTCGCCGGGGATGCTGCCCTCGGGGATGCGGACGATGGCCTGGTTGGGACGGGTGAGGACGAGCGAGAGGGCGGCGTCCCCGAGGGTGGCCGAGAGCTGGGTGCCGTTGTGGGCGCCGAGATGCGTGCCGTGGACCTCGATCTCTCCGCCGGGCATGGCGGCGGGCGGAGAGAGGTGGTGGAGGTGCGGAGTGTCGGGCCGTAAGAAATCGAGAAGGGCGCTCATCTGAGGTAGTTTAGACCAGCTTGCGGGCGCTGGAGGTGCCTGTGCCGCAGCGGGTTCGGGCGATGGGCCATGCGGGTGCCGGGATTTGCCTGGCGGCGGCGGGCGGTCAGGCGGTGATCAGACGGTGAGGTCGTCGAGCAGGGCCTGCATCTCGCTGGCGGCGTGGGCGTTGCCGGTGCGCTGGGCGGCGGCGAGTCCCTGCTGGAGGAGGGGCACGGCCTCTTCGCCGCGGCCGTTGCGGGCGAGGGTCTGGGCGGACATCTGGAAGGCGGGGACGTAGTCGGGGTTGTGCTCGAGGACGAGGGCGAACTCGGCGAGGGCGGCGTCGGTGTGGCCCTGGTTGAGGTGCTCCATGGCGAGGCCGTAGCGAGCGAAGGCGTTGGTGGGGTCGAGCTCGAGGATTCCGTTGAGTGCGGCGATCTTGTCCATGGGGCTATGGTGCGGGTTGGAGGGAGGGAATGGCAAATTTCCGAGCTGGAGGGTTGTTCCCTTGCGGAGGTTGCAGGTTCCGCTGAGCGCAGCGAGAATGGGTGCGCGCGGTTGGATCTGTAGCTGACGGGAAAGGGCTGTCCGGGTGGAATCGGCGTCTGCACGCATCGACGAGAGGATCAAGGAGCTGGGGGACTGGCGTGGGGAGATGCTCGCGAAGGTGCGCGCGGTCATCCATGCGGCAGACCCGGAGATCGTCGAGGAGTGGAAGTGGATGGGGACTCCGGTCTGGTCTCACGGCGGCATCGTCTGCACGGGAGAGACGTACAAGAGCGTCGTCAAGATGACCTTTGCCAAGGGAGCGGCGTTAGAGGATCCTGCCGGTCTGTTCAACTCCAGCCTCGAGGGGAATGTGCGGCGGGCCATCGACATCCACGAAGGCGAGACGGTGGATGAGGCGGCCTTGAAGGATCTCATCCGCGCAGCGGTGGCGCTCAATCTCAGTCGCGATCTCAAGGCAAGAGCAAGCCGAAGGCTCGGCCAGCGAGCGGCAAGCGGGCCGGGTAGCTTCCTCGCAGGAACGATTCGAGACTACTTGACCGTTGCCATGCTGGCGTATTCGAGCTTTGGGTACCAGGTGGCGCCGCGACCCGCAGGTGTGAGGTCGAGGATCGTCCACAGGGGGTCGACGTCCGGGGCTCCGCGCGGGTCCTGGCCAGGGTCGGCCATCTCGCCGCTCATCTCCGCGCTCCAGAAGTGGCGGATGGTGCCGTCGCTGCGCGTGAAGACGGTGATGGCGGGGACGTCGGCGTCCTCGGCGCTGACGTAGGCGCGGGTGTAGTCGCCTTTGGTGTCGGAGTAGAGGGGCAGGTTCTGCCAGCCACGTTCCTGCTTGTAGTCGAGCAGGCGCTCGATCGGAGAGCGCGCGGTGACCGCGAGGGCGACCCGCTCGCGCAGGTTTCTGGCGGCGCCGTTCCATGAGGTGAGCATGGCGGTGCACATGGGACAGGCTCGCTCGCGCTGCGGGCCGAACATCATGCTGTAGACGACGAGGGTGTCCTTGTCGCCGAAGAGCTGGGAGAGGCGGGTCGGGCCGGTAGGGCCGTCGAAGGCGTAGTCTTCGGGGACCACGCCGCCGGAGGGAAGGGTGCGGCGCAGGGCGGCGACACGCTCGATGTGGCGGCGGAGCTCGATCTCCTCGGCGAGGAGGGCGTTGCGGGCGTGGCGGTATGCGGGGCTCTCGTTGGGGAGGTGCGCTTTGTTCTTTGCGGCGAGCTCTGCTGCGGGGATGGGGGTGACGAGGTTGGTGTTGGCGGCCATTCGGTTCTCCTTGATGAGGCAGGGATGAGACGGGCCGTGCGAGGGTTCATTGTAATGACGCTGTGAGGTCTCGGCGTCACGGCTTCTTCGGCTCGAGCTATGATGCCGTCTGCGGTTTACGGCCTGCGCCAGGACGCGATCGCGGCTCGTGCTCTCCAGAAGGCGATGAAGTGCGCTCCGCGATTGGTCGTTAGAGGCTTGATGGCGGATCACGCTCATCTCGGCAATCTCTCGGTCGAATGTCATGGCTTCCGCATGCAGGAAAAGATCCGAGTTGAGGACACCATACTCCGAGCAGTCGTTTCCACCAGGCTCGTGACCAGCCGCGTGGCCTGGGTCTGGATTTTTCGTAGAACTGTTCGAGGCAGGCTTGCACAGCATCCCGATAGAACCGCCGTTCCTGTGCTCTCGTTGGAGTCATGCTGCAACCTCCACACTGCAAACCGTCCGGTCGTTCAATAATGACTTGGCCGCCTCACCGTGGAAGCTTACTTGGTCAAATCCTTGATTGAGTGTGTAAGCCGTCGGACCGAACCAACGCTTCGCAACCGGACCATAGATGACATCATAATGCGCTTCGGTTGGGTAGGGTGTATCGCTGCGATCCCGGCATCGTTCCACCAGACTCCAATAATCCGGCTGTGGGGAGAACAAACGAGAGGCTGCGCAGGCGCGCCAAGGCATCACGATCGATCGTAAGTTTCAAAACCACGGGAAGATCGCCGGTGTTCTGAGGCTTTCCTTTTAGCGCCAGTCCATCGCCTGATCGCGATTGGTGGCCGTGTAGAATCCAGGTCCCAAAGTCGGTGTTCGGTAGCCCGCAGGAGGGATCGATGCCGTCACTGAGGATGGCATCGGCGTGCTTCTTCCTCGTCCCGTGGAAGAGTTCAACGTTCGGATTCGCCCAAATCGGGTAGCGGCGCGTGCTCAATGGAACTCCCCGCCCATTGTGGACGGGAATACTCGTTTGGGCTATTTACTTTGAAGAGACTTCTCTGGAATGCACTCCGACGTGTGATTTCTGGAGCAGGCGGCTTGATCTTTGGGGGAGTGGGGTGGGATTTAGACTGGTAGGGATGAGTGAAGCGGTGTTTGGACGGACGGTGGCGGAGTCGCAGGCGGAGCGGAGTGAGATTATCTTTCCCGCCGACTCGAATGCGCTGGGGAATCTTTTTGGCGGCCGGTTGATGCAGTACATCGACCTGGTCGGCGCGATGGCGGCCAGCCGTCATGCGCGGGCGATCGTGGTGACGGCGAGCATGGATCACCTGGACTTTGTGGCTCCGGTGCGGGTGGGCGAGCTGCTGATTCTGAAGGCCAGCGTCAATCGGGCGTATCGGACCTCGATGGAGGTCGGCGTGCGGGCGATGGTGGAGGATGTGAGCGAGCAGAAGCTGCGCCATGTCTCCTCGGCGTACCTGACGTTTGTGGCGGTCGATAAGACTGGGCCGTGGGTTGGTGGTGCCGCCGCTGATCCCCGAGACCGAGCACCAGAAGCGGCGGTATGAGGACGCCGGTCGGCGGCGCGAGATGCGGGCCGACGAGACGCAGCGCAAGAAGGAGTGGCGCGCTGCGCTGCCGGATGGCTGGCAGGTCTAAACAGGCAGAGTGCGGGGATAGGGTGTAGGGTGGAGCGAACCTCGAATCCGGGATTGCGGAGATTGGCGGGATTGCGCTTCGCGACGGCCCGTTGGCTGCGCCGACGAGATGAGATTCGGATTCAGGAACGAGTAAGGAGCTAGGTATGGGACATATGGGAGCACAGGTGCCGCAGGGGCCGCAGCCTCTGCCGGGTGTGGCGCACGTCGTAGCGGTGGGCAGCGGTAAGGGCGGCGTGGGTAAGACCACGGTCGCGGTGAATCTGGCGGTCGCGCTGGGGCAGCTGGGATACAAGGTCGGGCTGATCGACGCCGATATCTACGGGCCGAATGTGCCGATGATGCTGGGCGTGACCCGGCAGCCGAATGTGATCGGGGAGAACCGCATCGAGCCGATTCTGTCGCATGGGGTGAAGTTCATCTCGGTGGGTCTGATCTCGCCGGGGGACAAGCCGCTGGTGATGCGCGGACCGATGCTGCACCAGATCATTCGGCAGTTCCTGCAGCAGGTGCAGTGGGATGCGCTGGACTTTCTGATCGTCGACCTGCCGCCGGGAACCGGCGACGTGGTGATCTCGCTGGTGCAGACGGTGCCGCTGACTGGCGCGGTGGTGGTTTCGACGCCGAGCGATGTGAGCCTGCAGGATGCGCGCAAGGCGCTGGAGATGTTCCACCAGGTGAACGTCGAGGTGATCGGCATGGTCGAGAACATGAGCGCACTTCACCTGCCCGCACTGCCAGCAGGTGATCGACATCTTCTCGAGCGGCGGGGCGGAGCGGACGGCGCAGCAGTTCGGCCTCGAGTTCCTCGGGTCGCTGGAGCTGGATCCTTCGATTCGCAAGGGCGGCGACAGCGGTCTGCCGGTGACGGTCGCGGGGCCGGACTCGGAGATCGCCAAGGGCTTCTATGAGATCGCGCGGAAGGTGGCGAAGTCGGCGATGGAGATCGCCGGGCGCACGCAGGATGTTCTCGAGATCTCGTAAGCTGCTGTAGCGCAAGAGGATCGCCGGCAGCGCCGAGAGGCTGCCGGCTTTTCATCGTGCGGTGAGGTGCGGGTTTGACCGCTGGAGTATCCTTAATGTTGAGTGGGATACTGTATGGGTAGTCGGTCAGGGCATGCAATTTCCCGGGGCGTGAATCGATCGACCGGAGACGGAGGTGGCTAAAGATGGCGGAGGCGGTGCGCTGTACGGTGCGTCAGCAGGCGATTCTGACGGCCATCATCGAGAGCTACATCGAGACGGGCGAGCCGGTGGGTTCGGCCACGGTGGCGCGTCTGCGGGTGGTCGATGGCCTGGGGCATGCGCTGGGAATGTCTCCGGCGACGATTCGCAATGAGATGGCGGAGCTGGCCGAGGCGGGGTTGCTGGAGCAGCCGCATACGTCGGCGGGACGGATTCCGACGGCGATGGCCTTCCGGCTGTATGTGGAGGAGCTGAGCGGCGGCAGTACGCCGCGGATCGCGCCGGCACGGCTCTCGGAGCAGTCGCGGTCGCAGATCGATTCGAGTTTTGTGGGACTGGCGGGCACGCAGGCGGTGCTGCAGCGGACCTCGCATGTGCTGGCGACGCTGTCGAGCGGAGTTGGGGTGGCGATTGCGAGCGTTCCGGACGGCGATCTGCTGGAGCATGTGCACTTCTCGCGGCTGGCCGAGGCGCGGTTTCTGGCGGTGGTGGTGACCCGTTCGGGCACGGTGCGCGACCGGGTGCTGGCGCTCGATCATGACCTGTCGCTGCGGGATCTGGAGACGGCGGCGAACTTTTTGAATGCGAACTTCCGCGGCTGGAGCGTGGAGGGGGTGCGGGCGGAGATTGCCCGGATGCTCGAGCAGGAGCGCAGCCAGTACCAGCTGCTGCTGGGGCAGGTGCAGCAGTTGTGGGCGCGGGCGGTGCCGGAGACGCGGGTTCAGGTGCAGGCGGTCTACGTCGAGGGCGTGGCGAATCTGATCTCGAACGAGGGCGTGGGCAGCCAGCAGGATGCGGCCCGGCTGCGCGAGGTGCTGGCGGCGCTCGAGGAGAAGGAACGTCTGGTGGAGCTGCTGAACGCCTATATCGATGCGCGGCAGGAGTCGGTGCGGGTGGTCTTCGATCTGGACGAACATGCGCCGGAGATGGCGGGGCTGGTGCTGATCGCGGCACCGGCGCGGATGGGGAGCGAGAGCCGGGGGACGGTCGGTGTGATCGGTCCCAAGCGCATGCATTACGAGAACACGATGAATGCGGTGAGCTACATCTCGCGTGTCTTCGACCGGATGCTGCATCCCAACGTATGAAGATAAGCAACAGGCAACGGCGAGACAGCGTTGCCAAAACGGAGATACCGGAGTGCGAAAACAGGGCAGAGGGTGGGATAAGGTCGCGAGTTGGGCAGGAATCAGCAACAATAAAGAAGGAACGATACGAATGAAGAATGAGGCAACGATGCAGGACGAGGCAGTAGGACAGGCAAACGGCGAGTTCGACGCGACGCGCGCGGCGCAGGAGAACGGTGAGGAGCGCGGTGCCGGTAGAGACCGCAGAGGGCGCGGTGCAGGAGAGCGCGGCCCAGGAGATCGCCCAGCTGCGCGGCGAGAAGGACCAGCTGCTGGATCGGCTGGCGCGGCTGCAGGCGGAGTTCGACAACGCCCGCAAGCGCGAGGCCAAGGAGCGCGCGGATGCCCGCGAGTACACGATTGGCAACACCGTCGAGCCGTTTCTGGGCGTGATGGATAACTTCCAGCTGGCGCTGAAGGCGCAGGGCTCGGCCGAGCAGCTGCGCACCGGCGTGGAGCTGATCCTGAAGCAGATGGAAGAGGCGTTGAAGGGGCTGCAGGTGCAGGCGGTGGAGACGGTGGGAACGCAGTTTGATCCGCGGGTGCACGAGGCGCTCGGCAGCGTGGAGACGACGGAGTATCCTGACCACCAGGTGCTGGAGGAGATTCGCCGCGGCTACAAGATTCGCGAGAAGCTGCTGCGGCCGGCGCTGGTGCGGATTGCGTCGAACTCGGCGCAGGTATCGGATTAGCCGCTGCCTGCCCGGCGTGCGCCGGGCGGGAGCAGAGACCATTGCGGCGAAGACATTTTTGAGTAAGAGACGCAGGAAATGAGTGCGACGGCAAACGTGACGAAGACTGATTTTTACGAGTTGTTGAATGTTTCACGAGACGCTTCCGATCAGGAGTTGAAGACGGCGTATCGCAAACTGGCCATGCAGCACCATCCCGACCGCAACCCGGACAATCCGGAGGCGGAGGAGAAGTTCAAGGCCTGCAGCGAGGCCTACCAGGTGCTGAGCGATCCGGAGAAGCGGGCGGCCTACGATCGCTACGGCCATGCGGCGTTCAACGGCGGCATGGGCGGCGGTAACCCGTTCCAGGGGCGGCGGCGGCTTCGGCGGCGGGCAGGATATGGGGGACATCTTCGGCGACCTGTTCGGCGAGATGTTCAACATGGGCGGGCAGAAGAAGGCCTCGCGGGTGCAGCGTGGGCGCGACCTGCGCTACGACCTGACGCTGGAGTTCGAGGAGGCGGTCTTCGGCAAGGAGAAGGAGATCAGCATCAAGCGCATGGAGGCCTGCGGAGACTGCCAGGGCTCGGGCGCGGCCAAGGGATCGCATCCGTCGACCTGTCCGCAGTGCCGCGGCGCGGGCCAGATGCGCTTCCAGCAGGGCTTCTTCTCGGTGGCGCGGACCTGCCCGAAGTGCAGCGGCACGGGCACGGTGGTGACCGATCCGTGCGCCACCTGCCGCGGCGAGACGCGGGTGCAGAAGGAGCACACCATCCTGGTGAAGGTTCCGGCGGGCGTCGAGCAGGATACCCGGATCCGCTACCAGGGCGAGGGCGAGGCGGGCACCTTCGGCGGCCCGTCGGGCGACCTCTACGTGGTGCTGAACGTCAAGGCGCACAAGTTCTTTGAGCGCGACGGCGACGATCTGCACTGCGCGATTCCGATCTCGTTCCCGCAGGCGGCGCTGGGCACGGAGCTCGAGGTGCAGACGCTCGAGGGACCGGCGACCATCAAGATTCCCGAGGGCACGCAGAGCGGGAAGCAGTTCAAGCTGCGCGGCAAGGGCGTGCCGCACCTGAACGAGCACGGCAAGGGCGACCTGATCGTCGAGATTCGCGTCTCGACGCCGGGCAAGCTGACCAAGGTGCAGCGCGAGCTGCTGAAGCAGTTGGGCGAGACGATGACGGTCGAAAATACGCCGGCTTCGCCGAGTCTGTTCAGCAAGGTGAAGGAGATCTTCAGCTAAGTTGCACTGAGCTGAAGCCAGAGAGCAGCAAAAAAGCAGACCGGTCCAGTTGATGCTGGACCGGTCTGCTTTTTGCTGCGGATTTCTTGGTGCGTATGGAGCAGGCGAGTGCTCGCCTGCTCCGTACGGTTACTTGGTGGTTTTGGCCTTTGCCTTGGTCGCGGTTTTGGCCGGGGCCTTGGCGGCCACCTTGGCCTTGGGCTTTTCCTTGACCTTTTCCTTGACCGGCTCGACGATCTCTTCCTCGGGCTCTTCGTGCAGGTCGTCGGAGAGGTCGTCGTCGGAGCTGATGCGGGTGGTCTTGCGGACGCTCTCGACGTGCAGGTCGGAGGGGGACTCGGCCTGCTGGCGCAGCGCGTGGAGCACGACGCGGAGCATCTCTTCCTCGGGAGCGGGCTTGCCGGTCCAGATCTCGAACTGGCGCGCGCCCTGCTGGACGAACATCTCGACGCCGGTGATGACGGGGATGCCCTTCTGGCGGGCCATGGCGGAGCAGCGGCGTCTCGAGCGGGTTGTAGACGAGGTCGAAGACCAGCCGGGTGTTGAGGTCCTTGGCTTCGAGGAGCTGCGCGGCCTTGTTGCCGGCCATGCCGACGGGCGTGGCGTTGATGATGACGTCGAAGGGGGTCTTGGCGAGGGCGTCCTTCTTGATGGTCTTGGCGCCGGACTGGCGGGCGAGCTTCTGCGCGGTCTCGGCGGTGCGGTTGAGGATGAAGACTTCGGCGCCCTTGTCGCGCAGGCCGAAGACGGCGGCGCGGGCGGCTCCGCCGGCGCCGAGGACGAGCACCTTGGCGCCGCGCAGCGACAGGCGCTTCTCGAGCGGGCCGACGATGCCGGCGACGTCGGTGTTGAAGCCGTAGAGCTTGCCGTCCTGAGCAGGCAGGACGGTGTTGCACGGCGCCGATCTTGGCCGAGAGCGGGATCGGTCTGCTCGAGGTGCGGCCATGATCTCCTGCTTGAGCGGCATGGTGATGGTGAGGCCCTGGATGGGGATCTCGTGGACCAGCTTGAGCAGGTCGGTGAGCTTGTTGGTCTGCAGCGCGAGGTAGACGGCGTTGACGGTCTCGCGGCGGAAGGCGGTGTTCATCATGATGGGCGAGAGCGAGCTGCGGATGGGATTGCCGGCGACGCCGTAGACCTTGGTGGCGGCGTCGACCTGGTCGATGCGGTAGGTCTCGATGCAGGGTGCGGGCGGCGATCTGGCCGGGGCCGGTCTCTTCGCCGGGAGTGGCGGCGGCGAAGGTGAAGGCGCTAGCCGGCGCGGACGCCGAGGACGCGGGAGATGATGCCGGCGTCGCCCATGCAGATGCCGATGATGTTGGTGTGGTCGTTCATGCGCTCGAGGAAGCGCATCAGGGTGACGTTGTCGGCGAGGGTCTTGGCGGTGGGGACGATCTTGATGAAGTCGGGCTCGAAGGGCGCGATGCGCTCGTAGATGCCGTCGAGGTCCTTGGTGGCGTTGAAGTCGTGGTAGCTGATGATGAGGGCGACGCCGGTCTCGCGCAGCTTCTGCAGGTCGGCCTTCTTGAGGCTCTCGGCGGACTCGAGCTCGAGGTCGACGAGGTGGAAGCCGGCTTGCGGCGGCCTTGGTGAGGACTTCGACCTCGGCGGCGACGGTGCCGGCGAACTTGCCGCCGTTGGCGGCGCGCCGGCAGGTGGCGATGGCGGTGGCGGCGGTGTTGTCGGCTGAGGAACTGCTTGAGCTTGGGCAGGGCGAGCGAGCGGCTTGTCGAGGTAGTCGAGGCGGAACTCGAGGAAAGGCGTCTCTTTGACGACAGCGGCTGGCCTTCTCGATCATCTCGGCGGGTGGTGGTGCCGATGATGGCGACGCAGACCTTGCCGATGCGGGAGCGGAGAAGCTGAGGGTTGGGGCTTAATGCATTTGTTTTCATAGAACGATCGCGTGATGCTTCTGCTGTCCTCGATTTGATGCGACCTGATTGCGATGGTCGCTAAAGTCGCGGTCGTCGTGCGACGCCTTCGAGATAATACGCGGAAATGCAGGGCTCGTGCGCGGTTACCGCGCGATTTTTTGCTGGAAAAATGCAGCAATTGATGCTTGCGGTTGCTCGGCGCTGGGCTTCGGACGCGGGAGGTGACGGATCTTGTGCTCGCGGTGGATCGGCTCGGGCGGCTCGCTAGAATGGGAGACGGATCGGATGGGATCGGAAGAACGTGATTGAGGCGCCTGTGAGCGAAGCCCGGCAGATTGATCAAAAGCTGAACCAGATGCACGCCACGGCAGCGAGTCGCTGCCGTCGGCGACGGAGAAACCGCTGGCGACTGGCCGGGAGTGGTGCGGGTTCCCGGGTTGGGAGCAGTACCCGTGGCTGCGGCATGGCTTCAGCAGCCGCGCCGGCGGCGTCTCCACGGTCTATCGTTCTGCGTGCCGATGCTGCGGGCGGGAGATCTCAATCTGGGCTGGACGGCGAGCGATGCTGCGGAGTACGTCGCGGAGAACCGGCGGCGCTTTACGCAGGCCGTCTGGCCGGCAGTCGGCGAACGACGCGCCCCGGAGCTGATCACCGTCCGCCAGATCCACTCCGCGGTGACGCTGGTGGTTCCCGCGGCCGCTGCGGCGGGCGAGGCTCCGGCCGCACTGGTCTCGGAGGACGGCCGGGCGCTGTGCGAGGGCGACGGTCTGATCACCGCGACGCCCGGGCTTCTGCTTGGGGTGCAAACCGCCGATTGCGTTCCGGTGCTGGTCGTCGACACGGAGCGGCGCATCGTTGCGGCCTTCCACGCGGGCTGGCGGGGCACGGTGGCCCGCATCGTCGAGCAGGGTGTCACGCGGCTGCAGCGCGAGTTCGGCTCGCGCCCGGAGAGCCTGATGGCCGCCATCGGGCCTTCGATCGGAGCCTGCTGCTACGTCGTCGGCGATGAGGTTCACGATGCCTTCCATACCAACTTCGACTACGCCGCCGCGCTGTTCCAGACGGCGACCGGGGAGGCGCAGTACACGGTCGATCTGTGGGAGGCCAACCGGCGGCAGCTGCTGGCCGCAGGCGTCGCCGCCGACCGCATCACGGTGCTGGGCGAGTGCACGGGCTGCGCCGGCCTTCCCCAGGCGCGGCGCTACTTCTCGCACCGCATGGAGCACGGCTTCACCGGGCGCATGCTGAGCGTGGTCGGTATCGACGCACAGCATGGATGCGGCGCGATATAGGTCGCCGGGCGTGCTGCGTGGGAGTGCAGATGGAGTCGTACAGGGCGTGCGAGGAGCCGTCTAGCGCGGCGTTTTATCCCTACATCTGCGTGGAGCATGGGGCTTGCTTGCAGCGCCCGGAGAGCGTGCCCTCCTGAATTCGACCTGGATCAGACCTGGAATGAGCCAGGAGTCGAGCAGGATCTGCTCTTACATTGCGGGCGGATGATGCGGGTCGATCGGTGCCGCGTCGGCCACCTTGGGCTTGG
>CAVWJY010000014.1:0-59691 GCA_963755245.1 uncultured Acidobacteriaceae bacterium | reverse complement strand
CGGCGCGTCGCATCAGGATTTCAAGGAGCGCGCACTCGGTGCGGGTCAGGGGACGCGATGCGCGTGCCGCGCTGCAACTCATAACGATGCGGACGAAGGATCAGGTCTTCGAAGCGCATGGTCTGCGGTGTGCGGGCTGGTATTCGGCGCTCCGTCGCGCGTACCTTGGCGAGCAGAACATCGAGCGCGAAGGGCTTGGTGAGGTAGTCGTCCGCGCCCGCATCCAGGCCGTTGATGATGTCCTGCATCGAGTCGCGCGCAGAGATCAGGATGGTCTGGGTGGACAACCGGTCGCTTCGCAGTTGCTTGATGACAGAGTGTCCGTCCATACGGGGCAACATCACGTCGAGCAGCATGAGATCGAAGGTTGCGGATCTCCCGAGACGCAGTGCCTGCGCTCCGTCAAAGGCGAGCGTTACGCGTGTGTCCTTCGCCTTCGAGCGCGCGGCCGATATGACCGGCAAGGCTCCGCTTGTCTTCAACCACGAGAATGTTCATTTATTTTCACAGTATGGGTGCTCTGTAAATTTGCGATGAAATGGGCTTGTATGTCTATGTTTCTTTAGGCGTGCTCAGGCGTCCGTAACCAAGGCACCGCGCACCTGAAGGTGCTGCAAACGGCGATCGACCCGCATGAGGTCGGGGCGAAATAGAAACCTGGGTAGGGGTCTCTCCACTGCGCAGCGGACGGTGAGGCTGTCCGCTGCTTCGGTCGAGATGACGTGCATTTTTCTTGGTGCCGCTCCAGTGCCGCTCCAGTGCCGGGTGCGCGCTAGGTGGTCGCCTCGGTGGGTTCGGTGGCGGTAGGCGCGGTGAGTTTTTTGACGATGTTGGTGGTGGAGAAGCCCTCGACGGTGGGGACGATCTCGACGCGGCCGCCGTAGGCTGCGACCTCCTCGTGGCCGACGACGGTTTCGAGGGTGTAGTCGCCGCCCTTGACCAGGACGTTGGGCTTGAGGGCGCGGATGAGCTCGAGCGGGGTGTCCTCGTCGAAGAGGACGACGGCGTCGACGGCGGCCAGGGCGGCCATGACGCGGGCACGCTCGCGCTCGCCGACGATGGGACGGGTGGGGCCCTTGAGGCGGCTGACCGAGGCGTCGGTGTTGAGGCCGAGGATGAGCTTGGAGCCGAAGCGGCGGCAGTCCTCGAGCAGGGTGATGTGGCCGACGTGGAGGAGGTCGAAGCAGCCGTTGGTGAAGACGATGGTCTCGCCCGAGGCGCGCCACTCGGCGGCGCGGGTGGCCATGCGGTCGCGGTCGAGGATCTTTTCGCCGGCGGTGATGCTGGTGCTGCGGGTGAGGGCGGCGATGAGCTCGTGCTGCGCGATGGGCACGGTGCCGACCTTGCCGACGACGATGCCGGCGGCGAGGTTGGCGAGCTCGACCGCGGTGGGGATCTGGAGGCCGCCGGCGAGGCTGGCGGCGAGGGTGGCGATGACCGTGTCGCCGGCGCCGGAGACGTCGAAGACCTCGCGGGCGCGGGCCGGGGAGTGGTAGGTGTTGTTGCCGGGGATGGGCTGGAGGACGGTGATGCCCTTCTCGCTCATGGTGACGGTGAGGAACTTGAGGTCGTGCTTGGCGAGCAGGACGAGGCCGGCGGCGAGGAGCTCGTCGAGGTGGGCGGCGTCGGCGGGGACGCGGGTGGCCTGGGAGAGCTCGGCCAGGTTGGGGCAGACGGTGGTGGCGCCGGCGTACTTGGTGAAGTCGTCGCTCTTGGGATCGACCAGCACGGGGATGTTGTGCTCGCGGGCGGTGCGGATGACGGCCTGGCAGAGCGCGGGGGTGAGGGTGCCCTTGGCGTAGTCCGAGAGGATGACGGCGGACATCTTGGGGACGAGCTCGAGCGACGCGGTCGAGGAGGCGCTGGTCTTCGACGGCGGGGCGGCGGTCGCGGGACTCGATGTCGAGGCGGAGGAGCTGCTGGACGCGGCCGACGATGCGGGTCTTCGAGACGGTCGGGAGCGAGCCGGTGACGACGCCGAGGGTGTCGACCTTGGCGGCGGTCGAGGATGGCGGCGAGCTCGGCGCGCTCGCCGTCGTCGCCCCAGAAGCCGGCGAGGAAGGCCTGGCAGCCGAGGCCGGCGAGGTTCATGGCGACGTTGGAGGCGCCGCCGGCGCGCTCGTAGCGCTGGGCGTGGCGGAGGATGGGGACCGGGCGCCTCGGGGGAGATGCGGTCGACCTCGCCGAGGATGTAGCGGTCGAGCATGAGGTCGCCGATGACCAGGAGCTTGAGCTGGGCGAAGCCGCCCTCGAGCAGATTCAGGATGGAAGCAAGTTCAGGAAGCATGGGTGGTGGAGGTCCTCGAAAGTGGTTAGAACGCGGATGTGGCGCTGCATCCGGGAAAGAAAGACGTAGCTCAGGGGCTCCGGAAACAACGACTTGAGGGCTGTCCTCCCCCAATTCTTCCTATCATCGCACTTCAATGGAGTGTGGAGGACGGGGAGCGGGGAGAGGGCGTGCTCGACCTGGGCGAGGACCTCGTCGACGGTGATGGCGGTGAGGCAGCGCTTGCGCTCGAAGAGGCAGGTCTCGAGGCCGCAGCCGGCGCAGGAGGTGGGGTGGTAGAGGACGCGGTGGTGGTCGCCGTAGGGGAACCACACGCGGGGCAGGTTGCGGGCGGCGAAGATGGCGACGCAGGGGGTCTGGACGGCGGCGGCGAGGTGCATGGGGCCGCTGTCGTGGCCGAGGAAGAGGCGGGAGTGGGCGAAGACGGCGGCGCTCTCGCGGGGGGTGAGCTGGCCGCAGAGGTTGAGGACGGGGCCGGGATGCAGAGGCGGCAGCCAGTCCGGCGGCGACGAACGCGGAGGTCGGAGGCCTCCTCGGCGGCGCCGAGAGGACGAGGGCGTAGTGGGGGTGGCGCTCGGCGAGGCGGCGGAGCAGAGCGCGCCAGTTGTCGCGTCCCCAATCCTTGGATTGCACCTTGGTGCCGACGCTGACGGCGAGGATGGGGCGGTTGCCGGCGGGGGCGAGAACCTGATGGGCGCGGTCGATCTCGGCGGGGGTGAGGTGGAGATCCCAGCTGCGGGGGTCGTCGAGGCGGGCGTCGCCGAGGGGAGCGAGGGTGCGGGCGAGGCGGGCGGCCTCGGGCTCGAGGTGATCGGGATCGAGGTTGCGAGGGGACGCCGCGGTTCTGCTGGAGGTCGCGGGTGAGCGGGACGCCGAGGTGGTGGGAGATGCCGCAGAGATGGAAGAAGAGGGCGTCGCGGCGGGCGGCGGCGAGGCCACGGGCGGCGGCGAGGTAGACCAGCACCTGGGGGCTCCATTGGCGGATCGCGACGGCGAGGGCGAGGAGATCGCGGGGGCTGCGGGTGCCGACGGGATAGCGGAGATAGCCGTGGACGAGGTCGGTGTGGCGGAGGATGGCCTCGGCGGGGGGGGCCTTGGCGTGGACAGGGAGGTTGGTGAGGAGGCGGCGCTCGGCGGTGGGGAAGGCGCGGGCGACGAGGTGAAGGGCGGGCAGCGCGACGAGCGTGTCTCCGAGACTACCGAGGCGGTAGATGAGGACGCGCTGCGCGGGGGCTTTCAAGGTGGCAACAGTCTGCGGGAAGTTGGGGGCGGAGTGCAATGGAAATCGTGCAGCACCTTCCCATTTCGGGTCGGCTTTCCCGAACGGCCGGGTCGCCTCGGGAGGAGACGGGAGATGCGGTTATCGGAGGAAGAATTTCTGCTTCGGCGCGAGTGCTGATACAGTTCTGAATGCGAACACAAGTAGACACGTCCTATGCCTGAAGTTGGTTTTTCGTCACCCGTAGTTGGTTCCACCATGCTCGCCTCTGCATCTTCCATGATCGACGCGCACGAGATTGCCCGGCAGCACGACCATGCCACGTCTCTCTGGCACAGCGAGGCTGGGGAGATTGAGGCGCAAAGGCCTTCTGTGCTTTGTACTCGCGCAGCATCGCGCTAACTTCGATCTCTGGCACGAGGAGGATCGGGCGCGGGATACGAGCGCGACGGCCGAGAAACATCGCCGAGGTGAAGCGGGCGATCGACCGTCTGAACCAGCAGCGCAACGATCTGGTGGAACGGATCGACGAGGCTTTGCTGGCGGCGGTGGAGCAGCAGAACCCGCAGGCGCCGCTGCACTCGGAGACGCCGGGGCTGATCGTGGATCGGCTATCGATCCTGTCGCTGAAGATTTACCATACGGGCGAAGAGGCGCGGCGGGAGACGGCAACCGAGGCGCATCGCAGCCGCAACCAGAGACGTCTGGCGGTTCTGGAGGAACAGCGCAAGGACCTGGCCAGTTGCCTGAATGAGTTGTGGCGGCAGATCGTCGCCGGGGAACGACGCTTTAAGCTCTATCGACAGATGAAGATGTATAACGACCCGGAGTTGAACCCGGTTCTGTACCGCCGCGCAGGGTGTTGACCGCACACCTGTTCTGCGTATAAAACCGAGACAGCCTAATTTTGATGCGAGGAGCTGACTGTGTCCGAACACAGTCGGCGAATTAATGGAGTACGAGAAGAAGATGGCCCAGACGAAGGCAGCAGCCACTCCAGTGAACAAGAAAAATCCACGCACCCTGGCCGGAGATGTACCCGCCTCGGTCGACGATGCCCGCGTGCAGGCGTTGAGCCTGTACGAGGCGCGCTGCGACTGATGCAGGAGGGCAAGTACGAGGCCGCGCACACCAAGTTCAATCAGCTTCTGGCGGAGAGCCCGGGCGATCTGGCCGACCGCATCCGCATGTACATCAATGCGTGCCTGCTGCAGGTCGCGAAGGGCAAGACCGACTTCACAGAGCCATGAAGAGCGCTACGACTACGCGATCTCGCTGCTGAATACGGGCCACTACGAGGACGCGCGCGAGGAGCTGACGAAGATCCTGGCGGACAACCGGAGCGCGGACTACGCGTTCTACGGGCTGGCGGTGCTGTCGAGCATGACGGGCGACTCGCACACCTGCCTGGAGCACCTGTCGGAGGCGATCCGGTTGAATGCGCGGAACCGCATCCAGGCGCGTTCCGATTCGGACTTTCAGGACATGGCCGACGATCCGCGCTTCACCGAGCTCCTGTATCCCGAAGTATGATGGTGCTCTGGGGTCGACTCCGGCTGCAACGGGCCGGAGGGAACGGTCCGGGCTTGCCGGCAGCGATTTCGAGAGAACGAGATCACTGTTTGACACCGGGCCGGGGACTGCCGCAACGGCCCCGCCATCTCACCGATCAGGAGTACCCCATTTGGCCAAGCTGGACATGCCTTCCGCCCGACCAGGCACCGCTGCGCGTTGTCGCCATCGGCGG
This sequence comes from uncultured Acidobacteriaceae bacterium, assembly GCA_963755245.1. GTDB lineage: Bacteria > Acidobacteriota > Terriglobia > Terriglobales > Acidobacteriaceae > Edaphobacter. The sequence continues at coordinate 54,438 of CAVWJY010000014.1, read as the reverse complement.
CGGTACCGGTCTGTCGACGCTGCTGCGCGGATTGAAGCGGTATGTGGCGGCTCCGGCCGGCACGCAGGCCAGCGGCATGTGGGCACGCGTCCGTTTGCGGACGAGGCGGCCCGATGCTGCCGCTGATTCGGGATCTGGCGGCGGTGGTGACGGTGACCGACGACGGCGGATCTTCGGGACGGCTGCGCGAGGATCTGAAGATGCTTCCGCCGGGCGACGTGCGCAACTGCATGGTCGCGCTGTCGGAGGATGAACACCTGCTGTCGCGGCTGTTTCAGCATCGCTTTGCGCAGGGGGATCTCGAGGGACACAGCTTCGGCAATCTGTTTGTGGCGGCGCTGACGGAGATTACCGGCGACTTCGCGCAGGCGGTGCAGATGTCGTCGCAGATTCTGGCGACGCGCGGCCGGATCTATCCGGCGACGAACTCCAACGTGACGCTGGCGGCGCGGATGGACGATGGCAGCGTGGTGCGCGGCGAGACCAATATCACGGCGAGCCGGCAGCGCATCGTCGAGCTGATGCTCGATCCGCCGACGGCCGATCCGATTCCGGAGACGCTCGAGGCGATCGCGCAGGCGGACCTGATTACGGTGGGGCCGGGATCGCTGTATACGTCGCTGATCACCAACCTGCTGGTGCGCGGAATTCCCGAGGCGCTGGCGGGGGCGAAGGCGACGCGGGTGTATATCTGCAACCTGATGACGCAGGCGAACGAGTCGCTGGGGCTGACGGCGGCGCAGCATATCGAGAAGATCCTGGAGCATGTGGGCGCGGTGAAGGAGCCGATCTTCGACTATGCGCTGATCAACACGGCGCCGATCTCACCGGCGCTGTCGGCGCGGTATGCGCGCGAGGGGCAGGAGCCGATCGAGGCGGACCTGGCGCGGATACGGTCGCTGGGCGTGGAGCCGATCACCGGGGCGTTCGTGCATGAGGGCGATCGTGCTGCGGCATGACTACGACCGCCTGACGGAGACGCTGCTGGATCTGTGTCTGGCGGAGACTACTGCGCCTCGGTAAAAGATCTGATTGCTGGAGGATACGGCGATGATCGAGATCCCGGTACTCGAGGGACGACGGGTGCGGCTGGAGCCGCTGACGCTGGAGCATCTGCCGGCGCTGGAGAGGATTGCGTTCGACGAACGCATCTGGCGGTACATGACGATGTGGGTGAGGACGCCGGCGGAGCTGCGCGGCTGGGTGGAGGCGGCGCTCGAGGCGGCGGCGGCCGGGACTGCCCTGCCCTGGGTGACGGTGCTGCGGGAGAGTGGCGCGGTGGTGGTGGGGTCGACGCGGCTGTTTGACCTGAGCCTCGCGCATGGGACGGCGGAGCTGGGACACACGTGGCTGACGCCGGCGGTGCATGGCACGGGCGTGAATGCGGAGGCGAAGCTGCTGCAGCTCGGCTACGCGTTCGACACGCTGGGGCTGCGGCGGGTCGGCGCTCAAGACGCACCACGAGAATCTGCAGTCGCAGGCGGCGATGCGCAAGCTGGGTGCGGTGTACGAGGGCACCTTCCGCAACCACTACGTGATGCCGGATGGCAGCCAGCGGCACAGCCTGTGGTTCTCGATCACACGCGAGGAGTGGCCTACGGTGCGATCGAGACTAGAGACGAGGCTGGCAGCAGTCGGCGGCGGGGTCTCAAGCGTCCGCTTGAGCTGGCCGCAGGCGGCGTAGATGTCGCGGCCGCGGGGGCGGCGGGTGAAGGTGGGAATTCCGGCGGCGAGCAGGGTGGCGTGGAAGAGCTTGACGGCCTCCGGCGGTGGGCTCGTGGAAGGGCATGGAGGGGCCGGAGTTCCAGACGATTAGATTGACCTTGGAGCGGATGGGGGCGGTGGGGGCCTTGAGCAGGGCGATGAGTTCGGCGACGTGCTCGGGCTGGTCGTTGATGCCGCCGAGCAGGACGTACTCGAAGGTGACGCACTCCTTGGCGCGCAGGCGGATCTGGCTGAGGGCCTCCATCAGGGCGGCGATGTTCCACTTGCGGGTGATGGGCATGACGGACTCGCGGACGACGTCGTTGGAGGCGTTGAGCGAGATGGCCAGCTTGGGACGGACGGTCTCGGCGGCGTAGCTGAGGATGCCGGGGAGGATGCCGGAGGTGGAGACGGTCATGCGGGCGTCGGGGATCTGCATGTGGCCGGAGAGCAGATGGACGGCGGCGATGAAGCCGGGGTAGTTGAGGAAGGGCTCGCCCATGCCCATGAAGACGAGGTTGATGCGGGCGGGGGTGGGGTTGCCGCGGCTGCTGCCGAGGTTGACGCGGTGGCGGTTGAGCACGGCGGCGACCTGGCCGGCGATCTCGCCGGCGGTGAGGTTGCGGCGGATGCCGAGCTTGGCGGTGAGGCAGAACTGGCAGTTGACGGCGCAGCCGACCTGGCTGGAGATGCAGATGGTGGCGCGCTTGTAGGTGCTGCTTCCCTGCCCTGCGGCTTCCTGGTCTTCGGCGAGTCTCTTCGTCGGAGGCTGGGGTGCCGTCGCCGCGCTCGCCGCCGTCGCCGTCGGGCATCCAGACGGTCTCGACGGTCTCGCCGTCGGCCATGCGCATGAGGTAGCGCTCGGTGCCGTCGATGGAGCGGGCGGACTGGACGATCTGGGGGAGGCCGATGTGGTAGCCCTCGGCCTGGAGCTGCTCGCGCAGCTCGGTGGGGAGGGTGGTGATGGCGTCGAGGGACTCAACCCGTTGCTTATACAGGGCTTCGGCGAGCTGGGCGGCGCGGTAGGGGCGCTGGCCGAAGCGGGCGACGATCTCCGTCAGCTCCGCCAGAGAGCGGCCGAAGAGGGCCGTGGTTGCGGCTGCGGGGAGGCTCTGGCGCCCACCCCCGTCGAAAGTATCCAAAGTCTTCAAATGAATGGCCTTAAGTCCAAACCCAAGGTCTCACCTCGCCGGGACCTCGCTGGGTCGGCGCGCGGTGGAGATGCTGTAGGGGCTGGGTCCGGGGAACGGGCTTTGTGTCAAGCCCCCTACCTTTCAGTATACCGGGATTCGACGGGGTGGTGGGTTGTCCCGTGGCCGTCAGTATGTCTGTCAGTAGAGGAGGACGGCGATGCTGTAGGTGCTGAAGGCGCTGGCGTCGTGGACGGGGCAGGCGCCGACGACGGCCTGGGTGTAGCGGCCGGAGCGCAGGCGGGCTTCGAGGACGGCGGGGAGACGGCTGAGGTCGGTGCCGGTGTAGCGCATGATGAAGAGCGGCCGGTGGGATCCGGGGAAGCCTGCGTCGGTGGCGCAGGTTCTGCGGGCGTCGGAGGTGGAGGGGAGGACGGAGACGCCGTAGGGGGGCAGGAGGGCGGCGACGGTGGCCTCCTGCTCGTGGAGGGTGAGGTTGCTGGACGGTGCGTTCGAAGTCCTCGACGGCGAAGAGCTGGCCGCCCTGGGAGACGACGGCGATGCCGACGGCGTCGACGTTGGGGTCGAGGAGGTTGCGGCGATGGCCGGGGGAGTGCATCCAGGCGTCCTGGATCTCGAGCGGGGTGGGGCCTTCGGCGACGTTTTCGGAGATGACGCTGAAGCGGGCACCGGCGGCGGCGGCACGCTCGGAGAGTTCATGCTCTCCTGCATATTGGTGGGATATGTTGTTGTGGGCAAGCATGATACGGGCGTGGATGGTGGCGGCGTGGACGAGGGCGGGATCGCGGCGGAGCGGGGGGAGACCGAGGGCGGCGCGCTCCTGGTTCGGCGGCGGACTGCAGGTACTGCTCGGCGATGGTGGGAGGGCGGACGGCGGCGGTTTGCGCGGAGGCAGAGAGGGCGGCGAAGAGCAGAAGTGCGGACGAGACGCATGGCTTTTTATTAGACCCGAAATGAGCGGGGAGGACGTGTGGAAAGGCAGGGGTCAGGGGTCAGGGATCAGACAATCAACGGTACGGGCTGAAAGGTTCGCACGGTATGGGCGATGCCAAGGGTATCGGGATCCTTCGCTGCGCTCAGGATGACAGCAAAACAAACAACGGCAAAGCAAGAACATACAACGGCAAAGACAAGCAGCTTCAAAGACAACGGCAAAAACAAACAACGGCAAGGGCGAAATACAGGGGTCTCTCCGCTGCGCGACGAACGGTGAGGCCGTTCGTCGCTTCGGTCGAGATGACGTGTTTCTGGGGGCGGTATCTCTAGTCGAGATACGTTTTTTGGAGCGCGGTATCTCCAGGCTGAGAGGACGTGGTTTGGGCTGCAATGGTGGGAGCAGCGGGTTAGCTGGCGCGTTCGATCTCCTCCAGCATGCTGGGTTCGATCGCTCGTGAGGTGTTGGTGGCGTCGCTTGCGGCGGCGAGGGTGGCGGCGGATTCCCCGAGGAGGGCGAGGAGGTCCTTCTCGAAGCGGAGAAGGATTCGCTCCTTGCCCAGATGCTTGAGGGCGTAGGTGCGGGCGGCGGTGCCGAGACGCGCGCGGAGAGCGGGGTCGGCGATGAGACGGCGAGCGGCGGCGGCCAGGGCGGCGGGGTCGCCGGGTGGGACGACCAGGCCGCAGCGCTGGACGACGTCGGCGACCTGCGTGTCGGGATCGGCGGTGGCCAGGATGGGGCGGCCGCTGGCGAGCATGCCGGTGAGCTTCGAGGGCATGACGAGGTCGGCGGCGCCACGGAGTTGAGGAAGGAGGTGGATGTCGGCGGTGTTGAGAAGGGCGTTGAGGCGGTGCTCGGGCTGCAGGGGCAGGAAGGTGACGTTGGGGTGGTCGGCGAGGAGCGCTTCGAGCTGGGGACGGAAGGCTCCGCTGCCGCAGAGGAGGAGATGGACGCTTGCGGAGGCGTTGGGATCGGGGACGAGGGATTGCATGAGGGGGGCGAGGGCGTCGAGGCCCTGCTTGGTTCCCATGTTGCCGGAGTAGAGGAGGACGGTTTTGCCTTCGAGGCCGAGCTCCTGGCGGAGGTTTTGCGTGGGGTCGGGGTAGATGCGGTCGAGGTCCGCCCAGTTGGGCAGGAGCAGAGCACGCTGGGATTGGACGCCGCGGAGGGGGAGACGATCGAGCATCTTGTAGGAGATGGTGGAGACACGGGAGAAGCGGCGGGTGAGGAGGCTGTCGAGGCGCGTGGCGAGGGAGTGGAGAGGGCCGCGCGGCGAGAGGAGGTCGAGGTGGAAGGCGGCGTCGACCTCGAAGTCCTGGATGTGGAGCCAGGCGAGGGAGCCGGCGAGGGCGGCGGTGAGGAGCGCGATGGGAGCGCTCAGGAGCGTGGGCTCGACGGTGAAGACGAGGTCCGGCTTCCAGAAGGGCTGGGCGAGCATGACGGGAAGGCTGCCGAGGGCGAAGGAGAGGAGATGCAGGAGGCGGGTGAGGCCGGTGGGCCGGGCGGGAACCCAGAGCGGGGTGCGGAAGACGGTCGGTTGGGTGGGGTCTCGTTGTCGGCTTCGGTCGCGGCGGGGTTCGACGCGGTAGAAGGCTGGTGCGGTAGTCGTCGTGGATGCGCCAGTTGGGATAGTAGGGCGGCGCGGTGACGACACGGACCTGGTGGCCACGGGCGGCAAGCCAGGCGGACATCTCACCGGTGTATTTGCCGATACCGGTGAGTTCAGGGGCGTAGTTGAGGCCATAGACAAGAATTCGCAAGCGGAGTCTCCCGAGAAGTTGGGGGGGAGGAGGGGCCGGTTGGAATGCCTGGGGATAGGGGAGAAGCGTAGCAGATCTTGGCCGCAGTGCAAGCAGATTTTGTCGGGGGGATTCCACGCTCGTCCGGTGGCTTGTGCGCAAGAGAGGCGCACGACGCGGCGGTGGCGGTATGCTTGCATTGGTGAGCGAACAGAATGGAGTTGGAAGAGGGCTGCTGGGACGGGTGAGGCAGCAGCCGCTGGCGGCGGTGGGGCTGGCGCTGATCGTGGTGTTTGCGCTGTGCGCGGTGTTTGCGCCGTGGCTGGCGCCGCAGGATCCGGCGCAGATCGACCTGGCGGGACGGCTGCTGGGGCCGGGACATGGGCACTGGTTCGGGACCGATGAGCTGGGGCGGGATATTCTTTCGCGGACGATCTATGGGGCGCGGATCTCGCTGGTGGTGGCGGTGTCGGTGGTGGGGCTGTCGCTGGCGCTGGGACTGGTGGCGGGGAGCGCGGCGGGGTTCTATGGCGGGTGGATCGACACGGTGCTGAATATCTATGTGACCAATGCGTTTCTGGCGCTGCCGGGGATCCTGCTGGCGATTGCGTTTGTGGCGTTTCTGGGGCCGGGGCTGCTGAATCTGATTGTGGCGCTGGCGATCTCGGGATGGGTGGGGTACGCGCGGCTGGTGCGGGCGCAGGTGATGGCGGTGAAGGAGCGGGAGTTCGTCGAGGCGGCGCGGGCGCTGGGGGCGAGCGATCTGCGGGTGCTGGGGCGGCATATTCTGCCGAATATTCTGCAGCCGCTGATTGTGCAGGCGGCGATCGGGATGGCCGCGGCGGTGCTGGCGGAGGCGACGCTGAGCTTTCTGGGGCTGGGGATTCCGGCTCCGGCGGCGAGCTGGGGCGCGATGCTGAACGATGGGCGGTCGCACCTGTTCGACGCGCCGCACCTGGTGTTTTTTCCGGCGATGGCGGTGATGCTGTGCGTGCTGGCGTTCAACTTCCTGGGGGATGCGCTGCGGGACTATCTGGACCCGAGGACGCGGCTGACGGCGGGGCTGTAGGACTGCTGCTGTAGGATGTAGTAAGGCGACGAGCCGGTCGCGGGTGGCGACGGGTGGAGACGCGGTGGAGGGCAAGATGCTGATTGGGGTGATCTCGGATACACATGGGCTGCTGCGGCCGGAGGCTTTGACGGCGCTGGCGGGGGTGGAGCACATCCTGCATGCGGGGGATGTGGGGAATATCGAGATTCTTGCGGCGCTGCGGGAGATCGCTCCGGTGACGGCGATTCGGGGGAATATCGACACCGAGGGCGCGTGCGCGGAGCTGCCGGAGACGGAGATGGTGGAGGTCGGGGGGAAGACCTTCTACCTGGTGCATGCGATCGAGGACCTGGACATCAGCCCCAAGGCGGCGGGGGTGGATGTGGTGGTCTACGGGCACTCGCATCAGGTCGGCGGTGGAGAGGCGGGGCGAGGTGCTGTATCTGAATCCGGGGAGCGCGGGGCCGAGGCGGTTTCAGCTGCCGGTGACGCTGGCGCTGGTTGCGGTGTCGGAGGGTGGGGTGGAGGCCAGGGTGGAACGGCTGGTGTAGTGCCAGGAGAGATTAAATTTCTGCGGACGTGTGCCGATAGCGGACTCGGGAGTGCTCGTTTCCGGAATTCGTGCTTGGATTCGTGGTCTGGATCCGCTTCCGTGGCTTCTTTTCGTGGAGGGTATGAATGACTATCGCCGCATTATCGAGCGCCGGGTTCTCGCAGTACGTCACCGATTCAAGCAATGCGTCGCAGCAGGCATTGCAGGCGCTGCAGCAGAGTTTGACGGCGGGAAACCTGAGCGCCGCACAGACGGCGTTCAATACCTATCAGAGCTTGAATTCGAATCTGACGAATGGGGGCGCCGCGGGGTCGAGTGCGGCGGCGAACTCGCAGTTGGCGACGGATCTGGCGACGCTGGGAAGCGCGCTCTCCGGCGGCGATCTGACGACGGCGCAGCAGGCGTTCGCGACCGTGCAGAGCGATCTGAAGAGCTCGCCGTCGGCGGCGATGACGAGCGCCGAGAATGCGGCCGCGCAGACGGTGCAGTGGGTGGATGACCTGCTTACGCTGTCGACACCGAGTAGCGCCGACACGACCACGGCCGATCCGACGACGCAGATTCTGGATAGCGCTGTATGGGTTGACTCACTTCCTCAAACACGACGGACCCTACTGCGACGCTGCTCGGGAGCGTCTATGGAACGAGCAGCTCGGGGAGTACGGCTGGCGAGCAGCGGCGCTCGAGTGGAACGACCGCGAGCGCCGGCACGCAGGGAGCGGGATCAGCGTGAACGCTTGAGGGAAGGGCTGCTCTTTGCGGCGCGAGGGGCGCAGGGTGCCGAGGCTCTTTCAAGGGGTGAGGGAGAGGGAGTTGAGGATGGATTGCTGGCGGGCGTGGATGTCTTCGAGCTCGGCGTGGGTCATCTCGCGGACGCCGACCGGTCGGCCACAGAAGGTGTTGAGGACGAGGTCGAAGCGGTAGCAGGCGTTGTTGCGGAAGGCGGTGTAGACGTCGTCGCGGGACTCGATGCAGATGCCGCCGTGCTCGTCGGAGCCGTGGGCGAAGGCGACGCCGTTGATCTCGGCGGTGGTGGCGGGGCGGTGCAGCGGGAGGAAGGACTGGGCGGCGCAGGCGGCGTCGGTGGTGTGGGGGGAGACGCTGAAGTAGACCAGGGCGCCGGAGAAGTTCGACTGCGGGAAGGGGTTGAAGGCGATGGTGGCGACGGCGCGGAGCTGCGCGGTGGGCGGGGCGGAGCGGGCGTCGAGATGGAAGGTGCTGACCTCGCCGTCGCGGCGGGTGAGGGTCCAGGCGGCGGGGATCTGGAGGGCGACGTGGTAGCGGGGGTCGGTGAAGCGGCGCGCGGCGGGGGTGGTGGGCTCGGGTGGCGGGGTGCGGTTCTGCAGCTGCGCGTGCAGCGGCGTGATCAACAACGGAGACGAGCGCGAGGAGCAAGAGCGCGGGCTTGAGCGAGCATTCGGTAGAAAGCTTCCTGCGGCATGTGTGAGTCGAAGGAGTCGGGGTCCTTCGCTACGCTCAGGATGACAGCAAGAACGAGCGACGGCAAGGGAAAGCAACGGCAAGAACAGAAGCAGATCCCCTTCGGGGATGACAACCAAAGAAACAACAGCAAAGGCAAAAGCGAAATACAGGGATTCTCCACTGCGCGACGGACGATGACAGCTGTGCGTAGCTACGGCCGGACGACGTGCATTCGTCAGGGGCGCGTCGGAGCGGCTCGGAGGGGTAGGTTAGGAGCGCATGCGGGGGTTGGCGAGGGTGTAGGCGACGTCGGTGAGGAGGTTGACGGCGACGTAGGTCAGGCCGATCGCGAGGATGCAGCCCTGGACCAGGGCGTAGTCGCGGTTGGAGATGGCCGAGAGGGTGAGGCGGCCGATGCCGGGCCAGGAGAAGATCGTCTCGGTGACGATGGCGCCGGCGAGCAGGCTGCCGAACTGCAGGCCGAGGACGGTGAGGATCGGGATGAGGGCGTTCGCGCAGGGCGTGGCGGTAGACGACGGCGGTCTCGGAGAGGCCCTTGGCGCGGGCGGTGCGGATGTAGTCCTGGCTGAGCTCTTCGAGCATGGCGGTGCGGACCATGCGGGTGAGGATGGCGGCGAGGCCCAAGGCGAGGGTGAGGGCGGGGAGGATCAGGTGGAGGAGGAAATCTCGCTCCGCTGAGGCCGGGGCTCCGAAGCCCGCGCCGGAGACGGGCAGCCAGCCGAGGCGGATCGAGAACAGCAGGATCAGGATGGGGCCGAGGGCGAAGTTGGGGAAGGAGAGGCCGACGAGCGAGACGACGCCGAGGGAGCGGTCCTGCCAGCGGTTGCGGTGGAGAGCGGACCAGATGCCCGCCGGGAAGGCGGCGGCCATGCCGAGGAGGAGCGCGGCGAGGGTGAGCGCGAGGGTGTAGGGGTAGCGCTGCGCGATGAGGTGGGTGACGGAGTCGTGCAGGCGCAGGGACTGGCCGAGGTCGGCGTGGAGGACGCCGCGCCAGTAGTGGAGGTACTGCTGGGAGAGCGGGGCGTCGAAGCCGTAGGCGTGGCGGAGGGTGGAGATGTCGCTGGCGGTGGCTCCTTCGCCGAGCATCTGGACGATGGGATCGCCGGGGACGAGGTGAATCAGCAGGAAGACGACGGAGACGACCAGCCAGATCACCGGGCAGGGTGATGAGGATGCGACGGAGGGGTCGCCAGAGGGCGGCGGCGGTCGGGCTCGGCTTCTTTGGGGTGATAGCGGTTGGGGTCGGTGGTCATGAGGCCAGTTCCCTGCCCTGGGGTCCGTCGTGCTCGTCGTCGGTGGCGGGGGCGGTGAGGGTCTGCACGCGGACGCGGCTGATGCGGTGGCCCTGCATCTCGGCGACGATGAAGCGGCGGCCGTCGTACTCGACGCTCTCGCCCTCCTCGGGGATGTGGCCGAGCTGGGTGAGGAGGAAGCCGGCGAGGGTTTCGACGCCCGCCTCGCGGGGGAAGGTCCAGCGGAGCTGCGTGCCGAGGTCGCGGAGGGAGGTGCTGCCGTCGAGCGACATGACGCCGGTGCTGGAGAAGAGGGTGGTGCGGCTGGCGATGTCGAACTCGTCCTCGAGCTCGCCGACGACCTGCTCGAGGACGTCCTCGGCGGTGACGATGCCGACGGTGGAGCCGAACTCGTCGACGACGACGGCGATCTGGCGGCGGCGTTCCTGGAACTCCTGGAGGAGCTCGACGGCGAGTTTGGTTTCGGGAACGACGATGACCTCGCGCATGACCTGGCCGAGGGTGAGGCCGGAGTTGCCGGCGCCGCCGAGGCCGAGGGAGACGGCGCGGAAGTGCATGAGGCGGGCGACGTCCTTGGAGTAGACGATGCCGATGATGTGGTCGTGGCCGACGGTGGGGTCGTAGACGGGGACGCGGGAGTGCTGCTCCTCGACGATGCGGGCGCTGGCCTGCTCGACGGGCATGGTCGGCGGGGAGGGAGAAGATCTTGCCGCGGGGAGTCATGATCTCGCGCACGGTGACGTGGTTGAGCTCGATGGCGCGGTGGATGATCTCCTCCTGAAAGACGGGCAGCAGGCCCATGCGGCGGGTGGCGGTGGCGATGAGCTTGAGCTCCTCGGGCGAGTGGACGGCGCCCTCGCCGCGCAGCGGGGCGCGGAAGAGGCGGAGGACCAGCGTGGCGGAGCTGTTCATCACCTTGACCGCGGGGCGGGTCATGCGGATGAAGACGTCCATGGGGCCGGCGACGGCGAGGGCGATGCGCTCGGCGCGCTGCAGGGCGAGGGACTTGGGGACGAGCTCGCCGAGGAGGACCTCGAAGTAGGTGATGGCGGCGAAGGCGAGGGCGACGGCGACGACGTGGGCGTAGACGGCGGCGTGCGCGGCGGGAGTCCAGCCGAGGCTGCTCCAGGTGCGGAGGATGATCTGGGCGACGGCGGGCTCGCCGACCCAGCCGAGGGCGAGGCGAGGCGAGGGTGACGCCGAACTGGACGGCGGGGAGGAACTCGTCGATGGAGTTTTTGAGCTGCAGGGCGGTGCGGGCGCCGGGACGGCCGAGGGCGAGGAGCTGCTGGATGCGGGTCTCGCGGACGCTGACCAGAGCGAACTCGGCGGCGACGAAGAAGCTGTTCGCCAGGATGAAGAAGGCGACCATGATGGCCCGAAATAGCGTCCACTCAAGCATGTTTTGAGTGTAAGGCTAAAGAGATAAAGAAGTAATTGCGAGACGGGAGGGTTGGGTTCAGGTTCCGGTTAAATGGGAAACGGCCCGGACGGTGGTCCGGGCCGCTTCGCAAACTCGGGGTGCTGCGCCTGCTTAGGCGAGGACCTTGGAGAGGGACTTGTCGATGGTGTCCTTGGGGACGAAGCCGACGATCTGGTCGGCGACCTTGCCATCCTTGAAGATGATCAGAGCGGGGATGCCACGGATGCCATAGCGCATGGGGGTCGCGGTGTTGCTGTCGACGTCCATCTTCATGACCTTGAGCTGTCCGTTGTACTGGGTGGCAACCTCATCGACGACCGGCGCGAGGGCGCGGCACGGTCCACACCACGCGGCCCAGAAATCGACCATAACGGGCTGGGAGGATTGAAGAACCTCTTTCTCAAACGATGCATCATTTACTTCGGATACGAACTGACCTGCCATTCTCTTCCTCCTGCTGCGCTGCCGCTCTGGACGCGGCAAAACGTAGATACTCCATAGTAGATGCGAAAGTTGCCTGGGAGTTTCAAACCGAGGATTTTTGCTGGGCGACGGTGCGAGATAGGGTGGCTTAAAGAGAGAACGCCCGGACCTCCAATCTGGTTCGATCAGAGGTCAACGGGCGGCGCAGGAGCCCTCCCCAGAACGTCCTACGCGCTTCAAGGTAAGGGAGTGCTAACGGTTTGTAAATGGCACCTTAGTAACCTTGACGATGAGTACCCGACGCAATGGTTGCTTCGAGCAGCTCGGCTTCGATGCCCTGTAAGCTTCTGCGCTACGGCGTGACGGACCGGCTGCGGCGTCTCCCTGGTAGATCACGAGGACCGCGGGACCGGCACCGCTGAGCGCGACCCCTAAGATTGAACGACTTTCCGGCGAGCGGGAGCAACCGCGGCAGCAGCGGGCAGACGGCGGCGCGATAGGGCTGGTGGATGCGGTCCTGCATGGCGGTGCGGAGGAGGTCGGCGCGGCCGAGGGCGAAGGCGGAGACGAGGAGAGCGGTGTTCTGCACGTTGGTAACCGCATCGGCACGACTGTAGGCTGCGGGCAGCAGAGCGCGCGCCTTTTCTGTGGAAAGACTGGCCGGGGGGATGACGAGGAGGAGCTTCCAGTCGGATCGCTCGCCGGCGTTGGCGAAGGAGGCGGTGGCGATGGTCTCGGCGTCTTCGGGGCTTGCTGTGGCGGCGGAGACGGTCATGCCGCCGAGCCAGCAGGCGGCGACGTTGTCGGGATGGCCCTCGCGGCGGCAGGCCTCTTCCATGGCCTGGTAGCCGGTCCAGCCGAGGTCGCCGAAGTGGTTGGCGAGCAGGACGCCGGCGAGCAGCGCGGCGGCGCTCGAACCACAGCCCATGCCGAGGGGGATCTCGTTGTTGCAGGCGGAGATGCAGCGGGGTGATGGGGCGGCCGGCGGAGGTGAGGACGTCGCGGTAGGTGTCGAGGATGAGGTTGCGCTCGAGCGCGCCGCAGAGGTCGGGGTTGCGGCCGGAGGCGTCGATGGAGAAGGCGGCGGCGGGCTCGGCGTCGATGGTGAGGTAGAAGGACATGGCCAGGCCGACGGCGTCGAAGCCGGGACCGAGGTTGGCCGAGGTTGCGGGAAGCTTGAGGTGGAGTGGGTGCACGGTCGTCTTCCTAACTGTATGAGGGTGGGGGAGAGGACGCAAACGATCGCCGATTACCGTTCGGGCTGGAAAAGCCATGGGGTGCGTCGGTTGAAAGGTTCGGGCGGTGTGGGTGGGTCAGCGGTATCGGGATCCTTCGCTGCGCTCAGGATGACGGCAAGGACAAAAACAGCAAGAACCGCAACGGCAAGGCAACGAGACCAACAAGGACGAAATACAGGGGTCTCTCCGCTGCGCAGACGGAACGATGAGACTGTCCGCCGCTTCGGTCGAGATGACGTTCGATTTTCTTGCGCTGCATGTCGTCGCATGGCGAGATCATGTTGGGCATCCTCTAGTTCCTGCTTGAGTCGCGGCTAGACGGGTTGGGGGACGGGTTCGGCGCGCATGTGGGCCTCGAGGGTGCGGAGGACCGTGTCGGGGTCGGCGTCGAGGACGATGGGGGGCTTGGCGAGGGCGATGTGCTGTCCGCGCTGCTGCGGGGTGGCGGCGGCGAGCTCCTCGTCGGTGAGGAGGGCGTTGCGGTGGTAGTCGATGGTGTACTGCGGGTCCTTTAGGGTGTTGCCGGTGAGGATGAGGACCGCCCGCTCCTCGCGGGTGACCTTGCCCAGGGCGACGAGCTTCTTGATGCCGGCGAGGGTGACGGCGGAGGCGGGCTCGCAGCCGACACCCTCGGCGCCGATCTGGGCCTTGGCGAGGGCGATCTCCTGCTCGGAGACCTGCTCGCACCAGCCGCCGAGGTCGTCGATGACGTTGGCGGCCTTGCGCCAGGAGGCGGGGTTGCCGATGCGGATGGCGGTGGCGCGGGTGTCGGCGGTGACGGGCCGCATGATGCGGTTGGAGTCGGTGAACCAGCGGTAGAGGGGGTTGGCGCCCTCGGCCTGGATGATGCTGATCTTGGGGGTGTGGGGGATGAGGCCGAGCTGGTGCATCTCCTGAAAGCCCTTGCCGAGGGCGGAGGAGTTGGCGAGGTTGCCGCCGGGGACGATGATGTGCTCGGGAACCTCGCCGTCGAGCTGCTCGATGAGCTCGAAGGCGGGGGTCTTCTGGCCCTCGAGGCGGTAGGGGTTGACCGAGTTGAGGAGGTAGATCGGGAAGCGGCGGACGAGGTCGGTGAGGATGCGGACGCAGCCGTCGAAGTCGGTCTTGAGCTGGATGGTGAGGGCGCCGTAGTCCATCGACTGGGCGAGCTTGCCCCAGGCGATCTTGCCCTCGGGGATGAAGACGATGCTGCGCAGACCGGCGCGGGCGGCGTAGGCGGCCATCGCGGCGGAGGTATTTCCGGTGGAGGCGCAGGCGACCCACTGGAAGCCGCGCTCGGCGGCGACGGAGAGGGCGGCGGTCATGCCGGTGTCCTTGAAGGAGCCGGTGGGGTTCATGCCCTGGTGCTTGGCGAGGAGCCAGTCGAGGCCGGCGGCGGCGGCGCAGCGGGGGAGATCGTAGAGGGGGGTGTTGCCCTCGCGCAGGGTGACGACGTTCTCGGTCTTGACGATGGGGAGCAGGTCGCGGAAGCGCCAGACGCCGCTCTGATCGATGGGGAGGTTGGAGGTGCGGCGCTCCTGCCAGAGCCAGCGGAGGGCGCTGGGGTTGGGGAGGCGGGTGTCGCTTACGGCGGGGATTTCGGAGGCGGTCGCTGCGGTGGGCGCTGGCGTGCGCACTCCAGGGATATACGACCTCGTAGAGGCCCTGGCAGTTCGGGCAACGGAAGTCGCTGGCGACGGCGTCGCCGGGGATCCCGATACCACACTCGGTGCATCGTAAGCTGTGAGCGTCCAATGTCATCTCTCCCAATCGGTTCTTATGTTCCTCGTATTCTACTGCGGGTTGGCGGGTTAGGGCAGGGTGACGGGCTCCTGTTCGAGGGCGATGCCGAAGCGGTCGTGGATGGTTTGCTGGATGAGGTTGCGGAGGGCGGCGATGTCGGCGTGGGTGGCGCTGCCGCGGTTGATGAGGGCGAGGGTGTGGCGCGAGGAGATGCCGGCCTCGCCGAGCGCGAAGCCTTTGTGGAAGCCGGCGCGCTCGAGCAGCCAGGCGGCGGGCAGCTTGATGAGGCCGTCGGGGGCGGGCCAGTGGGGGATGGCGGCGGGTTCCAGGTCGAGCGCGGCGGCGACGGTCGAGAGGCGTTCGGTGGGGACGATGGGGTTCTTGAAGAAGGAGCCGGCGCTGCGGCAGTCGGGGTCGCCTTCGACCAGCAGCATGCCCTTGCGGCTGCGGATCTCGCGGACGGCGTGGTAGACGTCGAGCGGGGTGGGCGCGGTGGCGGCTGCGGCGAAGTGCTTTTGCAGGTCGGCGTAGGTGAGGTTGGGCTGGGCGGTGGGCGAGAGGCGGAAGGTGACGCTGGTGACGATGTAGCGGCCGCGGTCGGTGGAGTTGAAGCGGCTGCGGCGGTAGCTGAAGGCGCAGTCGGCGGCGGAGAGGGTGACGAAGGCGGGAGCTTCGGGGGACTGGAGGTCGAGGGCGCGGACCTGGGTGATGGTGTCGGCGACCTCCTGGCCGTAGGCGCCGACGTTCTGGACGGGGGTTCCGCCGACCAGGCCGGGGATGCCGGCGAGGCACTCGATGCCGGCGATTCCCTGCTCGCAGACGGAGAGGACGAAGGCGTTCCAGTCGTTGCCGGCGGGGACGGTGTAGTCGATGGCGGTGGGGGTGGCGATGATCGGTCGGGCGGGCCGGTGAGGGCGATCTGGAGGACGAGGCCGTCGAAGCCGGTGTCGGCGACGAGGAGGTTGCTGCCGCCGCCGAGGACGAAGAGGGGCAGAGCGCGGGAGCGGGCGAAGGCGACGGCCTCGAGCAGAGCGGCCTCGGTGTCGATGCGGGCGAGGAAGCGGGCGGGGCCACCGATGCGGAGGGTGGTGAGCGGGGCGAGGGGGACGTTCTGTTGCATCTGCACGGGTTGAGGTTACAACAGGCGCGGGGCGAGGATGCTGCGCGTGAGCGGTGTGTGTAGAACGGGCGGAACTGTATCGCCGGGCGGGATTGACTTACAATGGACGAGGCGAAGACATCGAAGATTTGTTTTCGAACACCCAGATTTGACGAAACACCAGGAGATTCTATGTATCCAGAGATGATGTTGATTCCGATGCGCGAAGAGCTGACCCGTGCCGGTCTGAAGGAAGCCCGCACCGCGGCCGATGTGGACGCGGCCCTGGCCGAGCCGGGAACGACCATGGTGGTCGTGAACTCGATCTGCGGCTGCGCGGCGGGCAAGATGCGGCCGGGCGTGCGTCTGGCGATGCAGCACACGAACAAGCCGGACCACTCGGTGACGGTGTTCGCGGGCCAGGACCGCGAGGCGACCGAGAAGGCGCGCAGCTACTTCGGCGGGCACCCGCCGACCTCGCCGGCGATCGCGATTCTGCGCGACGGACAGCTGGTGTACCTGATGCAGCGCTCGGCGATCGAGACCTCGACCGCACCGGCGATTGCGCAGGAGCTGGCGCGGGCGTTCGATTCGTACTGCGCGCCGACGACGGCGTAGGTTTCTGGGTCACCGCAGGGTGATCGCAGCCGGGAGTTCCTGAAATGGGAACTCCCGGCTTTTCTATTTTGGTTGCGAGCTTTCTGCGTGCTTTCGGTGGGACGTTCGCCGGGTTGGGGCTGGGGTGCGGTCGGAAGGGCTCATTGCGGGCGAGGGGCTGCCGATACAGAGGGAGCCGATGATTCGCCAGAGCCCAGTCTTCGAACGGAGCCCGCATCTCCTCGGTCGCCGCCGGAAACGGGCGCGGAGGAGATGCGGAGACTCGCGCCGGAGGGCTATCTCTGCCTGGTGGGGACGAGCGAGGCGATGCGGACGGTGCGGGAGCAGCTGCGGCGCGTCTCCGACACACTTTCGCATGGTGCTGATCACGGGCGAGGCGGGGACGGGCAAGGAGATCGTCGCGCGGGTGATGCATCGCCTGAGCGCGCGGCCGGAGACGCAGTTCGTCTGCGCGCAGTGCGGCGTCGTTTCTTTCGCTGGTGCCGGAGATGCTGGCGCATTCGGCGGGGAGCGAGCCAGGAACGGCGGCAGGGCGATCGGGCAGAGCGCTGCGCGGGCCGGGAGGCGCGGTCGACGCTGTTTCTGGGCGATGTGAATGCGTTGACGAGCGGGGAGCAGATCTATCTGCTGGATGCGTTGACCCGGCTGGAGGGGCTGCGCAGTGGGGTCGAGAGGCCACGGCTGATCTTTGCGACGGAGCGCGATCTGCGGGCGCTGGCGGGAGCGGGACAGTTCGAGCAGAAGCTGTACCGCAAGATCTCGGCGGTGGAGATCGCGCTGCCGTCGCTGCGCTCGCGGCCGGAGGATATTGCGGTGATTGCGGGGGAGTTGCTGGAGGCCGTGCGAGCGGCCTGAGAACGGGCACGGCAGGGGCTCGACAGCGGCTCGACAAGCGCGTGCTGGCGCGGCTCGCAGGAGTACGGCTGGCCGGGCAACGTGCGCGAGTTGCAGCGGGTGATCGAGTTGGCGCAGATGCGCGCGGCGGGCGGGGTGATCGAGTTGATGCATCTGCCGCCGCTGGGCGGGCCGGCGGAGATCGCGCTGCAGCGCGGCGAGACGACGGTGGAACGGTTGGAGGATGTGATCCAAAGCCACGTGCTGGAGGTGCTGGTGCGCTGCGCGGGCAACAAGGTGCGGGCGGCGGAGCGGCTGGGCATCAGCCGATCGACGCTCTACCGGACGCTGGAGAATAGCGCGGCGGCTTCCCTGCTGGACCGGGTGGAATAACGCCGCGCTTGTTCGCGATGGATCTGACAACATCTGGCAGATCTGGCCGATGGACCCGATCCGGCCGGGGTGTGCTCAGAGAGCCTCAGGCGAGGCCATCTCTGAGTGGTGACGGGGAGAAGGCCGGGAGTGGTGGCCGGCGGCGGACGACTTGCGGCGCGAGTCGGATGGGGTGTGGCCCACCAGCCAGGCGAGCTGATCGTTCTCCGCGAGGAGCTTGCTGGCGGTGAAGCAGACGGCGCAGATCAACGCCATGCTGGCGAACCACAGGACGATCCGAAGAGCTTGCATGGCGAGGAGATCGTTCTGCGGGACCGCGATCGAGGATGACGCGAATCCACTCGACCACGACCATCAGGACGATGGGGTGGATGAGATAGACGCCGAAGGTGTGCTCCCGGACATTGATGAAGCGCGGGAAGAGCCTCGTCTGGATCTTGAGGAAGGTCAGGGCGACGACGATGGAGAAGAGCTGCACGGTAAAGCGCATGGCGTTGATGGGGTCGGGGGCGTGGAGGGCGTGGAGCAGGCGGCCCTCAGCCGAAGGTAATGGCGCCGGTGAGCAGGCTGAGGCCGACCATCATTCGCGGTGGAGCGCCGTGCGATCCACTGCTGGAGCTTGGCGTGGTTGCGCGCGGCGTAGTTGCCGAGCCAGAGATAGAGGATGAAGCCGAGGATGGCGGAGGTGTGCTTGCTCGGGATCCAGCGGGTGTAGACGTTGACGGCGTAGAAGAGGTTGATGGCGATGAGGACGGCGAGGAAGCGTAGGTCCGCGAGATAGCGCCGGAAGAGCACAAGGATGCCGAGCGCGAAGAGCATGTTGGGGATGTACCAGTAGGCGGTGTCGAAGTAGACCGTAGATCAGCCTCATGGACGAGGAGATGGAGTCCGGCGGCGTTGAAGGCGAGTTGGGCGCGGTGATGGAGGA
Organism: uncultured Acidobacteriaceae bacterium; assembly: GCA_963755245.1. Taxonomy (GTDB): domain Bacteria; phylum Acidobacteriota; class Terriglobia; order Terriglobales; family Acidobacteriaceae; genus Edaphobacter. The sequence goes on along the minus strand of CAVWJY010000014.1, from coordinate 35,932 downwards.
CATCCTCGGCGAGCAGGACGATGACGCCGAGGCCGTACCAGAAGAGCCAGGGCAGGAGGAAGCGGCGCACTCTGCGCGCGAGGTACTGGGCTGGGCTTTTGGCGCTCCAGCCCGGTGCCGAGCAGGAAGCCGGAGATGAGGAAGAAGCAGATGAGGCAGAACATCCAGGGGGCGGAGAGCAGCTCGCGGAGGCCGCGGGTCTGGGGGCCGGCTTCGGTGACGAGGTAGGCGCAGTGGACGGCGACGATGGAGAAGATGGACCAGAAACGGATGTTATCGACGAAGAGATGACATTGCGTTTCCGCAGGGGCGTGGATGTGTGGGCGGCTGCCGGAGCCTCGACGGGCTTTTGCAGCGATTCGAACCGGAGAATAACTCCGGAGGCAGTGGGAGCGCTTGCGTGGTTCGGGTGCATAAACACCTCTCATGAGTGGTCGTGCAAGAGTCCGGGCTGGTTCGAAGCCCTGGGCCTTCGGCAAAGGTTCCAGGCTGCCCGCCATTCCGGCGTGGGGATTCCACGCTAGACTTGGGGTGGGACTCAACTGGTTCGAGGACAAATGAAGACGACATCACTAGGTTGGTTACGACCTGTGGCCTATCGGCTGCCTTGCTTTTTCCAGTTTGCACTATTTTCGTTTGGCGTTCCCAGTTACGGGCAGGCTCTGACGGAGTCCACGACTCCGGTGGTGGAGACGCCGGCGGAGAGAAGCAAGGACCTGAACAAGCTGTTCAACGAGATCTGGGAGGACCGGCTGAAGCACTCGCCGGAGTTCGCCTCGTCGCTGGGGGACAAGCGCTACAACGATCAGTTAACCGATTACTCGGCTAGCGGAGGTGAATGCGTCGCTGGCGCGTGGGCGCGGCGTACATCGAGCGGCTGTCGATGATCGACACGGCTGGGCTGCCGGATCAGGAGCGGCTGTCGGCGGAGCTGATGCTGCGGTCGCTGATCGAGGACCAGGAGGCGGCCCGCTTCAAGGAGTGGGAGATGCCGGTGGACCAGTTCAACGGCTTCCAGGTGGCGCTGCCGCAGATGGTCGAGAACCTGAGCTTCGACTCGGTGAAGGACTATGACGACTACATCGAGCGGATGAAGAAGGTGCCGACGGCGTTCTCGCAGGTGATGACGAACATGCAGCTGGGGATGGACGAGGGGCGGATGCCGCCGAAGTACATCCTGGAAAAGGTGCTGGTGCAGACCCAGGCGCTGGCCGGGCAGAAGGCCGCCGATAGCCCGTTCGCGGGACCGCTGAAGAAGTTTCCGAAGTCGATCAGCGCGGCGGACCAGTCGCGGATCTCGGCCGATCTGCTGGAGGCGATTGGCAACGACGTGCTGCCGTCGTACCAGCGCTTTGCGAAGTTTCTGACCGCGCAGTACATCCCGAAGGGACGCACGGAGCCGGGCGCCTGGGCGCTGCCGGATGGGGATGCGTACTACGCCTTCTGCGTGCGGCGGAGCACGACGCTGGACAAGACGCCGGCGGAGATTCACCAGATCGGGCTGGATGAGGTGAAGAGCGATGAGGAGCAGATGCTCGCCATCGTGCATAAGCTGGGCTTCGCGGATCTGAAGACGTTTGCGGCGGCGCTGAAGGCGAATCCGAAGGAGCATCCGCAGTCGAAGGAGCAGCTGCTGGACGCGTATCGCGGGTATATCGGGCAGATGAAGACGAAGCTGCCGGACCTGTTCGGGCGGCTGCCGAAGGCTCCGCTGGAGGTGACGGCGGTGCCCGACTACATGGCCAAGGATCAGGCGGCGGCGTACTACAACCAGGGCACGCCGGATGGCAAGCCGGCCGGGGCGGGTGTACATCAACACGTACAACCTGTCAGGAGCGGTCGCTGGCCGATGTGGAGGCGGTCGCGTACCACGAGGGGATTCCGGGACACCACCTGCAGATCTGCGATTGCGCAGGAGCTGACCGGGCTGCCGGAGTTCCGCAAGCAGACCTACTACACGGCGTATACCGAGGGCTGGGCGCTCTACAGCGAGCGGCTGGGTAAGGAGATCGGGTTCTACCAGGATCCTTATAGCGACTACGGACGGCTGGAGGCGGATATGTGGCGGTCGATCCGGCTGGTGGTCGATACCGGGGTGCACTCGCAGCACTGGTCGCGGCAGCAGATGGTGGACTACTTCCATGAGCACTCGGCGATCGATGAGACGAATGTGCAGTCGGAGGTGGACCGCTACATTGCGTGGCCCGGACAGGCGCTGGGGTACAAGATGGGGCAGCTGAAGATTCTCGAGCTGCGGAAGCGGGCGCAGACCGCGCTGGGACCGAAGTTCGACATCAAGGCGTTCCATGATGAGATCGTCGACTCGGGCGCGCTGCCGCTGGACGTGCTGGATCGCCGGGTGGATGCGTGGATCGCCGCGCAGAAGGCTGGTGGGGCGGCGGCGAAGATGTAGGATCGCTGCGGAGATGGATCGGGTCGCTCGCGCTGCGGGCGGCTCGATTTTGTTTAAGGCGCTGTTGCGCATGAGGTGCTTGGGCGGTCTGGTAGCCTTGTTGGCATGAGTGACGAGATCGTTGAGGTGAAGGCTCCGGCGCTGGGCGGACTGCGGGTCGCGGTGCTGGGCGCAGGCAAGATGGGCGGCATTCTGCTGCAGGCATTTCTGAAGAACAACCTGCTGGCTCCGGACCAGATCGTGGCGACGGTGCAGCATGCGGAGCGGGCGCAGGCGCTGTCGGCGCAGTTCGGGGTCGAGGTGACGACCGACAACCTGGCGGCGGCGCGGGGCGCGGACGTGATCCTGCTGGGGGTGAAGCCGATCCAGGTTCCGGCGCTGATGAAGGAGATCAAGCCGGCGCTGCCGGGCACGGAGACAAGCTGGTGGTGTCGTTCGCCGCTTCGGTGAAGACGCGGAGCATCGAGGAGATCGCCGCGGGAGACTCGGAGGTGCACGAGCTGGCGGTGATTCGGGCGATGCCGAATACGCCGGCGATGCTGGCGGCGGGCGTGACGGCGCTGTGCGCGGGACGGTTCGTCTCGGAGGCGCAGATGGCGATCGCGCAGAAGATCTTTCAGACCGTGGGGCGGACGGTGGTGGTCGATGAGAAGCACATGGACGCGGTGACCGGGCTGTCGGGCTCGGGGCCGGCGTTTCTCTACATCATCATCGAGGCGCTGGCGGAGGCGGGCGTCAACGTGGGACTGCCGCGCGATGTGGCGACGCTGCTGGCGGCGCAGACGACCTATGGGTCGGCGCGGATGGTGCTCGAGACCGGATACCACCCGGCGCTGCTGAAGGACGCGGTGACGACGCCGGCGGGATGCACGGTGGACGGGATTCTGGAGCTGGAGGAGGGCGGGCTGCGGGTGACGCTGATCAAGGCGGTCAAGCGCGCGACGCAGCGGGCGAAGGAGCTGGCGGCGGGGTAGGCTTTCCGCGCGTTTGCCTGCAAACGAAGAGGCCAGCTCTGTGCGAGCTGGCCTCTTCGCTTTGTTGGTTTCGCTTAGGGCGCGGGTGCGTGGCGGGATCGGCCAGGGCGGAGCTGGAGTTCTCCTGCTGGGCGACCTTGGGGTAGTAGCCGCTGCGGGTGCGGACCTGGAGCTTGCCGTAGCCCTTGGCCTTGGCCTCGACGTGGACCTGGCGGTAGCCGCCGTTTCCGTTGCCGGGAGGATTGGTCGAGCGGTAGGCGATGGTGTACTGGGTGCGGATGTCCTGCGCCACCTCGGCGGCGATGCCGTCGACCTCTTTGATGTTCTTGGGGAAGTAGGCGACGCCGCCGGTCTGCTCGGCGAGGGCCTCGAGGACGCGGCGGGCGTGGCGGGCCTCGGCCTTGTCGGTGTCGCTGCCGAAGAGCAGGCCGACGCAGTAGATGGTGGGGCCGTCGAGGTCCTGGATGCGGCGGATGGCGGTCTCGAGCGTGGCGCTGGAGGCGTTGTCCTCGCCGTCGGTGATGATGAGCAGGACCTGCTTGGGATGCTTGGCGTTCTTGGAGAGGTAGTCGGCCGAGGCGACCAGGGCGTCGTAGATCGCGGTGCCGCCGCTGGACTTGATGTAGCTGAGGCCCTGCTGCAGCTTGGCGGCGTCGGAGGTGAAGTCCTGGTCGATGAAGGCCTCCCAGGAGAAGTCGACGAGGAAGGCCTCGTCCTGCGGGTTGGAGAGCTTGACGAGGTCGAGCGAGGCCTGATTGACCGCGCTGCGCTTGTCGTACATCGAGCCGGAGCTGTCGATGAGGATGCCGAGGGAGACGGGCAGGTCCTCGTGGCGGAAGTAGTTGATGGCCTGCGGGACGCCGTCCTCGTAGATGTGGAAGGCGTCCTCGGGCAGGTCGAGCACGGAGCGGCTGCCTTCGAGCACGGTGGCGTTCAGGCGGACCTCGTAGGCGTCCTCACGCAGGGTGAACTTGCCGCCGGGTCCCTTTTGCGCGGTTCCCTGGCCGGGAGCCGGAGGCTGCGGCAGGTGGGCGGACGATGGGCGCCGCCTGGGGATCGGGCGACGCGACGGGATCGCGGTCGACGGTCAGAGGCGGGGCCGGGTCGCGGTCGGGGCGTGGTTTGGCTGGGGGCGGATGGGCTGGCGGGAGCCTGGGCGAGAAGCCTCGGGGGGAGCGATACACTGCCCAAGGCCCACCAGAAGCAGCGGCAGGAGGGCGCGGGCCGATCGTCTTTGCAAGCGATCTTCTATCCAGAGATTCCAGAGGTGCCGCTGCGGCACGGTCGAACTTCCACTCCGCTGTTGACTCTGAATGCTTACTGCGAAGGTGCATAGTACCCCTGTCGATAATGAACGTCCAAGCTCGGCAGCCCGGGCGGTGGGATCAGCCGTACCTTCAATTTACGCCAGTTCCCGTCGCGCTTCACCTCCGACGGGCGATAACCAATCACATATTCGTTGCGGAGCTCGGCGCTGATTCGAGTGGCGATATCTCCCATGTCGCCCACCTCGGAGACGCGGAACATGCGGCCGCCGGTCATTTCGCAGATTTCGTTGAGCAGGATGGGGCCGGTCTGCTCCTCGATGGTGGGGGCGTAGGCGTCGAAGATGCCGATGGCGTAGATCTGCACGTCGCTCTCGCGGACCACCCGGCGCAGCTCGTTCTCCGAGTAGCGGCTGCGGTTGTCGCCGCCGTCGGAGATGATGAGCAACGCCTTGCGTTCGTACTTGGCCATCTTGAGCTTGTTGACGCCGAGGTAGACGGCGTCGATCAGTGCGGTGCGGTTCTCGGGCTTCACCATGACCATGCGGGCCTCGACGTCGTCGACGTCGGAGGTGTAGTCGACGATGACGGCGGGGCGGTCGTTGAAGCCGACGACGAAGAACTCGTCCTGCGGGTTGGAGGTGCGCATGAACTCGCTGAGCGCCTTGCGGGCGCGGGGAAACTTCGAGGTCATGCTGCCGCTGAGATCGAAGACGATGCCGATGGTCACGGGTGCGTCCTCGGTGGAAAAGGTCTTGATGGTCTGCCCCTGGTTGTTGTCGAAGATGGCGAAGTTTTCTTTTTCGAGGCCGGTCACGAGGCGGTTCATGGGGTCGGTCACGGTCATCGGGACCAGGACGAGATTGACGTCCATGTGGATCGAGGAGGGGCGATGGCCACCCGCGGGGACGGGCTTCTGCTCCCCCGGTGCGGCTGGAGGCGGTGCCGGCTTGGCCGGGGTGCCGATCGGCGTGTTGGGCTCGTTGAGGGGGTTCTCCTGCGCGCGGCATTGGGCGGCAGGAAGCGCCATCACCAGGAGAGAACGATCCACAGAACGGACCACAGCAGGATGCCGGAGCGACCTGGTCGAGCGGGGGATCCAGGAGGCGACCGGGGGTGGCGAAGCAAGCCGCCGGTTCTCCATCTTTCTGCTGATCGTCCTTATGCCGTGACTTACGTCGTAACGATCGGAACGGTCGTGCGCACCATTGTTGATCCTGCATATGTGGAACTCCCTGTCGCGTACAAGGACCCAGTTAGCTGCAACTACGATCCACCCTCCTTCCGGATCTTTCGAGAGGCCGATTTCGTTCGCTCGTGCAGCGGTTCTCTCCGCGATCCGGCCGGCTGAGCGGCGGATGCAAACGATCGTTCGACAAACGGCTCTTCTCAACCTCCTTGAGACGCTTAGAGAGCGATTGTCTCGCGAGCGTTGCGTCCGCGGAAGCGGCTGCCGCGTAGGAAACGTTCTCTACACCGCGGCGGCCGTACCGTTGTGGCACAGAATAGCCCCTTTTGCGGGGCGGTTCCAGAATGGGCGGAGGCCGTCCCGAGGCGACACGGAGGCTCGCGTCGCTTGCGCTGGCGGGAATGGGTTTATCCTCAGTCTTCGGCATCTTCGCCGGCAGCGCTCTTTCCATCCTCAACCCGTACAATCGAAAAGTATTGCTTTGGAGCTAAGACCGACATGGCCCGCATCTATCCCTTTCGCGCCCTCCGCTACGACCCCGCAAAGGTCGATCTCGAAGATGTCGTCACGCAGCCGTACGACAAGATCTCGCCGGCGATGCAGCAGCGCTACTACGAGGCCAGCCCGTACAACCTGATCCGCGTCATTCTGGGCAAGGCGGAGCCGGGCGACGACGAGCAGACGAACGTCTACACGCCGGGCGGCGGAGCATCTGAAGCAGTGGCGCAAGGAGAATGTTCTGCGCGAGGAGGCGGAGCCGGCGCTGTACGGCTACTCGCAGACCTACGAGGTGCCGCACTCGGCGGATGCGGGCGGCAAGCCGGAGGTGCGGGAGCGGCGGGGCTTTATCGCGCTCGGGCATCTGTATGACTACGCCGACAAGGTGGTCTATCGGCACGAACTGACGCACGCCAAGGCGAAGTCCGACCGCATGAGCCTGTTCAAGGCGACGCGGACCTACTGCGAGCAGATTTATATGCTGTACTCGGATCCGGCGTTCACGGCGGAGAGGCTGATCTTCGGCTCGGACAGCGAGGAGGGCGCGCCGGCGGATCTGGCGATTACGGATGAGTACGGCGTGGTGCATCGGGTGTGGAAGCTGACCGATCCGGCGCTGATCAACCTGATCCTGACGGCGATGGCGGACAAGAAGCTGATCATCGCGGACGGACATCATCGCTACGAGACCAGCGTGGCGTATGCGAAGGAGCGCTCGGCGCAGCTGCGGCTGCCGCTGAACCAGCCCGCCGATGAGGACGAGAAGCTGGGCCCCGGCCATCTGCCCACGCCGCCGTTTCCGGAGGCGGCGATGATGATGACCTTCGTCAACATGGACGCGCCGGGGATTACGATTCTGCCGACGCATCGCGTTCTGTTTGGGCTGAAGGACTTCGACACCAAGCAGTTTTTGGATCGCGCCGAGGAGTTCTTCGAGATTCGCCCGCTGGTGGAGCCGAATCTGGAGGAGCTGGTTGCGGCGGACGGCGTTGCCTTCATCGCGGTCACGCGGGATGGCATTCACCTGCTGACGGCGAAGCCGGAGGCGATCGCGGTCGCGCTGGCCGAGCTGTCGCCGCGTCAGGCGCAGCTCGATGTGGTGCAGCTGCACAGCATCCTGATCGAGAGGATCCTGGGGCTGACGCCGGAGGCGATTCGCCAGGGACAGAGTCTGCGCTATGTGCGCGAGGCCGAGGAGGCGATCGCCGAGGTGAAGAAGGGCGAGGCGGATCTGGCGTTCCTGATCCGGCCGGTGACGCTCGACCAGCTGCGCGACATCTCGCTCTCGGGCGATGTGATGCCGCAGAAGTCGACCGACTTCTATCCGAAGCTGCTCAGCGGGCTGGCGATCTACGCGCTCGACTAATTCGCACGTGCTACGGGGCGCGTCGCGGATTGGATCGCGACGTGCCCGTAGCGCGGTGTTGCCTCTGCTCGCCGGCAGATTTAGACTATCCAGACGTACTTCTCCTCGATGCCCATCACGACTTTCTTGATCGCCGATCGCAGTTCCACGCGCACACCGTTCTATGGCCGCCGCCGTCTCGCCCTGTGGGCGTCGCTGCTGGCGTGGACGCTGTGCGTGGGAAGGGCTGCGACGGCGCAGGCCACCTTCAATCGCGATCTGATCGTGATCGATCCGGCGCATGGCGGCGCGAACGTCGGCGCGCAGATCAGCGATCATCTGCTGGAGAAGGACGTCACGATGGCGATGGCGCTGCGGCTGCGGTCGTTGCTGGCCGCGCGCGGCTTTACGGTGATGCTGACGCGCAGTGGCGATGCGACGCTGACGACCGACCAGCGGGCGGAGCTGGCGAATCGCGCGCATGCGGTCGCCTGCCTGGTGCTGCATGCGACGGCGAGCGGCAGCGGGGTGCATCTTGCAACCTCGACGGTACAGGCGACGGTCACGACCGACCCGAGTGCGCCGATTCCCTGGGACAACGCGCAGGCGGCGTACCAGTCGCAGAGCGAGCGGCTTGCCGACCAGATTGGGGCGGCGATCAATCGCTCGCGTCTGCCGCTGATTGCGGATCAGGCGGCGATGCGGCCGCTCGATAACCTGATGTGTCCGGCGCTCGCGATCGAGCTTGCGCCGCTGGCTTCGGGCGACTCGACGCCGACGCCGGTGACCGATCCCGGCTATCAACAGCGCGTGGATGCCGCGATCGCGGGCGCATTGATCTTCTGGCGCAACCAGGCGCAGCCGCCGGTGACGTCGCCGCGCGCGGAGCTGCTTCGGGCGGAGGGGCAGGAGCGACACGATGATTCCCCGCTACCAGAAGATCCTGTTTTCTGCGCTCGCTGGCCGGCATCGTCCTGATGGCGACGATCCTGTTCTACGAGCACAAACGGGCGCAGGACCGGCTTGCCGCGGCGACCGACGCGACGCCGATCGCCGCGCCGGTGGACTCCTCCACCGAGACTGTAACCTTCGATGTAGCGAACGATGCCGATGGCTCGATCGTCGCGCAGGAGCGCCAGCTGGCGCTGCCGCAGGAGCCGTCGGTGCGAGCGCGCGCGCTGCTGGAGCGTCTGCTGGGCGACTATGCGCTGCCCCAATCGACGCATGCGTTGACCAGCGGAGCCGCTGTCGATGACGTCTTCCTGCTCAAGCTGCCGATCGGTTCGCCTTCGCCAGCTGCCGAGGCGCACGGCGCAGACAGCCCGGCCCGCTCGATCCGTCACGCGACGCCCGTGCGGGCTCGGATGATGCGGGAGAGTTGGCCGTCATCAACTTTCGCGGCACGTTTGTCGACAAGCATCCCTCGGGGGTCGAGGTGGAGACGCTGACCATTCAGTCGATTCTTGGAACGCTCCACGCGAACTTCCCACAGATTACCCAGGTCCGCTTTCTCGTCGACGGCCAGCCGCACGATACGCTGGCTGGCCATGCGGACCTGACTCGCGTTTACACCGTAAGCGACACCACGCGAGGCACGCAAGCGCCGACGAGCGGCTCCGGAGACCAGTAGTGAACGAACGATCAGAGACGAAACCTTCCGCGGAGGCGATCACCGCGCCGCGCCTGAGCGCCGAGCCGATCACCGCCGCGCCCATCCATGCGGCATCGATCACAGCGCCGTTGGGTACGACCACACCTGGCGGAGAGCGGGCAGGGCTGACGCTGGGCGTCTTCGACTCCGGCTTTGGCGGGCTGACCGTGCTGCGCGAGCTGCTGCCACTGCTGCCGGGGTCGCGGTCGATCTATCTTGGCGATACGGCGCGGCTGCCGTATGGCTCGAAGTCGCGCGAGACGATCAGCCGCTATGCGCTGTCGAGCGCACACTTTTTGCAGGAGCAGGGCGCGGACCTGCTGGTCGTCGCCTGCAATACCGCGACCGCACTGGCGCTCGACGATCTGCGGCGCGAGCTGCCGATTCCGGTGATCGGGGTGATCGAGCCGGGCGCGGAGGCGGCGAGGGCTGCGCGTGCCGATGCCAGCGTGCTGGTGCTTGCGACCAGCGCGACCGTGCAGTCGAAGGCGTACACGCGGGCGCTCGAGGGGCTGGGGCTGAAGGCGTACGAGATGGCCTGTCCGCTGCTGGTGCCGCTGGTCGAGGAGGGATGGATCGAGCATCCGGTGACCGACGAGGTGCTGCGGATCTATCTTGATCAGGCGCTGACGGCGGCACCGAACGCGGACACGCTGCTGCTCGGCTGCACCCACTATCCGCTGCTCGAGCCGGCGCTCCGCCGAACGCTGGAGAGGCTGGGGCATCCGCTTACGATCATCGATTCGGCGCATGCGACGGCACACGCGACGGCGCAGCTGGTGGCGAAGCACTTCCCTGCACCGCTGGCCGGTGCGAGCGGAGACGGAGTGAACGGGTCGGGTTCCTGCTGCACGTTCTATGCGACCGACTCGGTCGAGAAGTTTCAGCGGCTGGGATCGAGCTTTCTGGGCCGACCGCTCGACAAGGTACATTTGATCGACCTCGGCGGCTAGCCTGAGAGTAGAGCGCAACGCAGTTTGATCCGTTTTGTGAACATTTTTTGAAGCCCCTCAAGGAGACACCGTATGCCTTTCCTGCTGAAGACCGAACCGAACAAGTACTCCTACGACGACCTCGAGCGCGACGGCGAGACGACGTGGGACGGCATCGCGAATAACCAGGCCCTGATGTACCTGCGCGGCATGAAGAAGGGCGAGAAGCTGGTGATCTATCACTCGAACATCGGCAAGGCCGCGATTGGAACGGCGACGGTGGTGAGCGTCGACGCCAGCGATCCGAAGAACCCGAACGTGCGCATCAAGCCGGTGAAGCGCTTGAAGACGGAGAAGCCGCTCGAGCAGATTCGCGCCGCCGGCGTCTTCCAGGATTCCATCATGTTCCGCCAGTTCCGGCTCTCGGTGGTTCCGCTGACCGAGGAGCAGTATGACTGGCTGACGCTGCCGAGCAAGGCCTAAACAGGCCGACGCGGTGCGGCGAGGAAGTCAGCGCACGCACGCAACTGCTATGCTTACGATTGCAATGGACGCACCCTGCTGCGTCCTCAACTATGGAGGAAACACCGCATCATGATCGACTTGAAGGGCAAAGTGGCCGTTGTGTTCGGCCTCGCCAATAAACGCAGCATCGCCTGGGGCATCGCACAGAAGCTTTCGGAGGCCGGTGCCTCGCTCGCCATCTGCTACCAGAACGAGCGCCTGCAGCGCGACGCCGAGGAGCTTGCGGGCGAGCTTCCGAACGCGAAGACCTTCCGCTGCGATGTCGCTTTGGATGCGGACATCGATGCGTGTCTTCGAGCAGCTGAAGACGACCTACGGCAAGCTGGATATCCTGGTGCACTCGATCGGCTTCGCGCCGAACATCAAGAACACCGTGCTGCAGACGGCTCGCGAGGACTTCCGCGTGGCGCACGACATCAGCGCGTACTCGCTGATCGCGCTTGCCCGCGCCGCGGAACCGCTGATGGCGGAGGGCGGCTCGATCCTCACGCTGACCTACTACGGCTCGGAGAAGGTCTTCCCGAACTACAACATCATGGGCGTGGCCAAGGCTGCGCTCGAGGCCACGGTGCGGTATCTGGCGGCGGATCTGGGCGCGAAGAAGATTCGCGTGAATGCCATCTCCGCGGGCCCGATCAAGACGCTTGCCGCACGCGGCATCGGCGACTTCACGAAGATCCTGAACGCGGTGGAAGAGCGTGCGCCGCTGCATCGCAACGTGGATGCGCTCGAGGTCGGCAACACGGCGCTGTTCCTCTCGTCGCGATCTGGCCAGCGGCATCACCGGCGAGATCACCTTCGTGGACTGCGGCTACAACGTCGTCGGCCTGTAATCTCGGGCTGGAACGAGCTGTCGCTCCATCAAGAAGGGAAGACGGCATCGCTGCCGCTTCCCTTCTTTCGCGTTTATCGCGTACGACCGCTAGCGCGCGGAGCTGTCGCGTACGACCACTCCGCCCTTCATCACGAAGGCGACCTTGGTGACCACCGAGATATCTTCGACGGGGTTGCCGGGGACGGCGATGACGTCGGCGTAGTAGCCGGGCTTGAGCTCGCCGATCTGGCCCTCCCAGCCGAGGAGGCGTGCGCCGTTGAGCATGTCCGCCTGCAGGACCGCGAGCGGCTTCATGCCGTACTGGACCATCAGCTCCAGCTCGCGCGCCTGGGTCCCGTGCGGGAACGGGCCGACGTCGCTGCCGACCGCCATGGGCACGCCGGCGGCAAGCTGCTTGCGGAACTCCGCGGCGTGAAACGCCTGCTCGGCGCGCTCGTTCTCGGCACGCTCGGGCGTGGAGGCGTGGTCGGCGAAGTACTCGGCGATGGCGAAGGTCGGGACCGCGTAGATCTGCTTGGCCTTCATCGCGGCCATGGTCGCGTCGCTGAGCTGGTAGGCGTGATCGACCGAGGCCACGCCTGCGGCGACCGCGAATCCCGTGCCGGGCTCGCCGGTGGCATGGACGGCGACGCCGTGGCCGGAGCCAACGCTGCCGCCGACGCGCTCGGCCTCCTTCACGCCGCGGCCAGCTCCGCTTCGGAGTATTGGTAGGGCGTGCGGAAGACGCCGTCGTGGAAGGAGTCGCGGCCGGTCTCGTAGATCTTGGTGAAGTCGGCGCCGCCCTTGCGCTGCTCGCGGATCACCTTGACGACCTCCTCGGCCGAGTCGGCGTAGTCGGCGTTCGAGAGCACGTGCTGCGCGGGATTGTAGCCGATGGCGTCCTCGTGGCCGCCGGTGAGGTCGATGGCGTTGCAGCTGACGCGCATGCGCGGGCCGGGGATCAGGCCGTTGTTGATGGCGTTGCGCACCGCGACGTCGGCGCAGCCGGCGCCCTCGGTGCCCATGTCGCGCTCGGCGGTGAAGCCGGCCAGTCAGATCGGCCTTGGCGGCGCTCGCGGCGATCAGGGTGCGCTCGGGCACGCTCTCCTGGACGGTCTGCAGATCCTCCGCGCCGGGGTGCAGGAAGAGGTGGACGTGGGCGTCGATCATGCCGGGCATGAGGGTCTTGTCGCCGAGGTCGATGACCTTGCGCCGGCCGGATGCTGCACCGTCGCGCCCACCTCGACGATGCGCTCGCCCTCGACCAGCACCTCACCCGGCGCGTGATCTTGCCGGTGGCGACGTCCAGCAGACGCGCCGCATGCAGCACGACGACCTGCTTGGGATCGAACGTTGCGCAGCGACGAGACAGGGAGACGAGCGAGAGCGCCAGACCGGTGAGCAGTTTTTTCATGGTTCCAGCAGCATACGCGAACGATGCCGCTGGAACCATGTTTCTGCGGGATGAAGCCGGTACGCTTAGCCGGCCTTTTCGCTCAGCTCCGCCCAACGCGCGTAGAGCTTGTCGGCGGCGTCCTGCGCGGCCTCCATCTCGGCCAAGGCAGCCGTCAGCTTGACGGCGTCGGTGACCACCGCGGGATCCTCCATCGCCTCGCGTGCGGCTTGCAGGCGGTCCTCGGCCGCCTCCACTGCGGCTTCGATGCCGGCGTACTCGCGGGCCTCGAGGTAGGAGAGCTTCTTCTTGCCGTTGCTTGAGGCTGCGCGGTTGCCGGGGTCGACGAGACGGCCTTGCCTGCGGCTCCGGGAGCGATCGACGGGGCGATGAGGTCTTCGCCCTTCACGCCGCGCCACTGCTCCCACTGCGAGTAGTCGGAGAAGCGCTCGGCGCCGCCGTTGCCGTCGAGGCCCGAGCACGATGGTCGAGACGCGATCGAGCATGTAACGGTCGTGGGTCACCAGCACGAGCGCGCCGGTGTACTCGAGCAGGCTCTCTTCGAGAATCTCGAGCGTGGCGATGTCGAGGTCGTTGGTCGGCTCGTCGAGCAGCAGCAGGTCGGCGGGCTCGAGCATCAGCTTGGCGATGAGCACGCGGGCGCGCTCGCCACCGCTGAGGCGTTCGACGGGCTGGTTGAGCTGCTCGCTGGTGAAGAGGAACTTGGTCGCGTAGCTGGCGACGTGGACGACGCGGCCCTGGTAGACGACCGAGTCGGAGTCGGGCGCGAGCGCGCGGCGCAGGGTCAGCTTCTCGTCCAGCTCGCGCGTCTGCGAGAAGTAGACGATCTTCAGCGAGGAGGCCAGCTTGATGCTGCCCGCCGAGGGCTGCAGCTCGCCGGTGAGCAGCCGCAGCAGCGTGGTCTTGCCGCTGCCGTTGGGGCCGACCAGGCCGACGCGCATGCCGGAGGTGATCGAGGAAGTTCAGGTTCTCGACGATGCGGCGGGCGGTCGCGCCCTCGCCGAGCGTGACGCTGACGTCCTCCATCTCGACCAGCCGCTTGGTCTGGCGCTCGGTGGCGGAGAAGTCGATGCCGGCGCTGGAGGTCTGCGTGCGGGAGTTGACCTCCTTCAGCTGGCCGATCAGCTCCTGCGCGCTGTCGATGCGCGCCTTGGACTTGGTGGTGCGCGCCTTGGGGCCGCGACGCAGCCACTCGGTCTCGATCTTGACGCGATTCTTGAGCGCGTCCTGGAGCTTGGACTGCGCCTCCATGTACTGCTCTTTGCCCTCGAGGAACTGGCTGTAGGTGCCCTTCACGCGCAGCAGGCCGTCGGCGTAGACGCGGTTCAGCTCGACCATCTCGGTGGCCGTGTTCTCGAGAAAGTAGCGGTCGTGGCTGACCATGACGACGGCGGACTCGATCTCGCGGATGCAGCTGCTTCGAGCCAGGCGATGCCGGCGAGGTCGAGATGGTTGGTGGGCTCGTCGAGCAGCAGGACGTCGGGCGACGTGACGACGGCCTCGGCGATGGCGAGCCGCTTGCGCCAGCCGCCGCTGAGCTTGGCGGCCTCGGCCTCGAGGCTGGGGAAGCCGGTGCGGCCGGAGGTCTCGCGCAGCCGGCCTTCGCGCTCGGCTTCGGGCATATTGGCCTGCTTCAGGGCGCGCTCGAGCACGTCGCGCACGGTGAGGCCGGGCGCAAACACCGACTCCTGCCGGACGTAGCCGACGCGGGCGCGCTTGCGGACGGCGACATCGCCGGAGTCCGCGTCCTCTTCGCCTGCCAGCACCTTCAGCAGCGTGCTCTTGCCCGGCGCCGTTCGGTCCGATCAGGCCTATGTGATCTCCATCGGAGACGGTAAACGAGATGTCTTGAAAGAGGGGCGTGGCGCCGAAATCGCTTACTCACACCCTGCGCATTGAGGATTGGTGGCATTTCCTCAGTTTACCGTCTTACGGGCGGGCGACCTAATCTCTGCCGTGAAGCCGGCGGTCGCGACTTGCCCCATCGCGGGCGAAACGGCGTAGGATTGGCGTAAGATTGGCGGTGGTGAAAGCAGTGCAGAAGGAGGGAGCTATGAATACCTCTTCACTCTCTGACGCGCTTACGCTTCATGCGCTTTGGGTACGCACAGCCGGGAGTGATGGTGTGCGGCTGAATCTCTCGTCGATGGATCTGCGCCGCATGTCTCTGGCGCATGCCAATCTGGTGGGAGCGAAGCTGGCCCGTACCGACTTTCGGCATGCCGACCTGAGCCACGCCAACTTTACCGGCGCGGATCTGACCGACGCCGATCTCCGGGGCGCAAATCTTTGCTACGCGGACTTTTCCACCGCCCGGCTGAACGGGGCGCGATTGAAGAGCGCGGATCTTCGCCACGCCACGCTGCCCAAGGCGCATCTTCCGTCGGCCGATCTGCGGGATACACCCCTGGCCGCGATCGATCTGACGAGTGCGGAGCTGTCCTTCGCCCATCTGGAGCAGGTGGACCTGAGCGAAGCCAAACTGCGAGCCGCAGACCTGTCCTGCGCGAATATGCGGGGGGCCAACCTGCGCGGCGTGGACCTGGGATGCGCGAATCTGCTGGGCGCCACGCTCCGAGGAGTTCTCCTCGACGGGCAGGAGCAACCTGAGGGACGTAAAGATCCATCCGGATCAGCTCCGCGATGTCGACCTGACGGCCTTGCGGGCTGAGAACCGGCCACGGCTGCCGACGTTCGCCAAGTCGGCCTAAGCCTGGTCGAACGACTCGTCGAAATTACTCGAGGTCGAAGTCGCGGAGCGGGCGATCCGTGAGGGGAGATTCCTTGGCCTTCTTGACCGCCTCGGCGAACTTCTTCGCGAGCACGTCTTCCTTGTTCTTCTCCGCGTCGACGGATTGGCGGAAGAGGCTCTCGCGGCGCTGGTCGCTCTCACGGAGGGCTCGTGCGGCCTCGCCGAAGTCCTCGAACATCTTCTTGCGGGGCGCAGACGTGTGCGCGATGATGGCGCGCGAAACCGGGTCGATCTTCAGGATCGCTCCGCAGTCCGGGCAACTTACTTCAAAGGGTTGGTCGCTGAGTCCCATGGGCGCTTACCTCAATCGTTCATTCTAAAGGGATGCGGCGAGCGAGTCCATGCGGAGCTCGCTAGAGACGAACGGCCACGTGGCCGGCGCACATCCCCGCAGCCTCGGCCACCAGGCGGTCGATCAGACCGTCGCCGTAGCGGGCGAGGAACCAGATGCCAGCGATCACGCGCTCCTGCGGATGGCCCTCGGGGAAGAGCTGCAGCGTGAGCGCATCGGCGTGCTTGCGCAGGCTGGCCTCCTTCTGCAGCTCGAAGGTCGCGGCCATGCGGCGCAGACGGTTCATCTGGTAGCGCATCTTCGAGGCGGAGACCTCGGCGGAGCGGCCAAGGCTCGCATCCATCGTGGACGAGATACTCGGTGAGCGCGGTCAACTCCGCGTCCATGGCGTTGCCCACGGCGGCGAGCTTGCGCTTGCCGGCGATGGGCATGGCGCGGGCGCCGAGACGCTGGGCGAGGGCCTCGGGCGTCGCCATCACGTCGGGCAGGGTGAGTTCGTGGCGGGCCATCACATCGGCCAGCGCGGGCTCGATCAACGTAGCGGTCAGGCGCGGCAGCACGGGCGTGATGCGCTGGAGAATACGCTCGAACAGGACGGCGCTCTGCGCGAAATAAGCAACCTCGGCCGGTCCGCCGACGTAGGCTGCGGTGGGCAGGATGGTGTCCTGGAAGACGGGGCGCAGCAGCGCGTTGGGGCTGATGCGCTCGGGCTGGGCGTCGAGGATAGCGAGCAGTTCGGCGGTGCGTGTAGGACTTGTGTCCCGCCTTCCAGACGCCCTCGGGCAGGCGGCGCAGAGGCAGGCGCTCGCCGGTCGTCTCGTCGAGCAGGAACAGCAGCGACGCGCCCGGCTTGACCAGCACCTGCGCGTGATAGTGGTGACGCTCGAGCTCGGTGGTTCGCGCCAGCAGGGCGGTCTCGAACTCCTCCGCACGCTCGATGGCGGCGCGCAGGGTGGTGGCGCCGAGCGCGTGAAACTCGCGGCCGGCGGCGTCCATCACGATCAGGCCCTGATCGGCGAAGACGCGCGCCATGAAGCGGGCGAAGGCACCGCCGAGGGTCGCTGGCGAACCGGCGGCGGGGGTATAGAACTCGCGGAGATCGTCGCAGACGGGCGCATAGGCGAGCAGCTCGCTCGCCTGGTCCAGCACGGCTTCGAGGGTGCCGTCGAGCGGCACACCACCCACCGGGACGGGGACGGCGGTCTTCAGACCGGCGGAGAGCTTCTCGAGGGCGGTCTTGCTCGGCAGGGCGACCTGATCGACCTCGGCGAGGTCGTGGTCCTCGGTTGCGAGCCAGAAGACGGGCACGTGGTCGATGCCGGAGACGCGCGTCGCCTCCTCGGCACGCGCGATGGCGGTGGCCGCCTTCAGCAGCGTCAGAAGCGGGCCGCCGAAGAGGCCGACCTGCTGGCCGGTGACGACCGCACGGGCACCGTGACGCAGCTTGGTTACATTTTCCAGAGCCTTGGCGCCGGCGCCGTAGGCGAGACACTCCGCCTCGAGGGCCGCCGCCAGACGATCGCGATGGCCGGCGTCTGCTCCATCCACAGACGACACCGCTGGCACCGACCGCATCCACTCCCCGCCGAGCGGCGTTCCCCCGTACCAGGTGCGCACCGCGCCGTGGTCGCTCATCGCGAGATAGTCGCGGTAGAGCTGCGTCGTGTGCGGCAGAACGGCGATCGGGTAACACTCAGCACTCATTGCGGGCACTCATCTCCTGTTGCGGTTCTAAGGTGCAAAACTTTCCTTGCGATGCTTCGGCGCGTTGCGACGGCCGAAACGCCTTGCTGCTGCTCTGTCTGCGAGCTTGCGAAAGCCGAAATCGTTGCAAGGCAATCGGTAGATACGAGGGCGCTTCCTTTGGATGCGAACCAAGATTCTCCCGATGCAGGATGATACCGTAGGCGTATGGCCGCTCCAACAACCCGCTCCCGCTCCGCCAAGCCTACGACCGCCGCCACGAAGACAAAATCGACCCGCACCAAGCCGCTCGCAGCTGTTGAAAACAGCCGAAACGGGCAGCGGAAGGCGTCTGCCAAGAACGGCGCGGCTGATCTCCTCGAAGCTCGCCTACAAGGGCAAGGTCTTCTCGGTCTACACCGACAAGGTGGAGGAGCCGGGCGGCTCCATCAACGAGCGGGACGTGATTCGCCATAACGGCTCGGTGGTGATCCTCGCCATCGATGAGGCGAAGAATCCAAGCGACCCGGATGTGATCCTCGAGCGGCAGTACCGCCATGCCGCCGGACAGTTTCTGCTCGAGCTGCCCGCCGGCCGCATCGAGCCCAACGAGGCTCCGCTGGCCGCCGCCAAGCGCGAGATGATCGAAGAGACCGGCTTCCGGGCCAAGCGCTGGACGCTGCTGACGAAGTACTTCGCCAGCCCCGGATTTCTGGGGGAGTGGATGCAGATCTATCTGGCGCGGGAGATCCGCGAGGGCGCGGCGCAACCCGAGGCCGATGAGCAGATCGAGATCGTGCGGATGCCGCTCTCGGAGGCGATGGCGCTGGTTGCGGCCAACAAGATCCACGACGGGAAGACGCTGATCGGGCTGTCGCTGCTGACGGCGGCGCGCGCGGCGGGCAGGCTCTGATCGGGCGGGGCTGTTAGACGGGGCCAGGCGAACAATTCCGGCTTCGCGGTGGCCCTCGCAGAAGCCGGTTTCGGGACGATCCCGGTGGCCTTTTGGACGACATCGTGCGGCCTGTATCCGTACACAAACTTACGGCACGTTACCGCCGCCTGACAGCGTGGGGAAACCCTCTGCGTTGCGCTGGCGTCAGAGGAATTAATGCGATCCCCCGTCCGCGATTGTGTCGCAGAACTAAGAAGTCCACAAGGAGTGCAAAGTGGCACAGTATAGAGGCACCGTGAAGTGGTTCAACAATGCAAAAGGGTACGGCTTTCTGGGCCGGGACGGTGGAGCGGATGTCTTCGTACACTACAGCTCGATCCAACTCGAGGGCTATAAGAGCCTGAAAGAGGGCGATGAGGTGGAGTTCGACATCATCCAGGGAACCAAGGGCCCGCAGGCCGATCAGGTGGCCCGTCTTCGAGAGGCGTGATCCGAACGAAGAGGTCCATGCTCCCGATCCTCCTCCTCAGGAGAACCAGGAGAAGGAGTCGGGCTCGGGGACTGATTCCTCGTTGCTCGGGGACGTTGCTCGGGAACGAAAACGGGAGTAACTGCGATTTTTTGCGCCCCGCAGGGTGGGCGCCACTGACCGGAAACGGTTAGGATGGGGAGAGATCAGGGTATATGCCCTGATCTCTTTTTATTGGGGAAGGTCGCAGGAAGCTCATGGACAACATCACTATCGCGCGGCTGCTGGAAGAGACGGCAGCGCTGCTCGAGATCGACGCGGCGGACCCGTTCCGGATCCGCTCTTACCGGCGTGCCGCCGAGGCGGTGGAGCAGCAGACCGCGCAGCTGGCTGCGATCGCGACCCCGGAGTCCGACCCCAAGGAGCTGCTGGCGATTCCCGGCATCGGCAAGGGCATGGCGGCCAATATCCGCGACCTCGTGGCGACCGGAACGATGCCGCTGCGCGAGGAGCTGCTGCAGAAGTACAAGCCGACGATGCTCGAGCTGCTGCGGCTGCCGGGGATGGGGCCGAAGACGGTCGCGCTGATCTGGTCGGCGTTGCAGATCGCGGATATCGACGCGCTGGAGGCTGCGGCACGGGAGGGCCAGCTGAATACGCTTCCGCGGATGGGCGAGAAGTTCACGACCAAGCTGCTGAAGGGCATCGAGGATCACCGGCGCAACTCCAGCCGCTTCCGCGTCGATCAGGCCCATGAGTTCGCCAACCGCATCTCCGAGCTGATCCGGGCGTTTCCGGGCATCGAGGAGATCACCCCGGCGGGGTCGCTGCGGCGCGGCCGCGAGACGGTGGGCGATCTGGACCTGCTGGTGACCGGACCGGCCTGCGAGCCCGATGTGGTCGCGGCCGCGGTCGAGCATGTGGCGACGCTGCCGCTGATCGACAAGCTGATGGCGAAGGGGCAGAACAAGGTCAGCTTCACGCTGCGGAATAATCTGCAGGTGGACGTCCGGCTGCTTCCGCGGGCGAGCTACGGCGCTGCGCTGCAATACTTCACGGGATCGAAGATGCACAATGTGGCGCTGCGGCAGCGGGCCATCAAGCGCGGGCTGACGCTGAGCGAGTACGCCCTGATGCGGCTGGAGGACAACGTCATCGTCGCTGCGGCGAGCGAGGAGGAGATCTACCGCGCGCTGGATCTCGACTACATCGCGCCCGAGATGCGGGAGAACTGCGGCGAGCTCGAGGCCGCCGCAACGCAGACGCTGCCGCAGCTGATTACGCTGGCGGACATTCGCGGCGACCTGCACATGCACACCGATGCGACCGACGGCCGCGACACCATCCGCCAGATGGCCGAGGCGGCGCTGGCGCGGGGGCTCGCGTATATCGCGATCACCGACCACTCCAAGCATCTGGCGATGACCAACGGCCTGGACGACGCGCGCGCGCTGGCGCACATCCGGCGCATTCGCGAGGTCGACGCCGAGATGGAGGGTCGGATTCGGGTGCTTCCGGGCATCGAGGTGGACATTCTCGCCGACGGGACGCTCGATCTCGACGACTCGACGCTGGCGCAGATGGATGTGGTGGTGGCCAGCGTCCACAGCCGCTTCGACCAGCCGATCGAGCAGATGACCGACCGGGTGCTGCGGGCGCTCGAGAACCCCTACACGCAGATTCTCGGGCATCCCACCGGCCGCAAGGTGCTGCAGCGGGATGCCTATGCCCTGCATATCGATGTCGTCCTGAAACGGGCGGCGGAGCTGGGGGTTGCGGTCGAGCACAACGCCAGCCCGGCGCGGGCCGACCTGAACGAGCTGCACCTGAGGCTCGCCAAGCAGCATGGCTGCAAGATCGTCGTCGACACGGACGCCCATGCGACCGAGGAGCTGGACCAGATGCGCTTTGGAATCACGCAGCTGCGAAGGGCATGGCTCACGGCCGGGCGATATCCTGAATACCCTGCCGACCGCCGACGCGTTGCTGGCGCAGCTGCGCCCGAGGCCCTGAACCAGAGGAGGCAACTTCGAGCTCCGGCCGAGCATCGCTGCGGCAAACGCGTTATCCTAGAGCGCGTGGCAACCTCCGCAACCTCCGAGACCTCAGGCGCACTGCTCACTCCGGCGAAGGCCGTTCCGTCGCTGCTCGCCGACTACGCCACCCTGTTCAAGGTGCGCATCTCGACCATGGTGATCATCACTGCGGCGGCCGGGTACTATCTCGGCTGCCTGCGGTCGGGCATCAGCCCGTTCCACCTGGGCATGGTGGAATCGCTGCTCGGCATCGCCATTGTCACCTGCGGTTCGAGCGCGTTGAACCAGGCTCTCGAACGCCATAGCGACACCTTTATGCGGCGCACCGCGAACCGGCCGATGGCGGCGGGGCGGATTGGCCTGGGACACGGCCTGCTGCTCGGATTCGCGGCGACGTTTCTCGGCGCGCTGATTCTGGCGTATGTCAGCAACCCGCTGACGGGGACGCTGACGCTGCTGACCGCGATCGCCTACGTGGCCATCTACACGCCGTTGAAGCGGATCAGCTCGATCAACACCTTCATCGGAGCGTTCCCCGGAGCGCTGCCGCCGCTGATCGGCTGGACCGCCGCGCGCGGCGTGATCGAGTGGCCCGGCGTCGCGCTGTTTGCGATTCTGTTCGTCTGGCAGTTTCCCCACTTCATGGCCATTGGCTGGATGTACCGCGAGGACTATGCGCGCGCCGGCATCCGGCTGACCGCGACCCAGGAACCGATGCGGAAGGCAGCTCGCCGCACCGTCTTCCAGGCGCTCTTCTATGCGATTGTGATGGTCCCGGTGAGCGTGTGGCCGGCGGTGCTGGGCACCACCAGCTACCTCTATGGCGGCGTCGCGACGGTTCTTTCGCTGGGATATCTCTGGTATACGATTCGCTTTGCGGGGATCCTGCGCGACCCCGCTGCGGAGGCTTCGCACGGCTACGCACGGGCGCTGCTGCGCGCCTCCATTCTTTACCTTCCGCTGCTTCTGGCAGCGATGATGCTCGACGCCAAAGGACGACTTCTTTTCTGATGCCATCCACTCTGCCTACCGCGAAACCGAACACGCTGCGCACGCCGCCCGCCGTCCTTACGACCATCCTGGTGGGCAGCGCACTGGCCAGCGCACTGATCTGCTATCTGGTGTACTTCCATGCGCCGTCCGACGTCAGCGGCACGCATCTGCGGTCGCTGCCGCTGCTGAACGCCATCCTCAACGCGCTCTCGACCGTGGCGCTGCTGATCGGCTATCGCTTCATCGTGAAGCGCAGCCTGGTTCCGCATCGCAATGCGATGTTCGCGGCGTTCTTCTTCTCGTCGATCTTCCTGGTCTCCTACCTGACCAACTTCACGCTGCATGGCGAGACGCACTTCAACCGGCTGAATCCGTGGTGGCCGTTCTACTGGAAGCTTCTGCTGTCGCATGTGCTGCTGTCGATCACGGCGCTGCCGATGATCCTGATCACCTTCTTCCTCTCGCTGACGGGCCGCTTCCCTGCTCACCGCAAGCTGGCGCGCTACACCTTTCCGATCTGGCTGTATGTCTCGGTGACGGGTGTGATCGTCTACGCGATGCAAGCCTACTGCCGTTGATTTGATCAAATCTCATTGATTGCACCTGGTGGAGTCCCACTCGCCTATGGCTCTGCAGCATGACACGCGCAAGCTTCTCAGCATCGGCTCCGGTCTCTTCCTGACCGGGGCCATCTCCGCACTGCTGATCTTCACCAGCTTCGGCGGCATCACCCGCCGCCAGGGCCCCCATACCAATGCCGGCTGGCTCGCTTTGATGGTGGCCATGAGCTGCCTTCCCACAGGCAGCCTGAGCCTGCTGCTCGGAATTACAAAGACGATCGGTGACCTTCGCCGGCGATAGAAGTCTCACGCACCAGTGAAGTGATGGGAAGCGGAGGAAGACACACGCGCATGAGATGCTTCGATGTTCTCGCGCAGTATGGGCCCCGAATGCAACGCATACTCCCCTGGCGCCGCGCCGGTGTCTCTCTGGCGGCGCTTCTGCTGACCCCACTCAGCCTCGCGCAGAGCACCCCGCAGCCGCCACAACTTTCGCCGCAAGCGGCGTATGCCAAGGTGCTGCTGCCGCTGACGATCACTCGCGCGTCGATGGATAATTGGTCGGACTCCGAGTTGGCCGCGCTCAAGGCCGCCATGGAACAGGCCCGTCTCGAGTGCGCCGCTCGTTCGCCCCAGACGCTTCGTGGCGACGATCTGATTGCTCTGGCGCGCCTCTGCTCGCTTGGCCAGCAATGGTCCTCCGTCACCGCGGCTGCGCGGCAGTACATCGACAGCACGGACACCCCCAAGCCGCTTCTGGCGCAGGCCTACGCTCTCGCGATCGATGCCGCCCTGCGCACGCACGATGAGGCTGCCGCGCTCGACGCCAGCCATGCGATGCTTGCCGCCGTCCCGTACGACACAACCGTGGACGAAGCGCTGAACGAGGCGTTGCGCTACCTGCAGCTCGCGTACATGCCGGACGCTCTGGCGCTCTATGCCGCGCGCGAACCGGTGCTGCTCGCGGGCCTGCGCGCGCCAAAGAGCGAGCCTGCGCCCGCGGCTCCTGCCGGCCAGGCGGTCTCCATCGGCGCGCTCTATGCCGATGGTCTCGCCTTTGCCGCGCTGCAACAGTTCGCCGGCCAACCTGCGGAGGCGGCTGCGACGGTGGCCGCGCTCGACGCCGCACTGGAAGCAGAGCCCACAGCCCTCTCGCCCGACGACGCAATCCCCATCGCCGATGCGCGCCGCCAGTACGCCCTGCTCGGCCATCCCCTGCCGAAGCTTCCGCTCATCGCCTCGCTCTATGCCGAGCATGAGACGCCGCTCATCGACACGAACTACGGCGCGTCGACGGTCTTCTTCCTCTTTCCACCATGGTGCGCGCAGTGCGTCCGCATGGGCCAGGACTTCATGAAGACGATCGTCCGGCTCCGCGATGAGGACGTGCACCTCTACGGGCTGCTGGCGCAGACGCCGCCTCCGGTTCCCGCCTCGCCAGCGGTCGTGGTGCACCCAAATGGCGCGAAACACAAACGCGCCGACCCAGCACCGGAGCCCGAGGCTCCCGAAGCTCCGAAGACAGCCGCCGAGCTGCTCCGCCACACGCCGACGCTGATCGTCCCGCCCGAAACGCTCGACCAGTTTGCCGCCTCCAACTTTCCGCTGCTGATCGCGACCGACTCCAAGGGCATCATTCGCTTCCTACAACCCGCGCCCGAGACGGCGCTCAACCCAGGGGACTTCCTCGACCAGGTGACGGCTCACATCGCCGCGCAATGGCCGCGGTCGAAACACTAGTCGAATCGGGGGCCTGGCACCGCACCGCCGCGTCGCTGCAGGCCCCTGTAGGATAGAGAGGTGGTCCGGGTTACGGAGCCGGAGTAAAACCACCTATCCGTATCGACAAAATTATGACCTCCCCTGAATCTCCCGCGACCGAATTGCCTGCAACCGAAGGCACTGAGCAACACCCCGTCCGCTTCCATTTCACGAACACCTATGCACGCTTGCCGGAGCGCTTTTACGCTCGGGTGAACCCGACGCCGGTAGCCGCCCCGCGCCTGATCAAGGTGAATGCCGAGCTGGCCCGCAGCCTGGGGCTCGATCCAGTGGCGCTGGAGAGCGCGGAGGGCGTCGAGATCCTGGCCGGCAACCGCGTGGCCGAGGGCTCGGAGCCGATGGCGCTCGCCTACGCCGGGCACCAGTTCGGCAACTTCGTGCCGCAGCTCGGCGATGGCCGCGCCAACCTGCTGGGCGAGGTGATGGGCTACGACATCCAGCTGAAGGGCTCGGGTCAGACTCCCTTCTCCCGCCGTGGCGACGGCAGAGCCGCACTCGGCCCTGTCCTGCGCGAGTACATCGTCAGCGAGGCGATGGCAGCGCTGGGCGTGCCGACCACGCGTGCGCTGGCAGCGGTCACCACCGGGCAACCGGTCTATCGCGAGACCATTTTGCCGGGAGGCGTGCTGACTCGCGTCGCCGCAAGCCACCTGCGCGTGGGCACCTTCCAATACTTCACCATGCGCGGCGACACGGAAGCGACCCGGATCCTTGCCGACTATGCGATCGCCCGGCACTATCCTGAGGCCGCACAGGCGAAGCGGCCGTACAGCGCTCTGCTCGATGCCGTCATCTCCCGGCAGGCGCATTTGGTCGCGCAGTGGATGCTTCTCGGCTTCGTCCATGGCGTGATGAACACCGACAATATGTCGATCTCGGGCGAGACCATCGACTACGGCCCCTGCGCCTTCATGGAGGCCTACCACCCCGACACGGTCTTCAGCTCCATCGACGCGCAGGGACGCTATGCCTACGGCAACCAGCCCCTCGCCGCATCCTGGAATCTGTCGCGTCTCGCAGAGGCGTTACTGCCCCTTCTGGAAGAGGAGGTAGGCGAGGAAGAGGACGTGCTGATCACGGCGCAAAAAGCGCTCGCCGCCTTCGGTCCGCAGTTCGAGGCGGCGCGCCGGGCTGGCCTGCGCCGCAAGCTTGGCCTCTTCACCGAACAACCCAGGCGATGGGCGGCTGGCTCAGGGCCTGCTCGATTGCATGGCCGCCAATGGCGCGGACTTCACCTTGACCTTCCGCCGGCTGTGCGATGCCGCAGCCAGCTCCCGAAGCCGACCAGGGCGTACGGGCGCTGTTCGCCGATCCCAGAGCCTATGACGCGTGGGCTATTGGATGGCGCCGGCGCTTGGAAGAGGATGGCTCCACGACAGCGACAGGAACGCGCGGCGCAGATGCGGTCGGTGAACCCGGCCTTCATCCCGCGCAACCACATGGTGGAGGCGGCGATCCAGGCCGCCGTCACACGCCAGGACTTTCAGCCGTTCGAGAGCTTGCTGGAGGTTGTCTCACGCCCGTACGAGGACAGGCCGGACCGGGAGCAGTATGCCACGCCAGCCCGCCCTGAAGAACGCGTCACCGCGACCTTCTGCGGGACGTAAAGGCAGAACCGCAGAAGCGGGACCGTGACAACCGGAAGACCGAACGCCCGTCGAAAGACTCAGCTGAGCCGATCGACGGGCGTTTGCATTAGCGGATTCAGGGGTTAGCGGGTGTAGGAAAAGGTGCCGCACAGGCTCACGTTGTTCGCCAGCGCATCCAGCGTGAGCACGGGCATGGTCGCTCCCGAGAAGAAGGCCAGCTGCAAGCGGTCCCCGTTTGCATAGGTGACCATCCATTGCGTCTCCTCATCGCCGCAGAGCGTATTGTGGTGCTGAAACCGCTTGGAGCCAGGGATGCTCAACCGGTAAAGATTTCCGCTGCCGCCGGCACCGCTGTCGGCATCGAAGGCTGCGCTCAGCTCCGCCGGTTTGAGCAGCCGTATCTGGGCGATCGGAAAACTGGAGAAGTTGATCGCCAGCTTTTCCCCGGAGAGGGCGACATCGCCCGTGATGCTCTTGGCCGTTGTACTCTCGGCACGCCACGTTCCCTTTTCCTGTGCGGCACAGGACAGAGAGGCCATCAGCACCCATCCCAAAGACGCGTAGAGCAGCTTTCGATCGCTTCATCCTTCGAGGATGACATACGCTCGAAGCTTCGAGCAACTGACGCTTCCTTCAAGCGCAACAGAGATGGGCCGTGCTCGCGCGCCGGTCCTTCCGCATTATTCAGTATCATGAGGAGAGCCGGCCGGAACACGGCCCTGAATTGAGACAACTTTGACCAGCAAGAAGGCTTCGCCCGAAGCCACCCCGGATCAAGCGCAATCACGCCGCAATCGCGGAAAGACAGTTCGTCGTAGTCTTGTCGAAGCCAGTGCGGCCCAGGACGCGGCACTCCTCGCCCGCGAACTCCGCACCTCGCAGACGCAGCAGGAACTTGCCGTGATCGTCGTGGTCGAGTTCACCGGAGAGCTCCGCAAGCGCAAGCAGCTGACCGCAGCCGCTCGACTTGCCCGCACCGCGGCCGCCGTCATGGCCGGAGAAGTGCCGGAGACGAAGAGCTCTCGGACCAAGCCGCCTCCACCCTCGACTTCGATGCCAGCCGCGCCGAGTTCGAGGAACTCGCCCGATCGGCCGGTGCGACCATTGCCGCCACGCTCGTGCAGCGCCGCCAGAAGCCCGATCCCTCGAGCCTCGTCGGCCAGGGCAAACTCGACGAGATTGTTGAGGTCGTGGCCTCCACCAACGCCTCGCTTGTTCTCTTCGACCACGACCTGACCCCCTCGCAGCTGCGCAACATCGAAGCTCGGCTTCCCTGCCACGTCATCGACCGCTCGCAGCTCATCCTCGACATCTTCGCCCGCCACGCCAAGACCAGCGAAGGCCAGCTCCAGGTAGAACTCGCGCAGCTCGAATACCAGCTGCCGCGGCTGGCCGGACGCGGTCGCGCCATGTCGCAGCTTGGCGGCGGCATCGGAACCCGCGGACCGGGCGAGACCCAGCTCGAGACCGATCGCCGCAAGATCAACCTTCGCATCGACCACATCAAAACCCAGCTCGACGCTGTACGGCGCATCCGCCACCAGCAGCGGCAACGCCGCGAGGCGGTGCCGGTTCCCGTGGTCGCGCTCGTCGGCTATACCAACGCCGGCAAGAGCACGCTCTTCAATGCCCTCACCGAGGCCGGCGTGCTCGAATCGGCGCGTATGTTCGCGACGCTCGACCCCAAACTCCGGCAGCTGCAGCTTCCTTCCCGCCGCAAGATCCTGCTCTCCGATACCGTCGGCTTCATCCGCAACCTTCCCCACACGCTGGTTACGAGCTTCCGCGCCACCCTCGAAGAGGTCGAGCGAGCCGAGATTCTTCTCCACGTCCAGGACGCCGCCAGCCCTATCCGCGACGAGCAGAAGACGCAGGTGGAAAAGGTCCTAGCCGAGCTTGAAGTCTCGACCAAGCCCGTCATCCAGGTCTTGAACAAGGTCGATCTCGTGCCGCCGCAGGAACTCGCCCACCTCTCCAGCGATCGCGCAGCGATTCCCGTCTCCTCGCTGCAGCACACCGGCCTGGAACAACTCCTGATTGCGATCGATGCCGCGCTCGTGGTCGACCCGCTCGTCGAATCCAGCTTTCGGCTCCCGCAATCGGAAGGCGCCATCCTCGCCTCGCTCGAAGCCGGAGCGATCATCGACGAGAAGCGCTTCGAAGGAAACCTCGTCTTTCTCCGCGCCCGCGGACCAGCATCCCTGCTTGACCGCTACCGCCGTTTCCGCGAGAAACATGATCCTTCCAGCGAGCCCAACGAAAAACTGACAAGCCGCCCTTAGAATCAGGGCCGCCTTGAAGTCGGGCGCAGTGCAGGGGGTGATGGCCGCAGCGGCCCACCCCTTTTGTATTTTCAGGATTGTCAACGCTCGTCGTCCTGCGAGCAAACAGCCGTGCAAACAACGGCATTTCAATCGGCATCACAACAACTCGCATCCTCTGTGGCCTAGCACGGGCTGCTGCTGTCGTCGTTTTATGCCTTGCTGAGAGCAAATACAACAGCTGTAAACAGTTGCCCTATCCGCTGACCTTTTCGCAATATCGCATGCCCGTTCGCCACGCGTTCCGCGCCCGTTCCAGATGAGGGAGTTCCGCAGGAGTTCAACGCTCAGTTGCGCAAAGGAGATTGACGATATGCAAAGTATTATTAGCAACTTAAACGGCTCGTTGAGTGCGTATGCTCCTGGCATCCTCGGAGCAGTTGTACTTTTGCTGGTTGCCTGGCTGATTGCCAGCGTTGTCCGCATGGTGGTGCGGAGAGTGGCGCGTGCCTCGCGTATCGATCAACGCATGCATGGAAGCGGAATCGGCGATGCGTTGGCGCAAGGAGCATTCTGGCTGGTGCTGCTTGTCTCGCTTCCCGGAATCCTCGCCTCTCTCCGACTCCAGAACATCCTTCTACCGATCCAGGGGATGTTGAACCGTCTTTTTGCATTTTTGCCGAATCTGTTCGGCGCGGCCCTCATCCTTGTCATCGGCTGGTTCATCGCAGGATTAATCCGAAAGATTGTTACCGGTCTTCTCAATGCCGCGGGACTCGATGCCTTTGCCGCAAGGATGGGGCTGCCCTTCAAAGAACCCCACTCTCTATCGGGAGTGATTGGTCTGGTCGTCTACGTTCTGCTCCTCATCCCGGTATTCGATGGCGCTCTGAACGCCCTCTCGCTGGAGGCGCTCAGCGGCCCATTGAGCAGCATGATGAATACGCTCCTCGCCGCCATCCCGAATATCTTCGCGGCAACATTGATCGTTGGGTTCTCGATTGTGATTGGCCGCCTGGTCTCGAGTGTGCTCAGCACCGTACTTCTCGGGCTTGGATTCGACAGCCTTCCGTCAAAGCTCGGGTTTCGAGCCAGGGCCAATGAGACGGGCAGGTCTGCGTCCAACGCTGTCGGCAAACTGGCTTTGGTCACGATTCTGCTGTTCGGTTTGATTGAGGCATCGCACATCCTCGGGTTCACAGCGTTGTCTGCGCTCATCCTTGGCCTGACGGTGTTCGGCAGCAAACTGCTCATGGGGCTGGTGATCTTCTGCGTTGGACTGTTCCTTGCGAACCTGGCGGCTTCGTCTATCCTGACGAGCGATGTGGAGAATCCTAAGCTGCTGGCCACGGTCGCCCGATTCGCGATCCTCTTTGTCGTCGCGGCGATGGCGCTCGGGCAGATGGGCTTGGCCAAAGACATCGTGAATCTGGCGTTCGGATTACTTCTGGGCGCCTGTGCGGCTGCGGTGGCGATCGCCTTCGGAATCGGCGGCCGAGATACCGCGGGCCGTGTGGTTGCGCAGCTCTACTCCACCACTCGATCTCCAGAGCTCGTAACGAAGATGGATTCCACAAAGCGTGAGGCGGCTTAGCTGGATTTGGAGCATGCGGGGAGTTGCATGAAAGACTCCTCGCAGCGCCTGATCTCGGTTCTATTCTCTTGGCATTGCGAGGAACTCGCGCACCTCGACCGATGCGCGGCAGGCGACGACGGCCTTGCGTCCCCACGCCACGGCCTCATCCATGTTTGCGGCGTCGAGTAGCCACCAATGTGTTCCTTGGTCTCAAGGTATGGTCCATCGGTGAGGACCACCTCTCCCGCATTCACGATATAGTCGAACGGCCGGAACGGAATTCGACACATCATCCAAGAATTTTTGGGACCTGGCTAAGCCGACGCATTTCGTCGAGCCGAGGTGAATTGGATGCCCATCCGCGCTACTTTACGCCACGATAGTCTTTATCGCTCACAGGCTCTAGCCAAATTGTTTTTCCCTTTTGAGTCGGCGTAACCGCAATATAAGCAAAGTCACTTTTCGGGGATGCACCGTGCCAATGTTCCACGCCGGGAGCGCATTTGATTACATCCCCCTTGTGAACGATCTGTAGCGGCTTTCCCCTTTCAGAGATGGCCCATTCGCATAAGAATTTGTCCCAGCACAGGTGGTGGGCCCCTGCGAACGATTGTATCGTCGAAGATGAGGCCGCAAAATAGATATGAGAAAGCAGGCAATGCGATGAGCGAAATCATGCAGCACCCGAAGGAATACTCCACAGCCTATCGCGTTCTGGGAGCGGCGAGCGTATGCCACATGCTGAACGACATGGTGCAATCGCTCTTTATTGCTGCGTACCCCATCTTCAAAGGAAACTTCCATCTTTCCTTTGGCCAGCTCGGGGCTTTGACACTGGTTTTCCAGATCACAGCATCTCTGTTGCAGCCGCTTGTGGGGCTCTATACCGACCGCAGGCCAAGGCCGTATTCGCTGCCCTTTGGCATGGCCATCTCCATGAGCGGGCTGCTGGTGTTGGCTTTCGCATCGCACTATGCCATGCTGCTCGTCGGCGGTGCGCTGCTGGGGATTGGCTCTTCGATCTTTCACCCGGAGTCATCGCGTCTCGCGCGGCTGGCATCCGGTGGAGCGCATGGCATGGCGCAGTCCATCTTCCAGGTGGGCGGCAACTTCGGTTCCTCGCTTGGTCCGCTTTTGATTGCCTTTGTTGTTCTTCCGCGTGGGCAGCAGAGCCTGGCCTGGTTTTCGCTCGCGGCGCTCTTCGCCATCATCCTGCTGACAGGGCTCAGCCATTGGTACAAGCAGCATGGCCATGCGATACAGAAAAAGCACTCTGTGAAAAGCAGCCTGTCGCTGAGCCGGAAGCAGGTTGGCGGTGCACTGGCAGTGCTGACCCTGCTGACGCTCTCAAAATATTTCTATCTCGCCAGCATCACCAGCTATTACGTCTTCTACCTGATGCAGCACTTTCATGCCCCACAGCGCGATGCGCAGCTCTATCTCTTTCTGTTTCTCTTCGCAGTTGCCGCGGGGACGGTGATCGGTGGTCCAGTGGGCGACAGGATCGGGCGCAAGAAGGTGATCTGGATTTCAATCCTGGGCGTGCTCCCACTCACGCTCCTGCTGCCTTACGTTGCCCTGCCGCTTACGGTCGCTCTCAGCATCCTCATCGGACTTGTGCTAGCTTCTGCCTTTTCCGCGATCCTTGTGTATGCGCAGGAACTGATGCCCGGCCGGGTCGGCATGGTTTCCGGCCTGTTCTTCGGCCTCGCCTTTGGCCTGGGAGGGCTTGGCGCGGCAGTGCTCGGTGCGCTTGCGGATCACACCAGTATCGACTTCGTTTACAAGGTGTGCTCGTTCCTGCCTGCTCTCGGCCTGCTCACGGGCTTTCTGCCGGATACGAACAGGCCGAAGGGAGAGGGAAAGGCCGAACCGGGCACATCGGCGGAGGCTCTCGCTCTGCTGGATTCCGAGGAACAGACGGCCTGACCTCGGAAGCAGGCATCAGCTCGCGGCCGTACACAGGCTCAGCGTGCGATTCGGAGAAATAGAAAGTTCTCGCAAGTCGGCATCTCAAAGCTGACCGAGCGGCGTTTGTGGGACTAACCGGATACCATCATCAATGCGCTGCGCCGCCTATCGGGATCGGTGGCTTAAACCTGACACAAATGCTTCTACCAGAGAACCAAATGCGGAAGAACAATATCAGGATCATAGCTTTAGCATTCGTTGTTCAGATCTTTTTATCTCTGCCGGCCTGTGCACGATCGCAGGCTGAGAAAGCTCCCTATCCAACCATGGCTCCTCTCGATCAGTATTTGATTTCGGACGAGAATGCTGAAATCGCGCTGGCGCGGAGTGCTGCTCCAGCGTCGATCTCGGATGCAGCCGAAGTGATGATGCTGCGACGAAATGGCTATACGACTGCAGTGAAAGGCTCGAATGGCTTTGTCTGCATTGTGGAGCGATCATGGGGTGCCGCTAGTGATGCCCCAGAGTTCTGGAATCCCAAAATGCGCGCCCCCCATTGCTTTAATCCGGCAGCCGCAAGAACTTTTCTGCCTATCTTCTTATGAAGACCAAGCTGGTGCTCGCAGGGAAATCGCAGGCGGAGATCGCGCGGGACCGCTCGGCACTGGAAAAGAAGGAACTGCCGGCGCTTGCGCCCGGAGCGATGTGCTACATGATGTCGAAGCTACAGTATCTAAACGACCGCGACATGCATTGGCATCCACATCTAATGTTTTTTGTTTCGGGCGATGCTGCGAAAAGCTGGGGAGCCAATCTGCCCGGCTCGCCGGTTATAGCGGCGGATGACCCTGAAGAACGGGTGACCATTTTCATGGTTTTGGCCGGCGAATGGTCCGATGGGACGCCGGGGCCGTCGTTGGAGCACTGACCCGCAACTCGAACCGAGTTGCTCATGCCGGGCAGATAGCTACCGATATGTCACTTTCTCGGCAGTCAAGGGTGGTGACGAGAAGAGCGTTTTCCGTTACTAATCCTTAGGAAGTCGTTCGCTGAAGTTGGATGAGCGCATTGCCCTGTTCTCGTAAGCTGAGAACGGAAGGCTACTGACAATCCAACTACACGGTCAAGTGGTTTTCCAGGACCTATGCTGACTCACGTCCGCGCCAAGCAGACCGATGGCGAAGTTCCCGAATGACGGATACCCGTCTTCAGTACTAAACTCTGCTTATGCCTTCGTAGTCGCGTAGTGCGATATCGGCTGTCGCAGCTTTGATGTCAACCCGGGGCACAGGTTGAGGCGTGCGACAGTAGACAAACGCGGCAGCACAGTAGTCGTCACGCCGTTCCGCGAGCGCAAAAGCACTGAATGGTGCATTCGGAATATTGAGTTCCCATCCAGTGCCTGCCAGCGTGTATTTCTTACTTAGGGCATCGATGCGCGATTCTTGTCCATGAGGGATCATCAACGCGCCTATCTGCTGAATCGTAACCGTGAGTGTGTCGTGGAAGACGATAGGGTCGGGGAGATGCCAGCGGTAGAAGCTGACGAAATCCGGAACGTCGTCCGTGATGACGTTCGCGGGCATATTTTGCTGCATAGGCCGTACCACGTTGATAGGAACGCCCGCATAGAGCGCTGTATGCTTTCCCATGCCCCACGCGCTACCAACGTAGTCTTCCAACCCCGTCCCGCAGATTGTTGGGTGCTCCTGGTCTCCGTCACGATAGATCTTGACTTCTCCTTCTCCATACCAACTCATGTCGTCGTGGAGCACCCGAATACCCACTGCAGAGCCCATGAATCGTCCGGGACCTTTTAGGCCGCTTGTAATGACGAAGTCGCGCTGCAAGGTTGTGGGATTCTCGCGTCTGAAAGATACATGTAGGTAGCCTGTTTCGGGGGGAATCTCCTCAAGGGTGTAATCGATTTGGTAGCTGAACAGGAGAGGCACCGCCCCGCCATTCGTGAGTTCCATACGAAGACGCTTGCGGAATGGCATGGGATAGTAGGCGTTGAATCCCCTGCCTTCCGCCACGGATGTGAGTGCTGAATGCGCCACTGGACGGCCGTGCGGCAAACCGAAGAAGTCGAGGCAAGGGACCGAGACGCTTGGCTCCTCCAGGTCGTCGTAAAACACGTCGACCATTACCCGAGCGCATTTGCTCCGGATTCGCCGGCCGAAATGTCATCCAAATATGGCGCAGGCGGCCGGGCCCCTTGGTGTCAACCAGTTCTACCTTATCCCCAGAAAATAAGTCGTGAGGGTGAGCCTTTGCGTCCATTTGCTGCGGTCCCGCCGCGACCAGGTTCCCCGCGGGGATTTTCGAAGCTGCTCGAGCGACTGTCGATGCCCACGTCGATAAATGCAGGATCGTCAGTGAACATCATTGGCCACTTTTTCTGAAATGTGCTGCAAGTGCCGCGCGACCGACACACAACCACTGACAGCGCACTTCATCTGGAATCGATCCGGAGGTTCGGCCGTGCACCGTGCTGTTGCCATCCGTTCTTGATTTTCCAAAAAGTGCGTGACTGGCTGCCGTTGCAGGCAGTAAAACCGCCACTTTGCCGGCCGAGAAGTTAACGCCCTTCGATTTAGCATCCATGGTCTCCCTGAAGTTACTCGAATTAGGCGGAGCCTGCCAGCGCTAAGAAGCTGATGAAATCAGAGATTGAGGTGACGTTCGTTAGCCACATTTTGCCGTTCGA
The DNA here is from genome assembly GCA_963755245.1 of uncultured Acidobacteriaceae bacterium. GTDB lineage: Bacteria > Acidobacteriota > Terriglobia > Terriglobales > Acidobacteriaceae > Edaphobacter. Next base: position 1,403 of record CAVWJY010000014.1, on the reverse strand, counting down.
GCTACACCACTTTGAAAGAACGCCCGCACAGAGGTGGGCAGTAGTGGCGGACATTATACCGCGCATGGAGTCGGCTATTCGGACAAGTGATGGCCGCGGATAAATTCGTCTCGACATTCTCCAATGAGCGCATTATCGCCAACTTACTCATCGACGCTGGATCAGCACCGATATGTCGGCTTGTCGGAAGTCATCGCGTCGTGTGGGAGCAACTGATTTTGACAGCGAGTCAGTCACTCCATCGGCCTTGTCTACCTGGCTTGCGCCCCGAGGAAAGACGCCGCCCTCTCCGCACTGGCCCGCGACCACCCGGTATTCGAAGCCCACCCAAGAAACATCATGACAGCCCCACACCCCGTCATGATCCACCAGATCGGATGCGTCGCCTGCGCAAAGTTCGACCCACTCGCACCGACTTGCACTCACAACGGCATCCGCCACCGCCACGCCAAGCGCCGCGCCAACCTGCCGGCTCGTAGAAGCAATCGCCGCAGCCACCCCAGCCTGCGCCAATGGCATACCCGCAACAGCGTTATTCGTAATCGCAGGATTGACCATCCCGAGCCCGGTCCCGAACAGCCCATAAGCCACCAGCAACACGCCAATCGGAGTGCTCCCGGTTCAGACCCGTGAGCAGCAGCGTACCCAACATGAACCCGCTACCCGAGATCAGCAACGAAGGACGAGTCCCATAGTTCGCAACCAGCCTTCCGGAGAGGCGGCGAAACCCCATCATCGTGATCGCCAGCGGCAGCGTACAAAAACCAGTGTATGAAACGCCGAGAACCCGCGCACCTGCTGCAGATAAAGCGCATTCAAAAACAGGAAGCCCGCAAACGAAGCAAACGCACACAGTCCGAGCAGCCTCGCGCTGCTGAAAGGCACACTCCGGAAGAACCTGGAGATCGACCAGCGGCTCATGACGCCGCGGCTCATACAAGCAGAAACGCCAACCAGCGACGCCCCCGAGGCCACGAGCAAACCCCACAATTAGCCCAGACGACCAGCCCTCGTGCGTCCCGTCGATCACCGCATACGTCAGCGTCGTCAGGCCACGTAAAGTACCAGCAACTGCCCCACCGGGTCGAACCGCCGTGCCCGTGGCGCCTTCGACTCCGGCACAAAGATGGCAGCCAGCACCACCGCCAGCATCCCCAGCGGAACGTTGACCCAGAAGATCGACCGCCACCCAATCGCCTGCGTCAGCGCACCACCCAGCAGCGGCCCCACCGCAAACGAAACCCCTCCAACCGCCCCCCAGACCCCCGTTGCCCCTCGCCCGTTCCCTCGGGTCCTTGAACACATTCGCCACAATCGACAGCGCCACCGGATTGAGCATGGAAGCCCCAAGCCCCTGCAGCGCCCGAAGCGCCACAGTTGCTCGATGCTGTGCGCCATGCTGC
>CAVWJY010000013.1:0-105383 GCA_963755245.1 uncultured Acidobacteriaceae bacterium | reverse complement strand
CCGAACAAGACCTCTTCGCCTCCGACGTCCTACGCTACTTCCTCCTCCGCGAAATCCCTTTCGGCCAGGACGGCAGCTTCAGCTTCGACGCCTTGATCACCGAGTTACAACCGCCGACCTCGCGAACGGCTACGGCAATTTGGTCAGTCGTACGCTCAGGCATGAGCTCTCATCAATATCGAGCAGGAGACGATCCCATCAGACCAACCAGAGGAAGTCCAGTCAGACATGGGATACTGAACAGGCGCAAGCAACGGCACTTCAGTTCCCTCAGGCCTTCAATGGGAGCCGGTCCGATTATTGACGAATCATTCGTTCCGACGCTCACTCACTAATAGCCAGAAGCACCGTTGCCGATAAGCATTCCATGCACAAATTATGACTCTTCCTCTTAGCAAATACCTTTAAAATTCGCGAAGTCAGCATTGTTGACGCGTAACATCACCGTGCAAGCGCCGTGGAAGCTGGCAAAATTCGAGAGCTCCGGATAAACCAAAGCCCGACTGGACGAAACATTGTATGTGGCCGCCGAGTCCATCCGAATAATCACCGCCCTCCTTCATCCAATCCTTCCCTACGCCACAGCCAAAGTCTGGTCCCAACTAGGCCTAGGCGACATAGAAACAGCCGCAAAAAACGGCGAACTAAAAAATCTCCAATGGGGCGGCTAAAACCCGGCACAAAATTAGGCCCACTCTCCCCCATCTTCCCTCGAGCACCCAAGGAACTCATCCAAATCATGACCGACATGGAAACCCCCGCCACCCCCTCAAAGCTCACCGGCGAAACCACCACCACCGCCAAGGCCGATCCCACCGACACGACCGACCCCGCAGCCCCACCCCGCACCACCGACCTCAACGAACCCAACCCCCAGCCCAGGTAGCCGCCAGCACCGCCATCACCACCGAGCGCCCCGCCACCCGGCCAACAACCGAAGCCCCCGCGTCAGCAACACCCGAAACCCCACAAATCACCATCGACGACTTCGTAAAAATCGATCTCCGCGTAGCCAAAATCCTCGTAGCCGAGCGCATCCCCAAGGCAGACAAGCTCCTCCGCCTCGAAGTCGACCTCGGCTACGAAACCGCCAGATCCTCTCCGGCATAGCCGAGTGGTACACCCCCGAAGAGCTCATCGGCCGCAAGATCGTCATCATCGCCAACCTAGCCCCCCGCAAGATGCGCGGCCTCGAGTCCCACGGCATGCTCCTAGCCGCCAGCCACGAAGAAAACGGCAAACCCATCCTCGCTACCTTTACCGAAGACATAGCACCAGGCTCCCGCCTCAAATAGCCGCCCAAAACGCTCGGGTGCCCCATCTTCGCGCGGCTTCATCGCGCTAAGGTGGGAATGTATACCGTTAACGCGCGTGTCTTCGAAGTTGTCTGTTCTACGCAGTCATCCTGACCCTCAGCGTGTCGAAGGGGAAGTACCTCTGTATTTCGCCTTTGCCTTTGCCTGTTCCTAAATCCGCGCTCTACTTCGTATCCCCACCAATCATCAACACCGTATATCTCGCCGGAACCTTCCCCACATTCCTCACCGCGTGCATCGTTCCCATCGCCACAAAGACCACCCCACCCGGCCCCACAGTCTCCGACTTCCCATCATGCTCAAATGCGATGGTCCCCTCGATCACCGTAATGAACTCCGAGTGCTTAATGCTGTGCGCAGGGTTCGGAGGTACACCCACCGGCTGCACCGACTCATGCAGCGAAATCCTCTCCCCCGTGGGCAACACTCCCTTCAACAGGTCCCAGCTCTTTCCGCCGTTGGCCAGCACCCGCGCCGAAACCCCATCCACCGAATAAGTCCCCGGAGTAGATAGCACCGGCAGAGCCTCACTCGTCTGCGCAACAACCGCGGACCCGCTCAACAACATCCCGGCACACACCGCCGCCACAGCGCAGAATCTCTTCATCGCTCTCTCCTCACATCGATCAGCACAACCAAATTAGCCAGCCTAAGCATTGGCTGGAACATTCTGCTTCCCAATCGCGACCACGAAGTAATTCGCCGGCACCGTCCCAACACTCTTCACTCCATGCATCACATTCGAAGCCGCAAACGTCACGCCACCCGGCCCCACCCGCGTCAACGTGCCATTGTTATTGAACTCCAGCTCCCCTTCGCGCACCATCATGAACTCCGAGTGCTGGTGCTTGTGCGGCGGATGCGGCATCTTGCCCGGCGGCAGCGTCGTCTCATGAATCTCCACCGCCTCGCCCGTCACCAGCACGCCCGTCACCACATTCCGCGTCTGTCCGCCATTGGCATTTTGATGCACCGGCAGCTTATTGAACTGAAAAGCCTCCGACTCCGATAGCACCTTGTCCGACGACGGCACAACACCATTCAGCCCCTGCCCTTCGGCAGTCGACACACCGCCCAGCGCCGCAAACGCGGAGAGGGCAACGCAAAGATCACGACGATTCAAATTTTTCATGCAGCCATCCTAATCCGCCCACCCCCAACTCCGCTACGTTACCCCCCTGTTTGCACCAGTCTGGACCCTGAAGATCAAAATACCGGCAACACGCCGGTGAGGTAGGGTCTTCACGGCGGCGAATCAGTCTCCTGCCGCAAAAAACGCCGTCAAGCCCTCAACCCACCCAAAGCACTGAACCCAAGCCAGATAAACCTGGCGTAGTAGTTACCACCCATCCCATAAAATAGAAGCAGGTAGAACGCTGATCGCTCAAAGCTGACCGCTGACTATTGAAAACACAGCCTCTAAATCGCCCATAACACTTTATAAAGCAATACTTTGCACGAAATAGTCATAAGAATCAATACTTTACGTAAGTAGTCCACCAGCAACTCCATCTGCATCAAGACTTTAGCCTACATAGGGGGAGGGGGATACTACCCCAGCGCCCGCGCGCTCATCAACCGTCGCTCCAGATGCCGCTCCAGCATCTCCACCGCAAACCGCCGCAGCTCCGCCGCCCGCTCCTTCGGCCACTCCTCCGCCGCCAGCCCCTCCACCGTCCCCCGAAACATCCGCCCCGCCTCCGCCACCGCCTCCGCCGACAGCCCCACACTCCCGCCCCGCCGATCATCCTCGCAAGTCACCCCATCGCTCGTCCGCCGAATACCAAACCGTCCGCCCCCGCAAGTCCAGCCCACACACCGCGCACTGCCCCAGCTCCGGCATCCACCCCATCAGCCGGCTCATCCACAGGCAGAAGTACGTCACCGGCATCCACACCCGCCCCACCTGCATCTCCTCCAGCACCGCCACCGCCAGCCGGAACACCGCATCGTCCACCGCACCCTCCGGCAGCTCCTCCAGCACCTCCGCCACCAGCTCCAGCGCCGCCGTCCGCGCATAGTCCACCGGCCGCGTCAGCGGCGACGACAAAATCTCAAACGCGTCCAGCCGCACCAGCTCCTGCTTCGGCCTCTCCGACATAAGTCGCCCGCACATGCGTCATCGGCTCCAGCGCCCCGCCAAACCGCCGCCGGCTCCGCATCGCATGGCGCGCCACGCCCTTCACCCGCCCCTGCTCCCGCGTAAACAGGCTCACCAGCAGGTCCGCCTCATGGAACGGCCACGTCCGCAGCACAATCGCCTCGCCCACCCGCTGAATCATCCCGCCGCCACACCGCTCACAAAGCAAAGCGCGCAGCCATCGGCCGCGCGCTCTTCACAACCAAACTCACAATACGACTACCGCCCAAAGTGCGCGGCGTTCTTCTCCTGGAAGCCGCCCACTTCTCCGGCAGATCATCGGCCGCATAGATCGCCGACACCGGGCACACCGGAACGCACGCGCCGCAGTCGATGCACTCCACCGGATCGATAAACAGCTGGTCGCTCTCGCCGTAGCCCGCCTCATCCTTCTTCGGGTGGATACAATCCACCGGGCAGGCATCCACGCAAGCCGAATCCTTCGTCCCGATGCACGGTTCCGCAATCACATATGCCATCTATCCATCTCCCTTGTCTCTTTCAAAGTTGCTGCTCAAATCGAAGCTTGAGTCTCCGATTCTAGCAGCACAATCCCTCACCACTGCAAATGAATATCTCACTCGAAACTACGACTCTTTCAGACCTTATTCACTGTCCTATCATCACTCCACACACTCCGCATCCACTCCGCCAGATCCACCGGAAAAAACCGCTCCGCCGACGCCTCAATCTCCTCCGCGCTCCACCACCGTATCTCCCGCATCACCCGAATCTCCTCCGCCGTAACCCCATCAGCCTCGGCGCATCCACCGCACACCCCGCATGAAAGAAATAGTCCATATTGTCCCGCATCTCCCCCTGATGCTCAAAGCAATTCGCCTCCTCACATCCGGCCCCACCACCGGCACTCCAACCCCAACTCCTCGCGCAACTCCCGCGCCGCAGCCTCAATCGGCGTCTCCCCCGCCTCAATCTCCCCACCCGGCGTCAGCCAGAAGAAAACTCCCCATCACTCCGCGCCACCACAAACCGAATCAGCAACACCCTCCCCGCCGGATCAAACACCAACACCCGCGCCGTCCGCCGCTTACGCACCACTCGCTTCCCTCGCCGCCCGCCGCGCCGCAAACTCCGCCGGAGTAGGAATCGCCTCCAACCCCCGCCCCGCAAACATCTCCGCAAACATATGCGTCATCTCCCCGCAGAATCAGCCCATTCGTAGCCAGCACCTCGCGCCTGTCCAGCGTAAACTTCCCGCCATCGAAGTGCGTCACCGTCCCACCCGCCTCCTCCACCAACAGATACCCAGCCGAAGTGTCCCACGGATTCAGATTGAACTCCCAGAACCCATCCAGCCGCCCGCAAGCCACATACGCCATATCCAGCGCCGCGCTACCCCGCCCGCCGCACCCCATGCGACCGCAGCGTGATCTGCTGGTAGAAATGCACATTCGGACTCGCTATGCCGCTTCTGGCTCGGAAACCCCGTAGCCGTCAGCGACTCCTGCAGCGTCTTCGTCTTCGACACATGAATCTGCCGCCCATTCAGCCACGCGCCCTTGCCCCGCTCCGCCGAAAACATCTCATCCCGCAGCGGATCGTAGATCACCCCCGCCACCATCTCGCCATCCTCATCCGCAGCCAGCCCCGGCGGCCGCCGCTCCAGCCCCAGCACCACGCAGAACACCGGAAACCCATGCGCAAAGTTCGTCGTCCCATCCAGCGGATCCACATACCACCGAAACTCGCTCTCCATCCGCTCGCGCGTCCCCTCCTCGCCATAGATCCCATGCTCCGGAAACGCCGCCGTCAGCCGCTCCACAATCAGCGCCTCGCTCGCCCGATCGGCCTCCGTCACCAGGTCGACATCGCCCTTGTACTCGGTCGCAACGCCCTTCTCATAGAACCCCCGCAGCAGCGCACCCGCCTGCCGCGCAATCCCCTCCGCCACATGCGCAAACTCAAACTTCTTCATGAATCCCTCACCACCCAAGCTTAACCCATCGCATCATCATCACTGCCACTGTCACCCGGCTACTGTGAATTCGCGTAATATCCCGTCCGATACCGCAGCTGATACTTCTCCTGCAGCGCCGGATCCTTCATCCTCACCCGATCTTCCGAAACGAACCATCCTTCCCCACGCTGCGGCGCGTAGTACCCCAGCAGATACTGCGTCCGCAGATCCTCCGACACCTTCGGAAACGCCGGCTCCAGATCCTTCGGCTCCACCACGTAGTAGTACTTCCCGCCCGTATCTCGCCATCTGGATCAGCGCATGTTCGCCGCCCGTATTCCGCCCCGCATCCGCATACACCGGCACAATAATGATCGAGTACACCATCGCCCCCGCCCGCTGCGCCTGCTCCAGCGCCTGCATATACGCGAGCCCCCTTCACCGTATCGCCGCCATCCGTAATCAGCACCATCACCCGCCGCCGCCCTTCGCCGCCCTTCGTCTCCGCCAGCCGCTCCGACGCCAGATAAATCGCGTCATACAACGCCGTCGCGTCCCCATGCTGCAGCTCATTCAGCCCCGCCTCCACCCGCTTCTCCTGGTTCGTAAACGGCACCATCTCCCGCACCGTATCCGCGAAGTCCATCAGTCCACCTCATCCTGCTCGCGAATCAGCGCCCGCACAAAGTGCTTCGCCGCCTCCTTCTCCAGCCGCTCATCCCGCAGCACGCTCTCGCTCGCATCGATCGCCAGCACAATCGACAGCGGAGCCGCCGCCTCCTTCTCAAAGATCGCAATCTTCTGCACCTTCCCATCCTCGAGAATCTCGAAATCATCCCGCCCCAGCCCCCCCACCGGAGCGCCCTTCTCATCCACCACGTTCAGCGCCACATTCACCAGCCGCGTCTCCACCCTCAGCGTCGGAACCTGCGTCGCTATCTACTCTGCGGCGCTCGCCGCTCCACCGGAGCCTGCGGCATCAGCCGGACCCCACTCCTGCAGTCACCACGCGTCTCCATCGACCACCGACATCTCCCAGCACAAGCCCCCGCGAACCTCATCCCCTTGCATCTCCGCGACAACACCAATCTCCTCAGGAAACGGCTCCCCATCCGCCCAAATCGCCCCATCCACAAACTGCTCCTTCTTCCAGATCGGCACTGTCTTCTTCAGCGTATCGATCAGCCACCGGCAAGCATCGAACGCCGCCCCGCGATGCGCCGACGCAACCACGATCAGCACACTCGTCTCCCCCACCACCAGCCGTCCCAGCCGATGCACCAGCGCCACATCCCGCACGCCAAACTTCGTCACCGCCTCCGCCGCCAGCCCGCGCATCTGCTCCAGAGCCATCTCCTCATAAGCCTCGTAGTCCAGATGCAGCGTCTTCCGCCCGCGCGTATTGTCCCGCACAATCCCGTCGAAGACGCACACCGCCCCATCCGCTCCAGCCTTCATCGCGGCGACGATCACGCCGGCATCCTCCGGAGGAGCGATGGACGGCGCGGTATCGCTGCGTGCTGGCGGCGGCGAAGGATGGCGTCGTGGTGGCGACCGGCGCCGGCGTGGTGGCGGGCCGCATCGTGACCGAGGCGCGCGGGGATAAGGGCTTTGGCTACGATCCGCACTTCGCGCCGGAGGGCCTGGCGAGGACGATGGCGGAGCTCGATCCGCAGACGCGGCTGGGGCTGAGCCATCGCGGGCGCGCGCTGGTCGACCTGCTGCGCAACTTCTAGCCGCTCGACGGGCTTGCCAGGCAAGCGGGCTAAGTCCTTTGGTGCTCACGAATCGCTTGGATCGCGGTTTGGGCTCGGCTGAAATTCGCACATATAATTCGATAATCGCACCAAACGGGGCGATTTTCTTGACGCTCCAGAGATGCGGACGGAATAATCTTCCTGCTGCGACTGCGTTTCGAGAAACCGCACCAAGCACTCCGAGGAGCTTCGATCTATGGCCACCGCCGCTAGCCCCGCACCTCCCTCCCGAAGCTCCGAGCTGCGCGGCGTTGCACCGCTTCGCGCGGGCCAGGGCCACTCGTTCTTCTGGCGGCGGCTGCACTCGCTGTCGGGGATTGTGCCCATCGGCGCGTTTCTGATCGAGCACCTCATCTCCAACTTTGAGGCGCTGAACGGGCCGCTGGCGTACGCGCAGCAGGTGAAGTTCCTGAACAGCCTGCCGCTGGTGCGGTTGCTGGAGTGGGCGTTCATCTTTCTGCCGCTGGCGTTTCATGCGGGATATGGCGTGTTCATCGCCTTCCGCGGACGCGTGAATGTGAATGTGTATCCGTGGGCGGGCAACTGGATGTATCTGATGCAGCGGATCACCGGGCTGATCGCGTTCGCGTACATCGTGCAGCATGTGTGGCGGCAGCGGTTCAGCGGCGTGAGCCTGCCGGAGCATCCCGGCGCGGCGTTTGCGAAGGTGCAGCATGAGCTGGCGAACCCGTGGATGCTGGCGATCTATGTGATCGCGATGATCGCGACGACGTGGCACTTCGCGTATGGCATCTGGCTGTTCGCGGCGAAGTGGGGGATTACGCCGGGCAATCGCGCACGCAAGCGGTTTGGCTATGTCTGCACGCGTGCTTGGGATCGCGCTGTGCGTGATGGGGCTGGCGAGCATCTGGGCGTTCGTGGGGCCGCAGTACCGCAATGCGCCGGAGGATGTGATGCCGGTGCAGCTCGCCGGGAATCGTGGCACCGCACCGTCACCAGGCGAGAGCGTCCTCCTCCAGCATGCAACCGTAGACGTTACACGTTACCGCCGCACTCGATAGAAAGGCATTACGCGCGATGGCAACTCCTCGAATTATTGTTGTGGGCGGTGGACTGGCGGGGCTCTCGTCGGTGATCAAGATCGCTGAGGCCGGCGGGACGGTCGATCTGTTCTCGATCGTGCCGGTGAAGCGGTCGCACTCGGTGTGCGCGCAGGGCGGCATCAACGCGGCGAAGAACCTGAAGGGCGAGGGCGACGACGTCCTGAAGCACTTCGACGACACCATCTACGGCGGCGACTTCCTCGCCAACCAGACGCCGGTGAAGAATATGACCGCGCAGGGACCGGCGATCATCGATCTGCTGGACCGCATGGGCGTGCCGTTCAATCGCACGCCTGAAGGCCTGCTCGACTTTCGGCGCTTCGGCGGAACGCTCTATCACCGCACGGCCTTTGCGGGCGCGACGACCGGGCAGCAGCTGCTTTACGCGCTGGATGAACAGGTCCGGCGGTATGAGTCCGAAGGCAAGGTGACGAAGTACGAGGGCTGGGAGTTCCTGTCGGCGGTGCTCGATGGAAACGGCGTGTGCCGCGGGATCTCGGCGCTGAACCTGCGGTCGATGGAGGTAAAGACGTTTCCTGCCGATGCGATCATCGTGTGCACGGGCGGCATTGGAGCGATCTTCGGCAAGAGCACGAACTCGGTGGTGTGCACGGGATCGGCGCAGGCGGCGCTGTATCAGCAGGGCGCGTACTACGCGAACGGCGAGTTCATCCAGGTGCATCCGACCGCGATCCCCGGCGAAGACAAGCTGCGGCTGATGTCGGAGTCCGCGCGTGGCGAGGGCGGGCGTGTGTGGGTGCCGCGCGACAAGAACGACAAGCGCGTGGCGAAGGCGATCCCCGAGGGCGAGCGCTGGTACTTCCTCGAGGAGTGGTATCCGAAGTACGGCAATCTGGTGCCGCGCGATGTGGCGACGCGGGCGATCCACAAGGTTGTGTATGAGCACGGCATGGGCATCGATGGGCAGCCGATGGTGTATCTCGACCTGACGCACATCGACCGCGAGACGCTGAACCGGAAGCTCGAAGGCATTCTCGAGATCTACGAGAAGTTCGTCGGCGACGATCCGCGCGAGGTGCCGATGAAGATCTTCCCCGGCATGCACTACACCATGGGCGGGCTGTGGGTGGACTTCAACCAGATGACGAATATTCCCGGCGTGTATGCGGCGGGCGAGGCGGACTACTCGATCCACGGCGCGAACCGGCTGGGCGCCAATTCCCTGCTGAGCTGCATCTACGGCGGCTTTGTCGCCGGGCCGCAGGCGATGGCGTACGCGAAGGCGCTGCCCAAGCAGGTGGGCGATGGCGGCCATGCGGCGGAGCTGGCGCGGCAGAAGCAGTTGAATGCGGCGCTGATGAGCTCCTCGGGCACGGAGAATCCGTTCAAGCTGTGGCGCGAGCTGGGCGATACGATGACGCGGCACGCGACCATCATTCGTTACAATTCGGGACTCGCCGAGGCCGATGCGAAGATCGTCGAGTTGATGGATCGCTACAAGAACATCAATCTCTCCGACAAGAGCCAGTGGGCGAATACGAGCTTCGCCTTTACGCGGCAGCTGTGGAACATGCTGGAGCTGTCGCGCGTGGTGGTGCAGGGCGCGGCGCTGCGGGATGAGTCGCGCGGGGCGCACTACAAGCCCGACTTCCCGGAGCGCAACGACGAAAAGTTCCTGAAGACGACCAAGGCTTCGTTTGCGGATGGCGCGCCGAAGTTCGAGTTTGAAGAGGTCGATATCAGCCAGATCAAGCCGCGGCCGCGGCGCTACGACGCGACGGCGTAACAACGAGCAGTGCGCATTTGAGGTGAAGGACATGGCAGGAAAGACCATCAAGGTTGAGATCACGCGGCAGAGCGGGCCGGACGGCAAGGCGGTCGTCGAGCGGTTCGAGATTCCCTATCGGCCGAACATGAACATCACCTCGCTGCTGGGGGAGATCGCCTGCGAGCCGGTGACGGCGGAGGGCAAGGCAACCACGCCGGTTACCTATGACTCGAACTGCCTGGAGGAGATCTGCGGGTCGTGCGCGATGCTGATCAACGGCAAGGCGCGGATGGCGTGCTCGGCGCTGGTCGACAAGCTGGAGCAGCCGATCCGGCTGGCGCCGCTGTCGAAGTTTCCCGTGGTGCGCGATCTGGCGGTCGACCGCAGCGTGCTGTTCGAGAACCTGAAGACGGTGAAGGCGTGGGTGCCGATCGACGGCAGCTATGATCTGGGCTCGGGTCCAAAGCAATTCCCGCAACTGCAGGAGGAGCTGTATCCGCTGTCGAACTGCATCTCCTGCACCATCTGCATGGAGGTCTGCCCGCAGTTCAACGAGTCGACCGGCTTTGTGGGCGCGGCGACGATCGCGCAGGTGAAGCTGTTCAACAACAATCCCGACCGGCAAGGTGCTGAAGGAGGAGCGGCTGCGTGCGCTGGCCGGCGACGGCGGCGTGCAGGAGTGCGGCTACGCGCAGAACTGCGTGGAGGCGTGCCCGAAGCAGCTGCCGCTGACCGAGGCGATCTCGGATGTAGGACGCGACGTGCTTGTGCAGCAGGTGAAAGACTTCTTCGTACGATAACCAGAGGCCGGCGAAGATGCCGTTCTTTGCCGGTATTCCCTTTACAGGGGCTCTGGAGATTGCTAGCCTTCCTATACCTCCCTGGCAGTACGAGAGCTGGAGTTGGGGTTCGATCGGTAAGGGGCTTGCGTTCGTTGCTGGTCACGACTCTCAGACGCTCATCATGATGCTGTGATGCTTGTGGCTCGTCGCGCTGTTTGTAACTTGTCACGATGCTTGTAGCTCGTCGCACGTGGTTTGTAGCTCGCCAAAATCGGCAGGAGAGACATCCATGAGGCATGCTCTACTTGGATTCGTGTTGTCTTCCTCAGTTCTGCTGGGAACCGGTGCCTTGCGGCCCGTCCTCCCACCACCTTTGTGAGCAGTGACGATGTCTCCCCCGGGCCCAGTACCACCCCCAGTGAGAGATGCCAAAGAGGGGATATCCCCATTTTGGCGCGGACTTGTTGCGAAGGTTATCTGGCCCCAGCCGTCCCCCGGCTGCGATGGGCCCACATAGCCGCCCTCAAGCATCCGAGCAGAGCAGCATGGCAAGGGTGGCCGTTGCCCGGCCTGCTTCGGCGCGGAAGCATCATGCGGCGCATGCTGGAGACACGGTCCACGGGATAGAGATCGTGAGAACGGCCGCCCCGCAGGATCTGGCGACGCAGACCGAGGTCGATGTGGTTGCGCGGGTGCTGTGCGCGGTCTCCATGCACACCACGCTGCGCGAATCCCTGCTGAGCTACTATGCCTCGCTGGATCCGGCAGAGGCGCGCGTGCGGAGCGCTCTGGCGCTGGAGCGGATGCAGAAGATCCTTTCTCACAACCATCCGGAGAATCTGCACCAATCGGGCCGATATATCCGCCCCTGGGCTGAGGACGCAGACGCGGACGGAGGCCAAGGCGCGCCCGGAGATCGTTCGCGGCTCTCGCGCCTGGCACTGCCAACCCTCTACCTGATCGGCATGATGATGCTGGCCATGAGCGTCGTGGGATCGATCACGACGATCCGCTATCTACCTGCCTAGAGGGGGCCGGTAGAGGGGACCCGTTGCTTGGAAGGGCTCGCTGGGTTAGCCTGTCAGTTGGAGATTGCTAAGACAAATATGGCTCGCATAGCTGGAGTGGTTCGTTCGCTGGGAGTTGGGTTGACGCTGGGTTCGATCCTGGGAGCCGGTGCGATGGTCGCGCAGACATCGACACCGCAGACCAGCTCCTGCACAAACAACGACGCCGGCTCAGACCGTGCCGCCCGCATCCCAGACAACGCCGGCGCCCAGCTCGGCGACGGATCTTCCCGATGCACCGAGCACCACGGCGAACGTGCAGCCCCCGGCGGTTCCCACCGGACCGACCGTGGTGATCGATACGTCGATGGGCCGGCTGACCTGCCAGCTCTTCGACAAGCAGGCGCCGGTCGCCGCGGCGAACTTCATCGGACTGGCCGACGGCAGCAAGGACTGGATCGACCCGACGACGCAGAAGAAGGTTCATGGAAAGCCGTTTTATGACGGAACCACCTTTCACCGCGTGATCCCGGGCTTCATGATCCAGGGCGGCGACCGCCTGGGTACGGGCATGGGCGATGCCGGCTATTACTTCAACAACGAGACCGACCCCTCGCTGACCTTCGACGTTCCGGGCAGGCTGGCGATGGCCAATGCCGGTCTGGGGCCAAACGGCACGGGAACCAACGGGTCGCAGTTCTTCGTCACCGAGGCGGCGCAGCCGTCGCTCGATGGCGGCTATACCATCTTCGGGCAGTGTGACACGCACAGCGTCCTGGTGGTGGCATCGATTGCCCGCGTGGATCGCGATGCCAATGACAAGCCGCTGTCTCCGGTGACGATCAACAAAATTTACGTACTGCGCAACGGCGCGCCGGCTCCGCCGGAGCCGGCCAGTTCGCCGGCCACGGATCACCTGGTGATCCATCCGCCGGCGACGACCACGCCGCCGAGCCAGTAGGGTCCATCGAGCTTAGGCGCTCTCGCGGCATTGCCAGCAGGAGCGCTTCCTTCCCCTTCTAACCCGCATCAAACCGTAAGGAGAACACAACACAATGCCAAGCAAACCAGGCACCTATGCCACCTTCAAGACCTCCGAGGGAACGATCGTCTGCGAACTGTTCGAGCAGGACGCGCCCGAGACCGTGGCCAACTTCATCGGCCTCGCCGAGGGCACCAAGGAGTGGAACAGCCGCAGCAAGAAGGGTGCGAAGCTGTATGACGGCACCATCTTCCATCGCGTGATTCCGCAGTTCATGATCCAGGGCGGCGATCCCGAGGGCACCGGCATGGGCGGCCCCGGCTACAAGTTCGCCGACGAGACCAAGGGCTCGAAGCACGGCTTCCAGCAGAAGGGCAAGCTGGCGATGGCGAACGCAGGCCCGAACACCAACGGCTCGCAGTTCTTCATCACCGTCGCCGACACCAGCTGGCTGACCGGCAAGCACACCATCTTCGGTGAGGTCGTCGAGGGCTACGAGATCGTCGAGAAGATCTCGAAGGTGAGCCGCGACGGCATGGATCGCCCGAAGACGCCGGTGGTGCTCGAGGCGGTGACGATCGAGCGCGTGGCGTAGTTCGTTTCACACATCGCTGCACGAAGAAAAGGGCCGCTCTTATCGAGCGGCCCTTTGCTTTGCTCCTGACTGCGCCATCCGTATCCCCTCATTTCTTCTGTTCAGCTTCTTTACCAAGGCAATCTCAACGGCCAAGGGCCTGCTTGAACGAAACAGGCCCTAGGTACTGTGATTCAATTAGTTGCTGCAGTGGCGTTAGGCGACGCCGATGACGGTGCAGAGCTCCTTCACGGCGTCGGCGGACTTTTGCAGGGCCGCCTGCTCTTCGGGGGTGAGCTTGATCTGGATGATCTGCTCGAGGCCCTTGGCGCCCAGCTTGCACGGCACGCCGACGTAGAGGCCGTGGATGCCGTACTCGCCCTCGAGGTAGGCGGCGCAGGGCAGGATCTTCTTCTTGTCCTTGAGGATGGCTTCGACCATCTCGACCGCAGCGGCGGAGGGCGCGTAGTAGGCCGAGCCGGTCTTGAGGTGCTTGACGATCTCGGCGCCACCGTTGGCGGTGCGGGTCTCGAGCTCCTTGAGGCGGTCGGGGGCGATCAGCTCGGTGATGGGGATGCCGGCGACGGTGGAGTAGCGGGAGAGCGGGACCATGGTGTCGCCGTGGCCGCCGAGGACGAAGGCGGTGACGTTCTCGACCGAGACCTTGAGCTCCTCGGCGATGAAGGTGCGGAAGCGGGCGGAGTCGAGCACGCCGGCCATGCCGATGACGCGCTCGCGGGGGAAGCCGGCGTTGCGGAAGGCGGTCTGCGCCATCGCGTCGAGCGGATTGGAGACGACGATGATGATGGTGTTGGGCGAGGCGGCGACCACCTTGGCGACCACGTCGGTCATGATCTTGGAGTTGGTGCTGAGCAGGTCGTCGCGGCTCATGCCCGGCTTGCGGGCGATGCCGGCGGTGATGACGACGACGTCGGAGTTGGCGGTGTCGGCGTAGTCGTTGGTGCCGAGGATCGAGACGTCGCGCTTCTCGATGGGCATGGCCTCGAGCAGGTCGAGCGCCTTGCCCTGGGGAACGCCTTCGACGACATCGAGCAGGACGACGTCGGCGAGCTCCTTGGCGGCGATCCAGTGGGCTGCGGTGGCGCCCACGTTGCCGGATCCGACGATAGTTACTTTCTTACGCATGAATGTTGATCTCCAGAGATGGATGGCACGAGGGCCGTTGAGCCACGGCAGGGCCGTCTGCTCTCGTTTTCCATGATACGGCCGCAGCTTCCGGACGAGCCCGGCAAGGCTGGGCGGATATCGATGCATTTGAAGGCATTTGACGAGAGTCGGGCTACTTGAGGTGAGTAGTCGCAACGGGATGGCGACGACCCGTACCCGCTTCAGGATGCTGGCGTCGGCCTGGTTGGGCGGCATCGACAGCGCACCGGGCCGCCACCGTCCTCCCTCGACGGGCGGTGTCGACTGACCGGCGTGCGGCCGTCGGCGATGAGAGGGGCAAGGAGCAGAGAAGGGCACGCGAGGAATCGCCCGAGCAAGAAACAAAGAGGCCGGCGAATCTGATCTCGCCGGCCCTTTTGCTTTGCTTGCTCAGCTGGAACGAGGTTAGAAGTTGTTCCAGAGGAGCTGGTTGTAGACCTCGTGGTGGAACTGCACCTCGGGCGCCTTGACGATGGTGCCGAGCAGCCGCGCGCAGCGGTCGGCCGCGGCCTGCTTCAGGTCGGCGTAGCGGCCCTTGACGTCCTCGCCGAGCAGCGTGGTGGTCCACTCCGCGTTGCGGAAGTCGTCGAGCGCGGTGTAGATGTTGTCGGGCAGGTAGCGGTCGGCCTGGCGCAGGTTCTTGATCTTCGCGATGTCGCCGTCCAGGCCGGTCTTGAAGACCGAGTAGAGCACCATGTAGGGGTTCGCATCCGGACCGACCGAGCGGACCTCGACGCGCGCGACTTCTCGTTGCCGATGGGAATGCGGACCATCGAGCCGCGATCGACGGCCGAGGCCTTGATCTGGTTCGGCGCCTCGAAGTGCGGATCGAGACGGCGATAGGCGTTGACGCTGGCGTTGAGCAGCAGGCAGATGTCGTTGCCGTGGGTCAGGATGCGGTCGACGAACTGCCAGGCCAGCTTGGAGACCTTCTCCTCGCCCTTGGGATCCCAGAACAGGTTCTTGCCGTTCTTGGTGATCGAGACGTTGGTGTGCATGCCGCTGCCGTTGACGCCGATGACGGGCTTGGGCAGGAAGCTGGCGGTCATGCCCATCTGGGTCGCGATCTGGCGGCAGATCAGCTTGTAGAGCTGGATCTGGTCGGCGGCGGCGACGACTTCGCCGTAGCTGTAGTTGATCTCGAACTGCGAGGGCGCGACCTCGGGGTGGTCCTTCTCGTTCTCGAAGCCCATCGCGCGCTGCACTTCGGCGGCGGTGTCGATGAACTCGCGCAGCGGATCGCCGGGCAGCGAGTGGTAGTAGCCGCCCGTGTTGACGTACTCGAAGGAGCCGGTCTCGTGGAAGCTGCGCTCGGCGTCGATGCCGTCGAAGAGGAAGCCCTCGATCTCGTTGGCGGCGTTCAGGGTGTAGCCGTTGGTCGTGAACATCTCGTTGGCGAAGCTCTTGAGCACGCCGCGGATGTCGCCGGCGTAGGTGGCGCCGTTCTTGTCGATGACCTCGCCGAAGACCAGCACCTTGCCCGGGCCGAAGACGTCGGCCGGCACCCAGTAGAAGGCGCTCCAGTCGATGCCGAGGCGAAGGTCGCTCTCGCGCTGCGCCGTAAAGCCGCGGATCGAGGAGCCGTCGAAGGTCAGGTTGTCCCAGCCCTTGATGAAGAACTTCTTGTCGTAGTCGAGCATGTGCAGGCGGCCTTCGAGGTCGGAGAAGACCACGGTGACGGCCTTGATGCGCTTCTCGTCGGTCAGGTACCTGAGACGCTCTTCCTGGATCACATCCGCGGCGACGCGCTTCTTGCGCTGCTCTTTGGCGGCAAGGTTCAGGTCTTCCAGTTCACCGTAGGAAAGTTCCAGGAAATCACGATATTCGCTTGACATTACGCTCCTTCTTGCATGGACCGGCGGGGTCCATGGGGTGCTTCGGTCTAGATTTGGGGTGAATAGAAGACCTCTGATGGCGGGAGCCGCTCCTCGGTCTTCCCTACAAAACTATCAGATTCTGCTTCGCCGGAGAGAACAGATTCTTCGGCTCTTTATCGCTCCTTTACAACTTTGTGATGACAATTGCGAACCTGGAATACCAGCCTGCCTGCGCGCCAGGGATGCAGACTCGCGAGGCATGGCGGCGTTGGCGCGTCAGACAAGTACACTGGTAGATGGCGAAGAACTCCTCTGTCCAGTGAATCTCACCAGGGGCTCCGCGGATCCAAAGATGACGACTTCCCGCGAAGGCGCGGAAGGTGCAGCTGCGCACATCGGTCGGGCTCTGGTCCGATCCAGCAGCACGGTTTTGTACAAATTTCTTGAGGTGTAAAGGCAATGACGAAGAACAAACGAGTGGCGCTGATCCAGATGTCGTGTGCGGCGGATACGGCGGCGAATCTGGACAAGGCGGCGGACCAGCGTGCGCGAGGCCGCGCGTGCGGGAGCAAATGTGGTGTGTCTGCCGGAGCTCTTCCGCGCGCAGTACTTCTGCCAGCGCGAGGAGCACGCGCTGTTCGATCTGGCGGAGTCGATTCCCGGGCCGAGCACGGAGCGCCTCAGCGCCATCGCGCGCGAGGAGAAGATCGTCCTGATCGCGTCGCTGTTCGAGCGGCGCGCGCCGGGCCTGTATCACAACACGGCGGCGATCCTGGAGCAGGATGGCTCGCTGGCGGGCGTCTACCGGAAGATGCACATTCCGGACGATCCGCTCTACTACGAGAAGTTCTACTTCACGCCGGGCGATCTGGGCTTCAAGGCCTTCGAGACCAGCCAGGGCAACATCGGCACGCTCGTCTGCTGGGATCAGTGGTATCCCGAGGGCGCGCGGCTGACGGCGCTGCAGGGCGCGAACACGCTGTTCTTCCCGACGGCGATCGGCTGGCATCCCAGCGAGAAGGCGGAGTTCGGCGAGGCGCAGTACTCGGCGTGGCAGACGATCCAGCGGTCGCATGCGATCGCCAACGGCGTGTTTGTCTGCGCGGTGAACCGCGTGGGCCACGAGCAGGGCGATGTGGTGCACCAGGGCGCCAACGGCCCGATCGACGTGAAGGGCCCGGAGGGCGCGGGGCTGGAGTTCTGGGGCGGCAGCTTCATCGCCGATCCGTTTGGCCGGGTGATCGCGCAGGCCTCGCATGACCGCGAGGAGATCCTGATGGCGGAGATCGACCTGAAGCTGCTCGAGGATACGCGGCGCAACTGGCCGTTCCTGCGCGACCGCCGCATCGACGCGTTCGGCGGCATCACCAGCCGCTTCCTGGACTAATCCCGACGAATCCCGATGCGGCCCGGAGCAGCTCTCCGGGCAGCCGGACTTCAAACAATTTGCATGGCTTGGCGCAGCACGCTGGAAACGGGGAAAGCACCGTTTCCGGCGGTGCGTGCTGCGCGGTATCTTCTAAAGAGACAGGAAGCGAGGTTATTCCCTTGGGTAAATCGAAGTACCGCATGCCGGCGGAGTGGGCTCCGCACGCGGCGACATGGATTGCATGGCCGCACAACGCGGAGGACTGGCCGGGCAAGTTTCAGCCGATTCCGTGGGTGTACGCGGAGATCGTGCGGCATCTTTCGCGGGTCGAGGATGTCAATATCCTGGTCAACGATCTGGCGGCGGAGCGCCGCGCGCAGAGCCTGCTGCGGCGGGCCGGAGCGAACCTGGCGCGGTTACATTTCCACCACTGGCCGACCGACCGTGTGTGGCTGCGGGACTCCGGCCCCATCTTCGTGAAGAACGCCGAGAACGGCCTCACGATCACCAACTGGAAGTTCAACGCCTGGGCGAAGTACGACAACTGGCGCCGCGACGACCAGATTCCGCAGCACGTGGCGGAGCTCTACGACATGCCGGAGATCAAGCCGGAGATCCTGCTGGCGGATGGCACGACGCATCGGCTGGTGCTCGAGGGCGGAAGCATCGACACCAACGGCGCCGGCATTCTGCTGACCACCGAGGAGTGCCTGCTCAGCGAGGTCCAGCAGCGGAATCCCGGCGTCAGCCGCGAGCAGTTGGAGAGCGCCTTCCAGCAGTACCTGGGCATCGAGCAGGTGGTGTGGCTGCATCGCGGCTGCGCCGGCGACGACACCCACGGCCACGTCGATGACATCACCCGCTTCGTGGACGAGAACGTGATCCTGACGGCGGTCGAGAAGAACACGGCGGACGAGAACCACCTGCCGCTGGCGGAGAATCTCGACCGGCTGCGCAGCGCGCGGAATCTCGCGGGCAAGCCCTTCGAGATTCGCGAGCTGCCGATGCCCGATCCGGTGGTCTTCGGCGGACAGCGCCTGCCGGCGAGCTACGCGAACTTCTATATCGCGAACGATCTCGTGCTGGTGCCGACCTTCAACGACTGCCACGACCGGCATGCGCTGAACATCATCGCGGAGTGCTTCCCGACCCGCGAGGTGATCGGCATTCACTGTGTGGACTTTATCTGGGGACTGGGCGCGCTGCATTGCATGACCCAGCAGGAGCCGGCGTAAACAAGATGACGATCGATCTGGATTCCGTAAATGACCTGGTCACCGAGCAGGACGTCGAAGGCTTCATCGCCGACGGCGCTCCTGCCGATGAGTACGAAGGTGAAGTCGAAGAGGTCTTCGCTGCCCTGCTGCACTGCCTGCGCACAGAGGCCACGCAGGAGCGCATCCTCGCCATCCTGGAGCAGACCTGGAAGAAGAACTTCAGCCTCTCCGACGACAGCCCTGCAACAGCGCCGGCCGGCGCTCGAGAAGATCGTCGAAAGGATCCTGCACTTCTTCGGATAGGTCACGAAACACATCCGAAGACGATTATGCCGGTTCCCGTGGCGCATGCGTTGCACGCCCCAGCAGGAACCGGCATAATCGCAGCAGCGGGAGTCCCATATGATTGAGATCAAAGAGGCCGTTTCCAAAGCCTACGAATACGCTGAAAGATTTGGCTCATGGTTCCGGAGTATGGCAGGAGTCGAGCTTGAAGAAGCGAAGAGTTGGCCGAGGACGGTACGATCTGGGTTATCACCTTCTCCTATCCCGAGCCGCCACGAAACTCGGTATGGCAGATGTTGGCCCGAATCCTCGGGCTGATGCTCAGTGATCGCCGCGCCTATAAGGCTGGTTCAGCGTGCAAGCCTCGGATCGGGAGCATTGCGTCGGGATCAAGAGCATCCATGCCTAGTTCGGCGATCCGTACGCTGCTCTCCGGATCGCGGGGGCGGGTGCTGTTGCTCGACTCGAATCTGCTTCTTCTCTGGATCACAGCGCGATTCGATATGCCGACGTGCATTGAGCACATTCAAGCGAGCCTCAGATGTTCACTCAGACCGATGCGTTCGATGCATTGCGCGGATCTATCTGATCAGCATTCCAGTCACATCGTTACGACGACCCATGTCGCTGACCGAGGTAAGTAATCTTGGCAAATAGCCTTCCAGTCATCTCAAACGCGCTTTGCGTGGAGCTTTGCGTCCAGCTTGCCGCGAGTTTTCATCGAGCGTCTTTGAAGAGACGCATTCTCGTAAACGTCGATCGCTGACCGAGACTGAATTCATTTGACGCATTCGGCCTTACCGATTGCGCGCTCGTCCAGCTTGAGCAGCGAAAGTCATCTTGATCTTGACGGACAGATCTTCGATTTTCCAGCTATGCTTCCATACGCAAGGAATCGACCGTGCTGAACTTTCGGGATGATCATCGCTGTCTCCGGTGGTGATAGCCGATGGCGCACCTGATCGATCTCGACTATCTCCGCGCCGCCATCGACGAGGCCGCTGCCGCCGAGCGCGACGGCGAGGTCCCGGTGGGCGCGGTCGTCGTCTTCGAGGGCGCGATCGTCGGCCGGGGCAACAATCGCGTGCTGCGCGACAGCGATCCGACCGCGCATGCGGAGATCGTCGCCATGCGCGCCGCGGGGCAGGCGCTGGGCAACTATCGGCTGGAGAGACTGCACGCTCTATGTGACGCTCGAGCCCTGCGCGATGTGTGCCGGCGCCATCCTGCACGCGCGCATCAAGCGCCTGGTCTATGCGGCCACCGACCCCAAGGCGGGCGCCTGCGGCTCGGTGCTCAGCGTGATGAACCACCCGCAGCTGAACCACAAGGTCGAGGTCGAAGCCGGGCTGCTGGCGGAGGAGTGCGGCGCGCTGCTGACGAACTTCTTTCGTGCGCGCCGGCAGGCTCGTTCCTAGACTTTCGCATCCAACTGTGCCATAAGGAGGTATCGCCAATGGCCGTCAAGAAGTGGGTTGCAGAGGTGGACACAGAGTCAACGTATCCGGAGGAAGGGCTCTTCAATCAGGATGCCGAGACGATTGCCAAGCATCTGGCGTCGAAGAAGGTCTCGCCCAAGGGCCCCGCGTCGGGGATGCGGATGCTGAACTACTACATCAACCGCGGCGGAAAGAACCTGTCGCAAGGAGCGCCACGCAGAGTTGGAGAAGGCCAAGGGAATTCTTTCGCGAGCTGATTGCCGAGGAGAAGGAAAAGGCAGCTCCGAAGAAGCACACGAAGCGAACGGCGACAAAGCAGCGAGCCACAGCCAAACCGGAGCACGGCCAAGAGGAGCCCGGCCAAGACCCGGAGCGCGAAGACCGCAGCCAGGAAGGGCGTGAAGACGGCGCGCGCCAGGAGATCTTAGGTCCGCGGCGAACCAGCCGCAGAGCCACAACAGAAGACGCAGAGCAACAGTGCCGCGCGCATCCACAGCGCCACGGCGGGAGCGAATGCTATGTCGTCAGGTCGTCTTGCGGGAAAGGTCGCCCTCGTAACCGGATCGGGTTCGGGGATCGGGCAGGCGATCGCGGAGCGGTTTGCGCGCGAGGGCGCGAACATCGTCGTCGACTATCGCGACCACGTCGATCAGGCGAAGGAGACGCGGGCGAAGATCGAGGCCGCGGGCGGCAAGGCGATCATGGTGCATGCCGATGTCTCGAAGATCGAGGACGGCGCGAACCTGGTCGAGCAGGCATGGCAGCAGCTCGGCGGCTGCGACATCCTCGTGAACAACGCCGGCATTGAGAAGCACGGAGCCTTTCTCGACGTGACCGAGGCCGACTACGACGCGGTGCTCAACGTGAATCTGAAGGGCGCGTTCTTTCTGACGCAGGCATTTGTGCGAGCGGCTGCGCGCGGCGAAGCAGGCCGGGTGCCGTGATCAACATCAGCTCGGTGCATGAGGACATGGTCTTCCCCAACTTCTCGACCTACTGCGCTCCAAGGGCGGCATGCGGATGATGATGCGCGACCTTGCGGTGGAGCTCGGGCCGCTCGGGCATTACGGTGAACAATATCGCTCCGGGGGCGATTGCGACGCCGATCAACACAGCGTCTGCTTGAGCCGACAAACCGAAGCTGGAAGCCCTGCTCAAGAATATCCCGCTGGGGCGGCTGGGGCAGCCGGAGGACGTGGCCGGGGTGGCGGCCTTTCTGGCCTCCGCGGACGGGGCGTATGTCACTGGATCGACGTACTTTGTCGACGGCGGCCTGATCCGGAACTACCACGAGCAGTAGCTCGCGCTTCGCATCGCACGGAGGTCTGCGGCTCAGAGCAGGTAAAATAGAGGGATGGATCTTACCGTTTACTCAGCTTCCTGGTGCCGCGACTGCCGGGAGGCCAAGCGCTTCCTTGCGAAACACAACATCGCCTTCAAAGAGATCGATATCGAGAGCGTGCCCGGCGCGGCCGAGCGACGTGATTGCGAACGTTGGCAAGCGTGCCATCCCGCAGTTTGTGATCGACGGCCGCTGGGTACAGCCGTATCGTCCCGGCGAGGGCTTTCTGCACGATGAGATGGCCGAGCTGTTCGGCGTCGCCAACTAGCCTGCTTCCCTTCCCCACTTTAAGAACTTCAGCTTTCCGCTGACCGTCAGGAGACGCCTTTGATCGCCCGCTATACCCGTCCCGAGATGGGCCGCATCTGGTCCGATGAGAACAAGTACCGCTGCTGGTTGCGGGTTGAAGTCGCCGCGTCGCAGGCGCTGGCACGCGCCGGCATGGTGCCGCAGGAGGCCGCCGACGCGATTCGCGACCGCGGCAACTTCACCGTCGAGCGCATCAACGCGATCGAGGACGAGGTCAAGCACGACGTCATCGCCTTCACCACCGCGGTCGCCGAGCACATCGGCCCCGAGTCGCGCTGGCTGCACTACGGCCTGACCTCGACCGACGTGGTCGACACCGCGCAGGCGCTGCAGCTGAAGGAAGCCTCGGCACACATTCGCGCGGGCATCGTGCGGCTGGCCGAGGTGCTGAAGCAGCGCGCGCTCGAGTTCAAGCACACGCCGACGATCGGCCGCACGCACGGCATCCATGCCGAGCCGACGACCTTCGGGCTGAAGCTGCTGCTCTGGTACTCGGAGATCCAGCGCAATCTGGTCCGCTTCGACGCGGCCGCCGAAGACCTGCGCGTCGGCAAGCTCTCGGGCGCGGTCGGAACCTTCGGCCACCTGAAGCCGGAGCACGAAGAGGCGATCTGCGCGGACCTCGGCCTGAAGCCGGTTGCGGTCGCCACGCAGGTCGTCCAGCGCGATCGCCATGCGGCGTACGTCGCCACGCTGGCGGTGCTGGTGTCCACGCTCGACAAGATCGCGACCGAGGTCCGGCATCTGCAGCGCACCGAGGTACGCGAGGCCGAGGAGTTCTTCTCCGAGAAGCAGAAGGGCTCGAGCGCCATGCCGCACAAGCGCAACCCGATCACCAGCGAGCAGATCAGCGGCCTGGCGCGCGTGGTGCGCGCCAACGCGCAGACGGCCTTCGAGAACGTCGCGCTGTGGCATGAGCGCGACATCTCGCACTCCTCTGCCGAGCGTGTGATTCTGCCCGACTCGACGATCCTCGCCGACTATCTGCTGGCGAAGACCGCGACGCTTGATCGAGAAGCTGCTGGTCTATCCGGCGCGCATGCTGAAGAACCTCGAGTCGACCGGCGGCCTGATCTTCTCCGGTCAGTTGCTGCTCGATCTGGCCGAGTCCGGCATGCTGCGCGAGGATGCGTATCGCCTGGTGCAGGGCCATGCGATGCGCTCGTGGAAGGAAGAGCTGGTCTTCCGCGACGAGATCGCCAAGGAGCCCGCGATCACCAGCCGCCTGAGCGCTGAGAAGCTGGCCAAGGCCTTCGACTTCTCGCGGCAGCTGGCGAATGTGGATGCGATCTTTACGCGCGTTCTGAACGAAACGAAGTAACTAAGGACGATACAAATGGCCGACAGCCTGATCCAGATCGTCGATGCCGCGATGGCCGATGCTGCACGACGCAGCGGCGGCCATCTGGTCTGCAAGCCGGGCTGTTCGCAGTGCTGCGTCGGCGTCTTCCCTATCGCACAGGAGGACGCCGACCGCCTCTACCGAGGACTGGTCGCGCTGGACCAGACCGATGCGGCGCGTGCCGACACGCGTGCGCGACCGCGCCGCCGAGGCGCTCGCGCGGCTCGATCCCTGGTTCCCCGGCGATGCTGCAACCGGCGTCCTCGGCGAATCGTTTGAAGAGGCCGTTCTCTTCGAGGAGTTCGCCAACAACGAGCCCTGCCCTGCCCTCGACCTGACGACCGGCACCTGCGATCTCTACGAGGCGCGACCGGTGCTCTGCCGCACCTTCGGCCCTCCCATGCGGACCGAGGAGGACAATCTCGCCACCTGCGAGCTTTGCTACATCCACGCCAGCACCGAGGAGATCGCCGCCTGCGAGCTCGACCCCGGCATTCCCGCGCTGGAGGAGGAGAGCAACGCCGCCTATGAAGCGCGCACCGGCCGTCATGGCCAGACGCTGGTCGCCTACGCGCTGGGACGGCCTCCTGCCGCTACTCCCCGCACCCATCGAGTAGAGCAGCTCGGGCTAGTATGCCGAGCGCCGGAAGCGGCGTGGAAGGAATGGCACCGCCGAGGGCAGGTTCGAACGCGGCCGTGGACGTCGGAGCCGAACGCTGGGTGCAGTGCCGTCACCGACGCCGTGGTGAGCCGGTGCGGTGCTTCGCCGGCGCAAGCGGCAGCAGCTCCGGATTCTTCGGCGGCGAGAAGCGGCCATCGACGACGTACACCGCGAGCATTCCGGCCGCGAAGTAAGGACTCAGCACGCGGCGGGAATGACGTACTTCTTCGACTTGACGAAGCCTTCGGCACAACCATAGACGGCGTGGCTGCGCGGCACCGTGCCCGGAACCTGCGGGATGACGAAGATCTTGAGTTCCACCTCGGGATTCTTGCGCGCATACGAGACCAGCGAGCGCGCCACCTGCTTCGGGGTCATGATTCCCCAGTCCGCATAGACATTGCGATGCACGGAGTGCGGATACAGCAGATCGAACAGGTTGCGCGAGAAGTCGGCGCAGTTGCGATCGAGCATGTTGTACCGCGCGACGTTCTTGCGATCGTTGAAGCTGGCGATGAGTTGTTCGTCCTGCTCGCGGGTCGTCTCGATCTGATAGACGTAGATCCGGCGGTCGAATGCGGAGCCCACCAGTTCGGTCCACTCTCCCGGCGGAATGCCGCCCTCGGGAGGCATCGGGCGCGATGCTCTGCAGGTGATCGTGGCGATAGGTGTTGCGAATCTCGGCGACGGTCTCGGGCGACACCGATCGCGGGCACCTCGCTGAGGCTGTCGACGCTGTAGAGATAAGGGATGAGCGGAACGGCAAGCCAGTCGTACCCGGCCACCTTGTGATATCGGCTGACGCACGACGCCCGTCTCTCCCGGCGCGCACAGGCGCAGACGATCCGGCGCGGCGGCGCAGATGTGATCCAGATAGATCGCCGAATGGCCCGTGGGATTGACCCCGCCGAAGTGCCCGAAGGGCTCCTCAAGCAAGAGCGCCGCGGAGGCCATGCAACGCTGCGTCGTAGCAAACAGGGCGCAGACGAACGAGCGCAAGAGACAACATTTTATTTGTGCTCAGGTATCGAATGGCTTCCTCCCGCGGCTTAGTCCGTGTCCGCGGACCGACTATTCGTAGTTAAACGTGGCACTCACGGAGAAAGTCGCGCGAAGCACTGTGGAAGAACGTTGTGGGCGATAATCGTTAGATGATACGCACAAATCTCCATCCGCGCCGGGCAATCTGACGCTTGCCATTACCGGCGCGAGCGGATCCATCTACGCTGTTGAGATGCTGCGAGCGCTGGTCGCCGATGCTCGGGTCACGAAGATCAATCTCGTCGCATCAGAAAGCGCACTGCGGGTGCTCGCCGAAGAGATGGAGATCAGCGGCCGCAACGATCTGGTGCAGCGGATGCTCGGCGCGCGGTCGGACAAGGTCCAACACCATGTCGACGCCAACATCGGAGCGAACATCGCCAGCGGCAGCTATCCCTCCGACGGCATGATCGTGCTTCCCTGCTCCATGGGCACGCTGGCCGGCATCGCGCATCGGCCTGGCGAGCAACCTGATCCAGCGCGCCGCCGATGTCTGCCTGAAGGAGAACCGGCCCGCTGATCCTGTGTGTGCGGGAGACCCCGTTCAATCGCATCCATCTGCGCAATATGCAACTGGCATCGGACGCCGGCGCGGTCATCTTCCCGGTGATTCCAACGCTCTACAACAAGCCGCAGAGCACGGCGGAGATGGCGGTGCAGTATGTGCAACGCGTACTGGCACATATTGGCCTTCCCCAGCCAGGCGCGTATCAGTGGCAGGCGGAGGAGTGAGTAGCCCGCTCTGCGAGCTAATGTCCGGGAGCGTGCGCTCGATGCTCTCGGCCGGCTGCGGCGCCTTGAGAAAGTCCACGCGTGCCCGCGAGCGCGGAGTTCGGGCACTGTCCCGGCGCAAGATGCCCGCAGCCCTCAATCACATCGATCGAGGAGTGCGGAATGAGCCGGTGCATGGTCTCGCCCACCGAGAGCGGAATGAGGACATCCTTGCTGCCCCAGACGATCAGCGTAGGCGGCTCCAGATCGCCCAGGCGGAAGTCGAGCAGGTCGCGGCCATTGGTCATCGAACCGACGGCGCGGCGGACGACCCAGCCGTTGCGTTGCAGCTTCCGGATCGCGGCGCGCGCGACAAACGGCGGTAGATGCTTCGGATTGGGATCGAGCATCTCGGTGAGATGGAAGAGCTCCGACGGCGTCCGCAGGAACGAACAACGAGGCATCGAAGGTCGCGGGAAAGTAGATGCCCGCGCTGTCGTAAAGCACCAGCCGGTGCACCAGCTCGGGATGATCGAGCGCGAGCTTCGCCGCCACCCATCCGCCCATCGACCAGCCGCCGACATCCGCGTTCGGCACATGCAGCGTCTGCATGAAATCGACGACGAGCTTCTCCTCGAGGCTGATGGAGTAGTCGACATCCGGCCGCGCCGATCGGCCGTATCCCAGAAGGTCCGGCGCATAGACGTGAAAGCCGGCGGCGGCGAGGCCCGGAATCAGCGGCCCCCAGTCCTCGCCGCGGGAGCCGAGACCGTGCAGCAGCACCAGCGGAGTGCCTGCGCCGCCGCCCCGAGGCAGCGCCTCGAGGTAGTGCACCCGGTAGCCATCCACCGCGGACGTAGTGGCTTTGGACGCCGTGCTCCCAAAGCCGCAACCGAAGGAACTGGTCGGCCACCCACAGCGGCTGCAGATAAAAGACGGCTCCGCAGACGATCGCGCATCAGCAGGAGCACGAGAGCAGAGCGCGTCAGCGATCGAGCGAATCGAGAAGCAGTTTTCATCAATTCATGACCTCGCTCCGCCTCTATGAGCTTCTGCGTGGCCCGCTGCGATCTCTCCAGAGCCCTGAACGCTACTTGAGCGGCTTGCCGAACTCCTCGCCGAAGACGGTATGCGCGCTGTTGAAACGGCCGCCGTAGAACTTATCCGCACCCTTGAGATGCCCGATCGCGAGCAGCGCGACGGTCCAGTAGCTCAGCGGCAGACGCAGCACCTCGTGGACCTTGTCTTGTTCGAATCCTTCCATGCGGAGCGGTGTCGTAGCCGAGCGTCTCCGCGGTCAGCAGCATGAAGCTGAAGGCGAGCATCACCTGCTTGTTGAGCCAGCCGTGCATCTTCTCGCTGGAGAAGCTGGAGAGATAGTTGGGAACGCTGCTCCGCGCCTGCGACGCATAGCTCTCGGGCATGCCTCCCTCAAGTCCCTGCTGCAGCATCAGGTCGAGATCCTTGCGCCAGCCATCCGCATCGCCGCAGGCCACGATGACCGCCGAGGCCTCTTCCACCTTGGCCTGGTTGTAGCTGGCCGCGCGCAGGCGCTTCTTCTGCTCCGGCGACTGCACCACGATGAACCGCCACGGTTGCATATTGTATCCGCTGGGCGCCGACAGACCGGCCTCCAGGATCTGCTTCAAATCCTCCGGAGGCATGGGAGAACCGTCGAAGCTCGGCGTCGCACGCCGTCCCGCGATGGCTTCGGCAAGTGTCTTTTCTGGCTTCTTCATTATGTCCTTACGTACTTGCATGTCGAGAGAGAAAGAGGTTGCCGTGTCCACGACTAAGGCGCCCTTTAGTTCACCAAAGATGAAAGTATCATGTCGCCGAACGAACCCAAAGATACCATCCCAGCGTAAACGTCGCCCGCCGCTGCTCTCTCCCGCATGGCATGACTCCCTCCTCAGTGAATCTCCGCCATCGGCTCCTCGGTGACCAACGGATTCTGCCCCGGCACATCGGCGAACACCCACACCCCGTGGAACCGGCTGCGCAACTCCGGATAGGCCGCCAGCAGCGCCGACACCGCGTTGCTGCTCGCGGGTGCGCGGAGCGATCGGAGCCGGCGCGGCCTTCCCCTTCGCCGGCGGCTCGGACGGAGCCGCGATCCGCGGGCAGATCGGGCTCGAGGTGCACCGCCACGTCCAGCTGCTCCCCGCCCCGGGAGTCGTCCGTCGTGAAGTCGGTGAAGCGATACTCCGCGCCACCGGCCGCCTTGACCACCAGCGGAACCGAGGCACTGATCCCCTCCGACAGCGCAGGCGGGGTCGCCGCGTCGGTCTCCTTCTTGAGCTGCTCAAGGTTCGTGCTGCTGAGGAAGTTCACGGGCTGCAACAGCGCCTGCGACTCGCGGTAGAAGAGATAGGCGTTCCAGCGCTGCCCCTGCTTGGCCAACTCGCGAGCCTCTCTCCAATACCAAAGGCCGTCGTGTCCGGCCGCCGTCAGCGGCTTCGGATAGAAGCCCGCCATCGACCACCCACGCTCCTGCTGCAGCAGGAAGGAGAGACTCCACGGCGTCTTGGCCGACTCCGCATGAACGATCGCGAAGCCGTAGCGGCCAGCCGGAAGGCCGGGAATCAGAAAGTCCGCCGACGCCGCGGATTGATTGAGCGAGCAAAAGAACTCGGCGTCCGCAGGCTTGCCATCGGCGCCGCTCTTCAGCCCGCTGGCATCCAGCAGATAGACCTGCTCCACGACCAGCTTGGCGTCCTTCAGCTTCGGC
This sequence comes from uncultured Acidobacteriaceae bacterium, assembly GCA_963755245.1. Taxonomy (GTDB): domain Bacteria; phylum Acidobacteriota; class Terriglobia; order Terriglobales; family Acidobacteriaceae; genus Edaphobacter. The sequence continues at coordinate 76,683 of CAVWJY010000013.1, read as the reverse complement.
GAGACGCTCGCCACCAGGCTGCTCATCGGCCCGGGCTTCTTGTCGTACTCCGGCAGCGCCAAAGCGCGCAGGCCATCGACGTCATTTGCCTGCACCTTCTGCGCCAGCACCAGCGCCGCCGCAACCAGGCGATCGCGATCCGCTGCCGCCATCGCGGACTGCGTGGTGCAGGTCTCGCCTGCGGCAAGCTGCAGCCCAAAGAGCAGCGCGACCACGAATATGCAGACACTGCGTCCCATCCGGTTCCCCATCTGGCGCAAACCTCCTCGTCCGGCGTGAAAGGATGCTACACCTTGACGGCGGAGATGCTCTATCGGAAAATCCGATCACCCAGGTTACGGTTTGCCGCTAGCCGGAAAACTTGGAGCCCATCCTCACCAACTCCGGCAAAGAGACTAAACTGGGGAGCGAAGACGCAGTCGGCAGGATAGGCTTACTTCAGCAGTTACGAATCGTCCTATTCAGCACAGATGAAATTCACGCGCCCAATTCGACTTGCTGTCCGTCGCGGGATGACCCTCGCGACCCTGCTGGCGATGCCCTGCTGCGGACAACCGCTGGCTGCAGGCGCAGACGGCAAAGCGCTCCCGCAGCGACGCCGATTGCAGCGCCAGTCGAACGTGGCCAATCGCCCTGCCACGACCCAGTTGAACGTGAACTACGTCGCCGGAAAGCTGACCGTCACCGCCACGAACGTCAGCCTGAATCAGATTCTCCGCGAGGTCTCCAGCAAGATCGGGATGAAGGTCACCGGCGGCGTGGCCGACGAGCGGGTCTATGGCCAATATGGCCCATCCGCGCCGGCTGTCGTTCTCGCCTCGCTGCTCGACGGCACGGGAAGCAATATGCTGCTGGTCGAGCAGCGCCAAAGGCCCGACCGAGTTGATCCTTACCCCTCGCCTGGGCGGCCCAACTCCCCCCAGCCCGAGCGCAGCGCAGCCGGAACCCCAGGAACCGCGTCGCGCCGGAACCAGCCGCAGCCAGCCCAGCCCGCGACCCAGCCTACGATCCCTCCCGTCATTCCTCGCCGCGGCTCGGGCACCCACCCACCCCGGGCGCCCCGCAGGAGTCGGATGCGGAGGACTCCACGAACCAGCCCAACGGAGAGCCGTCCCCGAACGGGCCCAGAACACCGCAGCAGATCTATAACCAGCTGCGCCAGATGCAGCAACAGCAGACCACCGCAGCGCCGCAGTAGCGCGGAGCTAGCTCTCCGTGAGCGGCGCCGTCGTCGCCGGGCTGCGGCCTGAGGACTGCGCGATCTGGCGCGCATGGCTGTGAAACAGAGCAAACATCAGATGGCAAAGCATGTAGGCAACCAGGACCCCTGCTGCAAGCGATGCCAGCACCGCGCAAACCAGAACAATGGAAATCAAGACGAACTCCTTGGACGGCGAATTCTCCATGCTCAGCTTTGGGCCGGAGGATTCACCGAAGTTATTGTTGCAGATATTTCATCGGCAACCATAATCCATGCGTTAAACGACTATTGCATTCCGAGATCCCCTGTGGATAGTGGGAATCGCCCGAGGAGTTGCTTCGTCTCCCAAAATGGCAATCAAACCGTCGGCGGAGCCCGTCCGTGGCATCTGCGGCAACCGTCTCTTCTACCTTGCGCCCCGATGCCGTATCCTAGATGCTTGGCCCAATACGGGCCAACCAAGTCATGAGCATTCGCCACATTACGGTTCGCGGAGCGCGCCAGCACAACCTGCGCAATATCGACGTCAGCATTCCGCGCAACACGCTGACGGTGGTCACCGGCCTCTCCGGTTCGGGCAAGTCCTCGCTCGCCTTCGACACCATCTACGCCGAGGGCCAGCGCCGCTACGTGGAGACGCTCTCCGCCTACGCGCGCCAGTTCCTCGACCAGATGGAGCGGCCCGACGTGGACGCCATCGACGGCCTCTCGCCCGCCATCTCGATCGAGCAGAAGACCACCAGCCGCAGCCCGCGCTCCACCGTCGGCACCATCACCGAGATCTACGACTACCTGCGGCTGCTCTACGCCTCGGTCGGCCAGCCGCACTGCCCCAACTGCGGCCTGCCCATCTCGCGCCAGTCCGCCGACCAGATCGTCGAGCGCGTCGTCGCGCTGGCTCCCGGCGAGCGCATCACCGTCTACGCGCCGATCGTGCGCGGCCGCAAGGGCGAGTTCCGCGAGGAGCTCGAGGCGCTCGACCAGCAGGGCTTCCGCGCGCGCATCGACGGCGAGATGACCGAGCTGACCGAGGGCATGCGCCTCGAGAAGCGCAAGAACCACACCGTCGAGGCCATCGTCGACCGCATCGTGCTCAAGCCCGGCCAGCCGGACGGCACAGCAAGTCGACACGCGCCGCCTCGAAACCTCCGTCGCCAAGGCGCTGCAGATGGCCAACGGCCTGGTGCTGATCGGCATCCAGGGCGCCAACCGCGAGCAGACCGAGACGCTCTACTCCTCCTCGATGGCCTGCCCCGACTGCGGCATCAACGTGCCCAAGCTCGAGCCGCGCAGCTTCTCCTTCAACTCCAACTACGGCGCCTGCCCGGAGTGCCACGGCCTCGGCAGCATCTACGACTTCGACCCCGCGAAGACCATCACCGACTGGTCGAAGCCGCTGCTCGACGGCGCGATGGGGCCCGGCTCGGGCTCGCAGTATCTGCTGCGCCTGATCAAGCTGGCCGCGGAAAAGTACAAGATCAACCTGAAGCTGCCGTTCGCAGAGCTGCCCAAGGCGCAGCAGGACCTGCTGCTCTACGGGCCGCCGCGCAACGAGGCCGGCCGCACCGGCTTCCACGGCATCTTCGCCTACCTGCGCTCCAACCTCGAAGAGACCAAGTCCGAGGGCTACCGCGAGTACATGATGCAGTACATGTCCGCGACCACTCTGCCCGCGCTGCGAGGGCCGCCGGCTGCGCCCCGAGTCGCTCGCCGTCACCGTGCCCATCGCCGGCAAGGCCGCCTCCATCGCGGACTTCACCGCGCTCTCGCTCGAGCGCGCCCTGACCGGCGCACGCAGCATGGACTTCACCGGCCGCGACCGCATCATCGCCGACCGGCTGCAGCGCGAGATCATCGAGCGGCTCGAGTTCCTCAACGCCGTCGGCCTCGGCTACCTCTCGCTCGACCGCTCGGCGGCGACGCTCTCCGGCGGCGAGGGCCAGCGCATCCGCCTCGCCACGCAGATCGGCTCGCGCCTGCGCGGCGTCCTCTATGTGCTCGACGAGCCCTCCATCGGCCTGCACCAGCGCGACAACCAGCGGCTGATCACCGCGCTCGAAGCCCTGCGCGACCTCGGCAACACCGTCCTCGTCGTCGAGCACGACGAAGACACCATCCGCAAGGCCGACTACGTCCTCGACCTCGGCCCCGGCGCCGGCAAGAACGGCGGCCACCTCATCGCCGAGCGGCACGCCGCAGGAGGTGATGGACAACCCCGACGTCGCTCACCGGCCAGTACCTCTCCGGCAAGATCGACATCGTCACCCGGCCCACGCCGGACAAGGCGCCGCGCCCGCTCACCGGCAAGTGGCTCACCGTCGAGGACGCGCACTCGCACAACCTGCACGACGTCACCGCGCACTTCCCTCTCGGCGTGATGACGGTGGTCACCGGCGTCAGCGGCTCGGGCAAGAGCACGCTGGTCAACGACATCCTCTACCGCGCGCTGGCCAAGGACCTCTACGGCTCGCGCGAGGAGCCCGGCAAGCACGGCGCGCGTCATCGGCATCGACCAGCTCGACAAGGTCATCCAGATCGACCAGTCGCCCATCGGCCGCACGCCGCGCTCGAATCCCGCGACCTACACCGGCGTCTTCACCGCGATGCGCGACCTCTTCGCCATGCTGCCCGAGTCGCGCGAGCGCGGCTACAAGCCCGGCCGCTTCTCCTTCAACGTGCAGGGCGGCCGCTGCGAGGCCTGCCAGGGCGAGGGCCAGCGCCGCATCGAGATGAACTTCCTGCCCGACGTCTACGTGCTCTGCGAGATCTGTAACGGCCGCCGTTACAATCAGGAGACGCTCTCGGTCAAGTTCAACGGCTACTCCATCGCCGACCTGCTCGACCTGCCCATCGCCGACGCGCTGCCGATCCTGAAGGACATCCCCACCGTCAACGTCAAGCTGCAGACGCTGGTCGACGTCGGCCTCGGCTACATCCATCTCGGCCAGTCCGCGACCACGCTCTCCGGCGGCGAGGCGCAGCGCATGAAGCTCGCGCGCGAGCTCTCCAAGCGCCAGACCGGCCGCACGCTCTATCTGCTCGACGAGCCCACCACCGGCCTGCACTTCGACGACGTGCGCAAGCTGCTCGAGGTGCTGCACCGCCTCACCGACCTCGGCAACACGCGTGATCATCATCGAGCACAATCTCGACATCATCCGCAACGCCGACTACATCCTCGACATGGGCCCCGAAGGCGGCGAGGGCGGCGGCCGCGTCGTCGCGCACGGCACCCCGGAGCAGGTCGCGACCGTCGCCGACTCGCACACCGGCAGCTTCCTCGCCAAGTACTACGCGATCGAACCGCACCCGAACGGCAACGGCAGCGCCGAGCCGCTTCGCCGGCGCACAGCCGCTCGACATCGTCGCCGCGGCCGACAAGAAGCGCGAGCCGAAGGCGAAGTTCGTCGCCCCGGAGAAGAAGACCGGCGTCCCCATCCGCGCGGCCAGCAGCCGCAGCGGCCGCCAAGCCAGAGAAGACCGCGAAGAAGACTGCGCCAAGAAGTCGCCGGGACGGCCGAGGAAGGCATGAGCAATCCGACCGGACCAACCGATCCCTTCGACGAAGGCCGCGAATCCGAGCTAGCCCCGTTCGCGGCCCCCGAGCGCAGCCCGCTCGATCCTGCGAACGCGACCGAAGCTGAAGCTCGCTCCGCCTCGGCGCCTCTCTTCTCGCGGCCGACGCTCCCGCCGCCGTCCTCCCGCGTGCCGCATCTCGGCCACGTCGTCCTCTTCCTGAGCTTCGCCTTCCTCGTTCTCCTGCTCAGCCAGCTTCTCCTGATCGCGCCCCACGCGGGTCCCACCATCCAGCAGAGCGTCGGTCATGCATCCCAAGCGGCAGATCGCCGCGATGGCCATCGCCTACCTCGCCACGCTCGGCTTCTGCGTCCTCGCCTTCCCGCTCTTCTGGCGACGCGGATTTCTCCTCGGCGTGCACTGGAACGGAGCCCAGGCGCTGCGCCTCGCCAAGCGCCTGATCCCGCTCGGCCTCGTCCTCGGGCTCACCGTGCAGGCGATCTCCAGCCTCATCCCCATGCCCAAGTCCATCCCCATGGACGACTACTTCCGCTCGCGCTCCGACGTCTGGCTGGTCACGGTCTTCGGCATCACCCTCGCGCCGCTCTTCGAGGAGCTCTGCTTCCGCGGCTTCCTGCTGCCCGCCTTCACCATCACGCTCGACTGGCTCGGTCCGCTGCTGCGCTACCTCTCCGCCTTCTCCTTCGCGCGGCTGCGCGGCGAGGAGCCACCCCGCCACTTCCACTTCTTCGCCGAAGCCACATCCGCGGGCCTCGCCGACGGCACCGACAACCTGACCTTCCGCAGCCGCGCCGCCATCGTCGGCGCCAGCATCGTCACCAGCATCCTCTTCGCGCTGCTGCACGCCGAGCAGCTCGCCCACGCCTGGACCGCGGTCGTCGTGCTCTTCTTCGTCTCGCTCGCGCTGACGGCCGTGCGCATCCGCACCCGCTCGGTCGCCTGCTCGACGCTGGTCCACGCCAGCTACAACCTCTCGGTCTTCATCACGCTCTTCATCGCCACCGGCGGCTATCGCCACCTCGAAAAGATGACCCAGTAGGCCGGTGCGCGGCGGCTCGCTTCGCTACAATCGAAGAGACATGCCTATCGAAAGCCGCCCCGCCCTTCTCGACCTCCTCGCCACCCACTCCTTCAAGCTCGGCGACTTCACCCTCGCCAGCGGCGCCCGCAGCGACTACTACATCGACTGCCGCATCACCACGCTGCACGCCGAGGGCGGCCGCCTCGCCGGCCTGGTCCTCTACGACCTGATCCGCCAGCACATCCCCGAGGCCGAGGCCGTCGGCGGCCTCACCATGGGCGCCGATCCGCTGGTCTCGAACGTCGCCAGCGCCAGCGCCTGGGCGCGTCGCCGACCACCACGAGATCCAGGAGCTCGCGAGCGCCCTCGAGATGGAGCCCGAAGAGGATCCCGGCCCCGAGCCCACGCTCGTCCACGGCTTCCTCGTCCGCAAGGCCGAGAAGACCCACGGCACCGGCCGCCGCATCGAAGGCTTCCTCAAGCCCGGCGCGCAAGGTCGTCATCGTCGACGACGTCTGCACCACCGGCGGCTCCACCATCACCGCCATCGAGGCCGCGCGCGAGGCCGGCATGATCGTCGCCGGCGTCCTCTGCCTGGTCGACCGCGAGCAGGGTGGCCGCGCCAACGATCGAGGCCGCAGCCCAGCGGCGCGTCCCTTCCTCTCCGTCTTCACCGCCAGCGACGTGCGCGCCGCCCACCTCGCCCTCAACGCAAAGCAGAAGAAGTAAACTGAAAACGACATGATTCCTACTCTCGAATGGCTCCCCGAAGGCGTTAACTTTCTCGACCAGACCAAGCTCCCGCTCGAGGAGACCTACGTCCTCGCGACCGACTACAAGCAGGTCGCGACCGTCATCCGCGACATGATCGTGCGCGGCGCGCCGGCCATCGGCGTCTCCGCCGCCATGGGCGTCGCGCTCGGCATCGACCGCAGCACCGCCACCACCCTCCCCGAGCTGACCGCCGAGGTCGCCGTCATCTGCGACACTGCTCGCCAGCACCCGGCCCACCGCCGTCAATCTCTTCTGGGGCATCGACCGCATCCGCGAGCTCTACAACACAGCTCGCCGCGCAGCCCGGCACCGCCATCGCCGACGATCAAGCAGGCCGTCGTCGACGAAGCGCGCCGCATGTACGACGAGGACATCGCCGCCTGCAAGCAGATGGGCGCCCACGGCGCGGCTCTGCTGCCGCAAGGAAGGCACCGTGCTGACCCACTGCAACGCCGGCGCGCTGGCCACCTGCGGCTACGGCACCGCGCTCGGCGTCATCCGCGCGGCCATCGAGCGCGGCCACAAGATCGACGTCTTCGCCGACGAGACCCGCCCCTTCCTGCAGGGCGCGCGCCTCACCGCGTGGGAGCTGATGAAGGACAACATCCCCACCACCGTCATCTGCGACAACATGGCCGCCTACGCTCATGCTGCAGGGCCGCATCCAGGCCGTCATCGTCGGCGCCGACCGCATCGCCGCCAACGGCGACGTCGCCAACAAGATCGGCACCTACGGCGTCGCCATCCTCGCCAAGGAGCACGGCATCCCGTTCTACGTCGCCGCGCCCTGGTCGACCATCGACCTCGCCACCGCCACCGGCGACCGGCATCCCCATCGAGCAGCGCTCCGCCCGCGAGGTCACCCACTCCAACGGCAAGCAGATGACCCCGCACGGCGTCGGCATCGAGAACCCCGCCTTCGACGTCACCCCGGCCAAGTACGTCACCGCCATCATCACCGAGCGCGGCGTCCTCAGCGGCGACTATGTCACGGCCATCCGCGAGATGGACGCGCAGCGCGAGCCCGTCACCGCCTAAACGCAACCGCACCACAACACAACTCCGCACCACGACACCGGCTCCCTTAGCGCTCTCAGGCGCATAATGGGAGCCGTGTTTCGTGGCGTGCTCAACCCGCGGCATTGTTCGCTTCTGCGCAGCAACCTGCTCGTTCTGATGAGCCTCGCCGCGTCCTTCCGGCTCTCGGACTTCCCGCACAACCGCCCCACGCTGCTGCTGCTCTTCCCCACCCTGCTCGCCGTGCTCGGCACCGCCGACACCACCCGCTGCATGCGCAAACGCTGGAGCTTTTACCACGGCGGCGTGCTGCTCTGCATCTATATGGACCTCATGGCGGTGGCGCTGATCCTCGTCTTCCTGCTCTATCCCTACGCGATGTGGCTCTCGGCGGCGCACTAAAGCGCGCGCTGATATACTCGGCAACACACGCACACCAAGACGAACGACCTGCACTCTCATCGCCCATGGAGACACGCCGTGCTCAAAGGTTTTCGCGATTTCATTCTGCGGGGAAATGTTGTCGATCTTGCCGTCGCCGTCATGATCGGTGCGGCGTTCAACGCCATCGTCACCTCCTTCACCAAGGACGTCCTCGGCCAGTTCATCGCCGCCTTCACCGGCAAGCAAGAGTTCTCCACCCTCGACGTCTACCTGCGCGGCACGCCGATTCATCTCGGCAACTTCATCAACGCCGTGATCTCCTTCCTGATCACCGCCAGCATCGTCTACTTCCTCATCGTTCTCCCCATGCAGTACCTGCTCAAGAAGCTCAGCGGCCCGCCGCCGGACCCCACCACCCGGCCCTGCCCGCAGTGCCTCTCCGACATTCCGCTGGCCGCCTCCCGCTGCCGTTTCTGCACCCAACCGGTCGCCTGATGCAACCACTTTCACCACCTGCTGTACTCGATCCACCCATCTCGTTTTCACAAAGGGAAATCCTTGACGCCTGTTCGAACAGAAGCCTGCACGCAGCCGTCCTCTCCGCGCCACCGCATCTGCTTCCTCTCGCCGCCTCGCGCCTTCTTGCTCCTGCCCCCGAGCGCGCCGCTCCTGACCGCGCAGACTCCCGCCACCCCAGCAGGTCTTCGGCTACCGCGACTTCTCCCAGCAAGCCAAGTGGGACTCCATCTTCCTCGCCGTCCCCGACGCCAAGCTCGCCGGCGAGCACCTCAAGACGCTCACCGCCGAACCCCACTGGGCCAGCTCGCCCGAGGACTACAAGACCGCGCAGTACGTCGCCGAGAAGTTCAAGGCCGCCGGCCTCGAGACCACCATCACGCCCTACCGCGTGCTGCTGAACAAGCCCATCAAGATCCAGATCGAGGCCTTCGACGCCGACGGCAAGAAGCTCATGTCCGGCCCCTCGCCCGAGCACGTCGACCCCAACAAGGACGGCGGCGATCCCTTCCAGGACGATCCCCGCGTCCTGCCCGCCTTCAACGGCTCCAGCCCCTCGGGCGACGTCACCGGCGACGTGGTCTACGCCAACTACGGCACCCTCGCCGACTTCAAAAAACTCGCCGCCCTCGGCATCAGCGTCAAGGACAAGATCGTCCTCGTCCGCTACGGCGGCAACTACCGCGGCGTGAAGGTCTACATCGCGCAGCAGTACGGCGCCAAGGGCGTCCTCATCTACTCCGACCCCGCCGACGACGGCTACTTCCAGGGCGACATGTACCCCAAGGGCCCCTACCGTCCCGACTCCGCCGTGCAGCGCGGCGCCGTGCAGTTCCTGCCCATCTACCCCGGCGATCCCGAGACCCCCGGCATCGCCTCCACGCTCGACCTGCCCGACTCCAAGCGCATTCCGCAGGACAAGCTGCAGGACAATCAGCCCAGCATCCCCGCCAATCCGCTGTCGTACAAGGACGCCGCGCCCATCCTCGAGGCGCTCGGCGGCCAGCAGTCGCCGCACGACTGGCAGGGCGCGCTGCCCTTCACCTATCACCTCGGCGGCGCCGGCACGCGTCTCCGTCCACATGCACCTCGAGCAGGACACCCGCCTGCGCATCATCTGGGATGTCATTGGAACCATCGAAGGCACAGATCCCGCGCAGAAGGACAACTGGGTCGTCGCCGGCAACCATCGCGACGCCTGGGTCTACGGCGCGGTCGATCCCAACTCCGGCACCGCCGCCATGCTCGAGTCCGTCCACGGCCTCGGCGAGCTGCTCAAGCAGGGCTGGAAGCCCAAGCGCCGCATCGTCGTCTGCTCCTGGGACGCCGAAGAGGAGGGCCTCATCGGCTCCACCGAGTGGGCCGAGCAGCATGAGGCCCAGCTGAAGCACGCCGTCGCCTACTTCAACACCGACGTCGGCGTCTCCGGCCCCTCCTTCAACGCCTCCGCCGTGCCCTCCCTCAAGGAGTTCGTCCGCGAGGTCACCAAGCAGGTCCCCAGCCCGCAGGGCGGCACCGTCTACGAGGCCTGGGACGAAGAGCCAGAAGCAGCAGGAGGCCGAAGGCGGCAATCATCGGCGACCGTCCCGCCGGCCAAGATCGGTCGAGACTGGCGTCCGTGTCGGCGATCTCGGCTCCGGCTCCGACTACACCCCCTTCATCCAGCACCTCGGCGTCCCCTCGACCGACATCGGCTCCGAAGGCCCCTACGGCGTCTACCACTCGGTCTTCGACAACTACAACTGGTTCATCAAGTACGCCGACCCCACCTTCGTCTACGAGCAGCAGCAGGCGCGCGTCTTCGGCCTTGAGATCCTGCACATGGCCGACGCCGACGTCCTGCCCTACGACTACCAGCTCTACGGCAAGTCGGTGCTCGGCTACCTCGACACCGCGCAGCACGACGCCGCCGCAGCCAAACTGCAGCTCGACTTCGCCCCGGCCCTCGCCGCCGCCAAACGCTTCGAGGCCGCGGGCACCGCGATCCACCAGCGGCAGACGCAGCCCACCGGCGATCTCGACGCGCTCAACGCCGCGCTGCGCGACGCCGAGGAGGCTCTGCTGAATCCCCAGGGCCTCCCCAAGCGGCCGTGGTTCCGCCACACCATCTACGCGCCGGGCGAGTTCACGGGCTACGCCGCCGTCGTCATCCCCGGCGTCACCGAGGCCATCAGCGCGCCCGACGCCGAGCGCGCCACCGCCCAGCTGGCGGTCCTCACCGACGCGCTCAACCGCGCCGCACCGTCCTGAAGCAGCCGCAAAGTAGCCGCGGTTGCCTGCCGAACAGCCGTCGCTAGCAAGCCCTACATCTTTCGGGGGAGCGAGCGCAAGGTGCTATTCGCTCCCACCCAGCCGATATGCTCCGGAGGGTAGTCCCCCCCGGGAGTACGCACATGGTCCACGCACCTTGCCCTGTTTTCAGCACCTGCCTCCCGCGCCTGCATCCCTGCTCAGAGACGCAACCCGATGAAGCTGGCGACCTGCCGCGCCCGGAAGACCTGCTGCCTGCCCTCGCCCAGCTCTATCGCAAGGGTTGCCGGCATGGTCTTCAACTTCAGCGACGGCGATTCCGCGAAGATCCCGCGATCCCGCAAACCCGCCATCCCACCGCCGGCGCCCAACCTCAGCGGCGTCCCGCCCTCTACGATCGCGAGAAGCGCGCCTCCATCAAGACGCGCGCTGAGAACGATCGCTGGCAACTAGCCGCGCAGCGCCATCTGTTCGGTCACGATCTGCGTCAGGTCCGGCTTCTTCAAGCCGTACTCCTGCTCATTGAACTTGTCCACCTTGCTCGACCAGTTCATGCTGCAGAACTTCGGACCGCACATGCTGCAGAACGCCGCTTCCTTGTAGTAGTCATCCGGCAGCGTCTCGTCGTGCATGCCGCGCGCCGTCTCCGGATCGAGCGACAGCGCGAACTGCTTGTCCCAGTCGAAGGTGTACCGCGCGTGCGAGATCGCATCGTCGCGATCCCGCGCGCCCGGCCGGTGCCGCGCAATGTCGGCCGCATGCGCCGCGATCTTGTACGCGATGATGCCGTCCTTCACGTCCTTCTCGTTCGGCAGTCCGAGGTGCTCCTTCGGCGTCACGTAGCAGAGCATCGCCGCGCCATGCCATCCGATCATCGCCGCGCCGATCGCCGACGTGATGTGGTCGTAGCCCGGAGCGATGTCGGTGACCAGCGGCCCCAGCACGTAGAACGGCGCACCGTCGCACAGCTCGACCTCCTTGTCCACCTGCTCCTTGATCTTGTCCATCGGCACGTGGCCGGGCCCTTCGATCATCACCTGCACATCGGACTTCCACGCCTCGCGGGTCAGCTCGCCCAGCGTCTTCAGCTCGGCAAACTGCGCCTCGTCGCTGGCGTCGGCCACCGATCCCGGCCGCAGCCCGTCGCCCAGCGAGTAGCTGACGTCGTACTTCGCCATCACCTTCGTGATGCGGTCGAAGTTCTCGTACAGGAAGTTCTGCTTGTGGTGCGCCGTCATCCACTGCGCCATGATCGCGCCGCCGCGGCTGACGATGCCGGTGATGCGCTTGGCCACCATCGGAATGTACTGGATCAGCACGCCGGCATGGATCGTGAAGTAGTCCACGCCCTGCTGCGCCTGCTCCTCGATCACCTCGAGATACAGATCGATGTTCAGGTCCTCGACCTTCTTCACCCGGCTCAGCGCCTCATACAGCGGCACCGTCCCGATCGGCACCGGCGAGTGCCGCAGAATCTGCTCGCGAATCATCGGAATATCGCCGCCGGTCGACAGATCCATCACCGTATCCGCGCCGAAGTGGACGGCCGTATGCAGCTTGCGCAGCTCCTCATCCACATTCGAGGTCAGCGCCGAGTTGCCGATGTTCGCATTGATCTTGCACAGCGACTCCACGCCGATCGCCATCGGCTCCAGCTCCGGGTGGTTGATGTTCGCCGGGATGATCATCGTTCCCTTGGCGATCTCGACGCGCACCAGCTCCGGCGAGATCTTCTCCTTGTGCGCGACGAAGGCCATCTCTTCGGTGATCAGGCCCTTGCGCGCGAAGTGCATCTGGCTCATGTTGCTGTCGCCGGTGCGCTCGGCCTCGGCGCGGCGCTTGACGATCCATTCAGCGCGCGGGGTCGGGACGGTGTAGTCGTTGCCCCGGCCATTGCTTCCGGCGCTCTGGCCGTTCCCATTTGCGTTCGTCTCGTGACTCTGGCCGCTCATGCTATTCCCCTGATCCTTAAATCTATGCCCTCATGGGCTTTCTCAGTGAGTATACGCCGCTGACTATGCCTCCTCGACCATCGCCGAGCCGATAACCGCGCGCCTCCTCACCGGCCGCAGTTCCTTTGTGGGCAATCACATACATCGCACCGCACGAGGAAACAAGCAAGCGTCGCCGCACGCCCATTTCCCCGCAGCGCGGAGAGGCGTAAACTACCAACAGCCATGAGTACGCCTGCAAAGAGCCCCGTCAAGATCATCCTCGCCAGCCTCATCATCGTGGCCACGGTCGCCTATCTCGCCATCACCGGCGCGAACGACACCAAGAGCTACTACGTCACCATCGCCGAGCTGCAGGGCATGGGCCACAAGGCCTACACCCGCCATCTGCGCGTCGCCGGCAACGTCGCGCCCGGGCAGCATCCACCGCATCGGCGCGGGCGCGGACTTCAAGCTGATCGAGCAGGGCAAGCTGCTGCAGGTCGAGTATCGCGGCTCCGAGCCGCCGCCCGACACCTTCAAGGATGACGCGCAGGCGCTCGCCGTCGGCACCTTCGGCCACGACGGCGTCTTCCACGCCACCGAGGTCCAGGCCAAGTGCGCCTCCAAGTACGCGCCCGCGGCTCCCGGCGCCAAGCCCAGCCGCGCAGCTACCCCGGCCGCACCGGCCACCACAGCCATGCTCCTGCCCAGCGAACGCTAGCACCCACGCAAAACAAGAGCGCCGTCGTCCCCAAATCGAGACGACGGCGCTCTTCGGTTTAAGACCATCGCACGCCGGAGCTCTGCTAACTCGCCTTCCGGAAGCCCGCCGCCTCTCTGCCTGCCGCGGTCGTCGCCCTCTGCGCCTCATCCTGCTTGCCGCGCTCCTCGCCCGGGATCTTGCCGCTGATCTGCCGCACCGACAGACCGTCGCCCGTCTCGCCCGTCGCATCGACCAGACGCAGCCCAAACGACGACGACCACGGCCCGCGCATATCCGTGTCCCCTTCGCTGCCCTCGCCCTTGGAGGTATTCAGATACTCGTCCACGATGCCCGGCGTCGGCTTCAGCCTGCCAATCGAGAACGGCTTCTTCTCCAGGCTCTCCAGCGCCGCCGTAAACGCCTTCATATGCGTAATCTCGCGCGTCATCAGGAACTGCAGCGTGTCGATCGACCCCGGATCGTCGGTATGGTCGATCAGCCGTTCATACACGATCTTCGCCCTCGCCTCGGCCGCGATATTGCTGCGCAGATCGACATCCAGCTCGCCCGTCACCTGCACGTACTTCGACGTCCACGCGTTGCCCAGCGAGTCCTGCAGCGCCACCCCGCCGCCGCCCGCGATCGCCACCAGCGGATCGGCCTCCGCCGCCTCGCGATCGGTCTTCAGCGGCGCCAGGTGCATGCGGATCAGCGCCCCCACCACCTCCAGGTGGCTCAGCTCCTCGGTCCCGATATCCAGCAGCAGATCGCGCCGCCCCAGATCATCGACGCAGTTCCATCCCTGGATCGTGTACTGCATCGCCGCCGCCAGCTCGCCATTCGCGCCGCCGAACTGCTCCAGCAGCATCCTGCCGAACTGCACGTCCGGCCTGCCGATATTCACGGTATACATCAGCTTCTTCACATGGTGATACATGGGTGCCCCTTTGCTTCCGGTTGGGATCCGGCTCGGATCGCGGTTCGGATCGGGCTCAGATCTGGCTCAGGGATCCTGGGCTCCGATGCGATCCTGGGTTGAGGTCGTGCCGGTTCAGGATCGAGCCACGCGCTCCATGCGGCCTCCCGACCCGCTCCTGGCGATTGGTCGCTCCCGTGCTTCTCCCGTGCTATCTCGGTTGGATGGCGCTCCCGCCGCGAAAATCGCCTGAGAATCCCCATCTCCCCTGTGCAAACCCCGCCCCATTCCTGCGCAACCGATGCGACAATAGACCTACTGGCATGACGACGCCCTCTTCGCTCACAACAGCGCCTCCTGACTGCGATCCTTCTCTTCGCTCCCGCTGCTGCCCCTCGCCGGCTGCGGCTACCACGCCCTCGGCGCCGCCAGCCACATTCCCGGCGGCGTCAGCACCATCGACGTGCCCATCTTCGCCACCCACGTGTTGAACTACAACACCGAGACCGTCTTCACCCAGGCCGTCATCCGCGAGCTCAACACCCGCACCAGCTACCGCATCCTCAACGGCGAAAACGCCGACGCCGACGCGCATCTCACCGGCACCATCCTCACCCAGACCATCACCCCGCTCACCTACGACTCCACCAGCGGCCAGACCGCCAGCTACCTGGTCGCCATCACCGCCAAGGTCGTCCTCACCGACCGCGACGGCCACATCCTCTACCAGAACGACGCCCTCCCCTTCCGCGACCAGTACCAGTCCACCCAGGATCTCAACGGCTTCATCCAGGAAGACACCCCCGCCTTCCGCCGCATCGCGCAGGACTTCGCCAAGACCATCGTCAGCAACATGCTGGAGTCCATATGAGCTCCCAGCCGACATCGCGCCCCGCCATCAAGTCCTTCGCCGCCAGTGACCGCTTCCTCGCCGAGCTCGGCACCCCCGCGCAGCGCCCCGGCTACGTCCTCCTCGGCGACGAGATCTTCCTCTTCGAGCGCTGCCGTCGCGGCGTCCTCGACACCCTCATGCCCGACCCCGGCATGCGCGACTTCTGCCTGCACTCGCTCGACCTCGCCGAGACCTCGATCTTCGAGATCCTCGACCGCGCCCAGACCCCGTCGCTCATGGCGCCCTTCCAGATCTTCTTCATCCGCGGCCTCAAGAACCTCTACGGCCGCGGCAGCAAGAAGCCCGAGTTCGCCGCCCTCGACGCCTACTTCCGCTCGCCCAACCCGCAGGCGCTGCTGCTCTTCGTCGCCGACCACCTCCGCATCCCCACCGACCTGCGCAAGATGGACATGCAGGACAAGGAGCGTTACGACCGCATCCGCGAGACCCTCGGCGACTCCTGCGGCCTGATCGAGCTCGCCCGCGTCGACGAGGCCGACGCCAACCGCTGGATCATCGAGTCCGCCCAGGCCCGCGGCATCAAGTTCGACCCCGACGCCGCCCGCCAGCTGGTCGACGCCCTCGGCGCCGACATGATGCTCATCGCCAGCGAGTTCGAGAAGCTCCTCCTCTACGTCTCGGCCCCGGTCGGCCCGGTCGCCCGCAACCACGTCACCCTCGGCGACGTGGAGACGATGGTCCTCGCCGCCAAGCAGCGCTCGTTATACGAACTCACCGACGCCATCTCGCAGAAGGACCGTCCCCGCGCGCTGGCCCTGTTGCACGGCCTGCTCAACGCCTCCGACGGGGGCGAGGACGCCGCCATCGGCCATCTCTATATGCTCGCCCGCACCTTCCGCCAGATGCTGATCATCTCGGAGAAGAACGTGCGCGACTCCCGCGCCATCTGGCAGGTGCTGTGGCAGGGCTTCCGCATGCCGCCCTTCGCCGCCGAGGAGCTGATCCGCCAGGCTCGCCGCTACAAATCCCGCCGCGAGCTCACCCGCGCCATCCGCCTGGTCGCCCGCGCCGACCTCGACCTCCGCTCCAGCCCCGCCAACAAGCTGCTGGTCCTCGAGCGCCTCATCCTCGACCTCGCCACCGAGCCCACCGCCACCCCCTACGCCCCCCCCCAATTCGCCATGGAACTGTAGCCCATGATTCCAACTGAGAAGGATCAGAAGGCCTTATCCTGTCGGCATCCCAGTCGAGCAGGAGTGCCGGATCGACACGCACACCGCTGCAACAGTTCTCGGCCTTGTCAATTCGACAGTTCAAGCCGCAAAAAACGCTGTCGACTTAGCGAAAAGTTCAAAGGACTCTGAACTAAAGAAGAGGCTCAACGATGTAATCGATGGGCTGCTTGAACTCAAGATCAAAGTCTTGGGATCTTGAAGAATCAAACCGCAGCCTCCAGCAACGCCTCGACAAACGCCAAGAAGTGATCCGTGGGGGCGAATTTGGCTATTGGTTCAAGGGGGGACAGGTTTGATACCGTTGTGTCCCAAATGTTATGAGGGGACAAGCAAGCTTATATATCTTTCGCCGCCCGAGGCGCAGAGCGGCGGCATCCGGAGGGATTGCCGAATATGCTCTGCGACCTATTGGGAAATGCCCATGGTTCGCACTGGCCAGATAAGGCCATCCAGCAGTAGAAGACCTTATTCTTCTCGATAGATTGAATGCGTCACCCCATCATTAGCTGTGACCCCATCGTCACACCTGCAAATCGCCACCGAATACCCGCCAACCTCCGATCCGCCGTCACCAGCACCATCCGCTCAGTCATCGCCTGCGCCACCAGCATGCGGTCGAACGAATCGCCATGCAGCATCGGCAGCTCCCGCAGCGCCTCGGTCATGCTCAAGTGAGCCGTCAACTCCCGGATACCATGTCGCTCCACCCTCGCATCGAACCGAATCGCCCCGTCGATCTTGCCCAGCCCCTGCTTGATCGCCGGCTCCCAGAACGATACCGTGCTCACATAAAGAACCGATGCCGGCGCCTCCAAAATGCTCGAGCTCCGCCGCCGGACACGCGGCTCACCTCACGAGCTAAGCCAGATCAACACATTGGTATCGAGCAGATAAGGCCGCGCAGCCGCGCCCCTCAGTATCCCCATTCCTTCAACTCTTCCTCACTCATCGGCTCATCGAAGTCCGGCGCGATATACGTAACCCCAAGCAAGTTCTGCCCCCCAATTCGCCTCTCCGACTTCGGCTCCTCCGAGCCGCCACCGGCACCAGCTTGCTCACCGCGCGCCCATCCCGCTCGATGACGATCTCCTCCCCGCGCTCCACCCGGTCGAGCAGCTCCCCCAGGTGCTCCTGAGCCTCACGCAACCCTACGGAACTCGCCATCGCGCACCTCCACCTGCCCGCAGTATAGTCCTCAGCCAGCCCGTCCCCCGCAAACCGCCGCCCGCATCAGCTACACTCGGGACCAACACCGAACCGAGGTGGCAACCATATGGCAGACAGCCGCGGCGAAGTAGTCTGGGAGCAGATCGCCCTCTTCCTTTTGACGCTCGGCGTCCTCATCCTCTGCGGGCTGCTGCTCTACCCCATGTTTCTGGGCATCCTCGGGGCCATCGTCCTCGCCATCGTCACCCGGCGCCCCTACGACTGGCTCGCCCGCAGAGTCCGCAACCGCTCCCTCTGCGCCGCGATCGCGCTCTTTCTGGTCATCCTGAGCATCATTCTTCCCTGCTTCTTCCTGGCGCAGGACCTCGGCCAGCAGGCCGCCGGCGCCATCCACGCCCTGCGCGAGCGCGGCACGCAGCAGCGCTTCACCGACATGCTCGCCCACCATCCCGCGCTTGCCGACTCGCGCCCAGGCCGTCTCCGACGCCATCGATCTCAACAACGCCGCGCAGCAGACCGCCTCCTACCTCGGCCACGGACTCGCCGGTCTGGTCGGCAACTCCGTCCGCCTCCTCACGCAGCTTGTCATCCTGCTGTTCCTCCTCTTCTTTCTCTTCCGCGACCGCGCCTTCGCCATCGCCAGCCTGCGCTCCCTCCTGCCCCTCCGCGAGCAGGAGACCACCGAACTCCTCGACCGCGTCGAGCGGCACCATCACCGCCACCGCTCTGGGCCGGTTCACCATCGCCTGCGTCCAGGGAGTCCTCGCCGGCCTCGCATTTTGGGTGCTGGGAGTTCCCGGCGCCGTCCTCTGGGCCTTTACCACGGTCGCCTGCGCCATGATCCCCGCCTTCGGATCCGTCCTCGTCTGGGGACCGATCGCCCTCTATCTCGGCTTCAGCGGACACTGGGGCAAGGCCGCGCTCCTCGCCGTCTGGGGAGGCCTCGTCGTCAGCACCATCGACAACTTCCTCTACCCGATCCTGGTCGGCTCCCAGCTACGCGCCCACACCGTCACCATCCTGATCTCCATCCTCGGCGGCGTCGCCTTCTTCGGCATCGCCGGAATCATCCTTGGCCCGGTCCTCTTTACCACCGCCGCCACCCTGCTCGACTTCTGGCGCGCCCGCTCCGCCAACGCGACCCGTCCCCTAGCCTCGCAAGCTCCTGCGTCAATCCTAAACCGCCCCCACCGCAGCCGCACTCAGACAGAATCCCGCCGCATGCGCGATGCAGCTCTCCTCCTCGCGCATGCTCCTCCAGCCGCACCGACCTCAGCTTGGCCATCTGCTTCGTGTGCAGCCCCGCATGCAGCAGCGCCTGCCTTGCCGGGTCCCGCAGGCTCGGGCTCGAGTACAGCCCGAAGATCGAGTACGGATCCGCGGCGAACTCGCTCCCCTGCCGCGTGATCTGCACCGCCAGCACCTTGCCCGGATTCTCCGGCACCCCCACGCACAGCGGCAGCAGCATCCGTCCGCCCTCCGCCAGGCACTCCATCCAGCCCGGCTGCGGATGCGTCACGCCCGCATTGATGAACACCGCATCCGACTCCGGGGCACCACCGCCGCCCCATCCCCGTGCACCACCCGCACCTGCGGATAGCCCTTCAGATTCTCGGCCGCCAGCGCCGCCAAGCTCCGGGTCCACCTCCACCGCGACCACCGAGCCCTCCGGCCCCACCACCTCGGCCATGATCGCCGTGTAGTAGCCCGAACCGCAGCCCACATGAAACACCCGCTGCCCCGCCGCCAGATCCAGCTTCCCGATGCATCCCGCCAGCGTGCTCGGCAGCCCGTTGTTCAGGAACTTCTCCCGCTTCAGCGCCACAAACACATCGTGATACAGATCCCGAACGTCCTCGGTCGTGCGATACCCGCCATCCTTCGCCGGCGACACCAGCGACGCGAACTGCCACGGCGCCGCGCCCATAAACGCTCACGCTCCACCCGCGCAAACGCCTCGCACCAGCGCAGGCGAGGTCAGGTTCGCCACCACGCGCAGCTCCTCCGCGTAGAACGCGCGGCACTGCGCAACACTCAAATCATTAGACTCAAACGTTCGACTTCCAGTTCGCTCACAGATATCCCACGCTCCCTGCAGAGTGAAGCGGTTTCCAAACATTGTCGCAGTGCTTGCCATTCGAGCATAACGCCCCACTCGGCGTGCATATCCTGATTTTCCATGACGTTTCGTTCATCGACCACAGAACCGCTCACGCCTGCCCCGCCCCAGCCGACGCTCCGCCCTCAGCCGTCCCTCGATCCTCCGCCCGCAAAGACTGCTAACATCAAATGTTGGCAACCATGACCTCTCAGACTGAACAGAACATCCGCGTCCGCATCGCCCCTTCGCCCACCGGCGACCCCCACGTCGGCACCGCCTACATCGGCCTCATCAACTTCCTCTACGCCCGGCAGCGCGGCGGCAAGTTCGTCCTCCGCATCGAGGACACCGACCGCGCCCGCTTCGTCGCCACCTCCGAGCAGATGATCTTCGACGCCCTGCGCTGGACCGGCCTCTCCTGGGACGAAGGCCCCGACGTCGGCGGCCCCTACGGCCCCTACCGCCAGTCCGAGCGCACCGAGATCTACCGCGAGCACGCCGAGCTGCTGCTCGCCAACGGCACCGCCTACCGCTGCTTCTGCACCGCCGACGAGCTCGAAGCCGCCCGCAAGCAGCAGATGGCCGCCAAGCTGCCCCCGCGCTACCCCGGCACCTGCCGCAACCTCGCCGCCCGAGCAGATCGAGGCCAAGCTCGCCGCCGGCAACGCCCTTCGTCATCCGCATGAAGGTCCCGCTCGAGGGCTCCACCACCTTCCGCGACGAGCTCCGTGGCGACATCACCTTCGACCACAACAACGTCGACGACCAGGTCCTGATGAAGTCCGACGGCTTCCCCACCTACCACCTGGCCAACGTCGTCGACGACTACCTGATGAAGATCACCGACGTCATCCGCGCCGAGGAGTGGATCTCCTCCACGCCCAAGCACGTCCTGCTCTACCAGGCCTTCGGCTGGCCCGCGCCGCGCTTCTGGCACATGCCGCTGCTGCGCAATCTCGACAAGAGCAAGATCTCCAAGCGCAAGAATCCCGTCTCGCTGGTCTACTACCGCCAGGCCGGCTTCCTGCCCCAGGCGGTGCTCGAACTTCCTCGGCCTCATGGGCGGCGGCATGCCCTCGCCCACCCCGGTCGAGATCGTCAACGGCGCCAAGGAGAACGAGATCTTCTCGCTCGACGAGATGATCGCCCGCTTCGAGGTCCCCAACATCCGCCTCGGCGGCCCGGTCTTCGACCTCACCAAGCTGAAGTGGCTCAACGCCGAGTACCTCCGCGCGCTCTCGCCGGACGACTACTTCGCCGCCCTGCGCTCGACCATCCTCTCCGACCAGTACCTCAAGGACATCGCCGCCCTCGTGCAGACCCGCATCGAGACCCTCGGCGAGTTCGGCAACCTCACCCACTTCTTCTTCGCCGACGACATCCTGCCCACGCAGGAGGTCTTCCTGCCCAAGAAGCGCACCCTCGAAGAGACTCTGGCCTTCGCCGCCGAGCAGCTGACGGTCCTCGAGGCAACCGACTGGACGGCCGCCGCCCTCGAGCCCGCCCTCAAGCAGCTCGGCGAGGCCCACACATGGTCGGTCAAGGAGAACTTCATGCTGCTCCGCGCGATCCTCAGCGGCAGCACCATGAGCCCGCCGCTGCTCGAGAGCATGGTGGTCTTCGGCAAGGCCCGCACCCTCGACCGCGTCCGCCGCTTCCTCGACACCCAGAAGAAGCTCGCCGCGCAAGCCCCCAAGAAGTAACTCTACCCAGCAACACCGATCCGGGTGCCCCATCCTCGCGACGGCTTCATCGTCGCAGGATGGGGTATCGTTTGCGGTAGTCTTCCTGATCCCTTCCCTGCCCCTGTCCTTCTGATCCCTGCCTTTCTGCATCCTTCCCCCAATCTCTCCATCCATTCCATAGACCGTGAGAGAGTGTTAGCGAACGAAACCAAAGGAGATGAGCAAATGAGCAACCTAACAGGCAAGGTAGCAGTGGTCACAGGCGCCTCCAAGGGCATCGGAGCCTCCATCGCAGAGCATCTCGCCGCAGCCGGCGCCTCCGTCGTCGTCAACTACTCCAGCAGCAAGGCCGGCGCCGACACCGTCGTCGCCAACATCCAGGCCAAGGGCGGCAAGGCCATCGCCGTCCAGGGAGACGTCTCCAAACCCGCCGACATCACCCGCCTCTTCGCCGAGACCAAGACCGCCTTCGGCAAGCTCGACATCCTCGTCAACAACGCCGGCGTCTACGACTTCCAGCCCCTCGGCAGCATCACCCCGGAGCACTTCCACAAGCAGTTCGACCTCAACGTCCTCGGCCTCCTCCTCACCACGCAGGAAGCGGTCAAGCACATCGGCCCCGACGGCGGCTCCATCCTCAACATCAGCTCCATCGTCGGCCAGATGCCGGTCCCGAGCGCCTCGGTCTACAGCGCCACCAAGGCCGCCGTCGACGCCATCACCGTCTCGCTCGCCGGCGAGCTCGGCCCCAAAAAGATCCGCGTCAACTCCATCAACCCCGGCATGGTCGAGACCGAGGGCCTGCACTCCGTCGGCTTCGCCGAGAGCGACTTCCGCAAGCACGTCGAGGCCACCACCCCGCTCGGACGCATCGCCCAGCCCGCCGACATCGCCACCGCGGCCGTCTTCTTCGCCTCCCCGGACGCCGGCTGGGTCACCGGACAGACCCTCATCCTGGCCGGCGGCGCCCGCCAGTAACCCAAACCCACGCAGTCAAGCCCCGCCTACCGGCCGCTTCGCGACAGACTCCTCATCGCGAAGCGGCTCACTACGCTCCACTCCCCCGCCTGAAGCCTCTCAAAAGCGGGACAGCACGCGTCCGTAAGACGCTGGCAGCATCCGCTGCAGGAGTTCGAGAAAACGCGCATCGGCACCCACGAGGATGCGGTTCTCGCGGCGCTCGATCCCTTGTACGATCCGTTCGGCCGCCTTCCCCGGCTCCATCCGCAGGAATCTCTGCCCACTCGTTTTTCTTGCCGCAGCCTCCTGCGGGTCCATGCCCGCACCGATGTCGGCGGAGGCCAGGATCCTGGTCCGGATGCCGCCGGGATGAACGACGCTGACGCCAATGCCGGTGCTCAGGAGCTCTGCCCGCAGGGCTTCGGAGAAGCCGCGCAGCGCGAACTTACTGGCGCAGTAAGCGACCTGTCCGGGGACACCGATGATCCCAAAGAGGCTGGAGAGATTGACGATCTGGGCCGACTCGCTGCTGCGCAACTGCGGAAGGAAGGCCCGCACCATCCCAACCGGCGCCTGGAAGTTGATCGCCATGACGCGGTCGAACTGCTCGGCCGTCGCCTGCTCGAAGCTTCCCGTGAGGGTGATGCCGGCGTTGTTGATCAGCACCGACGCCGGGCCGAGATCGGCGAGAACGGCCTGCGGCAAGCGCTGGATCGCAGCCGGGTCGGAGAGATCCGCGACGTAGCTTCGAACCACAAGGCCAGTCCGTCGCACCCGCTCCGCGACCTCCTCGAGCGCAGGGCCGTCGCGATCGATCAGTGCGAGCTGCGCTCCCTTGCTTGCCAGACTCTGGGCCAGAGCAGCCCCGATGCCACTGGCCGCTCCGGTCAGCACGACCACGCGATTGCTTAGCTGGAAGGGCATTGGGAAAAATTCCCTCTCTCTTTCTTATTCGCAAAGGGAGTTGGCCCGCACGGCCGCGTCCTGCTGAGGGTGTCTGCGCTCCCCGGAATGAGGACGCCGCCGGCAGATGCCGACGGCGAAATGTTTAGCGAGAAGATGTCTATTGGGGTGGAGTGTTGGGGTTCTGGGTGGGGGGATTCTGCTGCTGGTCGCGGGTCGTTCTTGTCGCCCCCGCCGAAGAGGCGGCGGAAGAAGCCCTTCTTCTTCGCCGGCTGGGGTTCGGGCGGGGTGGTGACGTCGGGGGCGGCGTTGCCGTCCGGGTTGGGGCCGGGGCGCGCAGGAGGTGACGGGCGGCGGTGGCCGGCGCTGCGGGTTGGAGGCCGGCGGCTGCGGCGTGCTGTGGAAGCCGAAGAGCCGCTGGATCAGGTTCTGCGGAGCCTCGCCCATCTGGCTGCAGGTGTTCTGCGGGGCGGTGCCGTTGAGGAAGGCGACGGAGTAGTCCTCCGGGCAGGAGGCGTCGGCGGGCAGCCAGGTGTTCTTGTCGACGCGAGAGCACCTGCACGCCGTCGGGCGGGGTGAACTGCTTGCACGTCGGAGTACTGCGGCAGCTTGATGGCGCGGTTCATGAACTCGGCCCAGATGGGCGCGGCGGCGTCGGCGCCCTGTCGAGGTAGCTTGAGGTCGGTGTAGTCGTCGTTGCCGACCCAGATGATGCAGAGCAGGTTGGAGGTGTAGCCGGCGAACCAGGCGTCGTGGCTGGTGCCGGTCTTGCCGGCGGCGGGCGCGGTGAAGCCGTGGGCGCGGACGGCGGAGGCGGTGCCGAAGGTCATGACGTTCTGCAGCAGCGACTGGGTGAGGAAGGCGGTGCGCGGATCGAGGACCTGCTTGGCCTCGGGCGCGTAGTCGGCGACGATATCGCCGTTGGCGTTGCGCACGCTGGCCAGCATCCAGGGCTTCAGGTGGACGCCGTTGTTGGCGAAGACGGTGTAGGCGCCGGCCATGTCGATGGGCGTGGCGCTGTAGGTGCCGATGGCGACCGAGGGCGTGGCGCGGGCGTTGACGATGCCGGCGGCGCGGGCGAGGGCGGCGACGTTCTCGTAGCCGACCTTCTGGGCGAGGGCGATGGTGGCGATGTTGAGCGAGTGGGCGATGGCCTGGACGGCGGGGACCATGCCGGGGTACTCGCCCTTCTCGAAGTTGCCGGGGGTGTAGGACTGGCCGTTGGTGCCGAAGTCCTGGGATCGTCGTTGAGCTTGGTGAGCGCGGTGAAGACGCCGCTGCCGTCGAGGTCGGTGCCGTTGAGCGAGGTGTTGTAGGCGGCGGCGTAGACGAAGGGCTTGAAGATGGAGCCGGTGGGCCGCTCGGCGATGGCGTGATCGAGCTGCGAGACGCCGTAGTTGCGGCCGCCGACCAGGGCGAGGATCTGGCCGGTGTGCGGATTGAGGGCGACCAGCGCGACCTGCGGATAGTTGATGGGGCCGGTGTAGGTCTTCTTGTGGCGCTTGCGGACCAGCTCGTCGACGTTCTGCATGCCGGCCTCGACGGCCTCGCTGGCGGCGCGCTGCAGATCGGGGTCGAGCGAGGTGTAGATGCGCAGGCTCTGGCTGCCGATGTTCTGGTCGCCGAGGCGCTGGACGAGCTGGTCGTGGACGAGGTCGACGAAGTAGGGGGCCTCGCCGGCGTCGATGTTGGGCGGCGCGAGGTGCAGCGGCTCGGCCTTGGCGCGGTCGGCCTGGGCGCGGGTGATGGCGCCGGTCTCGACCATGCGAGTCGAGCACGAGGTTGCGGCGCTCGATGGCGCGCTCGGGATGGCGATAGGGGTTGCAGGTAGCTGGGGTTCTGGAAGAGCGCCGGCGAGCGTCGCGGTCTGGGCCAGATCGAGCTGGTGCACGTCCTTGCCGAAGAAGGTCTCGGCGGCCTCGCCGACGCCGTTGATCTCGAAGCTGCCCTGGTGGCCGAGATTCATCTGGTTGGCGTACATCTCGAAGATCTGCTGCTTGTTGAAGCGGGCCTCGAGCTGGAAGGTGATGATGCAGCTCGACGAGCTTGCGGCGGTAGCTCTTTTCCGGCGTGAGGAAGATGTTCTTGGCGAGCTGCTGGGTCAGCGTGGATCCGCCGCAGCCCTTGCGGCCGGTGACGACGTCGGTGACGGCGCACTTGGTCAGGCGCATGTAGTTGACGCCGCCGTGCTCGAAGAAGCGGCGGTCCTCGATGGCGGTGACGGCCTGCACCATGCTGCGGGGGAATCTCGTTGTAGGGGATGACGCGGCGCTTGGTGCGGGACTTGTCCTGGAGAGCGCGGTGATGAGCTGGGGCTCGAGCTCGTAGGCGGCCAGCGGCGGCGCCGTTCTCGGCGGTGATGGCGGTGACCTGCGGCGAGCCGTCGTCGTCCGCGCCGGTGGTGATGGTGGCGCCGTCGGTGGAGTGGTAGGTCTGCGGGCCGGGCTTGACGAAGATGCTGTCGCCGCGAGAGGCGATAGGTGCCGAGCTGCGGGTTCGAGTTGTAGCCGGCGGCGGCGCAGTCCTGCGCGATGGAGGACGGCCGAGAGCTTCTGGCCGATGCGGACCTCCTTGCGGCGCGGCGTAGATCTGCGCGGCGTTGGCGAAGAGTGGACCAGCGGCGAGGCGCTGGTCCACGATCTTCTGGTACTTGAAGTAGTAGTAGCCGAAGATGCCGGCAAAGACCAGCACGCAGACAAGGCCGAGGACGAGAGCGGCGCGAAGGAGATTGGAGCCGAGGGTCGCGGGACGATGGGCGTTGCTGGCGATTTTTAGTTTTACAGGCATAGGCTACAGGGATCAGGGTTAGGCAACAGGGACCGGTTGCGAGTTGACGGTTGCGATACAGGGCACGCAGGGTTTGGACGGTCTCGGCGAGGAGAACGTCTTGGCGTGGTGCCGGTGAGACGGTCGACCAGTTCCACTTTGCCTTCGCGAGCTTCTTCCCAATATTGATGCGATAGGGGATGCCGGTGAGGTCGGCGTCCTTGAATTTGACGCCGGCGCGCTCGTCGCGGTCGTCGAGCAGGACGTCGAAGCCGGCCTGCTCGAGGTCGGCGGCGATCTGCTCGCCGGCGGCGCAGAGCTCGGCGTCGGTGGTGTTGGTGACGGTGACGACGACCTCAAAGGGCGCGATGGAGGCGGGCAGGGCGTAGCTGTCGGCCTTGCCCTCGGCGGCGAACTTGGCGGCGGAGATGCTCGATGGCGGCGGTGAGGATGCGCTCGATGCCGATGCCGTAGCAGCCCATGGTGGGCGTGACCTCCTTGCCGTCGCGGTTGAGGACGGAGGAGCCCATGGAGGTGGTGTACTTGCGGCCGAGCTTGAAGATGTGGCCGATCTCGACCGCCTTGCCGAGGCGCAGGGTGCCGGAGCAGCCTTCGGTCGGGCAGGCCTCGCCTTCGTTGATGTTGCGGACGTCGGCGATCACGGTCGGCTTGAAGTCGCGCGTGGGGGTGACGTTGCGGAGGTGGTACTCCTCCTTGTTGGCGCCGGCGATCAGGTTGGTGCGGCCTTCGAGCGCCTTGTCGAGGATGACCAGGGTGCCGGGCTTCTTCGGGTGCGGCGCGGCGGTGACGCCGATGGGGCCGAGGTAGCCGGCGGGCGCGTTGAAGGTCGCGCGATCTCCTCGGGGTCATGGGGCGCAGGTCGGAGGTGCCGGCGAGGGCGGCGAGCTTGGCCTCGTTGAGCTGGTGGTCGCCGCGCAGGAAGACGACGACGGCGCGCTGCTTGCCCAGCTTGGCGTGATCGGCCGCGGGCAGATCGGCCATGTAGGCCATGGTCTTGATCTGGTGCTGCGGCTGCGTCGTCGAGGAAGGCGCCAACCTCGTCGATGGTGCGCTGGCCGGGCGTGTGGACGAGCTCCGGGGTGCCGTCGCCGGTGGCCGCGAGGTCTTCGACCGGCGGCGAGGCGGCTGGTGGCGCTTCTCGAGATTCGCCGCGTAGCCGGCAGGCCGGGCAGCTGGCGATCAGGTCCTCGCCGGCCTCGGTGTAGACCATGAACTCCTGCGACTGCGAGCCGCCCATGGCGCCGGAGTCGGCTTCGACGGCGACGAACTCCAGGCCGCAGCGGGTGAAGATGTTGCGGTAGACGCGGTCGTGCTTGTCGTAGCTGAGATCGAGGCCGGCGTCGTCGATGTCGAAGGAGTAGGCGTCCTTCATGAGGAACTGGCGGACGCGCAGCAGGCCGGACTTGGGACGCGGCTCGTCGCGGAACTTGGTCTGGATCTGGTACCAGATCTGGGGCAGCTGCTTGTAGCTGCGCAGCTCGTTGCGGGCGATGTCGGTCATGACCTCTTCGTGGGTCATGCCGAGGCAGAGGTCGGCGCCCTTGCGGTCCTTCAGGCGGAACATGTTGTCGCCCATGCCGGCCCAGCGGCCGCTGGCCTCCCAGATCTCGCGCGGGTGCAGCGCGGGCAGGAGGAACTCCTGGCCGATGGTGTCCATCTCCTGGCGCACGATGGCGACGATCTTGTTGATCGGCGCGGTTGCCCAGGAAGAGATAGGAGTAGATGCCGGCGCCGAGCTGGCGGACGTAGCCGGCGCGGAGCAGAAGCTTGTGGCTGGCGACCTCTGCGTCGGCGGGAGCTTCGCGCAGGGTGGGGATAAAGAGCTGGGACCAGCGTTGCATGAGTGTCGTGAGCGCTTTCCGGCACGCCGCCGGGGGTTCCGGCCGTGCATTCGAGGATAAGAGTTCATTCTAAACCGCGGCTCGAAAGGGAGATGCCGCGAACGCCCATTTTTGTAATCCGAAATCGGCAGAACGGGAGCAGTGGCTCTGAAAACGCTGCCCATTTTGACAACCTGTCAGCACCATCGCGCACGACGCTATGTCCTTTAGATAGCGGTCGTCTGGACAAAATCGTCCTCAGGTTGCCTTGCCCTAAGAGCAGATCCATCGGATCCGGGACCAGCACGTACCTCAGGCCAGATCGGGCTTGAAGAGGTCTGGTTTGAAGAGGTCATACACGTCGTGAATATGCAGAACGCCTTCCGCGTGGCCTTCGGCGTCGGCGACGATCAGCGAGGTGACCTTGCGCTCCTCCATCAGCGCGAGCGCGGCGGAGGCGAACGCCCCACCCTCGATGGTGATCGGGGAGGGGTTCATGATCTCGCGAGCGCTGTGCGCCAGTGCGTTGGGACCGTCGCGCTCGAGCAGACGGCGGAGGTCGCCGTCGGAGATCATGCCGAGCAGCTTAGGAGCGGTCTGCGGACTCCGTCGCCTCTCGACAGAACCGTGGTCATGCCGAGCTTCTTGCGCGACATCTCATAGATGACCTGCGGCATCGGCGTCGTCGGGCGAGACGGCGGGCAGCGCGTCGCCCGCGTGCATCACGTCGCGGACACGGGTCAGACGCCGACCGAGGCGGCCGCCGGGATGCAGCTCGGCGAAGTCCTCGGCCTGGAAGTTGCGCCGCCGCGAGACCTCGATGGCCAGCGCGTCGCCCAGCGCGAGCATGACGGTGGTGGAGGCGGTCGGCGCGAGGTTCAGGGCGCAGGCCTCCTCGGTCACGCCGGCGTCGAGAACGATCTCGCTGGCCTGGGCGAAGCGTAGAGGTGGCAACGCCGCAGAGGCTGATGAGCGGATTTCCGAGGCGCTTGAGCACCGGCAGCAGGCGCAGAATCTCCTCGGTCTCGCCGCTGCTCGAGAGCGCGAGCAGGACATCGCCGGGAGAGATCACGCCGAGGTCGCCGTGCAGCGCCTCGGTGGGATGCAGGAACTGCGCCGGGGTGCCGGTGGAGAGCAGCGTGGCGGCGATCTTGCGGGCGATCAGGCCGCTCTTGCCGATGCCAAGCAGGACGACGCTCCTCCGCGCCTCGGCGGCGGCGACGAGGAGATCGACGGCCCGGCCGAACGCAGGGCCCATCGGGCCTTCGGGAGCATCCAGACGGATGGCGAGCGCAAGCAGGGCACGCGCCTGGACGCGCACAAGATCGGAGGGGCTGGAGGGTGTCGAGGCCATGAGAAGTTTACCTCTCGATGCTAGAGCATTTTGCGGGCACGCGCAGGAAATCCGGTATGCGGTAGTGCGGAGGCAAAGATCCGCGAAATAAAACGATCCAGAAAATCGTGGATGATACA
Source organism: uncultured Acidobacteriaceae bacterium (assembly GCA_963755245.1). Lineage (GTDB taxonomy): Bacteria > Acidobacteriota > Terriglobia > Terriglobales > Acidobacteriaceae > Edaphobacter. The sequence continues at coordinate 47,446 of CAVWJY010000013.1, read as the reverse complement.
AAAACCCATGACCCTTCCAGCGCCCCGGCGTGTTCTGTCGATCGATGTTCTGCGCGGCATCACCATCGCCTTCATGATTCTGGTCAACGATCCCGGCGATTGGGGCCACGTCTACGGGCAGCTCGACCACGCCCCCTGGAACGGCCTGACGCTGACCGACCTCGTGTTTCCCACCTTCCTCTTCCTGATGGGCGCGTCGCTGATCTACTCCATCGCGGCGCGGCAGGCGAGCGGCAACTGCCGCCTCACGCTGACCGGCCATATCTTCCGGCGGGCAGCGATCCTGTTCGCGCTGGATCTCGCGCTGAGCGGCTTCCCGGAGTATCAGCTGGCGCACATGCGCATCTACGGCGTGCTGACGCGGATCGCCCTCTGCTACCTGTGCGCCGGCCTGATCCTGCTGGCGACGCGACGGGTGGCGGCGCTGACGGCGATCTGCGCCGCGCTGCTCGTCGGGTTACTGGGCGCTGCTGCGCTTTGTGCCGGTGCCCGGCTTCGGCGTGCCGACCCACGCCATCCCCTTCCTCGATCCGGAGCGCAATCTCGTCTCCTGGATCGACCGCGGCTTCAGCGCGTTTACGCTGCACTGGCTGCATACCGGCGTGCTCTACCACCAGACGCGCGATCCCGAGGGAGCCCTGAGCACGCTGCCGGCGATCGCCACGACGCTGCTGGGATCGATCGCGGCGCTGTTCCTGCGCTCGGACCGACTCGCCCGCGGCGAAGCGCAATGGGCTGGCTCTGGCGGGCGTCGCCGGGCTGATCGCGGGCGCGCTCTGGAACCTCAGCTTCCCGCTCAACAAGAATATGTGGACGAGCTCCTATGTGCTCGTCGCGGCGGGCTGCTCGGTGCTCGGGCTCGCGCTGTGCTACTGGCTGATCGACATGGAGCGGCGTGCAGGAGCGCAGCCGCTTCGGGCGCGCGGCGGTGTGGCCCTGGCTGGTCTTCGGCTCGAACGCGATCGTGGTGTACGTGATGTCGGACCTGGTGGTGGATCTGTCGTACGCGATCAAGGTGCCGGATCAGGGGCGGCTCACGACGCTGTGGTCCTGGATCTACCTGCATGGCTTCTCGCACGGGCGCTCGACGGAGCTGACCTCGGTGGCGTTCGCGGTGTTCGTGGTGGCGGTCTGCTTCCTGCCGAACTGGATGCTGTGGCGCAAGCGGGTCTTCGTCAAGATCTGAGCGGCTGCGCCGGATGGAGCCACGGGCGCGAAAGCGGTAGACTGGAGCGAGGGTCGCGGATGGGCCTGGACGCCTCGGAAATGGGTGTCGGCGTGAAGAGAAGTGCTCTGGTATTGACGGTGATCGTGGCGGGCATCTGCCTGATGCTTTGGGCGGGATGGCATAACCTGCGGGAGCGCAAGCTGGCGCTCGAACGCGCGCAGGAGAACCACATGGCGCTGATGCCTCCCACATCCGGAGCACGCGCGGGCACGGCTTCGGCGCCGAGCTGCGACCAGACCCGCCCAGAAGGAGACCTCGCTCGAGGGCAAGCCTGCGCCGGCCTTTACGCTGGTCGATCTGCAGGGCAAGAAGGTGTCGCTGAAGGACTACAAGGGACGGCCGGTGCTGGTGAACTTCTGGGCGACCTGGTGCTCGCCGTGCAAGCTGGAGATGCCGTGGTTCGAGGAGTTCCGGCAGAAGTACGGGCCGCAGGGATTCGAGATTCTGGGCATCGCGGAGGATGACGCGGGCAAGGACGAGATCGCCAAGGCGGTCAAGAGGATCAATGTCAGCTATCCGATCCTGCTGACCGACCAGAAGGTCGCGCCGGCGTATGGCGGAGTGGATTATCTGCCGGAGTCGTTCTACGTGGATCGCAACGGGATCGTGCAGACGGAGACCTCGGGACTCGGATCGAAGGATGAGATCGAGGCCAACATCAAGCGGCTGGTTGGAACGGCGCTCCGGCGCCGGCGGCAGCAGCGAAGACGTACGGCGAGCGGACAGTGATGCGGATGGGACGATGGAGGCGGTTGACGGTTGCTGGTGCTGGCGCTGAGGTGGAGCGGCGATGCCAGCCTGGCGCAGGACTTTGGCAATCTGGACGGCGAAGCCGAAGACGCAGGAGTTCATCGTCTATGCGGCGGAGCAGCAGGCCGCGGTGGCGGGCAAGCCGAGTGTGCTGGAGCTGAACTTTCGTGTGCGTCGATGGGCTGCATGTGAACTCGCACACGCCGAAGTCGGAGCTGCTGATTGCGACCACGCTGACGCTCGATGCGGCGCCGGGCGTGAAGGTCGGCACGGCGGTTTATCCGGCGGGAAGCCCGTATAGCTTCCGCGCGAGCCCGCAGCGAGAAGCTGGATGTGTACTCGGGCGCCTTCACGGTGAAGGTTCCGGTGACGGCGCAGGCGGGAACGCGGACGCTCGAGGGACAGCTGCGCTACCAGGCGTGCGACCGCGAGGCCTGCTATCCGCCGAAGACGCTGCCGGTCGAGGTTGCGGTCGCGGTGAAGTAGCTCGGCCGTTGGCGAGTCGTGTACGCAGCGGCGAACGGCGAGCGAACCGCTTCTCGTGATGGAATACCTTCAGGTTTCCGAGATCAAACCGAGCGGGCGAGAGCATGGAAGAGTTTCAGACGGCTGACGCGCCTTCCGGCGTATGTGTTCAACATCACCAGCGAGCTGAAGGCTGCGGCGCGCAGGCGCGGCGAGGACATGATCGACTTCGGGATGGGCAATCCCGATGGCGCCACGCCGCAGTTCATCGTAGACAAGCTGATCGAGGCGGCCAAGCGGACGCGGACGCATCGCTACTCGCTTTCGCGCGGAATCCCGCGGCTGCGCCGCGCGATCTGTAACTGGTACAAGCACCGATACGACGTCGATCTCGATCCCGAGACCGAGGCGATCGTCACCATTGGCTCGAAGGAGGGCATCGCGCACCTTTGCCTGGCGGTGCTCGACGATGAAGATACCGTGGCGGTGCCAAATCCAAGCTATCCGATCCACATCTTCGGGCCGGTGATCGCGGGCTCGAAGATCCAGAGCATCGCGCTCGATGGAACCAGTCAGGAGGAGCTGCTGGCGCGGCTGGAGTACGAGCTGCCGCGCATGCAGCCGCGGCCGAAGCTGCTGATCCTGAACTTCCCGGCGAACCCGACGACGCAGTGCGTGGACCTGCAGCTTCTTCGAGCGGCTGGTGCCGCTGTGCAAGGAGCTGGGCATCTACCTGATTCACGATCTGGCCTATGCGGACATCGTCTTCGACGGCTACCAGGCGCCGAGCGTGATGCAGGTCGCCGGGCGCGAAGGACATCGCCGTCGAGTTTTTTACGCTCTCGAAGAGTTACAACATGCCGGGATGGCGGGTCGGCTTCATGGTCGGCTGCCCGAAGCTGGTGGCGGCGCTGGGCCGGATCAAGAGCTACTTCGACTACGGGACGTTCACGCCGATCCAGGTGGCTTCGATCGCGGCGCTCGAAGGGCCGCAGGAGTGCGTGACGGAGATTCGCGACATCTATAAAGATCGCCGCGATGTGCTGGTGCCGGGGCTGAACAAGCTGGGCTGGCCGGTGGAGCTGCCGAAGGCGACGATGTTCGCCTGGGCGAAGATCCCGGAGCAGTTCCGGGCGATGGGCTCGATCGAGTTCTCCAAGAAGCTGCTGCTCGAGGCGAAGGTCGCGGTGAGCCCGGGCGTCGGCTTCGGCGACCATGGCGACGGCTATGTGCGCTTCTCGCTGATCGAGAACGAGGAGCGGACGCGGCAGGCGCTGCGCGGCATCAAGCAGATGTTCAAGGCCGGGTGAGCCCCACAGAGCCCGGATACATTCACTCTAAAGAGAAAGCCCCGGAGCTGATCCGGGGCTTTCTCGTTTGCTGCTACGCCAGTGCTTTCAGAAGGCGACCTTCCAGCAGGAAAAAGTCACCCCCTACCCGATAACTCATCCAGAATGAAGACTTTACCCGTAACCCCAATAACATCTAGACTTTAGCGAGATAGCCTATACCTAAAGTCCAGATTCCAGATACTTTAGGACTTCAGGCAGAGGGGAGGGGGTAAGTCCCCCAGCCCTACCCGATCGCCGCGTCCACCAGCGCCTGCGCCTCCGTCTGAATCTGTTTCAAATGCGCCTCGCCCAGGAACGACTCCGCGTAGATCTTGTACACGTCCTCGGTCCCCGAGGGCCGCGCCGCGAACCATCCGTTCTCGGTCTCCACCTTCACCCCGCCGATCGGCGCATGGTTTCCCGGAGCCTCGGTCAGGATCGCCGTAATCGGCTCGCCCGCCAGCTCCTTCGCCGTCACCTGCGCCGCCGACAGCTTGCCCAGCTTGGCCTTCTGCTCCTTGGTCGCCGCCGCGTCGATCCGCTGATACACCGGATCGCCGTACTTGCGCCGTGATCTCCCGATACAGCTCGCCCGGATCCTTGCCCGTCCGCGCCGTCATCTCCGCCGCCAGCAGCCCCGCAATCAGGCCGTCCTTATCGGTCGTCCACACCTGCCCATTCCGCCGCAGGAAGGTCGAGCCCGCCGACTCCTCGCCCACAAACCCCAGCGAGCCATCGATCAGCCCATCCACGAACCACTTGAACCCGACCGGAACCTCCAGCACCTTGCGCCCGATCCCCGCAGCCACCCGGTCGATGATCCCCGACGACACCAGCGTCTTGCCGATCGCCGTCCCCTCGCCCCATCCCGGCCGGTGCGTGAACAGGTACTGGATGCACACCGCCAGGTAGTGGTTCGGGTTCAGCAGCCCCGCCGACCGCGTCACGATCCCGTGCCGGTCATGGTCGGTATCGCAGGCCCACGCCACATCGAACCGGTCCTTGATTGGAGATCATCGACGCCATCGCCGACGGGCTCGAGCAGTCCATCCGAATCCGCCCATCCCAGTCCACCGTCATGAACCGGAAGGTCGGATCGACCGTACGGTTCAGGATCTCGTACGACAGCTTGTACTGCTCCGCGATCCGCGGCCAGTACGCCACCCCCGCCCCCCCAGCGGATCGACCGCCAGCTTCAACGCCGTCCCCGCCAGCACGTCGAAGTCGATCACGCTGCCCAGGTCGTTCACATACGCGGTGATGTAGTCATACCGCCGTATCTGTCCCGCTCGTCAGCGCCTGCGCAAACGGAATCCGCTTCACGTCCTTCAGACCGCCCGCGATCAGCTCGTTCGCGCGGTTCTCGATCCACTTGGTCGCCGTCGTATCCGCCGGTCCGCCGTTCGGCGGGTTGTACTTGAAGCCGCCATCCTCCGGAGGATTATGCGAGGGCGTAATCACAATCCCGTCGGCGAGGCCCATCTTCCGCCCGCGGTTATAGGTCAGGATCGCGTGCGACAGCACCGGCGTCGGCGTATAGCCCAGCTGCTCGTCCGCCAGCGTCTCCACGCCATTGGCCGCGAGCACCTCCACCGCCGTCGCAAACGCCGGCTCCGACAGCGCATGCGTGTCCTTGGCCAGAAACAGCGGTCCCGTAATCGACTCCCCCTTACGGTAGTCGCAGATCGCCTGCGTAATCGCCGCGATGTGGTCCTCGTTGAAGGAGATGTTGAACGCGCTGCCGCGGTGCCCGGAGGTCCCAAACGCGACCCGCTGCGCCGGCACACCGGCATCCGGGCGCAGCGAGTAGAACGCCGTAATCAGGCGAGGAATGTTCGTCAGTTGGCTTGCGAGGGGATGCTGTCCCGGTTTGGCGTACTCAAAATCAGTTGGCATGGTGTGTTTGTCCGTAACCTCTTGTCGCTCATTAAACAGCTTTCCGCCCGTTCGAACGACTTGATTCCAAGCAGTTAGCCGCATCCCCCTTCGGTGACAAAAACCGCCGGACGGAGCACTTTCGACACCGCGTGGTGCACAAAACGGTTCCAAAACGGGAAAACTCCTTGCGTTTGCCCCCATAAAACGGCCAAGATGATTACCTTCCAACCATCGGCCTCCTCCCCTTCGGGTCCATCCGGCTCCTTCCCCGCCACGTCGGAAAACTTTGGCGCGCGTCGTCGAGTCACCACTGGGCTGTGCAACGAGGCCTGATCGTCCCTCACCGGACGGCCAGGCTCCCCGGAGAGCGAGAAGAATGCAATTAAGCTGGCTCCCATCCACCGTTCCCTTCGGACCTTCCCTGCGCTCGAGCTGCTCTCCTGCTCGCCCTCCTCGCCATGCCTTCCAGCGCATTCGCAACCGACGCGACCCTCCTCGCCGACGCCCACGTCAACAGCGCCCTCCCGTCGATCAACAGCGGCACCCTCTCCAACATCAACGTCGGCGCGGGCTACACCGGTCTGCTGCAGTTCGACCTCTCCACCCTCCCCGCCAACACCACCGCCGCGCAGATCACCCACGCCGTCCTTCGGGTCTATTGCAATCGCCTCACCACCGCAGGCCAGATCAGCATCCAGCCGCTCGCGGCGGCCTGGAGCGAATCCGAGCGTCACCTATGCCACGCTGCCCAGCCTCAACAGCACCGCGCAGGTCTTCACCGTCACCCAGGCGGGCAGCTTCTACGCCGTCGACGTCACCACCCTGGTCCAGGGCTGGATCACCACCCCGGCGACCAACTTCGGCGTAGCGCTCACCGCCGGGACCGCCGCCGTGCAGTTCGACAGCAAGGAAAACGACCAGACCGCCCACCCCGCCCAGCTCGATATCACGCTCGCCAACAGCGGCCCGCAAGGAGCTACCGGAGCAACCGGAGTCGCAGGCGCAGCCGGACCTGCCGGAGTCGCAGGAGCGGCCGGAGCCGCAGGAGCCGCCGGACCGCAAGGCGCCCAGGGTATCGCCGGGCCACCGGGGCGCAGCGGGAGCCACCGGCGCAACCGGGGCAGCAGGGCCCTCCGGCGCCGGAGCCTTCGTCTACGAGGGCTCCTACTCCTCCACGCAGACCTACACGCTGGGACAGGTCGTCACCCTCGCCGGCGCCAGTTACATCTCGCTCCAGAACTCCAACCGTGGCAACACCCCCTCCTCTTCGCTCCGCGCAGTGGGGTGTTCTCTCCGCTCAGGGCAGCACCGGACCCACAGGAGCCCAGGGAGCCACCGGAAGCCACCGGACCCGGTCCATCGGGCCGATGGGTCCGGCCGGCGCCACGGGACAGGTCGGAGCCCAGGGGGCCGCAGGCCTCCTGGGGCAACCGGAGCTACCGGAGCAACAGCGGAGCCACGGGCGCCATCGGACCGCAAGGCCCCACCGGACTCGCCGGAGCGACTGGGGCAACCGGAGTCGCGGGGGCCACGGGAGCAGCCGGGCCGGCCGTCGCGACCTACCAGGGCAACTACGTCTCCACCACCAACTACGCCTTGAATAACGCTGTCAGCTTTAACGGCTCGACCTACATCTCGCTCGTCGCAAGCAACCACGGCAATACCCCCGACCAAAGTCCCGCCGACTGGGCTGTTCTCGCCGGCCCAGGTCCCACCGGCCCCGCCGGCACAACTGGGCCCGCCGGACCCGTCGGAGGCGTCGGCCCGGCCGGTGCCATCGGTCCAGCCGGACCCGCAGGAGCCACCGGCCCGCCGATCTCCTTCCTCGGCGCCTGGAGCAACACGCAGGCCTACACCCCCGGCGAAGCCGTCTCCTGGAACGGCTCCAGCTACGCCGCCCTCGTCACCAACCTGGCCAAAACACCCGATCAAAGCCCGACCTACTGGGGCCTCCTCGCCCAGCAGGGTCGGAACTGGGCCCGCCGGCCCTGCCGGACCCACCGGCGTCCAGGGTGCGATCGGGCCTGCCGGACCCGACGGCGCCACAGGACCAGCCGGCCCACCGGCGCCACCGGCGATCGACCGGGCCCACCGGAGCCACCGGCCTCAACTACCGCTCCGCCTACAGACTCCACCGTCAACTACGCCCTCAACGACGCCGTCACCTTCCAGGGAGCGACCTACATCTCCATCGCCACCCCCAATGCGGGCAATACTCCCGGCCTCAACCCAGTCCGCCTGGAATCTTCTGGCCGCCGCCGGCACGACCGGCCCCGCCGGCGCCACCGGAGCCACCGGCGCCCAGGGACAACCCGGAGTCGCCGGTCCCACCGGAGCCACCGGCGCACAAGGCATCCCGGGAGCCATGGGAGCGACCGGCGCCGCCGGCCCAGCCGGTCCCACCGGAGCCACCGGAGCTCGCCGGCACAAACGGCTCCATCGGCGCAACCGGAGCCACCGGCCCCGCCGGGAGCACCGGAGCCACCGGCGCTCAGGGGCCGCCGGTCTCCTTCTCCGGAATCTGGTCCATCGCCACCTCCTACCCGACCGGCGCCGCCGTCTTCTACGCCGGCTCCAGCTACATCGCGCTCTCCCCGAACACCGGCCGCGAGCCCGACCAGACCCCGCAGTATTGGAGTCTCCTGGCCCAACAAGGCTCCGCCGGAGCCACGGGAGCAACCGGAGCCACCGGCACGCAAGGCCCCGCCGGCTCGATCGGACTCACCGGCGCAGCCGGTCCCCCGGCCCGACCGGAGCCGCTGGTCCCGCCGGCCTTACCGGAGCCACCGGCGCAACCGGAGCCGCCGGCCCCATCGGCGGGGCCACCGGAGCCACCGGACCCGCCGGCCTCACCTTTCAAGGCACCTACCAGTCCTTCACCAACTACGCGCTCAACGACGTCGTCACCTTTCAGGGCTCGACCTACATCTCGCTGGTCGCCGGCAACCACGGACAGACCCCCAGCCTGTATCCCACGCAATGGGCGCTCCTCGCGCCGCAGGGCGCCACCGGAGCCACCGGGGCCACGGGAGCAACCGGAGCCGCCGGAGCCGCTGGCGCTCCCGGTTCAGTCGGAGCAACCGGCGCTACCGGAGCCGCCGGGACAAACGGCACCAACGGAGCCCCCGGCCTCGTCTTCCGCGGAGCCTACGCCTCCAGCACCAACTACGCGGCCAACGATGCCGTCACCTTCCAGGGCTCGACCTACATCTCGCTCGCCGCCCCCAACTTCGGCAATCTGCCCACCCTCTCGCCCACCTACTGGTCCCTGCTCGCACAGGCGGGAGCCACTGGAGCCACCGGAACCACCGGTCCGGCCGGCGCCACGGGAACCGCCGGCCCAGCTGGACCCTCCGGCCCCGCCGCCACCGTCTCCATCGGCACCGTCACCACCAGTACCCCGGGCACCACCGCAACCGTCACCAACTCTGGCACCGGCAACGACGCCGTGCTGAACTTTACCTTCCCCCAGGCCGAAACCAGCGGCCTTCCCGCCATCTCGACCTACCACTCCGCTGAGCGCCCTCTTCACCTATGCCTCGGTCAACAGCCCCACCACCAGCAGCTCCGAGTCCAACTCCGTCCTGACCTGGGTCCCCAACGGCTGCACCGCGACCAAGCTCTCCGTCTACTCCGCCCAGGGAGAGTTGGTCACCGCCACGCTCCGCACCGGCACCCCCGGCGCCATGAGCGACACCGCCCTCCGCTGCACGGTCGCGCCCAACTCCTGCACCGTGACCGGCAGCGTCACCATCTCCCGCCGGCTCCTTCGTCGACCTCACCCTCACATCGGCATCCGTGAGCCACACCGACGTCTGGACGGTGCTCCTCTGCAACTAGCACGCTGCCCGCGAGCGATCCAGCCCGCGACCATCCCCGATCAGGACAGCTGGACCGGATCGACCAGGCTGCCGCGCAGTTGCACCGTCAACTCCGCCAGCAACTCCGGATCCGGACCTGTCGCTCTCGAACAGCATCTCCAGCCGCCGCGCGATCTCGCTGCCCGTCGGGAAGCCAAACATCCCCAGCGAGCCCGCCAGCTTGTGCGCGATCTCCCGCGCCTCGCTGCGAAGCTCCGCGCCCATCTCGCCATGCTGGTTCGCCGCCGCAGCGCGATCCAGCAGTTGCAGGCGATCCTGAACCTGAGCCTGGTTGCGCTCCCACAGCGCCTGAATCATCTGCGCCATCTCCGTCTCGTCAGCTTGTGTCATGCTCTTCCCTTCAACCTGCATCCGCTTGCGCGTCATCTGCATCCACGACCAGGTGAATCCTTCCACCCCAGTACATCGGCGATCTGCCGGGCCAGCATCAGTGGATCAAACGGCTTAAACAGCACCGCGGCTACGCCCAGCCGGCAAAACGCCGCTGGTCCACCCCGTGCACCTTGGCCGTCAGCAGCAGCACCGGAATCTGCGCGATCTCCGCAATCTGCTGCATCGCACGAAAGGTCGTCGGCCCATCCATCCCCGGCATCATCACATCCATCAGAATCGCCTCCGGCTGAAACTCCCGCGCCAGCGCGATGCCCTGCGGCCCGTTGCTCGCCGCCGCCACCGTCCAGCCCGCCACCGACTCCAGCGACAGCGCCGCAACCTCGCGAATATCATCGTCATCATCGATGATCAGCACTCGCCGCACGCGTCCGCAACTCCCTTCCCCCACCGAGCCCACCTGCCCTAAGAAACCGATCATCCCGAAATGGGGCTCGCGATAGGGCTCGCGACCGCGCGCGGTGCCGCGCGCGTGCTCGTCTCCAGCAGATCCGCCACCCGCTGCTGCCGCGGCAGGCTGACACACACCGTCACCCCCCGCTCCGGATTCGCCCGATCCAGATCGCGCCCCCATGCTGCTGCACGATCTTCCGGCAGATGGTCAGCCCCAGCCCCGTCCCGCTGCTCCGCCGCGCGTCCGACGCATCCACCTGCGTAAAGCGTTCGAAGACCGTCTCCAGCTGGTCCTCGGGAATGCCCCGCCCCTGATCCACGACCTTCAACAACAGCCGCTCCCGCGGCGTCTCGATCTCCAGATGGACCACCGATCCCGCCGGCGAAAACTTGATCGCATTCGACAGCAGGTTGGTCAGCACCTGCAGCACACGATCCGGATCGCCATCGAAGAAGATCGCCGCCCCGCCCTCCGGCATCGCCCCAAGACGCAGCTTCACCTGCGCCTCGTCCGCCATCGCCGTCATCGTCTCCACGGCCTGCTGCACCAGCTCCAGCAGCGAGCAGCGCCGCAGCTGCAGCGGAGCCCGTCCCGACTCCATCCGCTCCAGATCCAGAATGTCGTTGATCAACCGGACCAGCCGGTCCGTATTCGTCAGCGCGATCCGCAGCAGGTTCTGCGCCTTCGCGTCCATCGTCCCCATCCGCCCCGAGGACAGCAGCCCCAGCGCCCCGCGGATACTGGTCAGCGGCGTGCGCAACTCATGCGACACCGTCGACACAAACTCATCCTTCACGCTGTCCAGCGCCGAGAGCTGCTGCAACTCCCGCGCATCGTCGCGCTGCTGCCGGCGCGCCGCCGCCAGCTCGCGCTCCAAAACGCGCACCCGCCTGCGCACACGCCAGCACGTGAACGCTTGAGACGACGGTAACCGCGAAAAGCATGAACTCGACGATATGCAAGACCGACATTACCGTTTGGTGCCTAACATCCTAACCCAGTTTTTCGGTTACGGAGTAGCGTAGTACGTTCCGAGGACTAGCGATTCCGAGACCTCAGACCCACATCCGCGCAGACTCCGTCTAGACCGCTCACAGACAAATGGGATCGGGAGCACGCGCTCCCGATCCCATCGATCAGTTCCCCGCTCCGGGGACGCAAAGCGACTTAGCTCTGTGCGCCCACCGACTCCGGCACCCGGTCGAGCACCTCGGTCCAGTTCTTGCCCGTACGCGCCGCATGCGCCTGCTTGTGGAAGGCGTAGCCCGCGATCAGCGGCAGCGCCATGGTCGCCTCGGCGAAGACCATCTGCTCGTAGGTCAGATCCACCTTGCCCCAGCTGCTGGCTTCCTTCAGCGTCGAGCCCGACAGCGCGCCATCGCGCGAGTCCGCCACCGTCACCTGGATCGCGTACTTGTGCATCGGCGCATCCTGGCCCAGAATCTCCGCCGCCACCACGATGTCCTGCGCGAAGTTCTTCGGCACGCCGCCGCCCATCATCAACAGGCCGGTCGACGGGTTCTCGATCTTCAGCTTGGTCAGCTCGTAGAAGTCCTTCGCCGAGTCGATCGCCACCACCGGCTTGCCCTGACGCGCATGCTGATGCGCCACCAGGCCGAAGCCCGCCGAGCAGTCCGAGAACGCCGGCACGAAGATCGGCACGTTCTTCTCATAGGCCGCGAGCACGATCGAATCCACGCCGCCATTCTGCGGCGTCTTGCCCTCGCGCACCAGGTACGCGCCCATCTCGCGGATGAACTCCCGCGAGCTGTACGCCCGGGGCTCGAGCGAGTTGGTGATCTTCTCGATGGTGTCGTCGCAGATGCGCAGCTCGTCCTCATCGATGAAGGTGTCGTAGATGCGGTCGATCGCCATCTCGCGCAGGTTCGCATCGCCGTTGCCGTACTTGTACTCGTCGCCGGCGATGTAGTGCTTGAAGCCCAGCGCCTCGAAGAAGTCCTGGTCGACGATGTTCGCGCCGGTCGACACAATCGCGTCCACCATGTTGTTGCGCACCAGGTCGATGAAGACCTGCTTCAGGCCAGCCGAGACCAGCGAGCCGGCGAGGCACAGGATCACGCCGCACTCGGTGTCCCGCAGCATCATGTCGTAGATGCTCGCGGCGCGGTGCGTATCACGCGAGCTGAAAGCCATATGAGCCATCGCGTCGACCAGCGGGGCGACGTTGTGCTGCTTGATGTCGAGGTGCTCAATAGGGTGCGAGAGAAGTTCTTTTTTCGTAGGCATGGCTCTATAAGAATACCAAGCCAGACCCCGCAATCCACCCGCTCATGCGGAGAATTTCATAGAAAACCGCACCGGCCCTCGGCTACACCCGCGTTGGCAGCGGCCCGATCCCCGTTCACCGGAGATCGCTCCGCCGTCGCTATACTACCCGAATGTCTCGATTCGCTTCCCTGCTCCGCACCACCTCTGCTGCTCTGCTTCTGCCTGTTCTCGCCGCCCCTCACGCCTTCGGCTGGGGCAGCGATGGCCACAGGATGATCAACCGCCTCGCCGGCTCCACCCTGCCCACCGACGTCCCCCAGTTCCTGCGCTCGCCCGAGGCCCTCGACGCCCTCGAGTACTACGGCCCCGAGCCCGATCGCTGGCGCGGCCGCGGCGAGCCCGAGTTGAGCACCGCCCAGGCCCCCGAGCACTTCATCGACCTCGAGTACGCCGACCTCGCCGGCCCCCTCCCCCGCAACCGCTACGACTTCGTCCGCGCCCTCGCCAAGGCCCAGGCCGCCCATCCCGACCTCCCGCTCACCCCGGAAGAGGTCGGCCTCCAGCCCTGGGTCACCATCGAGGTCTACGAGCGCCTCAAGAGCGCCCTGCGCGAGTACCGCGGCCTCAAGGCCGCCGGCAGCGACACCAAGCCCGTCGAGGCCGAGATCGTCTTCCTCGCCGGCTGGCTCGGCCACTACGTCGCCGACGGCTCCCAGCCCCTGCACACCTCCATCCAGTACAACGGCTGGACCGGCCCCAATCCCAACGGCTACACCACCGAGCACCACATCCACGCCCAGTTCGAGAGCGTCTTCGTCGCCGCCAACATCAAGCCCTCCGACGTCGCCCCGCTGGTCGCCGCACAGCCCGCCCTGCTGGGAGACGTCTTCGACGACTACCTCGCCTACCTCCGCCACACCAACACGCTGGTCGAAAAGACCTACCAGCTCGAGAAGGCCGGAGCCTTCACCGGCGCGGGCACCCCCGACGGCAAGGCCTTCGCCGACGAGCGTCTCGCCGCCGGCGCCACCGAGCTCCGCAACATCATCTACACCGCCTGGATCCGCTCCGCCGATCCCGTCCCCGGCTACCACTCCGACCACGCCGCAGCCCCCACAAGCCCACGACCGCCGCAACCAACTAACGGCAGCAACCATGACAGCAAAAAAGAACAAACGTCATCCCGACCGAAGCCGGGAACAGTTTCATCGTTCCCGGCGCAGTGGAGGGATCCCCGTATTTGCCTTTTTTATTGGCCGTGATAAGCCGTGCGTTCAGGACGAAGCTTTGCCGCTCGCCTCTGCTACTCCGTCGCGATCAGCGGATACTGGTGCCGCTCCACCCGCTTCAGCAGTCGCTCCAGCACCGGGCGGAGGAGACTCGCCACCACCGGCACCAGCACCACCGCGAGCACCGCCCACACCACCAGCGCATGCCACTCCCAGGTCCACAGCTGGGCAATCAGATGCACCGGATGCGCCCGCCCCTCGGCGTACACCGTCTTTGCCGAAAACGGCAGCGGCCCTGCGCCAAACAACCGCGCCGCCAGCTGTAGAAACGGCACCATCAGCACAATCTGCAACGGATACATCGCATGATTGGCCAACTGCGACGCCGCCAGGTTCAGCCGGAACACCATCGCCACCACCAGGCAGGCCAGCGTCGTCGAGCCCAGCAGCGGGTTGATCCCGATCAGCAGCCCCACCGCGATGCTCCACGCCAGCCGCCGCGGACTCGCCCCCATCCGCAGCAACGCCAGGATCGGCAGCGCGATCCGTCGATAAAACCAGCCATGATGCACCGGGCCGTCCGTCGCTGGCGTCACCGGCTTGGAGTTCGAACTCATTGCCACCAGAATAGCCTGCCCACCCGCAAAACCATGCAGAGAAACGGAGAACCTATCCCAAACTGGGCATTTGTGGAAGGATGGAGGCGTGACTACGGGCCCTCTTCGCTCCCTCGCACGCAGTCTGCAGGTCGCCGTTCTCTTCCTCGAGGCCGGCTGCGAGCTGCTGCTGACGCGCCCGCGAACCCGCCACGACCGCGCCGCCTGGCTGCATCGCTTCTGCGCCCGCGTCCCTGCGCCGGATGCAGATCACCGTCCGCGTCCACGGCGCCTTCCCCACCGCCGGCGCCCTCGTCACCAACCACGTCAGCTACCTCGACATCGTCGTCCTCGCCTCGATCCAGCCCTGCGTCTTCGTCTCCAAACACGAGGTCGCCGACGTCCCCATCCTCGGCTGGATGACCACCAACTCCGGCACCGTCTACGTCGAGCGCGGCCACGGCGGCTCCGCACTCCAGGCCGGCCAGGCCATGCACGCCGCCGCCAGCGACGGCCTCCCTGTCGTCTTCTTCCCCGAAGGCACCACCAACCCCGCCGACGAGCTGCTCAAGTTCCACTCCGGCCTGCTCGGCCAGGCCCTTGCCGCGCAGATGCCCATCACCGCCGGCTACCTGCGCTACACCCTCACCGAGGACAACGGCCCCGGCATCACCCCCGCCAACAGCATCGCCTGGGGCGACAAGCCCATGCTGCACCACGTCTTCCACTTCCTCAGCCTGCGCGGTGTCGAGGCCGACGTCTACCTCGCCCCCCATCCCATCGCCTTCTCGCCCCGCGCCGCCCATCGCAAGATCGCCGCCGCCGAGGCCCGCTCTGCCGTCGCCGCCCTGGCTCCCGCGCTCCCGCAGGCCCCCATCCCCGAGCAGGCAGTCGTCTCCTAATCCGGCACCGCCCCGCCGATTCAACGAATCTTCACACCCCGTAGACACTCGGTAATATTCGCTTGCGCCAAAATGAGATCGCACGTACAGTCACTGTGGTCCTGGAGAGCCGATGCTCATCGCACGCGAGTCCTCTGCCGTTCTGCTGCCGCCAGTCATCTCCCCAACCGCGCCACGCCACCTTGCACCCCTCCCGCAGCTCCCCTCCAACCGCACCTTCCAGCTCGAAGCCGGTCCCTACGTCGCCCGCCTCGCCCTCACCGAGCAGGAGCGCGCCGAGACCTACCGCCTGCGCTTCCTCGTCTTCAACCTCGAGCTCAACGAAGGCCTCCAATCGGCCTATCGTCGACGGCTACGACAAGGACCGCTTCGACGACGTCTGCGAACATCTCATCGTGCAGGAGCGCAGCACCGGCGCCATCGTCGGCACCTACCGCATCCAGATGGGCGACGTCGCCGGCCAGAACTTCGGCTACTACAGCGAACAGGAGTTCTGCTTCGCCCCCTTCGAGGCCATGCGCAGCCAGATCCTCGAGCTCGGCCGCGCCTGCATCCATCGCGACCACCGCTCCTCCGAGGTGCTGCATCTGCTCTGGCGCGGTCTCGCCCGCTACTCCCTGCTCAACGGCGGCCGCTACATGATGGGCTGCTGCTCGCTGCCCTCGCTCGACACCGACCTCGCCTACGCCATCTACGACTCGCTCGCCCCCTGGATGACCGAGCCCGCGCTCCAGACCGTCGCCACCGCCGCCTTCCGCATGCCCCCGCGCAACGCCGCAGATCCCCGACGCCCGCGCCCCCAAGCTGCTGCGCGCCTACCTCACCATCGGCGCCAAGATCTGCAGCGAGCCCGCCATCGACCGCGAGTTCAAGACCATCGACTTCCTCACCATCCTCGACCTGCAAAGCCTCCACCCGCGCGTCGCCGCTCGCTTCCTGGAGGGCTGCTAACCCCGCGAATGCAGCGCCCGCTCCTCCAACTCAGGTCCCACCTCCGCAGCGTCCAGCGCAGCCTCTGGGCGTTTGCCCTGCTGCTCGCCGCAAACCTCGACTTCCGCCTCCGCCGTCCCCGCAGCGGAGCCGAAGGCGCCATCCGCATTCAGCTCTGGTGCCGCCGCATCCTCGCCGCCCTGGGCCTCTCGATCCACATCACCGGCACCCTGCCCGAGGCCGGCGCGGTCGTCGCCAACCACCTCAGCTATCTCGACATCCTGCTCTTCAGCGCCATCCGGCCCTTCGTCATGGTGGCCAAGCGCGAGGTCCGCTCCTGGCCCCTGCTCGGCTGGCTCACCGCCCAGGCCGGCACCGTCTACGTCCAGCGCGGCGGCCATCCCTCCACCTACCCCGCCGTCAATCAGGCGATGGCCGAGGCCTACCGCACCGGCCTGCCGGTCCTCTTCTTCCCCGAAGGCACCACCACCAACGGCTCCGAGGTCCTGCCCTTCCGCCGCGGCCTCTTCCACTCCGTCCTCAACAACGGCGTCCCCCTGCGCACCGCCACGCTCCGCTACACCCTCGACGAAGACCTAGCCGCCGAGAACGGCAACGCCACCGTCGCCGACCACGTCTGCTGGTGGGGCGACGCCTACCTCGGCCCGCATCTCTTCCGCTGCCTCGGCCTGCGCGGCCTCCGCGCCGAGATCCACTTCGACGACGCCGTCATCGAGGGCCGCGACCGCTTCGCCCTCTCGGAGAACGCCCGCGCCGCCATCACCGCCCGCTACGCCGCTCAGGACCCCGCCGCGCAAACAGCCCCCACCTGCGAGACCCAACTGGCGTAAGTTCAGCAAGCACGCAGCAAGACACTAAAAAGAGCACGTCATCTCGACCGGAGCGACGGACAGCATCACCGTCCGTCGCGCAGTGGAGAGACCCCTGTATTTGTCTTCGCCTTTCGCCAGCACCGCGAAAGAATCCGCTTCTCAGCAACGAAACCCTACCAGCGATCTCCGCCGCAGCTCCCGCAGCACCTGTTCGATCGACCAATCCAGCGCGTCGGTCCCCTCCACCGTCACATCCGCGTGCTGCGCCGACGGCAGCACATACGCATCCGCCATCGGCCTCGCCGTCGCCTCGTACTGCTCCCGCACCGACTCCTCCGTCCGCCCCCGCTCCCGCACATCGCGGTAGATCCGGCGCGTCAGACAAAGGTCATGCGGAGCATTCACATACACGCTGAAGTCATACAACGCGCGCAGCTTCTCATAGTGCAGCGCCAGGATCCCCTCGACGATCAGCACCTCGGCACACACCACCGTCTCGGTCTTCCCGTTCACCCGAATATGCTGGCTGAAGTCATAGATCGGCCGCTCGATCGCCTCGCCCTCGGCCAGCGCCACCACATGCCGCCCCAGCAGCTCGCTCTCAATCGAGTCCGGATGGTCGAAGTTCTGCCGCGCCCGCTCCGGCGGAGCCAGATGGCTCAGATCGCGATAGTAGAAATCCAGCGGCAGCAGCGTCGCATTCAGCTGCGTCGTCAGCTCCCTCGCCAGCGTCGTCTTGCCCGATCCCGAGCATCCCGCGATGCCCAGAATCACCGGCCGTCGCGGAAGATTCAGTTGTTGCGGTGTCATCTCAGTCACAGAACTCACGCCGCCTCACCTGCCGCCAGCTGCGGAATCACCGCCTTCAGCAGCTCCGTGAACTGCCGCGCCACACGCCGTCCCACCGCAAGCGTCTCCGAGTGGTCGATCTCCTGATCGAGCACCCCCGCCGCCATATTCGTCACCAGCGACAGCCCCAGCACCTCGATCCCCATATGCCGCGCCACGATCACCTCATGCACCGTCGACATCCCCACCAGGTCCGCGCCCAGCGTGCGGAACGCGCGAATCTCCGCCGGCGTCTCGAAGCTCGGCCCCAGCACCGCCAGGTACACGCCCTCGGTCAGCTCGAAGCCCTGCGTCTTCGCCGTCTCCACCGCCAGCCGCCGCAGCCGCGGCGAGTACGCCGTGCTCATATCGAAGAACCGCTGCCCCGCGCCCTCGACCAGCGCAAACCGCGCCTCGTTCCGCCCCAGCGCCGCATTCGTCCCCGTGAAATTGATGTGATCCGAGATCGCCACCAGCGCGCCCTCGCCCAGCGACGTCCGAATCCCTCCGGCGGCATTGGTCACCACCAGCGTCCGGCATCCCAGCAGCCCCAGCACCCGCGTCGGAAACACGACGTCGCTCACCGGATAGCCCTCGTACGCGTGCACGCGTCCCTGCATCACCGCGACGGCGACCCCGCCAATCGTTCCCACCACCAGCATCCCCGAGTGTCCCACCACGGTCGACTGCGGGAAGTGCGGAATCTCCGCGTACGGAATCGCCACCGCGTCCTCGACCTCAGCGGCAAACTCCCCCAACCCCGACCCCAGAATGATCCCCAGCGCCGGCACTACGCCGGTCCGGCTACGGATAAACTCGACGGCCGCAGTGGCACGCGCAAACTGGTCAATATCGGGAGAAGCAGAGGCGTCAATCGCAGAAGCAGAGGCATTCAAAATCGTCATCTCTCTAGACTATTTGATCCCAGCCCCATTTTGCTCAGCCGCCTGCCTAACCCAGACGGCCTGCCCTGTCGGATCCTCCTACTTGATCAGCATGGAAACAATGCTGGCCGACATCAGATTCGCCATCGTCCCCGCCAGCATCGCCCGCAGCCCCAGCTGCGCCAGATCGTTCCGCCGGTTCGGCACCAGCGCCCCGATCCCGCCGATCTGCATCCCGATCGACCCCAGATTCGCAAACCCGCACAGCGCAAAGGTCGCAATCGAGAAGGTCCGGTGCGACAGCGCCGCCTTCTGCAACCCCAGCTGCGTGTACGCCACAAACTCGTTCAGCACCGCGCGCGTTCCCAGCAGGTTCCCGATCGCCGGCGCCTCCTTCCACGGAATCCCGATCAGCCACGCCACCGGCGCCCCAAAGAAGCCCAGAATCGCGTTCAGCGAGTGCGGCGTCCGCACCCCATGCGCCCACGCAAAGTTCGAGATCCCCAGCAGCACCGCGTTCACCAGCCCCACCAGCGCCAGAAAGCTGATCAGCATGATCGCCACATTGAACGCCAGCTGCCCGCCGTCGATGGTCCCCCGCGCAATCGCCGCAATGAAGTTATCGTTCTTATGCTCCTCGTTCGGCGGCATGTGCACGGTCCCCGCCGTCGCCGGCACCTCCGTCTCCGGCACCAGCATCTTCGCCACCAGAATCGTCCCCGGCGCGGTCATAATCACCGCCGACAGCAGATCCTGCGCATTGATCCCGAAGCTGATATACGCCGCCATGATCCCGCCCGAGACATGCGCCATGCCCGAGGTCATAATCGTCATCAGCTCCGACCGCGTCGCCCCCGCCAGAAACGGCCGAATCGTCAGCGGAGCCTCCGTCTGCCCCATGAAGATGCTCGCCGCCACGTTGGTCGACTCCGCCCCCGAGGTCCCCATCGTCCGCTGCATGATCCACGCCACCACGCGAATCACCTGCTGCATAAACCCAATGTGATACAGCACCGCGAAGAACGCCGACACAAAAATAATCGTCGGCAGCACCGCGAACGCAAAGATCGCCAGCGGACTTCCCGGCATCCCCAGCGCTCCAAACACGATCTTCGACCCATCCGCCGAGTGCGCCAGCAGCGACGTAATCACCGCGCTCGCGTTCCGCAGGATGACCTGCCCAAAGCTCCACTTGATCACCAGGAAGGCGAAGACAATCTGCAGCCCCAGCCCCCACGCTACCGTGCGCCACCGGATCGCACGCCGATCGGTAGAGAAGGCATAAGCAAGACAGAGAAATGTGATGAGTCCTAAAAGACCGGTAAACCGTGCCAAAAAATGTTCCTCGCGATCGGGCCAACTGGGGCGTTGTAAATAAAGTGTAACGAATTCGCCCCCGCAAGCGAAAAAACCGCCACGCGAAAAGCATCCCGACAGCGCTCCGCTACAGCTCCGCCACCAGCTCCTCCAGCCGCCTCCATCACCGTCTCCTTCGTCAAAATCTCCCGAATCAACCGCCCCGGCTCCGGCCTCCGGTCGCCGATCGCAGATCGCCCCGCGGACCATCTCCGCCGCCTCCGCGATCCGTTCCTCCTCCTCCGCGAACAGCGTCACCAGCGCCTGCCCCGCCTCCACCCGATCCCCCACCTTCACCAGCATCTCCAGCCCCGCATGCGCCGACACCGGATCGCCCGGATGCGCCCGTCCCCGCGCCCAGCCGCTGCACCGCCCACCCCAGCTCCCGGCAATCCATCGCAGTTACAAATCCCGCGCCAGCAGCCGTCACCGTAGCCGTCGCCCGCGGCGCATGGAACGCCCCCGGCTCCTCGAACACCGACACATCCCCGCCCTGCAGCGCCACCATCGCCAGCCACGCCGTATACGCCGCCCCACTCCGCAGCAGCTCATCGGCCAGCGCCGCCCCCCGCTCCGGCGTCTCCGCCTTCCCGCCCAGAAACAGCATCCACCCCGCCAGCGCAAGGCTCAGCTCGATCAGGTCCCGGCTCTTCGCATGCCGCCGGTTCTTCAGGATGTCGACGCACTCCCAAACCTCCACCCAGTTGCCGGAGAACCGCCCCAGCGGCTCGTCCATCGACGTCAGCAGCGCGACCGTCTTCGTCCCCGCCGCCTCGCCCGTCGCCACCATCAGCCGCGCCAGATGCTGCGCCTCCTCATACTTCGTCAGAAACGCCCCGCTGCCCGTCTTCACATCGAGCACCAGCGCATCCAGCCCCTCCGCCAGCTTTTTGCTCATAATGCTGGCACAAATCAAGTTCGGCGACTCCACCGTCCCCGTATGATCCCGCAGCGCGTACAAAATCCGATCCGCCGGAACCAGCGCCGGCGTCTGTCCCACCATGCTCGCGCCGCACTTCGCAATCACCTCGCCGAACTCCGCCATCGACAGCTGCGAGCGAAACCCCGGAATCGTCTCCAGCTTATCCAGCGTCCCGCCCGTATGCCCCAGCGACCGCCCGCTGATCATCGGCACCTTCAGCCCCGCCGCCGCCGCAATCGGCGCCAGCAGCAGCGACGTCTTATCCCCCACCCCGCCGGTCGAGTGCTTGTCCACGCAGAACGCCCCCAGACTCGACGACTCGAAGGTCTCCCCCGAAAACCGCATCGCCGTCGTCAGCGCCGCCAGCTCCCGCGCATCCAGCCCCTGCTGAAACACCGCCATCAGGAACGACGCAATCTGCGCGTCGGTCGCCGTGCCGCTCCACCACCGCCCGCACAAAGTACTGAATCTCCCAGTCGCTCAACGCCTTCCCATCCCGCTTACGCAGAATCACGTCGACCGGCTTCGATCGAAAGCACATCGGGGGCAGCAGCGGACACAGCGAGCGAGAGAACCGGAGAAATAGCCATAGCACCAGTAAATCATCCTCTTCGACTTAAAACGACAAAGCGCCCACGCACCGCCGGTCCTCGACCGAGCCAATGCGTGGGCGCTGCCACCTTTACTGCCGATACTGCCGAACTTACCCCTTCGTCCGATCCGTAAACCGGAAGAACAGCGACTGCTCCGCCACCGGCGCCGCCGCCGCGTTCAGCGACGCCATCTGCGTCCCCGACAGCGGCGTGAACTCCCGCGCGATCTGCACATTCTCCTCGAGCTGCGCGATATTGTCGCAGCCGATAATCACCGTGCTCACCGGATGCGACAGCGTAAACGACACCGCCTCCTTCATCGACATCACGCCCGGCCGCGTCGCAATCGCCGACCCCTCCCACGAGTGCCGCTGCGCATCGAGCGACGGAGGCGTCCACGTCGACAGCAACCGTCCGCGCGCCGGCACCTTCATCCCGATAATGCCCATCTGCTTCTCCACCACCAGCGGCAGCAGCTGGTCGGTAAAGCTGTGGATGTGCGAGTCCGCCGCATTCATCGACATCAAGATCGTGTCGAACGGGTACCGGTTCACCGCATCGATCAGCGCGTCCGGCCGATAGTGCCCGGTCACGCCCAGGTAGCGCACCACCTTCTGCTCCTGCATCTCGCGCAGCGCCTCCATCGCGCCGCCCTTGGCAAAGATCGCGTCCACGTCCTGCTGCAGCCCGATATCATGCAACTGCCACAGGTCCACATGATCGGTGTTCAGCAGCTGCAGCGACTTTTCAATCATCCGCAGCGAGCCATCCCGCGTCCGCTCCTTGGTCTTGGTCGCCAGGAACGCATCGTTGCGCCGCTTGGCCATCACCTTGCCGACGTACTGTTCGCTCCACCGATCCGGCCCGCCATAGATCGACGAGGTATCGATGTAGTTCACGCCCAGATCCAGCGCCCGCTCGATAATCGGCACCGCCACATCGAAGTTATTCTTGAGTTCCAGCGCCGCCTGCCCACCCAGACTGAAGATGCCCACCTTGTAACCCGTCTTGCCCAGGTTCCGCGTCGGCATCGCCGCCTGCGTCCGCGCGTTCACCGGCAGAGCCGGCATGGTCGCTGCGGCGGCCTGCGCCGGCATCGCGCTCTGCGCCAGCAGCCCAGCGGCGACAGCGCCGCCAGTCTTCAAAAAGTTGCGACGGTTCGGAGAACTCGGCGTCTGCGTCATCAGGTATTACCTCACGGGAAATAGCACATCAAAACCACGCGCCAATTATAGGGCCAACAACAACCAGGAAGCAAGCGTTTCACAGGCACAAGAGAATAGATAGTTGTTTGTTTAGCCGTCATGCTTTTGCGGTTGTTTGTTCTTGCCGTTGTTTGTTTGGCTGTCATCCTGAGCGCAGCGAAGGATCCCGATACCGCTCCCCCACCCATACCGCTCGCACCTTTTTGCCCATACCCGGCCCCATTCCATCACCTCTCCACCCGACGCGATGAGCCGCCTTCAGCCTGTCAAGCCCCCACAGTCCCCCAAAAACGCGAAATCCCCAACAACGACGCACCATTCCACGCCCAAAGAAAGTTGCCGATTCCCTCCCCTCAATTCGCTACAATTAAATCAGAGCTTAAAAAACAAAACCCTCTTCCGTGGGGGAAGAGAGTCGCACTCCTAACTCGTTTCGAATGAAGATTTTAGCCACAAGCCATTTAGAATGACGATTTTACAGACTCACAGCACCAGTAAGCCGTTTGAAATGAATATTTTGCGTCCAAGATAGGGGGAGGGGGGACCCCGCAAACATCCTGCAGAAACGGAGCTACTTCCCGCACTTCGCCATGATCGCCGAGTGCAGACGCTCCCGAAGCTCCGGCGAGAACTCGTAGATCTCGTTATCCCGGTACACCTCGATCGTCTGCCGCGTCGTGTTCACCACCACCTCGCAGTGGCTGCACTCGCAAAGATGTGCCCGCACCTCCTGCAGCAGCTCAGGAGCGATCTTGCCATCGAAGTAGTCGGTCATCTTGCTCAAAAAGTCTGTGCACGTCACGACGCTGTACTCTCCTTCTTTTGCCGGAAGTATCGGCTGAGGCGCTCGCGCAGCTGCAACCGCGCACGAAGCAATCTCGATTTCACCGCAGGAACGCTCAATCCAAGTGCCTCGGCCGTCTCTTCCGTCGAAAGATTCTCGATGTCACGCAACGTAAAAACGCTTCGGAACCCAGGAGATAGCCCCTTGATGGTCTTGCGCAGTATATCGCCCAACTCGTTCTGGTTGAACTGCTGTTCCGGATTCGGACTCCAATCCGCAAAGTCCCGCGGAATGGCGCCGTCCTCGGTCTGGACATCCTCGTCCATCGAAACCGTTCTGCTCGTCTTGCGCTTCCGCAACCGCATCAGGCTTTCGTTGACGGCGATCCGCACCAGCCAGGTCGAGAACTTCGAGTTCCCCTGGAACTGATCTAACTTCTGATACGCCTTCAGAAAAGCGTCCTGCGTAATGTCTTCTGCGTCCTCGCGGTTCTGCGTAATATGCTGCGCAACCCGGAAGATCTGTCGATCGTACTGTCGTACCAGCTGCTCAAATGCCGAGACGTCCCCACTCCGCGCGCGCTCAACCAGCGCGACGTCGGGGTGTATCTCTTCCGTTACTGGAGATTGGATGGCGGCCATAAAGAAAGGTTTCGAGAAAACAAGCGATACTTCCGAGCGACAGCTTCATTCGCTGGCGACACGAACGCGTCCTAGCCAGTGTACCTGCCCAAGCGCCTGCCAATCAATCCAGCCCGCGCCGGCTCGCCGCCGCGCAAGCTCATCCGTCTCACCGCGTCCGCCGCTTGCGTCCCGATTTGGCCCGTATCTGCTGAGGTTCTCCATCGTCTTCCACCTTTGCGGCCTCACTTCCTGCCGCTTGAAGCCGATACTATGAGTTCAGGTGGACGAACGATGCATTTCAGCGGTTGGGCCAAATTCCATGCGGGTCGCAGCACCGGACTCGTGCTAGCCATGACGCTTGCCGTGGGTGCGGCAGGCCAGACCTCGAGCGCGCCGAACTCGAACACGTCCAAGCGGACGGCGAAGAAAGCCTCCACGCACAAGACCGAGAGCAAAACCCAGCTCCACAAAGTCCGAACACGCCAACAGCGTCGCCGCTCATGGCAGCTCCGAGAAGACCTCCGCGCACCGCAAAGCCGCCAAAGGCAAGCCCGTCGCCAAGCACCACCACATCGTCTCCAAACCCACCGCGAAGAGCATCCGCCTGACCAAGGCCTTCACCGCCTCCGCGCAGCTTCGTCCGATGGCGCAGCAGCTCGCCGCCACGCGCTCTCCAGCCGCCTACGCAGGCGTCCTCAACTACGCCGCGAGCCATCCCGGCGAAGCCGCCGCAGCCGCATATCTCGCCGTCGGCCACGCCTACATGCTCGATCGCCGCCTTCCCGAAGCAGCCGCCATGTTCCAGCGCGCCGCAGCCAGCGGCGCCGCGCTCGACGACTACGCAGCCTATCTCGGCGCCCAAGCCTGGCTCCAGGCAGGTCGCGGAGCCGAGGCGTATCCGCTCCTCGACCACTTCGCCGAGCGCTTCCCCGACAGCATCTTCGCCGTCACCGCGCCGATCCTGCTCGCCAACACCTACCTGCAAACCGGCGACACGGCCAGCGCGCTCGCATCCTCACCCCGCTCGAAGACACGCCCATCGCCGCGCACGTCGACTTCCGCTACGCCCTCGCGCGCGCCTACCAGCTCTCCGGCAAGCCCACCGAAGCCGCCGCCATCTTCCGCCGCATCTACCTGCAGCAGCCGCTCAGCGGCGAGGCCGCGCAAGCCCGCGCGCAGCTCCAGGCCTTGGGCGTTCCGCTCACCGCCGCCGAACGCAAGACGCACGCCGACGAGCTCTTCGACGCCAAGCGCTACAGCGAAGCCAGCGACGAGTACCACGACATCGCCCGCGACGGCGCAGGCCTCAGCAGCGCCGACCGCGACACCCTTCAGGTCTACGCCGCCGTCTGCGACCTCAAGCTCAAGCACCTCAGCCGCCAGCGACATCGAGAAGCTTCCCGCAAGCACCGACGACAGCGCCGCCCTCAAGCTCTACATGCTCGCCGAGATCTCCCGCAACGAGGACGATCGCACCGGCCACGACGCCATCATCGCCCAGATGATCCAGCGCTATCCCACCAGCCGCTGGCTCGAGGAAGCGCTCTACTCCGGCGGCAACATGTACCTGCTCAAGCACGATCCGCAGCAGACCATCTATCCACTACACCAAGCTGGTGACGCTCTTCCCGCGCAGCACCTACGCTCCGTCCGCGCACTGGCGCGCCGCCTGGATGAACTACCGCATCCGCAACTACGCCGAAGCCGCCCGCCTGATGGACGAGCAGATCGAGCAGTATCCAGGAGGCATCGAGGTTCCCGCAGCGCTCTACTGGCGCGGCCGCATCCTCGAGGACGAGGAGCACAACCTCCCGCAAGCCGCCAACTACTACCGCGCTCTCGCCGACGCCTACACCAACTTCTACTACGCCGATCTCGGCCGCCAGCGCCTCAAGGTCCTCGGCGCAGTCGGTCCCGCCGCTCCCGATCCCGCGCTCGCCGCGGTGCGCCCGCTCGTCGTCCCCGACCTCACCGACGAGCTGCCCGAGAACGATCCCCACCTGATCAAGGCCCGCCTGCTCGCCAACGCCTCCCTCAACGAGTACATCGGCCCCGAGATCCAGGCCAGCCCAACCTCCTCCGAATGGGGCGCGCTCGCCCAGGCCGAGATCTACGTCTCCTACGGAGAGTTCACCCGCGCGCTCCAGTCCATGAAGCACAGCGGCCTCTCCTACTTCGCCCTGCCCATGGATCAGGTGCCCGACACCTACTGGCACCTCCTCTTCCCCAAGCCCTATTGGCCAGCGCTCGTCGCCGACGCGCAGCGCAACGGCCTCGATCCCTATCTCGTCGCCTCCCTCATCCGCCAGGAGTCGGAGTTCAATGCCGGCGCGGTCAGCCGCGCCAACGCCTACGGCCTCATGCAGCTCCTGCCCTCGGTCGGCAAGTCCATGGCCAAGCGGCAAGGCATCCGCAGGTTCACCGCCACCGACCTGCTCAACCCCGACACCAACCTCGCCCTGGGCACCACCAACCTGAAGCAGGTCCTGGACCGGTTCGGGGGACAAGCCGAGTACGCTCTCGCCGCCTACAACGCCGGCGATGTCCCCGTACGCCAGTGGCTCGCCAGCAACGACTACAAGGATGTCCCCGAGTTCGTCGAGTCAATCCCCTACACCGAGACGCGCGAGTACGTGCAAGCTATTCTTCGTAATCGAGAGATGTACCGCGCGCTGTATCCGATAAAATAGTACTGAGAGTGCACGGCGAACAGAGATGCGGCAAGCTAGGCGCATCCGTCTGCATCTCGTTGCAACATCGCCCGGATGGTGAAATCGGCAGACACAGCGGACTTAAAATCCGCAGACCCTAACGGGCGTGGGGGTTCAAGTCCCCCTCCGGGCACCAGATAAGACATCCAGAATGAATTAGATAGAAGACACAAGGCCTCTCGCGGCGAGAGGCCTTTTTCGTGCGCGAAAAGCGCTGGTGCCACTTTTGGTGCCACTTTGTTCCGGGTTTGCTAGGATCGCTTCCAAGGAGGGCAATCCCCATGCCGAGGAAGGTGGTGCGCAAGGAACGCGGCGTGTTCGAGAAGGTTCCAGGCTCCGACATCTGGTGGATTCGGTTCAAGGTCGATGGGGTTGAGCATCGCGAGAAGGTAGGCCGGCGGGGCGACGCGATCAAACTGTACAAGATCCGGAAGGCCGACATCCTTCGCGGGGCAAAGATGCCCGCGAACATGCGGCACAAGGGCGTGAAATTTTCTGAACTCGCCCAGGAGGCTATCGACTGGTACATCAATCACGAGCGCAGGGATGTCCGAAACTTCAAGGGAAGAATGAAATTCATCGTGGAGGCGTTTGGCGACCGGATCGCGGACGAGATCAAGCCGTCCGATATTGACTCGTGGATCAGCGCCCACGAGTGGTCTCCTGCAACCAAGAACCGTTACAAGAATGTCTTTGGGAAGACCTTCAAGATTGCGCTTGCGGACGGCAAGGTCACGGCTAATCCCGCCCGCATGGTCGAACAGCGAGCCGAGAATAATGCGCGCATTCGGTTTCTGTCGGCGGAGGAGGAGAAGCGCTTGCGCGAGGCCATCACGAAACGTTTCCCGATGCATCTGCCCGAATTCGATGTAGCCTTGAACACGGGAATGCGCAAGGGGGAGCAATATAGCCTGGAATGGCCACAGGTGTCGCTCCATCGCAAACGCATTCGCTTGCAGCGAACCAAGAACGGAAGCGACCGGGAGATCCCGATGAACAAGACGTGTCTGCGTGTCTTCGAGGCACTCTACGCGACGCGACCACGCGATGGCCGCATCTTCCTCTCCAGGTACGGGCGCGATCTGAGCAACCCCCGCAAATGGTTTGAACTGGCTCTTGCGGAGGCCAAATTAACGAACTTTCGCTGGCACGATCTGCGCCACACCTTCATTAGCCGTCTCGTGATGAAGGACGTGAATCTCCGCACCGTGCAGGAGTTGGCGGGACACAAGACTATTTCCATGACTACGAGGTACGCGCACTTGGCGCCAGAACACAATCAGGCGGCCATTGAAAGATTGGATTCAGTCCTCGCTTGACCATGCAGCGAGTCACCCACGCCCATTTGCTCTTAGGGCCACGGAGTCATCAAGCGCTTCCCGCTGCGGTTCCAAGCGGCTTGCCGGTTTATTTTCCACGATGGCGCCAGTTCGCGAGAGAGAACCGCCCGATCGGACAAAATCGGGGTGGTCTTCCCGAGCGAAGCGCCGGACCGCACTCGCTGGGATAAGTATTTTTCCTCCGACTCGCCGCGCGAGGAGACGCCCGGTTGTGACGAGATAGTCGA
Source organism: uncultured Acidobacteriaceae bacterium (assembly GCA_963755245.1). GTDB lineage: Bacteria > Acidobacteriota > Terriglobia > Terriglobales > Acidobacteriaceae > Edaphobacter. Next base: position 18,937 of record CAVWJY010000013.1, on the reverse strand, counting down.
TAGAGCGAATGCTTAAGCTGAGTGCTTCAGCCGCGTCGCGTCGAGAATAAAGCAGCTTTTCTACGTAGCGATCCATATACGGGTTCCTCCGCTCGCGACTGCGAGAGCGCTCCTACCGTCTTGCGAATCTTCAATGGGAACCAGGGGCATGAAGCAGGGCGGAGCTACAGACACTTGCTGCAACGAGTGTCGTATCCGCCAGCAGTCTTTGTCGGCAAAACTGCGGCGAGCGGTTGCGCGCTATGGACTTCATCCGCAGTCGGCGGAAAAAGATCATTGTCAATGTAGCTGCTTCCGAGATCGTCATTCAGACGAATCAGCTCTAGAAATCGAGACTTCTCCTCCGGAGCAGCGAACGAAAATAGGAGTTCGTATGCCACTGCGGAATCGTCTCCAACCAGTGCCAGGGATCGGGTATTCGTGAGATGAGCATAGCCTAATAGGTGGCCAATTATATCGGTGGTGAGAGCCTGCCCATCCGGGTCGTCGTCATCCCAGAATTCCACTGCACAAAGCCAATCCGATTCCTTCTTCCAAAGGTGTTGAAAGGTGTAATTGGAGGTCATAGTGTACTCCTGCATTTGTTTCGGTGTTGAACTGCCCTGTCACGGCAGAGGTCGCGGGTTCGAGCCCCGTCGTCCCCGCCATAAAACCTAAGAAAATCAATGGTTTTATGGCAAGTGGCAATTTTGAGAATGCCCCCGAGGGTGCTGAGAGGGTGCTGAAAGTTTTTCCGCACCTTTTCCTGCCTCAATTCTGCGCTTCGCGAACCTCCTGCGAGGGTGCTGACGAGGGTGCTGAAAGCGCCTTCTTCTCTTTCCCGCCTCCATCACCATCTCCATCACCCTGATTGTTGGCCTCACGCTTGTCGCGGAGATCGCCCGCGTGTACACGTCAAGCGTGATCCGCGAGTTCGCGTGGCGCAAAAGTTCTTGCGCCGTCTTCAGGTCCACTCCTGCCGCCCGCAGATTGGTGGCAAGCGAGTGGCGAAAGCTATGCCATCCGATTGCCTTATCCATGATTCCGGCCCGTGTGAGTGCGGGCCGGATGATCTTCTTCAGCAACGTGTCCGGGAGACATCGGCTGTCTTGCCGTTCAGCCGAACGGACGGAAAGATGAAATCATCCTCGCCGTTGATAGGGCGACTCCTTCCTCCACGCCTGCAGGCACTTCACGACGGAAGGATGGAGCGGAACCGGCTTTGCGGCTCGCTTCGGTCTTCGTGTCTCCGAAGTGATTGCGCACGCAGGAACGGCGAACATTGACCTGCATGAGTTCGAAGATCGATGTCGCGCCATGTGAGCGCGACCAGCTCCGATCTCCGCAGCCCGGTACTTCCGGCCAGTATCACCATCGTCCGTTCGCGAAGCTCCAACTCGCCGAGAAGAGCAGCAAACTCGGCTGGCGTGAGCACGTCTGGCTCTCGCAGCCGCTTCGCCGAAGTGCGCACCTTGGTGATGGGGTTACGGTCCATCCACTCATGCCGCATGGCATGATTGAAGACTGCGGACATGATGTTGCGGATCTTGCTCCGTGTGCCGGGAGCGATAGTTCAGGGAGTGCAGCCACTTCTCACGTCCACGGTACGAACATCCGGACAAACACATCGCTCCCCATTTGGGATCGATGTGATTGGTCAGATAGATGGAGGTTGGCTTCGATGGTGGCGAAGGCCTTCCTCTCTGCTGTCAGTTCGTGTTCGCGATAGTGGGCTACGAGTTCAGTGACCGTTTCCGGTACTCTGAACTCTGAGTTGATGTTGTCGCGAAGCGCATCGGCAGCTTTTTCCGCATCCCGGCGATGCGGAGTCGAACCACGGTGCCGAGATTGCGTTTCCGGTACGTGCGCGTTCCGTCGGTCTCTTCATACCAACGAAACACCCACACATCGGGGCCGGCTTTGCGCTTCAGTTTCAAGAGGCTTCCTTGTTGAAAACGGCTCATGCTGATTCTCCTTGCATGAGCACCGATGGCTGTCTCCATTGTAGGCGCCGAGGCTTCTTGAGGGGTGTTCCGCGCTCCTCAAGCCAGCAAATCAACTCCGTCTCAATGAATCGCCACAGCCTGCGTTTTCCTTCACCCAAAGGGTGGGCTGGAACCTGTCCCAACCGCGCCCATCTCACCAACGTCCGGCTGTCCATACGGAGCACCTGCGCCGCCTCATCGGGATTCAGAAAGTGTTTACTGTTCTTGTACCGTGATTCTTCCGCAGGTCTGCCGTTAGCGATAGGCTTTGAGGGGAGGGCCTGTGCTTCTCCCGCTGAAGCCCCTGAGTTGAGTAGCACGTCGGCCATAAGACACCTCTGAGGTGGGAATCCGGTTCCGCGATCTCAAACTTCTCCCCGGGATTCGGAAGTGTCCAATGAAATTTCGGCCGCGATCAATTCCTTGAAGGAATAGATCGCGAAGCTGACGGACGCTGCCCCTCTCCCGCCGCGCATCCGATCCAACAGACAACCCAAGAATTATGACGCGGCATCACAGCGATCACCAGTTGTGTAAGGGGTGGTGCAGTGGGTTCTTCGGTGGGCAGACCATGTCCGGTGTCGATACCAAGCTATTGCGCGCCGCGGTTTCTCTTGCAGAAGAGCTGAACTTCTCGCGCGCGGCGGACAAGCTGCACATTGGCCAGTCCGCGTTGAGCAAACAGATCATATCCCTCGAGCAGTTCCTGGGCTATGAGTTGTTCTGCCGGGACAGTCGCAGCGTATCAACAACACCGTCAGGCGACAAATTCATCCCGGAGGCACGCCTGGCGTTGCTGCATCAGGAGCGTGCAATCCAGTTTTCACGGGAGGCACACCGGGATCGCGAGATTACCCTCCACGTGGGCAAATCGCCCTACACAGATCCCTACCTCTTGAGCAACCTCCTTCCTTCCGTCTGCCCCTTTTCCCGAACCTCAAGATCCAGTTAAGCGGCAAGCTCGCCACCGATCTCGCGCACGATCTCCTTGAATGGAACCCTCGATCTGGCCTTCCTCACCGGTCTTCCAACGACTCCGCTTCTCAGTTCGGTCACGGTCGCCAATCAGTCGTTTTTTGTCGCTATGCTCGAGGATGACGATCTCGCACAGCACCCGGAGGTGAAAGAACCTCAGCTCCAAGGTGTTTCCTGCATTCTGTTTGAACGCCATGTCCACCCGCCCATGTACGACGCGCTGCGGACTGCCGCGAAGCCGGCGACAAAACCGGGAACCTCGATCCATCACGTTATGACGGCGGAGGAGGCATCTCATTTTGTCCTGAGAGGCTTTGGGGTAGCCGTTTTGACCCAGGCTGGAGCTTGGCGGATTGCCCGAAGTGGAATCACCATACGGCCACTCCGTGTCGCTGGAATTCACTTGGAGACACGCCTTGCGTGCAGGGTAGATAGCCAAGCTCGGGTCGTCAGCGAGTTCCTGCGGGGCTTTGTGAAGCGGCTCAAGGAACATGCAGGCGCCAAACAGTTGCGTCTTGGGCTGGCAGGTTCGGATAGTCGGAATGGTGGAATTGGCTAACGCCCCAAACGATCAGTCCGAACTCTGGGGAAGGATCAGGATGCGGAGTGGGCCGATGTGGGAACACACTTTGCATTCAATGACCCCCGTGACGTTCACGTCCTCATTCACTTCACCCGGACGGAAGCGGGTATCACACTTTTCGCACACATGCACTGCTTCCAATTTCCCGGTTGGCTGTACTTCCTGATTGTCCATCTGGCCCTACCTTCAATATTTAGCCCCGGCAAGATTACAAATGCTGCCAATAGCCTACACTGCTTACCGAGCATCACGGAATTCGGCGCAGGTCTAGCTTGAGGGCTTCCAACATCCGTCCACTCACTCGTGCGTGACGCACTCACGACCTTCGGACGACAGCCCGTCGGGTGGCCAAGACAGGTTGCTTTCGCGAGTGTGAGAGCGACGTTCAAGAGTCGGAAGCAAGCTGCTCAAACTGAGGGCCTGCCCGAAGGCAGAACCTGAAGTAGCGATGACGACCGGGGACAACCCAGCCAGTCTCCAGCGGGACGAGTTATGCGATGCAGGGGCTCCTCGTAGGAGTCGGCCAGCCGCTAGCGGCACCCGTTCTTGAGGCATTCGCGACGACCAGAAATCCCTCCGCGACCCGACGTTGAACGCCGACTGCCTACTCGACCAGAAGATCGGCGCGAAGACCAAGCAAGAGTTCGCCATCGGAATGCTCGATGGAAGTCAGTACGGCTATGCGGGCCTCTGGGAGAGTTGGAAGGAAGACAACGGGGCGCTTGCTTGAGACGTTCACAATCATCACGACTGACCCGAACGGAGTGGCTGGCGATCACGGCCACGCTTGCGCTCGTGGCCGCGATCCTTTTTCGACCGTTTCGACCCGGCGGCCGAGGGTCTTGTGATTTTGTCCCTATTTTGGCCGATCCTGTAAGTCTTTGAAAAGGATGGTAAGCACGAGCGGATTCGAACCGCTGACCTCTACCGTGTCAAATTTAACTAGGGCTGTAACTTATTGATTCTAGGAGCATCGGTGGCACCGTTAGGCATCCTAGAGCACCCTTAAGCCCCTTCAGCACCCTCGCCAGCACCCTCAAAATCCAAGAGGTAGAGGTCGGATTCGCGGTAGAGGTCGAAGGTTCGATTGTCCCGATAGTCTTTGGGGCATGAATCTAGACTTTCTGACGGCCGCGGAAGTCGCCGTCATCCTCCGAGTCTCTGACGAAACCGCAATCAAACGATTTGAACACCGCAAGGGCGTCATAGATCTTGGCTCGCCCGAGAGCCGGTTGAAGTGCAGGTACCGGGTCTTGCGTATCCCCCGCGAAGTCCAGGAGCAGTTCATTATCGAATGCCAGGTCGGTGGGTACTGAGCGTATTGGGTAGGGTCGCCAGGATGCGGATGGGTCGCGAAGGGAGACAAACTCCTGGTGACTGAGTTCTTCAGGGGACACGGGAGATAAGTCCTTCTCCTGGATCAGGCTATAAAGATCAAGAATTGGACGTTCTGGGTCGTCGATTTCTGTGAGATCAACTCGGTGCACTCCCCCCCGTACATCCCTTACACGTATAATCTTGCGATCTTCAGGAAAGATTTTTGCGTATTGCTCCAATACCTCGCGTACTGCCGAGCCAGCGGCCTGATTGACTAAAGTCGCTTGTACACCGCCCGCCACGCCTGCTATCCAGTCAGTCACCTGTGAAGCGTGAAGAGGGGACGCGACGAATGTCAGTTCCGAACGGAGGCCCGCAGTCCAGAGTCCCTTAATTTCATCGGGCAGCGGTGAAAGATTGTCACTCAGGACCAACAACTCTCTTGCCCCGGACCGTCTAACAGCCTCAAGCATATTTAGCTTGCGCAGAGTTGCTTCAAAGCCTGCCGAAGCTGTGGTTGTCCGACCATTCAGTAAATAAACGGGCAAGCATAGCGGGGGCAGTTCAATCCGTGACGGATCACTGTCAATAATCTGAACGAACCCACGCCTCCTCGTAAGCGATGAGTCGAGTGATGCCGAACTATCAAGCTTGTCGAGCAAGTCGGTCATCATCCCCGCCCTCTCGCCGAACAGAATGGTCGTTTTCGAGAAGCGACACCGACAGGCGTCACTTCGACGTAATCGAGTCTCTGCAACTGGCTAGGCTCTATGGGGAACCACTGCAATTCTTGCTTAATTGTGACGAAGATATTATTGCGCGATTGCAGATGGAGAACCACCGGATTCCTGTGAACAACGCAAGGTGAGGCAACATTTCCCCCCCGCCGTCGCGGATATCCCCATCGCGACTCTGGCGCGTTCAATTATCACACTCATCGTGTGTAGACTCATAGTGGTCACCATTCAAGTATTGGAGAGTGACCTCTCGCTCGGTAAAGGCTCGATTTGGCGCCTCGGTGCGAAGCTTCGCGACGAGCGCGGGTTCTCGCAGGAGGAACTGGCCGAGCGAGCAGGGCTGCATCGCAACTACGTTGGCGGTATCGAGCGGGGGGAGCGGAACGTCGCTCTGGAGAACATCGTCAAACTGGCTCGTGCGCTGTCGGTGCCGCCAAGGGAACTGTTCACGAACTTTCCCTGAGCCTTCATTCGGATACCGCACACATCCCTTTGATTCTATGTAGTTTACGGCCTCCTTCGTAGTTGACATGCATCTTTATGTAGCAAAACACCCCCAATAAGGGGAGCGTTACATGAAATGGTAGTATTTGGTTTCCCCGCGGTGCTACAGTCCGTAACGAAACACTCGCATCGGTGCCGGAGCTGCTCGGCGCTTCGGCTGGAGTAACGCCAAGGATACCCCTTTTTGAAGGCGATCTTGCCGTTGATGCCTACTAGAACCGATCCCGAAGCGAACCTTCAGCAGCTAGCGACATCAGATAGGCGTCGGCTTTTTGAAGGGCTCCTGCATCTTTGAATCCTGCGCGGACGCGGACTGGAACGCAGCAAGAAGAACAACACTACCGAGTAGGGGATTTAGCAGCGTCAACAGAGTGGCCATGGAATGGATGGTAACGCTGAGTAATACCGTCTGTGTCGTCAGGAGGCCACCGTAACGGCTGGATGCACGACGTCTCGCTTTCGAGACGTAGGCCAGTTTATTTTTCGCGGGTGGTCGGCAACCCTTCCGTTACGAGGCCGATCACCCAATGACGGGCAATGTGCGGGTTGCCCGTGATCTACCCGCAATGCCGACTTCGCGACGGCACTCACATCGGACGCCTGGCTGCTGGACTTTACTCGGCGGGCATCCAGGTCTTGTCGGGGTTGTATTCCGACATGGCCTGCGCCACTTTGGCCGTGTCCTGGCCAAGGTCCTTCTGAAACGCCCTGCCATCCTGGTTGATGATGAAGGTCATCACGCCGGAGGTGCGGTACACCGCGGGATAGGCCAGAAACGCGACCCCGCGGCTCATAACCCCATTCACCTTGTAGTCGCGGGCGCCGCCCCTCGCGGCCGGTCCCTGGCGGGTAAGAAGGCGAAAGATGTAGCCATGGAACGGCGTCGCTCACCCGCCTTCCGGGTATAGCCTTCGTCCGACGCGTCTGCAATCAGCGGCCCGATGGGACTCGGCGGCTCGTTGTCGGCGGTCTTCCAGTAGAGCCCGTCGTGCTTCCCTTCGGTGCTGAACACCTTGCTGGCGTAGTGCTTCACCTTTTCGTCATCGTGCGTGGTGGAGGCATACTCCTTCTGGGCATCGATCAGCGTTTCCAGGACCTCGATGGCGCCGTTCTCGTTATTGCCGATGCGCCGGTAGAGAATCTCCTGGATTCCGGCTCTGGGTGTCGAAATACCACGACCCAGAGGTGTTCTTCACCAGCGAGATCGGCATGGGCCAGTTGTCGGCTCCGATATAAAGGGTGGCAGTCTGGTCCGGCTCGATGACGACGCGATGCATCTGCTCATAGTGAGAGGCGAACTTCGCAACAGATTCTTGTCCGCTACTTCATCGCCGGTGTGCAGGACCTTGTCCGCATTCGAGCCGAAGATCGCATTCAGGCTGCCGGAGTCATCGGACTTGGCCGCCTTGTAAAGGGCCAGCGCCGCATCGCCGGGAGAAGAGAAAGTCTTCTCATTCGCCGACTGCGCACGGGAACCGGAAGGATAAGCGAGACAGAGCAGGATCAAGATGGCCAGACACAGCACCACTGCGCCCAGGTGATCGGGCGATGGCCTTTCGTGAAGTTGCAACGTGCGTTTCACTGAGATCCTCCTGACTTTCGGGTTGCGGATACAGCCTGACTGGCCAGAGCCTGCGACTTGCCGGATGCCGATGGTGACGGACTCACCAACCCTGGCTCCGCGTTACCTTCTGGGACGGCCGCCGCTCCTGGACTACGGCTGCCCGCCGCTGCTCTTGGCGGCACCGCCGCCGCTGCGGTTGCCGCCGCCACCACCGCTTCGATTCTGGGCCTGGGCTGTGTTGCCACCGCCGCGGTTGCCGCCGCCATTCACGCTCTGCTTGCCCCGCGCGCTGTCGTTGCGGGCGTTGCCGCCCTGCTGGTAATTCCCCATCGCGTTGTTACTGGCTCCACGGTTCGGCTGATTGCCGTAACCCCGCTGCTCCGTGCGCTGGTTGCCGGCGGCCCTGGTTCCGGTTGCCAGCGCCTTGATTGCGATCACCGACTCCCTGGTTCCGGTTGCCGGCGCCCTGATTGCGATCACCGACCCCCTGGTTCCGGTTGCCAACGCCTTGATTCCGATCGCCAACTCCCTGGTTCGACTTGATCGAACTGCGGACTGTTGCCAACGCCCTGATTCCGGTTGCCGACGCCCTGATTGCGATCGCCAACTCCCTGGTTGCGATCGCCAACGCCCTGGTTGCGCCTCTGATCGAACTGCGGAGTGTTGCCCCGGTTCAGGTCGTTGCGATTGACGTTGTTCGCGTTGATATTGTTCCGATTGACGTTGTTCGCGATTGATACGTTGTTGTAATTGGCGTTGTTGTAATTGCTGCGATTGACGAAAGTGTTGGAGTTGGAGACGTAGACATTGTTGTTGTAGTTCACGCTGGAGTTATTCCAGCCGGTGTTCCAGGAGTTATAGCCCCATCCGCAGCAATTGTTGTTGTTGTTGCTGATTGCCGCGCCTACCAACATGCCGACTCCGAAGGAGACCAGGCCGGTGGTCACCATGGCTCCGGTCGAGTAGCCGGGGTAAGCCGGCACCGGCTCGCCGTACACTGCGGTGGGATTGTAGCTGGGCACATAGACAACGTCGGGCTGCGATGGCTCGATCACGATGGTCTGCGGCGGAGACTGCACCACCGTCACCTGCTGCTCCTCGCCTGAGGACGCCGCAACGGGCTCTGTTCCCGCAGGCTGATTCTCGACCTGAACGTTCTGCTGGGGAGTTGATTTCAGATTGCCGGCCTGGTAGGCCTTCTGGCGCATCACCTGCACGGCGTTCATCACGTTTTGGGGCGCGTTGAAATACGCATCGCCCAGGGACGAGGTCCACGACAGGTTCGTGGCCATCTGTTGCAATACGTCAGGGAACTGGGTCAGCCCTTTGACGCTGGCGTCCCACGGCTGCTGGTTCACCGCCTGCATCAGCTGCGCGCCCTTGAGACCCCCGTTCTGCTGCATCCACTGCCAGGACGCGGTGATCTGGTCCGGGAAAGTCGAGCTCGCAAGCACGATGGCAACCAGGTTGTCCGGGAACAGGGCGATCGGAGCCACGAGCTGGTAGAGCTGATCAGGCGTAGGCATGGCATAGGTGGCGGCGGGCGCCTGGGCCTGCGCCCCGGCCGCGATTCCTTCTTTTTGCAGCCGTCGAGCCCCATCGAACTGACTACAAGAGCGACGGAAAGCGTAACGGAGATGACTTGCTGGGAGTTAGGCATCGAAGTTCCCCCCGAAACGGAACATACTCGCAATGGGAATCGCTTGAAACTGTCCGGTCTCCGTGGAGGAGTAAACCCTGCGTAGTCGCGACCGGTTGCCGACCAAGACAGGCGCTAGGCATGTGCCTGCTCCAGTCTGATGGAATCGCCACGGCGGACCTTGCCGCCCTGCAACACGGAGGCATAGACCCCAACGTTAGCCCGGTTGTGCTGGGCCGATGTGCGCAGGATACCTGTATCTCGCGGGAGATCGCCCTGGGGCAGCGTAGTCATCACGCAGCGGGCGCAGGGACCAGTGATGCTCAGGCGAACGGCATCCCCGATCGCGAGGGTTTGCCCGACCCAGGCATTCTCTACGAAGTCGTTCTCGCCGCTCGCGGTCTCTACCACGATATTTGGGCGAAACCGCCGAACCTCGAAGCGCCCCGATGGATAGAGCTCGCGCAGCCGATCGAGTGTAGCCGTGGTGAGCAGGTGCACGACTGCGCAGTCGAAAAAAGACCCCTCCGGCAAACCGAAGTCGGTGACGGTGTCCCGGTGATCAAGGCCTTCGATATCTGGCCAGTATTCTTCAGCTGCGGCCGTCCGCAGATCGGGCAATGCGGATTCACCTATTTCCTGACGAACGGACACGATTGCATCAAGTGTCACCTCACGCTTGAGCACCTTCGAGAGAACCCGGTGGAGGTCGGGTTGCTCACTATCGACGATGGTGCCATCTGGCAGGGTGATGCGGACCGGTGGAACTTTCACACCGGTTCTTGGGGGGTCAGCCAGCGCAGCACGAAAGTCGAACAACTGCGGCCACTTCCGCGGGTTCTTGGCGCTTGCAACTTTTCCATCGGAGGTGTCGATGAGCGCGTAGGCTCGATCTCCCAGAAGCCCACTTTTGGTGACCCCGGCAGCATTGAGTTCTTCACCCATCATGGACTTGACTGGGTACCGCCAGAGAGAAACGATCGAACCAAGAACGCTTTGCGTCGAACTCATCATTGAGCCCTCCTCCACCCGCTGCCCTCCAACGACCGCTTGTAGTTCCAACTCCACATCCGCGAAGCTCAACGTCTCCGGTTTTCGATCACACAGCTTCCGTCGAACCTTCGGGTGATGAGTATGGATCCGAGCTTCTTCGACACGAACCTCGGGCAAGGGAGTACCGTTGTAGCAACATCACGCCTCTGAGCAGGACTTTGCCATTTCGACTGAACTGTTGATGTGCTTTCTAAATTGCCGATTGCTTTCTTCCGTCTATCGGCGGCGCTGGACGATGTTGAACTGATGCTATGGCTCGCTTCCGTGTGGTCGGCATCCCTTCCGTTACGCACCGGAACCGCCAACGAGGGGGAAGGTGCAGGAGTTTTTGCCAACAATGAATTTTGCCAACAATGAAGATGCTGACCAAAGGTCAGGCAAGTGAGCGCAGCGCATTCCATCAAGTGCCAAGAGCCCCTGCGCACAAAAAGGCCGAATACATTTGCGCAGACAGAGGGCGGGAACCGCCAACCCTCGCTTGCCGCCCTCCTTTCCCTTCTTACCTTGTAGCCGCGGAACGCCCCCGAAGAGATTCAGCCAGGATATATACGCTAATCAGGAGCACCCACAGCGGGAAGACCAGTGAAATCCAAGCAATCGCTTTGACGCTCAACAGGAGCACGAGCGCCAATACATAGCCGAGCATCGCCATCCAGCGAGGGTAGATCCGGGTTCGTAGTGAGATTGTAGAGGTAGTGATCATGAAAGCTCCGGACATCTTCGTCGCAAAGGTGTACATGGCTTCATAGATTTCCGCGCGGCTGAGGGCGTAGGCACCACTTTGTATCAGGTTTTCCGGCCGACTACGCAAGATCGTCATGAGCCCTCCCGCAACTACCGCCAGCTCGAAGATCGTGGCAATGTACAACAACCCGCTACCAAGAAACACGGTGGCAAAGAAGCGGTCTTCAAGCTCTCCCAAACGGTCGCGCAGAACACCGATGAACCATAAGAAGGCAATGCCGGCAAACGGCAGCAGATTCAGCGAGAAAGACAGCTCTTTTAGATGAGTGGTGAAATCAGTCGCTGGCCCCAGCGGATTGGCGGGAATAGAAATCCGGATAAGGGCGAAGCTGGTAATGACTAACAACGAAAAGATAATACCAGCGATGGCTGCGGCACGCGGCGTTCTCATGCGCTGAGGGATCATGTCGGATTTATTGTTCATTCATCCTCCGAAAAGCTTCGCGCTCGCAAAGGCAAACTGCGGGAGGAGTCCGCTCCGGTCTCCTCTTTGGTATTAGCTTGCGGTGTCCCCGAAAACGCTGAGAAAAAGATCTTTGTCTTGGGTGTTGAAGCCGTTGATATAGGCATCGATTAGAGTCTGGATTACAGCCGGTGGGTTGCTGGTCACGATAATCCTCCACTCGTCGGCAGCTATTCTCGACGCTGATTTTAGCTCTTCAACGACTGGTTGGCGCAAAGACGCCAATTACTCTGAAAGAATCGGCAAGCGATTTCGGAACGAGATCACGGTTCATCGAGTTCCGGTGAGTCACTGCCAACCCGGAAATTTCTTTTTAGTCAACGGTCCAAAATTCCATTCGTTCGCTGGTATCCGTTCGGTTCAAGTGGAGCGCGTGAGAATCCAAGTTCCACCATCAGTGTGCTTCCTCTCCGCAGGGGTAGACGGCTTTTGGGGACTACCCTGCCATTGTGCTATAGTTCTCGCCGCTCGCTGGAGATACCTCCGCCAAATATGTAAAGGAGCACGATATGGCCACGCAAGCCGTACCAGCATCCGATCAGAAGTCACCGCAAAACGCTCCAACCGCAATGGATTGGACAAAACCCGCCGCGATGGCAATTCCCAAGGAGGGCTACTTCACAGTAGAACAGGGACGATATGGCCCAATCTTCCCAGGGACGCCCGCGTGCTATGGGTTTTCAGTCGTCGCAAAGGTCAAGCCTGGCCGGGAACAGGCGATACGCGATTACGGGAAGAACATAGAAGATGCGGTAAGGGCCGACCCCACTGTCCTCGCTCCGCTCAAGCTCCATTACCTTCGCTGGGTCTTATTCGATGTCGGCTCGGGGCTGCACTTCATGTATCAAGGCATCTTCGACACTGATTTCGATAAATACCTGGAGGATGCGGTGGCGCTCTTCGTCAAGACCGGTATAACCACGGTTTTCACAAACCTCGAAGGATGGCCGGAGGACTGGAAGACGAATGTTCCAGCGGTTATCAGGTTCTTCCGTGACCATCAGTGTCCAAGCTTTCTGGAGTATGGGGAGTATCCGTATGTGAGCGCCGACGAGATCAAGAAGGCCTTGAAACTCAAGACTGCATTTTCAGAAATGCTCGACCAGATGCAGTAAGCCCCTGGCCTGATTCACTTCAGACTCCACCGTTTTCGCGCAATCGCGCGGAATGCGCTTGAGGGAGCGCCAATGCTTGAGTTCGACGATATTCAGCATTTCCTGATGAGGCGTCCACGCGCGCGCGCGGCCCGATACGAATTCCTCTCCCGCCCCAGCGGCTCCCTTTTACTCCGCCCTTGACATTCCGCTGCTGAGTTCTTTAGAGGGGAGGGGGCTCCTCGTGAGGCACCCTACCCCCTCAGGCGGCCGTCTCATGCGCGAGCTGAGCTTCTCTGCGATATTCGAGCATATCAGTGACCCTCAGATTCTCAGACGAGGCAATTTCAATTGTTGCGAACACTCATTGAGCCCTAAATCGGTTGCGTTGTGGAGTTCCTGTTGCATCGTCGGCGATGCGGAAGCTCTCTCGCTCCGCTACGACCAAAGGCTCAGTCGTAGTGCACGAAATACGGTGGCGGTCTCAACCGGTCGACTTTTGGGGCACATAAGAAGAGACACCATGATGGAGAGTGGTGGACCGGGGCGGTTCCGAACCAGTCCCTCGGGAGTCGAGAAGTGGTTTTACTGGTTAGAACCGGTGGTGCGGAGGGGTTGACAAAGATATGGGGCCGAACCTGTGCGGGTCCGGCCTCTCAGAAGTATTGCGGCGGCGCCCTGGTTATTTTCCTGGAGGCGGCGGGTAGTTCTTGAGCAGCTTTGCCATGGCCTTATTCAGGTTCTTCTGCTGCTTGTCGGGTTTGGCCTTCGGATCGAGTGTTTTGCTGACTACTCCGCGCCACACGAGGTCTTTCGATGCCGAAGCGTACATGTCGAGGTCGAGTTGTCCTGTGTAGATGGTTGAGGTCGTCGTGGTGGTGGTCGACATTCCGCCTCCGCCATACCAGCCGGCGCCATAGCCCCAGCCTGGTCCCATGCCAGTGCTGAAGGAGTTCAACTGCTTTTCGCTTCCGATGGCCGCCTGATAGCCAATGTAGAGGTCGGCGTCATCGGAATCGACTTTGGACAGTCCCTTCGTGGCGAGTTGAGAGTCGATGGTCGATTTGATTTGTTTGTCGGTAATCTCGTTCGGTTTTTGAGCGTCCTTGATGTCGACCCATTTATAGGTATGGAACTTGGAAAAATCCTTGCTCTTGTCGTAGTTGTAGCGGACATCCTGGCAGAGAGCGGTGCTCGCGACTATGAGCAACAGGGCCGCCCCGAGGAAAGAAACCTTTTTCATCTTCAGCCTCCTCCTATATCCTTCGCATTCGTCGAGCTGCTGCTATGCGATGCTCCCGCCGCTATGCGACGATTCGCATCGAGTCGCGGAACCTCTTCCACAATGATTCGAATGAATAATAAGGGCATGGAGGCGTAATGGGAAATGGTCAGTTGTGAATGGTATGCCAGATGAGAGCAATGGAATGCCATTCTTGCCGCAACATTCGCGGGCGCGGTTTAGCGAGTGGAAGAGGGAGTTGTGCTTGTGGCGGCGTTATCTGGTGGGTTTTCGTCGACGATTTTGTAGCCCTGGGGGACGGACATGAGGGTGTTGGGGGGGCTCGTGGCGGTCACGGCGCTCATTGTAGATGCGGCCGGAAGAGGAGCGGGCGACGCGGGACGATCCAGGTGAAGGGTTATGCCTCGTCTGTAAGCAGCGCTTCGTTGGCCTTTCGTTCAATTTCAGTAACTGTGGGTCGCACCTCGGTCCAGCGCCACCTTGACGTTGTCGAAGTGGACCTTCACCTCGTCCATAAAGTTGTAATCATCTAATGTCTGCCGAAGCGTTTATTAGCAAATCTTCGATGGCAGCCTTATTGAATGTCGTCTTGCACGGTCACCGTCTCTCCTCCGTGAGGTCCAGATCGCTGAATGCCTCAGGCGGTGAAGGCTCTAGCGCGTAGGACTCACAAGTGGAGAGCCACATTCCGGGGCTCTCGGGCTCATCATAGGTTTTTCAACCCAATAGTCCGGCGCTGGCACGCTCAACATTAGGTGTTCGGGCAACACGCTGAGATTTTGGAGCGCACACGAAATTAGTGGAGCAGGGCAGCACTGCCCGAGATCCAGCCTTTCGGACCCGTACAACGCTAACCAAACCCCATGCATCCTCCGATCAGTAAATCGACGGTTACTCAACAACCGAAACTGGATGTGACTCTACTTACGACCCGTCGGAGCCAACTCCGATAGATCGGAGATTCGTGAATGACGTATGTCTTTCCGAACGACTCGTACCCCTAGACAAACTCTGTCTCATGCAGCGGTTAATCAGGGTTCTGCCATGCGGCCCAGTTGGCATTTCAAGTGCTTGATCATTTTGGGAAATGTGTAAAGGAGCACCATATGGCTACGCAAACCGCAACCGCATCCGATCAGAAGTCGCCGCAAAGCCCTCCAGCGGCAAAGGACTGGACAACTCCCGCCGCGATGGCGATCCCCAAGGGAGGCTTTTTCGAGGAAAAGGTTGAGCAAGGCAGGTACGGTCCGATCTATCCCCAGACTCCAGCTTGCTACGGCTTCAGCTGCATCGCGAAGGTCATCCCTGGAAGGGAAGAGCACCTATACAACCATGCCAAGATCATAGAGAAAGCAATCGCAGACGATCCCGACCACCCTCGCCATGCTCCAAGCGCACTATCTGAGATGGGTGATCTTCACCATCAACGGGTGAGAGCTACATGATGTACCAGGGCATCTTCGATACCGATTTCGATAAATACTGCGAAGATGCCTCTTTCCTCTTCGGGAAGACGGGCATCCAGTCGGCCTTTGAGGCCCTCGAAGGGTGGCCTGCGGACTACGCGACAAATCCTTCAGCCATCGTCAAGTTTTTCCGCGATCACCAATGGCCGAGCTTCCTCGAATACAGCGAGCATCCCTATGTGAGTTGCGACGGAAATCAAGAAGGCGCTCAAGCTCAAAGCGGCATTCTCAACTGCGCTCGACCAGATGCAATAGGCCCCAGGACCTGATTCACTTCAGACTCCACCGCTTTCGCGCGATCGCGCGGAATGCACTTGAGGGAGCGCCAATGCTTGAGTTCGACGATATTCAGCATTTCCTGATGAGGCGTCCACGCGCGCTCGCGGCCCGATACGAATTCCTCTCCTTTCAACGCCCGGCAGGCGGTCGCGAGTGGCTGAAGGGTCTGCTCGAAAAAGTCGGTACCGCTGAAAGCTTCGAGGCCAACGAGTCGTACACTCGATGGATAAGCATCGCTTTCACGTGGAATGGCCTTCGAGCGCTCGGCGTCGAGGAGTCTTCGCTCGCAACCTTCCCCGAGGAGTTTCGCCAGGGTATGGCAGCCCGCGCCGGCATCATCGGCACCACCGGCGCGAGCCATCCGGATCAGTGGGTGGGCGGCCTCGCCAGCCCGGACCTCCACGCCATCGTGATCCTCTTTGCCCGCGACGTTGAGGAGCGTGAGCGATGCAGGCGCGAGCACGAAGCGCATGTTCAACGTTGCGACGGCGTAAACGTCCTCTCCTCTCTCGACCTTGAAGCCATCCCCCAATACACCGACCCTCACGAACACTTCGGATACCGCGACCGGCTCACGCAACCTTATATTGAAGGCGTAGATCCCGAACCGACTCCCGGCTCAGGCCTCTCCCTTAAACCCGGCGAATTCTTTCTCGGCTATCCGGACGAAGACGGACCGCCCGCCAATCTGCCC
The DNA here is from genome assembly GCA_963755245.1 of uncultured Acidobacteriaceae bacterium. Taxonomy (GTDB): domain Bacteria; phylum Acidobacteriota; class Terriglobia; order Terriglobales; family Acidobacteriaceae; genus Edaphobacter. The sequence continues at coordinate 2,618 of CAVWJY010000013.1, read as the reverse complement.
CAACCGGAGATCCTCTCCCGCAACGGCAGTTACATCGCCTATCTCAGGCTCGAGGAACACGTCGGCGCATTTCGCGATTTCCTGCGTCAGCACGGCGACACACCCGAGAAGCAGGAGTGGATAGCCGCCAAGCTGATGGGCCGATGGCGCGATGGCACGCCGCTCGTCCTTTCACCCGACAGACCCGACCCCGGCCTCGCAGTAGATCCGCAGCGCACCAACGATTTCGACTACGGCGCCATGGACCCCTACGGGTACGCCTGCCCGCTCGGCGCCCACATTCGCCGCATGAACCCGCGCGACACGGCACACAACATGAATCGGAGAAAGATGATCCGCCGCGGAGGAACCTACGGCCCATTCCTGCCGGAGGACAAGCCCGACGACGGCATCGAACGCGGCATCGCCGCATTCATCGGCTGCGCAAGCCTCGTCCGCCAGTTCGAATTCGCCATGAATGTCTGGGCCAACGACGCCAATTTTCATGAACTCGGGAATGAGCGCGACCCGATCATCGGCACACAGAACGGCACATTCGACATGAGCATCCCGAAACGGCCCATCAAGATGAAGATCCGCGGCCTTCCGTCTTTCACCACCGTGCGCGGCGGCGCTTACTTCTTTCTGCCCGGCATCAAGGCGATGCGTTATCTTACCTCGCTCTCCAATGGGCGATAGCGAACAGAAAGGAAGAGCAAACCGATATGAGCGATACAAAAGCTGGCGCGCGGACCTACAACCAGACCCAGCTCCCCAGAAAATACGCTCCAGGCAAACGCCGCTTCAGCATTTACTGGACGTGGAGCTACCCGTGGGAAGCCAATCGCGACCTGACCGAGATGGACAACCGCTTCTCCACCATCACTGAAGTGCGCCGCGTGGCGTGGCCCGCATACGAGACCCCCGAGTATTCAGAAAGGATGTTCCTGCAGGGTATCGCCGGCACGCTTGAGCTCTTCCACCTCTCGACTCTGCGCTTCCAGCAACTCGTCGGCGAAGCCACCACACAGCCCGTCGCCGTCTTCCAGCGCATCGACCAGGCTGGCCAGCGATTGCCGATCGACGAGCGCATCCTCGCCGACACCGACACACTCATGATCTTCGGCCTCGATCACATGGTCACCGAGCAGGAAGCATCCCCTGAAGAGATAGAGGCCATGCGGCAGTTTCTCAAGCGCGAAGGCACCTGCCTCATCATCGGTCCCCACCATGACGTCGGGGTCTCGCCCGATCTAAAAGAGCGCGCAATGGAGTACGCCCATCACGGCGATCCTCTCGTGCCCCGGCAGCAGCGCTTCGGCAAATACACGCGTTCCGTGATGAAAGGCCTCGGCGTTCCCGTCGAAAATCGCTACGGGCTTCGCCCCGCCGTGGTGAAGGGCAGCGCAAATCAGATTGAGCCGCTCAATGCTGTGCGAGACCTCGACAGCCGCAACTGGCTGAAAGACGTTCCAACCTTCAACTTTCATCCCCACCTGCCTCACTACGCGCTCACCACCAGCGACACAAAATCCATTCGTCTCCTCGCCACGCAGCCGGTTGATCTCTCGCGGCCGCATCCCTTTATAGAAGCGGGAAACAAGGAGTTCAATTGTTTCCTCTGGATGCCTCCGGGCGGCGATCGCGCAGGCGACATTCTGTTGGCAGACTCAACCATCTTCACCACCCTCTTTGGCGGCGACAAGAGCCTGGAATGCTTCTGGAAGAATCTCGCAATCAATTGACGCGACCCGGGAGCAACATCAGGCGGCGATTTCTCGCGGTAGCATGCGTCCTGCTCACCGCCAATGGAACGCCCGCGCAGAACAGAGGCGTCTATCCGCTGGGTATGAGCGCGCTCAACTCCGGCATCACGCCCGAATCTGGGTTCACCTACACGAACCAGTTTCTCTATTACTCGCGCGACGAAGCTACAGACGACCATGGCAACACGCTTCCAGTCACCGGCCAGAACTACGTTGCCATGGATATGAACTCGCTGGTCTGGGTCACGAGGAACAAACCCATATTGGGAGCTCGCTACTCCGCGACGGCCACACTTCCTTTCGCAAAGAACGATCTCACCAGCAACGTGCAGGGGAACATCAGCGGAGGCGCCGGTTTCGCAGACTCCTACTACATGCCGCTGATTCTCGGCTGGAGCGGGGACCGCTTTGGAGCGCGCGCCATCTACGGATTTCTCGCGCCGACCGGCCGCTTCGTTGCAGGAGGAACTGACAACGTTGGCTCAGGATATTGGACCCACGCTCTGTCTTCAGGGCAGACTTTCTATCTGACCAAGACAAGCGGCTTACCTTTTCTGCATTTGAGATGTACGAATTCCACACCACGCAGGAAGGCACCCAGACTCATCCTGGTGATACATTCGACCTCGACTACTCGCTGCTCACGCCGATTCCCCGCACAAATCGCAGGCTCCAATTCGGCCTCGCCGGATACGAGGCGCGCCAGGTAACAGCCAGGACAGGACCGCAGATCACTCCAACTGACTCGGAAACGCGCTACGCAGTCAACTCCCTCGGATTTGCGTTGAGCGCCACCTTCCCGAAGCAAAAGGCAAGCCTCGGCTTCAAGTTCTTCGACGAATTCGCAGATCGCTCGACCTACGAAGGCTTCTC
>CAVWJY010000012.1:0-77546 GCA_963755245.1 uncultured Acidobacteriaceae bacterium | reverse complement strand
CCAAAACAATAAGAAAGGCGCAGCGAAGAATTCTTCGCTGCGCCTTTCTTATTGCCTATAGCCGGATTGGCTAGTCTGCGAGGGCGAGGCGGGCGCCGAGGGCGTAGCCGATCATGGCGAGCGGGATCCAGGTGCCGATGAAGAGGCCGTCGCCGGCCATGAGGCCGGAGCCGTGGTTGATGGCGAAGAAGGTGCGCCAGAGCTTTTCGACGGCGCCGCACTTCTCGCAGAGGCCCTTGCCGGTGGGTAGGTCGAGCACCCAGACGCTGACCGCGGAGAAGGTGAGCAGGCCGGAGATCCAGACATGGCGGGCGGTGCGATTCTCGAACATCCGCGCGAGGAAAAAACTGCAGGCGAGCGGGATCAGGAGTGCGAGGGCCGTGCCGACGAGCTTTGGCCTGAGGGCGTCCGGATCGGGCCGCGACAGGGACATGGAGACGACCACGAGCGCAAGCAGGGCGACGGCGATCAGGGTGTGCAGGCAAAACCACATGGCCTCGCGGAGGAGCTCCGAGAGGGACTTATTGGGCGATGAATCGATGTGGTCCATCATGGTGGCGTGCTCTTTACGTAGTTGTGCCGGGCTGCGCGGAGATCAGGGTTGATGGGGAGAGTCAGATCGATTGTACTTCCCCTCGGTGTAGGCGGCGTGTGAGAGAAAGACGAGTGCCACAGTACACGCGAAGGCACACACGCTTCTAGAATGAAGAGATGCTGCTTGAAGGAATGCATCTCCCCTTGACGACGCCGTTCCATGTGGACGGCAGGTTGAATACGCGCAAATTGGAAGACAATGCGGTGCGCTACTCGAAGACGCCGGCGGCGGGTCTGGTTGTGCTTGGCCGCTCTGGACAGCCGACGCTGCTGTCGGATGCGGAGACGCGCGAGGTGCTGCGGGCAACCGTCGCGGCAACGGCTGCGGAAAAGGTTCTGACGGTGGGCGTGGCGCGGGATAGCGTCAGCGGTGCGCTGGAGTTGATCGAGTACGCGGCGGGGCAGGGATACGACGCTGCGCTGGTGCGTGTGCCCTCGTATCTGGATGGGAGTGCGGCGGGATGGCGACGGGAGATTGTGGCGTACTTCCATGCGATCGCCGATCGGTCGGCGCTGCCGGTGGTGATCGAGAGCGGTCGGGCCGGGGCGCAGGAGCTGGCGGAGGATCTGGTGGTGGAGCTGGCGGGACACCCGGGAATCGTTGGTCTGGTCGACGACGGGGTGGATGCCGCGCGTATTGGGCGGCTGGTACAGGCTACCGCCGGCAACAAGCGCGAGGCGACGGTGACCATGGTCTTTGCCGCGGTGACGGGAAGGATGCAGGCGAAGGCCGCGCCGGAGGGATCGCAGCTGGTCTCGGCTGCGGGGCTTTCGGGCGGAGCGGTGTCGACGGCCCAGCATGCGGCGAAGGTGCTGAAGACGCGGAGTAAGACGGTCGGGTTCCAGGTGCTGTCCGGACGGACGGCGGGGATGCTGGAGGCGCTGCAGGCCGGGGCGGTGGGAGCGATGCCGGCGTTTGCGGCGAGCGCTCCGCAGGCCTGCTACGAGGTGCTGGCGGCGTGGAAGGACGGCGATCCGGCACTGGCGGCGGAGAAGCAGCATCGGATCCAGCGGCTGGCGCAGCGCGTGGAGGAGGAGATGGGCGTGGCGGGAATCAAGTACGGCTGCGACCTGACGGGCTACTTTGGCGGCCGGCCGCGGCTGCCGGGGCTACCGCTGACCGGATCCGAGCGCAGTGAGATCGAAGCTCTGATGGCGGGGATTCGTAACTAGATTGGAATGTAAGCGGGAGACAGGGAGCCGGTCTGGTGGGACCGGCGTCTTGCTTAGCGATGGGATGAGACGGCGATGCCCATGCCGCTGAGGCGGCTGCGCGCCTGCATGGCTTCGGGAGCGTTGGGGAAACGCTGGATGAGAACGCGGAGCTCGCGGACGCCGGCCTCGTTCTGGTGCATGGCGAGCAGCGCCTCTCCCTTGTGCAGGTGAGTGGCGGGGATCTTGTTGCCGCCGGGATACTCCGTGAGGACGCGATCGTAGGTCTTGATGGAGGAGGCGAAGTGGCCGCTGCGGTAGTCCATCTCGCCGAGATAGAAGAGGGCGTTGCCGGAGAGCGGATTGTCGGGGTAGTACTTGACCACGTCATTGAACTCCGACGTGGCCAAGGCATTGCGGGCTCCCATGTAGTCGCCGAGCGCGGTCTTGTAGAGATCGTCGGCGGGCGGGGCGCCGGGGGCTGCGTTGTCGGCCTGCGGGATGCCGGCGGAGGGCTTACGCGGCTGGCTGGTCGGCGCCTGCTCGGGAATGGGAGCGGGGTTGTCGGTGGAGGATTGCGGCAACGGCGCGGTGGTCGGGGGCAGAGCAGAGCCCGGGAGCGGGGCGCCAGTGGCTGGGGATCCACCGGTCTGGCCGGCAGCGCCGTTCTGCAGGGTGGCGTTCATGGTCTGCTGCGTACCCTGGATGTCCTGCAGCGACTTCTCCATGCGGGTCAGGCGCGCCTTGAGCTCGTCGACCGAATCGTTGAGCGACTGGATCTGGCCGGAGACCTGATCGATCTTGCCGTTCTGCGCGTCCTGCTGGGTCTGCATCTGGCGCTGCAGGGTCTGGACGACGACGGACATCTTGTTGACGGAGTCGGAGGTCTGCTGGACGAGGTCCTTCATGACGCCCATGCGTTCGTCGTTGGATTGCTGGAGGCGGGCGATGGCGTCCTGCAGCTCCTGGACCTGGGTCTGGAGCTGGACCATGTCCTTGTTGGCGGCCAGGGCAGGGGCGGCACAGAGGGCGACGCCAAGAAAGACGGTAGCGATACGGAGGGATCGGGTCATGAGTGTGGGTGTTCGGGGTGGGGCGGTCGGCAATGGTGTGGTCAAGCTCGTCGAACGATTCATAGGGAGATCGGCTCTGTTTTCTCCCGGAGGCAAGTTCTGTCCGGGGGGAGCTATGCAGCGCTTTAGCCCATCAGTTTAGGCCACGGACGGCGCGGACGCCAGTTGGAGGAGTTGAGGGCGGGATCCCAGTTTGGGATTCCCGCCCCTGTGTGGTTAGGCAACGGCGTGAACCGTTGGCCTAGCGGTCGATGGAGAACTGAGCGCGACGGTTCTGCTGCCAGCAGCTCTCGGTCTCCTCGGAGCAGAACTGCTTCTCCTTGCCGTAGCTGACGACGCGGACGCGGCTGGCGGCAACGCCGGCGTTGACCAGAGCGGTCTTGGCGGAGTTGGCGCGGTTCTCGCCGAGAGCGAGGTTGTACTCAGCCGAACCACGGTCGTCGCAGTAGCCACCGATGACGACGCGAATGGTGGGGTGCGCGTTGAGGTAGGCGGCGGCCTGGGAGGCAGAGGTCTGTCCCTCGGGGCCGAGCTCGTAGCTGTCGTACCCGAAGAAGATGTCGGGGACGTTCTGGTGGAAGGCGGCATCGCTGCCCATGTCGTCGGCCGGAGGCGTGGGGGCAACGGGGACGTTGACCGTGACGCGAACGTTGGCGTCGGTGGTGCCGCCATCGCCCTTGGCGATGAGATGGAAGTTGGTGGAGGTGGCCGGGGAGACGGTCTGGGTGCCGTTGGCGTTCACCTGACCGATGCCGTCGATGGTGACGACGTTGGCGTTGGTGGTGCGCCAGTTGAGGACGACGGACTGGCCGAGGTCGATGGCGATCGGATCGGCGGTGATGGAGGCGGTCGGCGGGGCAACCGTCGGGGCGGTCTCGGGGCCCATGCTGTTGGGCGGGGGACCCTGTTTCTTGTGGCAACCGGTAGCGAGGCCCAAGGCGGCAACGGCCGCAGCAGTCACAAACATTCTACGTATCGATGTGTGGTTCAAGTTCATCAGTCTCTCCTGTAAAACATTCGTGGGAAATCCGGGGCTGACGGGGAAGGGCAATCAGCGCAAACTCGAGTATTTACTTACGATATTGGAAGGGAATCAGGGTGCTTCGAAACCGACTTTATTTCCAGCTCCAGTTTGGCATGTCGCCGCCATTGCCGGAGATGGCGTGTTTCTGGGTGCCGTCGGCTAGCATGGTCCAGATTTTCATGTGGTCCTGACGGCCATCGGCAGTGTTGGCGTAGACGATGTGGCGGCCATCGGGAGACCAGGAGGGAAAGTCACAGCGGCCGCCGTCGTGCGTGAGCTGGATCCAACGCTTGGTGGCGACCTCCATGACGTAGATGTCCTGTCCGCCGGGAGCTCCGGGACCGTACTTGCGATTCCAGGCGAAGGCGATGAACTGGCCGTTGGGCGACCAGGAGGGGGAGCTGGCGTAGCCGCCGTCGGTCATGCGCTGGATGCCGGAGCCGTCGGTGTCCATGATGTAGAGCTGGGGCAGGCCGGTGCGGCCGCTGATCCAGGCCATCTGGGAGCCGGTCTTGGGGTTGTAGACGGGCGAGACGTCGGGACCGCGGAAGCTGGTGACGCGGTGGGTCTCCGCGCCGTTGGCGTCGGAGATGTAGATCTCGGGGTCGCCGGTGCGCGAGGAGGAGTAGGCGATCTGGTTGCCGTTGGGAGACCAGGCAGGGGAGAGATTGGTTCCCGCGGCGATGGGGAAGCTGACCAGGCGGTTGAGCAGCATGGAGTACATGCGGACCTGGAAGCCGTCGCGGCCGAGCGAGGAGAAGGCGAGGCGGGAGTTGTCGGGCGAGATGCGGGGCGAGATGGAGATGCTGCCCAGGTGGGTGATGGCGTGCTGGTTGGCGCCGTCGTAGTCCATCTGCCAGATCTCTTTGGTGCTGCCCTCGGAGTGGACGTAGAAGATCTTGGTCTCGGCGATGCCGGGGACGCCGCCGCCGAGGCGGAAGATGATCTCGTCGGCGAAGCGGTGGGCGATCTGGCGGGCGGCGCCCTCGTTGGCCTGGTCGGTGTACTGCTTGGCCAGAACCTGGGGGTACTGCGCGTTCTTGGCGTCGAAGAGGAGGCCGTTGACCACCAGCGAGGTGCCCTGGACGGCGAAGCTGCCGAAGGCGACCATCGAGGCCGAGGCGGGGGCTGCCGACCACTGGGCGATGTTCATCTCGGCGGCCGAGCCGGGAGTGGCCTGGGGGATCATGCTCTTGGAGACGACGTCGAAGATGCCGGCGTTCTCGAGATCGGAGAAGAGGGTCGCGTCGAAGGTGCTCTTGAGCGGGGTCGTCTGCGCGTCGGCCGACTGCGGCTTGAAGTCGGCGGCGGCGATGCGGATGCGCTGTGCTCCGGTGTTGGTTCCGGTAAACACGTTGTCCTGCGCACGCATGCTGTGGGAGGAGAGAACGGACCACAACAGGACGGCGAACGTCAGGCAGGACAGGGAGAGGCGAGAGTGGGTTTTGCCGTTCGGACTTTGCATGCTGGTCTTATGGTAGACGCGAAGCGACGTCGGGTGGTTGTGATGCACTAAGTTTAAGGGCCGGCTGGGGGGTCGAAGTAGTACACAACGGTGATGTAGTTGCCGTTGTATCCGTCGGGGAGAGGGCCGAAGGTGTCGATGTGCTGGACGGCGCGGAGTGCGCTTTGGTCCAGGGTGGAGTCGCCGCTAGGCTGTTGGATGCGGATCTGCGAGGGGGTGCCGTCGCGGCCGACCTGGAAGACGATGTAGGCGCGATGGCCTTTGGCCGCGGAGTCGAGGCTGGTGGTGTACCACTGCTCGGCGACCTTCTGCTTGATCTGGGCGACGTAGTAGGCGAAGCGCGCGCCGAAGGCGGCGTCGGTGGTGCCGATGCTCACGGTGCCGGCACGGGTCTGGGTGCTGGACATGGCGATGCGAACGCCGCTGGTCTCGCCGGTGGTGGCCTTCTGCGGCGGGGGCTGGACGGGCTGCGGGTGCGGGACGGCCTGGACCGGCTTGGGCGCGACCTTCTCGGGCTTCTTCTTCTCCGGGATGGGGATGGCGGTGGGCTCGGGGATGGGGGCGGCCTTCACCTTGGCGACCGGGGGCGGGGCGGGGGAGGGGGTCTCGGTGGCGAGGACGTTGTCGGCGTTGGTGGGCTGCTTGGGAGGCAGGGGGAGGGCGTTGACCATCGTGGCCTGGATGGTGCTGTTGGGGGCGGCGCTGTTGCCCCAGTCGTTGCCGTGGTGGCGGTAGAGGTAGGCGTAGGCGAAGATGGAGGCGACGATGAGGCCGTGGAAGAGGACCGAGCCGAAGACGTTGCCGGCGAGGTGGTCGTCCCCGAGATCATGGCGCGTGAGTTTGGCGGGAGTTGCGATGGCGGTCTCTCCCCTTAGTGCTCGATCGGTCGCGTGACGATGCTGATGTTGGTGATGCCGGCGAGCTTGATCGCGTCCATGACGGAGGCGAAGGCGCCGAAGGGGACGCGCTCGTCGGAGCGGACGTAGACGATGCTGCGAGGACCGGTGGCTCCGCTCTTGAGCTTGGCGGGCAGCTCGTTGACGTTGACCGACTTGTCGTCGAGGAAGACGTTCTGGTCCTTGTCGATGGTGACGACCATGTGCTGCTCGGTGAGCTGGCTGACGGAGCGGGTCTTGGGGATGGCGACGTCGATGCCGGACTGCAGGACGGGCGCCGTCAGCATGAAGATGAGCAGCAGCACGAGCACCACGTCGACGAGCGGCGTGATGTTGATCTCGGCGAGTGCGGTTTGGGTCCGGCCTCGGGTGGAGAATGCCATGGGTTAGAAGGACCTCCCGCGGGGGGTGGTGGCGCGCAGGTCGTCGTTGGCCACCGCGGCGGGCTGCTGCTGGGGTGGAGAGGGTGGCGGCGTTCTCGATGAGGTTGAGGAACTCGCGGCCGAACTCGTCCATGCGGGCGCCGAACTCGCGGATGCGGGCGGTGAGCTGGTTGTAGCCGATGACGGCGGGGATGGCGACGACCAGGCCGGCGGCGGTGGTGATGAGGGCCTCGGAGATGCCGGGGGCGACGGCGCGCAGGGTGGCGGTGCCGGCGGTGCCGAGGCCGTGGAAGGCGTCGATGATGCCCATGACGGTGCCGAGGAGTCCGATGAAGGGAGCGACGGCGGCGATGGTGGCGAGCCAGGTCATGTTGCTCTCCATGGCGGTGAGGGCTTCGCTGGAGGCGATCTGGCTGGCGCGCTCGAGGGCGAGGGAGTTGCGGGGCATGCCGCGGCCGCCGGACTGGCGGTGGTACTCGTCGTTGATCTCGAGGAAGACGGGGACGAGCGGGCTGGGCTTGAACTGCTCGGCGATGGCGGCGATCTCGGAGAGGCGGCCGGACTTGCGGAAGGCGCGGAGGAAGCGGCTGCTCTGGGTGCGGGCGCGGCTGAAGCTGCGCCACTTGGCGAACATGATTCCCCAGGAGAGGATGCTGGCGAGGGCGAGCAGGACGAGCACCGCGAAGGCGACCGGACCGCTGTTGTGGATCATCTCGACCAAAGCCGTGGTGCCGGAGCTGATGGGCGGAGCGACGGCAGTGGTGTCATCTTGAAACACGAGCAGCGAGAGCGCGAGGGACCAGGACATAGTGTTATTTCACCAGATTTCAGTTTACTGCGATGGTTTGGCGTTGGCGTGACCGCGATATTGTTGAGGAAAATTTCCTGGGTATCGAGGTAGATGCTCTCGCGGTGGGGTGTTTGCGGTTGGAATCCCCCCTCCCCGAGGAAGTCCTAAAGTCTAGATGGGAAGTGGGTTAAGTCCAAATGAAGTACCCCGGGGTGCGGGGGCTTGCAGGGATGGGCGGGTGTTTGAGGGCGGGGAATGTCAAGTGGGAAGGACTTTTTGCGGGGCGCGCGGCGAAGTTTGGGCCTCGAACTCAGCGTGACAGAAGACAGGCGTACCTCAGGGGCTGAAAGGCACGGATTCGTCCGTGGTGGGCGATGCACGGGCTAAAGCTCGGGCCTACCGCATCAGGATAACGGCAGAAAACAAGCAACGGCGAAATACAGGCAACGGCGCAACTACGCGGCGAATGGTGCAAACATGTACCGGCGCTTGGGTCGCGATGATGGCAACGGTGCAAAGGAGGTGCGTCATTGGAATGTGAGATCGTCTCGGCAGTAGCTTCTAGCGGGGGCTGGGTGGCGGGTGCGGAAGCGGGAGACGCCGACGTAGAAGGTGTTGGCGTCGGTGCCGGGGTTGCTTGCGCTGATGTTGGCGTTGGAGAGGTGCTGGTAACGGTAGCCGATGGTGACGGCCTGGCGGCCCTTGCGGAAGATGTTGACGCCGGCACCGAAGTCCACGGTGTACATGAAGCGGGAGCCCTCGGGGGTGAGTACACGCTCGGCGAAGTAGATGAAGCCGCCGTTCTGGCTGAGGAAGGGTTGGACGCGGTGGCGGGGAAGGAGGTCGAGCTGGAAGCCCTCGGGGCTGAGGCCGCTGCCGTAGGCGCGCTGGCGAAGGTTGAAGGGTGCCGCGCCCCAGGGGGTGGGCCAGTCGAGCATGGCGAGGGCGGTGATCTCGGGCGAGTAGCGGAGAGCCCAATGGGGATGCTGCACGAAGCGGTAGGAGTAACGGACGTCGATGGGCATGTACTTGACGCCCTGGGCGGCGCCGAAGAGGGAGCCGCTGAAGAGGGAGAGGCCCCACCAGGCGCCGAGTTCGTGCGTGCCCCCGATGGACGGCGGGGATTCGGGTGGGGGTGCGGGACGGACGACGGAGGCGGCCGGTGCGGAGGGGGGCTCGGGTGGGGCGTAAGGTGGGTCGATGGGCGAATTGGCGGGTCGGGTCGGTAGGAGGGTCGTACGGCGGTGGGGTGGGTGGATGGGCGGGATCTTCGCTCGAGAAGGTTGCGGCGTTCGTGGGATCGGCGGGCGGGGCGAGGGCGGCGGTGCGGGGCTGGGGGTTCGGGATCGCTCCAGAAGGAGTTGGCCTTGACGGTGCGGCTGTCGCGATACCAGGGGGGGCGGAAGCGGAGGATGTTGCCGGTGGCGCGGGCGGGGTTGAGGAACTGATAGGTGACCAGGAGGAATGGATTGCGGCTGCGGTCTTCGAGGTGAACGATGACCTTCTCGTCGAGGATGTCCTCGGCGATGGTCCAGAGGGTGCCGCCGACGGGGGTGGTGACGAGGCTGACGAAGCCGGTCTCGTTGTCGAGCCTGCCGCTGTCCTCTTCGAGGTGGTCGCCCATGTGGCCGAAGCCGGCCTCGCCGATGGGGCCGAGCTTCCACTCGGTGCTGTAGACGGTGGAGAAGGCGAGGGCGCGGAGGCGGCTGATCCAGTAGGGACGGGTGTTGGAGAAGGCGAGGGTCATGCCTTTGGGGTCGTTCTGGATCCAGAGGGCGTTGGTGATGGCTCCCATGAAGGGATGGCCGATGTAGTCGTCGAGCATGGGGTTGCCGTCGGCCCAGACGGAGTACTTGTAGCCGGTGACGGAGGCGGCGTAACGGGCGGCCCAGTCGCCGTGGGTGGTCTCGTAGCGATACCAGTAGCTGGTGTAGAGGTTGGCGGTGTTCTGCCAGGTGATGAAGATGGCGGAGGAGATGAGCAACTGCTTCCAGTGGACGCGGCATTCGCGGGCGTGGGTCTGGTCGTAGGGGCAGTCCTGCAGCGGGACGTGGTGGCGGGGCGGGGAGAGTGGTTGTGGGAGAGCGGCTGTTGCGGTGGGCTGCGGGAGGGGGGCGTCGGGGAGCGTCGCGTTCGTATGCCGTCGGCGTCTGGGCATGGAGGAGCGGGACGGAGGTGAAAACGAGGAACTGAAGGAGGGCGAGGCTACAGATCCGGCGGAGAGATGCTGGGGTGGAACTGTTCGCAGCGCCGGAGCACGGGCTCCCGGCGCGTGCGGGCCGGTGTATGAGCATGAACAGCCTCCATACACGAGATGGCAGCCCGCACGGGCTCGAGGCAGGCTGCGGACGATCTCATGGGCGCAATGTACCACAGCGAATGGGGATGGACTGTCGTCGGGAGACTGACCTCCGTGCGATCAATATTGTGTGGTGGGGCGACGGTGGTGGGGCGACCGCAAGAGCGAAATACAGGGGTCTCTCACTGCGCAGGGGACGGTGAGACTGTCCGTCGCTTCGGTCGGGATGACGTTTTTGTTTTTTGTCTGTGGCTGCTTTGGATGAGGAGTGGGCGGGCGCTGACCAGTGAGGGTTGGGCGTGGTAGGATTCTCGCTCGTTTCGATCGAGGTACGGCGACGGCTGCGTTTCAGGCACGGTCCAACCAAGTACGACATCGAGGCATACCATGGCAATCTCTCCCCTCTCCAGCGGCTCGCAAGTGCGGCAGGTGGTTCGGCGGCGGCTTCGCTCGATCCGGCGAAGCTTGATGCTTTCATGCAACGGTTTGTGGGCGACCTGGGGGCGGCGATGAGCGCGTCGCTGGTGGTGCTGGGCGACAGGCTGGGGCTGTATCGGGCGATGGATGCGGCGGGGCATCCGTTGAGTCCGGCGGAGCTGGCCGCGATGACCAATACCGACGAGCGGTATGTGCGGGAGTGGCTGAGCGGGCAGGCGGCGTCGGGGTATGTGGAGTATCACGCGGAGGATGGGCGGTTCGGGCTGTCGCCGGAGCAGGCGTTTGCGCTGGCGAAGGAGGATAGCCCGGCGTATATTCCGGGGGCGTTCCAGATTGTGGCGGCGATGGTGAAGGACGAGGACAAGATCGAGGAGGCGTTCCGGTCGGGGGTTGGGGTGGGGTGGCATGAGCACCATCCGTCGCTGTTTGAGGGGACGGAGCGGTTCTTCCGGCCGAACTATGCGGCGAATCTGATCGACAAGTGGCTGCCGGCGCTGGAGGGGGTTCGGGAGAAGCTGGAGCAGGGCGCGGTGGTGGCGGATGTGGGCTGTGGGTATGGGGCGTCGACGATCTTGATGGCGCAGGCGTTTCCGCGGTCGCGGTTTGTCGGGTTCGACTACCACCAGGGGTCGATTGAGAAGGCGAAGGAGCGGGCGCGGCAGGCGGGGGTGGCGGACCGGACGGACTTCCAGGTGGCCATGGCGAAGGGGTTTCCGGGGGACCATAAATACGATCTGGTGACGTTCTTCGACTGTCTGCATGACATGGGAGACCCGGTGGGGGCGGCCGAGCATGTGAGGGCGGCGCTGGCTCCGGGAGGGGTGTGGATGATCGTGGAGCCGTTTGCGCATGACCGGCTGGAGGAGAACCTGAATCCGGTGGGGCGGGTGTTCTATGCGGCGTCGACGATGATCTGCACGCCGGCGTCGCGGTCGCAGGAGGTGGGGCTGGCGCTGGGGGCGCAGTCGGGCGAGCGCCGGATGCGGGAGGTGGTGACGACGGCGGGGTTTGGGAGCTTTCGTCGGGCGGCGGAGACACCGTTCAACCTGGTGTATGAGGCGAAGGCGGCCTGAGAGTCTCATTTGTCCTCGATTTGTCCTTGGGGAAGAAAAAAGTTGGAAGAAAAAGTGAAGATATGGTGAAAACGTAAACGCGCTAGGACTGGCTGCGGTTTTCGTGCGTCGGAGGGGGATTTTTTGCGCTTTGGGGGGCGTTTCGGGGGTCGCGTCGGGCCAATTGGTTTGCTATGCTCGCGTTACGTTATCCATTGAGGGTCCGATGCTGCTGGAGTTGCGGGCGGAAAACTATGCTGTGATCGACCACGCGGTCGCTCGGTTTGGGCGCGGGTTGAACCTGCTGACGGGCGAGACCGGAGCGGGTAAGTCGATCTTGATCGATGCGCTGGCGCTGCTGCTGGGGGGCAAGGCCTCGAGCGACGTGGTGCGGCACGGGGCCGAGAAGGCGGTGGTGGCGTGCGTCTTCGAGATGACGCCGGGAGCGCTGGCGATCCTGGAGGTGAATGGGATCGAGGCGGAGACCGAGGACATCCTGCTGCGGCGGGAGATCTCGGCGAATGGCAAGGGCCGGGCGTTTGTGAACAATCAGCCGACGACGGTGGGGGTGCTGCGGCAGCTGGCGCCGGAGCTGGCGCTGGTGCACTCGCAGGGCGAGACGCTGGGGTCGTTCGATCAGGAGCAGCAGCGGCTGCTGCTGGATCGGTTTGGGGCGATCTCGACGGAGGTGGTCGGCGAGGCGTTTCGGGCGTGGCAGCGGACGACGGCGAAGCTGACGGAGTTGCAGTCGGCGGAGCAGGACCGGCTGCGGATGGCGGACCTGTGGCGGTTCCAGAGTGGCGAGATTGCGGGCGCGGGGCTGACGGCGGAGGACGAGGACGCGCAGCTCGAGGCGGAGAAGCGGGTGCTGGGCAACGCCGAGAAGCTGTATACGGCGGCGATGAACGCGCATGACCTGCTGTATGAGTCGGAGAATGCGGTCGAGGCGACGCTGGGTGCGGCGCTGAAGCATCTCGAGGAGCTGGCGCGGTACGACGCGCGGTTTGCCGAGCCGGCGCAGCAGCTGGCGGCGGCGAAGGCGACGGTCGAGGATGTGAGCGCGGAGGTACGGGACTTCGCGGACAAGATTAACTCCACGCCGGAGCGGCTGGAGGAGATTGAAGATCGGCTGGCGGCGCTGGACCGGCTGAAGCGCAAGTACGGCAAGACGCTGGCGGAGGTGATCGCGTTTGGCGCGGAGGCGGCGACGCGGCTGGCGGAGGTGGAGAATCGCGACGCTCTGCTGGCGGAGTTGACGGTGCAGCAGGAGGTCGAGGCGAAGGCGTTTCTGCAGGCTGCGGCGGAGGTGAGCCTCGCCCGGAGCGAGGCGGCGAAGCGGCTGGAGACGATGGCGGTGGCGCAGATCAACGATCTGGCGATGAACTCGAGGTTCCATATCGCGGTGACGGCGCAGGTGGAGACGCAGTTCTGGACGGCGCATGGCTCGGACAAGGTGGACTGCCTGATTGCGACCAATCCGGGCGAGCCGATGAAGCCGCTCGATGAGATTGCGTCGGGGGGCGAGATGTCGCGGGTGATGCTGGCGCTGAAGGTCACGGTGGAAGAGGGTGGCGCTACGACCGGTGGGCGGAAGAAGAAGGCGGTGCTGCCACGGACGCTGGTGTTTGATGAGATCGATATTGGGATTGGTGGAAGGGCGGCTGAGGCGGTCGGGAAGAAGCTGAAGACGCTGTCGAAGGGGCAGCAGGTGCTGTGCATCACGCATCTGCCGCAGATTGCGGCGTTCGGGGATCAACACTTCCTGATCGAGAAGACGGTGAAGCAGGGGCGGACGCAGACGGAGATCCGGTTGATGGAGGCGCCGCAGCGGGTGGAGGAGATCGCGCGGATGCTGAGCGGGGCGAAGCTGACCGATACCAGTCTGAAGCATGCGGAGCACTTGATCGAGATGAGCCGGTAGCGGCATCCCTGCGGGACAGGGGCGCATCGTATGCAGGTTGTACGCAGGGAGCCCCTGAGGTGATCCGATGGAGAACCAGAGATGCGCGCATCCGGCTTGTAGCTGCATTCCGGCGAAGGGCGAGCGGTATTGCTCGGACTATTGCAAGGATGCCAAGCAGATGACGGAGTTGCGGTGCGGCTGCAACCACCCGGAGTGCTGCGTCTGCGGGGCTATAGGGCGAGCGCGAGGCTGCCCGGACTCTGCGCGGCGAGGCGTAAGTGGCCTTGCGGCAGAGATATGAAGGAGGGGCGGGAATGGCGAGGCGCGGGTTCCGTTTTGCACCTTCTGTGGTTCATTCCCGCGTCCATCCCACGTCCTGACAGGGTATACTGGATAACGTGACTACATCCATTCTCGAAGCTCCCGCCCCCACGACCAAACGCGTTTTACTGCTGAAGCCGCGTGGCTTCTGCGCCGGGGTTGTGCGTGCGATCGACATCGTCCAGATCGCCCTCGACACCTTTGGTGCGCCTATCTATGTGCGTAAAGAGATTGTGCACAACAGCTATGTCGTGACCGACCTGGCGAAGAAGGGCGCGATCTTTGTGAATGAGCTGGACGAGGTGCCGGAGGGTGCGCGGGTGATCTATTCCGCGCATGGAGTTTCGCCGGCGGTGCGTGAGCGCGCCAAGGAGCGCGGGCTGAAGGTGATCGACGCGACCTGCCCGCTGGTGACGAAGGTGCATGTGGAGGCGATCAAGTTCGCCAAGCAGGGCTACTCGCTGGTGCTGGTGGGACATCGGGATCACGAAGAGATTGAAGGCACGCAGGGCGAGGCGCCGGATGTGACGCAGGTGGTCTCGACGGTGCAGGAGGTTGCGGCGCTGGTGGTGCCGGACCCGAACCGCGTGGCCTATCTGACGCAGACGACCTTGTCGCTGGACGAGGCGCGCGACATGATCGAGGCGTTGAAGCAGAAGTTTCCGCAGATCGTTGGGCCGCACTCGCAGGATATCTGCTATGCGACGGAGAACCGTCAGGTGGCGGTGAAGAACGTTGCGCACGGCGCCGATCTGGTGCTGGTGGTGGGCTCGAAGAACAGCTCGAACTCGAACCGTCTGGTAGAGGTTTCGAAGAATCTGGATACGAACTCGTACCTGATCGACTCCGCGGACTCGATTCAGCCGGAGTGGCTGGATGGGGTGAACACGGTGGCAGTGACCGCTGGTGCTTCGGCGCCGGAGGTGCTGGTGAAGGACGTGGTGGAGTATCTGCAGGCAAAGGGGTATGGATCGGTCGATGAGGTCGAGGTCATGCCGGAGAATGTCAGATTTGGGTTGCCGCCTGAGATTGTTCAGGCAATCGCATCAGCACCACCCGTCGCCCAACAGTAGAACTATTTTGACTGCCGGGCGTACGGCGAATCTGTACGGGCTTTGGCTGAATCTTGAGTACATCGAATCATGAGCACATCACCCATCAATCCGAGGGCAGTACCCCAGCCAGCCCATAAAACGGCCTCGCAGCCGCGTTTTGGGCGGCTGGATCTTGGCCTGGATCACGTTGTGGCCGGTATTGAGAAGGCCAAGAACTGGCTGCTCGGCCTGCAACATCCGGACGGCTACTGGTGTGGCGAACTCGAAGCGGACACCATGCTCGAGTCCGACTACATCTTCATGCACGTGCTTCTGGGCACGGGCGATCGCGGCCGCATGGAGCGGGCGATCAATGAGATTCTGCGGCACCAGAATGACGATGGCGGCTGGAGCATTTTTCCCGGCGGACCGTCGAACATCTCGCTGGGCGTGAAGGCGTACCTGGCGCTGAAGCTGATGGGATGGTCGAAGGACCATCCGGTGCTGGTGAAGGCGCGGGAGTGGATCCTGGCCAACGGCGGCGTGGTGGAGGTGAACACCTTCACCAAGATCTACCTCTGCTTCCTGGGCCAGTACGAGTACAACGCGGTGCCGGCGGTGCCGCCCGAGATTGTTCTCTTTCCCAACTGGTTTTACTTCAATATCTACGAGATCTCCTCGTGGTCGCGGGCGATTCTGGTGCCGCTGTCGATCGCGTATGCGAAGAAGCCGTTCAAGAAGCTCACGCCGGAACAGGGCATCGAAGAGCTGTTTGTCGGGCGGCCGCGACAAGGCCAACCTGCACCTGAAGTGGGATCACAAGCGGAAGTTTGGCTGGCGCAACTTCTTCCTGGCGCTGGACCGGATGCTGCACTGGGCGGAGCGGATTCACATCCGTCCGCTGCGCAAGATCGCCTTGAAGAAGGCAGAGCGCTGGATGCTGGAGCGCGTCGAGCTGTCGGACGGGCTGGCGGCGATCTTTCCGTCGATCCTGAATACGATGATCGCGCTGCGCTGCCTGGGCTACTCCGAGGACGATCCGCAGTTTATTCGCGCGATGGACGAGTTCGAGAAGTTGGGCATCGAGACGCCGGCGACGGAGACGCGGCCGGCCTACTTCCGCATGCAGCCGTGCGTATCGCCGGTGTGGGATACGGCGTACGCGGTGTTTGCGCTGAGCGAGGCTGGGGTGTCGAAGGACGATCCGCGGCTGCTGAAGTCGGCCGACTGGATGCTGTCGAAGGAGGTCCGGGAGAAGGGCGACTGGGCCATGAAGGTCAAGAACGTCGAGCCGGGCGGGTGGTACTTCGAGTTTAACAATGAATGGTATCCGGATGTCGATGATTCGGCGCAGGTTCTGCTGGCGCTGAACAATGTGGCGAATCCCCGGGAGACGTACCAGCACCAGGTGTCGCAGCGGGCGCTGAACTGGATCTTCGCGATGCAGTGCAAGAACGGCGGCTGGGCTTCGTTCGACAAGGACAATACCAAGCAGATCTTCGAGTACATTCCGTTTGCCGATCACAATGCGATGATCGATCCGCCGACGGTGGATATTACGGGCCGCATTCTGGAGATGCTGGCGAGCTACGGCTACACGCGGCGGGATAAGCGCGTGGAGCGGGCGATCCAGTTCGTGCTGAAGTCGCAGGAGTCGGATGGCAGCTGGTTTGGCCGCTGGGGCGTCAATTATCTGTACGGGACGTTCCTGGTGCTGCGCGGGTTGGAGGCCATGGGGATTTGGAACCATGAGCCGGCGATCCAGCAGGCGGCGGAGTGGATTCGCATGGTGCAGAACACCGACGGCGGCTGGGGCGAGAGCTGCGTGAGCTATGATGACCCGAATCAGCGGGGCATCGGGCTGAGCACGGCGTCGCAGACGGCGTGGGCGGTGCTCGGGTTGCTGGCCGCGGGCGATACGCGGAGCGACTCGGTGGCGAAGGGCGTTCGGTGGCTGATCGATCGCCAGGAGACGAATGGCTCGTGGCTGGAGCTGGCTCCGGGTCGCGATGGCGAATCGATCTACACGGGAACGGGTTTCCCCAGGGTGTTTTATCTGGGCTATCACATGTACCGCGATTACTTCCCGCTGCTGGCGCTGACGACGTATCGGCGGGCGATGGAGCGGGAGGCGGCGGACGCGGTTTAGGCCGACGTCGCCGCAGTTGGTGGTCGGGGCTCCGGTTGGAGTGCTGATCACGGAAGCGAAGTTCAAAGCGTCTTAGACGTTTAGACGAGAGGTATAGATTCTATGGCAATACCAGTCTCGCAAGCTTTCACGGTTGCCACATATGTGCTGAAGCAGAAGCTGATGGGGCGGAAGAAGTACCCGCTGGTGCTGATGCTGGAGCCGCTGTTCCGCTGCAATCTTGCCGTGCGCCGGTTGCGGCAAGATCCAGTATCCGGCGCACATCCTGAAGGCGGAGTTGACGCCGGAGGAGTGCTTCAAGGCGGTGGAGGAGTGCGGCACCCCGATGGTGTCGATCCCGGGCGGCGAGCCGCTGCTGCATCCCCAGATGCCGGAGATCGTGGCTGGGCTGGTCGCGCGGAAGAAGTACGTGTATATGTGCACGAACGCGCTGCTTCTGAAAGAAAAGCTTCACCTGTTCAAGCCGAGCAAGTACCTGTCGTTCTCGGTGCACGTGGACGGGCAGAAGGAGCACCACGACTTCGCGGTGTGCCGCGAGGGTGGGCATGACATTGCCATGGAGGGCGTGCGCGCCGCCGTGGCTGCGGGCTTCCGCGTGACGACGAACACGACGCTGTTCGATGGCGCGGACCCGAACTCGGTGCGGGCGCACTTCGACGAGCTGATGGCGTCGGGCGTGGAGAGCATGATGGTCTCGCCCGGCTACACGTACGACAAGGCGCCGGACCAGAACCACTTTCTGGGTAAGGCGCGGTCGCGGCGGATGTTCCGCGCGATCCTGTCGAACCGGAAGAAGAGCTGGGAGTTCAATACCCATCCTCTGTTCTCCGAGTTTCTGATGGGCAAGCAGAGCTTCGAGTGCACTCCCTGGGGTATGCCGACGTTCTCCATCTTCGGCTGGCAGAAGCCGTGCTACCTGCTGCAGGATGGCTACGCCGACACCTTCCAGGAGCTGATGGAGACGGTCGAGTGGGAGAAGTATGGCGCGAAGAGCGGCAATCCGCGCTGCGCCAACTGCATGGTGCACTCCGGGCATGAGGCCTCGGCGGTGGACTATGACGTTCAGTTCGCTGAAGGGCTTTGCGCAGACCGCGAAGCGTTACATGTTCCCGTCGCAGTATGAGGACGCGGACGCGCAGAAGCTGCTGAACGAGTGGCCGAAGGCCAGCCACGGACCGCTGGTGCAGATTGCCGCGGCGGGTGCGAAGCAGAACGCGGCCGAACTGCAGGAAGTGTCGGGAGACTAGCGATGGCGACAGAGACGCAGGAAGCAGCAAAGCTGGACCAGTTGGCGCATGTGAATGCGGATGAGATCGAGGTTGCGGCAGGCCGCGAGCGGGAACAGCTCGAGGGCTGGGTGCCGGAGCTGGCAACCCCCGCCGAGGTGCGGGAGGCGCTGGAGAAGGCGTTCGACTACCGCGGCGATATTACTGTCACGCGCAAGGATGGCTCGAAGGTTGAGGGCTATCTGTTCGATCGGCGCAATGGCACGACGCTGGCCGACTCCTATATCCGGATCATTCCGGCCAAGGAGAAGACCAAGGTGACCATCGCCTATGGCGATGTGGCGGCACTGACGTTCTCGGGACGCGATACCGCGGCGGGCAAGACCTTCGAGGCCTGGGTGAAGAAGTACTGGGAGAAGAAGGCGGCGGGCGAGCAGAACATCCAGATCGAGCCGGAGAAGCTGGACTAGCTGGAGTAAGCTAGGGGCTGAGACTGAGGTGCGGCGATGGCGACGCAGGTGATTCTGACCTTCTCGGACGGAAAGCTGGCGATCCCGCCGGAGGTGCAGGAGCAGATGCACCTTACGGAGGGCGCGCAGCTGCGGCTGATCCTGACAGAGAAGGACCGGATGGTTCTGGAGCCTGCTGAGAGTGCCATGCACCCGGCGGAGCTGCCGGAGTGGAAGTGGGAGCCAAATAACGTTTGGCGGTCTGCACGCGGCATGTTGAGCGATCATCCGGAACACGACACCAGCAAGGCACGTGCCGAGGAGCGGGCGTGGGAGTTGGAGCACGATGAGCGCAAGTTCGGTCCTTGTCCCAAAGCAATAGTCCGCGTCTCGTTCTCGACTGCATGGCCGGTGATGGAGTGGCTGAAGGACCGGAAGCGTGCGGCGGATTACATCGACCTGCTGCTTGCGACATGCGAGGCTGTCCGAGGCTCGACTCTTCATGAGTCGCATGAATCTTGGCGAGATCTATTACAGACTGCGAGGGAGTGGGGCGTTGCTCGGGCAAAGCGAGTTCTCGCAGCGTTGCAGGAGCTGCCGATTGAACTTGTCTCCATCTCGGATGAGGCGGTTTTGCAGGCTGCGCGCCTGAAGATTGCGCATAAAATCTCGTATGCGGACGCATTTGCGGCGGGCCTTGCGATGGAACTGAGATGCCCGCTTTTGACGGGCGATCGGGAGTTTCTGCCGCTTGGCGCAGTCGGGAATCCTTGAGTCGGATTGGATTGGTGCATGAAGGTTTTTCTTACCGGGGCGACCGGATTTGTGGGGAGCCATGTGGCTCGGGTGTATGCGGAGGCTGGGGCGCAGCTGCGGCTGTTGACGCGGTCTTCGAGCAATGTGGCGGCGCTGGAGGGGCTGGACGCGGAGGTCGTGGTCGGCGATCTGCGGGATGCCGGGGCGCTGCGGTCGGCGATTGCGGGCTGCGAGGCGGTGGTGCACGTCGCGGCCGACTACCGGCTGTGGGTGCGGGATCCCAAGGCGATGTATGCGGCCAATGTGGACGGCACGCGGGAGCTGCTGCGGATGGCGCGGGAGACCGGGGTGAGGCGCGTGGTCTATACGTCGAGCGTGGCCACGATGGGCTTCAAGACGGATGGGACGATCGTCAACGAGGACACGCCGGTGAGCGTGGCGGACATGATCGGGCACTATAAGCGGTCGAAGTTTCTTGGGGAGCAGGAGGCGATCAAGGCCGCGCGGGCGGGGCAAGAGGTGATGATCCTGAATCCGACGACGCCGATTGGGGCGGCGGATCGGAAGCCGACGCCGACCGGGCAGATCATCGTCGACTTTCTGAATCGCAAGTTTCCGGCGTATGTGGAGACCGGGCTGAACCTGGTGGATGTGGGCGAGGTGGCGCGGATGCATCGGGTCGCGCTGGAGCGCGGGCAGGCCGGGAGAGCGGTACATCCTGGGCGGCGAGAACCTGACGCTGAAGCAGATTCTGGATCGGATGTCGTCGATTACGGGGCTGCCGTCGCCGACGATGAAGGTGCCGCATGCGGTGGCGATGGCGTTTGCGTTCTTCGACGAGAACATCACCGGCAGGCTGCGCGGCAAGGAGCCGCGGGCGACGGTGGAGGCGGTGCGGATGGGCAAAAAGATGATGTTTGCCTCGGCGGCCAAGGCGGAGCGGGAGCTGGGCTTCAAGGTGGTGCCGGTGTATGCGGCGCTGCGGACGGCGATTGAGTGGTTCGTCGCGAATGGGTACGCGCCGGCGTTTGAGAAGAGCTGCGGTATGAGCGCAGTTTCCAGCGATCATTGCGGCGCTGCCGCGCGAGGTGAAGGGGCTGGTGCGGGGATGGAACGCGCGCGAGCTGCCGGGGAAGGTGTTTGTCTACACGAATGGGTCGGCTGTGGTCGCGTGCGCGGGGATGGGTGCGGCACGGGCGCGGCTGGCGGTGGAGGCGGCGTTGGCGGCTGGGCCGGTGACGGCGCTGGTTTCGGTGGGGCTGGCGGGGGCCTGCGATCCGGCGCTGCGGGTGGGCGATCTGGTGCGCGCGGGCGTGGTGGTGGATGGCCGGACGGGCGAGCGGTTTGCGGATCCCACGGTTTCAATCGGTGGTGGTGACGGGCGCGGAGATTGCCAGCGTGCGGGAGAAGGCGCGGCTGTTCGAGTCGTATCGGGGCCGCTGCGGTCGATATGGAGGCGGCGGCGGTGGCGCGGCTGGCCGAGGCGCATGGGCTGGAGTTTCAGGCGATCAAGGTGATCTCGGATGAGGCGGAGTTCGAGCTGGCGGATCTGGGCAGGTTCGCGACGCCGATGGGCAGTTTCGCGAGACGGCGTTTGCCGTGCATGCGATGCTGCGGCCGCATCTTTGGAGCAAGCTGATGCAGCTTGCGGGAAACAGCGGGCGGGCGCTGAAGGCGCTGACGCATGCGCTTGAGAACGAACTAGACTGGTATCGAGAGAGGGTTTGAGGGCTACGTGACGACGCACACTGAGAAGATCGAGACGGGTTCGGCAGGTTCGACGGGGATTGCAGCGATTCCGACCACCATGCGGGCGGCGGTGTATCGCGGGGTGAATGACGTGCGCGTGGAGACGGTGCCGGTGCCGGAGATCGGGGCGGGCGAGGTGCTGGTGCAGGATCCATACCTGCGGCATCTGCGGGACGGACCTGAAGAAGATTCATACCGGGTCGCACTCGGCGCCGCGCGTGTTTGGGCACGAGATGGCCGGGACGGTGGTGAAGGTCGGCGAGGGCGTGACGAGGTTCGCGGTGGGCGATCGGGTGATGGCGTACCACCATATTCCGTGCGGGGAGTGCTACTACTGCCGGAAGCACACGTTTGCGCAGTGCGAGGTGTACAAGAAGGTCGGATGCACGGCTGGGTTTACGCCGTCGGGCGGCGGGTTTGCCGAGTACATTCGGGTGATGGACTGGATCGTCGAGGGCGGGCTGGTGAAGATTCCCGACGGCATTCCGTTCGAGCAGGCGGCGTTTATCGAGCCGGTGAATACCTGCTACAAGGCGGTCGAGATGCTGGCGCTGAAGCCGGATGAGACGGTGCTGGTGATCGGGCAGGGGCCGATTGGGATTCTGCTGGCGGCGCTCGCGCAAGAAGACCGGGGCGACGGTGCTGACCAGCGATCTGTATCCCGAGCGGCATGCGGTGGCGGCGGGCTATGGGCTCGATCATCCGCTGGACGCGCGGGGCGATGTGGTGGCGGCGGCGAAGGCGGCGACCGAGGGGCGCGGCGCCGATGTGGCGCTGGTGGCGGTGGCTGGGAATGCGCTGATCACGCTGGCGATGGACGCGGTGCGGCCGGGCGGGCGGGTGATGCTGTTCGCGGCGACGCAGCATGGCGAGGCGCCGTTCGATCCGGCGGCGGTGTGCATGGACGAGAAGACGCTGATGGGGTCGTACAGCTCGTCGGTGGCGATCAACGATGCGGTGGCGGAGCTGGTGTTCTCGGGGTATCGCGATGGGAGCTTCGATCTGACGAAGCTGATCTCGCACCGGTTCTCGATCGAGGACTCGGTGGCGGCGATCGATCTGGCGTCGCATCCGCAGGCGGATTCGCTGAAGATCGTGATCCAGCCGTAAGAGGCAGGGATCAGGGCTTAGGGAACAGTGAGGAGGAGGGGCTGAGAGGCCTCCCTCCTCTTTTTGTTGCGTTTTGTTGCGGGCTCAGTGAGCCGGTTTGTTCGGGCAAAGTGCGGGTGAAAAAGTTCTTGACATAAATACTGTGTGGCGCATAGTGTGTGCGGCATGGGTTTGTGGCGCATGAGCGATGAGGCGTTTGAAAATCTGAGGCTGGAGCTGCGACGGGGGTGTCTCGTGGTGGCGGTTCTGGCTGCTTTGGGGAGGGAGCAGTATGGTTATACGCTGCGCAAAACCCTGTCCGAGCATGGGTTAGCCATTGAGGAGAGCACCTTGTACCCGCTGCTGCGGCGGCTGGAGGGACAGGGCCTGCTGGCGAGCGAGTGGCGCGAAGAAGAGAGACGGAAGAAGCGGTTCTATCGCACGACGGCCGAGGGAGGCCGGGTTCTGAAGCAGCTGCTCGCCGAGTGGCAGAGCATCGACACGTCGTTACATGCGGTTCTCAAGGAGACGGATCATGGAACTCGTTGAACGCTATCTGCTTGCCATACGATTTTGGCTACCCAAACAACAGAAAGAGGACATTGCCGCGGAGCTGTCGGAGGAGATTCGGGCGCAGGTCGAGGAGCGGGCGGCGACCCTGGGCCGGGAGCTGACCGAGGGCGAGGTCGAGGCCCTGCTGCGACGGTTTGGGGCGCCGCTGGTGGTGGCAAATCGTTATCTGCCGCAGGAGTCGCTGATTGGGCCGATGTTGTTTCCCATCTACCGGCTGGTGGTGAAGATCGTGGCGCTGTGCTTTCTGGTGCCGTGGATGGTGGTGGGAGTCGTGCTGGCGGTCTGTCGATTCACGTGCGGCTTCGGCACGGGGAACGC
Organism: uncultured Acidobacteriaceae bacterium; assembly: GCA_963755245.1. Classification (GTDB taxonomy): domain Bacteria; phylum Acidobacteriota; class Terriglobia; order Terriglobales; family Acidobacteriaceae; genus Edaphobacter. The sequence goes on along the minus strand of CAVWJY010000012.1, from coordinate 54,813 downwards.
GTCGGTGTGGGAGACCGCGGTGCAGCTCTTCGGCTCGACGTTGTCCACCGGCCTGGTGTCGATGGGACTGATCACGTTCGTCTTTGCAACTCTGGAGCGGACACTCCCGAAAGGGCTGGTGGAGGAGTGGAATCCGAGGCGGCTGCCTGCGCTGCGCAATCCGAATGTGATTCCGCGCTTCAGCTCCGGGCTGGAGTTGGGGGTTTCTCTCTTTGCCGCGGTGTGGTGGGCGGGAAATATGGCTTCGCCGGTCGTGTGGAACCGGCTGCACGCTCCGGATTGAGCTGTCTTCCGCGTGGGGTTACTTCTTCTGGGGATTGCTGGGGCTGACGGTCTGTGGAGCGGCACTTTCGGCGGTGAATCTGGTCCGGCCCTACTGGAGTGTGCCCAGGGCGACGCTGCGGCTGCTCCTGGATGGGATGGGGGCGGCGCTCTTCTGCTGGTTTCTGACGGCGAAGATCGTGACGGGCATTGGGATTGCGAGGTGTTTCGGCCGAGCGCGCGGCAGGGATGACTGGGGCAATCAACCTCTGGATGGCGAGGATGCTGCCGATCGGGGTGATTCTGGCGGTGGTGGGGGTGTGGGTCGATGGGTATCGGATCTACCGGGCGCGGCAAGCGAGTGCGGAGCAATTCCCACGGTGACGGCAGAAGGTGACTTGTTGGCGCAGATTTTTTTATTCAGATGGGCACGCCGGATAGCTCTGTAGTACAGTGATCGTGTTTGAGGCTCGAGGCTTTGGTTTCGCTTGATCGGATCGCTAAGAGAAAAGGCGGTGTCGTATGGGCAAACGTGCTGCGGCGGAGTTTCTCGGGACCTTCTGGCTGGTGTTGGGCGGCTGTGGCGCCGCCGTGTTGGCCGCTGGCTTTCCACAGATGGGGATCGGCTTCGTGGGCGTCGCGTTTGCCTTCGGGCTGACGCTGCTGACGATGGCCTTTGCCATCGGACATATCTCGGGCTGCCATATAAATCCGGCGGTTAGCGTCGGGCTCGCGGTCGGCGGCCGGTTCAAATGGTCGGAGGTGCCCGCGTATGTGATCGCGCAGGTGCTTGGAGGGATTGCCGGAGCGGCGGTGCTGGATGTGATCGCCAGCGGTAAGCCGGGCTTCGATGTGCATGCCGGCTTCGCCACGAACGGATATGGGGTGCACTCGCCGGGAGGCTACTCGCTGGGCGCCTGCCTGCTCTGCGAGGTGGTGATGACCTTCGCCTTCCTGATGATCATTTTGGGCTCGACGGATGAGCGGGTGCCGAAGGGCTTCGCGCCAATCCCGATCGGGCTGGGGCTTACGTTGATCCACCTGATCAGCATTCCGGTGACGAATACGTCGGTCAATCCCGCGCGCAGCACCGGTCCGGCGATCTTTGCCGGCGGCATCGCGATGCATCAGCTATGGCTCTTCTGGGTTGCGCCAATCGTCGGGGCGGCGCTGGCTGGAGTTCTCTATCCGATCCTCGGGAGACGGGGGGTGGTGCAGGCCTTCCCCCAGATGGAAACCCAGCTTCCGCGAGCCAAGGGAGCATAGATCTAGAACAGAAGCCGCAAAAGCAGAGGCCGGGAGTTATCCCGGCCTCTGCTTTTGGGTCTAGTGTGCGGTGATGGCCTTTAGTCGCGGGGACGTTTGCGGACCTCGACGTTGAGGCGCTTGATCTTCTGGTTGAGGGTGGAGAGCGGGATCTTGAAGAACTCGGCGGCCTCGGTCTGGTTCCAGTGGCAACGCTCCAGGCGGTCGGCGATGATGCGGCGCTCGATCTCCTCCATCAGGTCGAAGAGGCAGGCGTCGGGGCGGTGCTCGAGGATGCTGGCGGAGTAGGTGCCGCCGGTGAGCTGCGAGGGCAGAAGGTCGGCGGTGATGCTGCGGTCGGAGGAGAGGACGACGCCGCGCTCCATGGCGTTTTCGAGCTCGCGGACGTTGCCCGGCCAGTCGTAGTCGAGCAGGACGCGCAGGGCCTCGGGGGCGAGGGCGCGGTCGCTGGTGCCGTTCTCTTCGGCGTAGAACTTGAGGAAGTGGGCGGCGAGCAGGGGAATGTCCTCGCGGCGGGAGCGGAGCGGGGGCAGCTCGAGGGCGATGACGTTGAGGCGGTAGAAGAGGTCCTCGCGGAAGCGGCCGTCGCGGACGGCCTGCTGCAGGTTGACGTTGGTGGCGGCGACGATGCGGACGTCGACCTGGATCTCGTGGGTGCCACCGACGTGCATGAAGCGGCGATCCTGGAGGACGCGCAGGATCTTGGCTTGCATGTCCATGCCCATGGTGCCGATCTCGTCGAGGAAGAGGGTTCCGCCGTTGGCGACCTCGAAGAGGCCCTTTTTGGAGGCGATGGCGGAGGTGAAGGCGCCCTTGGTGTGGCCGAAGAGGGTGGATTCGAGGAGTTCGGAGGGGACGGCTCCCGTGTTGACCGGGACGAAGGGCTTGTCGCGGCGCGGGGAGTTGGCGTGGATCGCCTTCGCGATCAGCTCTTTGCCGGTGCCGCTCTCGCCCTGGATGAGGACGGTGGAGCGGCTGGGGGCGACCTGCGCGATGGTGTCGAAGAGGCGCAGCATGATGTCGCTCTTGCCGACGATGTTGGAGAAGTTGTAGCGCTGCTTGAGGGTGCGCTTGAGCTGGATGACCTCTTCTTCGGCGCGGTGGCGGGCGATGGCGGTGCGGATGTCGGCGAGGAGCTTCTCGTTGTCCCAGGGCTTCTGGACGAAGTTCTCGGCGCCGGCACGGATGGCGTCGACCACGTTGGCGACCGTGCCGTAGGCGGTGATCATGATGACGGGGAGGTTGGGCTGCAGCTCCTTGACGCGGGGGAGGAGGTCGATGCCGCTCTCGCCGGGCAGGGCGAGGTCGAGCAGCAGCAGGTCGTACTGGTTGCGGGAGAGGAGGTCGAGGCCGGAGCTGCCGTCGGGGGCGAGGGTGACGGCGAAGCCTTCCAGGGTGAGCAGCGTCTCGATGGACTCGCGAATGGCGGCCTCATCGTCGATCATCAGGATGCGGATGTTGTCGGAGACGCGCACGGGACGCTGCGGCTTGTGCAGGAGATTCTCCCTGGGGGGCAGAGGAGGCAGTGTCTCGGTGGATTCGGGGAGCTCATGGATCTCAGTCAATTCAGGCATGAATGGGCTTCCTTTGTTCGGATGCTTCCGAGAGAGGGGAGGTGGATTGGGGGAGGGAACTTGGGGAGGCAGCGGCGGCAGGGAAATCGAGGACGAAGACGGTGCCGACACCGACCTCGGATTCGACATGGATCTTTCCGCTGTGCTCTTGAATGATGCCGTAGGTGACGGCGAGGCCGAGGCCGGTTCCTTTGTGCTGTCCGGGTTCGGGCTTGGTCTTGGTGGTGAAGAAGGGGTCGTAGATGCGGTGGAGGTGATCGCTCGCAATACCGGCACCGGTGTCCTGGATGCGGACGAGGACGCGTCCGTCGAGGGCGTCGGTCTCCAGCCGGAGGGTGGCGTTGGGTAGGCCATGCATCGCATCCTTCGCATTGAGCATAAGATTGAGCACGACCTGCTGGAGTTTTCCCTGATTGCCGCTGATTCGCGGCAAGGCGGCGTGGAGGTTGTTTTCGACGCGGATCTGGGCGGTCTTGAACTGGTGCTCGAGCAGGACCTGGGTGTCGCGGAGGAGCTGGTTGAGATCGACGCTGGTGAACTCGGCTCCGCTGGTGCGGGAGAAGTTGAGTAGGCCGTTGACGATCTCGGAGGCGCGGAAGGTCTGCTGGGTGATCTTTTCAAGCACCGGGGCGAGCCGCTGGTCGTCGCGCATGTGCTTGCTCAACATCTGGGTGTAGCTGGAGATAACGGCCAGCGGGGTGTTGACCTCGTGGGCGACGCCGGCGGCCAGCAGACCGATGGAGGAGAGCTTTTCGGCCTGGGTGAGCTGGGTTTCGAGCTGGATGCGGTCGGTGATGTCGTCGACCAGAACGATGCGGCCGATGGTCTTGAAGTCGCGGGTGACCAGCGGGGCGATGGCGATGTTGGCGATGCGGGTCTCGCCGCTGGGCAGCGCGATGGGGAACTTGTAGAGGGTGTGGGTGCCCTGATCGGCCTCGTTGAGGCTGCGGACGCTGTCGAAGCGGGCGACGAACTCCTCGGGGAAGACGGCGGAGATGGGCTGGTGGATGGCCTCGGCGCGCGGCTTGGCGTAGAGCATCTCCATCTGGGTGTTCCAGCTGCCGATGCGGTCGTCGAGATCGACGGCGAAGATGCCGATGTTGATGGACTCGACGATGTTCTCGTGGAACTCCTTGAGGCTCTCGAACTCGCTGATCTTTTGCTCCAGGCGGCGGTAGAGCTGGGCGTTCTGGATGGCGATGCCGATGTAGCCGGCGAGGGATTCGAGCACCTCCATGTCCTCGGAGGAGAGGAAGTCGCCGTCGTCGGTGCGGCCGAGGCCGATGACGGCGACGGTGCGGGTGCCGGCGCCCTCGCGGTTGGCGACGCGGCAGGGGAGGTAGTAGTTGAGATCGAGGCGGCGGGCGCTGTGGCTCTGGGTCTCGGGGAGGCGCAGGACCTGCTGGGGGTTCTCGAGGAAGAGATGGTTGTTGGCGCCGTCGCGGTCGAAGTCGAAGAAGCTGACGTCGAGGGTGCGGAGGTCGGCGGCCTGCAGGTTGGTGAGGCCGTGGGAGGCGGCGAGCTCGAAGTGATTCGAGGCGCCGGTGGGGGCGCTCTCGTCGGCGAGGAAGACGGCGACGCGGGTGACCAGCAGGGTCTGCGGGCAGGCGCTCGACGATGGAGTCGAGCAGGGCGCGGAGGTCGGTCTGGGAGTTGAGGCCGCGGCCGAAGTCGACCAGGGTCTCGCGGTAGTCGAAGCGCTTCTGGTCGAAGAGACGGTCGACGCGGCCCTGAATGCCGCGCTTGAGGGGATCGAAGGAGAGCCCCACCACGATGATGGCGATGATCGGACCGTAGAAGCCGAAGTTCGGGAAGCGGTTGTGGATCATCTCCGACGCGAGGCCGACGATGCCGAAGTAAACACCGACGAGAGAGGCAGTTGCCAGCGTATAGGTGACGCCGCGCTTGAAGATGAGGTCGACGTCCATCAGGCGGTAGCGGACGATGGCCCAGCTGAAGGTGAGCGGGAGGATGACCAGGCAGATGGTGGCGCCCTTGGCCACCAGGCTGGGGATGGGGACGTTCAGCAGCAGCGGAACGACGTAGAGGAGCGTGAAGGGCGTGAATGCGAGTAAAGTTCCGCGAGTCAGCCACTTGAGCTGCTGCCGTTGAAGTGGGGCTTCAGCATTCAGGTAGTGGCGCAGGAAGACGATCGCGGCCAGAACGTAGTAGAGGCCGAGGTAGCCGAAGGAGATCTGGTCCAGCCGGTGCTGCAGCTGTGCGCTGGCTGCCCAGAGTTCGACGGCGGCAACTTGCAGGCCAGCGACGATGAGGCCGGGCACGTAGAGAAGGGTGCCGGTGATCCAGCGCAAGCGGCGACGCTGGATATCGGCGTCGTCGCCGCCGGAGAAATCGACGGCGAAGTGCAGGATCAGGGCGGGCTGAAGGGCCGAGGCGAGGATGTTGCCCCAGTAGATCATCCAGTCGAAGGGATCGAACTCGCCGGTGTAGTGGAAGGCGTAGAGGACGAACGAGACCAGACAGAAGACGAAGAAATGGAGGGACTTCGGGGCCGTCCAGCGGCGGAAGAGGACGTAGAGGCCGATGGAGAGATAGACCAGCGCGATGATGCGCTGAACCTGGTAGATGCTGCGGTCGGTGGGCTCGAGAATGACCTGAACGTCGAACTTGGCGACGCGCTCGAGGTTGTTCTTGCGCGGCAGGGGCCGGAGGATGGTGTAGGTGGAGTGGGCCCAGACGCCGTCGTGATAGATGACGTACTCGAAGGGCGCGATGCGCGGGGTGGGGTGGTCGTCGATGGCGACGAGGATGTCTCCCTTGCGGATGCCGGCGCGCTGGCCGGGGGAGTCGGCGGGGACGCGGGCGGCGCGGAGGCCGTCCTGGGCCTCGATCCAACCGATGCCGTCGGTGGGGACGTCGAAGTTGTTCTCGTGGGCGAGATTGATGCAGGCGAAGACACAGACCGCAAGGGTGGCGACTGCGAGGGCAATGGCCAAAACACGAGTCTGGAAGGCAGCTTTCATTGGGCTATGGGATCCAGCTTGCACATCGAATGCCAAATGGAAGTTCAGTGAAGGATTGCAACATCTTAGAAATCACTAGGGAACACTCTACCATTTTTCATACGCTCTTCCAATAAATGAACATGAGCTGAAAGACCATACGCACGTGCTGCGCTGTCGGTTCCGAAAGAGATGCCTGTGGAAGAGGGGGGATGCATCGGGAGCATCGATTCACGTTCCCGTAACATCTAATTCGTTGGAACCGCCACCAAGGGACTTCCACTTTACACTCTTTGAGCATGGGATAGGAAGCAAAGTTGTCGAAGCGATATGAGAGCGAAGCGGTCGGCGTCGAAGACCGGTTTGTCGAGGTGGAGGGGGCCAAGGTTCACTACCAGTTCTCCGGGACTGGTAGGCCGCTGCTGTTGCTGCATGGTTTGGTGGGCTCGGGCAGGAACTGGCGGCGGAATATCGGGTTTCTGTCGCGCTATGCCAGTGTGTATGCGCTGGATCTGTTCAATATGGGCGAGTCGGAGCGGGTTCCGGGGTTGGACGCGGGGCTGGAGGCGACTGCCGACCGCATCGTCGCGCTGATGGATGCTCTTGGGTTGCGGCGGGCCGACATTGCGGCGCACTCGCACGGCGGGGCGATCGCGATGATGCTGGCGGCACGGCATCCGGAGCGCGTCCGCAAATTGATTCTGTTCGCGCCGGCGAATCCCTTCTGCGATGCGGGACGGCAGCTGATCCGGTTCTACAACACGCGGGTGGGGGGATGGTTTGCGCGCAGGGTGCCTTTGCTGCCGCGGATGCTGCACGCGACGGCGCTGGGCCGGATGTATGGCGACCCCAACCGGGTGGCGGCCGGATCGCTGGAGACCTATACGACGGGGCTTCGGATTCCGGGAACGATCGATCATGTGCTGCAGATCGTGGCCCGCTGGTACGACGATATGCAGGTGCTGCGTTCGGCACTGAACAAGCTGGCAGGGAAACCGGTGCTGTTTATCTGGGGCGACCGCGACCGTGCGGTGCTGCTGCCCTCGGGCAGGCTGCTGCACCAGATGATGCCGCAGTCCAAACTGGTGGTCATCCCGGGTGCCGGGCATCTGCCGTTTGAGGAGTTGCCGGATCCGTGCAATCAGGCGATGGGGGAGTGGTTGAACGGACCGCTGACGGCGCAACACCTCTAGATTGGATCTGCCTGCGCGGGACTTTTCTACTGTGAGCAAAGCATACGGGGTCTCTCCACTGCGCAGCAGACGATGAAACTGTCCGCTGCGTTGGCGAGATGACGTTGTGATTGAGTCTTGTCGCGGAAAGTCTGGCTTTAGCTGACTTCGGTGAGGGAAAACTCCGTCTTCAGCCAGGTGCGTATGGCTTGCTGCATGCGGTCGAGCTTGGGTGCGGGAGACTCGGGAGTGCCCAGGAAGAAGTGGTCGGCACCCTCGATCCAGACGACTTGCTTGGGCTCGGGGGCGGCGGTCAGGACCTGCTCGAGCGCCTCGCGGGGGGCGAACAGGTCGTGGTCGCCGCAGACGAAGAGCTTCGGCGTGAGACATTGGGGCAGGAACTCATAGGTGTAGCTGCGGTTCTCGGCACGCACGGGCAGGCCGAGGCCGATGTGGCCGTGGACGCGGGGATCGCTGCAGCTGGCACGCAGGCCGACGTTGGAGCCGAAGGAAAAGCCGCAGAAGAGGATGGGCTTGCGGAGGTTTTGCTGCATCCAGTCGAGGGCGGCGCGGACGTCGTCCTGCTCGCCGTGGCCGTGGTCGTGGACTCCCTCGCTGAGGCCGACGCCGCGAAAGTTGAAACGCAGCACGGGGAGGCCGAAGGAAGAGAGGGCCTTCATCGCGTGGTAGACGACCTTATTGTGCAGGGTGCCTCCGCTGGGCGGATGCGGATGGCAGACGAGGGCGGCAAAGGGCGCGTCGTCGAGGCCGGTGTTGAGCACGGCTTCGAGGCGGCCGGCGGGGCCAAAGAGGTCCTCGACGGAGCGGACGTGGGAGCGGAAGGGAGTCAAAAGCGAGAATCAGACATCACTCTCAGTGTACTGCGAATGCGGTACAGGCCGTTGGCGTTGCACGGATCCTGCTGGCGATGCACAAGATGATGCACAGATATAGATTGGTCGGGTATTCTGGGGCTCATGGCTATCGATCCGATCGAACTCACACGGCAGCTCGTCAATATTGAATCGACCACCTACCACGAGGGGCTTGCGGGCTCCTTTCTGCATGAGTTTCTGGAGAAGGAAAAGTATGCCGTGGAGCGCATGGCGGTGGCCCAGCCGGAACGGGCATCCACGCCCGGGGCTGGCGAAGGGGAGCGCTTCAACGTGTATGCCGCGCTGCCGGGGGTGACGCCGGATGTGGTGCTGTCGACCCATATGGATACCGTGCCGCCGTACTTTGGCTGCACCGAGGATGACGAGTTCCTGTATGGCCGCGGGACGTGCGACGCGAAGGGGATCATCGCCGCGCAGGTGGCGGCGGCGGACCGGCTGCGCGAGGCCGGAGTGAAGGTCGGGCTGCTGTTTGTCGTGGGCGAGGAGCGGGATTCGGCCGGAGCGGCGGTCGCGAATCAGAATCCGAAGGGGTCGCGGTTTTTGATCAACGGCGAGCCGACGGACAACCGGCTGGCGCTGGCCTCGAAGGGCGCGCTGCGCGTGGAGCTGCGGGCGAAGGGCAAGATGGCGCACTCGGCGTATCCGGAGCTGGGCGAGTCGGCGATCGACAAGCTGGTGGGCGCGCTGAATGACATTCTGGCGATGCCGCTGCCGGTGGAGCCGGAGATTGGGCCATCGACGCTGAATATCGGGCTGATCGAGGGAGGGCGCGCGCCGAACGTGATCGCGGACAAGGCGGAGGCGCATCTGCTGATCCGGCTGGTGGGACCGGCGGACGAGACGAAGGAGTCGATTGTGCGGATCGTCGGGGACCGCGCGGACGTCCGGTTCACGCTGGAGCTGCCCTTTGTGCGGATGCGCAAGGTGGGCAACCTGCCGACCATGGTGGCGAAGTTCACCACCGATATCCCGTCGCTGACGGCGTGGGGCGAGCCCTTCCTGCTGGGGCCGGGGTCGATCCACGTGGCGCACACGCCGGCGGAGAAGATCGCCAAGAAGGAGCTGCTGGAGGCGGTGGACCTGTACGTGGATCTGGCGACGGATCTGGTGCGGTAAGGCAGCTTTTTGGCTGATAGCCCTTAGCTTTTAGCTCAGGCAGGGCCCTTGCGGTCGAGGGTATGACGCTGAGAGCTAAGGGCTAGCTGGGCCAGATGGAAAATGGCAGGACGTTGGGATTGTCGCTGGCGAGGGTGTGGGTCTGGTTGGGATCCGCAGGGTTGTAGCGGACCTCGACCGGAGTGTCCTCCTGGACGAGGCGCAGGAGGCGATGCGCCTCGGAGTCGGAGAGCGGAAGGCTGAGCAGATGGCCGCCATAGTAGCCGATCTCGTCGCCGCTGCCGGGCAACCCGGGGAGGGTGAAGTAATAGGCCGACTCGATCTGAAAGGTCTGGAGGTTGGTGCCCTTGGTCGGCGAGTATGTCCTTGGGAACCACCTTCGAGGCCAAGAGCTTCGCGGTGATGCGAGGCCACGTGGCGGCCTGCTGCAAGGCCCTTTCGCGCTGCGGGCCGCGGATGCGTTTGACGAGCCAGTCGGAGGAGAGAAGGGCGCTCATGGCTTGCCATTTTACTGCCGACGCGGAGCTCCGGCTAAGGGCAGTGCCTGTTTGCCTGAAGCCGCATCGAAGCGCCGGAACAGCCCTCTCCTCCGCTCGGCTTAGCGGCCTTTCGTGGCGTAGTTTTGCGCGTAGATGTCAAACGGAAGGCCGTTGCCACGCAGCCTGTCGCGTAGCGCCATTGCCTCCTCGCGAGTCATGAAACCGTTCACCGTTACCAGGTATGGGGGATGTCCGTGGGGCGCGAAGACCTCGAAGTGGAGGTTGGGATTGCGTTGCCCCAGCCGATCGGCCTTGGCCTGCGCCTGACTCGACTCGTTGTAGGTGAAGGCAATTACCCTCCAGTTCGCGTTGGCATCGGCGTTGGTGCTGCGTTGCTGGCGTATCGCTGCAGGCTTCAGGGTAGGTTGCGGCCGCGGCGGGGCAGCGGGGATGGCACCGGGAATGGCGCTCGGCTTCATGCTGGCGAGCGTCTGCATCGGCGGGTTCGGGACGGCAGCGTGGACGGCTGGGTGCGCGGTGCGTGAAATGCCAGAGCAGAAGGATCAAGCCAAGCAGAGCGGCGGCAGCGAGTGCGATGCGGGGGAGCGGTATTTGCGACCGCTCCTCAGGTTCGGCGAGGCGCGCGGTGGTCCGGCCTGGTTGCACGGGGACACCGTTCACGCTGCTTTGGTATGCGGGGAGGCTGGTACTCGGTGGCGGCTTGCACACCACGACCGGTGGGCGCGACGGTACCGTTTGAGGGGCGCGTGCCGGGAGGATTGCTCGCAGTCCGGGTGCTCACCGATCCTGCCAGGGGGGCCGCGGCGCCTGAGGCGACGGTGACTCCGGGTGGGAGAGAGTTCGCCGCCGGTCGCGCAGCGGGCACCGTACCGGACGGGGTGGAGGCCAGGGGGGCGTCCGCGGCAGGAAGCGGCGGCGGCATGAGCGCTGCCGCGATCTGCGCCAGGTTCCATCGGCCACTGAGGCCGTTTGAGAGAATCTCCTGAAAGGGGGCGGGCAAGGAGCCGCCGTTCGCCGCCGAATGCAAAACCCGGTCGGGGTTGTGGTCGAGCGTAAGTGCCTGCAGTAACAGCAGGGAAAGATCGTAGACATCGCGGCTACGGGCGGCGTCGCCCTCCTCGCCCTCGGGCGCCTCGCGGATACAGTCGCTGCGCAACTTTACGGTCTCGCCGACCGCGAGGACGTTGATCGGCTGGACGTGTTCGTGCACCATGCCGATGGAGTGGAGCGCCGCGAGTGCGTGCACCAAGCTCTCGGCGAGTTCACGGGTCTCGGTCGTGGTGAGCGCGCGCTCCCGAAGAATCTGGCCGAGATCGGCGTCGGAAGGCTCCATGACGACATAGACCAGAGAGGTTTCGTCCATGACGATGTGGCCAAACTTTTCCAGGCCGAGCAGGTTCTTCTGCTTCAGGTCGGCGACCGCCTTCCAGCGCGCGAGGATCGCGTCGTCATCATAATGGGCTTCGATCAGCCGAAGAACGGTGTCTCTGCCGTCGCCAATCGCCGTGGAGAAAAAGGCGCTGCGGCCTTCGGGGCGCAGCAGGCGCTCCAACCGGAAGGTGCCGGCGATGATGCTGCCCTCGTATTCGTTCCAAAGTTCCATGCGTATCCCAGTCTTGCAAATTTGATCCGGGGTTTTACCTCCGGAGGTTCAAGGAGAAAGGCCGTCTCCGGCAAGTAATACAAGGGGTCGCAATCGACTGGACTGTTTTATTTTGGGCTCTGGTGGCCGAGGGCTAATGGCCCGTAGTCGCGGTGTCCGCAGACCTATTATCGGCCCTGGGAGGCGGGAAAGCTGTGGAACCTCGAGAGGCGGTATTCAAAATGGTTCAATTCGGCACTCCCAGCTCCGGCAGACGAGAGTGTGGATTCATTTTTACGATGCCTCTTTCTGGTTGTAGGCCGCTTCGTCTGCTCGGAGGCGCTCGAACATCGAGCGGATCTCTGAGTCATCGACCTGCGGCTGGGGGATTGGAGGATCGAGCAGGGACTGCATCGTATCCAGATCGTTTTGCAGCGCCTGCGCGACCAGATGCAGGGAGCGGACGATGTCGGTTGCGTTCTTGCCTCGAATGGCGAGGAGTCCAGACGAGAGCTCGATGTTGCCGGGGAGATCCTTCGCCATCACCGAGCGCAGATCGCGGGGCAATGAGAAGCGGAGCATCTTGCGGCTGCGGCGGCTCGGTGGCGGCTCCGCAACCAGTTGGCGGCGCGCTACGGCTTCGGACACGCGGTCCGCGGCGACGGCCTCGTCCAGAAAGAGCAGCAGGGAGGAGCGATCGAGAAAGTGAGTGCTGCCGAGGGACTGCACGTTGCCGATCAGCTTCATGAGGTTTTGGGCCGAGGCGCGCTTGACCTCGAAGAGGCTTTCAATGTCCCGTCGCCGCCAGGTCTGGAGGCTGGATCGGCTCACGCGCTCCCGTATGCTGTACGCCCGATCCGACCACGATATTGTCTTTGCCACGAAATACCTCTGAGAATACGGGAAATGTGCTCCTTTCCCGGCTGCCGGAAAACTGGCTGATCTGCCAATTATAAAGACGTCCAGTCGTTGTCTTTTCCAGTAACACCACTGAATATGCAGAGCGATATGCCATTTACCGGCTACCGTATAAATAGCCGACATGCCAATTATAGGGAAAGTAGTCATTTGTGAGCGATCTCTTGCAGCATGCCATATTGCACCCGATAATAACCGTTATCGTGGTATGAATCGGTTCGCATTCGGCCGGTCAGCGGGTGGGGTCGCAATTTTTGGTTCGCATGTAGGACGCGAAGACGTTTTGTTTTCTTGCAGATAAAGGAGGATTGGTTTTGAAGGAATCGTTGCTTGCACTGTCCTCCCCCGAGCCGTTCGGGGAGGAGGACCTGATTCAGCTGGTGCTGGATGGGGTCCATTCCCCGCATTCGCGGCGGGCGTATCGCAGCGGACTGGTGGAGTTCTTTCGCTGGATCGAGCAGACCCAGGTGAGGCCGGCGTTTACGAAGGCGCTGGTGCAGGAGTATCGGACTCACCTCGAAGGCCGCGTGCTTCCCGGCAAGGGGGCGACGGCGTTGCAGCCCGGACGCACGTGGGAGCAACGGACGCTGACGCCTGCGACCATTAATCTGCGGATGGCCACGATCAAGAAGCTGGCTCTGGAGATGGCGGACAACGGATTGCTGGACCCGAACGTCGCGGCGGCGATCGGCAGGGCGAAGAGGGTTACGCAGCGCGGGACGAAGACCGGAAAATGGTTGATGCCGGCGGAGGCCAACGCACTGCTGCGCGCTCCGGATTGCAATACCTTGAAGGGTCTACGCGACAGGGCGATCCTGGCTGTGCTGCTGTGCTGCGGCCTGCGGCGGGCAGAGCTGCTGCGGCTGACCTGCGGCGATCTGCAGCAGCGGGAAGGACGCTGGGTGTTCGTTGACCTGATGGGGAAAGGGAATCGGATTCGGACGGTTCCGGTGCCGGAGAACGTTAAGGGGGCCATCGATTGCTGGACGGCGGCGGCGGGGATTCAGGAGGGGCCGCTGTTTCGGCCGGTGAACAAGTCGGAGATCGTGTCGGCGAACGGCATTCAGGATGAGAAGGTCATCTGGAGGCTGGTGCTGGAGTATGCCGGGCAGATCGGGCTGGATCGGCTCGCTCCGCATGATCTGCGGCGAACCTGCGCCAAGCTCATCCGCAAAAATGGCGGGAAGCTGGAGCAGATCGCGTTTTTGCTGGGACATAGCTCGATTCAGACCACGGAGCGGTATCTCGGGTCGGAGCAGGAGCTGGCAGTCGCGGTGAACGATGGTATGGGGCTGGAGTTCTAGGGGTTATCGACATACAGGATGAAACTCGTATTTATCCAGCGTTTGTTCGGACGGATGCCATTTTGAATGAATGCATTTGATAGGCTGCGGAGTGAGAAAACCATGCTCCCTCACCGCACCCTCAGTTGCCGAGAGATAGGCAGCCGCGACGTTTGCATCTTATTTGCTCTCGTCTTCCTATCCTGTATGTTTTTCTCCGCTCTTCGTGCGGCAACCGCGCAGACTTTACACCCGACCTTTGAAGTCGCCACCGTCAAGCTCGCACCACCGCAAGCTTACCCGAATACTGGCAGCTGGAGTCTTCCGGGCATTGGCCGGTTCACCGCAACCCACGTTTCGCTCGCACTCCTTTTGCAACTCGCTTACGGAGTCGACAGTAGCCAAATCTCCAATAAGCCGGATTGGCTTGGAACCAATCCCTACGACATCGACGCCAGGCCTGAAGAGGGTGTCTCGCTCACGCCGCGATGAGCTCAAGCCCCGTTTGCAGAACCTGCTCCATGAGCGCTTTCATCTGGTTGCTCACACCGAGACACATTTAGGCCGAGGATACGCTCTCGTCATTGCCAAAGGCGGTCCCCACCTCACCCCCACCAAGGGAGATCATTTCTCAGGCTTCCGCATCAACGTGAGCCCCGGCCAAATGCGCGGAGCCAACTGGTCGATTTCCCAGCTGGTCAAATACCTCATCCCTGCGGCCGGGTTTCCCGTCGTCGACCAGACCGGCATCCCTGGCAGTTACGACATCGGCTTCAGCTACGAGCCGAATCCTGAAGCCGACAGCACTCTTCCTACCCTAGGCGTCGCACTCAAACAGGCGACGGGCCTTCTGCTCAAACCGCAAAAAGTCCCAGTCGAAACTCTTGTCATCGACTCCATTGACGAGATTCCCACCGCGAACTAGGTGTGTCGATCTTTTCCAACGTGTGTTGGTTACGTGAGTTCCAGAGGAAGACAAAGGCGAAATACGGGGCCTCTCCACTATGCAGCGGACGATGATACTGTCCGCTGCTCCGGTCGAGATGACGTGCGTTTCACTCGGGCGGGATGATGTCAACTTCTGTTGTTTTCGGAGGCCCCGAGGCTTGAATAGACCCGAGACGGCTACGCCCAGAGAGATGACAAAAGAGATGATGGCTAAAAGATAAGGACGGCGCTGCGTGGTGCCGGCACCGTCCAAGAACAGGTCTATGAATATAGAGCTAAGTTCGGTAATTGAGTTAGTTGGGATCGAACCAGCCGCCGTAGCCGGCGTGCAGCTTCTCCGCCGCTTCGGGGCCCCAGGTGCCGGGCTCGTAGCGGTGGACGGGAAGATTGCTGGCGAGGATGGGGTCGAGCAGCTTCCAGGACTCTTCGACGTAGTCCTGACGGGCGAAGCGGCGCTGGTTGCCGATCATGGCGTCCTCGAGGAGCTCCTCGTAGGGCAGCATGTCGTCGGCTCCGGGGGGCGTTGCCGAGACGAGCTCGACGGGGTGGCCGACGAAGCCCGAACCGAAGGACTTTTCGAGGGCACCGACGGCGATCTTGACCTGGGGCGAGACCTGGAAGCGGATGTAGTTGGCGGCGGGCGGCTCGCCGGAGAAGACCGCAGGCGGCTGGCGCATGCGGGCGACGATCTGGGTTCCGGTGGTGGCGAGCAGTTTGCCGGTGCGAATGAAGAAGGGAACGCCCTTCCAGCGCCAGGAGTTGATGAAGAGACGGAGCGCAACGAAGGTTTCGACGTTGGAGTCGGGAGCGACGCCGGGCTCGTCGAGATAGCCGTTGAATTGTCCGAGGACGACGTCTTCGGGGCGGATGGGCTGGATGCCGCGGAGAACCTTCACGCGTTCGTCGCGGAAGAGTTCCATGTCGATGCCGGGTGGCGGCTCCATGGCGATGTTGCTGAGCAACTGCATGATGTGGTTCTGGACGACGTCGCGGATGGCGCCGACGGCGTCGTAGAAGGAGCCGCGGCCCTGGACGCCGAACTTCTCCGCCATGGTGATCTCGACCGACTCGATATATTGCCGGTTCCAGATGGGTTCCATGAAGGCGTTGGCGAAGCGGAAGTAGAGGAGGTTTTGAACGGCGTTCTTTCCGAGGTAATGATCGATGCGGAAGACGTCCTGTTCGCTGAAGGTGTTTTGTACGGTGCCGTTGAGGGATTCGGCGGAGGGGAGATCGCGGCCGAAGGGCTTTTCGATGATGACGCGGGCGCCCTCGGCACAGCCGGCGATCTTGAGCCGCTCCATGACCTCGGCGAAGAGGCTTGGCGGGATGGCCAGGTAATGCAGCGGGTGTTTGGCGTCACCGAGTTCTTGGCGCACCTGCTCGAAGGTTGCGGGGTCAGCGTAATCGCCATCGACGTAGCGGAGGCGACTCATGAGCTTCTTGAAGCCTTCGGGGTCTATGCCACCGTGAGTTTCGAGGCTCTTTTGGGCGTGCGCCTTGAACTGTTCGAGGTTCCAACCAGACTTGGCGACACCTATGACGGGAATGTTGAGCTTGTCTCGCTTGGCGAGACGCTGCAGCGACGGGAAGATTTGCTTGTAGGCCAGATCGCCTGTTGCCCCAAAGAATACCAGTGCATCGGAAAATACCTTTTGCATCCCTAAGACCTCTCCCGTCTATCATGCCACCATCGGATAGCCCGGATGTTCAAACGAATCAATGAGGTAAGCAGATTGCTCATTTTGAGTGCGATGTTCGGACGCAACTATTCCGGAGCGCCCGGGTTGGATCAAATGGGACGTTGCATCATCGAATGAGATAGAGGTTTTGTGCGTATGCTGCGGTTGAAAGATTTTGTTTTGCTCTCTGTGGTCGGGCTGAGTGTTCCTGTCTTTGGTCAAGCTGGGCAAGGTATGGGCCAGGCAGTTCCGGGAACCCTGAATTACGTGGAAGGCAGCGTTACGCTGAATGGCCAAGCACTTTCGAACCATTCTGTGGGCTCTGCGATCGTCCAGCCGGGTCAGTTTCTGCAGACGGGCGAGGGTAAGGCGGAGATTCTGCTGACGCCGGGCGTGTTCCTGCGGCTCGATAGCCGGAGCGCTCTGATGATGGTGACGCCGGACCTGACCCATACCGAGGTTGAGCTCGAGCGGGGACGGGCATCGGTCGAGGTCGACCAGATCTACAAGCAGAACTATATCCTGATCGATCAGAAGAGCGGCGGCACGCAACTGCTGCAGCCGGGACTCTATGAGTTCGACGCCAACCACAGCACGATGCGCGTCTTTGATGGCAAGGCTGCGGTGTTTGCCGGGACGGGGATGCACGGCGATGAGCCAACGACATCAGAAGGCCGTTGTCGTAAAGGGTGGCCACGAGGTTGTGGTGAGTGAGCAGCTTGGGAAGCCGTATCACTTCGACAAGAATGCGGTGGCGGACGGCGACAGCCTCTATCGCTGGAGCAGCCTGCGCTCGGAGTATCTGGGCGAGGCGAATCTGGAGTTGGCCCGCCAATATGCTGGCAATCCCGGCTACGGTGCGGGCTGGGCCTGGGATCCCTACTACTACGGGTACACCTGGCTGCCTGGCGATGGATTGTTCTGGAATCCGTTTGGCTGGGGCTTCTATTCTCCCTACTACATCTGGGGTGGCGGCTTCATCTATGGTCGCGGATTCCGTGGCGGTTTCGGTGGCTATGGAGCCTATCGTGGTGGATACGCCGGTCATGCGGGCTTCGCCGGCGGTGGTGGCGGCTTCCATGGCGGCGGTGGCGGCGGCGGACATCGCTAAGCGATAGCCAGAAGCCTAAGGCACTGATAGCTCAATAACACTGCATCGATCTGTGCAGTAAGTAAGGAACGCCCACTCAAATCGAGTGGGCGTTCCTCTTTTGCTTTCCACATCTCCGAATATCCGCGAATGATAAGGGGATCTCGCATTAGACTGGAAATGCATGGAGTATCCTCACATTCTCAATTTAATCGATGACTACCTTGACCGCCTGACGGAGGCGCGCGAACTGTTGCTCTCGTGCGATAGCCCGCCGATCAGTGCGGAGAAGAAACGCACAGTGATAGCGACTGTGAGCAAGACGCCGCGGAGAAGCGCGGCGAGAGAGAAGCAGGCTGTACTGGCGCTTACGATGTTTCCCGCAACGGCCGAGACGTCGACCACGGCGAAGACGGGAGCAACAGAGAAGCGCAGCAACCGCCGCATCAAGAAGGCGCAGGAAGCAGTTGTAGCCCCGGTGTCCATTCAGGACGAACTTTTTCTGCAGCCGCCGCCAAGTGAGCCGCTACACGCAGAGGAAATAGAAGAGCGGGAGCAGGAGACACCGCAGGAGCCTGTTGCGCCGTCCGTGGTCAAAGTACGGGCCCAGCGACGGCCTTCGGGACGAAGCAAAGCGCCGACAGTGGCGGCGGAGCGAGCGCTCGGTGGACTGGTATCGGCGGCTCCCGTGTTTATTCGGGCCGAGCAGATCCGTCAGGAGCTGGCACAAAAAGTAACACCTTCAGGAACAGAAGGGGCGATACCTGCGGAGGTGCCTCTGACCGCGGAGATGCTGACGCAGCGGTGGCTACAAGGGCTCAGTTCGTAGCCCTTGTAGCTTCTCCGGTTGCAATTTGAGTGAGTTGTTTAAGGTGCGACGGCTGCTGCAGCCTGCTGCGCATACGCCTCGGCACTGATATCGACCGTGGCGGCACCAGATAGCATCGATTGCGTGTTTGCGGCAGACTGCGCTGCCGTCTGATCGACCAGTTCGACGATTGCCGCGTTCACAGTGTTTGTACCGTGGCCGGCGATTGAACCTACCATTGCAGTAAATCCTCCCTTCATCGACTTATATCGGTGCGAGCAGAGCAGAAATCAAGATGCTTGCATCCGCACGGGGCCGAAGAAGGCAGCGACTCCAACGCAAGGCGTCTCTGCGAGATGACTTGCATGATGAGAAAGATCCCGGCATGTTTCCTGCGTATCGCAGCATGCCGGGATCTTTCTTGTTGCTAGAGCCGTTGCGGTGGGTTGCAATCTGATTCGGCTCTACCTTGGTTGTCGGCGCTTAGTGCTGCGGGGATTCCCAACTGCCGGACTTGGCAGAGTTGAAGATGGCTTCGATGACGGCCATGTTTTTGATTGCGTCTTCGACAGGGACCGGAACCTCGGTGTTGTCGAGTACGGCCTTCGAGAAGGCGTCGCCCTGGAGCGTGTACTGATCGCAGACGGGGAAGGTCTCGGTGGTGATGCCGCCGCCGAAGAGGTCGCTGCCATCATCGATGAAGAGACGCGTGGGACGGTCCGGAGGCGCGTTGAAGGGGATCTCGATCTCGATGCGTCCCTTGGTGCCGAAGAACTGGACGCGCTGGTAGGGAACCAGCTGCGTGCTGCAGGTGAAGATGGATTGGCCGGCAGGGAAGTCGAGGATCGCTGAGGTGAGGCGGTCGGTGTGCATCGCGGGATCGCGGTCGATGCAGGCGACGACGCGGCTGGGCTCGGCGGCGAAGGCGTAGCGCGAGGCGTGGACGAGATAACAGCCGATGTCCATCAGGGCGCCACCGCCGCACTCGACCTGATTGCGGATGTTTGCGGGGTTGACGTTGTAGTAGCTGAAGAAGCCCGCGATGGAGCGGAGTGTGCCGATGCGGCCTTCGGCGAGCAGCTCGCGGAGCGCGAAGCCACTGCGGGTAGCTGCGGATCATGAAGGCCTCGCCGATCTTCACGCCGGTGCGGGCCTGGACTTCGAGCAAGGTTTCGGCCTCGGCGACGGTGAGGCTGAGCGGCTTCTCGCAGAGGACGTGTTTGCCGGCCTCCGCGGCCTTGATGGTCCAGGGCACGTGGAGCTGGTTGGGCAGGGGATTGTAGATCGCGTCGATGTTGGGATCGGCGAGGAGCTCTTCGTACGAGCCGTAGGCGGTGGGGATGGCGAGTGAGGTTGCCGCCTCTCGCGCTTTGGCGAGATCACGGGAGGCGATGGCGTCGATACGCGTGTAGTGGCCCTGCTGCATGGCCGGAAGGACCTTCTTGAGACCGATGGCGGCGGTGCTGAGAACTCCCCAGCGAAGCTTCTTGCTCATGCTGGAATAATAACGCCAGATCAGGGAATGGATCCTTCGCGCGCACAAATCCGCGCTTTCTTTCTTCCGTAGCAAGAGGATCGGGAGCAGCCGCTCCTCTTGCTACGCTGCGCTATTACTCAGCGAAACTCTACTTTTGCCATCATGCCCTTATCTTCATGGTTGAGGAGGTGACAGTGGAAGACGGACATCCCTCGAATAATCGGATCGGTAAAGTCCATGACGACATCAATTGAGCCATGCGGTGCTACGTTTACGGTATCGAGCCACACGGGCGGAGACAAAGGCTTCCCGTTGTTCTGGTAGACGAGAAAGTGCACCTGGTGAATATGGAACGGATGAACTTCGTTCGTGTTATTCACGACGCGCCAATGACGATAGAAGCCTACTTGTTCCGTCACCATGGGCGGGTCATGCATCATGAACTTCTGATTGTTGATATAGAAGCCATGTTTGTCTTCCGTAAAGACGGCGGTGAAGTGAGGCTCTGACTGCTCCACGGGCAAAAGTATTTTTTGGGAGATATCTTTGTACACGGGACGGCCGGTGTCTTTGACCAGTGGATGCACAGGCGCCTTGGCTGTCCGCGGTACTAGATCGGCCAAGACCATCGCTGGATTCGGATCGCCGTCCGCTCCGGTGTCGACGCAACGCGTATGAAGCGTAGAGGGCGTGCTCGCGGGAGGTCCGGTGACGATTGCTTCCATTCTTCCAGCGGGCGCTAGTAAGACGTGATCATAGACTCGACTGTGCACCGAAGGATCGTGGAAGGCGAATGGCATACCGTCCAGCGCGACTACATCCAACTGGCTGCCAGGAATTTCGATATCTGCATATAGGTCAGGGCTGGCATTCACTACTCTCCAGAACTGTTTCTCCCCGGGGGCGATCTCGATCTGGGGACGAAGTACGCCATTTACAGTGAACACGCGCTCCGGTTGGCCAGTGGCCATGCCACAGGATTGCGACTGCATAGAGACGCGCTGAATTACGGAGTCGCGCTGCGAATTGGGCGCGTCTAGCTCTACGTCCCGAAGCACTATGATCCGCTCCTGCATCCGCCGCAACTCCGGCAGGTAGCGATCTATCCCTTCGACAACGATCGCTCCGGACATTCCGTCAAGATCCTGACGATAGCTCTCGCCATGCGGGTGCGTGTGATACCAGTAAAGGCCAGGCGGCTGATTCAGTGGCAGCTTCAAGGTGTACTTGAGGGTCTGACCAGGAGCGGCGGACATGGTCAGCACATCGTCCTGTGGCGCATCCGGGGACACGTGGAGACCATGGAAGTGGAGATTGCTTCGGTTGCTGCAGGGGGCGACGGCACAGGTTTCCCTGGAAGTGGGAGAAAGTGCGTTGACGTATTCGACCTGCAGATTCTGCCCCGGCCTCACCCGGATGGTGGGCGGAGTATCAACGCCTTGATACTGGAACTGAGATTTTCCTGAGGCAGCGTCGGTGACCGCCGTAAGCGTGAATGGCGCGCTCACTTGCGGAGCCTCTGGCAAAATAATCGACTGCCCAAACAGGGGAGGCAAACCGCTTAGCATGGAGAGCAGCACGATCGTGCTCCCAAGGAATATGGCGCCACGCTCTCTAGCTTTGAACTTACGCTTCCGTGTAGTCACGCTATAACGATGACCAAGTACCCCAACAGCGACAAATGCGTTTCCCAAAACAATTTCCTTTGCTGGTCGCGGGGTTGGGAGTATCTCCAAAGGAACACGCCATCGCCCGAGTCGTCGATATAATTATAATAATTTCGCTCTTCCGGGAGTGCGCTGCGACGGAATGTGCTGCTGTTTTAGATGCGGCCCTTCAAACTTAGGATCCATATGGTCATCTGACCGCAATATGAGCGGCCATCGGCGGCACGAATGCTCTTACTCCTGCGGTAGACACGAATCGCCTCTCTGTGGTAGGATACGTGCTCGCGTAGCGATACCTGGTTTCCGGAGAAAGCGATGACGCCCAACATCCCAGGACAACCCCTGAAGCCGGATGTCCGCGGAACGTGTACGCTCGCCCACCTTGTGGCCGTTCTCGTGTTCATCGCACTCTGTCCATTGGCAGTCGCACAGGTGCAGGTTTCGATCTCGCCTTCATCGGTCACAGCCGCGACCCTGGCCACGCAGCAATTCACCGCAATCGTGATGGGATCCACGAATACGGCAGTGACGTGGAAGGTGAATGGTGTCGCGGGTGGGAATTCGACCTATGGCGTAGTCTCGACCGCCGGGCTTTATTTGAGCCCAGCCAATGTGCCCAGTTAGGTGACGTTGTCGGTGACTGCGGTCTCCGAGGCTGACCCCAGCAAGTCTGCCTCGGCCACTGTGAGCATTCAAGAGCCCTCACGGTCGGGCGTCACTTACTATGTAGCGACCACAGGAAATGACAGCAATGCGGGCACGCTCAGAGCTCCCTGGCGAACGATTCAGCACGCGGCAAATTCCGTGCATCCGGGGGATACCGTCCAAGTGCTTGGAGGGGTGTACAACGAAAGCGTCACCATCTCCACGTCAGGAAATGCCACCGCGGGATACATCACATTCCAGAACTATGCAGGTCAAGCCGTAGTTCTCGATGGCACTGGATTGAGTATTGGCAATGGCCAGCAGTTCGGTCTGTTTACCCTCAGAAACAACAGCTATCTTGTCATCAAGGGATTTGAGATCCGCAATTTCCAGAGCTCGACGAAGAATGCTGTCCCAGTGGGAATAGATTTTGAAGGAGCAGGGAGCTACGTCGAAATCCTAAACAACCACATCCACAACATAGTTCATACGCTGGGTACTTGTAGCACTGCAAACGCGCTGGGCATGGCAATTTATGGGAACAAAGCGCCCGCCTCTATCAACAACCTTACCATCAGCGGCAATGAACTCGACCATAACACCACCGGATGCAGCGAGAATATATCGCTTGACGGGAATGTTCAGTATTTTGTCGTGGCAAACAATCTGGTCCACGATGATGACAACATCGGGATCGACAATATTGGCTTCGAGGGGGTCTCCCCGAATGCGAGTTATGACCAGGCCCGCGACGGGTGGAATTTCCAAAATACGATTTACAACATTAGCTCAGCGACGAATCCTGTTTACCACGGCGAGCGAGGGGCAAGCGGGCAGTATTGCGATGGTTGCACACGCGTCATTATTGAGCGCAACCTGATTCACGACACTGACATTCCGATCGAGATAGCCAGCGAGCACTCCGGCCATGTGTCCAGTTATGTCATAGCGCGTAATAACATCATTTATCACGCTCGACTGGTTGGGGTTTCAATCGGCGGATATTCAAGCAGGGTTGGCGGGACCGACCACTGCACGATCGTCAACAATACGCTGTGGGCCGACGGCGTTCAGACCGGTAACTCCGGCGACTTACAGATCCAGTACAACGCCACCAATAATGTGATCGGAAATAACATTATGTACGCTGGCCAAACAAATTTTCTTGTCAAGGACCTCACATCGAGTACATCCAGTGCTGCGACCCTCAACTACAACCTATATTTCTCCACGGTTGGAGCGGCCAGTAGCAAGTGGGATCGGCAGGGAAAATCGATTGCATGCTCTTTCAGTTATGGCCAAGCTTCGGGAAGGGATCCCCATTCTCCGTTTGCGGATCCTCAGTTCCTTAATATTTCGTCAGCGCCGCCCAATTTGGACATTCTCTCCACCTCTCCCGCAGTCAATGCAGGCATCAATCTAGGTTCCTCGGTAGTGGGCTTTTGGGACTACGCTGGCAACCCGCGCGTGAATGGTAACGGCCAAATCAACATCGGTGCGTATGAACAATGAAGTCGGTATTTAGCGAGTAATCGTCAGGTCTTGTCCTCTGCGTTGCGGCCGATGAACTTGTTGTGACCCTCAATCCTGTGACAGCACTAGGCACGTATAGGCCCCGATGCCGATATTGGCGCTATACGGCATCCCGTTCATCGCCTGGCCCATTGGCATCGGTGTCGAGGCTCTGCCAGTTGTTGAAGTACTCATCGTAAGCGCCCGAATCGCTATTGAAGCGTACCCGCCACATTCCCGGCCTCGGCATGCCGATCTGGTAGTTCGTATACCGCTGGTTCGCGAAGTTGCAGACTACCACTACATCGTCGCCCGCGCCACCCTGGTCCCACCGGTGATACACCAGCATATTGTCGCCGAACACGGGCAGTACATGGACGTTTGCCCACGGAATCCGCGGGTGTTGTTATACCAGTTGCGTCGCAGCTGGATCATATCGCGATAGAGCGTCCATATCCCGTTGTACGTGTCCTTCCGACTCCAGTCGATCGGCTGCGGATCGGCGCCGTAGTTCGGAAATGGCCTGTACTCGAGAAACTCCTGCCCCATAAAGATCATCGGAATACCCGGCGCGCTCAGCACCACGCACGCCGCCAGCGTCGACTGTTTCTTCGCAAACCAACTGTCCGCCTGTCCATTGCCGATGATCGCAGGTAGACGCGCCGCCCTTGCTGTGGATCGTCTTATCGTGGTTCTCGCTGTACAGAATCGACCGGAATGCGTTCGCCCCATCCATCTCCGCGATCGCCCCCGCCAGGTCGCCGATGTTGCGCTGGTTGTCCGTCGGAGCCATCGCCGCCCAGCGCAGTTTGCCGCAAAAGTTATCGTCCCACTGCGCGTTGAAGCCGTATCCCCCCGCGCTCGACCGGCGTCGTGATCGCCCCGTCCCCCTGCAGGTCTTCGGCGATCATGATCTTCCACGGCTGCATGCTCTGCACATGCTGGTTGAATCGCTGGAGCAGGGCGATCCCCTCGGGCACCGCCTGCTCCAGGCGGTAGTTGTCGAACTCGTCCTGGATATTGCGTATGCTCACCGTCGAGTCGAAGCGTAGCCCATCCAGAAACCGGTCCTCCAGCCAACGCGTCACATTGTCGAACAGGTACTGGCTCACTTCCGGCCGCCCCACATCGAAGCGTGCATGCGAATACGGAGTGTGCGAACGGCCGTCCTCGAAGAAATAGGCCCCTCCATTCGTATAGTTCGGCGCATGCCCTGCGCACCAGGGACAAAGTTCCCGTCGATCGACCAGCCATCGAACTGCCATAGGTCGAGCCCGTTCACATGGTTGTAGACCACGTCCAGAATCACCGCGATCTTCTGCGAGTGGGTCGCGTTCACGTAGGTGCGGAATCCGTCTGGTCCGCCGAAGTCCGGGTCCACCGCGAAGATGTACCCCGGGTTGTAGCCCGTACCCGCGTTCCCTGAAACTGCCCCAGAGGCATGATCTCAATCGCATTTACGCCCAGCTGCGCTAGCTCCGGAAGCCGTACCATCGCGCTGTCGAAGGTCCCCGGCGGCGCGGGTAAGGGGTCGGCGTTGAACGTCGGTATGTGCAGTTCGTAGATTACCGCCTCGTTCCACGGCGGCGTACTATATGTGCCTGCAGTGTAAGGCACCTCCGTTGCTTTCGACGACGGCGTTCATGTTGCCGCTCCCGTCCGGCTCGATCGATCGCGCATACGGGTCCATGCGATACGCATTCCGTCCCGGTTTGGCGGCATAGGGCAGCACGAACTTGTACGCCTGCCCCACCTTCGCGCCCTGCACATCGACCGACCAGTAGTTGCTGCCCGGAGCATCGCGCTCCATGGGCGTCGCCGTCGCAGACCAGCCGTTGAATTCACCAGCCACCGACACCGAGTCGGCGAACATCGACCACACCCGAAATGTCACTCCTCCCGGGTAAGGAATCGAACCCATGCCCGTGTGCCCGGCGGCTGCCGGAGCGATGGAGGCGTAACAGCAGGAACTGGAGGGGAGCGGCGGCAACCGTTGCTGTACTCATGAGCTTGCTCCTCGAAGCGGTCTCTACGAAAGAACACGTCCCAATTGCGTTGTGGAGGCCAGATTATGCCCCGACTCCTTCGGCGACGCAAGAACATTCCTGATGCCAGGCTTACTTGCCTATCGATTCGCGCTGGCAAACGACGGCGCTTCTCGGTACGGTGGCTGTTCTGTCATTCACCATTTTGAGCTGAACCAAAGCATGCTGGAATCTTCAAAAGGCCGCTCGATTTCTGTACTCTAAGAACGAATGAGCCACTCTCGAGTCCCGCTCCCACTGCTTGTCTTCCTGTTCGCGCTGCCCCTCATACCTGCTCTCGCGGAGGTGCAGCCGCCAACAGCGCTCCCCGACATTCAATCCATTGGCGCTCTCGGCGCAGACCTCTTTGTCCAGTCCGGATCGACCGGTATGGTTCTCGTTGTCGTGCGCAACGATCAGGTATTTTTCCGCGGATACGGCGAAACCGCGCCCAACTCACATCAGGTCCCCAGCCGGGATTCTCTCTTGCGTCTCTGTTCGCTTACCAAGATCTTTACCACGGATGTCCTTACCAAACTCGTCGCGGACAAGACCGTGCGGCTCGATGATCCGCTCCAGCGCTATGCCCCAAAGGGCACCGTTGTACCCAAACGCAACGGTCCCATTACGCTCGCCGATCTGGCGACACATACCTCCGGTCTCCCGCGGGAACTGGGCAATGCTCCTGCCGGTACGCCCCACTTTACCTTCCCCGACTACCGTACCCGCTGGCGCTGGCTACCCAATCAGCGTCTACGCAGCACCCCCGGTGCCACCGCCCTCTACTCGAATGTGGCATTCGATCTTCCTCGGCGATGCCCTCCAATCCGCGGCACACAAGCCATACGCCACACTTCTTGCGGAACGCACTCTCGACCCGCTCCATATGCAGCACACGACCTTCTTTCCCAACGCCGAGCAATGCAGTCATCTGCTGATCGGCGTCCACGAGGAAGGACCCTGCACCGACACCGAAGCCACTGCCGGCAGCTCCGGCCTCTATTCCACCGCAGCCGATATGGCGATCTGGCTCAAGTACCTGCTTCGGACCGGTGGCCCGGGTATCGCCGCACAGGACACCTCCGCTCAGGCTATCTACCTTCTTCCTTCGAGCTCTAGTCAGCCAAAAGGGACTCGACCACGCCGGCGAGCCCACAGGCGTTGGTCTGGGCTGGATTCACATCCTGCCCTCCGACTCCCCCTCGCACATCGTCGAGAAAACTGGTGGCGGAGCCGGTTTTGAAACTTATATCGCCATCAACCACTCCCGCAACACTGCCATCTTTTTGGCCGCTACCGACGGTCCTGTCGACACTCACGTGAACCTCTTCAATGCTGCGAACAAGCTTTTGTTCGCTGTGGCCGGTCTGCCGCCGCTCCCACCGCCGCCGGCCAAACCTGTAGCCAAACAACGCGCTCATCGGCAAGGCTAGCGCAGCGAAAAATCAGGATTATTGCAAAAGGTGGACTGCCCATAGCGTCAGTCTGCAGGCTGAGGTATGCTTCCGAGCATCCGGCGTAGCGCCCCGTCGTCCCAGCGAGATGTTGTCCGCTGTGAACCATTCTGACTGCTTGACGACAACATCCTCACTGGGCACGAAACGTCCACGAAAGGTAAATCCCAAGAGTGCGGAAGCCCGATTCGAAGGCAAAGCGAAAGACCCTTGGTCCAGGAAAATATGCGTATAGCGATTGATACGGGTGGCACGTTCACGGACATCGTCTATCTGCAGAACGGAAAATTGGTAGTCTTGAAGATTTTCTCGACACCGGCTGATCCCGGGAAAGCTGTGCTGGAAGGCCTCAGCCAAGTTGTTGCCAGTTCCGACGTGGTGGTACGTCACGGAACGACGGTGGGAACGAATGCGATGCTCGAGAGGAAGGGAGGCCGCGTCGCTTTCCTGACAACGAAGGGATTCGAGGACACCATTGCCATCGGCCGGCAGGCTAGGCCGAAGCTCTACGATTGGTTCCAGCCCGCGCCCGATTGTCTTGCTCCAAAGGAACTTCGCTTCGGCATCGGGGAGCGCGTCAACTCCAGGGGGGAGATTCTTGCTGACGTCGATCCTTTGGAGTTGGAGCGATTGGTCGACAAGATCGCTGCTGCGGGCGTGGATGCTGTCGCCGTCTCTCTTCTCTTCTCCTTTGCCAATGCCACGAACGAGATGGTGGTTGGCGCGGCCTGTGAACGCCTTGGCGTTCCGTTATCGGTGTCCCATCGCATCCTTCCGGAGTTTCGCGAGTATGAACGCGCCTCCACGGTTGTCGCCAATGCTTACGTCGCGCCTAAGGTCGGATCCTACATCTCGAAGCTGGCTGCATCCGTGAGCACGAACTATGCGAAGGGAAGGCTCGAAGTTATGCAGTCATCCGGAGGCATCATCTCCGCGCGACTTGCTGCCGCCGAGCCGGTTCGAACGGTTCTCTCGGGCCCGGCGGGCGGTGTCATCGGCGCCTACAAGCTTGCTCAGCTTGCTGGATTCGACCGCATCATTGGCTTCGATATGGGCGGCACCTCCACCGATGTCTGCCTCGTCGATGCGGCGACGGGAGGGCCGCGCATCAGTAACGAGTCCATGATCACCGGAATCCCGATCGCAATTCCGATGCTCGATATTCATACGGCGGGAGCAGGCGGAGGATCGATCGCGCGCTTCGATTCCGGCGGGCTGCTGCATGTTGGCCCCGAGTCCGCAGGATCCTGCCCCGGTCCAATCTGCTTCGGCCGAGGAACGCTTCCTACCGTCACCGATGCGAATCTTGCGCTTGGGAAGGCTCGATACGGATCGCTTTCTGGGCGGCTCAGTCAGGCTCGATCGCGAACGCATGACGCAGTACATGGACCAAGCGAAGGGAAGTATCGCCACGGTCGAGGAGTTCGCCGCAGGTATCCTGCGACTCATCGAGACCTCGATGGAGAAGGCGATTCGTCTCATCTCTGTCGAGCGCGGCTACGATCCCCGCGACTTCACGCTGGTTGCCTTTGGCGGTGGCGGCCCGCTGCATGCGTGTTCTCTTGCGCACGCTCTGCGTGTGCCGCGCGTGCTCATTCCCGCGCTGCCGGGTGCGCTCTCGGCTGTCGGTATTCTGCTTGCCGATACCATGCGCGAGTACTC
Source organism: uncultured Acidobacteriaceae bacterium (assembly GCA_963755245.1). Lineage (GTDB taxonomy): Bacteria > Acidobacteriota > Terriglobia > Terriglobales > Acidobacteriaceae > Edaphobacter. Next base: position 26,313 of record CAVWJY010000012.1, on the reverse strand, counting down.
CCGCACGGTCATGCTGGCAATCGACGCTGATCCGGAAGAGGCCTTTGCGAGCTTGAGGCTCAGGGCTTCGCGGAGTTCGAGACCGAAGGTCTCGAAGGCCAATCCTTCCGCTCGGTCGATCTTCGCTACGTCGGCCAAGGCTACGAACTGAATATCCCCTACGGCCCGGACATGGCAGCCGCCTTCCATGCGCTGCACAAACGGCGCTACGGCTTCGCCAACGCGGCCGCGCCCGCTCGAAATCGTCAACGTCCGGGTTCGTTTGGTCGCCGCCGCCGACGGTTTTGAGCCGCCCAGACAGCGCATCCATGAAGGCGACGGCGCACAGGCCCTCGTTGGCACGCGGCCCGTCTACTTCGATGGAGGCGCTCGAGACGCGCCTCTATGAACGGGATTCTCTCCACGCGGGCGACACCTTTGCAGGCCCCGCCATCATCTCGGAGTACAGCTCCGCCACCATCCTTCCGCCGGGCGATGTACTGCGGGTCGACTCTTTCGGCAATCTGGTGATCGAGGTGCACGCATGATGCAAAAAATGCCCGTCAGTCCGATTGAACTCGCCATCTTTCAAAGCAGCATCCATTCCATCGCCGAGGAGATGGGCGCCGCCCTTCGCCGCACCTCCATCTCGCCCAATATCAAGGAGCGGCGCGACTATTCCTGCGCACTCTTCGACAGCAAGCAACGGGTGATCGCGATGGGCGATCACATGCCGGTCCACCTGGGAGCCATGCCCCTGTCCGTCGAGGCGGTGGTCGCCAATCTCAATCTTGAGGAAGGCGACATCGCCATCCTCAACGATCCGTTTGCCGGCGGCACCCACCTGCCCGACATCACGCTTGTCCTTCCGATCTTTATCGAAGGCGCCAGCAGCCCCTCGTTCTATGTCGCGGCGCGAGCCCATCACGCCGACGTCGGCGGCACCTTCGCCGGATCGATGGGGCCAGGCCGCGAGATCTATCAGGAAGGCATTCGCATCCCCCCGGTCCGTCTCGTCCGCGCTGGCGAGATGAACTCCGAGATCCTCTCTCTGATCCTGCATAACGTGCGCACCCCGGAGGAGCGCGAAGGCGACCTCGCCGCGCAGATTGGCTCCTGCCGCGTCGGCGAGCGTCGCCTGAAGGAGGTGGTCGCCAAGTACGGCCACGAAAAGGTGAATGAGCTCTGCCGAAGAGCTGCTCGCCTACTCCGAACGCCTCATGCGCGCCGAGCTTCGCAAGCTTCCCGCGGGCACCTTTGCGGCCGAGGACTTTCTGGACAGCGACGGCATTACCGACGATCCCATTCGCTTCGCCGTCGCGATCACGCTCGATCCCGAAACCGGGTCCGCCGACGTCGACTTCAGCGGCTCATCGCCGCAGGCGGGCGGCAGCATCAACGCCGTATATCCCATCACCTACTCCGCCTGCTTCTATATCTTCCGCTGTCTGCTGGCCGATGACGCTCCTGCAACCGCCGGCCTCATGAACGCCATCCGCGTCTCTGCTCCTGCCGGCACTATCGTTAACGCCCGTCCACCTGCAGCGGTAGCCGGCGGCAACGTCGAAGCCAGCCAACGCATCGTCGACGTCCTCCTGCGCGCGCTGGCCAAGGCCGCTCCCGAGCGCATTCCCGCGGCCAGCTATGGCACCATGAGCAACCTCACCATCGGCGGCCACGATCCCCGCGTCGAACGTCCCCTTCACCTACTACGAGACCACCGCCGGTGGCATGGGCGCACGTCCCGGTCTCGATGGCATCTCCGGCATCCACTGCCACATGACCAACTCGCTGAACACTCCCGTCGAAGCGCTCGAGTATGCCTATCCATTTCGTGTGCGCTCCTACAGCTACCGCCCGGCTCGGGCGGGGAAGGGAAGTTCAACGGCGGCGACGGCATCATTCGCGAGATCGAACTGCTCGCCGACGCCCAGGTCACGCTGCTCGGCGATCGCCGCAGGTTCCAACCCTATGGTCTCGCCGGCGGCGAGGGCGGAATGGTCGGTCGCACGCTGCTGATCAAGCCCGACGGCAGCTCCACCGAGCTTCCCGCAAAGTGCAGCATCCATGCACACCAGGACGACCTCATTCATCTCGAAACCCCGGGTGGTGGCGGCTGGGGAACGCCTAAGAGCAACTCGACTATGCTACGCTCCACAGCGACTCACTGGCCGCAAACCCACAGGCAGAGAAGAGGGTTCTCCACCATGACCGAGTCCACACTGAACAGCCAGCGCAAGCCGCTCCACAGACGATTTGGCTCACGCAACTGAACGGCAAAGAACGTTCCACCCTCTTCGCCACCTTCTCCGGTTGGATGCTCGACGGCATGGACGTCATGGTCTACAGCTTCGTCCTGCCCAGCCTCATCGTGCTCTGGCACATCAGCAAAGGACAGGCCGGCCTGCTCGGCACCTCCACCCTGCTCCTCTCCTCGGTCGGCGGATGGCTCGCCGGTCTCGCGGCCGATCGCTTCGGCCGCGTCAAGATCCTCCAACTCACCATCCTCTGGTTCGCCTTCTTCACCTTCCTCAGCGGCTTCACCAACACCTTCAGCCAACTCTTCCTCATCCGCGGCCTGCAGGGCCTCGGCTTCGGGGGAGAATGGGCGGTCGGCTCCGTCCTCATCGGCGAAACCATCCGCGCCAAGTATCGTGGCCGCGCCGTTGGCACCACGCAGGCCGGATGGGCCATCGGCTGGGGCATCGCCGCGCTCTGCTATACCGTGCTCTTCGCCACCCTGCCCACCCACCTCGCCTGGCGGGTGATGTTCTGGATTGGCATCCTTCCCGCCTTCCTCGCCTTCTACGTCCGCAGCCACGTCACGGAGTCGGACCTCTTCGCCCGCAACGGCCAACCGCCCGCCGCACCGCCTCGCGCGCCGCAGTTCCTCCAGATCTTCTCGCCGCATCTGCTGCGCGTCACCCTGCTCGCCTCCATCGTCGCCCTCGGCGCGCAGGGCGGCTACTACGCCATCACCACCTTCCTTCCGCTCTACCTCAGCGCACGTGGACTCTCGGTCACCCACACCGGAGGCTATCTCCTCGTCATCATCGCCGGCTCGTTCTGCGGCTACCTCACCAGCGCCTGGCTCGCCGACCGTCTCGGCCGCCGCGTCACCCTGATCCTCTTCGCCGCCCTGGCCTTCCTCACCGTCCTGCTCTACATGCTCATCCCGATCGACAACACCATCACCCTGCTGCTCGGCTTTCCCTTGGGCTTCTTCTCCTCCGGCTCCTTCTCCCCCATGGGAGCCTTCTTCACCGAACTCTTTCCCACCCACCTCCGCGGCTCCGGCCAAGGCTTCTCCTACAACCTCGGCCGAGGCGTCGGAGCTCTTTTTCCCACGCTGGTCGGCTACTGCAGCACCCGCATGCCGCTCGGCCGCGCCATCGCAGTCTTTGCCGTTACCGCCTACCTGCTGATGATCCTGGGTGTACTTCTCCTGCCCGAAACCCGCGGCCTCGAACTCACCGAGAGCGAGCCTCTGACCGAGTTCTAGAAATGGCCGGTGCATTTTAGGTCCAGATGGATGCGGATAAGCGATCGCACCCAGGAAGCCTTTCAACCGCTTCCAGCCCGCGCGACCGCAGCGGTGCGCAGCAGCACGGGGAACATCGCCGTGTTAGCATGGTCGCGCGCGACGAAGGCTGACTCGTTCGAGGCTCGAGGGTACGCGGAGTGAGCTCCTCACAGGAGGTCATCATGATCAAGAGCAAGCGGAGTTTGGATCCTTCTTGCGAGCCTGGCCATCGTGCTGCTCGCCGCTCTCCTCGTAGTGCCTCGCCTGCTCGATGCGGACACCTACCGCGGCCGCATCGAGCAGGCACTCTCGACCTCGCTCGGCCGCAACGTCCGTCTGGGCATCTCAGCTTCGCCATCTTCTCCGGCAGCCTCGTTGCAGGTCTCCTTCGATCGCTGACGATCCAGCCTTCAGCAATCAGCCATTCCTCACCGCCGAAGACATTCGCATCGGCATCGACACCAAAGCGTTCGTGCTGCACCGTGAACTTCACATTCGCAGCTTTACCATCGAGCAGCCCAAGATCACCCTGCTGCGCGCCGAAAACGGCACGTGGAACTATTCCTCGCTTGGCGGCCAGAAGAAGCCGCCCCGGCCCCGGCAAACACCAACACCTCCATGCAAAACCTCACCGTCAACAGCATTGAGATCGAAGGCGGAACCCTGACCGTCGGCACGTTGCCCGCGCACGGCCATCCCCGCGTCTACACCGACCTGAACGTCAGCGCGGAGAACGTGTCTCCCACCACCAGCTTTCCGTTCACTGCCACCGGCAAACTGCCCGCGGGCGGCACGCTTGAGATCGCCGGCAACGCCGGTCCCCTCAGCCAGCAGGATGCCTCGCTCACCCCGATCACGGCACAAGTGACCTTGAAGCACGCCGATCTGGTCGCCGCGGGCTTTGTCGAACCCAGCCAGGGCGTCGCCGGCATCGCGGACCTCGACACCAAGCTCGTCTCCAACGGCCAGGCGCTGCAGGCGGATGGCAAACTCCACCTGACCCAGCTCAAGCTGGCGAAGAACGGTTCTCCCGCCACCCAGCCCGTCGACCTGCACTTCTCCCTCAACCAGAATCTGCAGCAGCTCGCCGGCAAGATCGCAAGCGCCACCCTGCAGATCGGCAAGGCAACACTGGCCCTCACGGGAACCTACCAAACCCGCGGCAACACCCCCATCGTCCAGGCCCACGTCGTCGGACAGAACATGCCCATCGACGAGCTTGTCGCCTTCCTGCCCTCGCTCGGCGTGCAGCTGCCCCCGAAATCGCGTCTCCAGGGAGGTACGCTTACGACCACGCTCGACATCACCGGCCCAGTGAACGCGCCGGTCGTCACCGGGCCGGTGCACGTAGCCAACACCCAGCTTGCGGGCTTCGACCTGGGGCAGAAGCTCGCAAGCATCCAGTCTTTGACCGGCGCAAAGACGGGCTCGAACACCATCATTCAGACGCTTAGCACCGATCTGCGCTACGGACCCGATGGAACCCAGACCAACAATCTCGCCACTGTCGTCACCGGCCTGGGCTCAGCCTCGGGCGGCGGCGCGGTTAGCTCCGCCGGCGCGCTGAACTACCACCTCATCGTCAAGCCGGACACCACCGGTGTCGGTGGCATGGCCACTCAGGCGTTGGCCCTGATTCCGGGCCAGTATGGATCGGCCATCACGCAAACCACCAAGAATGGCATCCCGGTCACCATCGCGGGCACCACCTCCAACCCCACCTTTACCCCCGACATGAGCAAGTTAGCCACCGGCGCCTTGCAGCAGCAGAAGAAGCAGCCCTCGAACCCACTCGGCAACGTCCTCGGCGGCCTCATCCCGCACTGAGCCACGTGTCGCGTGTCTTCTCCGGCCGCATCGGCTCCCCGGCGAGCCTGCTCGCTGAAGTAATGAGCCCAGGCTCCTAGGGCGTCCCTGCGCTGAGATCGCTCCGATAGCGCATCACCGTGATCGAACGCGAAAGAACACACCGCGCCCACATGCTGTCGAACTGTTCGCGTTTCGCCGCTGGAATCGCCGCCCGGATCGGGTCTGCAACGTCCAACTCCGCAAACCGATGCAGGTGCTGCAGGAGGAACAGCCGGTCCGGATCACCACCCGCGACCGTCTGATACATCTCGAAGTCCACTCCCTTGCCACGTGACGCCTGCAGCAGCTTCACGAAGGCTGCACTTCTGCCCGGGGCAAGATGCACCTCCGTGATCAGAACAAGCGGGGGAACGCCGCTGCTCTGCTCTCCCATGGACAGTCTCCGCTCCAGCGCAGACTCCACATTCGCGGCGACCGTCGGCGTGCGGCGGCCGCTGAGCTCCTTCGCCTGCTCCGGCGTCAGCCCCTTGCTGGTATACGTGCCCTCGTCGTAGTGGGCAAAGCTCCCAAACGCCAGCAGCGTCAGATAGCGGTTCCCAGGCGAAAACGTCGTCGGCGCCAGCACCAGGCATGCCGGCGCTCCCCCGCGCACTACGGCAGCGCAGTAGTCCTTCTGCCCCGCCTCGAACTGCGCCTCCATCCCGCTGCGGACGGTGGTCTCCTCCAGCAGAAAACGCTTGGTTTGAGCAGAGCCGGCAAGACACAGACTCAGCAGACCGAGCATACAGACCCATCCACGCATCGCAATACTCCTCACCCAATTTCGCCGTCACAAATCCTTCTGCTGCGAGCAGCAGGGAACGGGTTTGCTCGTTGTCTTTGCCCTCTCATCGTACGTTGTCCGTTGCGGCGAATATGCTCTTAAATCAGAACATTTCTTGTGCACTCCACCGCTCCTCGTTCAAAATGGTTTCCTGTCCCCTGTGGGGATAGAAGTGAGGCTCAACGCACGACATGCCGGTATCCCGATCGCTCCTCCGCTGCATCCTGGTTGCCTCTCTCCTTTGCCCTGCATCTGCCCAGACGCCGAAGGCCCGGACGGCATACGAAACGATCGTCGCCGACTCAGGCGATACCCCGAAGACCCCAGGCCCACTCGCCACCGGACTTTCCCCCGCGCTCACCCACAAAGACATTCAGCGAGCCATGAAGTTCGTGGCCGACTGGCAGATCCAACAAGTCGCCACACGGGCCAACCAGGACTGGACCTACGCTCCGCTCTATCTCGGCCTGCTCGCCACCAGTACGACCACCGGAGACACGAAGTACCACGACCTCGTCCTCGCGATGGCTCAGTCCTTCCAGTGGAAGCTCTGGGCGGACCGCCCCTTCCACGCCGACGACGAGGCCATCGCCCAGACCTACCTGTCCCTTTTCCAGGAGCACCCCGACCCCGTCCGCATCGCCGACACGAAGGCGACCTTCGACGCGCTGCTCAAGCGGCCCGACGATCCCCACAAGGATCTCTGGTGGTGGTGCGACGCCCTCTTTATGGCGCCCGCCGGCCTCGCGCGCCTCGCCGCGATCACCGGAGATCACGCCTACATCGACGTCATGAACCGCGAGTGGGACCTCACCCAGGCCCACCTCTACGACCCCGCCGAGCATCTCTTCTCGCGCGACGCCTCCTTCCTCCAGCGGAGGGAGGCCAACGGCAGCAAGCTCTTCTGGAGCCGGGGTAACGCCTGGGTCCTCGCAGGCACCGCCAACGTCCTGCGCGCCCTGCCCAACGACGATCCCGCCCGCCCCAAGTACGTCGCTCTCTTCCGCGAGATGGCCCACCGCATCGCTGGCCTCCAGCAGCCCGACGGACTCTGGCGCACCGGTCTGCTCGATCAGGCCGCATACCCCCTGCCTGAGGTCTCCGGATCCGCCTTCTTTACCTATGCCATCACTTGGGGCGTCAACGAAGGCATCCTCGATCGCCCAACCTACGGCCCGGTTGTCGAACGCGCCTGGAACGGCATGCTCCAACACATCTACGCCGACGGTCGGCTTGGATCGATCCAGCCCATCGGCGCCTCCCCCGACGCCTTTTCCCCGCAGTCGAGTTACGTCTACGGCGTCGGAGCCTTTCTTCTCGCCGGCTCTGAGCTCAACCGTTACGCCAAACGCTGAGCTACCCTACCGCGTCCGTGTCTTCTTCCTCCTCAGCGCCAACCCAGAGCCGGGGCGACCGTGGTCAGAATCGCCTCCAGAACATGCACATTGTAGGCAACGCCCAATTGGTTCGGGACCGTGAGCAAGACCGTATCCGCCTCCGCGATCGCCTCGTCCTTTCTCAGTTGCTCGATCAGGACATCCGGCTCGGCAGCGTAGCTACGACCGAAGATCGCCTGTGTTCCTCCGTCGATGAAGCCAATCGAGTCCTGTTCCTGACCTCCTCGTCCGAAGTAGGCACGATCACGGTCGTCGATCAGCGCGAAGATACTACGGCTCACGGAGACGCGGGGAGTACGCGTGTGGCCAGCCTCCTTCCAGGCGGCACGATACCCACGGATCTGCGCGGCCTGCTGGATGTGGAACGGCTCACCGGTCTCATCGTTCTTCAGGGTGGAGCTTTGCAGGTTCATGCCGAGCTTGGCGGCCCAGACAGCGGTTGCGTTGGACGCAGCTCCCCACCAGATACGATCCCGCAGTCCTTCGGAGTGGGGCTCAAGCCGTAGCAGTCCCGGCGGATTGGCGAACATCGGGCGCGGGTTCGGCTGAGCGAAGCCATTGCCGCGCAGCAGCTCGAGCAGTACCTCCGCATGCCTCCGGCCCATGTCGGCATCCTGCTCGCCTTCACCGGGACGGTAACCGAAATACCGCCAGCCATCGATGACCTGCTCCGGCGAACCGCGGCTGATGCCCAACTGCAGGCGGCCGCCAGCGATCAGATCCGCCGCGCCCGCGTCCTCGGCCATGTAGTGAGGATTCTCATACCGCATATCGATCACGGCCGTGCCGATCTCGATGCTGCGCGTCTTCGCGCCGATCGCCGCGAGCAGAGGGAACGGGGAGGCCAGTTGCCGCGCAAAATGATGAACGCGGAAGTAGGCTCCGTCCATGCCCAAACGCTCGGCCTCGACCGCCAGATCGATCGACTGCAAAAGGGCGTCGGCTGCGGATCGGGTCTGTGACTGCGGGGAAGGGGTCCAATGGCCGAAGGAAAGGAAGCCGAGCTTTTTCATCCAGCATCAGTCTACTATTTCGCGCTCGAGCTCACGCAAGCTCGTTCCCGTGTTGGACGGCGAACAGGGGGAGAGCAGCTTGGTCTTACCGCTGATGAGATGGCGTTCTACGACGCTCTGGCAGCGAAAAGGCATCGGTGCGGGAGTTTTGGGATGAACCGCTCCGCAAGATCGGGGTGGAGCGACGAAACTGACGCAGAAGCTGAGAGCGAGTAACTCGGCGGACGGGTATGTGCGGGACTGCGACGGATGGGCTCAGTGGAAGTCGTGCGAGCGCATTTCGAGCGCATGCGCCGGCAGTGCCATCACTCGTGTGGCCTTCACATGGATCACGCCATCCTGGTTCTGCAGCAGGCCTTCGGCAAGCATGAATTTGCTGCGCGTCACCACCATGCGCTCCCGCTCATACAGATCCGGCGTGACGATGACGTTGGCGATACCCGTCTCGTCCTCCATGGAAAGAAAGATGAAGCCCTTGGCTGTGCCCGGCCGCTGCCGCGCGATCACGCATCCGGCGGTGCGCACAAACTGCCCATCGTGGCAGGCGCGAAGCTCTGCGGCGGAGAGCACATGCGTGCTCGCTCAGTTCTGCCCGGCGGTAGTGCATGGGGTGACGTCCCACCGTGAGGCCGGTCCCCGCGTAATCCGCCACCAGGCGCTCGGCGGTCGTCATCTGCGTGCAGCGGCAGGAGCATCGTCGCATCCTCGCGCAGCCACTCGCTCTGCTGCCGCAGCAACGGACCTTCCAGCTTGCCCGCCCGCTCCACCTGCCACAGCGCATCGCGCCGATGGGCGATACCGCCCAGCTGATTCAGCGCGCCGATGCCCGCCAGCAACGTAAGCTCCTTGCGGTTGAGCAGCGGAACCCGCAGCGCCAGATCCTCGGCCGATGTGAACGTCCCAGCCTCGTTGCGCGCTCGCACCAGCGCCTCGGCAGACTGCCGCCGCAGTCCCTTGGCATAGCCCAGCCCCAGCCGCAGGCTGATCGAACCATCCGCCTCATGCTCCAGGGTGCAGGCCCAATCCGAGAGCTGCACATCGATCGGCTTGACGCGCAGGCCATGGCGCTGCGCATCCTTCACCAGCACCGCGGGCATGTAGAAGCCCATCGGCTGATTGTTCAGAATCGCGCAGGTAAACGCAGCCAGATACTTCACCTTGAAGTACGCCGAGGCATAGGCGATCAGCGCAAAGCTTGCCGCGTGCGACTCGGGAAACCCATACAGCGCAAACGAGCTGATGTTCTCGATGATGTGGTCCTGCGTCGCCGGATCGATCCCGTTGGCGGTCATGCCGGCGCGCAGCTTGCCCTCCAGATTCTTCATCCGCTCCCACGAGCGCCGCATGCCGACGGCGCGGCGCAGCTCCTCCGCCTCAGCCCCGGTGAAGTTTGCGACGGTCATCGCAATGCGCAGCAGCTGCTCCTGAAACAGCGGAACCCCGAGCGTCCGCTTCAGCACCGGCTCCAGCGACGGATGAGGATAGGTGACCGCCTCCTTCTTCTGCCGCCGCCGCATGTAGGGATGCATCATCTTGCCCACGATCGGCCCCGGCCGGATGATCGCAACCTGCACCACAAGATCGTAGAACTCCTTCGGACAGTTGCGCGGCAGCGAGGCCATCTGCGCGCGGCTCTCCACCTGAAACATGCCGACCGTATCGGCGCGCTGCAGCGTGCGATAGACCTCCTCGTCCTCCGGCAACTGCGCCAGATCGACATCGATCTCCATAGTGCTGCGGAATCAGCTCGAGACAATCCTTGAGCACCGCCATCATGCCCAGCCCCAGCAGGTCGACCTTGATGATGCCCAGGTCGGCGCAGTCCTCCTTGTCCCACTGCACCACCGTGCGCCCCGGCATCGACGCGCGCTCCAGCGGCACGACCGAGTTCAGCTGCCCCTGGCAGATCACCATGCCGCCGGAGTGCTGGCCGAGATGGCGCGGCAGGTCCTGAATGCGCATGCAGAGCTCGAGATACTTGGCGATGCGCGGATGCCGCAGATCGAAGCCGGCGTTCTGAAACGAGTGCGCCATCGTATCCGTCTTGCCGCGCCACTCCCACTGGCTGACCAGGCTCGACAGCCGCGCCGAGCGCCTCCGTGATCGAAGCCCAGCGCCTTGCCCACCTCGCGCGCCGCCGACTTGCCGCGATAGGTGATGACGTTGGCGGTCATGGCCGCGCCCAGCTCGCCATAGCGCTGGTAGATGTACTGAATCGCCTGCTCGCGCTTCTCCTCCGAGGGCAGATCGAGATCGATGTCCGGCCACTCGCCGCGGCTCTCGCTCAGGAAGCGCTCGAAGAGCAGCTCCATGCCGACGGGATCGATGGCCGTAATCTCCAGCGCATAGCAGACGGCGGAGTTCGCCGCGCTGCCTCGGCCCTGCATCAGGATGCCGTTGCGCTTGCAGAACTGGATGATGTCCCAGACGATCAGGAAGTAGCCGGCGAAGCCCAGCTTGCCCGATCAGCGCGAGCTCATGCTCCACCTGCTTCTTGGCGCGCTCCAGCAGTCCCGGATTGTTCTTCGGACCATAGCGCCGCAGCACGCCCTCCGCCACCCGCTTGCGCAGAAAGCTGTCCATCGCTTCGCCATCCGGCACCGGATAGCGCGGAAATTCGTAACCGAGATCGCTCAGTTGAAACTGCAGGCGCGACGAGAGCTCGACGGTATTGGCGATCGCGTGAGGAACATCGCGAAACAGCGCGGCCATCTCCCGCGCCGAACGCAGATGGCGCTGGCTGTTGCGCTCGAGCAGCCGGCCCGCATGATCGAGATCGGTGTGCTGCGCGCATCGCCGTAAACAGGTCCAGCACCTCGCGGTCGTACGCCGTCGCGTAACGAACGCCGTTGGTCGCCAGCACCGGCAGGTCGCAGCGAACTCGCAATGCGCAGCGCAGCCTGATTCCGCCACTCCTGCTCGCGGTCGTGATGGCGCTGCAGTTCGACGTACACATTCTCCGTGCCGAAGATGCCGGCCAGTTCTTCGACTACCTCCTTGCCCGCCTCTTCGCCGCCGCGTGCCAGTGCAGCGGCCAGCGGCCCTTCTCGCCTCCGGTCAGGCAGACCAGGCCGCCGGCGTACTGCTCCAGATCGCGGAGCGTCGCCGCGCCCTCGCACTTGCCCGTCTCGCGCATCTTGAACTGCGTGATCAGCTGGCAGAGATTCTGGTACCCGGTGCGCGACTCGCAGAGCAGCGCCACACGCGCCGGCTCCGCACGTATGCTGATGCGGCAGCCAGGCCGGCGGAGTCAGGCGCAGGATCGAAGTGCGACACCGCAACCTCCGCGCCAACATGCGCCCGCATCCCGTTGCGCTGCGCGCTGGTATGGAAGCGCGCCGAACCGTAGACGCCATTGCGATCGAGCAGCGCCATCGCCGGCATCTCCAGCTGCGACCGCGCGTTCGATCAGCTGCTCAGGCTGCGAGGCGCCTTCGAGAAAGCTGAACGCGCTGGCTGCATGCAGCTCCACATAGCGTTCAGTCATAGACCGCCACCATCTGCCACATGCCTTGCGCACGATCCTGCACCACGCAGCAGCAGAGCTGCGCGCCCTTCACCGGAGCGCGCCACCAGGTCCCACTGATCGAAGCTCCATGTCTCCGAGATTCCACCAGTCTCCGCTCGAGCGCCATGGGCCATAGGCCTGTTGCACCGCATAGTGCTTGTTCCGGAAGTAGAAAGCTGACAGGCCGATGCGCGCGCAGCGTGATCGCTATGCTTTCCGGAGGTCGCAACTGCCGCAGGACCGTCATATTTGCGCTGGGCGCGCGCATGCGATCGCTCTGAGCCCCAGTGGTCCCCACCTGAAACGGCTCCATGCGGAACGCATCCGGCGCATGCGTGTCCCGCAGCACCGGGCTGCCCACACACTGCTCGCCCACGATGGCGCGGATGCGCGCGAGCGTCACATCCAGCCGCATCGGCTCGGGAAGCTGCGGGGAGAATAGTCCCAGCTGCACCTTGCTGGTGCTGCCCGGCTCCGCGTCGCATCTGCACCGCCAGAATCGCGCGCCTGCGGCGGATGTGCTTCGAGATCCAGCTGCAACAGCTTGATCCATAGCTGCCGATCATTGCTCGGAAGCGCAGGCCGCACGGTGCGTGTGTGGGCCGCCCCACCCTCCAGTTTCAGCGTGACCGTCACCGAGGCCAGCGCGAGCACCCGCGCCGTGGCCCGCAGAACCAACTGCTCCAGCATCACGCCAAGCACAAAGAGCAGGGAATCGAGCGCCTCCACCGGGCTGTCGAGCTCCATCCGCTCCTCCAGCAAGAACGCAGGCTCCACCGGCAGGAACAGATGCGGACACGCGCCACGGGCAAGCAAACGCAGCTGTCGGCCTGCCTGTCCTAGACGCGCGATCAACGCGGCCTCCGGCAACGCGGCCAGCATGCCCAGCGTATGGATGCCCCACAGCGCGAGCGTCTCCGCATGCTGCTCCGAAAGATCGAGAACCGCCAGAGGCAGGGAAGAGAGCGCGGCGGCCTCGCTGCCCGCTTCCACCACCCGCGTCGTCTGGCGCCCGCCTGCACCGCGCGCCAGGCAGATCGCCGCCTGCACATTGCTGCAGACCGTCACCTGCGCCGCAATCCCCATCCCCTGTACCCGCTGTAGGAGAGATTGCGCCAGCGTCTGCGGTCTGCCCAGCAGTTTCTCCGTCCCCGCGATATCGAGAACGCACAGAAACGCACTCTCTGCGCTGCGATCCTCCACTCGCGGCGAGAATCCGCCGGCACACTCCAGCAGCACAGCGCGGGTTGCGGCCTCCTCTTGCCTGGAGCGCCTGAGCACACTGCACGCGGGAAAGGTATCGAGCTCCACACGCGTCATGCCTTCGGCAATCCCCAGTCTGCGTGCCCTCCGGTTCAGCGAACAGACCGTTTGCAGTGGGGGCTCCCCCTCCAGCACGGCAACGGCTTTGCCCTGCAGCTCCGGTCGCAGACGCAGCAGTGCCTGGGCAGGGAACTCGCGCACAAACAAACACGCATACCGTTCGGAAGCAGCGCTCATCGATGCCCCTCCCGCCGCGTCTGCCCACCGATCCAGGGCGTAGTCGCGCTCCAGGAACGCGCCGCCGCACTCCCGTTGCGGCGGACGCCGCAGTGCAGATGACGTTGCTCGGAGTCTGAGCAAAGCGTTGCCGCGAGACCTCCACATGGTGCTCGATTCCCGCAAAGACCGTCGCCTCCTGATGGAGCGGAACTCCCGCCTCCAGACGCAGCACCAGCGCCGCGCTGCTCTTGGCGCATGCATGCTGGGTCAGTAGCACCACGCTGGCCTGCGTCCGCTCCGCCGCGGCTCGATAGCGGAACCAGGTGGCCATTGGGACCCGCAGCGCATACTCCGGCGCCAGGTCCGCCATATCGAGGACGATGGCCCCAAAGCCTCCTGCCTGCAGCAGCAGGTCGGTCACCCGCAACGCCTGCTCGATCCGAGCCCACGGCGTGTTGGCAGCTCTTGGTCGGTGATCGCCTCCGTGCTCCAGCGCGGCGCGGCAATGCGACTGGAGGAACCGTCGCACGTTCCGGTTCAATCCGGCGCTGGGGTTCAGCACACCGTGGGGCGAGCAGAGCCGTCCAACGCCTCCGGGATGCCTTTCTCCTCGCTTCGCGGGTGCGGGCCAAACCCGCCGCCGTGCAGCCCCCGCGTCACCGGAGGCGGAACCAGGTACTTTTCCGGAAGGCGAAAATCATGCCCGGCAGACGCGTGCTCCTCCCTCGCAGAGACGCCGCAGCGGACCCACAACAGACGCGTCAAATCCACGCCAGCCGCAGCGGCCGACTCCGGATGCAAGGCATCGGAGACATCGATCCACGCGCAGACCTTCCCTGCGCCCGTCGTCGCAGCCACAAAAGAGAGCGCCAGCGCCGTACGCCCGGAGCACGCCTGCCCCACGATCTCCGTGATCCCACCCAGCGGCAGCCCTCCTTCGAGCAGAGCGTCCACCTGGGCCACCCCGGTAGCAGCTACCGAGTGCAGGCTGCGAGGAGGCGGCGTCAGCGCAGAGGGAATCCGGTGGGCGAGAGCAGCTTCGATCTGGATGCGGAGGTGAGAGGCGAAGGGCATAGATCTTCGCCTTATCTTCACCTTTGGCCTTTACGATTTCAACTGGAGCTGCACTCAGATTAGTGCGAGTTGTCGGTAAGTATTGAAAGTAAATGATTTATATTTTTGCATCGATCAGGCCGTCGGCAAGATACAGACCCGATTTCGGGGTAATCGGGCGTCGTCCGCTGGCCTGGGGTGAGCTGGAGAACTGTATAGTTGTGGCACTTTATGCTCAAGTTCAGGTTTGGTCTGTGTCTCTTGGCCGCGATGGTGGTGGCTGGTTCGGGCGTTGGTTTGGCACAACAGAGGGCGGTGGGGAGCTTTGAGGGCTCGACCGATGTGGGGGCGGTGAAAGCGGGGGCGAACCGCCTACGATGCGGCGCGTGGAACGTATGCTGTGACCGGCGGCGGCGCGGATATGTGGGGCACGGCCGATGGGCTGCATCTGAGCTGGGTGCGGTTGACGGGCGATGCGACGGTGACGGCGGAGGTGCAGTTTCCGGCGGACGGAGTGGCGGCGCTCGAGAAGGGCGTGCTGATCTTCCGGCAGAGCCTCGATCCGGGGTCGGCGTATGCGGATGTGGCCATCCATGGGGATGGGCATATCACGACGCAGTATCGGAAGACGGCAGGAGGGAAGACAGAGGATACGACCTCCACGGTGCATGGGGCGGTGGGTGGGTGGACTCGGCTGCAGATCGTGCGGCGAGGAGATGTGTTTACCGTGTCGGCGGGGCAGGTGGGTGGGGCTGTTGATCAGCCTATGGTGGCCTCGGAGCCAGCGACGGTGGTGCTGCAGGGACCGGTGTATGTGGGGATCGGGGTGTGCGCGCACGATGCGGACGGACTGGCTACGGTTACGTTTCGGAGGGTGAAGGTGGAGCGGGCGGGGGAGTGAGGCGGACCCACCTTGGGCACGGAAAAGCCGCCGAAGATCGGGCCCCCGGATCGTTGAGCAGTATCTTCCGACCAATGCTCCAGGTCTCCACTGATCGGTACAGACGAACGCCGGCTACCGCGCGGCGTCTTCATCTTCATGCGCTTTGCTGGTATATCCCAGCGCCGTCGCCTCCAGGTCAAATTCGTCCCAGCGAGCGCCGATAAGCTCAGACGTGCGAACGAAGGTGAGCGCCATCAGCTTCATCGCGAAGCGGATTACAACCTTGGCCCGATAAACTTCTATCGCTGGCGCTCACTGGCATCCACGAGCGGCACGCCTGGATACAGGCCATAGCTCATCTGCTTCTGGGCGCCGCTCAAAGCGGTACTTCCAGCTCCACAGCTTTCCAATCGTTGTCGTGGCCGGTCTGCCGTCGCTCCCACCGCCGCCACCCAAACTTGTAGCCAAATACCACCCTCATCGGCAGGGCGTGCGGCCTCGTGGCCGTCGCTATCACGCGAGACTCGGGATAGGTAGTGTGAAAGCCGCAACAGCCCGCGGCGGAATGACGCGGCTGTTGCTGGCAGTGTTCGTCTACTTCGCCGGCGCCGTTGCTAATGCTCCCTTCAGGGTTACCGCCCCGCTGACCGTCTTGGGATCGACGGTAATTTCCTTGAGCTTGGCCGCGACGTCGGTGCGGGACGTCCTTCTGATAGCGGCCGCCGAGGTACTGCGCGAAGAACTCCTCCATCGCGGTGACCATGGCGAGATTGTTGATCGGCCGGGCGAAGCCGTGGCCCTCGTCCGGCGCGACGAGATACTCGACCGGCTTGCCGTTATCGCGCACCGCGGCGACGATCTGGTCGCTCTCGCGGATGTTGACGCGCGGATCGTTCTTGCCCTGCACCACCATCAGCGGCGTGACGATCGCCTTGGCCTGGGTGAGCGGCGACTCGGCGACCAGCAGCGCCTTGCCCTCCGGCGTGGTGGGATCGGCCATGCGCGTGTACATCTGCTTGCGGCCTGCCTCCCAGTACGGCGGAATCGCATCGAGCAGCGTGATCAGATTCGAGGGCGCGACGTATGGCGACCGCGGCCGCATAGACGTCGGGCGTGAAGGCCACGCCGGCCAGCGTGGCATAGCCGCCATAGGAGCCGCCGAAGATGCCGACGCGCTTCGGATCGACGGTGCCGTCGGCGACCAGCGCCTTCACGCCCCAGGTCAGGTCGTCCTGCATCTTGCGGCCCCACTCGCCGTTGCCGGCGTTGAGAAACTTCTTGCCGTAGCCGGTCGAGGCGCGGAAATTCGGCTGCAGCACGGCGTAGCCGCGATTGGAGAGGAACTGCGCGAAGGTGTCGTAGCCGTAGGAATCGCGCCCCCACGGCCCGCCGTGCGGAAAGACGATCAGCGGCAGATTCTTCGCCGGCAGGCCCTTGGGCAGGGTGAGGTAGGCCGGGATCTCCAGCCCGTCCGACGATTTGAAGTGGTACGGCTTGCGCTCGCGACAGCGACTCGCGCGGCAGCTCTTCGCGAATGCGGTATTGCAGCGCCAGCGTCTTCGCCTTGCGGTTCCACACATAGGTCTCGCCCGGTTCGGTGTCGCTGTACGCGGTCACGATCCAGATATTCTCGTCCTTGGAGCGCGCGCCGAAGCTCGATCTCCTTGCCGGGCAGCTTCGACTGCAGCCAGCGGTACTCCTTCTCGAAGGCCTTGTCCTTGAAATACACGCCGGACGCGGTCGTCCTCGTACTCGGTGAAGAGGATGCGGTAGTCGACGTCGGAGGTCTGCACGCCGTGCGAGGTCGACCCGCTTCTCCGGATCGCTTTCGATCTTGGTGGTCGCGCCGGTCGCGGGGTCCAGCAGCTCCAACTCGATCAGGTCCAGCGAGCCCTTGTTGGTGATCAGGTAGACCTGCTTGTTGGCCGCGTCGAAGCTCGGAGACGCCGCAGTTCTCCAGCACCGTGCAGCTGTAGATCTGCTTGAAGCCGTCGGCGTCGACGCGCAGAATCTCGGTGTCGCCGGCCTGGTTGGTGCGCTCCGCCAGCCGCAGCTCGCCGTCGTTGTCGAAGTCCCATCCGGCGATCTGCTCGGTGTTCTTGCGCAGCAGCGTCTTCTCGCCCGTCGAGAGGTGCAGTTCGTAGAGGTCGTGCCAGCGCGGGTCGCGGTCGTTCAGACCGATGTAGAGAATGTCCGGCTTGGTCTTGCGGAGCGGCATAGATCTCGGTGCGCACGCCCTTCAGGTTGGTCAAGCGCGCGGGTCGGCGGCACGCCGGTCTTGGGATCTGCGGGCAGCGTCGGGTCGATGGCGTAGACGTTGAAGTTCTCGTCCCCGCCCGCATCCTGCGACATAGAGCATGTACTTGGAATCGCGGCTCCAGAAATAGCTGCGGATCGGGCCGCGTAGCCTCCGCGCTGACGGGCTGCGCCGCGCTGAACGGCTCAGCCGCCTTCTTGACCCAGATGTTGCGCGTGCCCTTGTAGGGCTTCAGAAAGGAGAGATAGCGCCCATCGGGCGAGATCTGCGCGCCGCAATCTGCACCTCGCCGAAGAAAAGTTGCGGTCGATGATGGGCGGCTGCTGTGTCTGAGCCGCAATTGGTGCGACCAGACTGGCGAGTGCCAGGACGATGCAAGCAAGATTTTTCAAGAGCGGCTCCAGAAGGGATTTTTGATTCGCATAAAGATACCTCTTGCGAAAGAGCTAGGGAACAGAATTCTCGCTTCCATCAACGCGCGGCGAGCACGAGTAGAGCAAATCCCAGCGCCGGGCTCCGAGCCAAACGAGCTCGCCTTGCTGACTCATCGCGTAATTGAATCGGGGAGCATCTCGATGACCTATAAGTCCTATCGCCAACGCGACGGCTACCCAGCTACGCATCTGCAACGCATGCGCTTTGCAGGACCTGATTAGAGATCGTGTCGGGTACAGAGCTCAGTTGTACTGCCCGCAAATGTATGGTCCGCCGCACGACTGCAAGGGAAAAGCGAAGGGGTCGATCGACAGGTCTGCGCAAATGTATTCGGCCTTCAAATGGAGAGCAGTCTCTCGTGGCTATGATGAGTTGCGCTGCTTGCTCTTCCTGATAAACGGGACGGTCATGGAAGACCATCTGCGGGAGCAGGTTGCGAGTACGCCGTTTGGAACTGTTCGGGCGTCTTAGCTATCCAGTGCAGGCCCTTGGTGGGAACTCTAAAGAGTCGCCGCCGTGGTGGCGTAAAGTGGGAGCGCGACCTTGCGCTTCCAAGCCCAAGATCACTCAGGGCTACTGGAGATCAAGCGGCGGACCATCTCAATTAACGGGGATTTTCGGACACTTCTCTTGCAGGCACGCCGAAATTGCGTAAACCGGACATTACAGGCGGTTCGACCACCAGTGGCGGACACCCGCCCGACGCGTGGTCACGTAAATGGCGATTTGCTGCTGCGGACTGCGCCCTATCTCTTGGCCCTTGAGCTTTGTTGTTGTTTCTGCATCTGCGCCCCCAGCGCCGTCAAGCGGTCCCAGGTCGGCTGGAGCTGTTGTGGATCGCGGATGCTGTCGAGAAACATGAGCCGACCATCTCCGGGCAAAGGAATGTGTGCGAATTTGTGATAGTTTTCAGGCAACGGTGGACCGCCAGGAGTTCCCGCCGGAGGAATCACGCGCGGGAGTTCGAAGGCATACATGCTGCCGCCTGCCAGGGCTTCATGCGGAAAGCGCAGCAGCCAGACACAGTTGTGACCGTCCTGAATCATGTTGGCGGACACAATGGCCCACTGGCCGCCATCTTCTGGCGCAGCCTCCTGACAATTCCAGAATCGCGCTTCAGGGACATACACCGAGGGCTCCGAAAACCCATACTAATCGATCAAGACGTGGGTCAAGCCGCGTTGCCGTACGAAGTTCTCGACATCGAGAAAGCCCTGGTTCCAGTCGAGATTGGAATCGCTCACCAAGTGGTAGCCGGGACGGCCGCCGCTCAATGAGTTCAGGAATGGAAGATAGTAGGGATAGGCCCGGACTGCCGTCGCAACCGATGCCAGCGCCAATGCGACCGTGAGCCAGACGCCGGCGCGGGCGGCAGGCCAACCTGAGCGTCGCAGCAACTCCAGCGCGCGCGGCAGTGGCGCCAGCAAGAGTACCAGCAGCGCCAAGGAAACAGAGAAGTGGCGGATACTGAACTGGAATCGGCTGAGGATACATGCGCCGCTGTAGACCACAAGGAAAACCCACACCGCCCGCCAATGCAACTCCATCCCTTCCGGGATCACGGCGAGGCGTACCGGACGAAACTTTGCAACGAGGCCAGCCACCAGCGCGAGAACGAGCAAAAGGAGAAAGGCTAACGGGGACTTCAGCAGGAACAGGACCGGAAAGAAGAACCACACGCCATGCGGGTACGAGTGCCCCAGAATGAAAGCAGGCGGCTTTCCGGTAAAGGCGAAGATCGCCAGACCCCGCAGGTAGATCCAGGGTGGCATAAGCAATCTGCGCAGGAGCAGGGCCGCCATGTTGTGTCCCAGAAAACCCAGTGAGTCGGTTGGCTCATTCCACGAGAGGACAAAGTAGACGGCATAGACGACCAGTGCAGCGAATAAGATGCCCTTCGTGAGACTCCGCCAGCGCGAACGACGCCATGCCCGAAGCTCCGCCTTGTCTGCCGGCTGTTCCGGCGCCGGACGCCAGCGGAGGCTGAGAATGAATGCAGGAAAACAGAAGAACAGAAGTCCCGCAGAAAACTTGGTAAGCAGTGCCGCGCCAAAGGCGAGGCCGAATCGCAGGATCGTCCCGCGCGATGGCGACCGCCACATGTTGGCAAAGGCCCACAATGTCAGCACGAAGAACAACGTGATTGCGATGTCGGTCAGGACCAGAGGGCCGAACGCGAGCATGACAGGCATGGTGGCGTAAGCGCAAAGGCAGAGCAGTCCGCCCCACGGATCGCCGAGGCGCGAGCCATAGAGAAAGAGAACGAACCCCAGAACGAGTGTCAAACAAAGCATGGGTAGCCGTGCCCAGAAGACCGTCGCGATCGGGTCATTCCACCGAGTGATCAGCCAGTGGCCGAATATCCATTCGCCGAGATACTGCTTGAACATTCCACTGCCGCTGAACGTCCACGATGCCTGGGAGTAGTCGGCGTGCACACCGCGAACCACAAGCGGCAGCCGCGGCCAGCACCTTCGCCAGCGGAGGATGTTCCTCGTTCATCCGCATGTCCAGCTTCTGCAGATAGCTCACACCCGCCCCGATGTGCGCCACTTCATCAAAGGTGATGGATTCGCGTCGCGCAGCCCCGTCCGCAAGCACAGCCATCAAGGCAAGGAGCAAAACCACTCCGGCTAGAACAATTCTTGATGATTGTGTCTTCATGTCGTCCCACTAGATCACAAATGATTGGAAGGGCCCGTATCCAAACCAGTTTGCTAGCCACAATGACGCCTGCCAATTCACGCGGCTCTGCAGTCAAACTAGAAGCAGGCACCAGAAATTATGGTGTGATGAACCATAGCGGCCCAAGGTGCATGTCGACAACAGCCGTTGGCTCGCCTGCGCGATCGAGTTCACTCCTCCGAAGAGGGGCAGGATCGCCGCCGCGGCACCTGCTTTCAGAGCCTCACGTCTGCTCAGCATCAGGAGTGTGCTCTTGATGGGAATGGTCACGGCTACTCACGTGGAATTGTCCTTCTTATCGATTACCGAGAAGGAGAACATACTAACCTCTGGGAGCACGAGGTGATCCAATTCAGCCGCGAGCACAGTCGAATCTTTCGCCAGCCGCCCTTTCGTGGACGTGCAGAGCTTGAGGGAGACGCCGCCGAGAAATGTGGGCGTGCCTCCCGTTCGCCCAGCTCCCGATCGAGGTCATGGGGACCCCCGGACTTCATATCAGACGGCTACTCGGAACAGTCTCCAGCCGGTCGCGGTTGAAGCGACCGGCCCGGCTGCTCGATGGTTATCGTGCAGGTGTGGCGAGAGCCTCTTCTACCTTGACAGAAGCTGAGGGCGACTTTGCCGCAAGCATCATCTGTCGTTCACCTCGAGTCGGCGTCAACTCGCTGTATCCGCTTCTGCCTGGCATCCGTACCTGGAATAAGTAGTGGCCTTTTCCGTCGTAGGTGTGGAAGACGAGGACTCCCGGGGACTGAATGGTATCCCCCGACACCGGAGAGACCATCAGGAACTGGCTTTCTCCAGTGGCGGTGTTGGAAAGAAGCAGAAAGCGGTCGGAGGCCAACTTCATCTGATATGTGCCAGCGGACATGCGCTGATTGTTTGCCGAGAACTCAAAGGGGACATGAACCGTAATGCTCCCTTGCTGCGCGTACGCTATGCGGGTTGCGGCGAACGGGCCTGCGATGAGCGCAATGGTTAGAAGGATACTTCCTATTGAAATGCGCGACATGGTAAATCTCCTTGATGCGCCAGCGTCCGTAGTGGCTGATCGATGGATGTACGCGTAAGCTGGGCACATGCAGAACTCTGTACGCGTGGCTCTGCATGGTCATGATGGACTCCTGATGCTTCTCTGAAAGGAGTGTGATGAGTTCATGACGGAACCTAAGTGCTTAGTTTTCAGCTTCGCCAATGTGGAGGTTCGAGAGCACGAGTTCTGCATCGTAAGGGATGACGAAGTGCTCGCCGTTGAGCCGAAGGCATTCCGCGTCCTGCTCGTCCTGCTCCGCAACCCGCACAAATTGATTCCGAAAGACGAGTTGCTCGATGCGGTTTGGAACGATTGCAGCGTATCCGAGAACTCGCTGACACGCAGCATTGCGCTCCTCCGGCGCCTCTTGGGAGATGACACCCACGAACCGCACTATATCGCCACGGTTCCTAAGGTCGGCTATCGCTTCCTGTGCGATGTAAAGGTTGCGGAAGACGGTTTCGCCCGGCTCGGTCCGGCGACCTGCATCCTCCGCCACACATAGATACACCCATGGCAAAATCGGCGGGCTTGCAGAAGGGACGATCCGATGACAGCCGCAAGAAAACAGCTGGCTGGCCCTTTGCGGGACTCGTCGCCGCAACGCTTGGAGTGCTCGTGGCGGCATTTCTGGTACGCGGTGACAAACTCGGACATGCCCTTGCACACCAGGCAACTGAGCAGCGAGTCGCTACGCCGCCCTCCGGACGCGCCCATCAAATTTGCGGTCGTTTCGCCCGATGGAAGATTCGTCGCCTATGCCGACCCCAATGGCCTCTATCACCAAATTTCAAGCGGTAAGTCACCATCCATCGGGGTGCCAAAAGACTTTATCGCCTCTCCAATAGTTGGTTTCCGGATGGTACTCATGGTGACGCGGGAGGGAGCGTCCAGATACGGAGCCTCTGGAAGCTTTCTCTTTTGGGTGGAAGCCCGGATGTGAGTGGATAACGCGGCTAACGGAGCGGTTTCCCCAATGATCGCGGATCATCTACCTTCCGCAAGGACCGAATCTTGATCAAGCTGGTTGATGGACTCCGATGGAGCGAATCCACAAAATCGCGGCTGCGGCAAGGCCCAGTGAACCGCCGCAAAGCCAAATCAGGCCTGCAGTTGGTCCCCAAGCGGGAGACGGATCGCTTACATCAAAGTCATGGAATTACTGCGCCGTGCTCCCAGCAGAGTTTTTCGCTGCTTCGTTGTTTGACGTGCGACGCGAACGGTGGCGATCAAAGCGAATCGTGTAAATCAAGAGCCGGCTGAAGCAAGCCCTATCGTGGGCTGCAGATGGACGTCTCTTGGCGTATCGCAAAAGTCCGGACGAGCGAACGCAGCGATCAAGACGTATCTGATATACAGTAACGAGCACACTGGGAAGACCAACCGGCCAACCGCAAACAGTTACTCCCGGCCAAGGCCGCGTCGGCGGTCTGGCATCGACGATGGGAAGCGGCTTGTTCTGAAGACGCGGCCCAAGCATTCATCGCGCCGAATTCGAAGCCGGTTCCCGGCGGCTGAAAACGCCTCGCCGCCTGACATTGAATGCAACGGCAACGTGAGCTGGAGCATGGACATGTTGCAGTAAAGCAGTCATTTTTGTTCAAACCGAAATGGCACCGTGGAAACTCTCCAAACAAGGTATCAGCAAGGACTTACAGCCGAAGTCCTGGTTGAGGCACCATCTGTTTCTGCCGCGTCTGAGCGCGGATGGATCGCAGGTCCTTTACTTATCCTACCCACAGCCAATGAACAGTCCTGTTTCGGTGTCGCTTAATGCGCAGGCCCCTCTCCGGAGGGCTTCCTCAAGCTGGTGCTACGGGAAGCAAGACTCGACAATATCCAATGTGCTCGTGCACCCTGGCACTTGTGCATTTTCAGCAAACTGGTGGGAGCGAATGACATGGTTACTCTCTTGATATCGAACACGGTGCGGTTCGCGAACTCATGAGGATACCTTAACGGCTTCACAAACCCTAACGGCTTTACAAATTGGACCCTCTCTCCGGATGGGACTGAACTTCGCCCTCTTCCTCGGCCAATCTCGGATACGCTTTCTTTCGCTGACTACCGGGGTGGCTCACGATGTCGACAATGACCACTGGCCGTTCTAAACGGTGGTTTTGGTCAGCCGACGGTAAGAGCGTTTTTGTGCCAAGCGTCACATCAAAGGCACGCCGGTAATTATTCGCCGTCAATGAGGCGGGCAAGACGAGAGGTAGTTATGGAGGGTGATGCGAACACCATGTTCTGGTGATGCTTCAGTCTCCTGACGGGCGCTTTGGGCTCTTAACGGCAATGTCCCCGCGACGACAACGCCTGGATGATCGAAAACTTCTGACCTCTCTCAAGGGGCGCCAGGGACTCCGAAATGCTTGATCGTCAGCAAAGAGCCTACAATCGGCCTCGTCCTCGGGACGAGGGCAACATCGCCAGTTTTCACCCGAGGGTATCGCAGCTCTATCGACGAAGAGCTTCAGGGCGGCGAGTGGCAGCACAAACCATAGAACTGACAGGAGTACACGTCAGACACCGGGGAGAACACCAAGGAGGCTGTCGGAAACACTCTTCCTGCCAAGTGAAATTAGGTGGCTCTTTTGTCCAGTTTGGTCTGTTACGACCAGTTTGTAAACAGCAGGGATAACATCATGCGTATGCCTCCGCCTCATCGAATGCGATGCTTTCGCTGTCGGATGGGCCATCGCGACGAGATCTCGTCTTAACGCATTCCCCGTTTACCATCGGCCGTCTGGCTGATCGAGATCTCGTGTTGGCGTATCCCTATGTATCTCGCAAGCACGCGGAGGTGATGTCCGAGGACTCCCATTTCTATCTGCTAGACCAAGGCAGCCAGAGCGGGTCGTACGTGAACGGTCAGCGGGTGCAGCGGCAGCGGCTGAACGACGAAGACGTGATCCAGATCGGCTCATTGCAGGGACCAAGGATTCTGTTTCGCAGACAGCAGGCGACGGAGCGGCCTCTTCCATGGTTGCTGGGAGAGATGCACAAAGCTACAGGGAATGAACCGAGCCTGGGCAGGCTGGGCTGGTTCGTGGAGGCAGCCCAGCACTAAACAATGTCGGAGCCGTGAACGACATTCTTGCCGCACTGATTGAAACCACGCTCCAACTGACGCTGGTGGAACGGGGCTATGTCTTCCTCCGCGACGGCGCAGGTGAACTGCGGCTTGCAGTCGGCCATAATACCCAAAATGAGCTTCTTTCGGACGATTCAACCATCTCGCATAGTGCCATTGGAAGGCGATCAGAGCGGATCGGGATATTCATCGTGACAGATGCTTCAGCAGAATGGCGGTGCCGTCGCAAAGCATGGTGGTACAAAACCTCTGAACCATTATCTGCATAACGCTGCGCCGACGTGTGGCGGAGCGGCCGACTCCCGGCGCAGAGATACTAGGTGTCCTTTATCTGGAAGTCGGCAACAGAGGGGCAAGTTGACACGAATCGATAACGACTTGCTCAACACGATTGCGACCGAGGCAGCCGTTCTGGTGGAGAATGCCGCGCTGGCCCAGGTAGAGGAGGCTGAAGAAGGTATCGCGAGGAACTTACGGTCGCCTCAGAAATTGAGCAGGGCCTGATGATGGTGCGTATTCCTGAGTTGAGCTACGCCCGCGTGAATGCGCGGAGCCTGCCTTGTAAGGGTATCGGTGGAGATTTCTACGATGTCATCGCCATGGAAGACTGCTTGTATATCGTGCTGGCGGATATTTCAGGAAAGGGCGTCTCTGCGGCCTTGCTAGGATCGATGCTCCAGGGTCTCATCCACGCGCAGATAGCGGCTGGACGATCGCTCGCGCAGATCGCGCAGTTTGCCAATAGCTATATCTGCAACAAGAACGTCGGCAAGTATGCGACGCTGGTGCTGCTGCGTATGACTGCGGCTGGCGAAGTCGAATATGTGAACTGTGGGCATGTTGCACCGTGCTGCATTCGGAGCAGCGTGTGAGTGCGTTGTCGAACTACAACCTGCCTGTAGGCCTGATGCCAGCGGCGACGCATACGTCGGATCGATTCAGTATTCAGCTGGCGAGCGAATCTTGATTGCACTGACGGAGTGACGGAGGCTGAGCGGTGGATGGCGATTGCTAAGGTGATGAGAGGCTTCAGGCTTTGGTGATGGCTGGTGCAAGTATCTTCGCGGTACTCAACGCGGTCAACGCCTTTACCCAGGCGGCACCGCTAAAGGACGGCTGCACGATCCTTGAGGTCTGCTACGCGGCGTGCTAGCGAACTGTGACCCAGTGCCTGATGAACGGCGGGTCTTTTATTACGTGTTCGCATTTGATCGTTTCCCCCCTTCCAACGCATTGAAACGCGAAATGTGAGCTGGATCCTGCGAGGCGCCACCGATCGCCTGCAAAGAACTCCCTTCCCGTGCAGCCGGCTTTAGCCCGACCTATCAAGCAAATGGTC
>CAVWJY010000011.1:0-315711 GCA_963755245.1 uncultured Acidobacteriaceae bacterium | reverse complement strand
AAATGGCCGTCGGAACTCGCATCCTCCAGGGTTACGTTCTCCTGGGTGAGCACAACGTGGCGCAGCACGGACTGCGGCAGCATCGCGTCCGTTATGGGTGCATCGTGCAGTTGCACATTGACGGTATCGCGATCGACTCTGGCCTCCGCTGTGATCCGCTGCTCTGGCCCGCGCTGAAGAATCAGCACGCCGCGCTCGGCTCCTGAGTGCTCGATGGCGCTGCGCATGAGCGTCTCAAGCTGTCTCTCCAACACGATCTCGCACTCGAGCATCGGGCTAAGCTGCGACTGCCATCCTTCTCTGCGCAGATTGATGATCAAGTACTTGGCCACGTCCAACGCAAGCTTGCGGCTGAAGTCCTCTTCGATCATGGCGAGGGAAAGATCGATACCCGCCATCACGCCGGCGGTCGAGTAGATGCGGCCATCCTTGATGTAAATGTTGTCGGGTTCGAGGCGTGCCTTGGGAAAGGTCGCGGCAAGGCGAGGGACATCCATCCAATGCGTCGTGACGGCGCGGTTGTCGATCAATCCCGCGGAGCCAAGCGCGAAGACGCCGTTGCAGATCGCCGCGACCCGTCGATTGCGGCTGTATTGTTGCTCGAGCCACGCGCTGAGTGCTGGGTTATCGTACGCGTCGAAGATGCCGTGGCCACCTGGCATGATGACCAGATCGAAGTCGGGACTGGGATCGAAGATCGTACAGTCCGGCACGATCGCAAGCCCGCTCGAGGAGGTAACCGTGCCGTGGGTCGTGCCCACGGTCAGCATCTCATACACGCACTCGCCGTGGCTCAAAACGGCTACTTCGGCAAATGCATCCTTGGGACCGGCGATATCGAGCAACTGAAAGCCGGGGAACACGACCATGCCTACCTTGATCTGCTTCATGATATTTTTTGTTTCCAACACGCGTTCGTTATGCCATGGTCTCGTGCCGGCGGTTGATGGCGGGGCTTCGCTGCGGGCGTCAAGTGAGCGGTTTGAGTGGTTTATGAGCCCGGTTTCCTCCGGCACAATATTGCCGACCTTGCCAGCATGCTAACTCGCGGAGCCAAAGAAAATCCACCCCGCCAAACATTTCCGTCTCGCAGGCCGGATACGCCACAGCCTGACGTGTTTTGCTTGTCGTTGTGCGGAAGAGTGTGGAGGGCATCGTTCGTCGCCGCTCTATAAAATGACTCATTCGGGCTATGTCCGATGTTTCCATTTTTTTTGTGGGTTATTTTTGTGGCGCTTGCAGCGCAGAGAAAGTAAATTCTGTAGCGCTGTAAGATGCCGCGCCGAGGCGTGCGCAACCTACTCATCCTCACCTGGGCTCTGATCGACAACCGATAGGCACTGCGTCACAGTTTCGGCCATCCTCCTCGTGCCGGAACCTGCTGTTTTTGCTGCCTGGAACGATCAAGTCCCAAGAACATACCGGAAAAAATACCCAGAACTGTCTGGTTGGAGAGCACTGCGTCTGCGTCCATCCCCTCCGGCTCATGCGGCGAATGGACTAACTCCCGCAATTCACGTCATTTTCTGCTCAGTCCATAAGATTGCGAACAAAACATCCTTAGGACATACCTTCGCTTGAAGCCGTACAATGCGAATATGGAGATATTATGCTTATATTTACTCGATTTTTCTGACTGGGCGAGCGGTAGCTTGTTTGTTGGTTCGAGCTGCCTACTCTTCCTTGCTTGCATTGCTTCTTACTATGGCCGCAACCAGCATTGTCTGGGCCCAAATGGAAGCGACACTGGCGACGCCCGCACGAGCGCCGCACACGCCAACACCGCCGCCAACAAAACCAACACCACCAACAACACCGACCATAACCGCCGCGGGGATTATTATTCCGCTCTACGAAAATCCTCCAAGCGCGGACTTCAATACGGTTATCTCGCTCAAAAAAGCGCACCCCAGAGTTCCGCTGTACGTCATCCTTAATGCCAACAGTGGGCCAGGAACATCGGCCAGCAGTGCGTACACGACCGCCATCAGTCAACTCCAGAGCGTAGGAGCTATCGTCATCGGTTATGTCTATACGTCCTATGGAGCACGCGCAACGGCAACCGTTGAAAACGATGTTTATAGTTGGAAGCATTTCTATCCAGCGATCAACGGTATCTTCTTCGATGAGATGAGTGCTTCGACAAACAAGGTCAGTTACTACGCCGCACTTACAAGCTATGTTCATAACAGTGGCATGACTGCTTCGTTCGGTAATCCCGGAGAAGAGACTCCAGAGGTCTTCTTTCAAGATAAGGCGCCGTGGACAATATCATGATCAGCGAAACCTCCGGCTGGCCTAACACGGCTACCATCGAGAATGGCGGCAATGGTGCGCGGTCGATGAAGTCAATTATTGTCTACAACGTTTCGCTCAATCTGGATGATCTGGCCGTAGCCGCTGAGTACAACAGCCTGCTATGGGTAACAAGCGCAAAGCTGCCGAATCCATACAACAGTCTTCCGTCGTATGTTGCGCAGTTATTCGCGGATCTGGATAGTGGAAGCTAAACATGGTTGATTCGATGCCGGCTCAGTTCGAGCGGAAGACAAAGACGAAATACAGGGGTCTCTCCACTGCGCAGCGGACGGTAAGACTGTCCGCTGCTTCGGTCGAGATGACGTGGTTTTGGGGTGGTCGATATGATGACGTGCGACCGCGGCCTGATTGCTTAATCTGATATCTGCGAGGTGGTTTGCGATGAAGCAGCAGAGTCTGGCGAGTCAGTCGGTGTTTGAGAAGTATGGTCGGAAGAGCCGGCGGGAGCTGTTTCTGGACGAGATGGAGCAGGTGGTTCCGTGGTCTGGGCTGGAAGCTCTGGTGCGGCCGCACTATGCCAAGGCGGGCAAGGGACGGCAACCTGTGGGGCTGTCGATCATGCTGCGGACGTACTTCGTGCAACAGTGGTTCAACCTGTCCGACCCCGGCGTGGAGGAGGCGCTGTACGAGTCTGCGGCGTTGCGGCGGTTCGTTGGGGTGGACCTTGGCGTTGCTCCCGCGCCGGACGAGACGACGGTGTTGCGGTTCCGTCATCTGCTGGAGAAGCACGATCTTGGCGGCCTGATGCTGGATGCGGTGAACCTGCATCTGGAGGCCAAGGGCATCCGCATCCAGACGGGCACGATCGTGGACGCGACCATCCTGCATGCGCCATCGTCGACCAAGAACGCCAGCGGCGAGCGCGACCCGGAGATGCACCAGACCAGGAAGGGCCAGCAGTGGTACTTCGGGTTGAAGGCGCACATCGGCGTGGATGCGAAGCAGGGCCACGTCCACTCGGTGGCGACGAGCGCGGCCAGCGTGGCGGACTGCCACATGCTGCCCGAGTTGCTGCACGGCGAGGAGCGCAAGGTGTGGGGCGACGGCGGCTATCAAGGCCAGACCGAGGCGATCAAAGAGGCCGCTCCGAAGGCCCAGGACATGACCTGTAAGCGCACGAAGTTCAAGGACTATGTGGACGAGTTACAGAAAAAGAAGAACCGGAGTAAGTCGAGTGTACGGGCCAAGGTCGAGCATCCGTTCCGCATCCTGAAGCGTGTCTTCGGCTTCGACAAGGTGAGGTACAGAGGCATCGCGAAGAACCATCACCGGCTGTGCGCGAACTTCGCCCTGGTCAACCTATACCTGCACCGCAAACGGCTGGCCCCGCTCGGGGCGTAGTGTGTCCAGAGGCCGGAAACGGCCTCGCAGGGCACCGAATCAAGCAGTAAAACCGCCGCTTCCGGCGATCTATCGCTGAAATACACTCTGCCCAACACTCCCACCTTCTTGCCGCCCGCAAATCAGGCACCTGCGCAGAGCTTCCCTAGGCGGCGATGGCTTTGCGGGCTGCCTCCGGTTTGAGCTCAACCGTTACCTTCTCGATCTTGCCGGTGAAGGCGAAGGGGAGTTTGTAAGTGAAGTCGATCGCCGATCCGACGTCTCATGCCGATGTCCAGGCCCTCTCCAAGGGAGAACTGGATGGGCATGGTGCGCTCGAGGCGGCCTTCGGCGATCTTTTTGCCGTTGGCCGACAGGGTGATCTTGCCGCCCTTGCCCATGCCGCCGCCGTCGTAGTTGCAAATCGACCACGAGTTTTGTCTTGCCCTTGGGCAGCGCTTCCTTCGCCGTGAACGTCGGTCGATCGAAGGAGAGATAGTTGTAGACGAAGGTTGGCTTGCCTTCGCGCAGATACAGGCCATAGCCGCCCTCGAGGCCGCCGTGGGTCACGATCATGCCGTTCGCCTTGCTGTCGGGCAGCTCGATCTCCGCAGTGATGGTCCAGGATTTGTTGCACATCGGCGGCGAGGCCGCATCGGGAAGGCCGATGGTGCCGGGATAGTAGGTCATCTTCGGTGCGGCCGCGCGATCAGGCTGGGACGGCCCATCGCCTCGGCGTTCATGCGGATGGTCGCGCGCCAATCGAGCGGAAGCACATTGTACTTCGGCGGCCTCCACCCACCAGAGATCCTGCAGCTCGCGCAGTTTTTCGGGATACTGCTGGCGCCAGGTCGTTTGCCTGGGAGAAGTCCTCGTCGATCTTGTAGAGCTCCCACGGCGCTTTGTCGGGATCGAAGTCCTCGCGGTTCGGATCCCAGGGAACGAAGGATGGGCTCGATGCCATCCATCCGTCGTGATAGAGGCCGCGGTTGCAGCCGAGCTCGAAGTACTGCGTTTTGCGGCGGCTCTCGGCCTTGGCGTCGTTGAACGTGAAGGCGAAGCTGACGCCCTCGATGGGCTTCTGCGGCATGCCGTTCAGGTCGGTCGGCGCGGTGATTCCGCAGAGCTCGTAGAGCGTCGGCACGATGTCGATGGTGTGCAGGAACTGGGATGCGCAGGCCGCCCTTGTCCTTGATCCGCGCCGGCCAGGAGACGATCATCGGGTTGCGGGTTCCGCCGAAGTGGCTGGCGACCTGCTTGGTCCACTGGAACGGCGTGTTCATCGCGTGCGCCCAGGCGGAGGGGAAGTGGTTGAAGTGCTTGGGGCCGCCGAGTTCGTCGATGGCCTTGATGTTGTCCTGCCACTTCTCGGAGAAGCCGTTGAAGAACGCGTTCTCGCACAGCGAGCCCTCGAGGCCGCCCTCGGCGCTGGCGCCGTTGTCGCCCGGCGATGTAGAGGATGAGGGTGTTGTCGGCTGCCGGGGAGCTGCTTGACGGCATCGACGACGCGGCCCAACTCGTGATCGCAGTGCGCGCGCATAGCCGGCGAAGACCTCCATCATGCGGGCGTAGAGACGCTTCTGGTCGGCGTTCAGCGAATCCCATGCGGGCAGGCCCTCGGAGCGAACCGTGAGCTGGGTGTTCTTGCGGGACGACGCCGAGCTTCTTCTGCCGCTGCGAGGGTCTGCTTCGCGGTACTTGTCCCAGCCCTCATCGAACTTTCCCTTGAACTTGTCGATCCATTCCTTCGGCGTGTGATGCGGGGCGTGGGTGGCGCCGGTGGCGACGTAGAGGAAGTAGGGCTTCTCGGGCGAGATGCTGGTGGCTTGGCGTACCCAGGCGATCGCCTTGTCGGCGAGATCGGTGGTGAGGTGGTAGTTCGGGTCGGTGGAGGCGGGAACGAGATTGCGGTTCTCGTAGAGGATCGGGTCCCAGTGGTTCATGTCTCCGGCGTTGAAGCCGTAGAAATAGTCGAACCCCAAGCCGTTCGGCCCAGCGGTCGAAGGGACCGGCGGCACTGGTCTCCCAGGTGGGCGTGTTGTGGTTCTTGCCGATCCACGCGGTCATGTAGCCGTTCTGCCGCAGCACCTCGCCGACGGTGCCGCAGCTTCTGGGCAGGATGCAGGTGTAGCCGTCGTATCCGGTGGCTAGCTCGGTGATGCCGGCGAAGGCCGCGGAGTGGTGGTTGCGGCCGGTGATGAGCGCGGCACGCGTCGGGCTGCAGAGCGCGGTGGTGTGAAAGACGGTTGTAGCGCAGCCCTTCGGCGGCGAGGCGGTCCATGGTCGGCGAGGGGATGCCGCCGCCGAAGGTGCCGAACTGGCCGAAGCCGGCGTCGTCGATCAGGATCAGGAGGATGTTCGGCGCGCCTTTGGGGGCCTGCACGGGCTTGGGGAACTGCGCGGGGTCGGAGTCGAGATAGGTGCGGCCGACCTCGCCGGGAAAGTGGAAGTCGGGGCGCGGCAACACGGTGGGCGTGCCGTGGGTGCCGTTTGCGGCAGGCTCTGCTGGCTTGTGCTTGCTCATGTTGAGACTCTCCTTGACTCTCCTGACTCTCCTTGGCCCCACGGGAGGGCGCAACTGGTCGAATGATTGGTTGCACGCCACGCGCCACTTCGCGCCGGTGTTGCGAGCGATGGAATGCGTTGGCAATGTGTAACTTCTCTTGTCTTCTACTCGTCTTCAGCGGGAGCTGAAGCAGATCTTGCCGACGACATATCGGAGTCGATCCGAAATGTCGGAGCCAATTCCGGCTACTGCTTGGGCAGGGATTGGGAGAGGCTGATCAGGTTTTGCGGAGAGATGTGAATCAACCCGCCGCGGGGGCTGTCGATGTCGGCGATGAGAAGAAATGCGATGGAGATCAAGAGCGGCAGAATCAGGAGCAACGCGTTTTTGGGGTGAGGGCTGCGCGCCGCATAGCCGACCAGCAGATTGCAGCAGACCGCAATCGCGATCATCAAGCGCCAGGCGGCGGCGGGGATGCGGTTCCACCACGCGGCCTGCGTGTAGCCCTGCGCATTCAACACATCATTCATGCCCGCAAGCGCGAGCGCGGTCACGGGAGATGGCTGCGCCACGGCCGGCGTCTGCACCGTAGACCACATCTCGGCCTGCAGTTGGGTCGTATCGGCGTTGATCCGTTGCAGGGCGGACGGATTGCGGGCTTGATAGAAGGCGATCCGCAGATCGAGATACTTTGCCAGCTGCGCCCGCAGCCGAGCGGTATCGGACGCAGGCAATACGCCGACACGGAAGTACTCCGTCCCAATGGCGTTGGCCTCCGCTTCCTCATAATTTTTGCGTTGGTCGTAGCGGCCGGTCGCCATCGAGAAGCTGAAGCCGATGATGAGGCCAAGCAGGGTGAGGGCGGCGGACTGCACAAAGCCGAAGTCGTCGCGATCCTCGGCAGAGAGCGGCCATCGGCTGCGCAACCGAGTCCCGGCACGTGCCGACAGCCACAGCAGAGCGATCGAGAGCGGGAAGAAGAGAAGCGGATAGCTGAACATGAGGCAACCCTCATGGTGTCAGATTCAGTTTGCGGGGAAGACGGCCGCCTCCTCCGCTTTTCTGATCTTCGCTGTGACGGGTGTCACATCGAAGGCCGCTGCGGACCCCTATGCTCAAAAGGGAAGGAGAAGAGAATACCCGTGGCCGGCCCCTTCGATCTGCTCCAACTTCCGTTGCTTGGTTCTCTGCTCCGTCGGCGTCGCACACGGCTTGTGCTTCAGGGCGCGAGCTTTCTCCTTCTCGCCGCGATTGTTGTCGATGGGCTGCGCGGCCCGCAGCAGCCGGCTCACAACCTCGCCGGGCATCTGCTCTGGGATCTTCTGCGTCCGCTGAACCTCGTGCTCCTGCTGCTGGTCGGCAACCTCTTCTGCATGGCCTGCCCGTTTACTTTTTTGCGGGAGTTGGCCGCGGCTGTGGGTCTGCCGCTCGGCGTACTGGCGTGGCCGGCGCGGCTGCGCACGAAGTGGATCGCCGCCGCGCTGCTGCCGCTCTACCTTTGGAGCTACCTGCACCTTGGGCTCGACCGCTCGCCGCGCCGCAGCGCTCTGCTGCTGATCGCCTACGTCGTTGCGGCGACGCTGTTCAATGGGCTGTTTCGCACGGCGGTCTTCTGCAAACATCTCTGCCCGATGGGGCACTTCAACGCGCTGCTGAGCCGGCTGGCGCCGCTCACCGTGCAGGTCAAGAGCCCGCGCACCTGCTCGGGCTGCGCGAGCCATGCCTGCGTGCAGGGCACCGCTTCCCTGCCCGGCTGCCCGATGCAGCTCTACCTGCCGCAGAAGATCGGGAACCTCGACTGCACGCTGTGCCTGCGCTGCGTGCAGGCCTGCCCGAATGAGAATATCCAGATCGGGGTGCAGCGGCCGCTGCGCGATCTCGCCGAGGATCCCGAACCGCTCGTCGCTGCAGCGGCTCTCGCGGCGGCTGGATGTGGCGCTGCTTGCGCTCAGCGTCAGCTTCGCGCCGCTGCTGTTCGCTGCGCGGGAGAGTGGCCCGGTTGCGGCTGCGTTGGCCGAGACTTACGCAGCGCTGGCCGCTGCTGGGCGGCGCTGGCGGATCGCTGCTGCTCACCGCGCTGGTTGCGGGGTGCCTGCTGCTGCTGTGCGCCGCGGTGGCGCAGGGTGCTTCATCCGCTGACCAAGGAGGCAGCGCACGGGCGCTGCTCTGCCGCCTGAGCGGAGCGATGCTTCCGCTTGGCGCCGCACTCTGGTTCGGCCTGCTGCTGCATGCGGCGCTTCCCGCGCTGGCCATCGGCGGCGCGCTTGGCCTGGGGCTGGTTTGCTCGCTTCTGCCGGGCGCAGCGATCCTTCGCCACAGCACGGCCACAGGGCGTAAGGCGGCACTCGCCATCACGCTGTGGAGCGCTGCGCTGGCGGGCGTCTACAGCCTCAGCCTGCACCTGCTGACCGCTTAGTTCCGGATCAGGCCGCTTTCGCAGTCGGTTGCGATATGTGACGGAGTTGGACCGTTCCCCCGATACACTGTTTGCACGCAATAAGTCGGATGTGGATCTGGAGACGGAAACACCATGGCTTTGATGAGTGAACGGAGCGAGGTTGTTGGTCAGACGAGCGGTGCGGCGCTGTGATAACGGAGCAGCCGGCGCAGCGGGAGACTCCGCTGGAGTCACTCGCTTCCATTTGCACGCTGCTGGTGCTGGTGATCTTCGCGCAGGCGTTCGTCTTTCAGAACTTCGAGATCCCCTCGGGCTCGATGGAAAAGACGCTGCTGATCGGCGATCATGTCCTGGCGGACCGTTCGACGTTTGCGCCTCCCTCGCACTGGGCGCCCTTCGTCTACCATCGCGATATCCGTCGCGGCGATGTGATCGTCTTCCTCAAGCCCAACCCCGAGACCCCCGACCTCATCCTGGTCAAGCGCGCCATCGGCCTGCCGGGCGATCACATTCATCTCCGCAACGGCATCGTCTATCTCAATGGCGTCGCGCAGAACGAGCCGCAGGCCGCCAAGCCCACCGATGACGGCAATCCCAGCCATGCGTTTGTTGCCTATCGCGACGATTTTCCTGCCGATCTTGCCGGCATCGAAGAAGGGGCGAGCGCGACGCACGCTGCGGCATGGGCGGTCGATATCTCCAACCACATCGAGGGCGATGACCTGGTTGTTCCGCCGGGCAAGATCTTCGCCATGGGCGACAACCGTACGGCCAGCCTCGACAGCCGCTACTGGGGATTTGTTCCACGGGAAGCTATCCTGGGGCGCCCGATGTTCGTCTATTGGTCCTTCAAGACCCCGGCGGACCAGAGCGAAAAGACCAGCCTTGGGGAGCGCATCGGCTTCATGGCCCACATCGTCCTCAACTTCGTTACCGGAACCCGCTGGGCGCGGACCTTGCACATCATCCGGTAAGGCGGGTCTGGTGTCGCCGTCGGGCATCGGTCTGGGAGCAATCCAAACGCGGACCGGCGATATACACTTGGTACACAAATTCCCGAGGTGCGGGATCGCCCGTGCTCTCGGCCAGATGGACCCTAACTGCTTTTGAAAGCATGGAAGACACGATGACCTCCCCTGTTTTGCTCCGCGTCCCGAAGATCGCTTTTTCTCTCCTTGCGCTGGCTGTTGCTCCTGTTCTTTTGGTGGGATGTCAGCAGTCGCTCTCGACGCCGGTTGGCGTGCCGACGCCGCCGACGACCACGGCGAACACCGGGGCTCCGGCGCCGACGGTTGCACCGGCGGTGGTGTATGACGCGACCAGCAACGTCTACTACGTCGCGAATGGATTTGCGGGCACGGTGACGGCGGTGAATGGGACGTCGAACGCGGTGACGGGGACGATTACGGTGGGGCCGGCGGGCACGGATCTGTACTCGATTGCGGTGAACCCGGCGACCGACCTGATCTATGTGGTGAGCCAGCAGACCGGCACGCTGACGGTGATCAACGGCGCGAACAATCAGGTTGCGGCGACGGTGCCCTCGGCGGCGACGCTGCCGGTGGCGGTGGCGGTGAACGCGGCCACGAACATGGTGTACGTGCTGGGACAGGGGACGCTGAACGTCTACAACGGCGCGAACAATGCGGCGGCGGGCAGTGTGGCGATCCCCGGAACAGCCGTACGCGCTGGCGGTCAACAGCACGACCGACACCGTGTTTGTTACGAATAACGGACTGGGATCGGTGCCGGTGACGGTCGGGACCACCACGACCATGGCGCCGCAGTCCGGGCCGTGGCTGACGGTGATCAACGGCGCGACGAATACGGTTGCGAGCACGGTGCTGCAGCAGAATAATCTGACGGCGCTGGCGGTGGATGAGACGACCAACACCGTGTATGCGAGCAATGCGGCGCAGAATCTGCTGACCGTGATCGGGGAGCCGG
This sequence comes from uncultured Acidobacteriaceae bacterium, assembly GCA_963755245.1. GTDB lineage: Bacteria > Acidobacteriota > Terriglobia > Terriglobales > Acidobacteriaceae > Edaphobacter. The sequence goes on along the minus strand of CAVWJY010000011.1, from coordinate 305,221 downwards.
TGACGCCGACCTCGCCGCAGGGGACGCAGTGGATGACCGAGGCGAGCGTGATGGTGGGCGGATCGCCGGGACCGGTCGCGGTGAACCCGGTGACGGATATGGTCTATGTGGGCAACACGGCGAGCGACTCGGTGACGGTGGTGAACGGCGCGACGAATGCGGTGGCGACCACGATTCCGCTGACGGCGGAGCCGACCGGGCTGGCGGTGAACGCTGCGGGAACTCCTCCGGCGAACCTGGTGTATGTGGCGGAGCCGACGGCGGTCGCGGTGATCAACGGCGCGACCAACACGGTGACGGGAACGGTCGCGGCGGTGCAGACGGCGAGCGCGGCGAAGTAGATTTCTGCCACGTTCGTGGATGCGGCAGGGGTGAGAGCTTGGCTCTCACCCCTTGCGTTTTGGGGATGCGCGTTACGTGAGTTCAAGCGGAAGATAAAGGCGAAATACAGGGGTCTCTCCACTGCGCAGCGGACGATGAGACTGTCCGCTGCTTCGGTCGAGATGACGTGCTTTTTGGGGTGGTCGGGGACGTGCTTTTTTACTGGGGCGGGAGGATTTCTATTTCGTTGTGATGACCTTTTCGAGGGTGGTCTAGGGCGTCTCCGCGCACCAGCTGCGCCACATCTGGCGGAAGGCGCTGGAGAGGCCCTCGGCGGCGGCGGCGGGCTGCCCGATGGGGTGGGAGAGGAAGCGCTCGCGCATGCTGGCGCGGAGCGTCGGCCAGCTGGTCGAGGTGGCGCGCCCAGTAGATGCCCTTGGCGACGAAGTCCTGCGGGGTGTGGGCGACGAAGTCGGCGAGGCCGGCGTGTTCGAGCAGCGCGGGGCCGAGGCGGCCGGCGACGGTGCGGCCGGTGAGGGTGAGCGTGGGGACGCCCATCCACAGGGCGTTGCTGGTGGTGGTGGCGCCGGTGAAGGGGAAGGGATCGAGGGCGATGTCGATCTGGTGATGCAGCTCGAGGTAGGTGTGGTCGGCGCAGCGGCGGCGAAATTGTAACCGTTCGGGGGCGATGCCCTCGGCCTCGAACCAGCGCGCCAGAGGCTCGTGGCGGCCCTCGCGGGGCATGCCGGCGAGCAGGATGCGGGACTCGGGCAGCGCGAGCATGAGCTGCGCCCAGAGCGCGATGACGGGCTGGCTGAGCTTCGAGAGGCGGCTGAAGCTGGCGAAGGTGACCTGACCGCTGGTGAGCGCCGGGAGCGGGTTGATCGGCGGGCGCGTCGGGGCTGGGCCGGAAGGGCGAGACGATGGGCAGGTGGACGATCTTCTCGGTGAAGAAGGGCTCGAACTGGCCGGGCGGGAGGAAGTGGGGGTCGGCGAGGTAGTAGTCGATGCTGCGCAGGCCGCTGGTGCCGAGGTAGCCGATCCAGCCGCACTGGATGGGCGCGGGCTTGCGGGCGAAGGTGAGCAGGCGGCTGTGCGCGGTGTGGCCGGTGAGGTCGACGAGGATGTCGATGGCGTCGGCCTGGATTTTGGCCGCGAGCTGCTCGTCGGAGAGCGCGAAGATGCGGTTCCAGTGGGGGATGTGTTCGCGCAGGCGGTAGGTGACGCGGTCCTCGACGGCGTGGTTGGAGTAGGCGTGCAGGGAGAGGCCGGGGTTCTGGGCGAGCGCGGCGAACATGGGCTCGATGAAGTGGGCCATGGCGTGGGTGCGGAGGTCGCCGGAGACGAAGCCGATGCGCAGGGGGCGCTCGGGGTCGCGGGAGTTGGCGTGGCGCGGCCAGGAGGGGCGCAGCGGGGCCTCGAAGCGGTCGGCGAAGCGGACGTGCTCCTCGAAGAGGGTCTGGGGCTCGATCTCGCCGCCGTGGCTGAGGCAGAAGAGCAGGCCGTGGTGGGCGACGGTGAGGTTGGGCTCGAGCGCGAGGGCCTGGCGGTAGCTGGCGGCGGCTTCGGTGAGGCGCGCCTGATCGGTGAGCGCGGAGGCGAGGTTGCAGTAGGCCTCGGGAAAGTCGGGCTTGCAGGCGAGGGCGCGGCGGCAGCTGGCCTCGGACTCCTCGGGCCGCGCCTGGCGCTTGAGGGTGATGGCGAGGTTGTTGTGGGCGACGGCGAGCTCGGGCTGGAGCTCCGAGGACGCGACGGAAGCAGGCCTCGGCCTCGGCGTAGCGGTCGCGCCGGGAGAGGGTCTCGCCGAGGCAGAAGTGGGCCTCGAGGAAGTCGGGATAGAGGGCGATGGCGCGGCGGAAGCAGGCGTCGGCCTGGGTGAGGTCGCCGTCGCTCTGCAGGATGCGGCCGAGGTTGTAGTTGGCCTCGATGCAGTCGGGATCGGCCGCGAGGGCGCGCTGGTAGAAGGCGGCGGCCTCGGCGTAGCGGCTGTCGCGCTGGCGGAGCGAGCCGAGAATGTTCCAGGCGTAGCCGGAGTGGGGGTAGCGGGTGGTGAAGGACAGGGCGAGGGCTTCGGTCTCGGCGTCGGTCTGGGCATCGGGACCGCGGTCGAGCAGGGCGCGAAGGCGGGCGGTCTCGGCTGGACTGGGGCCGACGGGCTTGGTCTTTTTGACTGGCTGTCTCTGGCTCGGCTGAGGAGTGGGTGCGGTTTGCGGGTTGGCGTTGTTGCGGAGCTCGTGGCGGCGTTGTGCAGGCGGCGCTGCAGGGCGTGGACCGGCTCCCCCTGCAGGCCGCCCTGGATGCCGAGTTCGAGGATCCGCCGGGCTGCGTCGTACTGCGCGGCCTGAATCAGAGCGTCGACGCAGCTCAGCCAGAACTGGCTGCGGGTGGGCTCGGCCTGGATCGCCGCCTGGAAGTGGGGCAGCGCGGCGGCGGCGCCGCTGAGCGTGAGGGTGACCACTCCGAGATTGTGATGGGCGTCGGGATGGTTGGGGCGCTCGGCGAGCAGGAGCGCGATAGAGGCGCTCGGCCTCGAGGAGGCGGTCGGCGCGATGATGCTCGATCGCCTGCCGCAGCATCTCCTCGAGGAGGAGGCGGGCGCGGCGGCCGGGATTTCGGTCTGGATTTCGACCGGAGTTTCGGTCGGGATTTCAGAGAGCGGCTGGGACATAGGGGAGGAGCGGGGCCGATTCCTTTCAGGCGAGGCTTCGCGATCCGGTCAGGCGGTGGGCCGCAGCCGGGCGAGGATCTGTTCCGGCTGGCGAAGGTTCTGCTCCGGCTCGACCTCCATCTCCGCGAAGTAGCCGGCGAGCGTGATCTCCGGCAGCGACCAGCTCATCATCTCGGCGACGAACGCGTCGTGGTTGTCGGCGAGCAGCGTGCTGTGCGGATCGAGGTTGGTGATCAGCACCAGGCCGGTCGGTGCGGCGTCGAGCACGGTGATCCGCAGGTCGGGGCGGCGGCGCTTCAGCAGCAGGGCGGTGCGCCAGACATCGCCGGTCCACATGCCCTGGCGGCGTGCATCGACGGCGCGGAGCGTTGGGGTCGCGCTCGGCCATCGGGGCTTCGAGCGGCAGGCAGTCGTGCAGCGCGATGACCGAGTCGGGGCGGCAGTGGCGCTCGGTGTGGAAGAAGTCGCGGAGCAGAAACTCGCAGTGATGCATGCCGTCGAGGAAGGCCATCTCGATGGGGCCGCCGAAGAGGGCGGTGGGGTCGAAGCGGGCGAAGAAGTCGTCGCTGGGCATCTGGTAGAGGGCCACGCTGGGCTTGGCGACGATGCGCTTGCACGACCGCATCTCCTGGAAGCGGAACTCGGGGTCGATGCCGATGGCGTGGCAGCGTGCCAGGGCGAGGGTCTTGCCTTCGTCGACGCCGATCTCGAGGTAGGTGGCGGGGGCGAGGACCTGGTGCAGGCGCGCGAGAACTTGCTGGTAGTGGTCGCCGGCGAGATCGGGGGCCCAGACCTTCTGCTCGACGGCGGCCGCACAAGGGGCAGGCGGGCTTCGAGTCCGGCGAGCGAGCCTTCGTCGACGCCGAGCTGCCGGGCTTCGGCGAGAGCCTGACTGGCTTCGGCCGCGCGGCCGGCGCGCAGCAGGGCGTCGAGATAGGTCAGCCGATAGCGAGCATGCTCGGGGCGGTGCTCGATCGCGGTCTTGAGGGGGCGCAGCGCGGCCTCCGGTCGCCGGCGCTGGATCTCGAGGATGCCGAGGTTGTGCAGGCAGTGCGCGTGATCGGCGTCGCGGGCGAGGATGCTGCGATAGAGCTCTTCGGCCTTGGTCAGGTTGCCGGCGTGGTGCTCGGCGATGGCCTGTTGCAGCATCGCGTCGATGGGGAGTTCGGTGGTGAGAAGCGCGCGGACAAGTGGACCTCGAAGGTGAACCGGCGGGTGTTGTTCCAGCCGTGAACAGCAAAAGATTCAGGCTGCGGACACGGGGTGCTGTCCGCGACCTGTGTTGGCGTTATCGGCAAATCGAGGACCTGTTTCAAGCGCTCACGGCTTCGAGGGGCGGTCTCGTGCCGCGGCAGGCTGCCGCTGCGCGTCCTTCTCCCACTGTTTTGAGCAACGGTAATCGGATCAATTTCGCGGTGGGCTTTGCCGGTCGTGGCTCGCGAAGGCTAGGATCAATGCAGTCTTTTTCCTGGCGAGACTGATGGCGTGGCGTTTGCGACGTTGTGCCGCGGATGTGTTGTGGACGTGTGCTGGTTCAAATCCTGGTATGGAGAAACAGAAGAATGGCAACTAGATTTTCGAGAAGATCCTTTGCGCAACTGATCGGCGCGGCTACCGGCGCCTTGTCGCTGCCCGCGTTGGGTGCTGGTCTGGCCCCGGCGCCGGAGCGGCCGTCGCAGCCTCGGCGAGCGGGCGTTTCCCGAGGGCTTCCTCTGGGGCTCGGCGACGGCCTCCTACCAGGTCGAGGGCGCGGTGAACGAAGACGGCCGCGGCACGACCATCTGGGATACCTTCTCGCACACCCAGGGCAAGACCGCGAATGGCGATACCGGCGATGTGGCCGACAACAGCTACCACCTGCTATCCGGAAGACATCAAGATCATGAAGGACCTGGGGCTGAAGACCTGCCGCTTCTCGGTGGCGTGGTCGCGCATCTTCCCCACCGGCACCGGCGCGGTGAACCCCAAGGGCATCGAGCACTACGAGCGCTTCGTGGATGCGCTGCTGAACGCCGGCATCGAGCCCTACTGCACGCTCTACCACTGGGACCTGCCGCAGCCGCTGCAGGATCGCGGCGGATGGGAGAACCGGGATACGTCGGAGGCGTTCGCGCACTATGCGGGCTACACCGCGGGCAAGCTGTCGGACCGGGTGAAGCACTTCATGACCGTCAACGAGATGCAGACCTTCGTGGATCTGGGCTACGGCACCGGCATCCACGCGCCGGGGCTGAAGGTCGGGCGGAAGCGGCTGGCGCAGGTGGCGCACTATGCGGTGCTGGGTCATGGGCTGGCGGTGCAGGCGATTCGCGCCTCGGCCAAGCCGGGCACCAAGGTCGGACTGGCGGATAACCTGAGCGCGACCTCGCCGGTGTTCGACTCGCCGGAGCATGTGCACGCGGCGGAGATCGCGATGCGCGAGGAGAACGCGCGGTTCCTGACCGTCATCCAGGAGGGCCGCTACACGGATCACTATCTGAAGCAGCTGGGCGCCGACGCGCCGACCTTCACCGCCGAGGATCTGAAGGCGATCAGCTCGCCGCTCGACTTCGTGGGGCTGAACGTGTACACGGCGACCTGGGTGCGCGCGGACCACTCGGAGATCGGCTATGCCAAGGTGCCGAATCCGGCCTCGTACCCGCACATGTACAGCCCGTGGCTGAGCGTCGGCCCGGAGGCGCTGTACTGGGCGCCGAAGCTGGTCGACCGGCTGTGGAAGGTGAAGGAGCTCTACATCACGGAGAACGGCGCCTCGTCGTCGGACCACCTGACCGACGACGGCCAGGTGCTCGACACCGACCGCACGATGTACCTGCGCAACTACCTGACGCAGCTGCAGCGCGCGGTGGCCGAGGGCGTGCCGGTGAAGGGCTACTTCCTGTGGAGCCTGCTGGACAACTACGAGTGGGCCGATGGCTACGACAAGCGCTTCGGCATCACCTACGTGGACTTCCAGACGGAGAAGCGGACGCCGAAGCTGAGCTCGCACTTCTACAAGAACGTGATCGCGACGAACAGCCTGTACGGAAGGTCCAGCCTGTAACTTCGGCTGGAACAAATACAAGACAGCCTGCCCGGGTTACTCCGCGGCAGGCTGTTTTGTTGCGGGGGACGCATCCTGCACAAGACAGCACAAGAGAGTGCAGACAGCACAAAACAAGGTGGCAGCGGAGATCTCCGCTGCCACCTGTTGTTTGCGTCTTTGTTGTGTTCGGGGCATGTCCCGAGCGGTTACGTGGGTTAGTTGACGGTGACGGCAACCTGCACGGTCTGGGTCACAGGGCCGAGGTTGGTGGGTTGGCGCTGGTTGCGGTTCCGGTTCCGGTGACGTTGACGGTGTAGGCGCCGGCGGTGGTGCCGCCGCGTGGTGGTTGTGGTCGTCGTGGGCTGGCGCGCCTCCGCCGCCGCAGCCGATGGCGGCGCTGGCGATGGCGGCGAAGACCAGCAGGCTCAGCAGCGATCTCCAGCCGCGCCGGCGAAGCGGCAGGCCGAAGCAGAGCAGCGTCGCGAGGGTGACTCCGCCGCCGAGGGTGAGATGCGGTGGAAGGGGTTGTCGAGCGCCGCGCTGGTCGGCGCGGTGGTGGTGATGGTGAGCGTCGCGGTGACGTTGGTCGTCGTGCTGGTGATTGCGCTCGGCGCGGAGACGCTGCAGGTGGGCGGGTTGGTGGCGCCGGTGGGGCTGCCGACGACGGCGCAGGTGAGGGCGACGTTGCCGACGAAGCCGCCGGTCGGGGTGATGGTGATGGTGGAGGTGGCGGCGCGTTCCCGGCGGTCGCCGTGACGGCGGCTCCGGCGAGCGTGAAGCTCGGCGCCGTCGGTGATGGTGATGACGGCCGAGGAGGGTTGGTAGGTGGGCGAGTTGCCGAGGTAGAGCACGGTGATCTGGTTCGATCCCGGCTGCAGGTTCTGGCTGTTCACCTGGAAGGTTGCGGTCGAGGTGTTCCCGGAGCCGGCGACGAGCGTCGCCTGGCCGAGCGTCAGAACGCCCGCCGTACACGGCGGTGGTGAAGACGACGGTGCCGGTGGGTGCGGCCTGTCCGGCTGGGAGCGGCGACGGTCGCGGTCAGGACGACGCCGGCGGTGATCGAGGTGGTGGTCGCCGAGGAGGTGACCGTCGTGGTGGTCGCCTGTCCGGCGGCCGCCGCGGCGATGGTGATCGTCCCGGTGGCGGTGGTGGCGTTATAGTTGGCGTCTCCCGAGTAGGTGATGGTCACGGTGTAGGTGCCGGCCGGGGTGGAGGCAGGCGCGGTGATGGCCGCCGTCCCTTCGACGAAGGTGGTGCCGGCATCGATGGTTCCGGCGAGAGCCGCGGTGGTGGGAACCCCGGAGGGCAGCCCGGTGATCGTGACCGAGCCGGTAGGAGCAGCCACGGGAACAAAGCCGCCGACGCCGTAGTTGCTGATGTTGCTGGCGTTGGTGAGGTTCTCCACCTGGATGGTGAAGGTGATTGGCTGTCCGGCCTGCAGCGTGCCTCCCGGTCCGGTCCCGCCGGGGTGAGGCAGATCGCGGGCGTTGCCTTGGTCACGGTGAAGGTGAAGGCGGCGGCGGTGGAGGCGTTATAGCTGTTGTCGCCGGTGTAGCTCGCCGTCACCGAGTGGCTGCCTACGGTGAACGGGGCGTTGAACTCCGCGTCGCCCTCGGCGTTGATGTTGGCGGTGTTGAGCGTGGCTCCGTTGTCGGTGAAGGTGACGGTGCCGGTGGGAGAGGTATACGTCGCGGTGTTGCAGCTGGCGGGAGGCTTGGGGACGTTGCAGGTGTTGTAGTAGGTCGTCGGGATGGCCTGCCCCGACAGGATGAGCTGGGTTCCGTAGGGAACTGACGCGTCGTTGCGCGATGCGGCGGCGGTGCCGGTGGCGGCGTTCAGGACACTGAAGACGAGGCTGCTGTTCTCCGGCGTGACCGTGATCTGGGTCGGGGTGGAGGCGTTGCTGCTGGCGGCGTTGGTGCCGTCGCCGCTGTACTGGCCCCAGATGTTGTAGGTGCCGCCGGGCAGGTAGTTGATGCTGCCGGAGTAGCTTCCGTTGCTGACGGGGAAGGTCGCCTGTCCGGCCTGCAGCGGGCTCGGTGCTGCTGGTCATCAGGGCGACGTTGCCGGTCGCCGTGGTTGGGGGTGACCGTGCCGCTGACGGTGATGGCGGTGCCGTGGGGGAAGCTGGTCTGGGAGGGCGTCAGGGTCACCGTGGAGGCGGCGAAGGTGACCTTGTCCCAGTTGGTGACCAGCACGTTGGCGTCGATCGAGCCCAGGCCGCGTGGCCAGGTCATAGCCGGCCGCGGCGTTGTACTGCGGCGTCTTCGTGCCGGTGACGCCGATCTGGCCCTCGACCGCGGTGCCGTAGGTGGGATCGGTGATGGTCTCGGGATTGGTGACCGCGATGCAGTCGAGCGCGGGCTGCCCGGCTGCGGTGGCGGTGACGTTGCAGGGAACGGAGTTGGTGCCGTTCGTGCACATCATGGAAGGCGGCTGGGAACTGCGCGGCGAGCGGATAGAGGACGAAGTCCGCCTGTCCCTGGGGGCCGTACTTCTGGTTGACCAGCGCCATGATGCCGGCGAAGGAGGGCGCGGCGACCGAGGTGCCGCCGACGCCGGTGATCTGCACGGTGCCGCCGCTCGAGACCGGCTGGCAATCGCCATCGACGGCGCAGATCGGGGTGAAGCTGGCGTTGGAGCCGTTGGCGGCAAAGAGCGAGACGTCGGGAAGGTCGCGCGCGCCGTCGGCGGGAACGCCGGCTCCCGTCTGCCAGGAGGGCTTGGGATACGGGCCGTAGTCGGTGCTGGTGGCGACGCCGACGTTGGCGAAGCCGAGCGGTGCTGGCGCCGCCGCTGCCGGCGGCGATGCGTGGTGGTTCCGCTGGGCGTGACGGAGTAAGAGGTTCAGGCCGTACTGGCTGTCGTTCCAGGGCTGCTCGGGGATGGGGCGCTGAGAGCGAGGCCGTCGGCGTGTTGTTGCTGGGGGTCAGGTTCCAGTAGGTTGCGAGCTGGTTGCGCGATGGTGGTCTGGCTGCCGCTGTTGTAGGAGCTGTAGAAGAAGTCGGTGCCGCCGACGGCGACGTTGTAGGGGGTGGAGGCGAAGCCGCTGACCGCCTGGCCGCCGACGGCGTAGTACTGGGTGTCGTCGTTGTCGCAGCCGGCCGAGCCGTTGTCGCCGGTGGAGACCAGCACGGTGATGCCCTGGGCGGCGGCCTGCTCCCAGAGCTGGTTGAGGAAGATGTTGGTGGAGCCGAGCGTCGTTCTCGCAGGCGCCAAAGCTCAGGCTCATGATGGGGGCGACGTTGCCGTAGACGGCGTGCTCGGCGGCCAGGATACAGGCCGGACTCGAGCGCGGTGTCGGCGCCGATGACCAGGTCGATGGTGGCGTTGGGGGCGACGGCGCCCGACCACTCGACGTCGAGGTAGGCCTCGATCGGAGTCGCCATTGGGGCCGTCGGGATTGTTGATGCCGTCGATGCCGGGATCGTTGCCATCGATGATGACGTTGGGGGCGCTGGCGGGCAGGCCGAAGAGGCGTGCGGAAGTTGGCTGACCAGCGTCGGGTTGATGTTGGAGTCGTTGACGATGGCGATGGTCTGGCCGGTGCCGTTGGTGCCGGCGGTGTAGAGCGGATTCAGGTCGTACTGCACGGCGAAGTCGGCGGGCGCGAGGACCAGGTTGGGGATGGTGCTGCCCGGGGCTGGACGTGGTCCACTGCGGCGTGGCCTGGTGGTTCGCGGGGTCATAGGTGGCGCTGGCCCAGGGTCTTGCTGTGGCTCCTGACGCGGAAGTTGTTCAGCGAGCTGAAGCCGCCGACGACCGAGGCCAGCGCGGCGGGAATCTGCGGGGTCGGTCGGCGTTCGCGTAGTGGGCCTCGCCGTTCACCTGATACTGGTGAATCGCGGCGTGGAAGGTGTTGCGGAACTGGGCGACGTTGCCGGAGAACTCGAGCGTCTGGCGGCCGGGATTGAGCTTGATGGAGCCGAAGCCGTGGCTCTGCGAGCCAGCTTTCGAGCGTGGCGATGTCGGCGTCGGAGGGGCCGAACTGCTGGCCGAACTGATCCGGCGTCAGCCACTTGTGATAGTTGGCCGAGCCGGGCGTGTGCATGTCGGCGATGCGTTGCCGCAGCGCGGTCTCCTGCGCGTCGCTGCGCTTGAGCACGAGCTGCAGGCGGTCGAGCGGCATGCTGTCGGGCGCGGCGCCGCGGTCGTTGGCGGCGCGGGCGAGCGGATGCACGGTGCCGCTGAGGCTGACGCGGCTGTTCTCGTCGATCGGCTGGGTGATCCGGTTTGCCACGACAGGTGCGGTGACTGCGGTGGAGGCAGAGGTCTGCGCGCTGAGGGTCAAAGGCAGGGCAAGCACAGCCGCGAGCGCGGTAGAGGCAAGGGTGCGAAGGGCGAAGCGTCGAGTAAGCAACATAACCGTCCTATTCTTGCGGTGGAACGTACGCTGTAGATCGAGGTCTTCCAGAAGCTGTCGAGTGGGTCAATCTCTGTCAACCCGGCGAAGAAAAAAATGTCTTGGCCCAGCCGAACAATATTTCGATGAATAGCGATGAGATCGTTGTAAGCGCCGCTCTGCCCGGTGTCAAGCGAGAAGCCGGGCTCGGGAAGAGAGGTTCCCAAGACGGCACACCGGTCGTTGCTGGATGAAAATTTCGTGAGAGTAAAAAGAGAAAGGACCGCTGTGTGGCCTCTGCTCGGAGCGGACCGCGCTGGCATCCCCGACGAGGGGAAAGTCGCGGAAACTCCTGTTCCCGTGTGTCCATCGGGGCTTGTTCGCGCACCGGCGGTGGTCTGCCGGGAGGTCGATGCGTCGCCGGCCTTTCGTGCCTGTCACGCGTACGTGTAGAGTTTGTGGGGTTACGGAAGCAGCTCGCGCTAAGGAGACGACGAAGACGATGTTGACGGGTTCGCTCAAGAAGGTCCACTTCGGGAAACAGGTTCTGCTCGCGGCACGCGCCGCCGCTCGCTGGCGGCTGTGACGGTGCTGGCGGCGCCGCTTGCGGCGGAGGTTCGTCTGCCGCACAGCTTCAGCGACCACGGCGTGCTGCAGCGCGGGACTCCCATCCACATATGGGGCTGGTCCGATCCCAAAGAACAGGTGACCGTGCAGTTCCACGCACAGACGCACGCGACGGTGGCGAACGAGTACGGCGAGTGGAGCCTGTGGCTCGCGCCGGAGTCTGCCGGCGGCCCCTACACGATGTCGGTCAAAGGCGCGGGCATGGGCGATGCCGCGCCGATCATGGTCAGCGACCTGCTCGTGGGCGATGTGTGGCTGGCCTCCGGGCAGTCGAACATGGAGTTTCCGCTGAAGGGCTTTCCCGGTCAGGCGGTGTTGCAGAACGGCGCCGAGGAGATCGCCCATGCCACGCTGCCCGAGGTGCGCCTGCTGCGCATCGAGCACAAGGGCGCGAACTTCCCTGCCAGCGATGTCAGCGCCACATGGACCACCTGCACGCCGGACGACCGCGGCGGACTTCTCCGCCGTCGCCTACTTCTTCGGTCGCGCAGATCCAGCAGAAGGAGCATGTCCCCATCGGCCTGATCGACTCCACCTGGGGCGGCACGCCGGTCGATGCCTGGACCAGCCTCGATTCGCTCGCAGCCGATGCCTCGCTGATGCCCGCCTTCGCCACCTGGGCGCGCTTCGCCGATGAGCAGACGCGGCTGCCCGCGGTGATCGCCGAGGAGAAGCGCGAGGACGCCGCTGCCGCCGCCGCGCATGAACCCAAGCCCAAGCATCCCTGGCATCCGCAGCCGGAGTCCTGGCAGCCCGGCGCGCTCTACAACGGCATGATCGCGCCGCTGACGCCGTACTCGATCAAGGGGGTGATCTGGTACCAGGGCGAGACCAACAGCTCTCCCGAGCGCGCTCCGCTCTACGAGAAGCTGTTCTCGACCATGATCACGGGCTGGCGCAGCGCGTGGCAGCAGGGCGAGTTCCCCTTCCTCTTCGTGCAGATCTCCAGCTTCAACTCACCCGGGGAGAGCTGGGGCCGTCTGCGCGACCAGCAGCGCCGCACGCTGGCGGTGGCGAACACGGCGATGGCGGTGACGCTCGACGTTGGGCAGGCGGACAACGTGCATCCCCCGGACAAGCAGACGGTCGGCGCGCGGCTTGCCGTCGCTGCGCTGGCGACGGTCTACGGCCAGCCGGTCGAGTACTCCGGGCCACTCTTCCGTCAGGCCGTTCCCGAAGGCGGCGCGATGCGCGTCTCCTTCAGCCATGCGGCCGGCCTGCGCGCGCACGGCGACACGCTGGTCGGCTTCGAGGTCGCGGGCAAGGATCACACCTTCTATCCGGCCAAGGCGAGCATCGCTGACGGGTGCGGCGGAGGGCGCGGTCGTCGTGACCAGCGACCGCGTCGCCGACCCCATGTATGTTCGCTATGCCTGGGAGGGAGTGACCGCCGCGAACCTCTACAACGCGGCCGATCTTCCTGCATCGACGTTCACCTCGGAGCCGTAGCCGGAGGGTCTCATCTCGTGCGTGGGCACCAATCACGGTGTCCACGCGCGTGCTGCAACTTTATGCATCTCGCGCCTGTATCATTTCGCATAAACGAACAGCTGTCTGCATATTGATCCATCTGCACGCGAAGGCGAGAGGCATCGCCGAAAGCGCGGTAGCATAAAGAAAACATAAACGGCCTCCTGCTTCTCGGCCGTCTCCGGCATCTCCCGCAGTCCCCGGATCTTGCATCTTCTGCAGCAATGCGCCGCATGGCGCAATGTCCCTTCAGGAAGGTTCGCATCGTGCTTGCCTCGGAACTTGTCGCCCTCGAAGATCGTTATGGAGCTCACAACTACCATCCGCTGGATGTGGTGATCGAGCGCGCCGCGGGCGCCTGGGTCTACGACGTCGCAGGGTCGTCGCTACCTCGACCTGCTCGCGGCCTACTCCGCGGTGAATCAGGGCCACTGCCATCCGGCGATCCTCAAGGCCATGTGCGAGCAGGCGCAGAAGGTCACCCTCACCTCGCGCGCCTTCCGCAACGACCAGCTGCCGCTGCTGCTCGAGGAGCTGCACGACGCTCACCGGCTACGAGATGGCGCTGCCCATGAACTCCGGCGCCGAGGCGGTCGAGACCGCGCTCAAGGCCGCGCGCAAATGGGGCGCGCAGAGTCAAGGGCATCCCCGCCGACCAGCGCCGAGATCCTCGTCGCCGCCAACAACTTCCACGGCCGCACCATCTCCATCGTCGGCTTCTCGTCGGAGCCGCAGTATCGCGAGGGCTTCGGCCCCTTCCCCGCTGGCTTCCAGCAGGTCCCGTTCGGCGACGCCGAGGCTCTGCGTGCCGCCATCACGCCCAACACCTGCGCCTTCCTGGTCGAGCCGATCCAGGGCGAGGCCGGCATCATCGTGCCGCCCGCAGGCTACCTGCGCGAGGTCGCCGCGATCTGCCGCGAGCACAACGTCCTGCTGATGGTCGACGAGATTCAGTCCGGCCTCGGCCGCACCGGCAAGCTCTTCGCCTACATGCACGACGAGATCGTGCCCGACGTCGTCATCATCGGCAAGGCGCTCTCCGGCGGCTTCTATCCTGTCTCCGCCGTGCTCGTCCTCGCGCGAGATCCTCGGCGTCTTCCAGCCCGGCGACCACGGCAGCACCTTCGGCGGCAATCCGCTGGCCTGCGCGGTGGCGCGCGCGGCGCTGCGCGTCGTGGTCGACGAAGATCTCTCCGGTCGCTCCGCCGAGCTTGGCGCCTACGCGCTCGAGCGCCTGCAGAGCGCTCAAGAGCCCGCAGATCGCGGCGGTGCGCGGCAAAGGCCTCTGGCTCGCCATCGAACTCAACGGTCCGGCGCGGCCGCTCTGCGAGGCGCTGAAGGAGCGCGGCGTGCTCTGCAAGGAGACCCACGAGACCGTCATTCGGCTGGCGCCGCCGCTGGTCATCGAACGCGCGGATCTCGACTGGGGCATCGACCAGATCGCTGCTGTGCTCGACGCGCAAGTCGAGAGTGAGAGCCTCGCGCTGCAGCACGTCTAGCTTTTCGGCCTCCGCTTGAGTTCGCAGTCAAGCGCTGCGAGCAGCAGCCGATTCTCCGCCTCCGTGCGTACCGCAGCGCGGAGGTACGTGGCGTCGAGCCCTTCGTAGTTCGCGCAGGAGCGCAGGACGATGTGGTGCTGCGTAATCAACCGCTCCCGCAGCATCGCTCCATCGGGAACGGTGAAGAGCAGGAAGTTCGCGCGCCCCGGATACACACGCAGGCCAATGGCCTCGAGCCCCGCGGCCATCTCTCCGCGGCGTCGCTCATTGCGTGCTCGCGATGCATCCGCAAACGCAGCATCCGCAAGCCCGCAGATCACCGCACGCGCGGCCAGTGTGGTGATCGCCCACGGCGTCACCTTGTTGCGAATCGCCTTGGCCCACGCTGCGTTGCTCACGGCGAAGGCAACCCGCAAGCCGGGAACCGCGAAGAACTTCGTCACCGAGCGAAAGACCACGAGATGCGCGGCAGCGGAGGCGTCGCGGGTGATCGACTCCTCGGGAGCATAGTCGATGAACGCCTCATCGACGAGCACGCGCAGCCCAGCCTGTGCAGCGCGTGAGAGCAGCGTCCGCATCTCCTCCGCCGGCAACAGCACGCCGGAGGGATTCTGCGGATTGGCGAGCAGCAGCGTGTCACACCGCGCCTCCGCAGCCGCATTGAGGATCGCATCGATGTCGTAGCGGAGGTCGTCTTCCGCACGCAGAGGCAGCGCAATCACCTCCACTCCGGCCTGCTCGAGCACACGGCGATACTCGCCGAACGCCGGCACCGGAAGCAGGCAGCGGCGGACCGCAAGCGCCTGCGCCGTGGCCGCAAGCAGCGGGGCAAATCCATTCGCGACCGCACAGCACGCCACCGGAACAGCTACAAATCCAGCCACCGCCTCGCGCAGCGCGGTCTCCTCGAGATCGGGATAGTTGGTCAGCAGCGACAGGTCGTCCACCGCCGCGCGCAGTCCCGCAAGCAACGCCGCCGGAGGCCCATCGGGATTGATGTTGGCGCTGAAGTCGAGCAGTCGATCCTGCTCCACGCCGAACTGTTCGGCGATCGCGCGCAGCTGTCCGCCATGCGCCGGCAATGGCCTCACGCTCTCCTCCGTTGCGCTCGCAGGATCGATGGAAGCAGAAGCGCCGCGAAGACTCCCACCGCCGCAACGCCAGCGACGATGCCGAGCGCCCGCTTCGCCTGCGGAACGCTGGCGGCACCGAACTCCGCGCCCAGCAGCGGCGTGCAGATGACCTCGCCGGCGTAGCGATTCTCTCCTCCCAGTCGCACTCCCAAGGCTCCGGCCATCGCGCTCTCGGGCTGTCCGGCGTTGGGGCTTTTATGTTTGTCACCATCACGGTTCCAAATTGCAAGCGCCCGTTTCGCCGCATCCGCATCGCTCGTTCCGGCAACGCCCGCGATCGCCAAAGCGGTCAGCCGCGCGGGGATAAAGTTCGCCGCATCATCGAGCCGCGCCGCCGCCTTGCCAAAGTAGAAGTAGCGCGCATCGGCATGGCCAATCATCGAGTCCAGCGTGTTCACCGCCTTGTACGCCATCGCGAGTGGAACCCCGCCGAGCCCCATATAGAACAGCGGCGCCATGATGCCATCGCTCGCACTCTCGGCCACCGTCTCGATCACCGCGCGACAGATCTCGCTCGCGTCCAGATCCTTGCGTGTCGCGCCCAACGATCCGCGCCAGTCGCGTTCGCGCCTCCGCAAGCTCGCCGTGTTGCAACCCTGCTTCGAGCGCACCGATCACACTCTTGCCTTCGCGGTCGAGGCTGCGCGCCGCCAAACACGTCCATGCCAGCAGCAGCTCCACCGCAGCTCCCGCGCGCCGATCGATGCGGCGTGTCCAGCGAATCGCGCGGTCCGCAGCGAAGTACGAGCCGGTTACAATTCCCGCCGTCAGCGCGGCTCCCGCGATCAACTCAAAGGCCGCCTGCTCCTGCGGATCGCGCGTAATGCTGTCGCCCAATCTGCGCAATGCAGTCTCGCCCGAGGTGCATGCGCGCCCCATCCAGCGCACGGGATGGGGGAACCACTCCGGATCGCCCAGCACGCAATCCAACAGATACGCGGCCACGATCGTCTGCCGTCGCGTCATCGTACGCACTCCTCTTCGTCCATCTTCTGCTTGCCAGCGGGATACTGCTTGCCGACCCAGCCGAAGATCGTTCGCAGATCGAGCGCCTGACTTACCTCCGCAGCCAATCGGTTCGAACGACTCCTCCCGCTTCGCCTTCCATCCCGTCAGCGCCACATCGCTGGCTCAGCCCAACGAAGGCGCGTGCCGCGAGCAAGAACGCGTGCCGGAACGCATCGTCGTCGAAGACTCCGTGCAGATACGTTCCCATCACGCGCACATTCTCACTCACGCAGCCATCCCACTGCACGCCGCTTCCATCCGCCGCAGTAAGCGTGGCGAAGGGCCGCGCCTGTGCGCCATAGCTGGTCTCGCCCACATGAATCTCATAGCCCGCCACGCAGCGCGTCGCGATCTTCTGTCCGAAGAGCGTATCTCCGTGCAGTGTGCCCGTTGCATTGCGCGTCACCTTCTCCGCACGCATCGTGGTGTGGATCGGAAGCAGCCCGAGTCCGGCTGCACTGCCTTCGCGCTCGATCCCCTCGGGATCGGTGATCGTCTCGCCCAGCATCTGCATGCCGCCACAGATGCCCATCACCAGACGCTGCGCGGCGTGTGCGATCACGGCCTGATCGAGACCGCTCTGCCGCAGCCACTCGAGATCGTCCACCGTCTGCTTCGAGCCGGGAAGCACGACGACGTCGGCATCGCGTATTTGTTCCTGCGAGCGGCAGAACAGCAGCTCGACGGAAGCCTCCGCGCGCAGCGAATCGAAGTCGGTGAAGTTCGAGAACGAGGGCAGCGCGATCACGGCGACGCGCAGCCTGCGGCTCGTAGAGCGATCCGTAATACTCGACCACTCGCGATCTGTAACCGTGGGAAGTCCGACGCTGTCCTCCTCCTCGAGCGCAAGATCCTTGAGGTACGGAACGACGCCGAGGCACGGCTTGTTCAGGCGCTGTTCGATCATGCGCACGCCGGGTTCGAGCAGGCTCAGGTCGCCGCGAAACTTGTTGATGACGAAGCCGCCGATGCGTGCGCGCTCCTCTGGCTCGAGCAGTTCGATGGTGCCCAGCAGCGAGGCGAACACGCCGCCGCGATCGATATCCGCGACCAGCACGCAGCGCGCATCTGCCATCTCGGCCATGCGCATGTTCACGATGTCGTGCTGCTTCAGGTTGATCTCCGCCGGCGATCCCGCGCCTTCGAGCACGATCACGTCATACGCCTCCGCAAGCACGTCGTAGCTCGCCTGCACCAGCGGGAGTAGCTCTTCCACACGCCGCAGGTGGTACTCGCTCGCAGACACGCGGCCCCAGATCTTGCCGCGCGCAACGATCTGCGCCGAGGCCTCGCCGGAGGGCTTGATCAGGATGGGATTCATGTGGACGGAAGGCGCGATGCCGGCGGCCTCGGCCTGCAGCGCCTGCGCGCGGCCCATCTCGAGGCCCTCGATCGTGGCCGCCGAGTTCAGCGACATGTTCTGCGACTTGAACGGCGCCACGCGGCATCCATGCTGCGCAAAGATGCGGCAGAGCGCCGCGGTCAGCAGCGATTTGCCCACATGCGAGCTGGTGCCGAGCACCATCACAGCCTGCGCGCGCCGGGCGTTCTCGTGCCCGCGTCCGCCCTGTTCGGTCTTGCCGTTCATGGCCGCTCCCCTGCCTTCCAGCGCGCATCGTAGCGCTCATAACTCAGCACACGTTCGAGCGGCGTGCGCTGCTCCCATCCTGCGCGCTCCAGCTCCGGCTCTGCCGCGAAGCGATCGACATAGCCGATGCACAGATACGCGACCGGCACGATTCCGTCGGGAATATGTAACGTTTTTTGGAGCACAAGCGGATCGAGGATGCTCACCCAGCCAACCCCCACGCCCTCCGCGCGCGCCGCCAGCCACAGATTCTGCACCGCGCACACGGCGGAGTAGAGCGCGGTCTCGCGCATGGTGCGACGGCCGAGAGCATGTCCCTGCACGCACTCGGGGTCGCATACGACGCAGATGTTCTGCGGCGCCTCGAGGATGCCTTCGAGCTTGAGTCCGCTGTACTGCTCCCTCCGCTCGCCTTCATAGGTCTGACATCGCCGCTTCATTCGCGCTCAGAAAGTTTGCATGCACCGCCGCGCGCACCGCGCGGTCGCGGATGACGATGAAGCGCCACGGCTGCATCAGTCCCACGGACGGCGCACGGTGCGCCGCAGCGAGGATGCGCAGCAGCGTCTCCTCGGCAAGCGGCTCCGGCAGATAGCCGCGGCGCACGTCCCTGCGTTCGACGATCGCGCGGTAGACCGCCTCACGTTCTGCTGCGGAGAATCCCTCGGCGGCCATTACCAGGCTCTCGACCACTTCGGTCCTGTCTTCCCTGTCTCATCGCGCAGCCGTGCATCGACGCCCGCCTTCTGCTCGATCAAGCGCCCGAAGAGCCACACCAGATCGGAGAGCCGATTCAGATACGCGAGCGCCTCGGGCTGAATCTCCACGCCGGTCTCCTGCAGGCGCACCGCTGCGCGCTCCGCACGCCGGCACACGGTGCGCGCCATCTCGTACGCCGCCGACTCGGGATGCGCGCCGGGCAGCGACCAGTCGGAGAGAATGCCCTCGGTCGCCTCCACCTGATAGACGAGCTGCGTCAGGCCTTCGACGTCCTCGGGCGTGATCACCGGCGGCTTCTTCTTGCTCTCGGGCGGAGTTGCGAGCGCCGAGCCAACGCGGAACAGCGTCTTCTGGATCTCCAGCGTCCACTGCGCAATCTGCTCGTCCTTGCAGATGCTGCGCGCAAAGCCGAGCACCGTGTTCAGCTCATCGATGGTTCCATAGGCCTCGACGCGAAGGTCCGCCTTGGAGATGCGTATGCCGCCGGCGAGTCCTGTCTGTCCTTGATCGCCACGTTTGGTTGCAATGCTCATTGTGTATCTCCTTGAAGCTCAAATTTGAAGCTCAAATTCTTCTGTAACACCGTCTGTTACTGGTTCAAGCGACTCCTCGATGCGCACAGTGATGCGTTTGCGCATGCGGGGCCGCTCATAGGTCAACACCAGGCGTTCCTCGAGGAAGTCGGTTACCCTCGGTGGCCGCGCGGAGAAGAGCGTCTCCTCGCCAAAGAAGAAGGGCTCGACCGCGCCCAGCTCCTCGAGGGTGCGCGCGTGGACGATGACTGCAAAGCCCATCGTGACGCCGGCGCGCAGCATCCGGTAGGCGCGATGGTAGCCGTCGCGCAGGAACCACCGTCCGCGAAACTCGGCGACCTCGAAGAAGGGACTTCCTCCGGTCAGCGTGAGGGGCAAGCTGTCGCCTGCGACTTGCTGCGCAAGCGTAACGCGCAGGTCGGGATTCTCCGCATGCAGTTGGATCTCGTAGCCGTCGGCAAAGCTCGCGGTCGGCAGGACGCGATGCGCCAGGCTACGTCTGCCATCGAATGCGAGGCTGCACAGCGCGGCCCAGTCCTCTTGCTGCGGCACGCGGGGAGGCGGCATCTTTGGATCGAGGATCAGTCTGCGTTGAAAGGCGATCAAGCGACGAAGGTCCACCACGCCCAGCGACCAATCCAGCCCGCGCATCTCGGCGTGCAGTTCCGGACGCAGACGTTGCGGTTGCAGCAATGCCTCATGTTTGCGCGTCTCTGCAGCCAGAAGCGCAGCCGCATCTAAGTCGCTGTGGTTCGGCTTGTCGCTGAGAATGTGCTCCGTCGCCTCTGCGGTCCGTTGTTCGAGCATGGCGGCGTCGCATATTTGATCCCGCCACGGATACACATCGAGATCCCACGCGATCAACTCGCGGATCGTTACCGTCTGCTTCATCGCGGACCACCGTGTGAGGCCATCTCGAACGCTCCTGTAATCGTATCGCTCGCACGCGCTCTTGAGAGGCGCACGACCGAACAGTAGTCCTTGGTTTGGGCGAAGCACTGGTCTTCGGTAAACCCTCCGAGTTGGCGCATGACCGTCCGCATCACGCCCGCATGGCGTGACGATCGCGATGGGCCGCTGCTCGCTCCGCAGCAGCGTTTGCATGGTCTCGAGCACGCGCGCCTCGAAGTCCGCGACGGCTTCCCCGCCGGGTGCGGCGAGGCTGGGATACTCGCGCAGCCAGCGCTCGGCATGTTGGCTGTCCCGTGTCTCGACCTCGCTCCAAGTCAGGCCCTCCCACTCGCCAAAGTGTATCTCGCGCAGACCAGGAAGGATGTGAAGCGGCACTGCTTTCGCTGCGGAGAGAGCGGCGGCCGTCTCCTGTGCTCGCTGCAGATCGCTCGCATAAACGGCCTCGATCGGCTCGCTGGTGAGCTCCTCGAGAAGTGCCGCGACCTGTTGTCTGCCGCGCTCGTTGAGGGGTGGATCGGAGTGCCCGCAGAAGGTCCCGGCGAGATCGGTTGCACCGTGACGGATCAAGAGAATGTCGCTCATGCCGCCCACACCCCGCAGAGATAGACCGCAATCTCGGTGACCTGATTGGTCGCGCCGAAGCAGTCGCCGGTCACGCCTCCCAACCTGCGCATAAAGATGCGGCCGCTCACCGCTGTGATCGCCGCACGCAACGATCAAGGGCACAAATGCGGTGCGGTGCAGCGCGATCGCAGCAACCAGCACGCTGAAGATCGAACCGAAGACGAGCGAAGCGCGCGAGGTGAGGCGTGCGATGCGGGCACCTTGTCCTGCACCCTTGTCTGCGTCTGCTCGTCGTGTGTGCGCGCGGGCGGCAGGAAGTAACTCAACGGCAGCGTGGACCAGCGGCAGAGCACCTGCGCGACGATCACGTACGCGGCGAAGCGCTCGAGCGGCAGAGAGCGCAGCAACAGCAGGCGCCCCACGATCGAGAGCGCCAGCGCGGCGGCTCCGTAGCTGCCGATGCGGCTGTCGCGCATGATCGCAAGACGCCGCTCGCGCGTCCACGCGCCGAAGCTGTCGGCCACATCGGCCAAGCGCGTCCTCGTGAAAACATCCGGTGATCAGCACAAGATACAGCACGATGACCCAGGCGATCACAGGCTGCGTGAGGTGCGGGAGCAAGCGCGCGATGCAGTCCGGCCGCACCCAGGCCGACCAGCAGTCCAACCAGCGGGAAGAACTTGACGGAGCGTGCGAGTGTGCCCGCATCGAAGGCGACCGGCGGTGTCGGGAGCCGGGTTAAGAACTGGAACGCCGCGGCGATGTCATTTGTAACTCCGCGGAGTCCGGCTCGTCTGTTCGGTCGCCAGGTCGGTCATGGTTTGGCTCCGCTGACGCCCGCCGAGGAGAAGGTCGCCATCTCGTTGTAGAGGTGAGCGGCGGCTTCGAGGATGGGCATCGCGAGCACGGCGCCGGTGCCTTCGCCCAGCCGCATCTCGAGATCGAGGATCGGCCGCAGTGCCAGTCGCTCCAGCAGAATGCGGTGTCCCGGCTCCTGCGAACGATGGCCCGCGAACATATAGTCGCGAGCGTTCGGTGCGAGCGCGCAGGCCACGGCGGCGGCAGCGGTCGAGATGAAGCCGTCGATCACCAGCGCGATGCGATGTCCTGCGGCGGAGAGCATCATGCCGGCCATCGCCGCGATCTCGAGGCCGCCCACGCAGCGCAGGATCTCGAGTGCATCGTCGGCCGAAACAGATTCGTTAGCGGCGGGGAAATGTTGGTTCAGAACTGCGGTAATGACCGCTTGTTTTCGCTGGTATGCCTCGTCGCTCAAGCCTGTGCCGCGTCCGGTTACATGTTCGGCGGGTGCGCCGGTCAGCGCGGCGGTGATGGCGCTGGCGGCGGTGGTGTTGCCGATGCCCATCTCGCCGAGCGCGAGTAACGCCACGCCCTGCGCCGCTGCCGCGTCGCCCAGCGCCGCTCCGGTGGCGAGTGCGGCAGCGAGTTCGTCCTCGGTCATCGCTGCCTCGTGCAGCATGTTGCGGCTGCCGCGCCGCACCTTATGGTGAAGGAGAGTCCGCATGGCCGCTGAGATCGGCATCGACGCCCACGTCCACGACGTGTACGGTCGCTCCGTTCGCGCGTGCCAGCACATTGATCGCCGCGCCGCCGGCGAGGAAGTTCTCGACCATCTGGCGCGTCACCTCGGAGGGGTACGCACTCACGCCCTCGGCGGTGATGCCGTGATCCGCCGCGAAGACATACACCGCCTTCTGCATCGGTGCGGAGCAGCGCCCCGTCGCGCAGCGCGAACAGTTGCGCGGCCATCTCTTCCAGTCGCCCGAGACTTCCCAGCGGCTTGGTGAGATCGTCCAGATGCCTGCGTGCCGTGGCCAACTTCGTCGCATCCAGTGCGGCGATGCGTGCGTTCAGTCTGGCGATCAACTCCTTCGCGGTCTCGTTCATGTTCGCGCGTTCCTCTCTTCTTGCCGCGTCTGCGCACCTCGCCCTTCAGCGCCAGCGGCAGTCCGGCCACGAGCAGCAGCACCTCGTCGGCTACCGCCGCCACGCGCTGGTTCAACTCGCCGAGCGCATCGCGAAACCGCCGCCCCAGAGCGTACGCCGGCACCACGCCGCTGCCCACCTCGTTCGACACCAGCACGACGTCGCACGGAGCCGCGGCCAGCGCCGCGCACAGCGCCGCTCGATCTGCGGATCAAGAATGCTCGTCGTCTTGCTCTGCGGCGTGGAGCAGGTTGGCGACAAATAAGGTCAGGCAATCGACGATCGCCACGTCGTACCCCGCCCCTGCTCCGCCAGTACGCGGCGCCAGCTCCACCGGCTCCTCGACGGTCGTCCAGTCTGCCGGCCGGTCCGCGCGATGGCGCTCGATCTTGGCCCGCATCTCGTCGTCCGAGCCAGAGGCCGGCGCCGTGGCGACAAAGAGCACACGTTCGACCCGCTCGCCCAGTTGCTGCGCGTACCGGCTCTTGCCGCTCCGCACACCACCCAGCACGAGGGTCACCCGATTGCGGCGATTCTCCTGCATTCCGGTTCCCCTGGCGCGCCATCGCTCGCAGCAGATCGCTCCTTCGGCTGCCGAGGCATCACGCGCAAAGCGGGATCTATCTATAAAAGGCGGCATTCATGCGGACCCGTGGCAGGGGCAGGTCGATGCGGTCCGCGCGATTGCTCTCCAGCTCTCCCATCGAAGCTGAATCAAGCCCACAAATGGCTGAAGCACGATCGGCTTGGAACCGCCGACAGCGCTCAGCCTGGCATCTGGCCGGTCTCCTGACTTGCGCCTCATCGAGCTGGAACCGCCTTCCCAGGACTTGCATCCCAGTGGCTTGTACCGATCGTCCCGCTCTCCGCGCTTACAGTTACGGGGTAGTGGCGGATTTGCACCGCCTTCCCGAACACCAGATTCCCCAACGATAGCCTGCGCCGCAGCGGGCAGTCAATCCAGTCTGCGTTCAGCTAGACCCGCAGACCGGAATTGAAGTCGGATAATGGAATCGATTCCTAATAGGACTTGACCGGGAGCCCGGCGGATGCGACTTTTTCTGGTAATGAGAATACATTACGTATTACGATGTCGTGAATGCTGGGACAGCGAGATGTGGACTGCCTTCGCGCGGCGAGCACGGTCGACTCCAAAAACATGCGGTATATTAACGCTACTGTGGTGAAAACTGGCGCCAAATCGCTGACGGAGGGCCGTCGCATCAGCACTGCGCGGCTGCTGCTCGGCGTCTTGTGCGTTCTTCCTGGTGCTCCTCGGCGGCACCCTCGAGGCCGCCCACAGTCATCCCGGGCCCGATACCTCGCATCCCGATTGCGCCCTCTGCGCCACCGCCCATGTCGTGGCCCACGTGGTCGCCACTCCGGTGCTTCCCGCCGTGCGATGCTGGTCGAATCCGTCCAGCATCCGGCTGCCCTATCGGCCGCCGCGCGCCCTCTCGATCTTTGCGCTGTTTACGCGGCCTCCGCCCTCCTGTGTGACCCTCGCCTAGCCTCTCTTCCAAATAAAAGGGTTACAACATATAGGAGTCAGCGTATGAACACGCCGTTACGACGCGTCATCTTCGCATTTGCATGCTTTGCTGTTCTCTTGGCCGGTGGAACCGCCCTCTTGCGCGCGCAGTCCGGAAGCAACCACGGCACCATCCTGGGCAGCGTCACCGATCCCACCGGAGCCGTCGTCCCCGGCGCCAAGGTCTCCATCCTGAATCCCGTCAGCGGATTTACCCGCGCCGCGGTCAGCGACGGCGCCGGCCACTATGAGTTCTCGCAACGTCCCGTTCGATCCCTATCACCTGACCGTCCGCGCCGCCGGCTTCAACGCCTACGCCACCGACGTCCAGGTCAGCTCCGCCGTTCCGGTCAGCATCACCAACGCGCTGACGGTCGGCGGCGACTCGACCGTCATCAGCGTCGACGCCGGCGGACCTCATCCGCAACGACACCAGCCTGCAGACCTCGATCGACCGCGACGCCTTCGCCAAGATCCCGCTGGAGAGCCAGTCCTCCTCGCTCAGCTCGCTGGTCACCCTCTCCTCGCCCGGCGTCGCCGCCGACTCCAACGGCCTCTTCCACGGCATGGGCGATCACGCCTCCAACTCCTTCTCCATCGACGGCCAGCCCATCACCGACCAGCAGAGCAAGGTCTTCTCCAACCAGCTGCCCTCCAACTCCGTGCAGTCCATGCAGGTCATCTCCGGCGCTCCGCCGGCCGAGTACGGCGGCAAGACCTCGCTGGTCATCGAGGTCACCACCCGCTCCGGCCTCGGCGTCACCCGGCCCACCGGCAGCATCACCACCTCCTACGGAACCTTCGGCTCCTCCACCGGCGCCTTCGACCTCAGCTACGGCGGCAAGAACTTCGGCAACTTCATCGAGGTCGACGGCCTCAACACCGGCCGCTTCCTCGATCCGCCCGAGTTCACCGTCTTCCACGACAAGGGCAACGAGCAGAACGTCTTCGACCGCATCGACCGCCAGATCTCGCCAGAAGGACTCGATCCACCTCAACCTGAACTACAGCCGGTCCTGGTTCCAGACCCCCAACGCCTACGACAACCTCAACGTCCAGAACGTCGTCGCCGGCGGCACCGGCAGCAACCCGACCTTCGGCGACGTCGGCAACACCGACCAGCGCTCGAAGATCCAGACCTTCGACATCGCTCCCACCTACACCCGCGTCCTCGGCCCCAACGCCGTCTTCAACTTCGGCGCCTTTGTGCGCAAGGACGCCTACAACTACTACCCCAGCAACAACCCGCTCGCCGATCTCGGTCCGCCCAACCTGCAGACCTCCTCGATCGGGCAGCAGCGCACGCCTCACCAACGCCGGCCTGCACACCGACCTTTCCTACGTGAAGGGCATCAACAACATCAAGATCGGCGGCAACTACGCGCCAGACCTTCCTGCGCGAGAACGACCAGCTCGGCATCGTCGAGGCCACCTACAACTCGCCCTGCGTCGACGCCAACGGCAATCCCGCTGCCCGGCTACGCCGATCCCACCCAGTGCGGCGCGAACTACGCCAACCCGAACTACAACCCGGTCCTCGCTCCCTACGACCTCACCCGCGGCGGCAACGAGTACCACGTACGACGGCCACACCGACGTCAAAGAGATCGCCCTGTACGTCGAGGACCAGATCCGGGTCAAGCAGTGGCTCTTCAACGTCGGCATCCGCGGCGACCTCTACAACGGCCTCACCGTCGCCCGCCAGGCCGAGCCCCGCGTCGGCCTCTCCTACACCGTCAAGCAGACCAACACCGTCCTGCGCGCCTCCTACGCCCGCACCCTGGAGACGCCCTTCAACGAGAACCTCGTGCTCTCCAGCCAGGGTTGCTCCAACGACGTCCTCAGCCCGCTGCTCGCCTGCGCGCCCGGGTCCACCGGAACCATGCAGCCCGGCTACCGCAACGAGTTCCACGCCGGCCTCGAACAGACCTTCGGCCGGTACCTCGTCGTCAGCGGCGACTACGTCTGGAAGTACACGCACAACGCCTTCGACTTCTCGGTGCTCGGCAACACGCCCATCACCTTCCCCATCGACTGGCATAACTCCAAGATCCCCGGCTACGCCCTGCGCGCCGAGGTGCCCAACCTCCACAACTTCTCCGCCTACGTGGTCATGAGCTCGGTCGCGGCCCGCTTCTTCGGTCCGCAGAGCGCCGGCGCCGGCGCCACCCCCGCCATCGCGGGAAACACGTACTATCCCTTCCGCATCGACCACGACGAGAAGTTCAACCAGACCACCCACATCCAGTACCAGATTCCCACCTCGGAGCACTTCCTCCCCTGGCTGCACACCGGCCCCTGGATGGGCTTCAACTGGCGCTACGATAGCGGTCTGGTCGCCGGCTGCCGTGCCCTGCTACACCGCTCCGGGCGCGCTCAACAGCGACTGCGCAGGCACCTCCACCACGCTCGACGGCCAGCCGGCGATCGACCTCAGCGGCCTCACCGCCGACCAGCAGTTCCAGGCCGGCCTGGTCTGCAACGGTGTCGCGGCAACCCCGACCATGGGTGCGGCGGCTGCCACCAACAACGTCTGCCTCGCCTCACGAGCTACCTCGAAGCTGGTCAGCATCCCGGCTCCGGGCACCGAGAACGCCGACAAGAACCCGCCCCGCATCGCCCCGCGCAACCTCTTCGATGCCTCCCTCGGCGAGGACAATATGTTCAACGGCGATCGCTACAAGTGGAGCCTGCGCCTGACCGCCGTCAACATCACCAACAAGTACGCGCTCTACAACTTCCTCTCCACCTTCAGCGGCACGCACTACGTCACTCCGCGCGCGCTGACGGCCGAGATCGGCTTCCACTTCTAACCCCACCAACCCGGTGCCCAGGTCTCGTCGCTGAGACCTGGGTGCCCATCCGCGCGACTTAGCGCGACACAAACGACGGCCGCACCGGCGCATCCGCCACCGTCTCCGTCAGCGTGTAGAAGAAGCGGTCGAACTTCGCCGCCGCATCGAAGTCCATCGGCTGGGTCAGGTCATCCTGCGGCCGGTGATAGCGCACGTCGTACCACTGGCGATAGCGTTTCTCCGCATCGGTCCCGGGATCGTAACCAAAGATGAACCCAATCGCCGGCACGCCGATGCGCAGGAACGGCGCATGATCCGCCCGCCGCACCAGCCCGCGCTCGGGCTCCTGATCCGCGCGCAGCTCGATGCCCATCGACGCGCCCACCTCGCGCGCCGTCGCTCCCAGCGTCGTCTCGTCGATGGCCAGCGCCGTCAAAATATGTAACGGAAACAGTGGCCTGAGCTGATCGAGGTTGATGTCCGCCGCCAGCTCCGCCTTCGGCACCGTCGGGTGCTCCACGAAGTAGTTCGAGCCCAGCAGCCCCTTCTCCTCGCCGGTAAACGCGCAGAACAGCACCGACCGCTTCAGCGTTTTATGCTCCGCCTTCAGGTCCTCGGCAAACTGGATCAGCAGCGCCACGTACGCCGCATCGTCGAGCGCCCCGTTGTAGAGCCGGTCGCCCGCCACCGGCGTCCCATAGCCATATCCATCGAGGTGCGCCGCGATCACGACGTACTCATCCTTCAGCTTCGGATCGGTGCCCGGCAGCACCGCCAGCACGTTGGGCGAGGAGTACCGCCGCGTCGTCAGGTGCAGCCGCACCTTCAGCTTCGCCGGAAGATCGAACGACTCGAGCGCCTCCTTGTGCCCGCCCGCCGCCAGCACCGCCGCGGCGTCCTTGCCCGAGCCCTCGAGCAGCTGCGCGAAGACCTTGTCGCTGGCCCGCATCAGCAGCAGCGGAGCCCCCGCAGCCGCAGGCGTCGCATCGAGCGCCACCGCTGCGCGCATACGCCGCCGGCCACCGTGGCGGCTCGATCGTGAAGTACGGATCGTCGATGTTGATCAGCCCTTTGGCCCCGCCCGCGCGCGCATTCGCCACGCGCTCGCCGCCGGTCGGCAGCCCCTGCCGCTGCGTCCCGAAGCACACCACGATCTTGCCCGCGACCTCCTGCATCGCCTCCTTGCCGCAGTAGCCGCGGAAGGTCAGCGCCGCCTCGGTCTCCTCCGGCAGATTGGCCGCCGGGCTGATCGTCATCTGATCGAGAAACGCGATGGGCAGCGCTCCGCCCTTCTCGCGCTCGAGGGTAAAGCTCGTGCCTTCGGGCTCGACCGCGACCTCATGCATCGGCACCGACTGGAAGTAGCTCTGCCCGTCGCCTGCCGGCGCGAGCCCCGCACCCTTGAAGCGCGCCGCCACATACTCCGCCGCCCGCTGATAGGCCGCCGTGCCGGTATCGCGCCCCTCCATGTCGTCGCCCGAGAGCGCCTCGGTGGTATGCCACCACGCCCGCGTATCGGCGTCATGGATCGCGCCATCGCGGGGGTGCCGCGCCAGATCGTACTGCTGTCCAAAGCTGGTGCAGCTCATCGTGCAGGCCAGAAGCGTCGAGGCCGCGACCACGGTCCGGGAGAGGGCTTTCGATGTACGCATGATGCCGCGAGTCTAGCAGACCGACCCGTCTCAGGTCTGACGAATACCGCTCTGCTCGACCATCCGTTCGCGGAGCTCTTGCGCATTGACCCTGCGCTTTCCCGCCTGCTACCGTGGAACCAAACTCGCTGGCGATGGAGTTCCGCCAAAACCGCCTGTTCCGTGCAGCATTCCGCTCCGGTCCAGTGCTGATGACTCCTACAATCCTGTAGGAGGTCGTGCGTTGGAAGACTTGCAAACCGAAGCCGAAGCGAAGCCCCGCCTTACCCCCGAGTCCCGTCTCACCACCCGCTTCGAACAGCTCCCCATCCTCTTCGATCTGCTGCGCTGGCTGCCCATCGCCGCGCTCGTCGGCGTGATGGCCGGCAGCGCCTCCGCCGTGCTGCTGATCTCGCTCGAGTGGGCCACCCAGGTCCGCAACCAGCATCTCTGGCTGATCGCGCTGCTGCCCCTCGCCGGCCTCGCCGTCGGCCTGCTCTACTGGTACGTCGGCAGCTCGGTCGAGGCGGGCAACAACCTCATCCTCGAAGAGATCCACGACCCCAACGAGACCATCCCCCTGCGCATGACCCCGCTGGTGCTGCTCGGCACCATCGTCACCCATCTCTTCGGCGGCTCGGCCGGTCGCGAGGGCACCGCCATCCAGACCGGCGCCTCGCTCGCCGACCAGCTCAGCCGCCCGCTGCGCCTCAAGCCGCACGCAGCGCCGCATCCTGCTCATGATGGGCATCAGCGCCGGCTTCGCCTCGGTCTTCGGCACGCCGCTCGCCGGCGCCATCTTCGGCATCGAGGTCCTCACCATCGGCGCCGTCGCCTACGACGCCATCGCCCCCTGCCTCGTCGCCGCCTTCCTCGCCGAGATGGTCACCCGCGCCTGGGGCGTCCACCACACCGATCTACACCGTCACGCAGGTCCCGGCGATGAGCGTCCGCGGCCTGCTCGCCGCGATGGTCGCCGGCGTCGCCTTCGGCCTCATGGCCATGCTCTTCGCCGAGACCACCCACGCCATCAAGCGCCTCGGCCAGCGGCTCATCCCCTGGGCTCCGGTCCGCCCGTTTGTTGGCGGCGCGCTGGTCGCGGGACTCGTCTTCTCCGTCGGCACCGCCCACACCGCGCGCTTCCTCGGCCTCGGCATCCCGGAGATCGTCGCCGCCTTCCACCAGCCGCTCCCGCCCTACGACTTCGCGGTCAAGAGCTTCCTCACCTCGCTCACGCTCGGCACCGGCTTCAAGGGCGGCGAGGTCACGCCGCTCTTCTTCATCGGCGCGACGATGGGTAACTCGCTCGCGCACATTCTCCCTCTGCCCGCGTCGCTGCTGGCCGGGATGGGCTTCGTCGCGGTCTTCGCCGGAGCCGCCAACACCCCCATCGCCTCCACCCTGATGGCGGTCGAGCTCTTCGGCGCCGAGGTGGGCGCCTTCGCCGGCATCGCGTCGATCCTCAGCTATCTCTTCTCCGGCCACTCCGGCATCTACACCGCCCAGCGCGTCGGCCGCACCAAGCACCGCGACAACGCCGCCGAGGAGGGCCTCTCCCTCGCGATGGTCGCCAAGCTGCGCGCCGAGCCCGAGCTCCGGAGCTGGTCGAGCAATAAGCGGGAAGAGGACTCAGCCCTCTTCTCCGCTTCGGATTCCATGCAGCGCGAGCACGTGTCCCGCCGCGACCGCCGCCAGGCAGAGCACCACCGACGCCACGACGTTGACCAGCGCTCTGCCCCATGCTCCGGCGCAGCAGGTCGAAGGTCTGCAGGCTGAAGGCGGAGAAGGTCGTAAATCCGCCGCACAGCCCCACCATCACGAACAGCCGCAGGTCGTCCGAGACCGCATACCGCTCGCCCTGCAGCGTGAGCGTGCTGAAGTATCCGATCACCAGGCATCCGAGCACATTGATCAAGATTGTCCCGTACGGAAATTGAACGCTGAGTGTCAGTGTCAGCCGCGTCAGGGCGTAGCGCAAAAGCCCGCCGATGGCACTCCCGATCATGACCCAAAGATAGGACATCATCTGCCTCCCGAATCCAGAAACATCGAATCGGCAGAGGTCATTAGCCCAACTTCAGGCGGTTTTGGGAGACCTCATTCCCATCCCAGATACGATCCCAGATACCCTACAGCATCCTACCGCGCAATCATCACCGAGCAGCTGGCCTCGCGCAAGACCGTCTCCGAGGTCGAGCCCTCGAACCATCGCCGGGTGCGCGACAGATCCCGCCGTCCCACCACGATCAGATCGACCTTCTCCGCCTCCGCCCGCCGGCGAATCTGCTCCGCCGGTCGGCCTTCGACGATCTCGACCATCATCTCGATGCCCAAGGTCTTTCCCAGCCGCAAAAAGCGCTCAAAGCGCTCCTCCATGCCGCGGCGGCAGTGCGAGGGATCTTCGATGGGCAGCCCCTCGCCCTCGGCCTGCACATTGGGCGGCTCGACGATGCCCAGCAGAATCACCTCCGCCTTGAACTTCGCGCCCAGCTCCACGGCTACGCCGGCGGCGCGTTCCCCGTCCGGAGATCCATCGTCGGCGACCAGAATCCTTCGGAATGTGGCTGTCGACATCGCACCCTCCCGCGTCCGCCGAACCACCGCTGCTCCTTCAGTCGAATCCAGCTCCAGCCTCATCCTAGTCCTCGCCAGCCCTGCGCGCATTCTCTCGGATTCAGCGGGATCAAAGCCTAATTCACCCCGATATCCGCGTCCAGATCCGCATCCAGCACCTGCCCCTCGACCATCATCGAGTGCAGCTTCAGCCGGTCCAGCGTCAGCGCATAGCCGGTCGTCTCCGACGAGCGGCTCAGCAGCTGCCGGATCAGCGTCGCCGCGTTCACCTTCATCTGCTGCGGCAGCTTGCCGCTCAGAAACGGCACCAGCAGGAAGTTCAGCTCCTTGGAGGTGCTCAGCCGCTCCAGCCGCGCATCGCGGAAGCCGATCGACTCCTCCTCCGCGTCCGGCACAAACGACACATCCGCGTCCGTCGCCAGCGACACGCCGAAGCAGGTCCCGCGCACGACCTTGCCCAGCTTCGCCTTGGTCGTCACATGCACCAGGATGCGGTCTCCCGCGAACGACACATGCGGATTCTCGGCATACACGTAGCACGGGCTGTTGGCGTCGCCGCGCAGGTAGTACCGCCCATCGGCCGCGCCGAACAGCTGCGCCTTCAGCGTCCGCTCCAGCGACTGCGAGGACACCTTCACCTCGATCGCCTCCGCCGGACGCGCACACACCAAAGCAGCAACACAAAGAAATGCAGTCAGAAATCGTGACATAGATGCTTTAAGCATAGCCGGCTCGCATCCCACGGCCAGCAAAAAAAGCATCCGGTCTCGCGCACTCCTCCGCGCGAGACCGGATGCCTTTGAAAACGCTGCTTGCGGTTTGTTACTTCTGTTCCGCCAGCCAGCTCTGCAGATTGCCTTCCTGCGCCTGCCGCAGCTGGACGCAGCTGTTGATGTTGTCGCCCGCGATCTTCAGCGCGCGCTCGGTCGCCGCCACCTTGTGGGTGTTGAAGAAGCCGAGCACCTCGTCATGCTTCTCGGTCGAGCAGAAGCTGCCCGCCGCGCGTACGACGTAGCTGCCCGAGGTGGTCGTGAACTGCGCGTGGATCGCATCCCAGTGATTCTGGATGTAGCTCCACGTCTGCTGCCTGCGTGTCGCGGTTGCGCAGCATCGTGGCCAGCAGAGCCGCGCTGTCCTGGTTCCTCACCTTGCCCGCCGCGATGGTATCGAGCGTCCGCGTGACCAGCGCCGGATCGCTGAAGTCGCCCATCAGGTGCAGCATCGCGATCTGCACCGCAGGCTTGTCGGACGAGGCCCGGAGCGCCTCGCATCTTGTCATACAGCGCCGCATCGCCATTGCTCGCCGCGATGCCCAGCGCCGCCTGCGCCAGCGCCGGTTCGACCGAGCTCTGGTCGGCGATATACCGCTCCGCCAGCGTCCGTGCCTCAGCGATCACCGCCGGATCCTTCGCGCCGCCGAGCACGCCGAACAACAGCGCCCGCAGCTGCTTCTTATCCTGCGACTCCGTCGGCCGTCGAGCCGCGTCCCAGCGCCGCGTACACCGGCGCGAAGACCTTCCGCTCCCATGCCGCGAGCGCCGCACGCTCCTCGTCGGTCGCCGCAATGCGATCTTCGATCGTTGCAACATTGCGCACCGCGTCGCCCAGCACGATCGCATTCGGATCGCTATGCAGCGCCGCCACCAGGTTCATGTAGTCGCCCACGGTCGCACGATCCGAGCGCGTCAGCGCCCACTCGTTGCCGAGCACGCCGATCCGCTCCTCGGGCGTCAGCTCCGTCTCCGCATGCTCGACGATCGCCGCATACACGGCCTTCGGATACACGCTGCGGTAGTAGCCGCTGCGCTGCCGCATACGGGAACAGGAAGCTCGCCTGCGGCGTCTGCAGCTGCTGCTTCGGCGCGTTCAGCAGCTCGCACGAAGCCGCGTCGCCCGACTTGAAGCACACCGGCAGCGTCCAGGTCTGCGGCGCGCCCGGCTTGGTCGTCGGATCGAGATAGAAGCGGCTCTGCGCCACGTTCACGCTGTTGTTGCTCGCGTCGCTGAAGCTCAGCAGCGGAACGCCCGGCTGCGCGATCAGCGATGCTCATGATCTTGTCCACCGGCTTCTTGCTGGTCGCCGTCTGCGCGTTCCAGAAGTCCTCCGCCGTCGCATTGCCGTACATGTGCGCGGCCAGATAGTTGTGCACGCCCTGGCGGAAGGTGTCTTCGCCCAGGTAGTTCTCCACCATCGCCAGCACCGCGCCGCCCTTGCCGTAGGAGATGCCGTCGAACATCTCGTTGATCTCGCCCGGCGTATTCGCCTCCGCGCGGATCGCGTGCGTGGTCGCCAGCGAGTCCAGGTTCAGCGTCGAGTTCAGCGTCACCGCGTCATCCTGCGAGTAGTGCCACTCCGGATGCCACGCCGCCGTCGCCTTGGTCTGCATCCAGCGTCGCGAAGCCCTCGTTCAGCCACACGTTGTTCCACCACTGCATGGTGACCATGTCGCCGAACCACTGGTGCGCCATCTCATGCGCCACCACCACGGCCACGCGCTTCTTCTGGTCGCAGCGTCGCCGTCTTCGGATCGATCAGCAGGAAGTCGGTCTCGCGATAGGTGATCGCGCCGAAGTTCTCCATCGCGCCCGCCTCGAAGTCCGGCAGCGCAATCATGTCCAGCTTCGGCATCGGGTACTTAATCCCGAAGTAGGCGTTGTAGTAGTGCAGCACGAACTCCGCCGCCTGCACGCGCGAACTGCGCCCATCTCCACCTTGTCCGGCGTGGCGCAGGCGCGGATCGGAATCCCGTCGCTGCGGCCCGAGACGCACTTGAAGTCGCCGACCAGGAAGGCCAGCAGATAGGTCGACATCTTCGGCGTCGTCGCAAACGCGAGCGTGTGCTTGTCCGCGCCCACCGGCGTGTCGCTGATCTGGTTGGTGTTCGAGATCACCGTGTCGCCCTTGTCCACCGTCAGCGCCACGTTGAAGGTCGCCTTGAACGCCGGCTCGTCGAACGACGGGAACGCCCGCCGCGCGTCGGTCGATTCGAACTGCGTCACCGCGTAGTTCCGCTTCGCCGTCTTCGACAGATAGAAGCCGCGCAGCTCGTTGTTCAGGATGCCGCTGTACGCGATCGTCAGATGCGCCTTGCCCGCCGGCAGCACCTGCGGAAAGGTGAACGTCGCCTGCTGCTTGTCCGCGTCGAGCGACACGGCGGCCGCCTCGGTCTCTCCCGCCGCCGTCGCCGTCACGCTCTTGAACGTGATCTCGGCCGCGTTCAGCGTGATCGTCTTCGAGGGCTCGGTGAGCGTCACGTCGATCGTCTCGTCGCCGGTAAAGGTCGCCGCCTTCAGGTCGGGCGTCAGCGCGAGCGAGTAGTGCTCCGGCTGCACCGTCTGGGGCAGCCGCTGCGCCACAGCCGTGCGGAGCGAAGCTCGTAAGTGCAACGGTGGCAGCAGCGGCAAATATGCCGGAACGAAATGCGAAGACGCGGTCCTGCAAATGACATGAATAGCCTCAAAGGGTGGAAAGCGAGCAGCAACGATGTCGTACGTCTATGTTGTTGATGTTACAGATTGGATAAAGTTCCACACAACCTCTGTGCCGCCGCGCATCGCGGCGCCGCGCTGCCGATGCGCGCACGGCCCACCGGATTGGGGTAAGGTGGATTTGATGCTCTCCTCGACCCGTACCCTGTGCCGCCACGTCCTCACGCTCGCATTCGCTCTTCTTCTCACCGCCGGCTGTGCCTCCGCCGCGCCCGTCTCCGGCTACAAGGTCGTCGCGCAGCTTCCCCACTCCACCGACAGCTACACCGAAGGCCTGCTCTACCTCAACGGCCTCTTCTACGAGGGCACCGGCCTTGAGGGCCACTCCGCGCTGATGGCCGTGCAGCCCGCGACCGGCAAGGCCGTGCAGGAGGTCGACCTCGCGCCCCAGCTCTTCGGCGAGGGCATCGTCGACTGGGGCCCCAATCTCTACGAGTGGACCTGGAAGTCCCACATCTGCTTCGTCTACGACCGCTTCACCCTGCGTCCCCTCAAGCAGTTCACCTACACCGGCGAGGGCTGGGGCATGACCCGCACCGCCACCGAGCTGATCACCAGCGACGGCACCGCCACGCTCCGCTTCCGCGATCCCAACACCTTCAAGGAGACCCGCCACATCGTCGTCAAGGACGGCGCTGAAGACCATCGACCAGCTCAACGAGCTCGAGTACGTCAAGGGCGAGATCTACGCCAACGTCTGGCACTCCGACCGCATCGCCCGCATCTCGCCGCGCGACGGCCACGTCATCGGCTGGATCGACCTCACCGGCATCCTGCCCGACGACCAGCGCGTCAACTCCGAGTCGGTGCTCAACGGCATCGCCTATGACGCCCAGCACGACCGTCTCTTCGTCACCGGCAAGCAGTGGCCCGCCATCTTCGAGATCAAGGTCCTCCCCGCAGCCACCGCCCACTAACCAGCCCTGCGCCGCGACCGCGCTTTTTGAAAAGCTCCGGTTCCGCGGCGCAGATCCTCGCGTACACTGCTCGCATGAATCTGGTCGCGCAGGCGGTTCCGAACGCCGAGCGGGTGCGTCCGCGGAGCTTCGTTCACATTCGTGAGTTGGATGGCGTGCGCGGTCTCGCCGCGCTGATGGTCTTCCTTCACCATGTCTGCTTCACCTCCATCCCCGCGGGCGATTGGGGCTGGCCGATGCAGCAGACTGCGGACGCTCGCGGTGCAGGGAAGCTACGGGGTCGATCTCTTCTTCGTGCTCTCCGGCTTCCTGATCACCTCGTTGTTGTTGGAGGCGCGCCCGCGGCCTGCCTACTATCGCGACTTCTACTGGAAGCGCGCATTGCGGATTCTTCCGCTGTATGTTCTCTGCCTGCTGGGGTCCTGTTCCTCGTTCCCGGCTCGCGGGACTTCGTGATCCTCTCCGCGTTGTTTCTTTCGAACTTCGCCCACGTGCTGCATGTGCAGGGCGTCGGGCCCTTCTGGACGCTCGCCATCGAGGAGCAGTTCTACCTGCTGTGGCCTACGGTGGTGCGGCGCCGCGGATCCAGTCGCTGCAGCAGCTGGGCGCTCGCCATCGGCCTGGGGACGATTGCGCTGCGGCTGATCGCTGCGCGCCTTCGGCCATCGCGACTACTACTTCACCTTCTTTCATTGCGATGGCCTCGCGTGGGGCGCATATCTTGCCTGCTGGTTCTCGCAGCGCGATGCAGCCAAGGGGGACGCGCGGCGTGAACGCCACGCGATCGCCGCTGGATTTGTAACCGGCGCAGTGCTCTTCGTCTTTGCTCCGGGTGGTGCGCTGTCGCTCCGCGAACTGGCCTTCTCCGCGTGCCTGCGGCAGACCGGCGTGGCGCTGTTCGCGGCCGCAGCCATCGCCTTTCTGATCACCCACGCGGGCGCGCGGTATCTCGGCGTGCTGCGCTCCGGGATGCTGCCCTTCTTCGGGCTCATCAGCTATGCGCTGTACATGCTCCATCTCTACGTGATGGAGTTTTACGATCGGCTGCACGGCGTGCCGCAGGTCGGCAACGACCTCGCCTACGCGCTGCGCTTCGCGTGGGTGCTGGGCGGCACCCTCGCGCTGTGCCTCGTGTCCCGCTATGCCATCGAGCTGCCGGCGATCTCGCTGCGCCGCTTCGTGCTGGCGCGGCCCGCCGTGCGGCAGCCGGAGGATGCGCCGATGCCGCTCGAGAATATGTAACCGCAGCGGTTCGCGCAAAACTACTGCCAGGCGATGGTGCTCTGGTGGGTGTGGTCGAACTCGACGAAGGGCTCGCTGCCGCTGCTGTCGAGCTTCGCGGGTGCGCCATTCACGGTTACAGATTGCACGTGCGCGAACCGCCAGCGAACGATCATGTGCGCGGCCGAGTCCCCGGTGATGGTGAGCGTGTTGCCTTGCGCGTAAAGGTGCGGCCCTCGAAGTCGGTGCGGCTCGTCTCGCTTGCCGGGGCCGCTGTCGCCGATGATTTCGAAGACGCGGCGGTCGTCCATGCCGGGAACGATCTTGTTGCCGGACGCGGACTGCGGCACCAGCGTCATCACGTCGTCGGGCAGGCGTGGAAGCACGGTTCCCTGCCGGACGTAGAGCGGGATCGTGTCCACCGGAGCGTCCACGACGATGGTCTTGCCGCCCGCGATCTGCGCGCCCGTCCAGTAGTCGATCCACGCGCCCGCAGGCAGATAGACGGGCCGCTGCGTGCCTTCGTTGACGACCGGCGCGACCAGCATATCGGGGCCAAAGAGGTACTCGTCCTTGGCGGCGCGCGCCTGTTCGTCGTCCTGATAGTTGAGCACCAGCGCCCGCATGATGGGCATGCCGGTCTTCGCGGCCTCCTGCGCGGCGGCGTAGCGATAGGGGAAGAGGCTCATGTGCAGCAGCGAGAACTTGCGATAGACCGCGAGCGCCTGATCGCCGTAGTCCCAGGGCAACAGGTTCGAGGTGGAGAGCGTCTCCATCGCGGGCGAAAACGCTGCGTACTCCGTCCAGCGCATGAAGAGCGTCGGGTCGGGCGTGGTGGCGGTCTTGTTGTAGGCGCCGAGGTCCGCGGTCCACAGCGGCATGCCGCTCAGCCCGGCGTTGAGGCCCGCGGTGACCACCGTCGGCAGACCGTTCTCCGCGCTGAAGCTCGCCTGGCTATCGCCGCCCCACAGCAGGCCAAGACCATTGGCGCCGGTGGTGACGCTGCGGATGAAGAGCGTGCCATCGCCCTTCAGATCCTTCTGGATCAGCTCCTCCATCGCGTTGTTGTAGAGCACGGCGTAGCGGTTGCGCATCAGGCGCGGATCGGTGCCGTCGGCGAAGCGCACGTCGCCGACGTAGGTGCCCTCGCCATCGTCGTCCTTGAAGCCGTCGGCGCCGGCGTGGATCGCCTGCCGCACCTGATCCTGCCACCACAGCTTGGCGTGCGGATTGGTGAAGTCGATCAGCGAGCCCTCACCCTTCCACCAGCGCCCGACGTACGGCGTGCCGTTGGCGTTCTTCACGAAGTAGCCTGCGGCTGCGGCCTCGGCGTAGTTGCTGGACTCGACGTCGATCTTGCCCGCGAAGCCCGCCTCGTGCGGCGGATCGGACTTCACGTTGATCCACGGCGTGTGCCAGAGCACGAGTTTGTAACCCTGATCGTGAATATGCTTCACCATCGCGGCTGCGTCGTCGAACTGCTTCGGGTTGAATTTGTAACTGTTGTAGCCCGTAGCCCAGGGCGAGTCGATCAGCAGCACGCTGGCGGGCAGGCCAAGCGCCGCGCGCGCGGTCCACATCCCCGGTCACCTGGGCCTGATTCTGGTGGTAGTCGCGGCCCAGCCACGGCGCGAAGGCCCAGTACGGCGGCAGGATCGAGCGGCCCGCGAGCGCGGTGAAGGCGTCCAGAATCTTCGGGAACTCCGGCCCGGTGAAGAGCACCAGGCGCAGCTTTTCGGCGGTCGCGTCGAGGATGATCTCGCTGTTGCTGGAGGCATCCATGTCGAAGGTCGCGTTGCCGGTGGTGTCGCACCACAGGCCGTAGCCGGTCGTGCTCATGAAGAACGGAATCGGCTTGTAGCTGGAGCTTCCCTTGGGCCGGGGTTGTCCTGCGATGCGTTCTTGACGATGGTGTGGGCGTGGTTCAGCGTGTCGAAGTGCTCGCCCAGGCCGTAGTAGCTGGCGTTGTCGCGCAGGCGCACGCGCCACTCGCCCACCATGTACGCGAGGCTCGTGATCTCGATCACGCCAGGCGCGAGCTGCTTGAAGTGCAGCTTGTCGGTGCGGACGGGCGCGCCTTCGAACTCGAAGTCATAGAGCAGCAGCTTGCGCGGCGTGGCGGAGCCCGCCTTGGCCGGAAGCGTGAGCGCGAGCGTGCCGGCGTCCTGTCGCACCAGCCCGGTCACGCCTGCCTCCTCCGCGGCCGATGCAGCAGGCGTGCGGACCGGTCGAGTGGAACGGCCGGAGCAGCCTGGGCGCGTGCGGAGAGCGCACAGGCTCAGCGACAGGCCCAGCAGACATCGTCAACAGCATCATCTTCGGCATCTCTTGCTTCCCCTCTTCCCAGCCGCTCCAGGCGGTCTTCCTTCATCGTGTGCGCAGATACAAAAGGCCCGCATTGCGCGTGGCAATACAGGCCTCTTCGAGTGAATCGGTGAAAGTTACATATTGGTGTGGCCGCCGCGCATGTCTTCGTTGAAGGTGGGCTTGATGAAGGCCAGCGCGTTGGCGACCTCCTGCTGGTAGTGAGCGGCGTGTCCCATCAGCGCCTCGGTGGGCGTGGCGAACTCGGTGTCCGCGGCGAGGCGAATCGCGCCCTCACGCGGCGAGATGCTCGCGCGGTCTTCTTCAGCTCGGCGACGGTGGTGTTCAGGTACTGCGCGTCGCGCGGGTCGGCGAGCCACACCGGCTGTCCGCCGCCCAGCACGCCCGACAGCCAGAAGGTCTTGGCGGCGAGGAAGTCCTGGCGCTGCGCCTCGGTGGTGTCGTTGAAGGTGAACTTCTTCTGCCAGCGGCTGTAGTAGCGCGTGGTCACCGGCACCGGCTGGCGGTTGCCGCTCTTGACCAGCTCCAGCTGGCCCTGGTCCATCGTCTTGCGCACGGCGTTGTAGATGAAGGCCTCGGCGAAGGGCTGCTCGGGCGCCGGCACGATCTCGGCGAAGGTGACCGTCATCGAGGCGGAGATCTTCGCGTGCAGCGGGCTGTCGGTGCCGTCCTCGAGGTGGATCTCGCCGTGCACCAGGAAGGTGTCGGCGCCCGAGGTCGAGGCGTGGAACGGCCACTTGAAGTTGCCGAAGCTGAGCGGCAGGCCGTGCAGCGTCAGATAGCAGTCCGGGCGCGGATTGCGCAGCCGCTTCGCCGTCTCGGCCAGATAGACATGCACCTCGTTGATCAGCTCGGCGCGGCTCAGGTCGAGCGTCCCGGCGAGCTCCAACAGCTCCGTCTTGGCGGGATCCGCGGCCAAGGCCAGCGTGAACCGCGTGGTGACCGCGCCGGACGCATCCAGCGCCGACTCCGTGCCTGCAACCACCAGACCTGCTACCTTCGCCGCGTCGGCGATCTGCCCGGCCAGTACCGTCTCAAACCCTGCACTCATGCGTGACTCTTCCTTTTGCTTCGGTCGCTTCCAATCTTTCTTTCTATTCTAAGGGTCGCGCCGCCGAATGTGGGATTCCGGTTGCGGGAGATTGTTGCGGCACGAATCTGGATGCTCCGTGGCTGGATGCCGCAGGGTGGCACTGCCCGATTGCATCCCGCCTCCGGCTGCGCCATGATGGACCTGCCATGGAGAAACCGACGCAGCAAGCAACCCCATCCACCCTGGCGAACCTCGCCGCCCTGCCCACCGAGGGCCGCAACCCGGCCAGCGAACAGATCGACCGCCTCCCCACGCTCGAGATGCTGCGGGTGATCAACCGCGAGGACCAGACGGTGGCGCTGGCGGTCGAGCGCGAGCTCGGCAACATCGCCCGCGCGGTGGACGCCATCGCCGCCCGCTTCGAGCGCGGCGGACGGCTGTTCTACATCGGCGCGGGCACCAGCGGTCGGCTCGGCGTGCTCGACGCCTCGGAGTGCCCGCCCACCTTCTCCGTGCCGGCGACGCTGGTGCAGGGGCTGATCGCCGGCGGCGACGCGGCGTTGCGCAACTCGAGCGAACACTC
Organism: uncultured Acidobacteriaceae bacterium; assembly: GCA_963755245.1. GTDB lineage: Bacteria > Acidobacteriota > Terriglobia > Terriglobales > Acidobacteriaceae > Edaphobacter. The sequence continues at coordinate 264,765 of CAVWJY010000011.1, read as the reverse complement.
CGAGGACTCGCCCGCCGAGGGCGCGGCCGATCTTGCGCCGCACGATCTTGGCCCCAACGACACCCTGGTCGGCATCGCCGCCAGCGGGCGCACCCCCTATGTGCTCGGCGCGCTGGAGCTTCGCGCAGAGCCGCGGCGCCCTGACCATCGCGCTGACCTGCGTGCCGGACTCCGCGATGGCGCGGGTGGCGGAGATCGCCATCACCCCGGTGACCGGCCCGGAGATCCTGACCGGATCGACGCGCATGAAGGCCGGCACCGCGACCAAGCTCGTCCTGAACATGCTTTCGACCGGCGTCATGATCCGCACCGGCGCGGTCTACGGCAACCTGATGGTGAACGTGCGCCCGACCAACGCGAAGCTGGTCGATCGCGCGCAGCGCATCCTGATGGCCGCGACCGGCTGCGACCAACCAACCGCGGCGGCGCTGCTCGAGACGCGCCGGCAGCGTGAAGACCGGGATCGTCATGCAGCGGCTGGGGATCGATCGGGCGGCGGCGGAGGAGCGGCTGCAGGCGGCACACGGACGGCTGGCTGCCGTGCTGGATACGCAGGACAGCCTCTAGAAGAGGCTCGTCTTGCGCGGCATCTCGATGCCGAGATGCTCGTACGCCAGCCGGGTGGCGACGCGCCCGCGAGGCGTGCGGTCCAGAAACCCGATCTGGATCAGGAACGGCTCGTAGACCTCCTCCAGAGCATCCTGCTCCTCGGCCAGCGCCGCGGCCAGCGTATTCAAACCGACCGGCCCGCCGTCGTACTTTTCGATGATCGTGCGCAGCAGCCGGCGATCCAGCTCGTCGAAGCCGTGGCTGTCGACCTCCAGCATGGACAGCGCCGCCTGCGCGGTCGGCCGGTCGATCATGCCCGCCGCGCGCACCTGGGCGTAGTCCCGCACCCGGCGCAGCAGCCGGTTGGCGATGCGCGGGGTGCCCCGCGACCGCATCGCGATCTCCGCCGCGCCGTCGCGGTCGATGGGCACGCCCAGCACCTCGGCCGAGCGCTCGACCACAAAGCGCAGCTCGTCGTCGGTGTAGAACTCCAGCCGCAGCAGGATGCCGAAGCGCGAGCGCAGCGGCGAGCTCAGCAGGCCCGGCCGGGTGGTCGCCGCGACGAACGTAAATGGCTGAATCTCCATCACATGCGTCCGGGCCGCGGGGCCCTGGCCGATGATGATGTCGAGCTTGTAGTCCTCGAGCGCGGTGTAGAGCTTCTCCTCGAGCACCGGCTGCAGCCGGTGAATCTCGTCCAGAAACAGCACCTGCTTCTTGCGCAGGTTGGTCAGGATCGCCGTCAGATCGCCCTGGATCTGCAGCGCCGGTCCCGAGGTCTGCTGGAAGCCGACCTGCAGCTCGTTGGCGATGATGGTCGCCAGCGTGGTCTTGCCCAGCCCCGGCGGCCCGAAGAGCAGCACGTGATCGAGCGCCTCGCCGCGCGACTTCGCCGCCTCGAGCGCGATCGCCAGCTGTTCCTTGGCCTTCTCCTGGCCAATAAACTCGACCAGCCGGTTCGGACGCAGCTTCAGTTCGAAGGCGGCATCGTCGTCCACCTTGCCGGCGGAGACCAGCCGTTCCGCCTCGAGGGTGTCCCGATTCAGGTCCGGCTTCGACGTTTTGTTGTGAAAGTCCACTTGGGCGATGGTAAGGCGAAGCTCGCGCGCGAAGCAACCGGCGCTTCGCAGCAAGCGGTGAAATCGCATGCATTCTCGCTAGAGCGGCCGCTGCATCATCGCCATATCGATCCATTGCTCGAACTTCAACCCCGCCTCCGGGATCCTGCCCAGGGGCTCAAAGCCGAGCGACCGGTGCAGCCCCACCGAGACCGGATTCTCCCCGCAGATGCAGGCGATCATGCGATGGCAGCCCGCCTTCTGGCACCCCTGAATCAGCTGCCCCAGCAGCTTCTTGCCCACCCCGTACCCCACGCAATCGGGCCGCACGTAGATCGAGTCCTCGACGGTGAACCGGTAGCCCTCGCGCGGGCGGAACTGCGAGGCATAGCAGTAGCCCACGATGTAGCCCTCCAGCTCGGCCACCAGGTACGGCAGGCCGCGTTCGAGAACCGCCCGCCGTCGCCGGCACATCTCCGGGACGTCGGGCGGGGTCAGTTCGAAGGTCGCGGTGCTGGTGCGAACAAAGTGCTCGTAGATGCTCGCGGCCGCCGGCATGTCCTTCGCCGCCGCCGGCCGGATAACGCACGTCTCCATGTCCTGAAGTCTAGGAGCGTCGGCGCAAAGAGTTCGTAAAGAACGTCCTCGAGCATCCCGGCGTCTTGTTCGCTCGGGCTATCATCCGGCTATAACGCGTGTGTTTCTCGATCTGCCTGCGGCCGAGCTCTGAGCCGCCGAGGTCTGTGATCCTGCAGCCTGCGGCCCTGTCTCTGCGGTCGCCGTAGCGGGTCTGTGGTCCGCCCGTCGGATGCGTGCGCAACAGCGTCGGGGACTGCCCGCGCACCCGGTTCGACGCCATGCCGGCCGCCGGTCCGGTGCGTGGACCGCCCGTGTACGGGGTCGTCACCGGCTGCTGCAGCGTGACGATCACCGCCGTCGCCGCGATATCCCCCACGCAGATGTAGCTGTGCGTGGTGTCGGCGTCGAAGTAGGCCGCGTCGCCCGCCTCCAGATGGTGCGTCACCTCGCCGTGCTGCAGGTCGAGCCGTCCCGTCAGCAGCAGCAGAAACTCGCAGCCCACATGCTGGTGCGCCCGCGGCCCGCGCCTCCGTTCTTATGCGGCAGAAACTCCGCAAAGTAGGGATCCAGCTGCCGGTCCGGGACCATGTAGCCCAGGCTCTCGAAGAAGTACGACGGATCCTCCACCCCGCTCTGCGGCAGCCGCACCCGATCCTTGCGCCGGTGCACGCGGAACAGCGTCTGCGGCTCGGGCTCGAAGAAGTAGCTCAGGTCCTTCGAGAACACCATGGCGATGCGGGCCAGATTGCGCAGCGTCGGCACCACGCGCCCGGTCTCCAGCTGCGACAGAAAGCTCGCCGACAGCCCGGTATGCTGGCCCAGCTCCACCAGGCCCATCGATTTCTTCAGGCGCAGATGCTTGATGCGTTCGCCAATGCGCTTTTCCGCGATCACGTTCTCCGCCGCCTCGCCATCGACCTGAAGGTGCGGCGGAGGTGGTTCGGGAGAGGTGTACAGGGGAGGGGGATCCGGCTGCTCCGCCTGTAATCGGTTTTGCGGTCTCGTGCGCGTTCCCGTTCCTGATGGGCATACATTGCCCCCTGGGACGTCCGCATGACGAATAGATGTTATGGCCGCGTCAAATGTTTTCGATCTCCTCGAGAAATGGCAGTGATTCTGCTTATGGCCGCTCTTGCCACGCCCGCAATGCTAGCCTGAGAGGGATGAGGAACAGGCAAGCGCGCCCCACGGGCATCGCCGTCGGAGGCTGGTCGAGCGAACGGTTCGCTCTCTCTCAACACATCGCACGTCGGCTGGCGCCCTTGGCGGCCATCGGGATCTCCGGCATTCTCGCCGGCTGCGCCAGTCCCGCGCCCCCCAAACCGCCCACGCTGAACCTCCCCACGCTGGCGACGGATCTCAGGCCCAGCGCATGGGCAGCCAGGTGCGCGTGCACTGGACCACCTCCAGCCAGACCAACGACGGCCTGCCCCTCAAAGGCCCCATCACCGCCGAGCTCTGCCGCGAGGTCGGCCCCCGGCCCAACGCCCCCGCCGCCCGGCTCACGGCCTGCGCCCCGGTCGCTCGCCTGACCGTAACGCCCGGCCGCCAGCGAGGCGACCGACGATCTTCCCGCCGACGCTGCAGGCCGATCCCGTCAGGCTGCTGACCTATCGCGTGCAGCTGTTCAACGCGGCCGGCCGCTCCGCCGGCGAGTCCGCCGTGGCCGGCTTCGCCGCCGCCGGAGCCGCTCCTCCCGCGGTCGAAGACCTGCATGCCACGAACCTCGAGGCCGGTGCGGTCATGGAGTGGCAGCCCTCCGCGCAGCCCGGCATCGTCGATCTGGAGCGCACCGACCTGACCCCACCGCCCCCGCACGCGGCTCGACAAGCCGCACCCGGCTCCTGCCGCCGCGCCCGGCAAGCCCGCCGCCAGCCCAGCAAGAAAAAGAAGAAGGCCAAGGGGAAGCCCGCCCACGCCGACCGCCACCCCGGCCACGCATTCCAAGAAATCGACGCCGAAGAGGCCGCCGGTCCATCTCCGCGTCACCGAGCCCGACAGCGCCTCCGCCGGCAACAGGCGCAGCACACGCAGGCACCGTCGACGTCACCGCGACCATGGGCTCGACCTACCGCTACGTGGCCAACCGCGTCCGCCCCGTCACCCTCGGCATCCACAAACTCGAGATCGAGAGCGCTCCCTCTGCGGCCGATCACCTTCGCGCACCTGGACATCTTCCCGCCGCAGACGCCCGGCCGGGCTCGAGGCGATCCCCGGCTCCGACCCCCAGCATCCCGCCGCGATCGATCTCTCCTGGGAGCCCAACGCGGAGGCCGATCTGGCCGGCTATCTCGTCTTCCGCGAGCCGGTCGCGCCAACGGCTCGCCGACCGGCCCCAGCGTCCAGCTCACGCCCACGCCCGCTGCCCACCCCGGCCTTCCGCGATCTCACCGCCGAGGCCGGCCAAACCTACGCCTATCAGGTCGTAGCGGTCGATCAGGCGGGTAACCGCAGCGGCCTCTCCGACCCCAGCCTGCAGACCGCCGCCCACTAACTGCATCTAACGAGACAGGCTGCGTGCCGGAAAGCCAGCAATCGCCGTTCAGCCGGCTTCCGCCCAGCAGTCAGTTACCGGCCAATCTTGGGCGTCCGCCGGCTATTCTTGGTAGACTGGTCACCGGAAACATAAGGGAGTATCGCTATGGCATCTCTTCTCGAGCAGCTTCGTGGCATGACCACCGTCGTCGCGGACACCGGCGACATCAACTCCATCCAGAAATTCCAGCCGCAGGACTCGACCACCAATCCCTCGCTGATCGCCGCTGCCGCGCAGATGGCTGAGTACTCAGGACATCGTCGACGACGTGCTCAAGCAGGCCCGCAAGGACGCCGGCAGCAACGCCTCCGACAAGGACGTCGCCGCGCTCGCCTTCAAGTCGCTCGCCGTCGCCTTCGGCCGCAAGATCCTCGAGATCGTCCCCGGCCGCGTCTCCACCGAGGTCGACGCGCGCCTCTCCTACGACACGGAGAAGACCATCGAGCAGGCCCACGACATCATCGCCCAGTACGACAAGGCGGGGATCTCGCGCGAGCGCGTGCTGATCAAGATCGCCTCCACCTGGGAGGGCATCAAGGCCGCCGAGAAGCTGGAGAAGGAAGGCATCCACTGCAACCTGACCCTGCTCTTCGGCCTGCACCAGGCCATCGCCTGCGCCGAGGCCAAGGTCACCCTGATCTCGCCCTTCGTCGGCCGCATCCTCGACTGGTACAAGAAGGACACGGGCAAGGACTACACCGGCGCCGACGATCCCGGCGTCCAGATCGTCACGACGATCTACAACTACTACAAGCACTTCGGCTACAAGACCGTGGTCATGGGCGCCAGCTTCCGCAACATCGGCGAGATCACCGAGCTCGCCGGCTGCGACCTGCTGACCATCTCCCCGAAGCTGCTGGCCGAGCTCGACAAGACCGACGGCACGCTGACCCGCAAGCTCGACGCCGCCAAGGCCGCGGCGCATGGACATCCAGCAAGATCCCCATGGACAAGGCGACCTTCGACAAGATGCACGCCGAGGACCGCATGGCCCACGACAAGCTGAAGGAAGGCATCGAAGGCTTCTCGCAAGGCGCTCGAAGACCTCGAGGTGCTGCTGGCCAAGCGCCTCGCCGAGATCTCGCAGCCGGTCTCCGCATAAGCTTCAACCCAGCATCGACAGCAAAGGGCGGCCATCATGGCCGCCCTTGCTGTTTTCGTCCATTGATGCCGCGATCTACCTCTTTTCCCTCGGTATCTGCGTTGTTACTGCGTGCGGCGCTGCCTCATCGCTCGTGGCTCGAAACCTCGACATAGCCAAGCTCCTTGGCCGCAGCAAACATCGCCTCATGCAGTGCGTCATCCGCTTCACGGCAGATCGGCCCATGCCTGCGCTCATGGTGAACCTTCTCCTTTGCCGCGCCGAGGGACATGCCGGTGAGCCGGCGCGAAGTCCTTGATGGAACGACGTCCAGTTCAAGCAGACCAGGTCACGCAGGGAATACCGGTACGTTGCGAAGCCTTTGAGGATCCATCTTATCGAGGCCAAGCTGACGCAAGTGAGCGACGACCTCGCTCCTCGCTGGTGCCGCTTCGTATCATGGCTTACCTCACCCACCAGAGCTGCTTCGTCCTTGCACACGGAACATGCGCGGAGTTCATAACAGTCCCCTCTTGATCGATATACGGTACGCCTCGGATTCCGTCCGGAGAGCCGTTCAGCTTCGATGCCGATCGCGGCAAAACCCTCTGACTGCGCCATCTCTCTGATCTCGCGAAAGATCGCGCGGACTCGCTGGGTGCCGATGGAGAAGCCGCCCCGCGTTGGCGCGGGGAAAGATCGAGAGATCGTGATGCAGGATGACGGTTCGCAGCTGGAGCCCGGCTCCTTAGAGACGCCAGATGTGCCCAGCATCGACAGCAAAGGGCGGCCATCGTGGCCGCCCTTTGCTGTCTCGAACACTGGCAAACGACGCTTACAGGATGTAGCGGCTCAGGTCCTGGTTCTTCACGATGCCGGCGACCTGCTGGCGCACGTACTCGGGATCGACGACGATCACCTTCTCGACGCCCGTCGCCGTCTGCGCGTTCGACCACCGGCAGCGGCGGCGCAGGCGGCTGCGGCTCCGTGGTCAGCGGCGCGGACGAACCGATCTCCGCCACCACGCCCTCCTCGGTGGCCTCCGGTCGCGGCGACTTGAACAGGTCCGGCGCCTGGAAGCTGATCTCGTCCAGCACGCGCTCCATGATCGTATGCAGCCGGCGCGCGCCGATGTTCTCCGTCGTCTCGTTCACGCGGAAGGCGAACTGCGCCATCTCGGCGATGCGCCTCCTTCGTGAACTCCAGCTTCAGCCCCTCGGTCTCGAGCAGCGCCGTCGACTGCTTCACCAGCGACGACTTCGGCTCCGTCAGGATGCGCACAAAGTCATTCACCGTCAGCGACTGCAGCTCGACGCGAATCGGGAAGCGTCCCTGCAGCTCCGGAATCAGATCGCTCGGCTTCGAGACGTGGAACGCACCGGCGGCGATGAACAGAATGTGGTCGGTCGAGACCATGCCGTACTTGGTGTTGACCGTCGTGCCTTCGACGATCGGCAGAATGTCGCGCTGCACGCCCTCGCGCGAGACGTCCGGCCCATGCGCCGCCCTCGCGGCCCGCGATCTTGTCGATCTCGTCGAGAAACACGATGCCCGCATCTTCCACGCGCTCGACCGCCAGCCGCGTCACCTGATCCATATCGATCAGCCGGCCCTCTTCCTCCTGCACCAGGTACTCGAACGCCTCGGAGACCTTCATCTTCCGCTTCTTGGTCCGCTGCCCAAACAGCCCCGGCAGCATGTCCTTGAGGTTGATGTCCATCTCCTCCTGGCCCTGGTTGGTCAGGATCTCGAAGCTCGGCTGGTTGCGGTCGCGCACGTCGATCTCCACCGTGCGGTCGTCCAGCTTGCCCTCGCGGAACTGCTGCCGCAGCTTCTCGCGCGTCCGGTGGTGGCTGTCGGTCGGTTTCTCGTGCGCCTTCTCGGCGGGCTGCTCGTCGTGCTTCTCGCCGGTCTGCGCGTTCGTCGTCAGTCGAGCAGACGCGAGCGTCAGCTCCAGCTCCTTGGCCTCGCCGGAGCTCGCCGTGGCGGCCGCCGCAGCGACCGGCGCAGGCGGCAGCAGCAGATCGAGCAGCCGGTCCTCCGCGTTCAGCTCCGCCTTCTCCTCCACGTCCTCCAGCTTCTCGTCGCGCACCATGTCGATGGCGATCTCCACCAGGTCGCGCACGATCGACTCCACATCGCGCCCGACGTAGCCCACCTCGGTGAACTTCGACGCCTCCACCTTCAGGAACGGCGAGTTGGTCAGCTTCGCCAGCCGCCGCGCAATCTCCGTCTTGCCCACGCCGGTCGGCCCGATCATGATGATGTTCTTGGGCATGATGTCCTCGGCCAGCTCGGGCGAGAGCTTCTGCCGGCGCATGCGGTTGCGCAGCGCAATCGCCACGGCGCGCTTGGCCGCCTGCTGGCCCACCACGTACTTGTCCAACTCCGCGACGATCTCGCGCGGCGTCATCTCATCCAGCGCCAGCGCCTGATCTTCCGCGGCTCCCGGTAAAAAAATTGCCATGTCTCGGTACTCCTCATGCGCGGCTGGATTCGAGCGCAGCCGCATCCAACGTGTGTCGTGCAACCGCAGCGGTTACAGATGGTCGGCGATGCTACAGGCTTACGACCGGTTCCGCCTTCAACTCTTCAATCGTCATCTGGTCGTTCGTGTAGATGCAGATCTGGCCCGCAATCCTCAGACTCTTCTCCGCGATCTCGCGCGCGCTCAGCTCGGTGTTCTCCATCAGCGCCCGCGCCGCGGCCAGCGCATAGCTGCCGCCCGAACCGATCGCCGCGATCCCCTCATCCGGGTCGATCACGTCGCCGGTGCCGCTGAGCAGAAACGTCTGCTTCGCGTCGGTCACGATCAGCAGCGCCTCCAGCTGCCGCAGCATCTTGTCCGTGCGCCAGTCCTTGGCCAGCTCCACCGCGGCGCGGCCGAGATTGCCGGCATACTGCTCCAGCTTGTTCTCGAAGCGGCTGAACAGCGAGAACGCATCCGCCGTCGAGCCCGCAAAGCCTGCCAGCACCTTGTCGTTGTAGAGCCGCCGGATCTTCTTCGCCGAGCCCTTCATCACGGTCGCGCCCAGCGAGACCTGGCCGTCGGCGGCCATCACCACCGCGTCGCCGCGGCGGACGCAGACCACCGTCGTCGAGCGGATGCGGCGGTCCTCCGCCAGATCGAGCGGGTTGGCCGTGCTGCGCAGAGCGGCGTCGCGCGCGGCAGCCTCACGGAGAGCGGTCTCCCGAAACAGGCGGCGTGGACGAGGCGTGGAGGAGAGCTGGCGGGCGGCGAATGGCGATGCGGAATCCGGCTTCATGGGCACTCCTCAGTATACCGCCTGCACTGCGCGGCATCGCCGGGAATGCGGCGCAGGCGGTGCCAAAAGGAACCTCTCGCGCCCTCTGCCGCCGCCCGTATCTCAAACATTCCCCGGTCCTCAAGGCAATCGGCTATGCTCATTGGCAGACACGTGCCGCATCTTTCTCCAGCCCTGCCTCTCAGTCCTCGCCAGCTCGGCCTCCTCGCCATCGGAGCCGCTGCTGTCCTCGGCGTAGCCTGCTATGCCGTCTTCCGCCCGCGCACCGATGCCTGCGAGATCGAGCGCCGCCGCCGCCTCTTCCTCGCCGAGTACGGCCGCATCACCGACGCCAGCCTGATCGACATCACCCTCGGCGACTCCGATCCCAGCGAGTTCGGCCTCACCGCCGGCCAGGCCGAGATCGCGCTGACCGATGCGCCCGGCCACGAGGGGCACGAGCCAAATGGCCAAGAGGGTCACGAGGAGCGCGTCCCGTCGATCCTCATCTACGCCTACCGCGTCTCCGGCGTCTCCTACGAGTGCGCCCAGGATGTCTCGCTGCTCACCGAGCTCGTCCGCCATGTCCGCGTCGATCTCCCCGTCCAGGTCCGCTACGATCCGCATAACCCCAGCAACAGCATCGTCGTCGCCGAATCCTGGAGCGGCCTGCGCCTCGACCCCCATCACCTTTGATTTCTTAGCTGATCTCTTAGCCACGCGCGGCTCCGCTCACGGGGCCAGCCGTATACCCCCCTGCGGTATACAATAAAGCCATGCATATGGTCGCCACCGCCTCCGGCAGGATGCAGCAGGTTCTCAAGCTCTCGCTCGCCGCCACCTTCTGCTACGTGGTCGCGACGTTCTACTTCGGCGTCCGCGCCCACTCGCTCGCGCTCATCTCCGAGGCCGGCCACAACGTCTCCGACATGCTGGCCATCGTGCTCTCCTTCGTCGCCGTCTACTTCCAGGCGCGCCCCGCCACCGGCGAAAAGACCTTCGGCTACCAGCGCGCCGGCGTGCTCGCCGCCTTCGTCAACGCCCTCGCGCTGATCCTGCTCTCCGCCTGGATCGCCATCGCCGCCATCCACCGCTTCGGCGAGCCGCAGCCCATCCAGCCCAGGCTGATGATGTCGGTCGCCGCCGCCGGTGTGCTGATGAACGGCTGCATCGCCGCCCTGCTCTGGCGCTTCTCCGGCGACGTCAACATCCGCAGCGTCTTCCTGCACATGCTCGGCGACACGCTCTCCACCGCCGCCGTCATCGCCGGTGGCGCCGGCATCCTCTTCACCGGCATCACGTGGATCGACCCCGTGCTCTCGCTGCTGATCGCCGCCATGATCCTCTACAGCTCCGTCGGCATCGTGCGCGAGACCCTGCACATCCTGCTCGAAGGCACCCCGCGCAGCCTGCAGCTCGAGGACGTCCGCACCGCGATGCAGGCGGTCGAAGGCGTGCTCGACGTCCACGACCTGCACGTCTGGTCGCTCGGCTCCAGCTCCCACGCGCTCGCCAGCCACGTCACCATCGCCGAGATGCCGGTGTCGGACTGCGGCGCCATCCTCGAGCGCCTCAACCACGCCCTCCGCGACCGCTTCCACATCCACCACACCACGCTGCAGTTCGAGATCACCGGCTGCGCGACCACCCACGGCTGCGCCGCGCCGCCGCCGCTCGAGGCCGTCAGCGCCACGCCATCATCACCACCATGGCCATCACCACCACGGCCACTCGCACAGCCACTAGAAAACAAGAAAATGCGGCCCACGCATAATGTCCGGGCCGCATTTTTCTTGTCCGTCACGCAATCTAAACCAGCTGCGCGTCCAGCGTAATCTCCGCCGCCTTCAGCAGCCGCGAGATCGGGCAGCCCTCCTTGGCCTTCTTCGCCAGCTCGTCGAACTTCGCCTTCTCGATGTTGGGCACCTTCGCCCGCGTGGTCAGGTGAATCTTCGTCACCGTCGGCCGTCGTCGTGTCTCTCCAGCGTCACCACGGCGGTGGTCTCGAGCGACTCCGGCGGCAGCTCCGGCCGAGGTCAACTGCCGCTCAGCGCCATCGTGAAGCAGCCCGCATGCGCCGCCGCGATCAGCTCCTCGGGATTGGTCCCAACCCCATTCTCAAACCGGGTGCCGAAGCTGTACTGCGCCTCCTTGCAACGTGCCGCTCTGCGTCGAAATGACGCCCTTGCCGTCCTTCAGACTCCCTGCCACTTTGCGCTCGCGCTGCGATCCATAGATCTTCTCCTTTGGCTGATCTGCCGCTTCCACGGCTATCGCATTCGATGCCGGTTGGATTACAGCCGATCGAACATCCTGCGAATGGATTACACGCTTGAACCGAAGCTGGCATCCGCATGCCGAGCTCCTCGGCGCTACACTATCCCCATGCCGACCGACGCCATCCCCGACTCGCCGCCAGCGACCCCAGCCGCGACCGCCTGTGCGCTCGACGCACAACGGGCGGCAGCGCCGCAGGAGCACCACAGCCGCTTCTGCCCCACCTGCGGCTCCCGGCTCGAGGACCATCGCTGCAAGCTCGTCTGCCGCGCCTGCGGCTTCTTTCTGAGCTGCGCCGACTTCTACTAACCGACCTCACGGTCGCGTCGTAGAAGCCGGCGCCCAGCTCGCGCAAGAAGCCCCTTCCTAGGAAGGGGCTCTCCAGCAACAGTCGCCTAGTTGCCCAGGCTCGCCTTGCGCGCCGGCTCGAACTCATCCCCGGCGTTCCAGTGAATGCTGCCCGGCACCGTCAGCGCCTCCCAGCCCAGCTCCATGCCGAAGCGATCGAGCTTCGCATTGCCGGGAAGTCCCAGTCGGCGTGATAGTTGTCGCTAGAAGTTGTGATAGTCGTGGTCCTCGAAGTCCTGCATCTTCGCCTTGCCCCACGCCGCATCGTGGCCCTCGTAGAGCGTCCCCGTATCGATCGAAAACGCCGGAATCCCCACGCGCGACAGGCTGAAGTGATCCGAGCGGTAGTAGCTTCCCGCCGCCGGCCGCGGGTCGGGAACGATCTCCAGACCGAACCGCTTCGCGGTCGCCTGCACCGTCGGGAAGAAGCTCGTCCGCTGCGCCCCGTTCACGTTCACCTGCTGCGGAACGCCGATCGGCAGGATCATGTCGTAGTTGATGTCCAGCGCGATCTGCCCGGCCGGAATCGGCGGATGCTGCCCCAGATACTCGCTGCCCAGCAGCCCCTGCTCCTCCGCCGTCACCGCCGCAGAGACCACCGAGTGCGGCAGCTTCACGCCGCCCGCATGCACCATGTCGCCCACGCCCGCGCCATCTCCAGAATCATCCCGCACGCCGGTCGCCGTTGTCCGCCGCGCCGTTGTAGATGTTGTCGCCCGCCATGCCCGGCACAAACCCCAGATGGTCATAGTGCGCGGTGTACAGCACCGCCTGATCCTTGCCCGTCATCCGCTGCCGGGCAGAATCCCCACCACATTCGGGCTCTGGAACGGCCGGACCACGCTCTCCACATGCGCCTTCAACCGCACCGGCAGCTCCACCGCCTTGAAGCCGCGCTTGCCCGCCGCCGTCATCTCGGTGTCGAGATCGAGCCCGCTCGCCGCAAACAGCTTCCGCGCCACCTCCAGCTGAATCCAGCTCGCCGCCTTCAGCTTCGCGTTTGTGTCCTCCGCAAGATAGGTCTTCTCGCTGGTGTTCGAGTTCTTCACCACGTCCCAGCCATAGCTCGCGAGATCCGTCCGATGAATGATCAGCGCACCCACCGCGCCCATCCGCGCCGCCTGCTCGAACTTGTACGTCCAGCGGCCGTAGTAGGTCAGCGCCTTGCCGCCAAAGAACTTCGGATCATCCGACGGCGGATCGCCCACGATGCACAGGATCACCTTGCCCTTCACATCCACGCCCGCGTAGTCGTTCCAGCCAAACTCCGGCGCGGTCGCGCCATAGCCCACAAACACAATCGGCGCGTCCACATCGGCCACCGGCGTGTGCTCCTGATTGGTCACCGTGTAGTCGTCGCCATAGGTCAGCGTCTGCGCCGCACCCTGCAGCGGAATGAACGCGAAGCTGGTCTCCGCGGCCTTCACCTTCGTGCCGACAAACTTCACCTGCTGGAAGTAGGTCCCGTTATCGCCGCCCGGCTTCAGGCCATCGAGCGCGAACTCGGTCGCGATGTACTTCGCCGCCAGCTCGCTGCCGCGCAGCCCCGGCCCGCGGCCCTCCATCAGGTCGTCGGAGAGAAAGCGCACATGCGCGCGAATCTTCTCCGGATCGATCGATGCCTCCGCCGCCTTCACCGCCGGCGGCACCTGCGCCTGCGCCACCAAACCCAATCCCAATACCGCTACCGCGCCAACCCACATCCGACGAAGCTTCATTGCCGACAGTCTCCTTATGGATGCAAATCGCCCCACAACACCGGGACGTTTGCGCTCCAACCTGTGTCCAGAGCCTACAGCTTACCGCACCGCCTTCACTCTCTGCACCGCCTCCCGCACAGGCGGCTAAAACAAATCGTGATCCTCATCGTGATCGATCACCACCACCGGCATGGCCTGCTGCTCTGGTCTTGCGCGCCGGCTGCGTCTCGGCCTCGAGATCCGCGCGGCGCAGCGGGCGCACCGCCATCACCTGCAGCCGCTGCAGCACCTTCTTCGCCAGACCGGTCAGCGGCACCTCGGACAGCGTCGATGTCTTCACCCAATGCAGATCGCTCTTGGCCACCGGAACCGCGCGCCGCAGCACCCTATCCTCCGGGCCCAGCGGCGCATAGATGCGCACGTAGTAGTTCGTATTCGTGATCGCGTGCCGCACTCGCAGCACCGGCTCGCGCTCCGTCATCGCATCGTCGGCGGCATCGAGCGGCAACGGCGGCAGCTCATACATTCCCGGCATCAGGCTCGCATCCGCCGGCCGCTTCGCCAGCAGCACCTGCGTCACCACGCCGCGCTTGCGCAACCACAGCAGATACGCCACCTCGCGGCTGCGCAGCTTCGCGCGCGGCGCCGTCTCATGCTCCCCGCGCGTGCGGCACAGCCCGTGGACCGGGCACTCCAGGCACAGCGGAGCGCGCGGCAGGCAGACCGTCGCGCCCAGCTCCATCATCGCCTGGTTATGATCGCCCGCCGCATTCACGGCAACCGTCCGGCCATGCAGCGCGCCGTTGCCCTTTGCCGCGTTGCCCTTCGCCGTCACGCGCGGTCTGGCGTTCCACCGTGCCCAGCGTCCGCTCGGGAACCAGCTGCCCCGCAACCAGCCGCACGAAGGCTCGCCCCGCGGCCGTCGCCTGCTCGGGCCGCCCCGTCAGGCGCAGCAGCACGCGCTCCACGTTGCCATCGACCGCGGCCACGCTCTCGCCAAACGCGATGCTCGCAATCGCCGCCGAGGTGTACTCGCCGATCCCCGGCAGCGTCCGCAGCTCGACCGCCGTCGAAGGAAACACCCCGCCGCGCTCGCCCGTGATGAACTGCGCCGCCTTGTGCAGCATGCGCGCGCGCCGGTAGTAGCCCAGCCCGCTCCACGCCGCCAGCACCTCCTCCTCAGGAGCCAGCGCCAGCGCCACCAGCGCCGGAAACCGCTCCATGAAGTGCAGATAGTGCTCGATCACCGCCGCCACCCGCGTCTGCTGCAGCATGATCTCCGACACCCATGTCTTGTACGGGTCGGCGACGCCGCGCCACGGCAGCGTGCGCGCATGCACGCGATACCACTCCATCAGCCGCGTTCGAAACTCCGCAACCTCGCGCGCATCGAGCCCGTCGGAGGAGATATCGGAGGGAATAACTGCTACTTCGGAGGTCGCGACATCCTGATCGTCTAACAACGTCACGCAAGCCCTGGTCCCACCTTCTGTCCGCGTTCTCTGTACTCATCGTCACTGCAGAAAGTCTACAGACTTCATGCGGTCATTGCGTGTCCCCGGGCGGTGTTTTTGCCACCACCGGCTCCGGCTTGGTCGGGTACGGCATGCCCTTCGCCAGCACCTGTTGCAGTCGCGCGTCATACCCATAGATGTCGTCGAAGAAGTGCGTCTGCCCGTCATCCTCCACGTATCCAGTCACATAGAAGATCACGATCGGGATCGGCTTCTTCAGGCGCACCGGTGTAGTTGTCCGGGCCGCTCTTCATCGCCTCCTGCACCTTCTCGAGATCCCATGGCTGATGATCCTTGTCCTCCTGCCCCTGCAGCACCCACGCCGCCAGCTTCTCCGGCTCCTGCACGCGAATGCAGCCGTGGCTGAAGTCGCGCCGCGAACGGTTGAACAGCGCCTGCTCCGGCGTCGAATGCAGATAGATGTCGTACTGATTCGGGAACATGAACTTCACCAGCCCCAGCGAGTTCTTCGGCCCCGGCCTCTCGCGCACCATCACGCCGCCCTGCGCCACCTGCTTGGCCGTGTAGTTCGTCAGCACCACTGCCCTTGCTGTTGGTCACCTCGAAGTTCTTGGTCGCAAGATATCCCTGATTGGTAACCATATGCGGCACCAGCTCCTTGCGCGCGATATCCGTCGGCACATTCCAGTAC
Organism: uncultured Acidobacteriaceae bacterium; assembly: GCA_963755245.1. Taxonomy (GTDB): domain Bacteria; phylum Acidobacteriota; class Terriglobia; order Terriglobales; family Acidobacteriaceae; genus Edaphobacter. The sequence continues at coordinate 249,226 of CAVWJY010000011.1, read as the reverse complement.
GGGCGGAAGATCAGATACCGCATCATGTGCGTAAACACAGGCGTCTCGTGCTCACCCAGCATCTTGCCCACCACCACCTTCATGGTGAACTCCGGCTTGTGATCCGCGTCTAGCCGCGCAGCACGAACTCCGGAAGGTTCACGATCAGCGGCGCATTCACATACTGATCCGGCAGCCAGCGCCAGCGCTCCAGCGAGTCCTGCAGCTGGGTCACGCGCTCGCGCAACGGCACGTTCATCGCCTTCACCGTCTGCTCCGTCAGCCTGCCATCCTCCGCGATGCCATGCCGATGCTGAAAGCTCTTCACCGCATCCGACAGCGCCTTGGTATAGATGTCCTGTGCGGCTCCCTTGCGCGCATCCGCCGGCGACGCATCGCCCTCCAGTTGCAGCCGCGCCTCCAGCTCCGCGGCGTGCGGATACGCCTCCCCGATCGCAACCGCCTTCGTCACATCCTTGATCGGCGCGGCTCCGCGCCGCTCTCGCCTGCTGCTGCGCCAGCACCAGATACCGCGCCAGCGCCTGCTTCGGTCTTCCGGTACTGCTCGGAGTTCGGCTCGACCGACCTCACCAGCTTCGGCACGTCGGTCGCGTCCACCGCCCGGTCGGAGACAAACTCCGCCAGATCGTACCGCTTCGATTCGATATGGATGTCGAAGTTGAAGTGCGTCGGATTCACCCGCCCGCTATGCAGCGCGGAGATATACCGCATCACCGTGATCGTCATCGCCACATCGAACTGCGCAAAGTCCTCCGGCGACTTGCCCGCCAGCCGCCGCACCCGTCCCGCCCACCGCGAAGCGTCGTAGTCCTCCGGATTCAACCCCTTCGCGCCCGCCTGCTGAAAGGCCTTGATAAACGCCTTGGCCTCGGGCGTCGGCCTGCCCTCGCGTGTCCACGCCACCTCGTCGTTGCGATCGTCGTAGAAGGTCGCCACCGCCGGCTGATAGTCCGCGTAGTTCGGCCAGCGCAGCATCGGCAGCGTCTTCTTCGCCACCAGCGCCCGGATGTCGTCCGCGTAGTCGGTCGTATTCGGCGTCGAGGTCGTCTTGCGGTGCCGATGGCACCCACCCGCCAACAACACACGCCCCAAGGATGCAAACAGAGAGACAGCGCAGGCCCACGCCACGCGCCGTCTTCTCGAAGCGCAGCCGCACCCGCAGAGATTCATGCCAATTCAAGTTATCGTTCCTCACGGGTAATCCTAAGATTGGATGCGGCTAGCCTGCGCACCGCAACGCCGGAACGCTACGCCCCGATTCCGGTCCCCACACTCGCCAACAGAGCCAGTCGTCTACCGCGCCAATCCCGGCAGCGCCGTCGCACACAGCAGCACCTGCGTCGCCAGGATCGCCCCCGTAAGCCCCAGAAACAGCTTCCGCTGCGGCGTCTCGAGCGCATCCGCGAACACCCCGCCCACAAACGTAAACAGGAACGGCAGCGCCCACAGCCACGGGTAACTCATCACCTGCGTCGTGCGCAGCGCGAACAGCGCCAGCAGCATCAGCAGCGGCGCCGTGTTGCCGAAGTACCGGCTGCGCCGCGCCCCCAGATACACCACCGTCGCCACCACCATCGCAATCGCGATCGGCGCATTCACCATCTGGCTAAAGAACCCCTTCGCCGCATCGAGCGAGAACCAGAACCTCCCCGCGCCGCCGGTAAACACATAGCTGAACGGCGCCAGCCGGAACGCGAACGACGCCAGCACGATCAGCAGCGCACCCAGCGCGGAGAAGACGACCATCTGCATCACATAGCTGCGCCGCCGCTCCGCCAGGTAGAACATGAACGCGAACGCCGCCACGAACCCCAGCATCGCCGCCAGCAGATGCGAGATCGCCGTCATCCCCAGCGCCACCACGAACAGCGCGATCCGCGGCTTCCACTTCCGTCGCGGCCCCTGCATCGCGTGCGCCACGCCCATCGCGGCGTACACCAGCCCATACAGCCCCCACATGGCCAGCACCTCGTTATTCGGCGTCACCGCATACCGAATCACCGTGGGACAAAAGCAGTACAGCCCCAGCGCGAGGAACCCGCCCTCATTGCCGAACAGCCGCCGGCTGACCCACCACAGCCCGCCGCCCAGCCACACCGAAAACAAGATAAACGGAAGATGCATCAGGTACTTCACGCCACCGATCTGGTGCCGTGTCTCCCAGATCGATCCATTCAGCGCGCTGCTCGCATACAGCCTGTCTTCCGGCGTTCGCAGCTTGTCGCCCGCGAGCAGCACCAGCCGCTCCGCCGTCAGCGGCAGCCCCGCCACCCGGTAGGCGAAGGTGCCATCGCCGTTCAGATTGCCGCAGGTCGTAAAGTACCCCGCCAGCGGCGACGGCCGCTCCCACATCTCGCGGCCGCACAGCGCGTAGCGATAGTCGGCCGGCGAAAGCTCCTGTCGGCTCACCACCCACAGGCACTCGATCAAAAACACAAGGAGAAGCAGCCCGGCAAGGCGTTGCGGGCGTCCGATCTGGATTCGTGGCAGGCTCATGGGGTTTGGAAGCGACGCGGCACCAAGCCGGTGCCCGTCCGCTCTGCCTTCGAGTGTATCGTGAGAAAAGAGGTGTTATGCAGTCGCTTTCCTTCATCCCCGGCCGAGCCTATCTCTCCTCCAACGCGCCCGCTGTCCCCGGCCTGCCCGTCATCCCGTGGAGCGTCGTCTTTGAGGACGAAGGCATCGCCGGCTACTTCTACGCCTGCGATCGCTCCAAGGAGACGCAGGAGGCCAGCATCCTCGACGCCATGCTCATCTACAACGTCGACGCCCTCGCCAAGAGCGACGCCGAGTTCGAGCGCGCCGCTCCCGCCCAGCCCGAGCGCATCGCCGCCATCGAGTGGTCCCGCGACGGCCAGCAGGCCGTCCTCTACCTCGACGGAACCCCCCAGGCCATGTACGACTTCCGGCAGCGCTGCGGCTACTGCCGCATGGACTTCCCCAACTTCATGGAGGAGCGCGGCGACACCTGGCGCAAGTCCAGCCACGCCTGGAACGAAGAGGCCCTGCGCCGCTTCGAGTCCGCCCTGTACGTCTAGCCCACCCGCAGCTACCCTCACCAAGACACGAACCGCGCATTCTATCCCCGGCAGGCGCTCGCAACCGCCTGCCGGCGCGGTCTCTCCGATCGCTCGCAATCTCTGTTGATGCCGTACTTTGCGGCCATCCATGCCGTCAAACAACCGCCGCGCGCTTTTCACCCTCCGCGCGCCGTGCTACTGTTGCCCTCAATTGGGCCCCGCCCATGGTCGAGAATCTTCTTCGCCCAGAGGGTAGCAGTATGCATGCACTGAGTTCGTCCACGCTCGCCAAGTCTCTCCGTCTTGCCTCGGTCGCTCTGCTCAATCCACGCGAAGGGTACGACCGCTTCCACGCCATCCTCGAGCTCCGTCGGCAAGGAGCGCCCCGCACCGGCGACTACCACTGGCAGGACTTCACCACCGCCCTCGCCACACTCGAGTCCGCCACCGGCCTCGACCTCCGGTCCCATCTCGCCGATCCCGCCCTCACCCAGCTCGAAGCCCAGATCCAGCGCAACTTCCAGCAGCTTGGGACGGATCTTCCCTTCCCCGTGCAGCACAACGGCGATGCCCGTCTCGCCCACGCCTGCTACGCCATCGCCCGTGGCCTACGTCCCATGCGCGTCGTCGAGACCGGCGTCTGCTACGGCGTCACCTCTGCGTTCCTGCTGCAGGCCCTGCGGCAGAACAGCCCCGGCCACCTGCACAGCATCGACCTGCCGCCGCTCGCCCGCCAGGCCGACGAGTACGTCGGCTGCCTGATCCCCGCTGCCCTGCGCAGCCGCTGGACGCTGCATCGCGGCAACGCGCAGCGCCTGCTTCCACCCCTGCTCGCGCAGCTCGGCCCCATCGACCTCTTCCTCCACGACAGCCTGCACACCTACGAGCACATGAGGTTCGAGTTCGCAGCGGCCTGGGCCGCGCTCCGCTCCGGCGGCCTGCTGGTGGCCGACGACATCGAGGGCAACACCGCCTTCCTCGAGCACGCCGCTCGTCCCGACGTCCGCGCCTCCGTGGTGATGAAGTTCTCCGAAGGCAACGCCCTCTTCGGCATCGCGGTCAAAGCCTATCCTCCGTGGCCACCTGCATCAGCCGCCGCAAGTTGCTTGGCGTTGCCGCTGTTCATCCCCGCCGGGGATCTGCGATCTGTTCTTGCCCTTGCCGTTGTTTGTTGCTGTCATCCTGAGCGCAGCGAAGGATCCCGATGCTGATTGCACTGACCGATCCCGTCGCGCCGCTTTCCCCAGCCCAAATCCTTCCACGTCGCGCCCTTCTTTGACTTGGCACGACTGACCTCCGGGACGCCCTACAAAAACAGCGCCTCCACCTCGAGCCAGTCCTTCACCCGGCGGAACTCCGTCTCGTACTTGTTATGCGGCGAGCTATACAGAATGCCTTCGCCGCCGAACCGCCGCAGCTGGCGCGGATTATCGTCGATCAGGTAATCGGCGCGCAGGATCGACTTGTCCCCGCAGAAGACAATGTGCGACGGCGAGATGAACGGAAAGTGCCGCTCCAGCCAGCGAAACTTCGCCGTGAACGAGGTCGGCACCTCCATCGCCGCCGTCGCGATGAAGACCTCGTACTTGGTATGCAGCGCCTCCATCACGCGTTGCGCCTCGGGCATCACCTCCAGCACCTCGAAGAAGTCCTCCGACTGCAGGTAGCCTTCGAGCGCCGGGTGGCGATCCCGCGCCACCACATCCCACAGCCATTTGCCCTCGAGATCCTGCTTGGTCAGCCGCTCGTTATGGTCCCGGTTGTAGCGCAACAGGTGCTCGGCGACCGCATCCGCCATCACCTCATCCATATCCACTGCAATTCTCTTCAAAGCCCTCTCCTGACCCGTTGGCTACTCCTGACCTGTAGCCGCATCCCTCTCAGGGTAACTCCAGCACCCCGGCACCAGCAGGACGGGGCGATAATCGACCCCACGCTTCCTGAGCCCCGACGCCGCGGGTGCCCCATGCTTCGCGACAGCCTTTATCGTCGCTAAGGGGGCCTCGTTTGCGGAAGCAAACGACTTCGCTCTAACTGCCGCTGTCGGTGCTCGCATCTACGACCGCTGCGACCGGATGATCGACGCCGCGATGCTCTCCACCGGCACCACCTTCCGCTGCGGCGCATCGCGCGCCGGATCGTAATAGAGCAGCCGCCCGCAGCTCTCGCAGGTCAGCATCGTCTCCTTCTGATCGCGGTCGCGCAGATCGTTCCAGCGCTGCGGCCGCAGCATCATCTGGCACACGCCGCACTGCTGGTTCAACGCCTCGGAGACGGCGGTTCCCTTCGCCTTCGCGACCCGGTCGTAGATGGAGAGCGCATCCTCGCCGATCGTCGCCCGCACCGCCCGGCGCCGCTCCTCGACCGCCGCCAGCGCCGCCTCATCGGCCGCCTTCGTCTCCACCCCGCGCTCCTGCTCGCGCTTCAGCGTCAGCTCGGCGTCGGCGACCGCCGCGTCGGCGAGCTTCTTCTGCGCCTCCAGCCCCTCGCTGCGCTCCATGCTCTCAAGCTCGGCGTCCTCGAGCTTGCTGATCTCCGCCTGCGCGAACCCGATCTCATGCTCGAACGCCGTCACCTGCACCGTCGAGGTCGCCTGGTCCAGCTGCTTGCGCACCTTGGCGATCTTGGCCTGTTTGTCCTTGACGTCGGACTCCTGCCCCCGGCGCAGCAGCTCTTCCTTCTGCAGCAGATCCACGCACCACCGCCCGCTGCCCCTTGAGCGCCTCGAACTTCGCCGCCATCTCCGCCAGCCGCTTCGGCAGCGCGGCCAGCGCCTCGCGCAGCCGCTTGGCCTCGATGGTCCTGCCGCTGCAACTCCATCAACCTCTCAAGATCTGGATGCATCGCCGCTCCTCATATCCCTCCCAGCATAAGCCCACCCGAGCCCCCCGACGCCAAACCAGACAAAACCCGACCTCCCTTGACAAAACCACCCCGCCGAAAGCCCACCCCGACAGCCCATCCCCGCCGCACCCGTCCGGACAAGTCCAACCTAAGCCGGACTTCGGTTTGGACTTAAAGTATCTTCTTTCTAGACTTTAGGACTTCAAGTCAGGGGGAGGGGGAAGGTCCCCCGAAGTCCTCCAAAGCCAGCCGAAACGCGCCGCCGCGTATGCTGAAAACATTCTCAAACCTCACCGTCGCGGAGGATTCTGCATGCTCGGCTCGAAGAAAAAGCCGGTTGCGAACCATCCCACTCGCGCCCAGCGCACGCCGGTTCGTCGCCAGCGCCTTGCTGCTCCTGACCGCTCCTTCCAGGCCCAGCGCTGCTGGCCAAGCCGCAGGCATCGTCGGGCCCGATCCCGAGCCGGTGCGCACGAAGCACGCGATGGTCGTCACCATCGAGCACAACGCGACCGACGCCGGCGTCGAGATCCTCAAAGCCGGCGGCAACGCCGTCGACGCTGCGGTCGCGGTGGGCTTCGCCCTGGCGGTCTGCTTCCCGCAGGCCGGCAACCTCGGCGGCGGCGGCTTCATGCTGGTCCGCATGAAGGACCGCGATGGCCGGTTCGCCGCCCACTTCCTCGACTACCGCGAGAAGGCTCCCGCAGCCGCCACCGCCGACATGTACCTCGACGCCCAGAGGAACGTCGTTCCCGGCCTCTCCACCAGCGGCTACAAGGCGATCGGCGTTCCCGGAACCGTCGCCGGCCTGACCTACGCCGAGAAGACCTACGGCCGGCTGACGCTGGCGCAGGTCATGGCTCCCGCGATCCGGCTGGCCACCGAAGGCTTCGTCCTGTCGGAGGAAGAGGCCCACAACCTGGGGACCAACAAGAACGTGGCGAAGTTCCCCGAGTCGCGGCGGCTGTTCCAGCGCGACGGCAACCTCTACAAGCCGGGCGACCGCTTCGTGCAGCCCGAGCTGGCGCAGACGCTCACAGCGGATCGCCGCGAATCCGGAGGACTTCTACCGTGGGCAAATGGCCGGCGAGATCGCCGACTTCCTGCACGCGAACGGCGGCCTGATCACGCGGCAGGATCTGGCGGCTTACGCAGGTGAAGGATCGCACGCCGCTGTACGGACGCTATCGCGGGTACGAGATCGTCACCTCGCCTCCGCCTTCGTCGGGCGGGATTGTGCTGCTGGAGACGCTGAATATCCTGTCGGGCTACGACCTGCACAAGGTCGGCGCGGACCGCTCGCCGGAGCAGGTGCACTTGATCACCGAGGCGTTCCGCCGCGCGTACATGGATCGCGGCGACTATCTCGGCGATCCGGACTTCACCGCGATGCCGCTGAGGCAGATGGCGGACACGAAGTACGCGGCTGCGTGGCGCAAGACGATTGACGCCGCTCGAAGCCGACCGCCTTCGGCCGAGCTGGTTCGTCCGGCTGGCTTCATGCCTGCGCCGCCGAAGGTTCCGGCTGCGCACGAGTCGACCGAGACGACGCACTTCTCGGTGGTCGATGCGGAGGGCAACGCGGTGTCGAGCACGTATACGCTGAATGGGCTGTTCGGGTCGGGCGTGACGGTTGCTGGTTTGGGCTTCCTGCTCAACAACGAGATGGATGACTTCGCCTCCAAGATGGGCGTGCCGAACATGTTCGGTCTGATCCAGGGACCGGCGAACGCCATCGCTCCGGGAAAGCGGCCGCTGAGCAGCATGACGCCGACGATGGTGCTGAAGGATGGCAAGGTCGCGCTGGTGCTGGGTTCGCCGGGCGGATCGACGATCATCACGACGGTGGCGAACGACCTGATCAGCGTGGTCGATAACGGGCTGAACGTGCAGCAGGCGGCCGATGCGCCGCGCTTCCACATGCAGTATCTGCCGGATCGCGTGGATGTGGAGAAGCGGTTTCCGGTGGCGGTGACCGATCGGCTGAAGGCGATTGGCTACGCGATCGATCGCGCGGGCGAGTTCGACGAGAGGAATCCCGGGATTTGGGGCGACAGCGAGCTGATCCAGGTGGACCCGAAGACGGGCGAGTTGCTGGGCGGGCAGGATCAGCGGCACCATTTCGGTAAAGCTGCTGGCTATTGAGTCGCGTTCGAGGCGCGACTCTGCTGTTAGCCTAGAGAATGATGCAACCTGGCTTCTCCACACACGTGTTTCTCCAGCAGCGCTTACATCCTGGGCTGCTTGACGCCTTGCGGCGCGGCGGCGCGCGGACGATTGAGGTCTTCGCGGCGCGGCATCACTTCGACTACACGGATCGCTCGGCGGTGCGTGAGATTGCGCAGTGGTTCCGCTCGAACGAGGTGACGGCGACGCTGCATCAGCCGCTCTATGCCGATGCGCAGTGGAGTCGGCATGTTGCGCCGACGCTGAACCTGATCGATGTCGAGAAGGCGCGGCGCATCGACGCGATGGACGAGGTGAAGCGGGCGCTCGAGGCGGCGGAACAGATTCCGTTCGTGTCGATCGTGCTGCATCTCGGCGTGCGCGAGGACCATTGGAGTCCGCGGTCGCTCGAGCACTCGCTGACGGCGATCGAGCACCTGAAGGCGTTCGCGCATCCGCTGGGCGTGAAGGTGCTGCTCGAGAACCTGCACAACGAGGTTGCGACGCCGGAACACCTGATGGAGGTGCTGCGGGTTGGGCACTTCAACACGGTTGGCGTGTGTCTGGATGTTGGACATGCGCATCTGTCGGACGAAGGCGTTGCGGGCGCGTTCGCGGTGCTGAAGGGACGCATCAGTGAGGTGCATCTGCACGACAATCATGGCTTCGATGCGGCGATCGGCAATGGCTCGCGCGACGAGCATCTTTGGCCTGGATCGGGAGCGATCGACTGGGACGCGGTGGCGAAGCTGATGGCGGAGTTGCCGGCGAATGTTCCGGGCGTGCTCGAGATCGCGCATGAGCTGGATGAGACCGAGCAGAGCGTGATCGAGAAGGCGAAGGCGGCGTTTGGCTTGCTGGAAGAGCGCGCGGCGAAGGCTTAGCAAGACGGAAATCGTAACTGCAATAGCGATTAGTAACTGCAACAGCGGGTTTGTAACTGCAACGGATTGGAATATGGAAGCGATGAGCGAATCTGTAACGACCACTGAGACATTTCCTACGATCGCGACCATCGCGAATCTGGCCGCGCATGAAGGCCAGACGGTGACGCTGCGCGGTTGGCTGTACAACATGCGCGAGAGCGGCAAGCTGCTGTTTCCGATCTTTCGCGACGGCAGCGGCACCATCCAGGGCATCGTGCCCAAGGCCGCCGTGGCGCCGGAGGTCTTCGACCGGATCAAGGGCCTGACGCAGGAGTCGAGCGTCATCGTCACCGGCAAGGTGCGCGCCGATAGCCGCGCTCCGAGCGGCTTCGAGCTGGACGTCGAGAACCTCGAGGTGGTGCAGCAGGTCTCGGGCGAGACGCCGTTTCCCATCTCGCTGAAGGAGCATGGCGTCGACTTCCTGATGGAGCATCGGCACCTTTGGATCCGGACGCCGCGGCAGTCGGCGATCCTGCGGGTGCGGGCGACGATCATGCGGGCGGCGGCCGAATACTTCGACACCAACGGGTTTACGCGGACCGATCCGCCGATTCTGACGCCGAATGCGTGCGAGGGAACCAGCGAACTGTTCGAGATGGACTACTTCGGCGACGACAAGGCGTATCTGACGCAGTCGGGACAGCTTTACATCGAGGCGACGGCGCTTGCGCTGGGCAAGGTGTACAGCTTTGGACCTACGTTCCGGGCCGAGAAGTCGAAGACGCGGCGGCATCTGACCGAGTTCTGGATGATCGAGCCGGAGGTTGCGTACATCGGGCTCGACGAGCTGATGGTGCTGGCCGAAAACTTCATCTCGCACATCGTGGCCCGGGTGCTGGAGTCGCATCGGGCTGACCTGAAGGTGATTGGCCGCGATGTGGAGAAGCTCGAGAAGATCAAGGCCCCGTTCCCGAAGATCAGCTACGAAGAGGCCCATGCGATGCTCGCCGAGGCGTTCGCCAAGGGACTGATCGAGACCGAGCACAAGGACGGCGACGACTTCGGATCTCCCGATGAGACCTATATCTCCAACCAGTTCGACCGGCCGGTGATGGTGCACCGGTATCCGGCGGCGATCAAGGCGTTCTACATGCAGCCGGACCCGCAACGACGCGTCGAAGGCGCTGTGCGTCGACGTGCTGGCGCCGGAGGGATACGGCGAGATCATCGGCGGATCGCAGCGTGTGGACAGCTACGACCTGCTGAAGGGCCGCATCGAGGAGCACGGGCTGCCGCTGGACGCCTTCCAGTGGTACCTGGACCTGCGCCGCTATGGCTCGGTGCCGCACGCCGGATTCGGCATGGGCATCGAACGGGCGGTGGCGTGGATCTGCGGGCTCGACCACGTGCGGGAGACGATCCCGTTTGCGCGGACGCTGAACCGGATCTATCCGTAGTTCTCTTCGTGAAACCGAGGGGGCCTGTCCGGGTGGGATGGGCCCCTCCCCTCCCCTATCTTGGACGCAAAATATAGAAAACACGCGGGTTATGGCGTGGTCTGCGTCTGCAAAATATCATTCCAAATGGCTTGCGGCTAAAATCTTCATTCGCAATGAGTTAGCTGGTGTGGCTGCTCGGCTCGGGGCGTTCCCTGCTTTTCTTGACTGTTTTAATTGTAGCGAGTGGAGGGTAGCTTTTCGGCACATTTCTTGTGCTGCGAAAAGGTGCGCCGTTATTGGGGATTTCTCGTTTTTGGGTGGGTTCGGGGGCTTGACAGGAAAAGCAAGGGATCAGGGATCAGCAGGCGCGGTTGCGGCGTGGACAAGCAACGGCAGGGGTAACGGCGGTCTCGCTGCGCTCGATACCCCACCCTGCGACGATGAGCCGTCGCGAGGATGGGGCACCCGGATTCGGGCGGAAAGGTGCGATCGGTATGGGATCCTTCGCTGCGCTCAGGATGACGGCAAAAACAAACAACGACGATGGGTGCGGTGCGGTCGGGGCGCGGGTGGGGAGGTGCCGTCGCGGGAACCTGCTGTGGTTCTGGAGAACCGCGCAGGCGGCGGATGCCGTAGGCTAGAAGTCGATATGGCGAAGAGAAAACTGCGGATTGGCGTGTTGTTTGGGGGGAAGTCGGGGGAGCATGAGATCTCGCTGCTCTCGGCGGCTTCGATTTTGAAGGCGATCGATAAGAAGAAGTATGAGGTGGTGCCGCTGGGGATCACCAAGCAGGGGCAGTGGGTGAGCGCGGAGGCGGCGGACCGGCTGCTGACGGGGGAGACGGCGGCTTGGCGCTGGCGGGGGAGAACGGTCGAGCTGCGCTCGAGGCCCGCCTTAGCCGCAAAAAACGCGGCGAAGATGGGGCACCCGGGGCTGTTGGCGGGACGATCCAGTTGGCGAGCGGGATGGCGCGGAGATGAGGCGCGCGCAGGGGCTGGATGTGGTGTTTCCGGTGCTGCATGGGACGTTTGGTGAGGATGGGACCATTCAGGGGCTGTTCGAGCTGGCCGATGTGGCGTATGTCGGGTCGGGCGTGCTGGGGTCGGCGGCCGGGATGGACAAGGATGTGATGAAGCGGCTGTTTGGGGCGGCGGGGCTGCCGCAGACGCCGTACCTGACGCTGCTGCGCGGGGAGTGGCGCGCGGAGCCGAAGAAGTGCGTCAAGAAGATCGAGGCGGCGCTGCGAGTATCCGGTGTTTGTGAAGCCGGCGAATCTGGGGTCGTCGGTGGGCATCAGCAAGGTGCATGACCGCAGCGAGCTGGCGGCGGCGATGGACCTGGCGGCGAGCTTCGATCGCAAGCTGGTGATCGAGCAGGGCGTGGGCGGGCCGGGCGCGAAGCCGCGGGAGCTGGAGGTCGCGGTGCTGGGGAACGATCTGCCGGAGGCTTCGGTGGTGGGCGAGATCGTGCCGGGGGCGGAGTTCTACGACTATGAGGCGAAGTACCACTCGGATGCGTCGGTGCCGATTATTCCGGCGGAGCTGACCAAGGCCGAGGTGAAGCAGATTCAGGCGATGGCGATTGCGGCGTTCCGGGCGTGCGACTGCTCGGGGCTGGCGCGGGTGGACTTTCTGATGGAGCCCAAGGTGAAGGGCAGGCCGAGCCGGATCTACCTGAATGAGATCAATACGATGCCGGGATTTACGAGCATCAGCATGTATCCCAAGCTGTGGGGTGCGAGCGGGCTGCCGTATAAGAAGCTGATCGACCGGCTGATCGAGCTGGCGGTGGAGCGGCAGCGGGAGAAGGCGGAGACGCGGTTTACGAAGGGCTGATTTTCGGCTGCTTTGTGATCGCGGGATTGCGCTTTGGGGAGCGGAATCCCGCGATCCGCGCTACGATGTGGGGGAGGCGCGACCGCAATGAGCGAGAATGTGCTCCATACGCTGCAGCAGCTGGTTCAGGATGTGATCGCGCCGGATGTGCGCGAGCTGAAGGTGCGCATCACCGCGCTGGAAAAAGCGGTTGAGTCCCTTGAAAAACATATGGACGTTCGCTTCACACTTATCCGATCAGAAGAGCGACGCCCAATTTCGAGCGATTATGGCGGCGATTGCCGAATCGCGAGCACAGGCGGAACTCGCCAGTATGCGGGTCGTAGCCGCACTCAGCGAGCGGGTGGCGGTGCTTGAGGCGCAGCGACAGTAGGTGGAACTCGGATCACAAAGAACGGATGTCCTGCCGGACGGGCCCGCTGCGCGCGGGGCGGTCACTTCGTGACTTGTGGACCGCTTCGCGTGGTGCTCCCGATGGTCGCAAGGCGGCCGCTAGAGGACGCGGGAGTGCTTGTAGCCGGCGTCGGTGAGGGCGGCGAGGAGCTCGGCGACGTGCTCGCGGCCGCGGGTCTCCATGGTGATGTCGATGACGGTGTCGCCGAGGTTTACGCCGTAGTAGGCGCGGTTGTAGAGGGTGTTGACGATGTTGGCGCGGTGGCTGGCGATGACGCGGGTGAGCTCCTGCAGGGCGCCGGGCTTGTCGAGCAGGTGGATGCGGAGGAGGATGAGACGGCCATCCTGGACGAGGCCGCGCTCGATGATGCGGCTGAGCAGGGTGACGTCGATGTTGCCGCCGCAGACGAGGACCGCGGTGTGGGCAGGCAGGGCTCGGCCGGAGAGCTGGGTTTTGTGGTTGAGGAGCGCGGCGAGGGCGGTGGCGCCGGCGCCCTCGGCGAGGGTCTTTTCGCGCTCGAGCAGGACGAGGATGGCGCTGGCGATCTCGTCCTCGTCGACGGTGACGATCTCGTCGACGTAGCGGGAGACGACGGGGTAGGTGAGGTCGCCGGCGCGGCGGACGGCGATGCCGTCGGCGATGGTGGTGCCGGGATCGATGGTGACGGGGTGGTGGGCGGCGACGGCGGCGTGCATGGAGGGCAGGCGGGCGGTCTGGACGCCGATGACGCGGATGGCGGGGTTGGACTCCTTGATCGCGCAGGCGATGCCGCCGATGAGGCCGCCGCCGCCGATGGGGACGACGACGGCTTCGAGGTCGGGGACCTGCTCGAGGAGCTCGAGGCCGATGGTGCCCTGGCCGGCCATGACGGCGGGGTCGTCGAAGGGATGGATGAAGGTGAGGTTCTGCTCGGCGGCGAGGCGGAGGGCTTCGGCGCAGGCCTCGTCGTAGTTGGCGCCGTGGAGGAGGACCTCGGCGCCGAAGTTGCGGGTGGCGGTGACCTTGACCAGCGGGGTGGGCAGCGGCATGACGATGAGGGCGCGGATGCCGCGCGCCGTCGCGTGGTAGGCGACGCCCTGGGCGTGGTTGCCGGCCGAGGCCGCGATGACGCCGCGGGCGGCCTGCTCGGAGGTGAGCGTGGCGATGCGGTTGAGGGCGCCGCGCTCCTTGAAGCTGCCGGTCATCTGGAGGTTTTCGAGCTTGAGGTAGATCTGCTGGCCGGTGACGGAGGAGAGATGCTGCGAGTGCGGGCAGGGGGAGAAGTAGATGGAGCCGCGCAGACGCTCGCGGGCGGCGAGGATGTCGGCCAGGCTGATGGCGGGGGCCTGGATCTCGGTTGGGGTGGCCATTTGACTTCGATGGTAGCCGAAAAATGGCGGGGCGGCGGTCAGGATTGCGGTGGGGTGATGCTTTTGACAATGACGCCGGAGGTCTCGAAGTGGGTGACGCGGTGGTCGGTGCTGTGGCCCATGAAGACGGCCTTGCGGAGGAGCTGGAGATGGCGGCGGGAGCTGTCTTCGAAGAAGCGGTTGGTGGCCTGGTCCCACTCGGCGACGAGGTTGTAGCTGACGTCGCACTTGGGGCAGTTGATGGGCTCGTCGAGCCAGCGGTGGAAGGCGCCGGGAGGGAGTTTGCCGATGGGGTCGGTGCCGGAACGGATGGCGGCGATGATGAGATCCATTGGTTTTAAGAGTACATGGCGGCGGGGAGTGGATGCGGTGAGGTGCTGAGCGAGGGCGAAACAAAGTCTCTACAGTCTGCGCCACAAACGGTGAGGCTGTTTGTCGCCGCGGTCGAGATGACGTGTTTTTTGTTTTCCAGAGAGGACGGTCGTTTGCTGGCGCAAACGATACCACCGCTGCACCTCGCGGACAGCGAGTTCGCCGAGGACCCTGGCCTGCTGATCGATTGCGGCTGTCACGGGGACGGGGCACCTGGGTCTAGCGGCGGCTGCGGAAGTGGTTGGCGAGGAGGAACTCTTCGCGGAGCTCGGGGGTGCGGAGGTTCTCGCGGAGGTGCTGGAGGCGCTGCTCGAGGGCGAGGAGGGTGGCGGCGATGGGCTCGGTGTTGGAGAGGGCGACGTCGCGCCACATGCTGTAGGGGCTGGCGCCGAGGCGGGTGGTCTCGCGGAGGGCGCGGCCACCGATGGCGGCGATCTCGTCGCGGCTCTTGGGGTCGGCGCCGAAGGTGTCTTCGAGGAGCGCGGCGAGGGCGGTCGAGAGCATCTGGGGGAGATGGCTGACCCAGGCGCAGAGCTCGTCGTGGCGCTCGGGGGCGAGGTCGAGGGTGCGGGCGCCGAAGCCGGCGACCAGAGCGCGCCACTGCTGTTCGAGGGGGGAGGGTGTCGACTGCGCGTCGAGGGGGGTGAAGAGCCAGATGGCGTCGCGGAAGAGGGTGGGCTCGGCGAGGGCGGCGCCGCCGGACTCCTTGCCCGCCATGGGGTGGCCGGGGAGGAAGCGGGCGCGGCCTTCGGCTCGGGAAGAGGGTGCGGGCCTTTTCGGTGATCTGGAGCTTGGTGCTGCCGACGTCGGTGAGGAGGTGGGCGGGGCCGTTGGCCGTCGTTGAGGACGGGGGCGAGGAGCTGCATCCAGTCGAGGATGGCGAGGACGGGCGTGGCGAGGAGGATGACGTCGGCGGTGCGGGCGAAGTCGAGGGCGTCGGCGCGGCTGCGGGCGAAGAGGTCGATGGCGCCGGCGGCCTGGGCGGTCTCGAGCTCGGAGGCGCTGGCGTCGAAGCCGGCGATCTCGCCGGTGAAGCCGTTGGCGCGGAGGGCGAGGCCGGTGGAGGCGCCGATGAGGCCTGTGCCGAGGATGAGGATGCGGTTGATCATTGGCCTGCCGGTCTCCGTGGCTCGGGGGCTGGCTGGTGACGAGGAAGCGCACCGCAGCTGGAGCTTCGATTGATGGCTTGGTGCGCACATGTCCCGGGGCGATCTCCAGCCCCTCGCCGGCGCCGAGAATGAAGTCTTCGCCTTCGACTTCGAGCGATCAGTTCGCCGTCGAGGACAAGGAAGAACTGGCGCGCATGGTGATGCAGGTGGCGCTGCTCGCGGGTTCCTGAGGGCATGCGCTCTTCGATGATGCTGAGATCGGGCGTCTTTACCAGATGCCAGCCGTCACAGTCGGTCGCGTGCGGACCTCCCCAGGTGTAGTGTTCGGCGGTCTTTGCGCTGATGGTCCGGGTCATTGGTTTACTTGGTTGCACCGAGTTTACATCCCACGCAGTGCGCGATGAGGTCGCGCATGGTGGAGCAGCCGGATTTTAGGTGGAACGGTGCGAGCGGTATGGGCGGTGCGAAGGCTGCGGCTCGGGATCACGGCAAAAATAAACAACGAAGAACAGAAGCAGATCCCCTTCGGGGATGACAACCAAATGAGGCAACGGCAACGACAACGGCAAGAACAACGGCGGTCTCGCTGGCGCTCGATACCCCACCCTGCCGCACGGTGAGACTGTGCGGCGAGGATGGGGCACCCGGTTCAGGTCACGGGGTTGATCCTGGTGGACCGGGGTTAGGCGACGGTGCGGCCGACGATGGGGGCGAGCTGGCGGAGCTGGTCGACGAGCTTCTCCAGCTGGTTGGGGAAGAGGGACTGGGCGCCGTCGGACATGGCCTTGTCGGGGTTGGGGTGCATCTCCATGAGCAGGCCGTCGGCGCCGGCGGCGACCGAGGCGAGCGCCATGGCGGGGACGAAGTTGCGCTTGCCGACGCCGTGCGAGGGGTCGCCGAGGACGGGCAGGTGGGTGAGGTGCTTGAGGACCGGGATGGCGGAGACGTCCATGGTGTTGCGGGTGTAGGTCTCGAAGGTGCGGATGCCGCGCTCGCAGAGCATGAGGTCGTAGTTGCCGCCGGAGAGGATGTACTCGGCCGAGAGCAGGACCTCTTCGATGGTGGCGGCGATGCCGCGCTTCATCAGGACGGGCTTGCGGACGTAGCCGAGCTCGCGCAGGAGATTGAAGTTCTGCATGTTGCGGGCGCCGACCTGGAAGCAGTCGATGTAGGGCAGCATGATCTCGATCTGGGAGATCTCCATGACCTCGGTGATGACGAGCAGGCCGGTGGCGTCGGCGACCTCGCGGAGGAGCTTGAGGCCTTCGAGGCCCATGCCCTGGAAGCTGTAGGGCGAGCTGCGGGGCTTGAAGGCGCCGCCGCGGAGGAACTTGCCGCCGGCGGCCTTCGACCTGCTGGGCGCTGAGCAGGATCTGCTCGCGGGACTCGACCGAGCAGGGGCCGGCCATGACGATGACCTCCTCGCCGCCGACGACGACGCCGTTGGGGAAGGTGATCTTGGTTCCTTCGGGGCGGAAGCTGCGGCCGGCGAGCTTGTAGGGGCTGGAGATGCGGTAGGCGTCGTGGACGCCCTCGAGCACCTTGAACTCGGCGACATCGAAGTGGGCGGGGGTGCCGACGCCGGCGAGGATGGTCTGGGCGGCTCCGGTGGTGCGGTGGACGTTGAAGCCGAGTTCGACCATGCGTTCGATTACGTTTTGGATGGCTTCGTCTGAAGCGTGGTCCTGCATCGCTACGATCATTGCAATTCACTTCCCTTGGCCGCGGTGGAGCGCGGCAGATTTAGATTCCGGTGTTATTGGTCGCGGCGCTGCAAGGAGCGCATGACGTCCATGATGCGTTCGAAGATGTGCTGCATCTCGTGGTCCGGCAGCGGGCCCTGGTTGACGCGGCGGACGTGCTCGAAGACGGTCTGTTCGCGCTTGGGTTCGTAGACGGGGAGACTGCTCTGCTGCTTGAGGTCGCCGATGGCGATGGCGGCCTGGGCGCGCTGGTTGATGAGCTGCACGATCTGCTCGTCGAGGACGTCGATCTTCTTACGCCAGTCAGAAATGCCTTGTTCGGTGGTTTCCATCTCACTGCTCACGCGTATGCCTCACTGGTCCACAAGGTGCGCGCCTGCTCCGCCGGGGAGGGCGGGAGGCGCGGTAGGTTGAAGGTGTACGGGTTGATGATACCTGCTCGGCGTGGAGGGCGGTCATGAGGCGGCTCCGGTCAGGGTGTGGGGTTGGGAGATGGCTGGTGCTGGCGCAGGCTGGCGATGAAGCGGCCGACGGCGGCAGGGGCTTCGGCGGGGGTGGAGCGCTCGATGAGCTGGACGAGGGCGCTGCCGATGACGGCGGCGTCGGCGAACTGGGCGACGGCGGCGACGTGCTCGGGGGTGGAGATGCCGAAGCCGAGGGCGATGGGGAGGTTGCGCGGCTGGGTGAAGGCGCGCAGGCGGTGGACGAGCTGCTCGGCGTCGCTGGCGATCTGCTGCTGGGTGCCGGTGATGCCGACGCGGGAGATGGCGTAGACGAAGCCGCGGCTGGCCTCGGCGATGGCCTTGAGGCGCTTGTCGGGGCTGGTGGGCGCGGCGAGGAAGATGGGAGCGAGCGCGTTGGCGTGCATGTGCTCGAGGTACTCGGCGGCCTCCTCGACGATCATGTCGGTGAGCAGGACGCCGTCGATGCCGGCGGCGGCGGCCTGCTCGCAGAAGGGCTGCATGCCGAGCCGGACGACGGGGTTGAGGTAGGAGAAGAGGACCAGGCCGGCGCTGGGACGGGCTTGCGCGGAGGTCTTTGGCGAGGGCGAGGACGTCGGTGAGGCGGACGCCGCGGGCTACGGCGCGCTCGCTGGCACGCTGGATGACGGGGCCGTCGGCGAGCGGGTCGGAGAAGGGGACGCCGAGCTCGATGACGTCGGCGCCGTTGTCGATGGCGGCGAGGGCGATGTCGCGGGTGGTGGCGAGGTCGGGGTCGCCGGCGGTGAGGTAGGCGACGATGCCGGGCTTCGTTGCGAATGTGATTGGCATAGGCGGAGAGGCAGCTTTTAGCTTTTAGCTTTTAGCCTTTAGCTAAAGGCTAAAAGCTAATGGCTAAAGGCTGCTCTTTGCTCCTTTCAGGTTGAGTTCGCGGGCGAGGATGCCGAGGTCTTTGTCGCCACGGCCGGAGAGGTTGACCATCAGAACGTCGGTGGGGGACAGGGTGGGGGCGAGGCGGATGGCCTCGGCGATGGCGTGGGCGCTTTCGAGCGCGGGCAGGATGCCTTCGGTGCGGGAGAGAGCGACGGCGGCGTCGAGGGCGGCCTGATCGGTGGCCGAGGTGTAGGTGGCGCGGCCGGTGTCGTGGAGCATGGCGTGCTCGGGGCCGACGGAGGCGTAGTCGAGGCCGGCGGAGACGGAGTGGGTGCTGGAGACCTGGCCGGCGTCGTCCTGCAGGACGTAGGAGTAGGTGCCCTGGAGGACGCCGGGGGTGCCGCCGCCGATCTTCTGGAAGCGGGCGGCGTGTTCGCCGAGACCGGTGCCGCGGCCGCCGCCTTCGACGCCGATCAGCTGGACGTTGGCGTCGGGGAGGAACTCGTAGAAGGCTCCGATGGCGTTGGAGCCGCCGCCGACGCAGGCGATGATGGCGGTGGGGAGCTTGCCTTCGGCGGTCGAGGATCTGCGGGCGGGACTTCGCGGCTGATGACGCGCTGGAAGTCGCGGACCATGGTGGGGTAGGGATGCGCGCCGAGGACGCTGCCGAGGATGTAGAAGGTGGTGCGGACGTTGGTGACCCAGTCGCGCATGGCCTCGTTGATGGCGTCCTTGAGGGTGGCGGAGCCGGCGGTGACGCGGCGGACCTCGGCACCGAGCAGGCGCATGCGGTAGACGTTGGGCTCCTGGCGCTGCATGTCCTCCTCGCCCATGTAGATGCACGCACTCGAGGCCGAGCAGGGCGCAGACGGTGGCGGTGGCGACGCCGTGCTGGCCGGCGCCGGTCTCGGCGATGATGCGCTGCTTGCCCATGCGGCGGGCGAGCAGGCCCTGGCCGAGGGCGTTGTTGATCTTGTGGGCGCCGGTGTGGAGGAGGTCTTCGCGCTTGAGGTAGATCTTGGCGCCGCCGAGGTGTGCGGAGAGGCGCTTGGCGAAGTAGAGCGGGGTGGGGCGGCCGCAGTAGTCGCGCAGCAGGGTGTCGAGCTCGGCGTGGAAGGCGGGGTCGGCCTGGGCGACGGCGTAGGCGGCTTCGAGCTCTTCGAGGGCGGCCATGAGGGTCTCGGGGACGTAGCGGCCGCCGTAGGCTCCGAAGCGGCCGGCGATGGCGGCGGGCTGCGGGCGTTGGGGGCTGCGCTGGTGAGGGTTTCCGCTGCGCTCATAAGGATCAAGGTCTCCTGTGCTGCGTGTTTTCTACGGTCTGGATCGGTGGTGCGAAAAGCGTGAGTTGCAAAAAGCAAAAGCCGCGACTGGAGGGTCGCGGCTCGGGTGGTGATCGGTTCAACTGAAACTTGTCTGGAGTTCAGAGTTCACAAGGGTTCAGATGAAGCTACTCCGCCGCGGCCGCTATTGTGCGCCAATAGCGGAACGTAAAGGTAAATCGGCTGGAGTTAAAAATCATCTTGAGGAAGACGATACACGGCGCGGTGGAGGGCCGCAAGCGGGTTTGTCAAGGTGTGCAAAAGATTCGGGAAGAAACGAGAAGAAATGTGAATGTTCTGGCAACAAAAACCTGAATCCGAGCGTCGACGTACGGCGTCCTATAAGGGAAGCATGGAGGAAGTATGAAACTGAGAATCGCATTGGCAATTGCGCTCGTTTCGACCGTAAGCCCTGTGCTGGCCCAGCCGAATCCGCATCCCAATCCGAATCCGACGGCCAGCCATCTGCACGGCCAACCCGGAATGCACGACCGTTCCCCGCGTCCGCATATCCACGAATCACAGCCCCACCACTAACCCCTGACCCGACGCCTAGACCGGAGAAACATTGATCCGGGCTGGCGCCAGTGGGTTCCCCAAAACAATTCATAGGAGCCAGCTGAGTTGTTGCAGGACCCGTCGCGTGCATTCTCAAGGAAACGCTTGAGTTTGACGGGATCCTTGCGCCCCGGCGCGGCCTCCACACCGCTTGCCACATCCACACCCCAGGGCCGAAGCGCACGAATGGCTTCGGCTACATTTTCTGGACGCAGGCCGCCGGCGACGATGAGGTCGATGGGCTTGCGCTGCGGCCTCGTTTGCTGCGGTGAGGACCTCGCGGGCGGCGTTCCAGTCGAAGCTGCGGCCGGTGCCGCCGCCGGCGTTGCCGACCTTGGCGTCGAGCAGGACGCGGGTGATGGCGGGCTCGGCGGCGATCTCGCGGAGCTGCGCGGCGACGAGCGCGGCGGTCGCGTTGTCTTCGTCTTCGCCGTTTTCGGTGACCGTCCAATGCAGCGTCTGGATGATCGAGACGCTGGCTCCGAGGGCGGCGCGGAGGGTGCGAACGAGCGGGAGATCGAGGCCGCCGTGGAGCTGAACGCCGGTGACGCCGGTGCGGCGGATGAGGTCGAGGATCGCGTGCGGGTCGCGGGTCTGGACGACGGCGATGGTCTCAACCGAGGAGGGCAGGTGCGGCGTGATGGCGGCGACCTGCTCGGCGGTGACCTGGCGTTTGCTGGGGGCGAAGACGAAGCCGAGCGCGTCGGCGCCGAGCTCCGCGGCGAGCTGGGCGTCGGCGAGGTTGGTGTTGGCGCAGATCTTGATCCACATGACGGCTAGGCGGAGACGGGAGCGAGCAGCTGGGCGAGGGCGGCGGCGGGATCGGGCTGGCGCATGAGGGTCTCGCCGATGAGGAAGGCGTCGTAGCCGGCGTGGGTGAGGCGGGCGATGTCCTCGGCGGTGCGGATGCCGCTTTCGGCGATGCGCACGACGTCGGCGGGAATGCGCTGGGCGAGATCGAGCTGGACCTGCGGATCGACGGCGAAGGTGTGGAGGTCGCGGCTGTTGACGCCGATCATCTGGATGGGGATCTGGCGGTGCAGGTCGAGGGCGCGGTCGAGCTCGTCGGCGCTGTGGACCTCGCAGAGGACGTCGAGCTGGAGGTCGGCGGCGGCGCGGCTGAGGGTCAGCAGCTGCTCGTCGGAGAGGGCGGCGACGATGAGCAGGATGGCGTCGGCGGCGGAGGCGCGGGCCTCGAGCACCTGGAAGGGATCGATCATGAAGTCCTTGCGCAGGCAGGGAATCTTGACCGTGGCGGAGGCGATCTCGAGGTTCGCGAGCGAGCCCTGGAAGAACTTCTCGTCGGTGAGGACGGAGAGCGTGGCGGCGCCGGCGGCCTCGAGCGAGCGCGCCAAGGCGGCGGGATCGAAGGACTCGCGGATGAGGCCCTTGGAGGGCGAGGCCTTCTTGAGCTCGGCGATGACGGCGGGGCGGGTGCCGGTGGTCCGCTGCTGCCGGAGGGCGGCGGCAAAGCCACGCGGCGTGTGGGCCAGGGCCTGGCGCTCGAGCGCGGCGAGATCGGCCGTCGCCTTGCGCTCCGCGACGACGAGGGCGGTGTGCGCAAGGATGGTCTGGAGATGCGTGGAGAGCGTCCTGCTGCTGCTCGTGGACGGAGTCGACATGAGGCTATTTTAGAGGAGATGGAGACGTCCACAGGGGACGAGAGATCGAAGACTGGGGATGTCTGGGATTTCTGGGATTGCTTGGATTGTCTGGAAAGACTCAGCCCGTCGTGAAGACCGGGTCTGAAAGAACTAATGGTGCCGAAGGGGGGACTCGAACCCCCACACCCTTGCGAGTACATGGACCTGAACCATGCGCGTCTGCCAATTCCGCCACTACGGCACGCCCGAGAGCGTCACAGCGATGTGCTGGATACCTCAACCGTCCTATTGAGTGTTACAAACGTTGGCGCTAATGTCAATTCGGCGGGGTTCGCCTACCCATCTCGAGGCTGGCTGCTCTACACTGTAGGCGCTCGCAGAGGACCGCGCGCAGGACGCTGCGAATCTGCACGTAACCCAATGAAAGCAACCGACAAATGACCGATATCCCGAATTCCACCAATCTGCCGCTGCCGGGAGACCAGATTCCGGAAGATCTCGCTCTCGAGGTTCGCAAGCTGGCGCATGACCTGAGCAACGCGCTGGAGATCATCGTGCAGACCAGCTATCTGCTGAGCACGGTGGAGTTGAAGGAGCCGGCGAGCGACTGGCTGCGCATGCTCGATAACGGCGTGCAGAAGGCGCTGGATATCAATCAGGCGCTGCGGACGTACATCAAAGCGCACACCGCCGAGTAGCCATGCGGGCGAGGCACGGTGGACGTCAAGAGCGGCCGGAGCGCTGCGATCTGGCTGCGACCGCTTGCGCAGGCTGTCTTCGCGCGCTTTCGCTTGGCTGACAGAGCTCTTTGCGGCGGCCTTCGTGCGCTTCCTGGCGGCCTGGATGAGCTTCGGCCGGGAGCTTCTTCGCGGCAGTCTTCTTGGCGGCGGCTGCTTGGCGGCAGGCGCTTTCTTCGTGGCGGCAGATCTTGGCCGCCGCGGCGTCTGCGGTGCGCGGGGCGTGGCGGCGCTCGAGGCCAGCTTGGCTCGTGCGCGAGGAAGAGCTGCTCGATCTGCTGGAGCAGGACGCGGGTCTGCATGGGCTTGACCAGCAGCTTGTCGGCGCCGCTCTCCTGCCAGTTCTCGTCGTTGACGGGAAAGGCGGTCAGCAGCGCGATGGCCGGCTTGATAGGCGGCGGTGCGCGCGGCGGCGATGACCTCTTCGCCCGAGGAGTCGCTCTCCATGCGCATATCGGTGATGACCATGTGGTACTCGCGGGTGCGCAGCTTGGCCTTCCCTTCGCGAGCCGAGGCGGCGGTGTCCACGTCGAAACCGCTGATTTCGAGCACGGCCTTGAGTGTCAGCAGCACCGCAACCTCATCATCGACGAGCAAAATCCGGCGTTTCATGCATGCTCCTCCTTTCACGGTCCGTACCTGGGATCAAGCGCGGCGTTTCTCATCTTGCCCGTCTCCTGCGATGTTGTCCAATGTTGTCCAACTTTGGCGCGCGCGGGATGTGGCTGGCGGCGACTGATTCGGGACTGGCAGCCGAGGCAGAATGGCAGGAAGGCGGAATCGCGGTGGCGAGCGGCACGAAGGTGCTATACTGCTCGTTGCGGTGCAACCCTAAGCACGGTGCACCTAAATCAAACAACGCATGGCGGGCCGAGGGCACGCTGTGGAGGCGACCCATTCCACCGATTGATAAGCGTTCCGCTAAGTCTTTTATCCGCACCAACGAACGTATACGCGCCCGCGAGGTCCGCGTAATCGATGAGAATGGCGAGCAACTGGGCGTCATGGCTCCCTTTGACGCGCTGAAGATGGCGCGGGAGCGCTCGCTCGACCTGGTGGAGATCTCGCCCAATGCCGTGCCTCCGGTGTGCAAGATCCAGGACTACGGCAAGTTCCTCTACGAGAAGGACAAGAGCGACCGCGCGGCACGCAAGAAGCAGAAGATCATCGTCATCAAGGAAGTGAAGTTCTCGGTCACGGTGGATGAGCACGACTACCAGACCAAGAAGAATCAGGCTGTCCGCTTCCTCGGCGAAGGCGACAAGGTGAAGGCCTCGCTGCGCTTCAAGGGCCGCCAGATGGCGCACCGCGACCTGGGCTACAAGATCATCAACCGGCTGATTCTCGATATCGGCGACGCCGGCCTGGTGGAGTTCATGCCGCGCATGGAAGGCACCACCCTGCACGCGATCATCGCGCCTTCGAAGAAGGCCGAACAGCCGGCACCGAAGAAGCCGACGCCCCCGGTCGCCGACCGCTCCTGCGGAGAAGGCTGCGATCGAAGCTTAGAGCCAGTTCTGCTGCTCTGACTCTGAATTCCTGAAATATCGTGTTCGTAGAAACCGCCCGGATCACCGGGCGGTTTTTTTGCGCCTGCAATCGGCGCGGACGCGAGGTCGATGCGGGCGTTCCCGAATGGCAAATCGGTGCGACTTCTGGCGGATCCATGAGAAGAAGGCCTGCGCAAGGACAGCCTCGCGCGAGCGAATTACCTCAGTAATTCGATGCTGTTTCATATCTTCATATGTTATTGATTCTACTGGACTTAGCGTACTAGACAATCATATGGTTACTTCATCTGGTGTGTCCAGAGAAATCTTTTAGAAGCACCCGCTAAGGAGTAACACCATGAAGAATATCGTCCGCGCTTTCGTCGTCGTCCTCGTCCTGACCGGTGCCGCTGCCTCCACCCGTTCCAGCTCGGCGACCGCCAAGACGATCGCGGCGCCGGTGCAGTCCAGCCTGTGCCGATTCCGATGTGCGGTCCGGATAACGGCTGCACGCTGCCCCGCTAAGCAAATGCGTTCACTTCATCTGGCGTGTCCAGAGAAATCTTTTAGAAGCACCCGCTAAGGAGTAACACCATGAAGAATATCGTCCGCGCTTTCGTCGTCGTCCTCGTCCTCACCGGTGCCGCTGCCTCCACCCGTTCCAGCTCGGCGAGCGCCAAGACCATCGCAGCGCCGGTGCAGTCCAGCCTGCTGCCGATTCCCGATGTGCGGTCCGGATAACGGCTGCACGCTGCCCCGCTAAGCAAATGGTTCCTTCATCTGGCGTGTCCAGAGAAATCTTTTAGAAGCACCCGCTAAGGAGTAACACCATGAAGAATATCGTCCGCGCTTTCGTCGTCGTCCTCGTCCTCACCGGTGCCGCTGCCTCCACCCGTTCCAGCTCGGCGAGCGCCAAGACCATCGCAGCGCCGGTGCAGTCCAGCCTGCTGCCCATTCCCATGTGCGGTCCGGATAACGGTTGCGCGCTGCCCCGCTAAGCAAATGCTCACTTCATCTGGCGTGTCCAGAGAAATCTTTTAGAAGCACCCGCTAAGGAGTAACCACCATGAAGAATATCGTCCGCGCTTTCGTCGTCGTCCTCGTCCTCACCGGTGCCGCTGCCTCCACCCGTCCAGCTCGGCGAGCGCCAAGACCATCGCCGCGCCGGTGCAGTCCAGCCTGCTGCCCATTCCGATGTGCGGTCCGGATAACGGCTGCGCGCTGCCACGCTAGGCAACAAATGGCTAAGATATTTATTTCGCAATGGGCGCCCTCTCGCGTAAGCTAGGCAGTGATCACAGCGGAGGGCTCCCACGATGACGATGATTGCTCTTGCAAAAGACCTGGACTACGCAGAGCCCTTGCTTTGTGTTGTCGCGCTGGCGTCTCTGCTGCGCGCGCGGCGCAGTCAAGCAATTCGGTTTTCTTGCGGCGCTGCTTGCCACGAGAACGCTTGCTCTAGGAATTGAGCTCGCGATCCTGAGCTATGGTCCCGCCTCTTTGGCGGGCGCTTGGGCTACAACATCTACTTTTACTTCTACTGGTCGGCGTTTGCGCTGGAATCGATCCTGATGCTGGCCGTGATCTGCAGCATGTATCGGCTTGCGATGGCTCCGCTCAAAGGGCTTCAGAGCTTGGGGATGCTGGTCTTCTCCTGGGTCGCCGGCATCTCGGTCCTGCTCGCCCTGGGACTGGCGTTTGCTCCGCATGTGACCAAGGCCGATTACATCGTCACCTTTGTCCAGCAGATGCAGCGCACTCAGAGCATTCTGATCCTTTGTCTTCTGCTCTTTGTCTGCTTTGCTATCCGGCCCATGGGCCTCTCCTACCGGAGCCGCATCTTCGGGGTCAGTCTCGGTCTGGGCATCATGGCAACCACTGATCTCGCCCAATCGGGATGGATCGGTCACACCACGGACATGTTTGGGCTCTTCAGCGTCGATCCATGATCTGGCAGCTGCCTTGCGCTCGTGACTCTGGACGGCCTACTTCGCGCTTCCGGAGCCGAAGCGGCGGATTATTACGCTGCCGACGACCTCGCCGTTCTTGCGCTGGAACCAGATCTCGGAGGTGCTGGGAGATAGCCCGGGCCATGTGGCGATCGCTGGACTGCCGCCCGAGATGCTGGCTCCTGCGGAGATCGAGATCATGCGCCGGGCATCGCTGAAGATGCAGTTCAGCTGGGATAAGGAATCCAGCCTGTTGCATCCTAACGCCGCTCGGAATGGTTAGGCGCATGGCTATCGCCTCGGTAGTTCGTGCGAATGCAGAGCAATCAAGAATAGAGAAAGAGAAACCTTCCCGGAGCTTGGTCTAGTCCGGGAAGGTTTTCGTTTGTGGGGCATGTGTTGTTAGGGGTGGAGCAGGCGGGGTGGGAGCAGGATCTGCTGGAGCGCACGGGCGGCGTCGGCGGGCAGCGCGATCATGGTGGCCTTGTGAACGCCGGGGGCGGCGTTGGGGACGAGGTTCGGGGGCCAGAGCGGGTCGGCGGCTGCGATGGGGCCGAGGTCGACGTCGGGGATGGTGGTTTTGAAGCTGGCGTTCATGGCGTCGATGAAGGTGTTCGCGACCACGGCGTAGCCGGTGTTGGTGGGGTGGATGCCGTCGAGTGAGAAGAAGCCGCCGAGGAAGGCGGAGGTGCCGGTGTAGCCGTTGATGGTGAGGCCGTTGGCGGTGACCTGGGTGAAGAGCGCGTTGATGTCGACGAGCGTGGCGTTGGCGGCAGCGGCTTGGGCGGCGATGACCTGATTGTAGGCGGCGACCTGGGTGCGGACGGTGACCGCCTCGGCGGCGGTGAGGACGCCGGCATCGGAGAGTGGGGTCTTCTGCGTGCCGGCGAGGATGGCGGCGATCTCGGTGAGGCCTTCGGGGGTGACGAAGTCGCCGGGGGAGATGCCGAAGAGGGCGCTGAGTGTGGCGGTGGGGTAGCTGGTGGCGGCGGAGTACTCGGCGAGGACGAGGGCGGCCGGGGTGAGGTAGGGGACCAGGGTGACGTCGGGGATGTTGGCGATGACGAGGTGGGCGTTGGTCTTGGTGGTGAGGAGCTGAATGAGGGCGTTGTATTGGGTGGCGAAGCTGGCGGTGCTGGTCATGCTGGCGGGGGAGCCGGTGAGGTCGGCGGCCAGGGCGTCGTTGCTGCCGGCCCAGAGGAAGATGGTGGTGGGGTTGGCATGGACGGCGAAGGTGGCCTGGGACCAATCCTGGCCGTAGCCGAGGCCGGGGAAGCCGAGGACGAGCTGGGTGATGATCTGCTGCGGGGTGGTGGGAACGATGGCCGGGACGGTGTTCGCGATGTCGTTGAGGAAGGCGCCGGGGACGGCGAGGTCGGTGACCTGGGTGGCGAAGTTGTCGCGGCCGGTGGTGAGGCCGGGGGCGGTGATGGTGACGGGCGGCGGTCCGAGGGATTTGAGCAGGAGGGTGCTGGGAGCTCCGGGATAGGCGATGAGGGCCTGGACGATGGGGAACTTGGCCTGGGTGGCGAGGAGCGGAGCCCAGGCGTGGACCTCGGCGATGTCGAGCAGGGAGCCGCTTTGGTAGCCGGCGGTGAGGGAGTCGCCGAGAAAGACGGTGGTGGAGAAGTTGCCGGCGTTGGCCGCTGCGGCGGCGGGGTTGGGAGTGGTGGCTGAGGTGGTCCTCCGGCACAGCTGACGAGCGGCAGCAGCGCGCCGAGGAGCAGCGGGATACGCGAGCGGGAATGAATGCCAATTCACTCGGAAGGCGGGCGGCTTCGTGGCGGAGGTGCTGGCAGCGGGTGTTTTCATGCGGGACTCAGTCCTTCCTTGCTGGCTGGAGAGTTCGACAGACCCTGGATGGCGCGGTTGCGGGACGCAGCTTTCTATCACAGGAGAGAGGCGATAGGAAACGGAGATATTGCCTGTGTACGGAGGAGGGGGCGGTCGCAATTAGGATAGGGGCTGGAGCGTTGAGGTTTTGGGGTCTGGGACGGTGTTCGTGAAGATTTGGGTGGAGATTGACGAGGAGCGGGTGGCGGGGAACTTTGCCGCCCTTGAGCGGGTTCTGGCGGAGGGGTCGGAGGGTGCGACCTCCCTGCTGGCGGTTGTGAAGGCGAATGCCTATGGGCACGGGATCGAGGCGTGCGCTCCGATGCTGGCGCGGGCGGGGGCGGGGTGGCTGGGGGTGACCGACGCGGCGGAGGGCGTGGCGGTGCGGACGGCGCTGGCGGAGGCCGGGATCGCGCGGGCGGCGCAGCCGAGGATTCTCGTGATGAGCGGGATGGCGGGGCTTCGCGGAGGAGGCGGAGGGGATCGTCCGTGAGGGGCTGACGGCGGTGGTCTGGGAGACGGGCCATCTGGAGTTGCTGGCCGAGGCGGCGCGGCGTGAGGGCGTGACGCAGCCGGTGCCGGTGCATGTGGAGATCGATACGGGGATGGCGCGGCAGGGAGTGGCCTGTGGCGAGGATCTGTGCCGGCTGCTGGAGAGGATTGCGGCGACGCCGGAGCTGCGGCTCGATGGGGTGTTTACGCACTTTGCCTCGACCGAGGTGGCGCAGGCGGCGCAGACGCGCGAGCAGGAGCACCGGTTCGAAGCGGCCATGGCGCAGGTTGCGGAGGCGGGGTTGCGGCCGGAGTGGGTGCATGTCGGGAACTCTTCGTTGATCGACAATGGGGGGGAGGTGGGGTCGCTGCGGTGGGTGAGCCGGCTGGCGGCGGGAGTGGGCGCTCGGGCGATGGTGCGGGCGGGGCTGGCGCTCTATGGATACCTGCTGCCGATCGAGGGGGCTGGGGGCGAGGAGCTGGCGCGGGTGCGGGCGCAGGTTCGGCCGGTGATGCAGTGGAAGACGCGGGTGATCGGGCTGCGGGAGGTCGAGGCCGGGGCGACGGTGGGGTACAACGGCAGCTTCGTGGCGGAACGCGGGATGCGGCTGGCGCTGCTGCCGGTGGGCTATGCCGATGGGTTGCGGCGGGAGCTTTCGGGCTGCAACCGCAAGGCTGGCGGGTGGGTGATGCTGGCCGGGCAGAGGGCGCCGATCGTGGGTCGGGTCTCGATGAATCTGACGGTGGTGGATGTGAGCGGGATCGCCGGGGTGGCGGTGGGCGATGAGGCGACGCTGCTGGGCGATGGGGTGACGGCGGAGGATCACGCGCGGCTGGCGGGAACGATCGCGTATGAGATTGTGTGCGGGGTGCGGGTCAGCAGCTAGATGCTGGCTTCGCCTTCCTACATGGCTCCTGCGGGCTGGCGGGACATGGCGGTGTGGAGGGCGCGGATGAGGGCGTCGAGGTCGTCCTGCTCCTGGAGGGAGTAGTCCTTGAGGAGCAGCATGTCGAGCCAGAGCTCCTGCGGGGTGATGCCGCGGCTGAGGCGCTTGCGGATGTAGTCGGCCTGCTCGGCGGTTCCGGTGCTGCGCGCGTGGGGTGTGCTCGCGGCGCTCCAGCTCGGCGAGGACCTCGGGACGGAGGGCGCGGAGGCGCTCGGCGGACTGGTTCTGTTTTTCGCGGCGGGCGGCGTTCTTCTGCGCGGCTTCGAGCTCCCAGGTGGTCTGCTCGGTCTCCCAGCGGGTCTCGATCCGGTCGATGGTGGCACGGTGCAGGGCGACCTGCGCGAGGGCGGCGTCGCGCTCGCGGTGCAGGCTGAGGAGACGCTCGTCGGGGAGCAGGAGGCGGCGCCAGAGGCTGCGGGGGTCGCGATGGGCGGCGATCTGCTGCTCGATCTCGGCGGCGGTGCGCTGCCAGTCGGCGATCTCGCGGCGGGTTTGCTGGAGGGTGGCGGCGACCGAGAGGGGGGCGGCCTGCCAGCGGGGGGTGACGAGGGCCTGGTGGAGGACGTTGCCGAAGTCGGCGCGGTCGGGTTCGGCGACGGCGAGGGACTCGTCGAAGAGGGCGCGGGCGGTGGCGGGGTTGGAGAGGGTGCGCTGCCGGGTGATCTCGCGATCGAACCAGCGGGCGGCCTCGGCGCGGGTGGTGAAGTCCTTGCGATGGACCTCGAGGAAGCGCAGGACCTCGGGCGGTCGGGCCGGGACGCGGGTTGCGGGCTCTGGAGCGGCTGGCGACGGCGCTGCTGGGCGACGGCTGGAGGTCTCTGGCCGAGCTGGCGCTGGAGGGCGTCGAGCTGCAGCTGGACGGTCGGGGACTGGGTGCGGATGTCGGCGATCTGGAGGTTGGCGGCGCGGATCTCGGCGTTGAGCGCGGCGCGATCTCCGGGGAGACCACGCTCGCGTTCGCGCAGGGCGGGGGGGCCTTCGTGGACGGTGGGGCGCTCGCAGGATGCCGCGGGCGGCGTGGGAGCGGTGGTCGATGCGGACGGGCTGGCCGGCCTGCTCGAGGGCGGCGTTGGCGTGGGCGGCCCAGCGGGCGCGGAGGTCGGGGATCCAGTTGCGGGGCTGGAAGGCGGTGGTCTTCCTGGCGCCGCCCTGCTCCGGGCTGCTGCTGGCCGGCGACGGCGGCGCGGCGAAACCAGATCTCGGGGGTGCGGTCGTGGCCGTCGGCGACCCGCTCGCTGAGCAGGATGTGGGCGTGGGGGTTGCGGCCGTGGCCGCGATGGACGACCAGGGTGTAGGGGAGGGCGCCGTCGGGGAGCGAGGCGAGCTCGCGGGCGAAGCTCTGGGCGAGGGCGATCTGCTGGTCGGCGGGGAGCTCGACGGGGCAGGCCGATCTCGACCTGCTGGTAGAGCCGGCCGTTGGCCCGCTCGTAGCGGTCGGCCGAGCGTCCAGTAGAGGGCGGGATCGCTGGCGGCCCAGGCGGGAAGGCCCTGGCTTTCGGCGTGGACGAGCTCGGAGGCGTGCAGGCCGTAGCGTCCGGGCTGGCAGAGGTAGGCGAAGGTGGCCGCGGCGCTTTGCCCGCCGCCGCGGGAGCCGACCTTCGCCGCCAGATGATAGATCGCCATGCCTGTGACTCCATTATGCAGTGGAAACTCTGAAGTGCAATTTGAAAAGTGATCGGGAGGGCGGGAGATCTGGTGGGATTCGCCGCACGAAGGTGGGTTTGCGGCGGCTCCGGGGTGAGATCGGTCGGGGTGTGGGCGGCCTGGTGGGTAGGGCCGGGGTGCGGTTGGATGCGAGGTGGAAGGAGAACACGCAACGTCATTTGCGTGGATGGGGCGGGGCCGTTAAGATCGAGGTGTTGAGAAATGAGGACACACGGGATGGAATCGAATAACACGGCGCGGCGCACGGAAGACATCGCGCTCGATCTGCTGAAGTTTGTTGCGACCACGGCCAATGTAGGCGCCAAGGGCGCGGGCTCGACCGGCTTCGGTCTTCCCACCTCGCCGAAGTCCGAAGACCAGGTGAACAACCTGCTGGAGCTGTACGCGCGCTGCCGCCAGGCGGTCGAAGCTCCCGCCGCAAAGTAGTGTCCTCGGGCGAAGTTGGATCAAGGGACAGGAACGGACGGCGACGCCGCTGCGGGTGGCGGTCGTGGGCGCGGGTGCGTTCGGACGCAACCATGTGCGGGTGTACGCCGAGCTGCAGCGGGCGGGCGCCGGGGTAGAGCTGTGCGCGGTCGTCGACCGCGATCCCGCGGTGCTGGCCGCGGCGCGGGCGCAGTATGGGGTCGACGGGTACGCGACGGTCGAGGAGCTGCTGGCGGCGTGCGCGGCGAACGGCACGCGGCTCGATGCGGCCTCGGTGTGCGTGCCGACGGTGCACCATGCGGAGGTCGCTGCAGTACTGCTGCCGGCGGGGATCGATCTGCTGATCGAGAAGCCGCTGGCGGCGACGCTCGAGGAGGCCGACCGGATCGTCGAGCTGGCGGCGACGGTATGGGCGGGTGGTGCAGGCGGGGCATCTGGAGCGGTTCAATCCGGCGGTGATCGCGGCACGGAGATTTTTGAACCGGCCCATGTTCTTTGAGGCGCACCGGCTGAGCGTCTTTACGCCGCGGTCGCTCGATGTGGACGTGGTGCTGGATCTGATGATCCACGATCTGGATATTGTGTTGAGCCTGGTGGACTCGCCGGTGCGCGAGGTGCGGGCGGTGGGGCTGCCGGTGCTGTCGGGCAAGGTGGATATCGCCAACGTGCGGGTGGAGTTCGAGGACGGGTGCGTCGCGAACTTTACCGGCCAGCCGGGTGAGCACGGAACGGGTGCGGAAGCTGCGGTTCTTTCAGCCGCGGCAGTATCTGTCGCTGGACTTTGCGCGGCAGGATCTGCTGGTGATCGATGCGCCGGATGTGGGCGCGCTGGCGGGGATGGATGCGGCGCAGCTGGCGGCGATGGTGGCGGCGCGGTCGGCAGGGCGGGGATTCGGGGCAGGAACATCCGTCGGCGGGGCTTTCGCTGCGCAAGGCGGAGGTGGAGCCGGGCGAGCCGCTGCGGCTGGAGATCAGCTCGTTTCTCGATGCGGTGCGGACGCGGGCGGTGCCGGTGGTGTCGGCGGCCGATGGTCGGAGGGCGCTGGGGTTGGCGCTCGAGATCAATGCGGCGATCGCGGACCATGCGCGGCGGGCGGGGCTGACGATCTCGAAGTGAAGTGCGACTCGGATGTGGCAAAAGAGTGCCCCGATGTCTCCGAAGAGACATCGGGGCATGTTACTGTTCGCTGTCGCGGAGCGACGACTGAATCCTAGTTCATGTGCTGGATGGTCATGCCGGCGGGGATCTGGAGATTGAACTGGTCGTTGTCGAGGGGCTTGTTCGCGGTGAGCTTGGTGATGTCGATCTTGAGCTCGTACTCGTCGTAGGGACGACGGATGTCGATGGACATGGGGAAGTCGATGTCGCCGAACTTCTGGTACTTGTCGTAGAGGACGGTGGTGACGATGCGGCCCTTGTCGTCGTAGATGTCCTGCTGGAAGGGCAGCAGGGTGACGCGGCTGTAGTGCAGGACGCGGGCGGTCTGGAGGACGTTGCCGGCCTGTTTGTGGAGGACGGCGAGGATCGTAGTCGGGCTCCTCGATGGCCTGGTTCTTGCGGACGTCGGTGGTGAGGATGCGATCGTCCTGGGTGAGGGCGACGAAGTCGTCCGGGGCTGACGCCCTGGATGAGGAAGGCATCGAGGAAGACGTGGGGGCGGAGGTTCTCGAGCGGCTTCGGGGAGGGGGTCTTGACCTCGTCGGTGCCGACCATGGCTTTATTCTGCGGCGGGATGACGAGCTTGAAGTTGCTGCCGTCGGAGACCATGTCCATGCCGACGCCCCCGAAGACCGGCATCTGGAGCAGGACGCGCAGGTCGCGGGGCTTGCGCATCAGGATGTAGCCCTTGAAGGAGGTGTAGGTGGTGACCTTGCCGGCGTGGCCGCCGCCGACGCTGACGGTGAGCGTGACCGAGGTGTTGAGGGTCTGGAGGGCGTCGTAGTTGGCGTTGAGCTTCTGCATCAGATCGGTGGCAGAGGCGTTCATGACGACGTCGGGGGCGTGTAGCTGCTGGACGATGCGGGTGTGCTTGTAGCAGCCGGTGAGGACCGGCGCTATGCCCAGCAGACAGCAGCTCGAGAACGTTTTTTTCAACCCAGGGCACACAGCTCTTCAAGTATATCTGTCCCTTCGACCCTGACCCGACGGCCTGGCATGGCGGCGACGTAGCGAATCCGATTCGGTTTCATTTTAGACGAGAGCTGGAGGGCTCACGGTGCGCAAATATTTTCGGCGGCTTGGCCTCGGTGGCTGCGGGAGCGCCGGCGATGGCGGTTAGCGGCGGCCGGCGGCGTGCTCGGCCTGGCGGTACTGGCTGGACCTGGAGGGTGTGCTCCTTGAGGCTGGCGGAGAAGCGGCTGTGGCCGTTGTCGTCGGAGACGAAGTAGAGGTAGTCGGTCTTGGCGGGCGCGATGGCGGCGCGCAGCGAGGCGAGGCCGGGGTTGCAGATGGGGCCGGGCGGCAGGCCGGGGTGGAGGTAGGTGTTGTAGGCGGAGGGGGATTTGAGGTCCGAGGCGTAGATGGCGCCGCGGTAGCGGTTCTCGAGCAGCGCGGCGTAGATGACGGTGGGATCGGTGGCGAGGGGCATGTGCTGGGCGATGCGGTTTACGAAGACGCCGGCGACGAGGGGGCGCTCGGCAGTCCTGATTGACCTCTTTTTCGATCAGGGAGGCGAGGATGATGGTGTCGGGCGAGGTCGGTGTCTGCCGTTGGCGGGTGGCTGACGGAGGCCGAGCTGCGTGGTGGCCTGGCGGAAGCGACGGACCATGGTGGCGAGGATCTGCTCCGGCGTGGCGTGGCGGGAGAAGCGGTAGGTGTCGGGGAAGAGGTAGCCCTCGAGCGAGGTGGCGTGGGGGCTGAAGGCGGCGATGAGCTCGGTGTGCTGCTGGGCGGCGGCGAGGAAGGCTTGCTTCGAGCCGAGCCCGGCGTTCTCGACGGCCTGGGCGATGTCGAAGATGTTGAAGCCTTCGGGGATGGTGAGGGCGCGGGTGTAGACGTCGCCGCGGAGCGAGGCGGGCGTAGACCTCGGGGAGCGGGACGGGATGGTCGAAGCGGTACTCGCCGGCCTTGAGGGTGCCGGCCTTCCAGGCGCGGGTGAGGTCGAAGCCGTAGCGGCTGCGGATGATGCCGGCGCGCTGGAGCTGGTCGCCGATGGCGACGGCGCTGGTGCCGGGGGCGATGTCGACGAAGGTCTCGGCGTGGGGGCCGTAGGGGAGAAAGAGGATGGCGTAGAGGAGGGCCGCGGCGACAAGGCCAAGCAGAAGCAGGAATCCAAGCAGTTTCAGCACGTGGTTTCGTATCCTCGCAGGCGATGGTGGCTCCGCCTCTCGCCTATTTTAGGCGCTCCGGTGGTGAGCGGCTAGGACGGAGCGCCTAGGATGTGAGCGGTTATTGGAAGGAAGCTGAGGTGGTGCTGCGGAGAGGCTCGGCTGCCGTGCTGAAATAACGGCGACGGATCCAGAAGGCGACGTTGACCAGGGCGATGAGGGCGGGGACCTCGATGAGCGGGCCGACGACGCCGACGAAGGCTTCGCCGGAGTTGAGGCCGAAGACGGCGATGGCGACGGCGATGGCCAGCTCGAAGTTGTTGCCGGCCGCGGTGAAGGAGAGCGTGGCCGACTGCGCATAGTTCGCGCCGAGGCGTTTGCCCATCCAGAAGCTGACCAGGAACATGATGAGGAAGTAGAGCACCAGGGGAAGCGCGATGCGCGCGACATCGAGCGGCAGGCGCAGGATGAGATCGCCCTTGAGCGAGAACATGACCAGGATGGTGAAGAGCAGGGCGACGAGGGTGAGCGGGCTGATGCGGGGAAGGAAGCGGGTCTGATACCACTGCTCTCCCTTGAGCCGGAGCAGAGTAAAGCGGGTGAGGAAGCCGGCGAGGAAGGGGACCCCGAGGTAGAGGCCGACGCTCTGGGCGATCTGCGCGATGCCGATGGCGACGACGCTGCCCTGCAGGCCGAAGTATCGGGGGAGCACGGTCAAAAAGAGCCAGGCGTAGACGCTGTAGAAGAGGACCTGGAAGAGGCTGTTGATGGCGACCAGGCCGGCGACGTAGTCGGTATCGCCTTCCGCGAGTTCGTTCCAGACCAGCACCATCGCGATGCAGCGGGCGATGCCGATCAGGATCAGGCCGCGCATGTAGGCGGGTTCGCCGCGCAGGAAGACGATGGCCAGAAGGAACATCAGCACCGGGCCGATGAGCCAGTTCTGCACCAGCGAGAGGCGGAGGACGCGCAGGTTGCGGAAGACCTCGCCGAGCTGCTCGTAGCGCACCTTGGCCAGGGGCGGAAACATCATGAGGATGAGGCCGATGGCGATGGGGATGTTGGTCGTGCCGGTGTGAAAGCGATTGACGAAGGCGGCCGAGGACGGGAACGAAGTGGCCGAGGGCGAGCCCCGACGGCCATCGCCAGGAAGATCCAGAGGGTGAGGAAGCGATCGAGAAAGGAGAGCTGCTTGCGGGCGGCGGGAGCGCAGGGACGGCCCTGCGAGCGGAGAGTCGATGACATGGCTAGCAGGCCTCGCAGCATGATTCTTTGAGCGATGTGGGCAATGGAGCACCTTCGAGCGCGGCGAACTTCTTGGGCGAGCAGCAAGCTTGGGAGAGCCGTGCCCGATCCGCTTGCATCGCCTGGTCTTCTTTGAGCCAGTCGAGTGTCTGCCGCAGAATCTGGGCGGCACCGGTGTGCGGCGGCATCACGATGCGATAGTGCATCCACTTCCCCTCGCGGCGTGCCGACACGATGCCGGCGCTGCGGAGATAGGCGAGATGACGCGAGATCTTCGGCTGAGGATGGCCCAGGATCTCCACGAAGTAGCAGACGCAGATCTCCTGCTCTCCCATCAGGTTCAGAAGCCGGAGCCGGGTGTTGTCGCCGAGGGCCTGAAAGAAACGTTCCACGTTGAAGTGTCTGCTTTGTTGCCATGCATTTCAATATATTCGCATTGACGGATGTTTGGTGCAAGAAATATAGTCGCGTAAGCGAATATTTGGAGGCAGGCATGGCAGAGAAAATCTTGGACTCGGTGAAATCGAAGTACGGAGCGGTTGCGGCGAGTTCTCTATCGAACGATCATGCGGGCGTCAAAGCGGTTGCAGAGGCCTTTGGGTATAGCCGCCGAAGAGCTGACCTCGATTCCCGCCGAGGCGAATATGGGACTTTCGTGTGGCAATCCCACTGCCACAGCGCATCTGAAGCCGGGTGAGGTCGTGGTCGATCTTAGGGTCGGGTGGCGGCCTGGATGTGTTTCTCGCGTCGAAGCTCGTCGGTCCGGAAGGCCGCGCGATCGGCATCGACATGACACCGGCGATGATCGAGCGGGCGCGGGAGAATGCGCACGAGGGCGGCTATACGCAATGTGGAGTTTTATCAGTCCACCATCGACCAGATTCCGCTTCCGGATGACTCCGTCGATTGCGTTATCTCGAACTGCGTGGTGAATCTTGCCCCGGACAAGCCCGCTGTCTTTCGCCGAGATCGCCCGCGTTCTGAAGCCGGGTGGACGCGTGGCCATTAGCGATATCGCTCTGAAGCACGAGTTGCCGGAGGCGGTTGCTCAGAGCATGGCGGCGTACGTCGGCTGCATCGCCGGAGCGATCCTGATTGACGACTACCGCGCAGGTCTACTCGCAGCTGGGTTTCAGCACGTCGAGATCGTGGACAGCGGAGCGGATTTAAACGCGTATGCCAAGGTCGAGAACCAGGCTGGTTGCTGCTCGCCCAGCATGGAAACGGGAAGTCCCTTCCAGGTTCTCGAAGCGGCTTGCTGCGCACCGAACCCCACGGAGCCATCGTTGCATGAAGAGCTGACAACGCTCCTCTCGCAGTACGACGTGAATGAGGCTGCCGCCAGCGTAAAGGTCTACGCCATCAAGCCACTCATCGTCTAGCTCTACAGCATACGGAAGAACATTTACGAACGGGAGACAGCATGCGGAAGTTAATTTTTGCCTGCATTCACAATGCCGGGCGGTCGCAGATGGCGGCTGCATTCTTCAATCAGCTGGCAGACCCGCGGCTGGCGAGAGGCCGTCTCTGCAGGGACGCAGCCGGCGGAGACGGGTGCATCCGATGGTGGCCGCGGTGATGCTCGAGGAAGGGATTGACCTATCGCTGGCGAAGCCGCAGAGGCTCACGGACGAGCTGGCGCAGCAGGCCGAGATGCTGATCACGATGGGATGTGGCGAGGCGTGCCCGTATGTCGCGGGGCTGCGCCGGGAGGACTGGCCTCTTGCCGACCCCAAAGGGCTGCCGATGGAAGAGGTGCGGGTGATCCGCGACGAGGTGCGGCGGCGGGTTGCGGAGTTGGTGAAGGCGGAGGGCGTCGAGCTGTGGATGGCCGGGTGAGCGTAGCGGTGTGGGAGCTAGAAGGTGGTGACGCCTTCTTCGACGACGAGGCGGTCGACGGCGATGTTGAGGGCGATGCCGAGCCTGCGGAAGTCCTCCTTCCAGTCCTGCGGCCAGGTGGTGCTGTCGTAGCGGCGGAGCAGATCGTTCCAGATGTTCTGGGCCTGCCAGAGGTTGACCTCGAAGGGCATGGCGCGCGAGGGTGTCGGCGATGGTGAGCGCGGTGTGCAGGGCGGTGGTGCTGGCGAGGTCGCCGGGGGTGAAGATGGCCTCGGCGGCGGCGGTCTCGAGCCGCACCATGGCGCGCTTCATGCGCTGGCCGGCGGCGAAGCTGAGCAGCGCGGTGTCGAGCTCGACCTGGTCGGTCGTCGGCGCGGGCGAGCAGGGACTGGATCTCGGCGGCGTCGAAGACGCTCGGCCTCGAGGGCGCGGCGCAGGCTGGCGTTGATGGCGAAGCTGGCGGCGAGGGCGAGCGCGGGCGGCGGCGGCCATGCCGGACTCGGTGAGGTAGTGGAGCAGCGAGGCGTGGTCCTCGTAGATGGTGCGGAGGGAGTCCTCCATCTCGGACGAGGGTCTGGTTGAGGATGGTGCGCAGGATGCTGTGCTGCTCGTCGGCGAAGAGCGAGGTGAGCGAGTAGGCGGTCTCGCCGAAGTAGCGGTCGATGAGGCGGATGACCTCGGGCAGATTGGCGCGGCGGATGGCGGCGCGGACGTCGGCGGAGAAGGTGGCGAAGGCCTGCCTCGTCGGCGGCGGTGTAGCGGCGGACGGCGGCGGAGAGGTTCTGGTCGCCGAGGTGGAGCACGGCGAAGCAGATCTCCTCGGTCTCCTCGGTGATGCGGGAGCGGATGCGGGCGCGGCCGAGCGCGACCTTGCCGCGGCCGGAGGTGAAGACCTCGTGCGAGTCGCGATGGACATCGAAGCAGAAGAGCTCGCCGTCCTCGGGGTAGCTGCGGAAGATGGAGCTGATGGCGTAGTGGGCGCCGACCTGCTCGAGGCCGATCTTCATGCCGGTGACGTAGTGGCGATAGACCTGGGCGCCGTCGCCGATCTCGGGCAGGTTGCTCTTGGCGTTGGCGAGGATCTCGAGGAACTTCGGCTTCGAGCGCGGCGCCCGGCTTCGCCGAAGAGCTTGGCTGGCGAGCTGCAGCACGCGGCCGGCGTAGGCGATGATCTGCACGGTCTCGATGCCGGAGATCTCGTCGAAGAACCAGCCGCAGCTGGTGTACATGAGCTGGGTGTGGCGCTCGAGCTCGAGCAGGTCGAGGACGGTGACGCGCTCGGCGGCGGAGAGCGGACGGACGGCGTGCTCGGCGAAGAAGCGGTCGATGGCGCTGCTCGGCGCCGGAGCTCGGAGTCGTGTTCTCGCGACTGAGGATGACCTCGATGTAGGCGTCGCGCGCGGCCCAGAGATCGTTGAGCAGGCCGGCGGCGAGCTGCTCGGCGAGCGGCGCGGTGGCGTCGCGCAGAAAGTCCAGGGCCTCGCGCAGCGGCGCGCGCCACTCCTGGTTCCAGCCTGGCTTGCCGCCGTTGCAGCCGCAGTTGGAGCGCCAGCGCTCGACGCCGTGGGCGCAGCTCCAGGAGGTGTCTTCGACGACCTCGGCCTCCCACGTGCGGGGGGAACTTGTCGAGGAACTCGGCGTAGTTGGTGAAGCGGGCGTGGCCCTCGTCTTCGATCCAATGCACGGCGTAGGAGAGCGCCATCTCGCCGTGCTTGTGGTGATGGCCGTAGCTTTCGCCGTCGGTGGCGACGTGGGAGAGCTGCGGCTCGCTCGGGCTTGTCGGGCGAGGCGGGGTGGAAGCCGGCGAGAAGGCGGCGGCCGAACTCTTCGCCGCTGTTGAGCAGGCCTTCGAAGGCGATGGCGCGGGAGGCGGGACCGTCGTAGAAGAAGACGGCGATGCTGCGGCCTTCGTCGAGCTGGACGCAGGTAGGGATGGGTGGGATCGACGGTGGCGTCGGGGGTGCCGATCCAGTCCTGCTGCGGGTCTTCGGCATGGCACGGCTGCGGCGTCGAGTGCCGTTGCGGCTGCGCCGTCGGGAGAGCGGTCGCGGCGGCAGGCGTGCGATCCGGGCGGGCATGCGGCGGACGCGGGCGCACTGGTGGGGCGCGAGGATGGTGAACCTGATGCCTTCGCGGGCCATGAGGTCGAGCACGGCGCGATTGACGGCGGTCTCGGCGAGCCACATGCCTTCGGGACGGCGGCCGAAGCGGTGCTCGAAGTCGGCGATGCCCCAGCGGATCTGGGTGAGCGCGTCGCGCTCGCTGGCGAGCGGCATGATGATGTGGTTGTAGACCTGCGCCATGGCCGAGCCGTGGCCGCTGTAGCGCTGGGCGCTGAAGCTGGTCGGCGTCGAGGATCATGCGGTAGGTGCGCGGGGCTTTGTCGGCGAGCCAGCTGAGCAGCGTGGGGCCGAAGTTGAAGCTCATCCGCGCATAGTTGTTCATGATGCGGATGATCTGGTTCTGCGTGTTGATGATGCGCGAGGCGCCGTTGGGCGCGTAGCACTCGGCGGTGATGCGGTCGTTCCAGTCGTGATAGGGCGCGGCGGAGTCCTGCACCTCGACGGTCTCGAGCCAGGGATTCTCGCGCGGGCGGCTGGTAGAAGTGGCCGTGGACGCAGACATAGCGGAGCGAGCCATCGTCGGGAGCGAGCGGTGGCTCGGCGACTGTGGCGGCGTTCTTCGGAGACGCAGACTTCGGCATAAGACGCTCTCCCTAAGTATCGCAGCTCAAGTATCGCGCTTGAGTCGGAGAGGAACGCGATTCGCGGCCGCATCCGCTGCGACCGCAGGCTGAATCTGCTAGGATGCTTGATCCGTTCTGCATCTGGCATCTGCGGACTCGCCTTCTTCGACGGAGTTGGCCGGTGACGGCGATGCAGCGGCCAGATCGCAGGCGCGCCACAGATACCAGCTGGCGACGGAGCACCAGGGCTGCCAGCGCTCGGCGCGCTTGCGCATGACATCCGGCTTGGGCAGGAGATCGGGCGGTGACCTTCTGTGTGGGCTTGAGGCCGAGGAAGGTGAGCGCGAAGCCTTTGCGGACGCCGTAGTCGTCGACCGGAAGCACGTTCGGACGGCCGAGGCGGAAGATGAGCAGCATCTCGACGGTCCAGCGGCCGATGCCGCGCACCTGGGTGAGGTGCTCGATGATGGCCTCGTCGGACATGCGGCGAATGCGGGCGAGGGTGGGCACGGTGCCATCGATGGTCTTGGCGGCGAGATCGCGCAGGGCGAGGCTCTTGTTGTGCGAGAGGCCGGCGGCGCGCAGCTGCTCGTTGGGGCAGTCGAGCAGATGCTGCGGATCGGGATGGACGAGACCGAGCGGCGCGCAGAGGGGCTGGAAGCCTTCGAGCAGGCGGCGATGGATGGTGGCCGCGGCCTTGCCGTGGAACTGCTGGTAGACGATGGATTCGACCAGTGCCTCGAAAGGGCGATTGCGAACTGGCGAGGCGCAGGGTGAAGGGGCCGGCGCGCGCCATCAGCTGGCCGAGCTTGGGGTCGGCGGCGGCGAGTTCCTGACAGGCTTGGGCGGCATCGTAACGCGGAGGACGTGGCGTGTTGCGGGACGCGGCATGTGCTCTACGGTACATGATTCGCAGTGCGGATGCAGGCTCCGGATGGCCGCTTAGGCAAGGATGCGATGTTCGGCGCGATGCACTGTGGTCGCCGAATGATCGAACAGCGACAGTGAGAATTTTTCTCGCAATTATTTTCTTGTCCGCTGCACGCAGGCACATATTGGCATGTTGTCGAGAATATGGCGCGAGTTCGCTACAAGCTGTGGTGTTGCTTGGCTTGAGTCCCTGCTCGATAATCGACCCATGAATTGACAAGACGGATGCGAGGCTTGGTCGTGATTCCTTTGACATTTTTTTTCGAGCTGCTATACCTTGGTCACCCTAGACGGACACCCTCAGACGCGGCGATGTGAATGGACGGTCCTGCCGGTGCATCAGAGGCAACCGTGACAGTTTGCGTATTGATCCGGGTTAGTGCACGCGAAAGCGCCCGGATGCTGTCAGCTACAAACTCCTCAAGACCTCATCGAGGGGTAACGAACGAGGAAGCGGGAAGCACTCATGGCGCAAGTCTTTGATCGCAGTTCGAACGCGTTGGCCCGGTTCAGCCTGGTACTGACAGGCGTTATCGTCATCGCGCTCGGCGTCACGCTGAACAGCCTGCAGCGCTCCCCGTGGGTGACACGGCAGGGGCAGCGGCCGGACCAGCCGATTCCGTTCAGCCACAAGCATCACGTGGAGGGGCTCGGGCTGCAGTGCCAGTACTGTCATACGTCGGTGGAGAAGTCGAGCTATGCGGGCATTCCGCCGACCAAGACCTGCATGAACTGCCACTCGCAGATCTGGACCAACGCGGAGCTGCTGGAGCCGGTGCGGCAGAGCTGGGCCACAGGCGCATCGATCCAGTGGATTCGCGTGCATGACCTTCCGGACTTTGTGTACTTCAATCACGAGATCCATGTGAATAAAGGCATCGGCTGCGCGAGCTGCCATGGCCGCGTGGACCAGATGCCGTTGATGTATCAGCAGAACACGCTGCAGATGGAGTGGTGCCTGAACTGCCATCGCAATCCCGGCGTGAATCTGCGGCCGACCAGCGAGATCTACAACATGGCGTGGGCGGGGCCTTCGAGCGACAAGCCGGTGTGGTGCGGACAGACGGGCAAGGGCGGCGCAACCGCGCAGAGCGTGGCGTGCACGACCAAGGATCCGAGCAGCGCGAATCCCGAGGTTGCGCTGCTGCAGATGAGCGACAAGCTGCCGCTCGCCGTCGCAGAGCCAGTCGGGCACTGCAGTTGCAGCCGCATGCGGTGCATGGCGCAGGCGAGACGGTGAGCGATGGCGCTCCTGCGGGTGCGATGGCGATGCCGGTGAGCTATCAGCAGGTTCACCAGCCAGGCGGAGCTGGGCAGCTATCTGACGGCGCAGTACCACATCCGCACCGCCAACGAGCTGGCGAGCTGCGAGACGTGCCACCGATGAGCATACGAGCGAAGACGGCGAACCAGGCGGATCACAGAGCGGAGTTGGCAGGAACGGACGAGGCGATGGCAGAGACGAAGATGCAGACCGAACCCGTAGTGTGCGCAAGTCGTGACGCAGATAGCCCCGGCGCCTGCGGCGGAACAGCCGAAGCTGACGCTGGCCGAGGTGCGGGCGAAGCTCGATGGCCAGACCGGCAGACGGTTCTGGAAGAACCTCGATGAGCTGGCGGAGACGGAGTCGTTTCAGCAGCTGATGGCGGAGGAGTTTCCGCGGCAGGCGGGATCGGGCGAGTGGGTCGATGCGGTGAGCCGGCGCGGCTTTCTGAAGGTGATGGGCGCGTCG
Source organism: uncultured Acidobacteriaceae bacterium (assembly GCA_963755245.1). Classification (GTDB taxonomy): domain Bacteria; phylum Acidobacteriota; class Terriglobia; order Terriglobales; family Acidobacteriaceae; genus Edaphobacter. The sequence continues at coordinate 206,096 of CAVWJY010000011.1, read as the reverse complement.
CTGGCGCTGGCGGGGCTTGCGGGCTGCACCAAGCAGCCGGATGAGCCGATCTTTCCGTATGTGAAGCAGCCGGAGGATCTGATCCTCGGCAAGCCGATGTACTTCGCGACGGCGCATCCCTTCCCTACCGGCGCGGTTCCGGTGCTGGTGAAGTCCGATGCGTTCCGCCCGATCAAGCTGGAGGGCAATCCGGAGCATCCGATGGTCGAAGGGCAAGTCGGATGCGTTCACGCAGGCGACGCTGTTGGAGCTGTATGATCCCGGACCGCTCGCAGCATGTGCTGTATCGCGGCGAGGTGTCGAGCTGGGGCAAGCTTCCAGCAGGAGTTTGCGGCCGCGGCGAAGAAGAGCAGCGGGCGGGCAGGGGATCTATTTCCTGAGCGAGACGATCACCTCGCCGACGCTGGCGGCGCAGTGGAAGCAGGTCTCCGCGAAGTATCCGCAGGCGAAGCTGGTGCAGTGGGATCCGGTGAATCAGGATGCTTCGCGCATCGCTTCGAAGGCGGCGTTCGGCGACTACATGGACGCGCAGTACCGGCTGGAAGAGGCCGATGTGATCCTGTCGCTCGATGCGGACTTTCTGGGCGGGATCGCGCATCCGGGATTTCTGCCGCTGGCGGCGGCGTATGCGGAGCGGCATCGGTATGAAGAGGGCAAGACGCCGAATCGGCTGTATGTGATCGAGACCATGCCGACGGTGACGGGCTTCAAGGCGGAGCATCGGCTGGCGCTGAAGCCGAGCGAGATCGCGAGCTTCGCGCAGGCGCTGGCGGCGGGCTCCGCTCCGGCGCTTGCGAGTGCACAGCAACAGAAGTTCTTTGCCGCGCTGCTTGCGGATCTGAAGGCGCACGCCGGCCGGTGCGTGGTGATTCCGGGCGAGCAGGCTTCGCCCGAGGTCCATGCGGCGGCGTATGCGCTGAACAGCGCGCTGGGCGCGGTCGGCAAGACGGTGGTCTATACCGAGACGGTGAATCCGCTGCCCTCGGTGCAGACGGCGGATCTGAAGGCGCTGGTCGCGGAGATGAACGCGGGCAAGGTGCAGTGGCTGGTGATGCTGGGCGTGAATCCGCTGTACTGCCGCGCCGGCAGACCTGAACTTTCTCGATGCGTTCAACAAGGTACCGACGACGGTGCATCTGGGATCGCATCTGGACGAGACCGGCGCGCTGTCGACGTGGCATATCAACAAGGCGCACTATCTCGAGAGCTGGACGGATGCGCGCGCGTATGACGGGACGCTCTCGATCGTGCAGCCGATGATCGATCCGCTGTACCAGGGCAAGAGCGCGCATGATGTGCTGCAGGCGCTGCTCGATAACCCGCAGGCCTCGGCGTACGACGTGGTGCAGGCGAATGCGAAGGCTAGCGATCCAGGGCGACTTCGCCACGGGTTGGAAGAAGGCGCTGCACGATGGATGGGTGGAGGGGACGGCGTTTGCGGCGGCCTCGGCTGCGCCGAAGACGGGAGTGGCTGCGGGGGCTGCGCCGGCTGCGAGCCGCGGGCTACGAGATCTCGTTCCGGCCCGATCCCTCGCTCTACGACGGGCGCTATGCGAATGTGGGCTGGCTGCAGGAGCTGCCCAAGCAGGTTACGAATCTGAGCTGGGACAACGCGGCCCTGATGAGCATGGGCACGATGGGCGATCTGAAGGTCGAAGAGTCGGACCTGGTCGAGATCAGCGCTGGATGGGCGGAAGCTGATCGCGCCGGTGCTGATGGTGCCGGGACATCCGGATGGCGCGATCACGATTCATCTTGGGCTCGGCCGCAGGGTTGAGGCGGGCCGCGTGGGCGCGGGCGTTGGGCTTCAATGCGTATACGCTGCGGAGCTCGGATGCGCCGCTCTATGCGACGGGCGCGACGGTGAAGAAGGCGCCGGGCAGCTATGAGCTGTGCGTGACCAAGGTCCACAATATCGAGCACCGCGGCAGCTTCGCGCAGCATGATCTGGAGAAGCCGGAGTCGGACAAGGATGGCGTGTACTCGCTGGCCGGACATGAGGCGATGGAGCGGGCGATCATTCGCTACGCCACGCTGGACGAGGTGAAGAAGAACCCCGACTTCGCGCATGAGGGCGGGCCGGGATCGCTCGTCAACAAGGTCGGGTATTCGCCGGAGGGCGAGACGCCGAAGCATGACGAGTCCTTCTTCCCGGATGCGTGGCGCTACGACCACAAGGATGTTTCGTCGGGACAGATTCAGAACGCGTGGGGGATGTCGATCGATCTGAACTCCTGCGTCGGGTGCAATGCGTGCATCGTGAGCTGCTACGCGGAGAACAATATTCCGGTGGTCGGCCGCGAGCAGGTGAAGATCGGGCGCAATATGCAGTGGCTGCGCATCGACACCTACTTCGAGGGCGATCTGCATGCGCCGCGGGCGCACTTCCAGCCGATGGCCTGCCAGCACTGCGAGAACGCCGGATGCGAGCAGGTATGCCCGGTGGGCGCGACGGTGCATACGCCGGAGGGCCTGAACACGATGGTCTACAACCGCTGCGTGGGGACGCGGTACTGCTCGAATAACTGTCCGTATAAAGTGCGGCGGTTCAACTTCCTGCTGTACTCGGACTACGACACGGAGAGCCTGAAGTTCATGCGCAATCCGGATGTGTCGGTGCGCTCGCGCGGCGTGATGGAGAAGTGCAGCTACTGCGTGCAGCGCATCGAGGCGGCGAAGATCGAGGCCGACAAGGAGAACCGCGCGGTGCGCGATGGTGAGATCGTCACCGCCTGTCAGCAGGCGTGCCCGACCAGCGCGATCGTCTTCGGCAATATCAACGACAAGACCAGCAAGGTGGCCAAGCGCAAGGCGACGGAGCGCGACTATCCGGTGCTGGCGGACCTCAACTTCCGTCCCCGCACGACCTACACCGCGGGTGTGATCAACCCGAACCCGGAGCTGGCATAAATGGCGACGAAACAACCAATTGTTGATCCGATGATTGACCCGCGAACGGGCGAGTATGCCGTCATCGCGCCGGGACACAACTTCAAGTCCGTGACGCAGAAGATCAGCCGGGCTCGTGTTGACGTCGAACACGCCGCTGGGCTGGTTCTTCGGCCTGATCGTCGCGGGCGGGGTTGCGAGCGGCGTGGTGATCGGATGCACCTGGCTGTTCCTGAAGGGCGTGGGCATCTGGGGCGTCACGATTCCGGGCGCGTGGGGATTCGCCATCATCAACTTCGTGTGGTGGATCGGTATCGGCCACGCGGGCACGCTGATCTCGGCGATTCTGCTGCTGTTCAAGCAGACCTGGCGCAACTCGATCAACCGCTTTGCGGAGGCGATGACGATCTTCGCGGTGGTCTGCGCGGGCACCTTCCCGCTGATCCACGTGGGCCGGCCGTGGCTGGCGTACTGGCTGTTTCCGTATCCGAACACGATGAATGTGTGGCCGCAGTTCCGCAGCCCGCTGGCGTGGGACGTCTTCGCGGTCTCGACCTACGCCACCATCTCGATCGTGTTCTGGTATGTCGGCATGATTCCCGACTTCGGGACGCTGCGCGATCGTGCGCAGCTGCCGGCGGCGAAGTACTTCTACGGCCTGCTCTCGATGGGATGGCGCGGATCGACGCGGCACTGGATCCGGTATGAGTCGGCATCGCTGCTGCTGGCGGGGCTTTCGACGCCGCTGGTGCTCTCGGTGCACACGGTCATCAGCTTCGACTTCGCGGTGGCGGCGCTGGCGGGCTGGCATACGACGATCTTCCCGCCTTACTTTGTGGCCGGAGCGATCTACTCCGGCTTCGCCATGGTGATCACGCTGGCGATTCCGATCCGGAAGTTCTATCACCTGGAGGATCTGATCACGCTGCGGCACCTGGACAACATGGCGAAGGTGATGCTGGGGACGGGTCTGATCGTCGGCTACGGCTACGGCATGGAGGTCTTCATGTGCTGGTACTCGGCCAGCCACTGGGAGTTCTTCATGATGTGGAACCGGATGTTCGGGCCGATGGGCTGGGCGTACTGGATCCTGATCCTGACCAACCTGGCGATTCCGCTGACGACGCTGTGGTCGCGCAAGCTGCGGGTGAATGTGCCGTTCCTGTTCCTGCTGTCGTTCGTGATCAATACGGGCATGTGGTTTGAGCGGTTCGTCATCGTGGTCACGAGCCTCTATCGGGACTACCTGCCGTCGAGCTGGGGCACCTATCGGGCGACGCGGTGGGACTACATGATCTATGTCGGGCACGCTGGGATTGTTTACCTTCCTGTTCCTTCTGTTTGTGCGCTTCCTTCCCGATGATTCCGATGTCGGAGATCCGGATGATGCTGCCGCAGACGAAGGTGCGGCGCGGCGGAGCCGATGCCGAGACCGTGATTGAGGAGACTGTCTAATGCCACCGCGTGAGGGAATCTACGGGCTGATCGCCGAGTTCAATACGCCGAGCGATCTGGTGCATGCGACCGAAGCAGGCGCATCGCGCCGGGTACCGCCGGATGGAGTGCTATACGCCGTATCCGGTGGAACAGGCGGCGGAGGCGCTGCGCTTCCACAAGACGCGGGTGCCGCTGGTGTGCCTGCTGGGCGGCATCGTGGGCGTCACGACGGCGTACCTGATGGAGACCTGGATCAACGTCTGGGGATATCCGTTGAACATTGCAGGTCGGCCGCTGTTCTCGTGGCCGGCGTTCATTATTCCGGCGTATGAGTGGACCATTCTGTTTGCCGGGCTTTCGGCCGCGTTTGGGATGATGGGCCTGAATGGGCTGCCGCAGCTCTATCACCCGGTCTTCAACGCGCCGAACTTTCGCAACGGCGCGACGACCGATAAGTTCTTCCTTTGCCTGGAGGCGACCGACCCAAGGTTTTCGCTGAGCGAGACCCGCCGGTTTCTGGAGCAGTTCCCTGCTGTGTCGGTGGTGGAGGTGGATCATTAATACCCCGCAGCTATTCGCCGTGCTGGTCTCCTGGCTGGAGACCGTGCTGCTTCTTGTGGCCACGGGCTGCCGCCAGGATATGCAGGACCAGCCCAAGTTCTTCCCGCAGCGTGGGACCGACTTCTATGCCGACGGCCGCTCGGTGCGGCCGCAGGTGCTCAATACCGTCGCGCGCGGGCAGCTCCACACTGACACGTACTTCGATACCGGACTTGTGAACGGCAAAGAGGGCGATGGGCTTCCCTTCCCGGTGACGCTGGCGGTGCTCGAACGCGGGCAGGAACGCTACAACGTCTACTGCACGCCGTGCCACTCGCGCGTGGGCAATGGGGCCGGAATGATTGTGCAGCGCGGCTATCGGCCTGCGGGAAACTTCCATACCGCGCGCCTGGAGACGGCTCCGCTGGGGCACTTCTTCAACGTGATCAGCAATGGCTACGGAGCGATGCCGGATTACTCGGCGCAGATCACGCCGGCCGATCGCTGGGCGATCGCAGCCTACATTCGCGCGCTGCAGCTGAGCCAACATGCGAAGCCAAGCGATGTGGCGAATGGTGCCCATGTGGAGGCGCTGACGCAGATCGAGACGGACGAAGGATTTCCCGCCGAGCTTCATCGCCGACTGGGGGCTGCCCGGAACAGCGGTCTATGGAACCCCGAACAATCAGGACAACGGCATTCCGGGGGAGCCGCATGGGCCCTCCGGGAATCGGAACCGGTGGCAACGACAGCGCGGGTCAATCCCACGCAAACGCCGGCGAAGCCGAGCCCGAATGCAGCGTCAGCAACGAAACAGTAACCTCGGACGTTTCCGAACGAAGGTTTAAACGCATGGCCTCTGGACACGAACAACACGGCGCAGCAGCCTCCCATCACGGTCCTCGCGCGCTTCCCGCAGTGCTCGAGTCCCCGGAGCTGGTGAAGGTCTGGCGCTCGCGGGCACTGATCGTCGGCGTCGTCTTCAGCGTCATCTCCCTCCTCTTCGCGTTCACCGAGCGAGGGCCGGGACCATATCCTGCGCGCCTACCTGCTGGGCTTCATGACCTGCTTTGGGTTCGCCGGAGGCGGCTTGTGCCTGCTGATGCTGCAGTATGTCTCGGGTGGCAAGTGGGGTCTGTTGCTGCGGCGTCCGCTCGAGGCGATGACGCGCACGCTGCCGCTGGTCGCGTTGATGATCGTTCCGGTGCTTGTCTTCATGAAGCACCTGTACCAGTGGGCGCGCTTCACCAATCCGGCGGAGACGGCGCAGGCGCTGGCGAACGCATCAGGCGACGCTCGAGCAGGCGCTGACGATGAATGCGAAGCGCACCATGCTGAGCCCGGTGGCGATGATCGTGCAGACGGTGATCATCTTTGGCGTGCTGCTTCTGTTCAGCACGCTGCTGAATCGCTGGTCGCTCGCAGCGGGACGCGGATCCGGCGCGGGGGACCGAGGCCAGCTACGAACGGTGGCGGACGCGGTTTGAGAATCTCAGCGGCATTGGCATTCTGATCTACGTCATCCTGCTGACCGATGCGGCGATCCTCTGGATCATGTCGCTGGATGTGACCTGGTACTCGTCGATCTGGGGACTTGCAGTTTCTGGTGGGCCAGGGATTCGCGGTGCTGGCGCTGGGCATTTTGACGGTGATCCGCCTGTCGCGCGTTGAGCCGATGAAGACGCTGCTGCGGATGACCGAGCAGCACGATCTGGGCAAGCTCGCCTTCGCCTTCGTGATGCTGAACATCTATCTGACCTTCGCGGAGTTTCTGATCATCTGGTCGGGCAATGTGCCGGACGAGATTCCCTGGTATCTGAACCGCATCCATGGCGGCTGGTGGTATATCTGCACGGCGGACTTCTGCTGCCACTGGCTGATTCCCTTCTGCCTGCTGCTCTCGCGGGACCTGAAGCGCAGCAAGAAGCGCATGACGGCGCTGTGCTGCTTTATGATCTTTGCCCGGCTGCTCGATATGTTCTGGCTGATTGAGCCGAACTTCCCGAACGCCGCAGGCAATCTTCACCTGAGCGGCAACCTGGGTCTGCTCGCGTACCTGACGGTCCCGGTTGCGGTGCTTGCGTTCTGGGCGGCGTACTATTTGACGCAACTGAATGCGCGGCCGCTGGTCAATGTGAACGATCCTCATCTCGAAGAAATGCTGGAGCCCGAACATGCACACTAACGACCATGATCGTCGAGTTCGACGATGCGCAATCGGAGCCGCCGGTCGACAGCGAGCATCCGGGCTATGAGACGACCGATGTCAACGTCAATGGGGTCGCGGTGTTTCTGGCGGGACTGTTCGGTTTTGTGCTCATCTTCTTCGTGTTCTGCTACGGCATGGGCAAGGTGATCAACACGGCTCTCGAGAAGCAGGATGGGCCGGCGAATAAGTGGCATCCGGCGTCGGTGATGGAGGGCGCGGGGCCGGACGGCAAGCGCCAGGACATGACCAGCAATGCCGTGATGCAACAGAAGGAGCTGCAGCAGATGACGGCGAGCTTCCCAACGCCGCGGCTCGATATCGACGATGGCAATCAGGCGATCGCGGATCTGCATGCCCGGGAGGATCTGCTGCTGGAGCACTATAGCTCCGACCCCAGCGAGGCGGGAAGCATTCGCATTCCGATCGAGCGGGCGATGGAGTTGATCGCGCAGCGCGGACTTCCGGTGGCCGCCGAGGGAGCGGCTGCGCCGCTGATGGCGGGCGACGCGAAGCCGGAGGTGCAAGCTCCGCTGACGCACTGGATTTGCGCGTACCGGATATGAACTGGATGTGATGGAGGCACGCGAGCAACGACTGAGTTACAGCCATGCCGAAGAAGCAACCCATGCCGAGCTGAGACCGATCAAATAGCAACCGGCTGCAATACGAATCACCCAACGGAACAGAGATGACGGAGAGCGACGATGAGAATCAGGGGCAGACGAACGATGCGGATTAGCTGGCTACTGGCCTGCTGCTGCGCGTTGCTTGCGCTCCTCGCTCTCGGCGCAGGTGGCGAGTTACGGCGATAAGCAAGCGGGGCAGAATGCGGGCGATCAGCTGCCGCAGGTGCTGCAGGGAGTTCAGGTGCAGCAGCATCTGAACCAACAGCTTCCGCTTGGATGCGCAGGTTCGTCGACGAGACCGGCAAGACGGTCCGGCTGGGAGATTACTTCGGCAAGCATCCGGCGATCGTTTCGCTGGTGTACTACAACTGCCCGATGCTCTGCTCGGAGGAGCTGGACGGGCTGACCAGCGCGCTCGAGATGGTGAAGCTGAGCCCGGCAAAGACTTTGACATCATCATCGTCAGCATCGATCCGAGTGAAACGCCGGAGCTGGCGGCGAAGAAGAAGGCCTTGTATCTGAAGCGGTATGGTCGTCCCGAGACGGCTGCGGGCTGGCACTTCCTGACCGGGCAGAAGCCGGCGATCGACGCACTGACGAATGCGGTTGGCTTTGGCTACGTGCGGGTTCCGGGGCCGGATGGCAAGCTGACGCAGTTTGCCCACGCCAGTTCGATTGAGCTTGTCACCACCGATGGCAAGCTGGCGCAGTACTACCTTGGCGTGGAGTACTCGCCGAAGGATATTCTGCTGGGCTTGATCGACGCCTCGGGCAACAAGATCGGGTCTCCGGTGGCGAACATTCTGACCTACTGCTACCACTACGATCCGCAGACCAACAAACACTCTCTCATCGTGGCGCGGGTCGTGCAGTTGGGCGGCATGATCACGGTGGCTGGGCTGGGCAGCTTTCATTTTCTTGTCCTTCCGGCGTGATCTCAAGCTCTCGCGCGACACAAGATCAGACGCAACGCGACCTTACGAAGAACGGATAAAGGTAACGATGCATATCAGTCCTGTACTGTGGCAATTTCTGGTGAAGTGGCTCCACTCCGCGGCGCTGTTTCCGAGCGAGGCGTCGACCATTGCTCCGTATGCGGATGCACTCTACTTCTTCCTTCTGTTGATCACCGTCGTCGGCCTGGTGCTGGTGGCCGCGCTGGTCGTCGGGTTCTCGATCATGTATCGCAAGGAGAAGAATCCGGTCGCCACGCAGGTCGAGGGTTCGACGCTGCTCGAGGCGACGTGGACGATCATTCCGCTGGCGATCTTTCTGGTCACCTTCGTCTGGGGCGCGCTGCTGTACTTCCGGATCTATAACCCGCCCACCAACGCGATGAACATCTACATCGTCGGCAAGCAGTGGATGTGGAAGGCGGAGCATCCGGGCGGGCAGCATGAGATCAACGCGCTGCACGTCCCGATCGGGCGGCCGATGCAGCTGACGATGATCTCGCAGGACGTCTTTCATAGCTTCTCGATTCCGGACTTCCGCGTGAAGCGCGAGGTGATTCCCGGGCGCTACTCGACGGTGTGGTTTCAGGCAACCGAGGCCGGCACATATCACCTGTTCTGCACGCAGTACTGCGGAACGAATCACTCGGCGATGATCGGCGAGATTGTGGCGATGAGCCCGGACGACTACCAGAAGTGGACGCAGCAGTCGACGAGCGGCATGTCGCTGGCGCAGAACGGCGAACGGCTCTTTGCCAGCATGGGCTGCAACGCCTGCCACTCGGGCAGCGCGGCGGCGCGCGGGCCGAACCTCGCAGGCGTCTACGGCTCGAAGCTGCAGCTGACCAACGGCTCGCAGGTGCAGGTGAACGACGCGTATCTGCGGGACGCGATCCTGAATCCGTCCGAGCATGTGACCGCAGGCTACGCGCCGATCATGCCGACCTACCAGGGCCAGATCAGCGAAGAGGGTCTGATCGATCTGGTCGAGTACATCAAGAATCTTGACTCCAACTATCGCGTTCATCAGACGCTTCTCACAACCCAGTCCGACCAAGCGGCGCCGACAACGCCAGGGATGGTAAAGCCATGAGTGCCACAAGTTCAACGATCGTCAATCTGCCAGATCAGCGAACGGCTACGCCTGCCGAAGCGGAACTATCTCAACAATGAGGATGGCCTGCTGAGCTGGCTGCTTCACCGGCGATCACAAGCGCATCGCGATTCTGTACCTGATCTCGATCACGTTCTTCTTCTTCATCGGCGGCGCGTTTGCCGGTCTGATCCGGCTGGAGCTGCTGACGCCGCAGCCGGACCTGGTCGCGTCGGACACGTACAACAAGTTCTTCACCATGCACGGCATCATCATGGTCTTCCTCTTCCTGGTGCCGTCGGTGCCGGCGACGCTGGGGAACTTCCTGATCCCGATCATGCTGGGCGCGAAGGATCTGGCCTTTCCGAAGATCAATCTGCTGAGCTGGTATCTGTACGTGATCGGCGGAACCTTCACGCTGGCCGCGCTGGTGCTGGGCGGCGTCGATACGGGCTGGACCTTCACCACGCCGCTCTCCACCCACTACCTGAATACGCATGTGATCACGGCGGCGACGGCGATCTTCGTTGCGGGCTTCTCGTCGATCTTTACCGGGCTGAACTTCATCGTGACCATCCACCGCATGCGCGCGCCGGGCATGACCTGGTTCCGCATGCCGCTGTTCGTGTGGTCGCACTATGCGGCTTCGATCCTGATGGTGCTGGGCACGCCGGTGCTGGCGATCGCGATCGTGCTGGTGGCGCTGGAGCGGACGATCGGCATCGGGGTGTTCGATCCGACCAAGGGCGGCGATCCGCTGCTGTTCCAGCATCTGTTCTGGTTCTACTCGCATCCGGCGGTGTACATCATGATTCTGCCGGGGATGGGCGTGATCTCGGAGGTCATCAGCACCTTCAGCCGCAAGCGCGTCTTCGGATATACGGCGGTGGCGTTCTCGTCGGTGGCGATCGCGCTCTTCGGGTTCTTCGTGTGGGAGCACCACATGTTCATCATGGGGGTGTCGAACTACTCGGCGCTGGTCTTCTCGCTGCTGACGATGCTGGTCGCGGTGCCCTCGGCGATCAAGATCTTCAACTGGGCGTTCACGCTGCATAAGGGCTCGATCACCTTTGAGACGCCGATGCTCTATGCCTTCGGCTTCATGGGACTGTTCACCATCGGCGGACTGACGGGCGTCTTCCTGGGATCGCTGGGCATGGACATCCACCTGACCGAGACGTACTTCATCGTGGCGCACTTCCACTTTGTGATGGTGGGCGGCATGTTGATGGCGTTTCTGGCGGGCATTCACTTCTGGTGGCCGAAGATGACGGGCCGGATGTATCCGGAGTCGCTGTCGAAGCTGGCGGCGGTGACCACGTTCATCGGCTTCAACCTCACCTTCCTGCCGCAGTTCATCCTGGGCTATCTGGGCATGCCGCGCCGCTACCATGCGTATCCGCCGGAGTTCCAGGTGCTGAATGTGCTGTCGACCGCGGGCGCGACGGTGCTGGGCGTGGGCTATATGCTGCCGCTGCTGTATCTGGGGTGGTCGCTGAAGTATGGCGCGATCGCGGGCAACAACCCGTGGCAGGCAACGGGGCTGGAGTGGCAGATTCAGTCGCCGCCGCTGACCGAGAACTTTATCGAGATACCCATCGTGGATCATGAGGCCTATGACTACGAGTGGCTGGCTCACAAGACCGCAAACGAGGTAACGACCGTTGGATAACGCGATCGCCACACATCCTCAGACGCATGAAACGGCTGTTCCCGCGGAGCAGCATCACGCTGCGCTGCCGCAGCATCGCCATCACTTCGAGACGGAGGGACAGCAGAGGGAGGCCGCGGGCTTCGGCATGTGGCTGTTCCTGCTGACCGAGATCATGTTCTTCGGCGGGCTGTTCTTCGCCTATCTGCTCTACCGCAACTGGTACAACCCGGCGTTCATCGTGGCGAGCCACCAGCTCAGCATTCCGCTGGGCGGGATCAATACGGCGATTCTCATCTACGTCGGGCTTCTTCATGGCGCTGGGGGTGTGGGCGGCGGAGATCCGCAATAAGAGCCTGCTGGTGCTGTTCCTGATCGCTCACGACGCTGTTCGGGTTCGCCTTCCTCGGCATCAAGGCGGTCGAGTATCACGAGAAGTGGGAGAAGCATCACATCCCGGGCGCGAGCTTCGATGTCTCGGAGTTCGTCAATCCCGCAGCGCACGGTCTGCATGAGAAGCCGCTTGCCCCGGATATGGCGCAGAAGACGCAGATCTTCTTCTTCCTCTACTTCGCCATGACGGGCATGCACGCGCTGCACATGGTCATCGGCATCGTGCTGCTGTTCTGGCTGACGTGGCGAGCCTATCGCGGGGACTTTACCCGAGGCTATGTCGCGCCCATCGAGAACTTCGGGCTGTACTGGCACTTTGTCGATATTGTCTGGATCTTCCTGTTCCCGCTGCTGTATCTGATCAACCTGGGTTCCCGCTAAGCGGGAGATCGTCGCCGTATCGGAAGTCTTGGAGGAGCCGAAGCATGACCATTCAACACGATCCATCCAACGTGAATAACCCGGAGCATCTGGAGCATCACGTTGTCGGGCCCGTCACGTACGCGATCGTCTTCGGGACGCTGCTGCTGTGCACGCTGTTGACGGTGCTGGCGGCGCAGGTCGAGATGGGCGTGTTCAACGCCATCGTGGCGCTGGCGATCGCATGCTTCAAGGGGGTGATCGTCATCCTGTTCTTCATGCACGTGAAGTATCAGTCGCACCTGATCAAGATGACGGTGGGAGCGGGCTTCTTCACCTTCCTCGTGCTGGTGGTGATGACGCTGAGCGACTATGTCAGCCGCGCGTGGGGGCTTTGGTAGCGCTGCTATCCGCTGCGATGCGTAGGAAGAGGCGACCTTGCGGCCGCCTCTTGTCGTGATGGGTGAGGGTTAGAGCGATCTGCCGAGAACCAGGTCGTGGAAGACCGAGGCTCCGACCTGGAAGGTGCGCGTGCCCACCTGCACGAAGCCGTGCTTGCGGTAGAAGGCGAGGGCCTTGGCGTTCTTGGCGTACACGCCGAGCAGGATGCGCTTCTTGCCCATCGCGCGGGCGGCATTGAGCGCGTCCTCCATCAGCGTATTGCCGCGGCCGTTGCCCTGGAAGCGGGAGAGCAGATAGATGCGCTTGAGCTCGATGTCGTCGGCGCTGAGGTCGGCGAGCGGGAGATCGGGCGCGGTGAGCAGGCTGTAGCCGACGGGCGCCTCGCCGGGTTCGACGACGGCGAGCGCGGCGCGGGTTTCGGGGTGAGCGAGATACTTGGTGTAGACCTCGGCGGCGTGCTGCTTGTGGCAGTGCGCGACGATCGAGGCGCCATCGACGACACCGGCGAAGGACTCGAGAAACGTCGCCGCGCCGATGAGCGCGAGGGTGGGAGCGTGGTCCACGGCGCACGGCTGAAGTGCGATTCCATCCAACAACTGCAATGTACATCCTCCTTGCAATCTCCATCTTAGAGGTTGGTGCATGGGCCAGGGCTGAGAGGGCGGCGAGAGCAAGGGATGAGGTTGAGCGATGCGGAAGGAAGAGATGTCCGAGGCGCTGCAGGGGCTGCTCGGGAATCCGCGGATTACGGTGCGTCGCGCGGGCTCGCCGAAGCGCGACGGCAAGTGCGTTGTGTACTGGATGCAGCGGGCGCAGCGCGGCGTCGATAACCATGCGGTGGACATTGCCGTGGAGGTTGCGAATGCGCTGGGACTTCCGCTGCGTGGTGTACTTCGCGGGGATCAGCAACTTTCCGCATGCGAACCTGCGGCACTATGCGTTCCTGAACCAGGGATTGGCGGATATCGAGGAGGATCTGGCGGAGCGGAACATCGCGTTCGTGATGCGGTGCGCGCCGCGAGAGTCGCTGGAGCGGCTGCTTGCGGAGGTCGATGCGGCGATGCTGATCGGCGATGAGAACCCGCTGCGCGAGCCGGAGCGCTGGCGCAGGGAGTTGGCGGCGAGGATCGCGATTCCCTTCTGGACGGTCGATGCCGATGCGGTGGTGCCGCAACGGCTGATCGAGACGGCGCAGTATGGAGCGTATACGATTCGTCCGCGGCTGTATCGGCTGCTTCCGGAGTTCCTGCAGCCGTATGAGAACCCGAAGGCGCAGTATGCGTGGAAGCGGCCGAAGGGCTTCCATGCGGATTCGGTGCATGAGGACATGACGCGTGGCTGGAAGGATCTGGACCGCAGCGTGGAACCGGTCGAGGCGTGGAAGGGCGGAACGCACGCTGGAATGGCGCGGCTGAGGCGGTTTACGAGCACGATGCTGCGGGATTACGAGCGGCTGCGAAGTCGTCCTGAGGTGGATGGAAGCTCGGCGCTGTCGCCTTATCTGCACTTTGGGCAGGTTGGGCCGCTGACGATTGCGCTGGCGGTGGAAGAGGCGGTGAAGGCGGATCCTGCGCTGCAGGAGCGCGCGCGACAGCTACTTCAACGAGCTGATCGTGTGGCGCGAACTGGCGATGAACTTCGTGCGGTTCACGCCGCAGTACGACTCGTGGGAGTGCGCGGAGCCGTGGGCGAAGCGGACGATTGCCGAACATGCGCGCGATGAGCGGGAGAAGCTGTACACGCTCGCGCAGCTCGAGGCTGCGGAGACCGACGACGAGCTGTGGAATGCGGCGCAGACGCAGATGCTGCGGTTTGGCTGGATGCATAACGTGCTGCGCATGTATTGGGCGAAGAAGATCCTGGAGTGGACTCCGGATGCGAAGACCGCGGTGCAGTGGAGCGTTTATTTGAACGACAAATATTTTCTGGATGGCCGCGATCCGAGTGGGTACGCCGGCATCGCGTGGGCGATTGTGGGCAAGTTCGATCGGGCGTGGGGGGAGCGGCCGGTGTTCGGCAAGATACGGTACATGTCGGGCGCTTCGACGGGAAGGAAGTTCGATGCGAAGCGGTACATCGCGCAGATGCATGGGCTGCCGGGGACTGACGTTCCGGCTGGGTTGATCGGGGGTCCCCCCGGGGGGGTATCTTGGACGCAAAATATAGAAAAAAAGCTGGTTACGATCGACCCTTTCGCGCAAAATATTCATTCGAAATGGGTTGCAGCTAAAATATTCATTCCATGAGGGTTGCGGCTTCGGCCAGAGTGAGCGGCAGTGGGCTGTTTTCCCTCTCGATTTAATTGTAGCGATTTGGGATGGGGTAAATCGGCACATTTTTGGGAGTGCGGATCGCCGCGTCTTTGCTGGCGATTTCTCATTTTTGGGGATGTCGGGGGCTTGACAAGGGCGCAGGGGGGCAGCCGGTGGGATGTGGAGGCGGAAAGGTGCTGGCGGTTTGGGTGGTGCTAAAGGTATCGGGATCCTTCGCTGAACTCAGGATGACAGCAAGAACAGGCAACGGCTAAAGGCAAGAACAAGCAACGGCAGAGACAGAAGCAGATCCCCTGTGGGGATGACAGGCAAGAAGAGCAACGGCAAGAGCGAAATACTGGGTCTCTCCGCTGCGCGACGAACGGTGAGGCTGTTCGTCGCTTCGGTCGAGATGACGTGTTTCCTTACAGACATGTTCCTTGCAAAGGTCAGGATGATGGGTTCTTGCAATGTGATTGGGCAGGGACGATGGGTTCTTGCAGCGCGCTCGGTCGAGAGGACGTGCGAGTGCTGTGCGCTCGGGTGCGAGGGCGGGCTTTGCGACGGTTGGCTTCAGGCGCTCTTCTTCGAGGTGATGGCGGAGAAGACAGACCAGCTCTGTTCGACCTGATTGCTGCCGCAGTGCGGGCAGGTGGTCTTTTCGGTGTCATGCTCGGCGAGGTGCTGGTGCTTTGAGAAGGTCTTTTTGCAGGCGTTGCAGACGTACTCATAGTTGGGCATAGACACCTCCATGATGATTCGCGGACGGTCGCGGACCTTAGCGGGATTCTAGGCCTGCGACGGCCGGGGCTTCAAGCTGTGCCCGTAACTGTTCCGTCTGGAGTCCTCTGAGGTCCTCCAGAGCGCTCTCAGAAGCCTCATGGAGGTGGACGGATACCCGTGACGCCGCAGGGCGACGCGAGGGATCTCTTGGTATGCTATGGGCTTGGCTACGTATCTGATTACCGGGGCAGCGGGATTTATTGGATCGCATCTGACGCATGCGTTGGTTTCGCGCGGCGAACAGGTGCGGGCGTTCGACAACTTTGTGACCGGCAGCCGGAGGAATCTGGCGCGGATTCTGCATCGCATCGAGTTCCATGAGGGCGACCTGCGCGACCGCGCGGCGGTGGAGCGGGCGTGCGAGGGCGTGGACTTCATCCTGCACCAGGGAGCGCTGCCGTCGGTGCCGCGCTCGGTGCGGGATCCACGGTCGAGCCATGAGGCGAATCTCGATGGCACCTTCAATGTGCTGGAGGCGGCGCGGCGGCATGGGGTGAAGCGGGTGCTGTATGCGGCGTCGAGCTCGGCGTATGGGAACCAGCCGGGGTTTCCGCGGGTGGAGACGATGACGCCGCAGCCGATTGCACCGTATCCGGTGCAGAAGCTCGCGGGCGAGCTGTATATGCAGTCGTACTGGCAGGTGTATGGGCTGGAGACGGTGTGCCTGCGGTACTTCAATATCTTTGGGCCGCGGCAGGTGCCGGACTCGCCCTACTCGGGCGTGATGGCGCGGTTCATCCTGCAGATGATGCGCGGCGAGCAGCCGGTGATCAACGGCGATGGCGAGCAGGGGCGCGACTTCACCTATGTCGACAACGCGGTGCGGGCGAACCTGCTGGCGCTGGAGGCTCCGGCGGAGAATGTTGCCGGGCGGGTGTTCAACATTGCGTGCGGCGAGCGTCATACGTTGAACGAGACGTATCGGATTCTGGCGTATCTGCTGGACTACGAGCACGAGCCGGTCTATGGGCCGGATCGCGCGGGCGATGTGCGGGACTCGCTGGCGGATATTTCGGCGGCGAGCGAGGCGTTTGGCTATAAGCCGACGGTCGGATTCGAGGAAGGATTGCGAAGGACAGTGGCGTGGTATCGGGATACGGTGCAGGAATCGATGCGGTGAGCGTGGAGTTGACGACGAGTGGCTGGGCCGGTGCGGGAGCGCACGGCGCGGGTGGGCATTATTGGGCTGGGATATGTGGGGCTGCCGCTGACGCTGCTGTTCAGCGAGGAGCGGTTTCGCGTGACCGGGTTCGACATCGACGCGGCGAAGGTGGAGCGGCTGACGGCGGGCGAGTCGTACATCCATCGCATCGAGGGCGAGCATATCCGGGAGGCGCAGCGGGCGGGGTTCGAGGCGACGACCGACTTTGCGCGGATTGCGGAGGTGGACGCGGTGCTGATCTGCGTGCCGACGCCGCTGCATGAGGACCACACGCCGGATATGAGCTTCGTGGTGGCGACGATGGAGGCGATTGCGCCGCATCTGCGCGCGGGGCAGCTGGTGGTGCTCGAGAGCACGACCTATCCGGGGACGACGGAGGAGATCGTGGTGGAGACGATCGACCGGCATGGCGTGGGACGCGGGGTGCGGGTGCTGCGCTGCGGCTGAGGGCGATGGCGGCGTGCTTGACGGGGTGCTCGATGGCGTGATGGTCGCGTTCTCGCCGGAGCGCGAGGATCCCGGCAACGTGGTGATCCCGCGGCGGGCGATTCCGAAGGTGATCGGCGGCGTGGACGAGCGGGCGGCGGAGGCTGCGGCGGCGCTCTATGGGGCGGTGTTCGAGCGGACCGTGCGGATGAGCTCGCCGGCGGCGGCGGAGATGACCAAGCTGCTCGAGAATATCTATCGCTGCGTGAATATCGCGCTGGTGAACGAGCTGAAGCAGCTGTGCGAGCGGATGGGGATCGACATCTGGGAGGTGATCGACGCGGCGGCGACCAAGCCGTTCGGGTTTCAGGCGTTCTATCCCGGGCCGGGTGTGGGAGGCCATTGCATCCCTGTCGATCCGTTTTATCTGAGCTGGAAGGCGAAGCAGTTCGGCGTGGCGACGCGGTTTATCGAGCTGGCGGGCGAGGTGAACGAGTCGATGCCGGCGTATGTGGTGAAGACGACGGCGCGGGCGCTGGAGCGCGCGGGGACGGCGCTGCGCGGGGCCAAGGTGCTGGTGCTGGGCGTGGCGTACAAGCGCGATGTGGACGACCTGCGCGAGTCGCCGGCGCTGACGATCATCGAGATGCTGCTGCGCGAGGGCGCGGAGGTCGAGTACAACGATCCCTTCTTCGCGACGGTGGGGCGCGGGAGGAAGTATGCGCTGGATATGCGGTCGACGCCGGTGGATGGGCGTGGAGGCGGAGCTGGGGCGGTTCGACTGCGTGTTGATCGCGACGGATCACTCGGCGTACGACTACAAAAAGATCGTGGACGGCGCGCGTCTGGTGGTAGATTCGAGAAACGCTACCAAGGCCATCTCTTCGGCAAAGATTGTGCGCTGCTAAAACGAGCAGCCGGCGCGGGTGATGGCTGCGATGGGGCTGGCTGCGTGGGTTCGGCGCGTGACTTCAGGCCCCTGGGTTCCCTCTCTGAATCGGTAACCGGCCAATCGTCCCCAGAACCTCTGGACCTCCCCAAAACCTGGTGTTGCTGGGCCCCATTTCTCGTGTGGCGATGGTGGCGCGTGTGCGTGCTGCCGGCTGCGCGATGGGTTGGAGAGACGACAGCGTATGCGACTTCGACTTCCGCGGAAGGGACGACGGCGGGTGGCTGCGGGCGGTGCTTCCGTGGGCGCTCGCCGGCGGAGTGCTTTGGGGGAGCGTGGGGGCGTGTGCGGCGCAGGCAGCGGGCAGCAGCGCAGCGGCGTATCGGCTGCGGGCGGGACGGTTTTTGGCGGGGCGTGGGGCAGCTCCGAGGTGGCGGCGCGGCCGGCGGCTGCGCTTGCGACGGCGCGGCGGCAGCATCAGGCGCTGCTGGCCGAGCCGCGTGTGACGGCGCTGAGCGCTCCCTGGCAGGCGGTGGGGCCGGCGCAGGTCGCCAGCCTGGCGTACGGCGAGGTGACCGGGCGCGTGACCGCGGTGGCGATCGATCCGGCGGATGCGACGGGCAATACGGTGTATGTGGGCACGACCGGCGGCGGGGTTTGGAAGTCGACGAACGCGGCGGGGCCGGCGGCGAGCGTGAGTTTGCGCCGCTGACCGACACGCTTGCCGGTGTTCAACGCGAATGCGGGGACGGCGGCGATTCCGTCGCTGAGCATTGGGGCGCTGAGCGTGGGGCAGTATCTTGGCCAGGATGTGATTCTGGCGGGGACGGGCGACCCGAACGACGCGACCGACTCGTACTACGGCGAGCGGGATTCTGCGGTCGGCGGACGGCGGGCTGACGCTGGACGCTGATCGCAGCAGTCGCTGGATGGCGTGGCGGGGAATCATTCGTTCTGTCGGGCTGGGCGTTGCGGGGTTTGCGTGGAGCACGACGACGCCGGGGCTGGTGGTGGCGGCGCTGTCGCAGGCGGCGGAGGGCGTGATCGTGAACGCGCCGAACCAGAACTACAGCGTGATGGGGCTGTACTACTCGACCGACGCGGGCGTGACGTGGCAGATGGCGACGATCGAGGATGGCAGCCAGATGGTGCAGCGAGCCGCTGTCGGGCGCGAGCGGCGGCAGCAATGCGGCGACGGCGGTGGTGTGGAATCCGGTGCGGCAGATGTTTTATGCGGCGGTGCGCTTCCATGGGTACTACCAGTCGGCCGATGGGGTGACGTGGACGCGGCTGGCGGCGCAGCCGGGGACGGGGCTGACGCACGGCGGCGTGTCCGACGAATCCGTACGTCGCCGGGAGCACGAGCTGCCCGATCTTTCGCGGGGCGCTGGCGGTGCAGCCGGTGAGCGGGGATACGTTTGCGTTCACGGTGGACATCGAACAATCTCGACCAGGGGATATGGCAGGATGTGTGCGGGCCGGACGGGGTCGAGCTGCGCGACGCCGACGGCGAGCTTTGGGACGCGGCTGCCGTCGACGGCGCTGGAGGTGGGCGGCGGGAGCACGGCGATTCCGCAGGGGGACTATGACCTGTCGCTGGCGGCGGTGGCGTCGGGGGCGGACACGCTGGTGTTTGCGGGGACGGTGGATCTGTATCGCTGCTCGCTTGCGCAGCGCGGGCTGCGTGCTGTTCGCAATACGACGAATGCGGACGAATGGCTGCGCTCGCCGGCGATGGTGGCGCCGGCGCAGCACGCGATTGCGACGCTGGCGGGCGCGGGGACAGGCGGGCTGCCGCTGGTGTATGTGGGCAACGATGGCGGGCTGTGGCGGTCGCTGGATGGCGTGAACGAGCAGGGCAGCGCCGTGCGCGGCGAGCGATGCGACGCACTTCGAGAATCTGAATGGCGGGCTGGGATCGCTGGCCGAGGTGGTGAGCTTCGCCCAGGACCCGAGCGACGCGAGCACGCTGCTGGTGGGGCTGGGCGCGAACGGGACGGCGGCGACCTGAGCGCGGCGACCGGCGGCGGCGTGGCCGCAGCTGGCGGCGGGCGAGGGCGGGATGGTGGCGATCGATCCGGCGACGCCGGCGAACTGGTATGTCTCGACCGGCGCGGGGGTGAACATCGGCTACTGCGGGAAGGGCGCGGCGTGCGCGGCGGCGGACTTTGCGGGCACGGCGACGATTGGAGCGGCGCAGGTGGAGGGCGATGCTGCGCTGGTCGATGCGCCGTGGATGCTCGATCCGGCGGCTGACCGCGGATGTGCTGGTGGGGACGTGCCGGGTGTGGCGCGGAGCGGCGGCAGAGCGGCGCGGCGTGGACGGCGGCGAATGCGATCAGCGCGGACTTCGGGGCGTCAGCGGAGGGGCGCTGACGGCGAGCTGCGCGGCGACCGAATCCGCTGGTGCGGTCGCTGGCGGCGGGCGGGCGCGGCGAGCAGCGGCGGTGGCGGTCGCAGAATGCAGGGCTCGGAGGTGCTGTACGCGGGGATGGCGGGGACGCTCGATGGCGGCGGAACAGCTTCGCGCGGGCATGTGTTTGCGACTAGCGGCGGGAATACGGCGAGTGACAGCGACGGTGTGGACCGATCTGGCGAAGTCGCCGGTGATCAACGATGCGGCGGATGCGGGGGTGTTCAATCCGGGCGGCTTCGATATCTCGTCGGTGGTGGCGGACCCGCACGATGCGACGGGCAAGACGGTGTATGCGACGGTGATGGGCTTTGCGGGCAACGGCATCGAATGCGCCGCATGTGTACCGCTCGGTGGATGGGGGCGCGCACTGGACGAACATCAGCGAGCAATCTGCCGAATGCGCCGGCGAACAGCGTGGTGGTCGATCCGAACGACGCGAACACGGTGTATGTGGCGATGGATACGGGGGTGTATGTAACCGACGCAGGTGACGACTTGCGCGACGGCGAACTGCTGGAGCGTGTATGGGGCGGGGCTGCCGAATGCGCCGGTGGTGGAGCTGGCTGCGGCGGCGGTGATGCCGACCGGCGATGGGCGGCTGGGCGAGCTGCGCGCGGCGACGTATGGGCGCGGCATCTGGGAGATTCCGCTGCTGACGGCGAGCACGTCCGGCGCGCGCCGGCGATGACGCTGAGCCCGACGAGTCTGACGCTTCGCGACGCAGGCGGTGGGGACGGCGAGCGCGGCGCAGACCATCACGGTTACAAATACGGGGAATGCGGCGCTGACGGTGAGCAGATTGTGACGACCGGGCGACTTCAGCGAGACGGACAACTGCGTGGGCGCGAGCGTCGCGGTGAGCCAGAGCTGCACGGTGCAGGTGAGTTTCTGCCGACGGCGACGGGCGCGCGGACGGGCGTGCTGACGGTCTATGGCAATGTGGCGGGCGGGCAGGCGACGGCGGCGTCTGAGCGGGACAGGCGCGGCGGCGGCGGCGATTGTGCTGACTCCGATTGCAGTCATGATGTTTGGGCCGACGACGATGTGGGGCGACCAGCGCGGCGCAGAATATTACGATCTCGAATACGGGCGGCGAGACGGCGACGCTGCAGACGCCGGTGGTGACGGGGGACTTCCCGATCGCGGCGAATACCTGCGGGAGCGACGCTGGCGACGCAGGTGGGATGCACGGTGTCGATTGTGTTTGCGCCGACGGCTTCGGGGACGCGCAGCGGCAGCTTCAGCATGACGGACTAGCGCGGGGACGCAGACGGCGTCGCTGACGGGGACGGGCACTGCGCCGGCGACCGATGCGCTGGCGCCGCTGACGCTGAGCTTCGGCGGCGCAGCAGTTGAATACGGCGAGCGCGACGCAGCAGGTGACGCTGACCAACACCGGCGATGCGGCGCTGACGCTGATCGCGGCGCAGATCACGAGCGGCGACTTTACGGTGGTGAATGGCTGCGGCAACTCGCTGAACGGGCACTCGAGCTGCACGATGGCGGTGGCGTTTGTGCCGAAGAGCGTGGGCGCGGAGACGGGCGCGCTGACGGTGACGATCAGTTTCGCGTCACAGACTGTGACGCTGAATGGGATGGGACGTCGCGCCGCCGGGGGTGTCGCTGTCGCCGCTGCGGGACGATGGCGTTTGCGGCGACGGGGGTGGGGCAGAGCTCGGCGGCGCAGACGGTGACGCTGACCAATAACGGCGGGTGGCGCTGGCGATCGCGGCGATGGCGGTGACGGGGGACTTTGCGATTCCGGCGGGCGGGAACGGCTGCGGCGCGACGCTGGCGCTGGGAGCGGCGTGCGCGATCCAGGTGGTCTTTGCGCCGACGGCGGCGGGCGCGCGGACGGGGACGCTGACGGTGATCGATAACGCGGGCAGCTCGCCGCAGATGGAGGCGCTGACGGGGACGGGGATCGACTTTACGCTGAGCGCGGATGGGAGCACGACGGCGACGGTGGCGGCGGGAGGGTCGGCGGTGTATCCGCTGCTGCTGACTTCGGCGGCGGGGGTGCCGGGGACGGCGACGTTGAGCTGCACGGGCGCGCCGGCGAATGCGACCTGCGTGGTGCAGCCGGCGACGGCGCCGCTGGGGACGACGACGGTGATCACGGTGACGGTGGCGACGAGTGCGACGGCGGCGGTGTCCGAGGGGCCGTTGGACGGCGCGCGGCAGGTGGTGTGGCTGGCGGTGCTGCTGCCGCTGGGGCTGCTGGGGTGTGGGCGGTCGCGAGCGCGGTGGGCGCAGGCTGCTGGGGCGTCTGCGTGCTGGCTTGCCTGCTGGCGATGGGAGGATGCGGGTCGGGGCGGCTGATTCCGGCCTCGAGCTGACGGACGGCGACGGGCGACGGGCGGGCCGGGAACGCCGACCGGGACCGACACGCTGACGGTGTCGGCGACCAGCGCGGGGCTGACGCGGTCGGTGAGCCTGACGCTGGTGGTGCAGTAGGCGTGCGCAGACGTATCGCGGTCTAGACGGCGTTGCCCGCCTGGGTGCCGGAGGCCCAGGCCCACTGGAAGTTGTAGCCGCCGAGCCAGCCGGTGACGTCGACGACCTCGCCGATGAAGAAGAGGCCGGGGACCTTGCGGCTCTGCATGGTCTTGGCGTCGAGCTCGGCGGTGGAGACGCCGCCGGCGGTGACCTCGGCCTTGGCGTAGCCCTCGGTGCCGGCGGGGGTGATGCGCCAGGCGTGGAGGGCGTGCTCGAAGTGCGGTGAGGGCGGCGTTGGTCCAGGCCGGTGGGCGGGTGGAGGTCGAGCCAGCGCTCGGCGAGGCGCGCGGGGAAGATGGCGCGGAGGGCCGAGCGAGCAGCGCGGCGGGGTCGCGGCGGGCCTTGGGGCGCGAGCAGCGGGGCGGTGACGTCGCGGTTGGGGGCGAGGTCGAGGAGATGGGTTCGCCGGGGCGCCAGTAGGAGGAGATTTGCAGGATGGCGGGGCCGCTGAGGCCGCGATGGGTGATGAGGATCTTCTCGCGGAAGCTGGCGGGGCGGTGCGCCGTTGGAGCCTCCGCGTGGCTTGCGGGCGCGGTGCTGGAGCCGGCGGTGGCGATGACCTCGGCGGAGAGGCCGGAGAGGTCGCACCAGCGGGCGGTGTCCTCGGGGGTGAAGACGAGGGGGACGAGCGCGGGGCGGCAGGGGACGATGGCGAGGCCGAACTGGGCGGCGAGGTCGTAGCCGAAGCCGGTGGCGCCCATCTTGGGGATGGAGAGGCCGCCGGTGGCGACGACGAGGGAGTCGGCGGTGAAGGTGGTGGTCTCGCTGCGTGGCGCTGGCGGTCTCGACGCGGAAGCGGTCGGGCTTGGTGACGGAGAGGATGCGGGTGCCGGTGCGGATGCGTGACGTTGGCGTCGGCGCACTCGCGGGCGAGCAGGGCGACGATGTCCTGGGCGGAGCGGTCGCAGAAGAGCTGGCCGAGGGTCTTCTCGTGGTAGGGGATGCGGTGCTTCTCGACCAGGGCGATGATGTCGGCCGGGGTGAAGCGGGCGAGCGCGGACTTGGCGAAGTGGGGGTTTTCGGAGAGGAAGTTCTCGGCGCGGGTGTGGAGGTTGGTGAAGTTGCAGCGGCCGCCGCCGGAGATGAGGATCTTCTTGCCGATGCGCTCGGCGTGGTCGAGCAGGAGGACGCGGCGGCCGCGGCGGCCGGCGGTGGCGCACACATCAGGCCGGCGGCGCCGGCTCCGAGGACGAGGACATCGAAGTGCGAGGAGGTGCGGTCGGACATTCTGGCGGTACTTTCTCCCCCTCCCCCGGTGAAGTCCTAAAGTCTAGACAGAAGGTACTTTAAGTCCAAAGTCAGGTGGGTCGGTGTTAAACGCGAAAGCCCGGCTGCGAGCCGGACTGCGGGTGCTGCTGCTGGTTCAAGTATAGCGGGCGTGTCAAGTTTTGGGGATGAAGGATGGAGGGGTGGGCGGTGCCTTAGGGTGCATCGGTACGATGATGAGTGGACTTCCGCACCGTGTTTTCATTCGAGCTTTATTCCCCACCGAGGTGGCAATGTCGTGGGTAATGTGAGTTCTAGGACTTGAACTTGCCGCAAAGCCGACTTTACAAGGATGGGAAGCTGCCCGACGTGTTCGCTATCAAGGGATCTTATAAATCCGAAGCTTGGTCTTATCCAAAACCACGACAGTGTGACCGTTCGGGGAAAGGATTGATTCGGCACCTTGGCTTACTTTTTGCTTGAAA
This sequence comes from uncultured Acidobacteriaceae bacterium, assembly GCA_963755245.1. Lineage (GTDB taxonomy): Bacteria > Acidobacteriota > Terriglobia > Terriglobales > Acidobacteriaceae > Edaphobacter. The sequence continues at coordinate 181,425 of CAVWJY010000011.1, read as the reverse complement.
AGCGCTTGGTGTGTCTGGGGATCGAAGACTACGACCCGGCCCAAAAGTGAAGGCGTGACGACAGTCGTCGAAGAATCAAGCCGAGATAGGCACCATCCGAGTACGCCGCGTTATGAGGCAGATTCGGATGGCATCTGTCCTCGAGGAAAGGTCTTACGAGGCGACGCGAGAGTTCGCACTCCGAGAACACCGCGACAAGGCATGCCCGCCAGATGATTACCAACTGGAAAGAGATCGTCGGTTGGCAGCCGATAGGCCACTTGATCCGCCGTGGTACAGTTGCCCTTTTCCAGAGAAGGCATGGAATCGGCAGATTAGTCCGGAACCATGCCCTTGAGGATGCAGTCGCTCGTGCGGCCGTCGAAAGACGGGAGTTGTTGGGAAACCGACGATTGGAGTGCCGAGAGACTGCACGCGCTGGTTCTTGAAACGAGAGGGTTCTGGGTGGTTAGGTAACTCGACGGCGGCGGTACCTGGCGGTCAAGTCGTGAGTCATCGCGGATGGAGCATGCCCTCGATTGATGGTGCGGGTGCCAGGCTTCATACCGACGCTTGTGCCGGAATGGGAATCGGCGCGGAGATCGCAGCGCAAAGATAGGGCTTCCCATGCGGCGGATTCAGGCATAGCATGCCAGTCGCCTACCGAGGAGGCTTGTATGCGGAAGCCAATGTTGGTCTTGCTTGCTGCTTCGTTCTTGGTTCTGTTCGGGTTCTGTTCGCCGGCCGGGTTCGGCTCTTCCTCCACCACAAGCGGCCGCTGCGGCGGCGCCGACGCGCCGGCGTCGGTGTCGAATCTGGTCAATCCGGTGAAGCCGACGGCGGAGTCGCAGGCGCACGCCAAGAAGGTGTATGGGTACGATTGCGCGCTGTGCCATGGGGCGAACGGCAATGGCAAGGGCGATCTGGTCGGCGATCTGAAGCTGACGCTGAAGGACTACACGGATCCGGCGGCGCTGAAGGGCATGACCGATGGCGAGCTGTTCACGATCATCAAGGATGGCAAGGGGCAGATGCCGGCGGAGGGCGATCGCGGCAAGCCGGAGGACATGTGGAACCTGGTGATCCTGGTGCGGTCGTTTGCGAAGAAGTCGGACGCCGCCGCCGCGCCGGCCGCGGGCGCTGTGCGACCATAAAAGTATGGCAAAGGGATTGGAAGAACGGGCTGGCCGCAGGATTGCAGGCGGGTCGGAGCAGGATTTGGAGCGGCGGCAAAGATCACGCGGCGCGCGGCGGATCGGCTGCGCGCAGGACATCTGTGGGTGTATCGGTCGGATGTGGAGAAGCTGCTGCCGGCGAGCGGGACGAACGGAGATTCCGGCGGGCGCGCTGGTGACGGTGCTCGATGGACGCGGCGTTGCCGCTGGGCACGGCGCTGTTCAGCAGCGCCTCGCAGATCTGCCTGCGGCTGGTGTCGGAGCAGGCGGGGCTGACGCGCGCGGGCGTATCTGGACGCGGTGCGCGAGCGGGTGGCGGCGGCGCTGCGCGCTGCGGGCGGAGCTGGCGCCGGACTCGGCGGAGAACAACGCCTGCCGGCTGCTGTTCAGCGAGGCCGATGGACTGCCGGGGATGGTGGCCGATCGGTACAACGGGCTGGTGGTGCTGCAGCTGCTGACGCAGGGCACGGCGCAGGACGACGTGCGCGCGGTGCTGCGCGAGGTGCTGTCCGCACAGCCTTGGGTCTCGACAATCGTAGAACGGCCGGACCCGCGGATTCGCGAGCTCGAGGAGCTGGCCCCGGCGCCGGCGGAGCCGCTGTTCGTGCGTGCGGGCGAGGCGAGCTTCGCGACCGAGTTCACCATCAACGGGCTGCGCTTTCACTTCGACGCCTCCGCCGGGCAGAAGACGGGAGCGTTTCTCGACCAGCGGCTGAACTATGCGGCTGCGGCTCGCTACGCACGCGGCCGGGCGCTCGATGTGTGCACCTATCAGGGCGGATTTGCGCTGCACATGGCGCAGGTCTGCGAGCGCGTGACGGGCGTGGACGCGAGCCGCGCCGCGCTGGCGGTGGCGGACCGGAACCTGGCGCTGAATCCGCAGCTGAAGGCGGAGGTGGACTGGATCGAGGCCGATGCGTTCGAGCTGCTGCGGGCGATGTCGGAGGACAAGACGACGGCGTACGAGACCATCGTGCTCGACCCGCCGGCGTTTGCCAAGACCAAGCGCGCGGCCGAGGGCGCACTGCGCGGCTACAAGGAGCTGAACCTGCGGGCGATGAAGATGCTGCGGCCGGGCTCGACGCTGGTGACCTGCTCCTGCTCGCACCATGTGGGGCTCGAGGAGTTTACCGGCGTGGTGGCGGCGGCGGCGGCCGATGCGCGGCGGCGGGTGCAGGTGCTCGAGGTGCGCGGCGCGGCTCCGGACCACCCGGCGGTGCTGACCCTGCCGGAGACGAGCTACCTGAAGTGCCTGATCCTGCGGGTGGATTGAGCGACGAGCAGGAATCAGTGAGGTCTCTGATCCTCGCCTCAGCATCTAGTCAAACGTGAAAGAACGGGAGTATGCTGTGCGGCGCGGGATTCTGGGACTCCAGAGTTCCGCGCTCCGCGGCCAGCGAAGGAGCATGCCGGCGGCTGCGGAGACAGCGGTCCGGCCGGCGGACCGCGTGATGGAGGGTGCGATGATCCTCTCGTTCTGGATGGTGTTGTTTATGCTGCTGCCCTTGGTGGGACTGGGAACGTTTGCCTTTCTGCTGAACCGCGACCGCGAGCAGCATCGGCACCCACCGGTAGCCTGCGAGCGGCGGTTCGTGGGTGTGGCTCGGCGCGCCGGTCTGGCGCGAGCGGCTCGCGGCAAGAGCGTGCGTGGAAGGTGTGTATCCCCACTTGGCGCGACGGTGCTGTTTTTCGCGCGCGGTGGCGCTGGAGCCGGGTGGTCCCTCTACAATAGAGAGCATTGTGACACTCGACTTTTTAGGCAATCTGCAGCGCACCCAGATGTGCGGCGAGCTCCGCGCGACGAACGATGGCGACCAAGTGGTGTTGATGGGCTGGGTCAACCGGCGGCGCGACCACGGCAACCTGATCTTTCTCGATCTGCGCGACCGCTCGGGGATCACGCAGATTGTGCTCGACAAGGAGCACGCGCCGGAGGCCCACGGCAAGGCCGAGGCGGCGCGGTCGGAGTTTGTGGTCGCGGTGAAGGGCCGGGTGCGGCTGCGCGGCGAGGGCACGAACCCGAACATGGCGACGGGCGCGATCGAGGTGCTCGCCAGCGAGCTGCTGCTGCTGAACGAGGCCAAGACGCCGCCGTTCTCGCCGGCCGACGACGGCGATCGCCAACGAAGAGGTGCGGCTGAAGTACCGCTATCTCGACCTGCGCCGGCCGCAGATGCAGCAGAACTTCGCGCTGCGCAGCAAGGTCGCGATGGCGATCCGCAACTACCTGGTGGACGAGGGCTTCCTCGAGATCGAGACGCCGTTCATGACGCGCTCGACGCCTGAAGGCGCGCGCGACTATCTGGTTCCGAGCCGGGTGCACGCGGGCCAGCTTCTACGCGCTGCCGCAGTCGCCGCAGATCTTCAAGCAGATCCTGATGATCTCGGGCTTCGACAAGTACTTCCAGATCGCCCGCTGCTTCCGCGATGAGGACCTGCGCGCCGACCGCCAGCCGGAGTTCACCCAGATCGACCTGGAGATGACCTTCCCCAAGCAGGAGACGGTCTTTCGCGTGGTCGAAGGCTTCCTGAAGGCGGCGTTTGCGACCGCGGGCATCACGCTCGAGGCGCCGTTCGTGCAGATGACCTACGACCAGGCGATCACGCGCTACGGCATCGACAAGCCGGATATGCGGCTGCCGGCGATGGTCGAGCTGACCGACGAGCTGACGGCCGAGCTGCGCGGAGCAGTTGAAGATCGAGCCGGCGCTGCCGGTGCTCGGCTTCGTGATCCCCGGCGTGGGCACGCTGAGCGGCACGCAGAAGCGCGCGCTGGTCGATGAGATTCGCACCGGCTTCGGCGACTGCGGGCTGGACTTCCTCGACATCGCGCGGCTGAAGACCAACGCGGCCTTTGCGCCGCTGGCGGAGACGATCGAGGCCAAGCTCGAGGTTGCGGCCGACGATCTGGTCGTCGTGATCACGCCCAAGCTGGGCACGCCGGCGAAGTGGAACTACGATCCGCAGTGGATCTACAAGCGCGTGGGTGCGCTGCGCCTGCAGCTGGCGCAGAAGTTCGCCGACAAGCACGGCCGCTTCCAGCAGACCGGCACCGCCGCCGACTTCAAGTTCCTCTGGGTCACCGACTTCCCGATGTACGAGTGGGACGAGGAGGCGAAGGTGTGGAACGCGGCGCACCATCCGTTCACCTCGCCGCACGAGGAGGACATCAAGGCCGGGCGGCTGACCAGCGACAAGGGCGCGGTGCGCGCGCTGGCCTATGACGTGGTGCTGAACGGCACCGAGCTGGGCTCGGGCTCGATCCGTATCCATCGCCAGGATGTGCAGGCGGAGATCTTCCGCTCGCTGGGCATGACGGACGAGGAGGCGCAAGGAGCGCTTCGGCTTCTTCCTCGAGGCGCTCGAGTACGGCACGCCGCCGCATGGCGGCATCGCGCTGGGGCTCGACCGCATTGTGATGATCCTGGCGGGCGCGACCAGCCTGCGCGAGGTGATCGCGTTCCCGAAGACGGCCAAGGCCATCGACCTGATGGTCGACGCGCCGACCCCGGTCAGCGAGCAGCAGATGAAGGAGCTCAGCCTGAAGACGGTGGTGCGCAGCTAAGAGCTATACTGGGCGCACGCGGCGCGTGGGAGCCACGGAGGTGTGGACGATGGAGACCAACACGCAGAGTGCGCCCAGTATGACTCCGAATGAGATCGTCGGAGCGATCAAGACCTTTGGGGAATATGGGCCGATGTATGAGGTCCTTGGCCTGGCTCCGCGCAGCGAGCGGCGAGAAGGTCGCGATCCGCGTCATCCAGCGGCGAGAAACTCGACTATCCTGGCGCACATGCTCGCCATCCTCGCGACAGCCTCATCGTCGCAGGGTGGGGTATCGAGCGAACGCACCGCCTTCCTCAGTGATGTGGGTCGATAGATGAGGCTTCGTTCAGCGGCGCCTTAGTTCATCCAGGATTTGTCTTTGGGGTTGCGGCGGCGGAGCTCGTCGGGATCGACGTAGCGGCCGTCCTTGTCGAAGTGGACCACGCGGTTCTGCTTGCGCATGTAGACCTCGAACTTGCGGGCGGCGCGGCGGCGCTTCCAGCGGTAGTAGTTGTTGCGCAGGGAGAAGTAGCGCTCCGAGAGGCCGAAGGCCAAGCCGCGACGCGGCGCGAACTTGACGTACAGGATAGCCGCACAGCGCGCCCGAGAGCTGCAGCAGCGCGGAGAAGGCGTTGTGGTCCTTGAGCAGAATGGCGACGGCGATCAGGATGTAGATCGTCACCATGTACTTGGCCTTGATGCGCAGCACGAACCAGAGCAGGAACTCCTGCTCGCCGAAGAGCATGCCGATGGCGACCAGCAGGCCGAAGATGCCCGCCCAGGCGCCGATGGCGGCCACATCCGGGCGCATGCCGAAGACGTTGGTGAAGGAGATGAGGGTGGCCAGCACCGCTCCGCCGACCGCCGAGCATGAAGTAGAGCTCGGAGAGCCAGCGGCTGCCGTAGGCGCCCTCCAGCAGCGCGCCGGTGAACCACAGCGTGAGCATGCCGAAGAGGATGTCGAGGATGCCGGTCTGGAGGAAGGCGTAGGTGAGCAGCTGCCAGATCTCGCCGCGCAGCACGGCCGCAGGCTCCAGCACAGGTGCTGGTAGAGCTGCACATAGATCGGCGGGCTGATCCACTGCAGCAGGTACATGCCGAAGAAGACGGCGAGGTTGGCGAGGATCAGCCTGCGCACGGTGCCGGCGAAGGGCGGGAAGGTCATCGTGATGGGACCGGAGCGTGGCATGGCTGACACCATTTCATCATAGGCGCGGTTGGCGCGGGTGTCTTGGGGGTGGATAGCCGATGGGAGGAGTTCGGTTCTGGGAGGCTGTGATGAGGCACTGGCTGGGAAGGAGACGGTCTGCGGGTTCGCTCGATGCGCCACCTGTGGCGCAGACCTGCGCCGACGAGCGCACCGACTTGGGGCCACTCGGCTTGGTCGCCGGGGCTGGTGGTTACTTCTTGGGAGCGGGGGTGCGGTCCGGCGCTGCGGCATCGGCAGGACGGCGACGCTGCGGTGCCCGGCGGCATCGACCGAGCGGACGCCGAAGACCACGTTGTCCTTGGAGAGCGCGACGCGGACGGCGGTCTTGCTCGCCGGTGCTGAGCGCCTCGGTCCAGGTGGGCTGGTCGGTGGGGCGCCAGACGACCTCGTAGGTGGTGTCGGCGGGGGCGCCGACCGGCGCCTCCCAGGTCAGCTCGGTGTTGTTGTCGAGCGCCTGGGTGAGGATGTGGACCTTCTGCGGCGCGCCGGGCGCCGCGGCCAGATCGCGCCAGCACGGCGGCGTTCAGGCGGGCGACGTTGGCGACGTAGTGGAAGTCGACGTACTGGAGCAGATCGCCGTACTGCACGCCGTTCTCGACGCGGACGTCCTGGTGCTGGTGGTCGAAGTTCTCGCGCCACTCGGTGAAGCGGACGGCGGGGAAGCCCTCGAGGTTGAAGCTGGTGTGGTCGCCGCCGCGCAGGTAGCGGTCGGCGCGGAAGATCAGCACGGGATGGAAGGGCTGCGCGGCCGGAGCCGGTGGCCGGGCGGTGCATGGCGTGGATGCCGCAGGCCGGGAAGTAGCTGCTCGAGACCTCGGCGATGGTGCGGGCCAGCTCGCGCGAGGGCGAGTCGGAGTCCGAGCCCAGGGTGTGGATCATGCGGATGCGTCGGCGCCCTCGGGCGTCGCGGGGCTGGGAACGCCCTCGGAGAAGACGCGGACGGCGGACTTGTCCTGCCCGGTGTCGCCGGGGGTGGTGTCGCCGCCGACGATGTCGTTGTTGAGCACGGCCTCGAGCTGCCAGCCCTCGCTCTTGGCCAGCTTGGCGAGGTGGCGGCTGCCGTTGAGCCCCTGCTCCTCGCCGGCGACGGCGACGAAGACGATGGTGGCGGGCAACTTCAGCTTGGAGAGGACGCGGGCGGACTCGAGCGACACCGCCACGCCGCTGGCGTCGTCGTTGGCGCCGGGCGCGGCGCCGTGGGAGTTCATGATGTCGGTGACGCGGGAGTCGTAGTGGCCGGTGACCAGCACGCGGCGGTCGGCCTGCGCGGGATCGGTGCCGCGCAGCACGGCGTAGACGTTGACGAGGCGCGTGGGCTTGGTGATGCGCGAGTAGGGCGCGTCGCTGGCCGGCTCGATGAAGTCGTCGCGCTTGACCTCGAGGCAGTTGCCGCAGGCGGCGGAGATCTCCTTGAACTGGGCCTCGATCCAGTCGGCGGCGGGCAGGATGCCGGTGCCGGGGGCGAGGTCGGTGTCCATGCTGGAGAGGGTGGAGCGGGTCTGGAAGCCGACCAGCCGGGCGATGATGGCCTGGATGCGCTCCGGCGAGACCTGCTGCAGCGCGGCGGCGATGGCCGGATCAGCCGGCGCGGGGGTGATGGCGTGCGCGGCGCTGGGCTGCACCAGCGGCTGCGACGGCGCAGCGGCCTGGGCGGTGCCGGCGACCGGAAGCGCGAGGGTCGCCATAAGCGTCAGAAACGTAAGGCCGAGCGGAAGACGCGAGCGGGAGGAGCTTGAGCCGGGAAGCGGGAGAGCTGGGCGGCGAGAGGCGGGACAACGGTCATGAAATCGTGCTCCTGGAAAACGGAAGTGACGAAGCGAATGAATCGGTGAACCGAAGTGCGGGTGGGGAGAGCGTGCTTGACGGATGCGGCGAGCCGCTACTAGAAAGAAATACAGACTCCCGCGATTCGCGAGTGCGTCGGTTGTCATCATATGGCTTGCCTGAAGACATCCAGGCAGGTCGCAGGGCGTTGGTTATTGGCCTATGGTACAGGGCTTTGCGGTTGGCTACAGCGCTTTGCTGCGTTGCATCGCAAATCAATGGTGGGACATCGAGAGAGAAGGCCGCACGCCGGGATCGGTGTGGGGTTGGCAGTGCAATCCAAACGGAAGAAGAAGGATGGAGGCTCGAAATGGCTGTGGTATGTCCTGAATGCGATAATCCGATCGTCATCGATGCGGATGAGGTAGAAGAAGGCGAGACGGTGCAGTGCGATGAGTGCGGCACGGATCTGGAGATTGTTTCGGTGGACCCGATTGAGTTGGCTCCGGTCGAAGATGCGGGCTACGACGATGAGGAGGATACCCATCTCGACGAGGACGAAGACGAGTAAGCCTGATCGGCTGATCGGCCGGGTGGGCGGTGGCCGGTGACGGCCAGGGTGGGGGTTTGTACCCGTCGGCAGTCGCCGATGGCCCTATACTGGATCGCATGATGCACGGTGAGACCGGCTCCACCTCTTCGCTTGGTTCTTCGTCTGTTTCTCGGGACCGCTGCGCCGCTTCGTCGCGGCGTGTGTGCGGTTGTTCTGGGTTGCGGGTCTGCTCGTCGCGGGCGCAGTTTGCGAGCTTCGCCGCCCCGGCCTTCGCGCAGCAGCGCGGCCCGGTGGACCGCACCGTCGAGGGCAAGGTGATCGACAAGGTCGAGACCCCGCTGAAGGGCGCGGTGGTCTACCTGAAGGATGACCACACGCTGGCGGTCAAGAGCTTCATCGTGGACGACGACGGCCACTATCGCTTCGGCCAGCTGGCCCAGTCCACCGACTACGAGCTCTGGGCGGAGCTCGATGGCAAGAAGAGCAACACCCGGGCCATCAGCTCCTTCGACAACAAGAACTCCTTCGTCATCAATCTCAAGATCGATACGGAAAGTAGCGACTCGAGCGTCGGCGACCGCATCGGAAGACCAGATGCCGTCGGCGCTGCTGCTTGCCGCGGAACGGCCGGCATGGAGAAGGCGCAGCGATGCAGATTGGAATCGACAGCTTTGCCGCCATCGTTCCGGACCCCGCGACCGGCCAGACGGTAACGCCGCAGCAGCGGCTGGCGCAGCTGCTCGAAGAGGTGGAGCTGGCCGATGCCGTCGGGCTCGATGTCTTCGGCCTGGGCGAGCACCATCGCAGCGAGTACCTGGACTCCGCGCCGGCGGTGATCCTGGGCGCCGCGGCTGCGCGCACCAAGCGCATTCGCCTGACCAGCGCGGTGACGGTGCTGAGCGCGGCCGATCCGGTGCGCGTCTTCCAGAACTTCGCCACGCTCGATCTGCTCTCGCAGGGCCGCGCGGAGATCGTCGTGGGACGCGGCTCGTTCATCGAGTCGTTTCCGCTCTTCGGGCTCGATCTGAACGACTACGACGCGCTGTTCGCCGAGAAGCTGGAGCTGCTGCTGACGATTCGCGAGAGCACGCAGGTGCGCTGGTCGGGCGAGCATCGCGCGCCGCTGACCGGGCAGGGCGTCTATCCGCGGCCGATGCAGAATCCGCTGCCCATCTGGCTGGGCGTGGGCGGCACGCCGGAGTCCTTCGCGCGCGCCGGCGCGCTGGGACTGCCGTTGATGATCGCCATCATCGGCGGCGAGCCGCATCGCTTCCGCCCGCTGATCGATCTCTACTACGAGGCGGGACGCCGCGCCGGATATGAGCGCGACCAGCTGAAGGTGGGCATTCACGCGCTGGGATATGTAGCCGACACGGATCAGCAGGCGTCGGACGACTTCTTTCCCGGCTACGCCGAGGCGTTTACCAAGATCGGCCGCGAGCGCGGCTGGCCGCCGGTGACGCGGCAGCAGTTCGAGGCGCTCCGCGGACGCACCGGCGCGCTGCTGGTCAGCGAGCCCGAGGTTGTGGTGGACAAGATCCTGCGCATGAACGAGGCGCTCGGCGGCATCGCGCGCCTCAGCTTCCAGATGAGCGTGGCCGCGCTGCCGCACGCGAAGCTGATGCACGCGATCGAGCTGCTCGGCACCCGCGTGGCTCCCGCGCTGCGCAAGAGCCTGCCCGCCTCAACCAACGAATAAGAAACCGCCGGGATCGCAACCTCTAGTGTCCGATCTTGAAGCGATACGTAAGGGAGAAATACGCGAGCGTCAGCGGAGCACCGTGGTTGGCACTGGTCATCACCTCGCCAGGGAAGAAGTGGCCTACCCCGATATTGGTGACGAAGGATTTATGGAAGATGTACTTGGCCGAGGCATCGAACTCACTGCCCATGTCGGCACTCTTGAAGCCGCCCGGTGGGCGCTGCGAACAGGCGGTGCCAGAGCTCGTATAGACGCCATCCTGCGCCGTCGCGAGGTGGAGTGAGCCACCCTGCAGCAGGATCGAGAAGTTGTTGCGCGGGGTCAGTTGCAGGCTCACCCGCCGCTGCGTGATGTTCTGGAAGCCAAACAGGTCCACCAGGCCGAAGGCGTTGTGGTTGCTCGGATACTCCTGATCGAAGGTTCCGATGCGCATCGGGTTGGTATGGGTGTTGCCGGTCGCGTAGTCGTACTCGCCTTCCAGGTGCGGCTTCCAGGGCAGCCAGGCCGCTCCGTAGCCACCCCGGAAGATGGCGGAACCTGCGTCGATGGAGTCATTGCTGTAGCTGCCGCGCTGCAACATGCCGGAGCCCGAAGAGTCAAAGCCCAGCGGCAGTTTGGTTTCGTAGTAGGAGCCGAAGGTGACCTCGGTCTGGTTTCCGACGATTCCCTGCGGGCTCGTTACCCGCGGCAAGGTATGCACCAGTACCATGGGCTCAATCGTCGTCTTGGGCACAAGCGTGGTCAGCTTCGCGTGTACGCCATGGAAGGTCAGGCCCGCCCCATGATGTCGAGGCTGGTGGGATGGATCTGGACCACCGAGGTGCTGAAGAGGTCCAGCGGATTCTTCTTTCCCACATGCAAAAAGAAGCCGTCGAAGGTGCGGCTCGTATTGGTCCAGTCGCTGATACCGATCAGGCGCTTGTCGGCAAACCGCAGTTCCTTTCGCCCTACTATGACCTGCAGCGTTTTGTAATGGAACTCGAGGTAGCCCTGCCGCAGATCGAAGGTATCGCGCATGTTGGCCGCGGTATCCTGCAGCGGAAGCCCCAGGGCATGCAGATCCATAAACTGCGCATAGCCGGTCAGCCATTTGGTCGGACGCACGGTGACGCCGCCCCAAACGCGCGTCAGCTCATACAAACGGTCTTTGCCCGAAACGTAACCGAGCGAGGTCTGCTCCTCGGTACGCCCGCGGAGTTGCATATCGAGCGTCATCCAACTGGGGATGTCGGACATGTGGAAGGACTGGGTCCCGGCGTTGGTGCTGTCCGCACGGGAGGTCGTATCGACGGGAGAGTGGAAGGGATTGATGACGCCCTCTGCCACCGGAGGGGTCGCCTGCTGTGCGGATGAGGATGCGGTTACGAATAGAACTGAGAAAAGGACCGGAACACAGGCCAGGAAAAACAAGGGCAGACTGCCCATTCCAACGACTACACTTTACGCAAAAGAAACTCCTACAGAATGACCCGAGCAGTGCACAGAGTGCATCTTTCCGGGGTTGTACCTGGCCTGCGTTGCGTTTGTTCCCCCGTGGGAAACGAACTTACTTCGGGGAGATCTTCGCCAAGAGCTCCTTATTTGATGCTGTGGTGCCGGTGGAAAACCCTCGAGAGGAAGGGGAGATCGTGTCCCCAATGCCTTCCTCGGCGTTTGTTGCACAACTGTGCCACCCGAATTCGCAGCTTAGGTCTAGGTGTTCATACCCCCTTACAGGCGTCAATACTCCTTGATGTTACGCCACTCGTCATAAAATCACTCCTCTTGCTTCAGCTGATTCCCTCTCGTTTTCAGCTAATTCCTCTCGTTTTTTTTGATAACTCCACTTGAATTCTTGCGCTTACGGTCGAGATGTCCTCTCGGCCAGCGCGCTGTTGACGCGCTGTGTAATTGAAACAAGTTACGACCCTATAAAAACGAAAGTATTACCCATAAGGGAGGAGGGTGATCTCTTCGGAGCAGATCGTATCGGCGGCGAACCAGACCTCGTCGAGCAGCCAATCGCTGGAGCATCGCGCCTCTGAGCAGGCGGCGAACGTTAGAGCGGGATGTTGCCGTGCTTCTTGGGCGGGTTCTTCTCGCGCTTGGTGCCGAGCATGTCGAGCGCGCGATTGAGCCGCCGGCGCGTCTCGCTGGGGCGAATGACGGCGTCGATATAGCCGCGCTCGGCGGCGATGTAGGGGTTGGCGAAGCGCTCGCGGAACTCGTCGACCTTCTCGCTGCGCACCTCGGCGAGGATCTCGAGCTTCTGCTCTTCGGTCAGCGAAACGCCTTGCGGCATCACCGCCTCGGCCTGCGCAAGGCGTGCGTGCGAGCTCGCGTCTTGTAGACGATGTTGACCGCGCCCTCCGGGCCCATGACGGCGATCTCGGCGGTGGGCCACGCGAGGTTGACGTCGGTGCGGATGTGCTTCGAGCTCATGACGCAGTAGGCGCCGCCGTAGGCCTTGCGCGTGATGACGGTGAGCTTGGGCACGGTGGCCTCGGCGAAGGCGTAGAGCAGCTTGGCGCCGTGGCGGATGATGCCGCCATGCTCCTGCTGCACGCCGGGAAGGAAGCCGGGGACGTCTTCGAAGGTGATCAGCGGAATGTTGAAGGCGTCGCAGAAGCGCACGAAGCGCGCGCCTTTGACGCTGGCGTCGATGTCGAGCACGCCGGCGAGGATAGGCGGGCTGATTGGCGACGATGCCGACGGGACGGCCGTTCATGCGCGCGAAGCCGACGACGATGTTGCGCGCGAAGTGCTCCTGCACCTCGAAGAAGTAGCCGTCACCGGTCTCGTCCTGCATCGACGATGCGGGTGATGACGTCGACCATGTCGTAGGGCTGGTTGGACTCGGCGGGGATGATGGTGTCGAGCGCGGCATCGGCGCGATCGGGATCGTCCGTGGTGGGCCTGCGCGGCGGGTCGTCGAGGTTGTTCGAGGGCAGGAAGCTGAGCGAGCTCGCGGACCTGCGCGAGGCACTGCTGGTCGTCGTGCGCCAGGAAGTGGGCGACGCCGGAGATCTCGTTGTGCGTGGCCGCGCCGCCCAGCTCCGCCTTGGTGACGTCCTCGTGGGTGACGGTCTTGATGACGTCGGGGCCGGTGACGAACATGTAGCTGGTCTTCTCGATCATCAGGGTGAAGTCGGTGATGGCGGGCGAGTAGACCGCGCCGCCGGCGCAGGGGCCGAGGATCGCGGAGATCTGCGGCACGACGCCGGAGGCGAGCGTGTTGCGCAGGAAGATGTCGGCGTAGCCGGCGAGCGAGACGACGCCTTCCTGGATGCGCGCGCCGCCGGAGTCGTTGAGGCCGATGATGGGCGCGCCGACGCGCATGGCCGTGTCCATGATCTTGACGATCTTGGCGGCGTTGGCCTCGGACAGCGAGCCGCCGAAGACGGTGAAGTCCTGCGCGAAGACGAAGACCACGCGGCCGTGGATGCGGCCGTAGCCGGTGACGAAGCCGTCGCCGGGAATGCGCTGCGCGGCCATGCCGAAGTCTGTAGCGCGGTGGGTTACAAACTTGTCGGTCTCTTCGAAGGTGCCCTCGTCGAGCAGGAGGTCGATGCGCTCGCGGGCGGTGAGCTTGCCGGCGGCGCGTTCGCGGGCGCGGCGCTCGGCGCCTCCGCCCTCTTCGGCGAGCTGGTGGCGGACGGCGAGCTCAACGAGCTTCACCTGGTGCGGGAGGGCGCGAGGAGGCGGCGGTATCTTCGGGAGCGGCCATAAGCAGCGATTTTAGCAGCGCGCATCCGCGTGATGCGCCGCTACTGCACGAAGGCGATCTGGCCGAGCAGAACGACGTTCAGCGAGACGATGACCAGCACCGCGGCCCAGCCGGCGATGCGCGTGCCGCCGCTGCTGGCGAAGCTGCCCATCACGGACTCGCGGTTGGTCAGCAGCAGCAGCGGAATCAGCGCGAAGGGCAGCGTGAAGCTGAGGACACCTGCGAGAGCAGCAGAATCTTCAGCGGATCGAGGCCCGACGGCGATGACGACGATCGCCGGGATGATGGTGATCAGGCGGCGCAGGAAGATGGAGAACTTGATGTGCAGGAAGCCCTCGATGATGACCTGGCCGGCCATCACGCCGACGGTCGAGGACGACAGCCCGGAGCACAGCAGCGCGACCGCGAAGACCGTCGCCGCGGCCGGTCCCAGCAGCGGCCCGAGCGTGCGGTAGGCCTGCTCGACATCGGTGACCGGAGCGTCGAGATGCGTGAAGGCGACCGCCGCCATGACGATCATCGCGGAGTTGATCAGCCAGGCGCCGTTCATCGCGACGAAGACGTCGATCAGCTCGAAGCGCAGGTAGCGGGTGCGCAGGTCGCGCAGCGCAGCGCTCAATGCGGTCGGCGCGCCGTTCTCCTCGCGCAGGCCGCGCAGCCGCGGCTGCACCAGCGCGGAGTGCAGATAGATGACGTGCGGCATCACCGTCGCGCCCAGCATGGCGACGGCGAGGTAGATGCTCTCGTGGAAGCTCGCGGAGTTGCGCGTGTCGAGCGTGGGCACCAGCGTGTGCAAGCGCGGCGAGCGTGCCAGTCGGGATGCACCAGGAAGACCTCGAAGCCATAGCAGAGGCCGATGACGCCGACGAAGGCCATGATGCCGCGCTCCAGCCAGCTGGAAGCCGGCGAGGTCGAGCGCGAGGATGACAAAGACCGCACGGCCGAGACCAGCGCGGCGCCGAGCAGCGTCTCCGGTGCGCGTCCAGCCGTGCGCCAGCAGCGTCGGCCGAAGAGCAGATAGAAGCCGAGCGCGGCGCCGAGAAACTCCGCGAGATCGGTGGCGATGGCGGAGATCTCCGCCGCGACCCACAGGCCCAAGACGTCACGGGCCGCGAGAAGTGCTTGCGGCAGTTCTGCGGCAGCGTGTGGCCGGTGACGATGCCCAGCTTCGCCGAGAGGTACTGGATCAGGATCGCCATGGCGTTCGACCACAGCAGCACCCACAGCAGGCGATAGCCGAAGCGGCTGCCGCCCTCGATGTTCGTGGCGAAGTTGCCGGGATCGATGTAGGCGACGCTGGCGACGAAGGCCGGGCCGAAGTAGGCCCAGAGCTCGCTGCGGCCCTTGCGAGGCTCGCGCAGGGCCGTCTCGGAGCGAGGATGGTGCTGGCCGCAGCGGCGCGTCCTGCCGGCGAGCTCGTCAGCAAGCTCGGCGCCATCGGAGTTTTCGCCGGAGTCCACCGCTCGCTCGGACGTCGACGTCCGCTGCCTGCCTGAAGTCCATCACCCTGAGTCCTCTTCATCCCGCTGGGCGATTGCATCACGTCTGCCGAAGGCTGATTGCATCATGAATAACTAGGCTTAGCCTACTGATATTAGGTGTACCTAATTCCTCGCGATGAGTCAAACTGGAAGGAGGAGATCTGCACCGTGCCGCAACGCCGCCCAAACGGCAACACCGAATCCGTCGATAACTACCTCAAGGCCATCCTGACGCTGGGCGGACCGGAGGGCCAGCGCGTCGCCAGCAAGGCGCTGGCCGAGCAGTTGGGCGTTGCGCCGGCGTCGGTGACCAACATGCTGCAGAAGCTCGCGCTCGCCGCCTCGCCGCTGGTCGAGTACCAGCGCCATCGCGGCGTGCAGCTTTCGCCCGCGGGCAAGCGGCGCGCGCTCGAGGTGCTGCGCCACCACCGGCTGATCGAGACCTTTCTGTACGAGGTGCTGGACTACCCGATCGAAGAGGTCCACGAGGAGGCGGAGCGGCTCGAGCACTTCATCTCCGAGCGCTTCGAGGAGCGCATCGCCGCCAAGCTCGGCAACCCGCGCATCGATCCGCACGGGCACTCGATCCCCACGCTGGAGGGCGAGATGCCGAAGCAGCGCTCGATCCCGCTCTCCGAGATGTGCGACCGAGGGAAGCTTCCTGATCGACAGCATCTCCGACCGCGACGCACGCACGCTGCGGCTGTTCAAGTCCTGCGGCATCACGCCGGGAGCGCGGCTGCGCGTGAAGAAGAACGCCAAGGCGGAGAGCTATTCGGTGCGCGTCGGGCGCTCCTCGAAGGCGCTCGATCTGTCGCGCGAGATCGCCGGCGAGATCCGCATCCTGCCGGCACCGAAGTAGACCGCACGACGCACGCCGCACGGTTTGACTCCGATCGCCGCGTTGCCTAGTCTCGAAGAGGAGAGAGTGGAGAGCATGTCGAATATGTTGAAGGTTCTGGTACTGGGTGGCGGTGGGCGCGAGCACGCCCTCGCATGGGCGATCTGCGAAGTCTGCCCGCGTGAGCGAGGTGGTCTGCGCCCCCGGCAACGGCGGCATTGCGGCGGTTGCGCGATGTGTGCCCGTGGATGTTGCGAATCTGGAGGCCATGGTGGAGGTCGTGCTGCAGGAGCAGCCCGGACTCACCGTCGTTGGCCCCGAGGTGCCGCTGGCGCTCGGTCTCGTCGATGAGCTGGAACGCCGCGGTCTGCGCGTCTTTGGGCCCACCCGCGCGGCTGCGGAGCTCGAGACCAGCAAGGCCTTCGCGAAGGACTTCATGCGCGAGAACAACATCCCCACGGCCGCGTACACGGTCTGCGAATCGCTCAACGAGGCGCTGGGTGAGCTGAACGCCTTCGCGCTGCCGGTCGTGGTCAAGGTCGACGGCCTCGCCGCCGGCAAGGGCGTGGTGATCTGCAACACGCTCGCCGAGGCCGAGGCCGCCGTCACGCAGATGTTCGACGGCACGCTGCTCGGCACCGCCGCGAAGCGCGTCGTGCTCGAGGAGTTTCTGGTCGGCGAAGAGCTCTCGTTCTTCGCGGTCTGCGATGGAAAGCACGCGGTGCCGCTGGCCGGCGCGCAGGATCACAAGCGCGTGGGCGAGGGCGACACCGGCCCGAACACCGGCGGCATGGGCGCGTACTCCACCGATGCCCTGCTGCCCGATGCGCTGCGCGCGTGGCTGACGGAGAACGTCGCCCAGCGCGTCGTCGATGGCATGGCCGCCGAGCACACGCCGTTCAAGGGCATTCTCTTCTGCGGCATCATGATGGCCGAGCGGCCCGACGGCAGCGTGCAGCCCATGGTGCTCGAGTTCAACACCCGCTTCGGCGATCCCGAGACGCAGGCCCTGATGCTGCGGCTCGAGACCGACGTGATCGACATCTTCAACGCCTCGATCGACGGCACCGCCGACCAGCTCCAGGTGAAGATGAAGCCCGGCGCCAGCGTCTGCGTGATCGCCGCGAGCGGCGGCTACCCCGGCAGCTATGCCAACGGCAAGGTGATTCACGGCCTTGCGGGCAGCACGGCGCCGGAGGTCATGGTCTTCCACTCCGGCACGGCGGCGAAGGACGGCGCGCTGGTGACCGCAGGTGGCCGCGTGCTCGGCATTACTGCGGTCGCGGGCGATCTGCAAGAGCGCGCTCGACGCCGCCTACAAGCGGCTGGCGGAGATATCGTTTGACGGAATGCAGTATCGCCGCGATATTGGATGGCGGGCGCTGCGCTCGGAATAAGCCACCGACTGCATTACAAAACGCGCCACGCATAGCCACACTTAGGAGCCTCAAGAGTGACGACACGCCGTGACCTTCTGCGCCTCTCCGCCCTCGCCGCCGCGGCGGGCTGCACCCTCAGCCTGTCGCGTGGGGCCTTCTCCAGACCTCCCAGACGCATGCGGACGGCCTTATCTACGGCGTCCAGATGTACACCGTGCGGCAGCAGGTGCCGCAGGATCTGAGCGGCGTGCTGCGCGAGATTCATCACGCGGGCTACACGCAGATCGAGCTGAGCCCGCTGGTCTACGCGCATCCCGCGGCCGAGCTGAAGCGCATCGTCGCCGACTCCGGCCTGGGCATGGTCTCGGGCCACTTCGACTACGAGGACTTCGCGGCGAAGATCCCCTACGCGCGCCAGCTCGGGTTGAAGTTCATGGTCTGCCCGATGATGCCGAAGGCGCAGTGGAACTCGCTCGAGGGCTTCCGCAAGGCCGCCGAGAGCTACAACCGCTGGGGCAAGATGCTGCACGACGAGGGCATGGAGTTCGTCCTCCACAACCTCGACTATGAGTTCAAGCCGCAGCATGGCAGCACCGGCTGGGAGGTGCTGATGGAGCACACCGATCCCAAGCTGGTGAAGCTTGAGTTCGACATCTACTGGCTGGTGCAGGGCGGTCAGGATCCCTACGCCATGCTGACCAAACACGCCGACCGCGTGCGCCTGCTGCATCTGAAGGACCGCACGCCGGGAGCCAAGGTCAACTACGACATCGACCACTCCGCGGGCACGTTTACCGAGCTGGGCAAGGGAACGATCGCCTGGCCGAAGCTGCTCGAACAGGCCAAGCGGCAGGGCATCCGCTACGCCTTCGTCGATCAGGACGAGACCAGGGAGCCGATCTTCCGCAGCCTCGAGGAGAACTACGCGTACCTGAAGCGGCTGGGCCTCTAGTAGTCTCGTCCGCGAAAAGGAACATCCCACTCCGTGTCTTCCGTTGTGAAGGCCGGCGGGCGGTTCTGCTCGAGGGCGACGTCCAGCCTCTGTCGCACCTCCGCCTCCAGCGGAAGAAAGCGCAGTCCGACTCCAGTGCGCGACTGCGCGAATCGAGCCTCGGCGTGGACGCGATTCATGCGCCCGTCCAGCGCGAACACCAGCTCCACCACGGTTCCCGGAGGAACGCGCACCCATGCCCGCGTGCGGACGTAGCAGCCGGACTGGCTGATGTTGACCATCTGCCCGCGAAACATCGCCGATCTCTCCGGGATATAGATCTCCGCATCCCATGACACAGGAATGCGCTCCTCGCTTCGCCGCTCTGTCGCTGCACCGTCGTCCCGCGCAGCGCCAGGAGATTCCGCTGTCTTCCATTCGTCCCACTCCTCTGTTGCAGAGCTGAATACGATCATTCTGAGTTACTTTTTCTTTTCATTATCTATGGGCGCGAACATCGGTCAGTAAATTTGAGCGCAAAAAACGAGAGGGCCTGCAGCAGTTCGCTGCAAGCCCTCTCGTTTGTGCTCCTGAATCAGTTACGAATAAGTGGCTATACGGTGACCGCGGGTGCCGGCAGAATCTCCTCCACATCGACCAGTGCCGTCGGGTACTTGCCGGTGTAGCAGGCGGTGCAGAAGCTGTTCTTGGTCAGCCCGGTCTCCGGCTCGCCCTTGGTGCAGCTATGGATCAGGCCGTCGTAGCGAGAGATACGCGAGCGAGTCGGCTTCGATGAACTCGCGAATCTCCTCGATGCTCTTGTTGGCCGCGATCAGGTCCTTGGTGCTCGGCGTATCCACGCCGTAGAAGCAGGGGCTGATGGTCGGCGGGCAGGTGATGCGGAGGTGAACCTCCTTCGCGCCGGCCGCGCGCACCATGCGGACGATCTTGCGGCTGGTCGTCCCGCGGATGATCGAGTCGTCGATGAGGATGACGCGCTTGCCCTCGAGCAGGCTGCGCACCGGGTTCAGCTTCATGCGCACGCCGAAGTCGCGCACCCGCTGCTCGGGCTGGATGAAGGTGCGGCCCACGTAGTGGTTGCGGATCAGGCCGAGGTTGAAGGGGATGCCGGACTCGCTCGCATAGCCGAGCGCGGCGGTGACGCCGGAGTCGGGCACGGGCACGACCAGGTCGGCGGGAACGGCGGACTCGCGCGCCAGCGTGCGGCCCATCTCCTCGCGGCTCTGCTGCACCCAGCGGCCGTAGATGCGGCTGTCGGGGCGGGCAAAGTAGACGTGCTCGAAGACGCAGCTCGCCTGCCGCGCGGTGGTGTCGAAGTAGCGGCTGGTGACGCCGTCTTCGGAGACCATGACCAGCTCGCCGGGCTTCACATCGCGCTCGTACTTGGCGTGCAGCAGGTCGAAGGCGCAGGTCTCGGAGGCGAAGACAAACGTGTCGGGAGCGCCGTCGACGCCGGCGATGCGGCCCATCGAGAGCGGACGGAAGCCGCGCGGATCGCGCGCCGCGAAGATGCGGTTGCGCGTCATCATCACGATCGAAAACGCGCCGTCGACCTGCGAGAGCGAGTCGGCGATGCAGTCCACCAGCGTCGTCTCCTTGCGAGTGCGCGATGAGCTGGATGATGATCTCGGAGTCCGAGGTGGTCTGGAAGATCGCGCCGTCGCGCTCGAGCCGCGTCTTCGAGTTGCCGAGGTTGATCAGGTTGCCGTTGTGCGCAATCGCGATCAGGCCCTTGGTCGACTCCACCGAGATCGGCTGCGCGTTCAGCAGCGCGGAGTCGCCGGTCGTCGAGTAGCGCGTGTGCCCGATGGCCATGTGGCCGGGCAGCTTCTGCAGCACGTCGTCGGTGAAGATCTCCGACACCAGGCCCATGCCCTTGATGTCGTGCACGTTCTGGCCATCGGCCGAGGCGATGCCGCCCGACTCCTGCCCGCGATGCTGCAGCGAGTAGAGGCCCCAGTAGGTCATGCGCGCGGCATCGGGGTGGTTGTAGATGGCCATGACGCCGCACTCTTCGCGCAGCTTGTCGAAGGGCGTGGCGTCGTCGAGGTCTTCGTTCAATTCGTTATTCAATGCAGTATCCAGTGCAGGGTTCAATGCGAGCTTGAGATCGTCGATCATGCCAGCACCTCCGCGGCAAGCTGCGATTCCAAGGCGTCGGACCAAGTGCCCTTGAGGTCTGCGATCGAGAGATCGATCGCTCCGTTCTCAAACGGGATCGTCAGCGCGTCCCCGCCCGTCGTGCCGATGTGCTCCGCGAAGATGTTTCCGCCTTCTTCCTCGGTGATCTTTTCGATGCGGTCAAAGTCCTCGAGGGTGCAGGTCAGGACGACCGTGGAGCCGGTCTCACCGAAGAGATCGTGCAGCGTCTTGATCGCGGTCGTTCCCGAAGCCGGGAGGATCGAAGCGCCAATGCCCTTGGCGAAGCAGGCCTTGGCGAGGGCCACCGCAAGTCCACCGTCCGAGATGTCGGAGGCGGAGTGCGCGATGCCTTCCGCGGCGCAGCGTTGCAGCACGCGATGCAGCGCTGCCTCGTCCTTCAGATTGAGCATCGGCGGCTGACCCCAGAGCGGAAGCCCGGTGGACTTCGCGAACTCCGTCGAGCCGAGCTCGCGTTCGATCTCGGAGGCCGTGCGCTCCGGCGATGGAGGCCGCGCCCTTCAGCAGCGATGATCGCGTCGCCAGCCTTCTGGAATGCACTTGGCACCGCTTTGGTTACATCATCGAGAATGCCCACGATGCCGAGCACCGGCGTGGGATAGATGCCCTCGCCCTTGGTCTCGTTGTAGAGCGAGACGTTGCCGCCGGTCACCGGCGTTGCCAGTGCGTTGCAGGCCTCGGCGATGCCGTCGATGGCGCGCCGAAAGCTGCGCCATGATCTCGGGCTTCTCGGGGTTGCCGAAGTTCAGGCAGTTGGTCGCGGAGACCGGAGTCGCGCCGGTGCAGGCGACCTTGCGCGCCGCCTCGGCGACCGCGTGCATCGCGCCCAGCTTGGGATCGAGGTAGGTCCAGCGACCGTTGCCGGCAAGCGCCATCGCCAGGCCGCGCTCGGTTCCCGCAGCGCCGGTGCCCTTGATGCGCATCACGCCAGCCTCGCCGCCCGGTCCCTGCACGGTGTTGGTCTGCACCATCGAGTCGTACTGCTCGAAGATCCAGTGCTTGCCGCAGACGTTCGCGCTCGCCAGCAGCTTCTTCAGATCGGCGGTGTAGTCGCGCGGCTGCTGCAACGCTTCGAGCACCGCAGCCGGAGGCATCCTTCGGCACCGGAGGCTTCCACGTGCCCACCGGCCGGTGGTAGACCGGAGCATCATCGGTCAGCGCCTTGTTCGGAATCTCCGCGACCAGCTCGCCGTGATGCGTAACCCGCATGGTGTCGTCCGCGGTGACGATGCCGACGATGGAGGCATCGAGCCCCCACTTCGCGAAGACGTCCAGCACCTCGCTGCTCGCGGCCCTTGTCGGCCACCAGCAGCATGCGCTCCTGCGACTCCGACAGCATGATCTCGTAGCTGCTCATGCCGGTCTCGCGCTGCGGAACCAGGTCGAGCTCAATGGTGAGGCCAAGCTCGCCGCGCGCGCCCATCTCGCAGGTCGAGCAGGTCAGCCCGGCCGCGCCCATATCCTGAATGCCGAGCACCGCGCCGGTCGCCATCGCCTCGAGGCAGGCCTCGAGCAGCAGCTTTTCGAGGAACGGATCGCCCATCTGCACATTGGGGCGCTTCTGCTCCGATCCCTCGGTGAACTCTTCGCGACGCCATCGTCGCGCCGTGGATGCCGTCGCGGCCCGTCTTCGCGCCGACGTAGATCACCGGATTGCCCACGCCGGTCGCCTTGGCGTAGAAGATCTCGTCGATCTTCACCAGGCCCAGCGCAAACGCATTCACCAGCGGATTGCCGGAGTAGCAGGGCTCGAAGCGGGTCTCGCCGCCCAGGTTCGGCACGCCGAAGCAGTTGCCGTAGCCGCCCACGCCGTGCACCACGCCGGCCGCGATCTGGTGGTTCCTGCGCGCGCAGCGCGGCATCGGGCTCGGCCTCATCGAGCGGCCCGAAGCGCAGCGAATCCATCACCGCCAGCGGCCGCGCGTTCATCGTGAAGATGTCGCGCAGAATGCCGCCCACGCCGGTCGCCGCGCCCTGATAGGGCTCGATGTAGCTGGGATGGTTGTGGGACTCGATCTTGAAGGCGCAGGCCCAGCCGTCGCCCACGTCGATGATGCCGGCGTTCTCGCCCGGCCCTTGCACGACGCTGCCCGGCCCGCTGGTCCGCACGCCCTTGGTGGGCAGGCGGCGCAGGTGCACGCGCGACGACTTGTAGGAGCAGTGTTCCGACCACATCACCGAGAAGATCCCCAGCTCGGTCAGCGAGGGCGTACGTCCCAGCGCCGTTTCGATGCGGGCGTACTCCTCGGCAGTGATGCTGTGGGTCTTCAACAGCGCCGGCGTGATCTCGGCGGGGGAGGGGAGGGAAACGGGGTGCTGAACGTGCGTTTTAGACATGGCTCGCTCGTACGATTGTCGCATGTCTGGCGTGTCAATATCGGGCGAACCCACGCTCCGCGCCAGCCACCCCCGCTGCCGCGGCTAGACGCCGGTGCTGCCGAATCCGGCCGCTCCGCGCGGCGCTTCGGCCAGTTCGGAGACCTCTTCGAAGCTGGCTTCGAGGCGCTGCACCAGCCGCAACTGGGCGATGCGGTCGCCGGCGGCGATCTCCACCGGAGCCGCGCTCAGGTTGGTCATAACCACTTTGATCTCACCGCGATAGCCGGGATCGATGACGCCAGCCAGCGTGGTGATGCCGCGCACCGCGAGGCCCGAGCGGTCCTCGACCAGAGCGCCGTACTCGGAGGGAAACTCGAGCGCGATGCCGGTCGGCACCGGCGCCGTCTCGCCCGGCGCGAGGGTCGCGGGCGTGGCGGCGTAGAGGTCCGCCGCCAGATCGCCCCACGCATCGGTGTGCGCGTAGCGAGGAAGTTTTGCAGCGGGATGAAGCTTCTTGGTCTTGATCTGGATGGGAGAACGCATCGCTCCAGTTTATCCGGGAGCACCGCGCCTGCGCCCGTCGCCGCGATCCGGTCGCAATCCGGTCGCAATCGAGGCCGGATAGAATCGGGATCAGTGCATATGAAGACCATACTGGTTACCGGAGGCTCCGGCTTCTTTGGCGGACTCCTCAAGCGCAGGCTGCTGGCCGAGGGCTTTGCCTGCGTCAACATTGATCTGGTTGCCGACTCCGATCGCCACGCCAACCTCATCAGCGTGCAGGGCGACATTCGCGATCAGGCGCTGCTCGACCGCCTCTACCGCGAGCACGGCTTCGCCGCGGTCTTCCACTGCGCCGCGCAGCTGGCCCACGACGCCATCGACGACAACCTGCTCTGGACCTCGAACGTCGACGGCACCCGCAACCTCGCCGAGGCCTGCCGCACGCACGGCGTCCCCAAGCTGGTCTTCACCTCCACCAACTGCCTCTGGGCCAGCAACCTCGGCCACGAGGTCGAGGAGGGCGAGGAGCCCAGCCCGGTCGAGCTCTACGGCCGCTCCAAGCTGGCCGGCGAGCAGATCCTGCGCGAGTACGAGCGCGACCTCCACGTCATCACCATCCGCTGCCCCACCATCATCGACAGCGGCCGCCTCGGCCTGCTCGCCATCCTCTTCGAGTTCATCCAGGACGGGCGCAAGGTCTGGGTGGTCGGCAAGGGCTCCAACCGCTACCAGTTCATCTACGCGCAGGATCTCGCCACCGCCTGCCTGCAGACGCTCGACTACCACCAGTCGGACCTCTTCCACATCGGCTCGGAGAACGTCGTCTCGCTCGGCGAGGTCTATCAGGCGGTCATCGACGCCGCCGGCACCGGCGCCCGCGTCGCCCGCCTCCCCAAAGCCCCGACCATCGCGGCGATGAAGCTGGCGCACATCCTGAAGGTCTCCCCCCTCGGCCCCTACCACTACCGCATGATCGCCGAGGACTTCATCTTCTCCACCCAGCGCATCCGCGAGCGCCTCGGCTGGCGGCCCACGCTGACCAACGAGCAGATGATGATCGAGGCCTACCGCTACTACGCCCGCCAGCGCGCCGAGATCCACGCCCGCAAGGACGTCTCCGCGCACTCCAAGCCGGCGCAGATGGGCATCATCCGCCTGCTCAAGTGGATCTCCTGATCCCCACCTTGCCCAGCCGCTAAAACCGCCCGTCGCCTCCTGCCGACAATCGCCCCGTTTTCAGTTCTTTCCCGGCTTTATTCCGGGAGACGGGGCGGTTTTGCGCCGCCTGTTCTCACCTCCAGGGACAACTCGCGCTCCATCGCCACCATCGCACCTCTAGATTGCCAAGATTGGCAGTAGCCGTCGCAGGTTCCTCGGTGTAGACTCGGTTCCTCCCGGTTGCTCGCTCATCTCGGCTACGACAGAGGTTTCGCGATGAAGGCTTCAAGCTCGGCAATCTGGCCCCTGCTGCGGATGTGCTGCACCGACCGGCCAGCGCACACGCTCGAGGGCTCCCCGTCGACCTCCGCCCAGCCTGCAGTCCGTCGCGCGCCCCGACAGGTCGTCCTCGCGCGTCGGCCGCACGCGGCCGCGAGCCCGTCCCGTTCCGCTATGAGCGCGGTCGCAGACGCATCAACCCGCAGGCCGCCCGTAAAGGACCGGAAAGAACCGGCTGCGAACCCCAACCAAGTTTCCGCGCCAGCTGAACGCGCACCGCAGGCAGAGCCGCCAACACCCCGAGCACGCCCTGCCCAATGTATCCCGGCAAGCTAACCCTCCCAGCTCGACCGATACAGGAGTTCTCTATTATGTCCAGCAAGAACACCGCAGTCTTTGGAATCTACGCCACCGCCTCCACCGCCGAGGCGGCGGTCGACCAGCTGCTCGCTCGCGGATTTACGAACTCGGCCATCTCCGTCCTGCTTCCCGATGACGCGACCACCCGCGCCTTCGCCCACGAGAAGAGCACCAAGGCGCCCGAGGGCACCACGACCGGCGTCACCACCGGTGGCGTCATCGGCGGCACGCTCGGCCTGCTGGCCGGCATCGGCGCGCTCGCCATCCCGGGCGTCGGTCCGCTGATCGCCGCCGGTCCCATCGTCGCGACGCTCGCCGGAGTCGGCGCGGGTGGCGCGGTCGGCGGCATCGTCGGAGCGCTGGTCGGCATGGGCATCCCCGAGTACGAGGCCAAGCGCTACGAGGGCGCCGTGAAAGGCGGCGGAACCCTGCTCTCGGTCCACTGCGACACCCCGGAGCAGATCGACATGGCCAAGGCGTCGCTCAAGGACACCGGAGCCCGCGACGTCGCCTCCACCAGCGAGGCCACCAGCGGCGCGCGCGAGACCTTCGGCAATCTCTCCCAGCCGACCTCCGGAACCGCGCTCGGAACGAAGCCGGAGGTCACGACGACGGAACCGACGACCGGAACCCGCCGCCCCTATCGCGACACCGCCGCGTAGCCCGACCCACTCACCGCCGGGCGATGGAATTGGCCATTGTCCCGGCCAGCCTGTCCGGCGATACTGGAGCTAACCGGCTCCATATCCGTGACATACAGCAAATGGGCGAGGCTTCAGGTCTCGCCCCATTTGCCGTGTAAACGTGCCTAAACCGCGTGCCACTCCCGGAGCAGCGGACCGCCGCGCCCGTGCACCGGGTCCGACGCCGGAAACCGCACCTGCCTCATCCGGGCTGCGGTCGCCGCATCCGGCGCCTGGCGGCAGATGTCCCAGGTCTCGCCCACGGGATACGCCCCGATCACCAGAAAGTCCGCGCTGACCTCGAGCCGGCAGTGCCCCGTCCCGGCCGGCAGCAGCGCCACGTCGCCCGCCCGCACCGTCACCTCATGGCCGCCCTCGCCGCCGAGCACCAGCCTCCCCCATCCCCCGGCAAACCCCAGCACCTCGTGCGCGGTCGAGTGGTAGTGGTGGAAGTCATAGACGCCATTGCGCCACTGCGGCGGCCAGCCGTTGCGCTCGAACGCCGCCTCCATCGCCGCCGCCATATCGCCGCCGGCGGGAAACGCCCCGCGATAGAGCAGCACCGGAAGCTCCGGGTTGTTCGGCATCCAGCCATTCTTTTCGAGCCGCAGCACCTCGGCCGTCCCCGCCGCCGTCCCGCGCAGTCTCCGCCCCGAACATCGTCCGCGCGCTGCCCAGCCCCGCTCCCGCCGCTGCCAGCAGCGCCCCAAACCGTCGCCGATCCATCTCGGTCATCGTGCCTCCTGCGCCATCAGATGCTGCGACTGTAGCCGAAGCCTCGGCCGCGTCGAAGAAACAACGTCCAACACCGCGTCGAACAATGCCCCACAGAGCAGGGCCAGCGGCTGCGCTCTCTCGCGATTAGAACCAAAGAGTTACGCCGGCATGTGCACCAAAATCGGAGCAACCCCGGTGGATGCCTGCACTTACGCCGCCGCACCCCGGCCGCGGGCTCGGCTTAAACCGTTGACCTGAGCCCTGGATCACGGTACACTTTCTAAGTTTGGCGTTGCGACTGGTGTGTCTGGTTGCAGGCTGGCGAGTTCAGGCGGCGGCTCTCAGAAACTGGGGCTGCGACCCGGATGGGCCGGCACGATGCAGGTACCGTCGGTAGGCGCCCCCAGGCAGGACAATCCATCAAGGAAGCGCCGGCGATCTTCGCCCCGCTCGAGGTTTTTGTTATGTACGCAGTAATCCGCACAGGTGGCAAGCAGTACCGGGTAGCCCCGGGCGACACATTGAAGATCGAAAAGACCGCAGACGAGAACGGCCTGGTTGAGTTCTCCGACGTCCTCGCCGTCAGCGCAGAAGAGGGCAAGTTCGAGAGCTCGCTCGCCGGCGCCAAGGTCACCGCTCAGGTGCTCGGCGAAGGCCGTGGCGACAAGATCCTGGTCTTCAAGCTGAAGCGCAAGAAGCAGTACAAGAAGATGCAGGGTCACCGCCAGAGCTTCGTTGAGGTCAAGATCAACGAGATCCTGGTCAACGGCAAGACCTTCAAGGCTTAGTTCGGTCGGCCGGCGCTCGACGACCGCTCGCAGGACCCGCAGGACCGATTTATCATTTTGAAAGCGCATCCGCCCCGACAGGCAGCGCGAAAGAGGCAATTGCAATGGCACATAAAAAAGGACTTGGATCTTCCAAAAACGGCCGCGACTCAAACGCCCAGCGACTTGGCGTTAAGGTGTTCGGCGGCCAGGCTATCCTCGGTGGCGGCATCATCGTCCGTCAGCGTGGCACACCGCTGAAGCCCGGCGCGAACGTCGGCCGTGGCAAGGACGACACCCTCTTCGCCAAGATCAGCGGCGTGGTTCGCTTCCAGGATCGTGGCCAGCACGGCCGCTTCGTCATCGTCGATCCGGCGGAAGTCGTCGCGATCCCTGCATAACTTTGTTTGCATCATTCAGCAAAAGCCCTGCCTCGGCAGGGCTTTTCTGCGTCTGGAGCACACTCCGCGCGCACGCAAAAGCGACGGGATGAGGGCATCATCCCGCCGCGGCGTCCTAGTGAGTTGTGCAGGTCTTAGTTCAGGTTCCGCTGCAGGTTCTGGTCGATCTCATAGCTCCGCTCGGCGTCGATCCGGCGAATCACCGTGACCTTGCCGTCGCCCACCAGGAAGACGGTGCCGGTCTCGGCGCGATTGACCTGCCGGGTGACGTTGGCCACGGTCAGGATCGTGCGCGGCGTTCCGGTCGTCTCCACCAGTTGCACGTTGCGCGGCTGGCGCGCCACGGGGGCCGTCTGCGGGAGCGCGGAGGTCAGGTAGCCGGCGTTGCCGAGCCGCTCGCTGGGGTTCGCCGCTGCGCTCACCTTCGACAGACACGAGGCGCCTTCGCCTTGTGCAGATCGAGCACGGCGGTGCCGGAGCCATCGCGGAAGGAGACCAGCTCGGAGGTCTCGCCGACCGGGCTGACGAAGTCATAGGCGCCATGGCCCTCGGTCGCAACGATGGCCGTCAGCTTGATGTGGTTGGGATCGGTCACGTCGAAGATCGTCAGCAGTGCGCCCTGCTGCTGCTCCACATAGAGGTACGCCGTGCCGTGCTCATCGGCGCGCAGCAGCAGGTCCTCGCTGCTGTTCTCGGTGAACGCCGGCTTGTTCGAGAGCGGCTGGACGATGAAGTTGGACCGGTGCTCGGCGAAGGCCGAGGCGGTAAGGGTGGATGCTGCGCTGACGAGGACTGCACTGGCCAAAACAATGTTCTTGATCGCGGAATTCATAATCGTTCCCCTTCTTCACTTACAAGTCTGGCTGTGAAAAAGCGCCGCGTCCAAGTACAAATTTTTATCGGTTATTAGCATTTCTCTCAGGCAACCCGTGCTGCCTCAACCTAGAGCGCCCGGCGGCCGGTCTCTCCCCGCGCCGCCAGCAGATAACAGGCACGCTGTCCAGATCAGCCGCGCATTTCGCCATACCACAAAAAGCCACAAAAACAGCCCCAAATTGGCGCGGCCAAGCGCTCCGGTGGCCTTATTTGCTAACCCCCGGCCACCGCTGCGTATAGAATCAAGCATGGGCGTTCGCTCGTTCGAGCACGCTTCATACCGTAGACTTTGGAGCACATTCCCTCGTGACGCAGCGTAAATCCGCCGTAATTCTGGGTGCCCAGTGGGGCGATGAAGGTAAAGGCAAGATCGTGGACGTACTGTCCGAGAACTTCTCGGTCGTAGCCCGCTATGCCGGTGGCCACAATGCAGGCCACACCGTCATCATCAAGGGCCGCAAATTCGTCCTTCAGCTGATCCCCTGCGGCGTCCTGCGCCCGGAGTGCAAGGGCGTCATCGGCAATGGCGTGGTGCTCGATCCCATGGCCTTCCTCAACGAGGTGCGCAAGCTCAAGGAGGCCGGCCTGCCGGTCGATGGCCAGCTCTTCGTCTCCAACCGCGCCCAGGTCATCCTGCCCTACCACCGCATGATCGAGCTGGCGGCGGAGAACGCCCCCGGCCGCACCAAGATCGGCACCACCAGCCGCGGCATCGGTCCGGCGTACGAAGACAAGATGCACCGCAGCGGCCTGCGCGTCGTCGACCTGCTGAACTCCGCGCTGCTGCGCACCCACATCGAGAACGCCTGCCACGAGAAGAACACCATCGCGGCCGCGCTCTTCGGCACCGAGCCGCTCGATCCCAAGGCCATGTACGAGGAGTACGCCCGCGCCGCCGAGCAGCTCGCGCCCTTCGTCACCGACACCGGCGTGATGCTCAATGAGGCCATCCGCACCGGCGAGAAGGTGATGTTCGAAGGCGCGCAGGGAGCCCTGCTCGACATCGACCACGGAACCTATCCGTTCGTCACCAGCTCGTCTGCCACCGCCGGCGGCGCCGTCACCGGCACCGGCGTCGGACCGACCAGCATCGGCACCGTCATCGGCGTCACCAAGGCCTATGTCACCCGCGTCGGCGAAGGTCCCTTCCCCACCGAGATCCACGACGAC
Source organism: uncultured Acidobacteriaceae bacterium (assembly GCA_963755245.1). Classification (GTDB taxonomy): domain Bacteria; phylum Acidobacteriota; class Terriglobia; order Terriglobales; family Acidobacteriaceae; genus Edaphobacter. Next base: position 151,742 of record CAVWJY010000011.1, on the reverse strand, counting down.
TCCGCCGACCTGCTGCGCGCGCGCGGCCAGGAGTACGGCGCCGTCACCGGCCGTCCCCGTCGCTGCGGCTGGCTCGACCTTCCGCTGCTGCGCTACAGCAACATGATCAACGGCACCGAGTGGCTGGTCGTCACCAAGATGGACGTGCTCGACGAGTGCGCCGAGATCCCCGTCTGCACCGGCTACAAGGTCAATGGCAAGGTCACCGATGTGATCCCCGCCGATATGCGCGGCTTCGAGACCATCGAGCCGATCTACACCAAGCTGAAGGGCTGGAAGACCTCCACCGAGGGCATCGTCGAGTTCGACAAGCTGCCCCAGGCGGCGCAGGACTACCTGCACTTCATCGAGCGTGAGACCGGAGCCAAGATCGGTATGGTCTCCACCGGCCCCGATCGCGACCAGACCATGACGCTGCCGGACTTCGCCGAGGCGCTCAAGTCCTAAAACCACGCTGCACCCAAGGGGGATCTGATGGTCAGCTTTACGGTTCGTCTGCGCTTTGAGAAGGAACACATGGAGCAGGTCGTCGACCTGTTCCGGCAGCTGACCATCGCATCCCGGCAGGAGCCGGGATGCGTCACCTATGTTGCCCACACCGTCGAGGACGATCCCACCATGGTCGTCCTCTACGAGCAGTACAGCGATGCCGCGGCGCTCGAATTCCACCGCAACACCCCGCATTTTCATCAATTTGCCATCGGCGGTTTCTATCAGCTGATGCGCGAGCGGCAACTCGAAAATTTGATCGCATTAGGCTAGAGTGGAAGGCAGGAATGAGGCCCACGGAGACCGCGATCGGCGCTGCGGTCTCTTTTTGACTCCGTTGTGCAACCGGTCTACCATCCGAGAGCTCATGTTGCGCTTCTGCCATCCCGCGACCCTGCTTCGTACGGCAGCCCTGCTGCTCGTCCTTGCCCCCGGTGCTCTGCCCGCCGTGGCCGCCGATCTGCCGCACTTCGGCCAAACGCATAGCGATCAACCGCACAAGGAACATAAGCGCGACTACAAGCGCGAGATCCAGGCGCTCGAGGAGCAGTGGCGTCTCGCGCAGGTCAACGGGGACGTTCCCGCGATGGAGCGGCTGCTCGCTCCCGACTATCCTCGGCATCTCCATGACCGGCCAGGTAACCGACCGCTCGCAGCAGCTGGAGCGCATGCGCAACCGCCACCTGGTGCTGACGCAAGATCGTCATCTCGGATCAGAAGATCAAGCTGCTGGGCGCGGTCGCCATCGTCACCTCGCTCGCGCAGATCGAAGGCACCAACGAGGGCACGCCGGTGAACGGGATGTATCGCTACACCCGCATCTATCGGCGCTATCCGGACGGAAGCTGGAAGGTGACGAACTTCGAGGTGACGCGTACGCGGGAGGAAGACACCGCGGTCCAGCCATAGCCAGACCAGCCGCGAGCCGTCGCCCGCAGGCTACCTGCCAGCCGCGGGGCGATCTGCAGCGGCCGTGCAGCACGCCGCGATCAGGCGGCGCTGCTGTCGTTTCTGTTCTTGTAGGTTTCGGGACGCGCGATGCGACCGGTCAGATTCAATCCCAGCAGCCGACGCGTGAGCGACCGGGTGCCGCCGGTCAGCCGGGCATCCTCGGGTTCGGACGGCAGCATGGCGAAGCCAGCCGACGCCGGGCCAAACCGCCCCCGAAGGCTCGGGGCGCTGGTGAAGTCGTCTTGCTTGTTCGAGATAAGTTCTGGAGCGACTTCCTGTGCGGAACTAAGACGTGCGGCGTACCTTGAAAGATCCATCGAACCCTCCGGGCGAACCGAATCTGGCGAACCGAATCTACAGGAGCGTGGTTGTACGAGACCAGATTTACCGCGTACAGCTCCGCCGTGGCTAGTCAGATGCAGATTCCGGCCGGCGGGTTGGAGGCAAAGGCGGTGCGCAGCTTCTCCCAGGTAACGTCCAGGGCCTCGGGAAGCACCCGCGTCTCGGCGACCACGGTCATGAAGTTGGTATCCCCACTCCACCGCGGCAGGGCGTGGAGATGGATGTGGTCCGCGATCCCGGCGCCGGCCGCCTCGCCCAGATTCAGCCCAAAGTTCAGCCCATCCGGCCGATAGACCTGGCGCAGGCCGGTCTCGGTGCGCTGCGCGAGCCGCATCATCTCCCCCGCCTCCGCGCCGTCGAGCCCCGCCAGCGAATCCGTGTGCCGGTACGGGATCACCATCACATGGCCGGTGGAGTAGGGAAAGGCGTTCAGGCAGAGAAAGCAGCTCTCGCCGCGGTAGACGATATGGGCCGCCTTCTCCGCCAGCTCGCGCGGCATCCCCGCCGCCACGGCGTGGTCGACGGCGGCGATCATGTTGCAGAAGACGCAGCCCAGGTCGCCCTCCCAGGCATCGAGTGCGGCGGGAACGCCCTTGCGCGGGTTGCGATCCGCGCGGCTGACATAGTTGTAGCGCCAAGGCGTCCAAAGCCGATCCATAACAGCTTGAGTATAGCGGTTCGGCGCACGGCCCCGATTTGGGCGCCGTCGCCTGCCGCCAAAGCCGTCGCAAACCGCCTATCAATATGAAAAATGGATCAATCTGCCCCATGCATGGTGAAGCCGGAGAGGCAGCAGTTGACTGCGGGTACGCCGGGGAATATGCTTTGGAGTGAGCTACTGCGTGTGGGATCCAAGTGCAGCCGCTCCTCTGCAAGAAGTATTCGCTCCGACTGCTACAAGCTGGCTCGGGAATAGCTTCAATCCGGTCGTCCTCTCTCGGGCTGCCTCGATTGTTTCCGATTTGACTTGATGCTCTCGAGAAGCGAATCTTGGAACCCGGAGTCCGCATCATCATGGTAGACGACCATAATCCTGACATCACCGAGAGCAAACCCCTGAACACCGAAATCGAAACCCTAGCGCCCGAAGCGACGGCGGACAGTCCGCCTGTCATCCGAATCCACCCCCACCCAGACCTCTGAGAGCCTGCACCCCGAGGCCGGTACCCACGCTTCCGCAGCCGCAGCTACCACCGCCGCTGTCGAAACCGCGGATCTCCAGGCGAACGAAGAGCCCGACTATGACGCTGCCGACTTTGCCGCAGCGCTGGCGAACTTCGACCGTGAGCAGGCTGCCGAAAGTGCAGCTGCGCAGAGTCTGACCGCCGAAGAGGTGATCGTCGCCGGAACCGTGGTGAAGATTACCGATAAGCACGTGGTCGTGGATATCGGGCTCAAGTCCGAGGGTCTGATTCCGCTCGAGCAGGTTCTGGACATCAACGGCGTCTCCAAGTTCCAGGCCGGCGATATCGTCGAGGTGGTGGTCGAGCGCGAGGAGCCCGAGGGCGGCTACCTGGTCAGCTACGACAAGGCGCAGCGTCACAAGGTTTGGGACAAGCTGGAGCTGGCCGCCAACGAGAAGACCCCGGTCAAGGGCATGGTGCTCAGCCGCGTCAAGGGTGGTCTCACCGTCGACATCGGCATCAAGGCCTTCCTGCCCGGCTCGCAGGTTGAGGTTCGCCCGGTTCGTAACCTCGACGGTTACATCGGCACCGAGATCGAAGTCCGCGTCATCAAGCTGAACAAGAAGCGCGGCAACGTCGTCATCTCCCGCAAGGAGCTGCTCGAGGAAGACCAGAACGCCAAGAAGTCGGTCACCCTCGCCACCCTCGAAGAGGGCAGCATCCTCACCGGCAGCGTCAAGAACCTCACCGACTACGGCGCATTCGTTGAGCTGGGCGGCCTCGACGGCCTGCTCCACATCACCGACATGAGCTGGGGCCGTCTCACCCACCCCCGCGACCTCGTCAACGTTGGCGACGAGATCCAGGTCAAGGTGCTCAAGTTCGACAAGGAGAAGCAGCGCGTTTCGCTCGGCTTCAAGCAGCTCACGCCTGACCCGTGGCTGGACGCGATCGAGCGTTACCCGATCGGTGCGCAGGTTCGTGGCCGCGTTCTCTCGGTCACCGACTACGGCGCGTTCGTCGAGCTCGAGCAGGGCATCGAAGGCCTGGTCCACGTCTCCGAGATGACCTGGTCCAAGCGCATGAAGCACCCCTCGAAGATGGTCAAGCCCGGCGACGAGGTCGACACCATCATCCTCAGCGTCAACCCGAACGACCGCCGCATCTCGCTCGGCATGAAGCAGCTGCAGGAGAATCCCTGGGAGGCGCTCGAGGACAAGTACCCGACCGGTGCCATCATCGAAGGCCGCGTGCGCAACCTCACCGACTTCGGCGCCTTCATCGAGATCGAAGACGGCATCGACGGTCTGGTGCACGTCTCGAACCTCAGCTGGACCAAGCGCATCAAGCACCCCTCGGAAGTTCTCAAGAAGGGTGAGAAGGTCAAGGCGATCGTCCTCGGCGTTGAGCCGGAGAACCGCCGCCTGTCGCTCGGCGTCAAGCAGCTGCAGCCCGATGTCTGGGATACGTTCTTCGCCCAGCACCGCGTTGGCGATGTCATCAAGGGCAAGATCCTGCGTACGGCCCAGTTCGGTGCCTTCGTTGAGATCGCCGAGGGTGTGGAAGGTCTCTGCCACGTCTCCGAGGCGGTCGATGCCAGCCACCAGCCGGTTCAGCTCGATGTGGACTCGGAGCACGAGTTCAAGATCGTCAAGATGAACCAGGACGAGAAGAAGGTGGGTCTCAGCATCCGCGCTGTCGGCGAAGAAGCCAGCCGCGCCGAGGTCGAGAGCTACAAGGAGCGCGAGCGTTCGCCCAAGGGCAACTCGGGTTCCAGCTCCTCCTCCTCGTCTTCGAGCAGCACCACGCTCGGCGACCTGATCAACTGGAAGCGCTCCGAGCGCGAGTAACCTCGCCCCGGAACAACCCGCAACAGCAGAAGGGCCGTCCCGCAAGGGACGGCCCTTCTGTTTGCTGCGGCCTCGTATCTTTCAACTCGTCTGCCGATGACGCTTCGGGCCGTCCTCCCCACTGCAGAGCTGCACGTACTCGAACGAGTCGACTTTGCAGGCCGCAGCCTGTGGACCCTTGCCTCGTATGGCGCCCTGCTATGGGCTATCAGGCTCTGCTATAAATTAGTCAGTCATCTGCTCCAAACTCGTGAATCTTACGAATGCTACCATTGCGATACCTCTACTCAACCTTGATGTTCAGCCTTTGCGCAGCGTTTTGCCACGCACAGACAACAACCGATGATGCAACGCTCCTAGAAGCAGGCCCGTGCGAGTATGACGCTCCCTTTGAAAGGAACCTCCAATCCTTCAACTGCGCTGTCGAGTTCAACTGGAAGCAGCACTTCACCGAGGCCGTACGCGTCGGCGACGAAGGAACGGACGAGGAGATCGCCAAACTCATTCAGCCCATTCGCAATCGTGTCACGGTCACTCGCCAGAACGTTGCAGTGTCAGCGGGGATGACCGAGGGTGAAGTAAACAAGCTTCCCCATGGAGGCATGGCGGAAGCGTCTCCTCGAACACGCTGTGCAGTTCAGCTTGAATAGCTGGTTGGTTGCCAGCAACAACGCGATGCTTCCGCCGGCAGGCACGCCCGTTCACGTTGAGCCGTCCACGTCAGGCTACAAGCTCGAACTCAAGATCGAAACTTTTGATGTTGAAATGTTGCTCGCGGGCGACATGAGTCTTCAGAGCGAAGCGGCAAAGGGATCGTGCACTCCGATCGCCGGGAAACGACTTCCGTCCTGGCCCACAGAGCTTTCTACTTGACCGCTCGATCAGCGATAGCGAGGCTCGCGAGATTCATGCCGGACAAGCGTGATACTCCTCACCTTTGAGCTATCGGAACGTCGCACGGATTTCAATTACCTGATGCAAGTTGGCGATGAAGACGGTGAGAGCCATCGATGAGAGTCTGGCACTACAAACTAACCGAGCTGGAACGCGCAAGCGGCTAACTTGATCCTCATCCTTGACTAGAGTCACAGCTCGTAGAGAACGCGGTAAGCGCACCTTGCTGCTCGGGATCTCCGAGGCGGGCTTAAGGGCCGGGCGGATCCGCCCGAATCGCTTGACAAGCCATTTATAATGAAAAAGATAGCGATCCAAACGCAGGGGCCACGCACAAGTCCGGACCAAGTCCAGACTTCAGGGGAGACTTCGTTTGGACTTAGGTCATTTGCTTTCTAGACTTTAGGACTTGAAGTCGGGGGGAGGGGGTAGGTACCCCCAAAGGGCCAGCCAGCAGGGTCAGAGAAGCCAGTTCGAGCCTCCAGCAGGCTCCGCCTCTCCGCCCTTTGAAAATTTTTCCGCGAACCGAGCAGCGTGAGGGGCTTAGTACTCCCGCCGCCACCACCGCCGCCACCTTCAGCCAGATTCTCGAACCGCGTGTAGTCCGCCAGATACGCCATCATCACGCTGCCCGTCGGGCCGTTTCTCTGCTTGGCGATGATGATCTCCGCCTTGCCCTTCAGGTCCTCGTCCTCGCGGTTGTAGTACTCCTCGCGATGGATGAACGCCACCACGTCGGCGTCCTGTTCGATCGAGCCCGACTCGCGCAGGTCGCTCAGCAGCGGCTTCTTGTCTCCCTGTCGCTGCTCCGATCCACGCGAGAGCTGCGACAGCGCCACCACCGGCACGCGCATCTCCTTGGCCAGCGCCTTCAGCCCGCGCGAGACCGTCGCGACCTCCTGCGTGCGGTTCTCGAACTTTGCCTTCCCGCCGCTCGTCCCGGCCGTCATCAGCTGCAGGTAGTCGATGACGATCAGGTCCAGCCGCCCCTCCTGCTGCCGCAGCCGCCGCGCCTTGGCCCGCATCTCCGGCAGTGAGATACCCGGCGTATCGTCGATGAACATCTTCGACTCCATCAGCCGCTCCAGACCGTCCAGCAGCTTGCCCTTGTCTTCCTTGCGGCAAAAATCCGGTCTGGATCTTGCGCGAGTTCACCAGCGACTCGCTCGCCAGCATGCGTCGCAGCAGGCTCTCCTTCGACATTTCGAGCGAGAACACCGCCACCACCATGCCATCGCGCACCGCCGCATTCTGCGCGATGTTGATCGCCCACGCCGTCTTACCCATCGAAGGCCGCGCGGCGATGATGATCAGGTCCGACGGCTGCAGGCCGCTGGTCATGCGGTCGAACTCGATGTAGTGCGTCTTCAGGCCGGTGATCTCGCGGCCCTGCTCGTACAGCTTGTCGATCGACCCGAAGCTCGACGAGACGATCTCGGCGATGCCCGAAAACCCGCGCTGGATGGCCGAATCGGCCACATCCGCGAGCTTCGCCTCGACGTCGCCCAGCACATTGACCGCGTCCTCGCTCTGGTCGGAGGCGCGCGTCGCACCGTCCTGGAAGATCGCCATCAGCTGCCGCAGCAGGCTCTTGTCCTTGACGATGCGGACGTAGCTCTCGATGTTCAGGTTGCGCGGAATGCCCTCGGTCAGGTACGCGAGATACGCCGGTCCGCCGATCGAATCGATCTCCCGCCGGCGCTCCAGCTCCGCGCGGACGGTGGTGTAATCGACGCCGTGGCCCTTGGCCATCAGGTCGATGATGCAGCGGTACACCCGCTGGTGCGAGTCCAGCGAAAAGTCCTCCGGCCTCAGCTTCGCGGTGGCGTCGCTGATGGCGACGGTGTCCAGCAGCATCGCGCCGAGAATTGCGATCTCGGTATGGATCGAGGCGGGAAGCCCCTCGGAGGCGGTCAGTTGCGAGAATGAGGCCATAGGTCGTTGTCTTCCAGTCTAGTTCCTCGCGGCCCAACCTGGCTTCCCCTGTCGCGGCAGGAGCCTGTGCATTCCTGCGGAAAGACCGCTTCCATACACCGGGAATTCTTCTTTCCTGCGGTCGGCAAATGCCATAATCGAAAGGCGATTCCAGCCAGCATCGGTCCCCATCCCAAAGGAGTTTCCATGGCCTCCCAGAAGTTTCTCGATATCCCCGCCGCCGCCCAGCGCGACAAGGCCTCCTTCGAGGTCCTGCGCGTCTGGATCGCGGAAAAAGGCCAGCACGTCAGCATTCAGAGCGGCGCCTGGGAGGACCCCTTCGCCTGGGGCATCGTCCTCGCCGACCTCGCCCGCCACATCGCCCTCGCCCACCAGATGCAGAACAGCAAGATCGATCCCGAGGCCTTCCTCGCCCGCCTGCTCGAGGGCTTCGAGGCCGAGATCGAAGACCCCACCGACGAGCCCGAAGGCGAGATCACCCACTAACCTCCCGCAGTGCCAGAACTTCCCGCAGTGTCAGGTCGCCGAAAAGACGGAGAAACCATGCTCGCCCGCCTTACAACGTGCATCGCTGTCGTCACTGTGCTCCTCGCCTCCTGCCTTCCGGCTGCACGCGCAGGATAAAAGAAGCTCGGCCATTGCCGGGATCAACACCGTCTATGCGCCGGTCCCCACACCGCTGCTTCAGGGCAAGCGCGCCTTCATCGCCTATGAACTGGGCGACGTCACCGCCTTCCCGGCCAGCTACAGCGGAGGGCCAGAGCGCGCCTATGGCGAGTTCTACCAAGGAATGAAGACCTGGGGACACTATGAGCTGGTGCTCGACCCCAAGGACGCCGATCTGGTCTTCGCCGTCCGCTTCGTCGATACCTACGGCGGGACGCCTCAGGTCCGCATCGGGATCACCGATGCCAAGACCCACACGCCGCTGTGGGGCTTCGTCGAACAGCTCGATTTCGCCTTCCGCAAGAAGAACCGCGACCTGGCCTTCACCGACTCGGTCAAACTCCTCATTACGGACATCCAGACCCTCGTTGACCCGGCAGCATCCCGCCCCCTCCTCCGCCGCCGGCCCCAAAACCCTGGCCAAAACGTCGGTGACGACGACGGAAACCCGCATAAAATAAGAGCGTGAGCTTTACCGAACAGTACGATGTCGTCATCGTCGGCGCGGGCCACGCCGGCTGCGAGGCCGCCATGGCCGCCGCGCGCATGGGCCTGCGCACCGCGCTCTTCACGCTGAACCTCGACCTGATCGCGCAGATGAGCTGCAACCCCGCCATCGGCGGCATCGCCAAGGGCCATCTGGTGCGCGAGGTCGACGCGCTCGGCGGCGTCATGGGCGAGGTCGCCGACGCCACCGGCATCCAGTTCCGCCTGCTCAACACCTCGCGCGGCCCGGCCGTCTGGAGCCCCCGCGCGCAGTGCGACAAGCAGCTCTACCGCGTGAAGATGCGCGAGGTGCTCGAGGGCCAGAAGAACCTCTTCATCAAGCAGGCCGAGGTCGTCGACCTGCTCGTCGAAAGTCGAACCGACGAGCACCAGACGAGACCGCCGCGCCGCAGGCCGTGCGCGGCCTCAAGCTCCGCGACGGCCGCACCGTCCTTGCGACCGCGACCATCGTCACCACCGGCACCTTCCTCAACGGCCTCATCCACTGCGGCGAGCAGCAGTACACCGCCGGCCGCAGCGGCGAGCCCGCCAGCGTCCTGCTCGGCGAGGCTCTCAAGCGCCTCGGCCTGCGCGAGTGCCGCCTGAAGACCGGCACCCCGCCGCGCCTCGACGGCCGCACCATCGACTGGGCCCAGTTTGAAGACCAGCCCGGCGACGCCGACCCCACGCCCTTCAGCGACCGCTCCGGCTTCCGCAAGACCGGCACGCCGCCGCTGCGCCAGATCCAGTGCCACATCGCCCGCACCACCGACGAGACGCTGCGCCTGATCCGCGAGAACGTCCATCGCTCGCCGATGTACACCGGCCAGATCGAGGCCATCGGCCCGCGCTACTGCCCGTCGATCGAGGACAAGGTCGTGCGCTTCCCGGAGAAGACCGGCCACCAGTTCTTCCTCGAGCCCGAGGGCCTGAACACGCACGAGGTCTACGTCAACGGCATGAGCACCAGCCTGCCGATGGAGGTGCAGGCCGCGATGGTGCGCTCCATCCCCGGCCTCGAAAACGCCGAGATGCTGCGCCCCGGCTACGCCATCGAGTACGACGCCATCGACCCCACCGAGCTCGACCGCACGCTGCGCGTGAAGCGCTTCGACGGCCTCTACCTCGCCGGCCAGATCAACGGCACCAGCGGCTACGAGGAGGCCGCCTGCCAGGGCCTGATGGCCGGCATCAACGCCGCCCTCTCGGTCCGCAGAGCTCGCGGCGAAGCGAACGCCGAGCCGTTTACGCTCGACCGCACCGAGGCCTACACCGGCATCCTCATCGACGACCTCATCTCCAAGGGCACCAACGAGCCCTACCGCATGTTCACCTCGCGCGCCGAGTTCCGCCTGCACCTGCGCATCGACAACGCCCACCGCCGCCTGACGCCGCACGGCCGCCGCCTCGGCCTGATCGACGACGCAGCCTGGGCCGAGTTCGAGGCGCGACAGGCCCGCGCCGCCGCCTTCGAAAAGCTGCTCGCGAGCGCGCAGGTCCAACTCAGCGAACTCCCCGCCGACCTCGTCGCCCGCATGAACGGCGACCTCGAAGCGATCAGCGGACAGAGCTTCGCCCAGCTCCTGAAGCGCCCCGAGGTCGAGATCGAAGCGCTCGCCCCGCTGCTGCGCGACCGCCTCGCCGCAGGCAGGCGACGTCTTCGCCGAATGGGTCGCCGCACTCGATGCCGCTGGCCCGGAGCGCCTTCCCGCCTGGGTGCGCAACGAGATGAAGTCGGTCGAGACCGAGATCAAGTACGCCGGCTATCTCGACAAGCAGCGCCGCTCCATCGAGCGCATGAAGCAGTCGGAGGAGCGCGCCATCCCCGCGTGGTTCGACTACCGCAGCGTCAGCGGCCTCTCGCGCGAGATGCAGGAGACGCTCGAGCGCGTGCGCCCCAGCACCCTCGGCCAGGCCAGCCGCATCGCCGGCGTCACGCCCGCCGCCGTCACGCTGGTCAACATCTACATCGAGATCCAGGGGCGCGGCCGCCGCGAGCTGCAGCAACAGACCGCCTAAAGCCGACACCGCGCCCCATCCGGCGTATCCTCGAAGACGTTCCCTCAAGGAGGGGACTACCATGCTCTCGAAGATGATCGCGAACGAACTCAAACTGCTGGCTGTCGTCGTGCTTCTGGGCGCGGCGTTTCTAGGATGGAGACACATGGCGATTGGACACGCAGCGAGCAAGGCGCCGATTCCCGCACCGGCAATCGACGAAGCAACCCCCGCCAGCAGGCCACGAGACGGCGGTCTTCGCCGGCGGCTGCTTCTGGGGCGTGCAGTCGGTCTACAACCGCGTCAAGGGCGTCACCGCGACCACCGCTGGCTACTCCGGCGGCGCAGCCAGCACCGCGACCTACGACCAGGTGACGACCGAGACCACCGGCCACGCCGAGTCGCTGAAGATCGTCTTCGATCCCGCGAAGATCAGCTACGGCACGCTGCTGCGCGTCTTCTTCAGCGTCGTGCACGACCCGACCCAGCTGAACCGCCAGGGCCCCGACGTCGGCACCTCCTACCGCTCCGCCATCTTCTACACCAGCGAGGAGCAGCACCGCATCGCCTCGGCCTACATCGCGCAGCTCGATGCGGCGCACGTCTTCCCCGCGAAGATCGTCACCCAGGTCGTGCCGCTCGAGGGCTTCTACGACGGCGAGAGCTACCACCAGGACTACGCCGACAAGAACCCGAACAACCCCTACATCCAGATCTGCGACGTGCCCAAGATGGCCGCGCTGAAGGCCCAGTTTCCCGAGCTCTTCAAGGAGTACAACGGCCATTGAGGCTTCCTTCACGGTCGAGACCGAGCGGCGTTAGAACTCCACCTTGAAGCCGAGCTGCACCTGCCGCTCGCGCGATGAGTTCGCACTCGCCGCCGTGTACGTCCCGAACGGCTGCACGTTCAGTCCCTCGGAGGCCACCGTCGCCGCATCCTGAAAGATCAGCGGCGTCACGCCGTTCACCGCGGTTCCCACCAGATACGCGCGCGTCGTGATGCTCGTATAGTTCACGCGATTCGGCAGGTTGAAGATCTCCGCCGCCGCACGCACCTGCAGCCGCTCGCGCAACACGATCGTCCGGCTCAGCTTCAGGTCGAGGTTCGCCGTCTCCGGCAGCCGCAGCGTATTGCGCCCAACCGTCGGCAGATAGACCGCGCCGCCCGAGCCATTGATGCTCTCGTGCCCGCCGCTCAACCGTGTGCCGCCGAAGATCTCATAGCTGTACGGCCGCCCGCTCTGCGCGGTGAACACCGGCGCGATGGACCATCCATTCGCCGCCGCGCGCAGCCATCGCTCCGGCATCGCCACGGTCGGCTGCCACACCGCGGCCGCCGTGATCTTGTGCGCCACATTCAGCGTGGACAGCCCGCGATCGTAGCGAATCGTAAACGGATCGAACTGCCCGTTCGTGTGCGGCACCGCGCCGTTGTTCTGGCCGTAGTCGATCGCCTTGGCCCAGCTCCAGTTCGCGCGAAACTCCAGCCCGCGCCGGCTGTGTCTCCGCGCCTCGAGCACCAGCCCGTTGTAGGTCGCATTCGTATTCGAGAGGATGTCCGTCACCGGCCCATAGTTCGTGCTCACCCGCGCCGTGTACACCGGCACCACAAACGTCTCGCCATTTGTAACTCCCACCGGCCCGCTGCCGTTGATCGGACCGCCCTGCAGTTGAAACACCCCCATCGCGGTTGAGGGCGCGATGTTGATGTCCGTCGAGTTCGGCAGCTGCCGGTCCGTATTCATCACGTAGGTGGCGCTGGCCGTGATGCCCGCGCCCACCTCGCGCTCCAGAGCGAAGCTGCCCTGCTGCACCATCGGCAGCTGAAAGTGCTTATCGAAGAGCATCGCCGTCGTCGTCGCGCTCACCGCCGCCGGAGGCGTGCCCAGGTAGTCGCAGACATAGCCGAAGCCCTGATTCGACACCTGCGGACACACCGTCTCCGTCGCCGGAGTGATGCGGATACTCGTCGTCGAACCCGGCATCGCCGTATCCGCCAGCGCGCTGCGCAGCGTCGCCCCCGGCAGCCGCCCGTAGTACACGCCATAGCCCAGCCGGACCATGCCCCGCCCGCGTCCCATCGGCTCCCACGCCATGCCCACGCGGGGCCCAATGTTATTGCGGTCCTCGGGAATCACGTTGGTCGCGCCGACCGCTCCAAACACCGCGTCCAGCGCCAGATTCGGCTGCTGCGGCAGCGGCTCGAGCTCGTACTCGTAGCGCAGCCCCAGGTTGATGTTCAACCCCGGACGCACGCGCCACGCATCCTGCACAAAGCCCGCCCACTCCTGCGTGCTGAACCGGACCGCCTGCTCGCCAAAGCTCTGCGTGAAGCTGCGAAAACAGAACAGGTGATCCGCCGCCGTGATCGAAGGACACCCGCCGTTCGGATACGCATGCACGTTGAAGGTGTAGTCCGTGATCCAATCGACCAGCCCGCCGGCCTTCCCGTTGGTCGCCCCGCTGTCGTAGTGGAACGTGCCCTCCTGATTGCTCAGCGCATCGATGTACTCCTGCACATAGCTGAAGTCCGCGCCCACCTGCAGCAGATGATGACCGTGCACCCACGCCAGCAGCTCCGCCGCCTGCGTCCGGTGCTCGTCCGGATACGCCAGCCGTCCCAACGCCGCCGGCGTTCCAAAGGTGAATCCCTGCGGCGAGATCGACACCTCCGGCGCATAGCCGCCCGGCCCGATCGCCGGCTCCTGCGGCAGCGGCGTCTGCGCCGTCTCGTACTCGAAGTCGCGTCCATAGGCGACGCGCACCTCGTTGCTCAGCCAGCTGCTCCAGAAGTTCACCCAGCGTGCCACCCCCGCATCGACCTTGCCGTAGGCGTTGCCCAGGCTGGCCACGCCGCGATCGACCACCGCCCCGCCGCGCGCTCCCGCCGGCGCGCTCCAGCGCACGCGATTCTCCTGCACGCTCAAGTGCTGCCGCGAGGTCGGCTGCCAGTCCAGCTTGCCGAAGTTGATGTTCTGATTCGACGTGCGCGCGACCGTCCCGCTCAGGCTGCTCAGGTAGTTCAGCGCCGCCTGCGTCTTCGCCGTCGACACGCCGCGATTGGCCAGCAGCGCCTCCTGCGTCGCCGTCAACTGATAAAACTCCGGATACTGCGGCGAGGAGATCGCCGGGAAGTCCCGCCGCTGCTGATCGGTCGTGAAGAAGTAGAACAGCTTGCGCTTGAATCGCCGCGGCAGCAGCGGGCCGCCCACCGTCGCGCCGAACTGCTGCCGCAGATCCTCGGGCTTCACCAAGCCGCTGCTCACCACGCCGTTCTGATAGCTGCTGGCGATCGAAAACGGATTCGCCGCCGCCCACGCGCTGTCCCGCACCGTGTAGAAGACCGTCCCGTGCAGCTCGCTCGTTCCACTCCTCGACACCGTCGTCACCACCCCGCCCGCGGCGCTGCCCATCGAGCGCCGAGTAGTTCGCCGCATGCACCTGGAACTCCTGCACCGCCGCCTGCGAGAAGGTATACGCCGCCCCTGCGTGCCGTCCATTCATCGCCCGCGCGCCATCGCCGCCCACGCCCGACCCGCTGCCCGAGTCCGCCTCCTCCTCGGCCTCCGGACCCGCGCTCCGCACCCGTCCCCACCGGAACCCCGCCAAAGCTCTGGTCGTTCGAGACCCCATCGATCTGGCTGCTGTTCTGCGTGGTCGCGATGCCGCGAAAGCTCACCGCCCCCTCGCCGTCGGCCTGCCCACCCTCGCTCACGCCCGGCATCCGCAGCGCGAAGCTCTGCCAGCGCCGCCCATCGAGCGGCAGCGTCTCCAGCTCGCTCGCGCCGTACACGCGATCGAGCCCGCTGCCCGACCTCCTCCGCGACCTGGGCATTCACCGTCACCGTCGACTCCACATGCCCCACGCGCAGCTGCGCCTCGACGGACGCGGTCGCTCCCAGCTCCACCGTCGCCGCCTCCACCAGCGACTCGAACCCCGGCGCCGTGATCGTCACCGTGTACTCGCCCGGCGCCACCCGCACCGCCAGAAACGCTCCATCCGCGCCGCTGCGCAGCACGCTCCCGACGCCCGTCGCCGCATTCGACAACGCGACCTTCGCCCCCGGAACCGCGCTGCCGTGCGCGTCCACCACATGCCCGCCGATCGCGCCATCGACCGCGCTCTGCGCCGACGCGCCACCCGTTATCCCCAGCAGCAGAAGGCGGCAACAGCGATGCACGATGGCCACCGTCTGTACCCGCAATGCTCTCGCTGCATACGTGCTCCATGCCAGCACGGGCATCAACGCAGGGGGAGAGCGAACCGCGCGGCCTTCCGCTACCCGGATGGATCGGGCAGCGCGCACCGGCATACATCATCACGAGCCCAACACAAACCCAACTGCGAACCCAATCGGGAACCCAACAACAAACGCAATCGGACAATCGCAAGAACGGAGTAGCCGAAGCCTATCATCTTTTCCCAAAAAGGGAATCCCCGCACAACGGAACCGCCCAGCCAACCGCTGTAAGGCGCAACGGCCAGAGGCCACAGAAACGGCGCGAAACGAGGCCCGCTTCAGCGCTCCGGTACACTAGAAGCAGCGCAATGTTTATTGATGAAGCAAGAATCCGAGTCAAGGCCGGCGATGGCGGCAACGGTTGCATGGCCTTTCGCCGCGAAAAGTTCGTTCCCAAGGGCGGCCCGTCCGGTGGCGACGGTGGCCATGGCGGCGACATTCTCATGTCCTCCTCCCTCAGCCACAACACCCTGGTGCACTTCCGCTTCAACCCGGAGCACAAATCGCAGCGCGGCGGCCACGGCCTCGGCTCCAACTGCTCCGGCTATCAGGGCGAGCCCATCACGCTCAAGGTCCCCATCGGCACGCTGCTCTACGACGACGAGACCGGCGCGCTGATCCACGACTTCTCCCGCCCCAACGACACCATCGTCATCGCCCGCGGCGGGCGCGGCGGACGCGGCAACCAGCACTTCGCGACCAGCACCCACCAGGCCCCGCGCGAGCACGAGCTCGGCCGCCCCGGCGAGGAGCGCAACTACCGCCTCGAGCTCCGCCTGCTCGCCGACGCCGGTCTGGTCGGCTACCCCAACGTGGGCAAATCGACGCTGATCTCGCGCATCTCCGCGGCCAAGCCCAAGATCGCCAACTACGCCTTCACCACGCTCGAGCCCAATCTGGGCGTGGTCTCGGTCGGCGACTACCCGCACGAGCTCTCCTTCACCGTCGCCGATCTTCCCGGCCTCATCGAAGGCGCGCACCTCGGCGCAGGCCTCGGCATCCAGTTCCTCAAGCACATCGAGCGCACCTCGGTCATCGTGCACCTGGTCGACGTCTCCGACGACCCCGCCGACACGCGCCCCGATCCCGTCGAGGACTTCAAGGTCATCACCGAGGAGCTGAAGTCCTTCGACCCCGCGCTCGCCGCCAAGCCGACCATCCTGGTTGCGGCCAAGGCCGACGTGGCCAATCCCGACAAGCTCAAGAAGCTCACCGCCATGGCCAAGCGCCGCAAGCTGCCCTTCTACGCCCTCTCCGCGGTCAGCGGCGAAGGCATCGAGCCGCTCAAGTACGCGCTCGCCGAGCTGGTCCAGACCCACCGCCCCATCGCGGTCGAGCCCGAGCCCGTCGCCCCCGCGAAGATCAAGCCCAGCTATCCGCCCCCGGCCAACTCCGCCAAGGGCCGCGCCTAAGCCAGCCGACTCGGGGAGAACGCCCATCGTCTCTTCCCCGAGTCCGGCAGCAAAGTCTCATCGTCCATGTACCGCTGAATCCGCCGCCCCGGCGCACCCGCCGAAGACCGCCCATTCTGCCCTTCTCGTTTATCATCAGAGACATAGCAATCCATCTCAAGAGAAGAAGAATAGCGAATCGATGAGACTGCGCTGGTTCCCCTGTCTTCTGCTGCTCCTTTCGTCCCTGGCGACGGCCCACGCTCAGATCGGAATCTACGGCAAATTCGACACCACTTCGTTTCACCGATAACAACGAGCACACCTCGACCTGGTTCTACGGTCCCGGAGTCGGTGTCTACGACAACTTCATCCACCTTGGTCCGCTCGCGGCGGGCGTCGACGTCCGCGGCAATTTCCTGCGGGGAGACAAGGAGAGCTTCCGAAGCGGCCTCGTCGGCCTTCGTCTGGCGGCGAACGCCCCGCTTCTTCCGTTCAGACCCTATGTTCAGGGCTCGATCGGAGCCGGTGGCCCTCGATATACCGGAACCACCAATCTTCCATCCACCAACTACAGCACGAAGTTCGAATATGCCGTTCTTGGCGGCCTCGATTACACCATCTCTTCCCCGCCTGGATTGGCGCACGGTGGAGATCGGTTACGGCAGCATGTCGGGAGTCGGGGGCGGAACATCGGTTCCGCGTTCCACGCTCTTCACGGCCAGCACCGGTGTGGTCTTTCGCCTTCCCTACCTCGGAGCCTAACGAACAGAGCCTGACCGCCGAGCCTTTGCTACTATTGGGGCTCGGCTGGATCGCTTGAGCGCGCCAGCCTCTCAGGAGGGACACATGGGCCTGGGCAAGATGCTGGCGTCCGCAGCGTGATCGGATTCCTCGCGATCCAGTTCGTCCGTCCCGCCATCCCCCACCCGCCGGTCACGGCGGAGATCCAGGCTCCCGAGCCGGTCAAGCAGATCCTCCGCAACTCCTGCTACAACTGCCACTCCAACGAAACCCGGCTCCCCTGGTTCGATCAGATCGCGCCCGCCTACTGGCTGGTCGCCGACGACGTGAAGACCGCCCGCGCCCACCTCAACTTCTCCGAGATCGGCAAGCTTCCTCCCGCTGCGCAGCAAGCCATGCTCTACGAGGCGGTCAATCAGATCGCCCTCGGCGCCATGCCGCTGCCGCGCTACGTCCACGTCCATCCCGAGGCCGCGATCACCGCCGCGCAGCTCGCCACGCTGAAGCAGTACCTCCAGCCCTTCGCTCCGCAGCCATCGCCACCCCCCGCGCCCCAGACCGCCGCAGCCCCCGATCAGCCGCCCGCCACGCCCCCGTCAGCCCGTCCAAAACGAGCCCAACGGCCTCGCCTTCAATCCCGACTACAAGAACTGGAGGCCCATCAGCTCCACCGATCGCGGCGATAACCACACCATGCGGGTCATCCTCGGCAACGACATCGCCATCAAAGCCATCGCCGAGAAGAACATCCAGCCCTGGCCCGACGGCGCCACCTTCGCCAAGGTCGCCTGGCAGGAGGCGCCCGACGCCAACGGCATCCTCCGCCCCGGCAAGTTCGTCCAGGTCGAGTTGATGGTCAAGGACAAGACCCGCTACGCCGCCACCGCCGGCTGGGGATGGGGCCGCTGGCGAGGCACCGACCTCAAGCCCTACGGCAAGGACGCCCACTTCGACCAGCGAATGCGTCTCCTGCCATCGCCCTGTCCGCGACAACGACTGGGTCTACACCTTGCCCATTGAACGAACGACGTCGAACGAGCCGCCTGCACAGGAAGGGAGCGCCCAATGAGACCGTCTCCCCTCATCCCACTCCTGAGCGTCGCGAGCCTCGCCGCTGCGCTTCTCGTCACCGGCTGCTCGCAGCACCGCACGCCGAGTGAATCCGACCTCTTCAATCAGCAGGCGGCCCTTCCCGCCAGCGTGCCCATTCCCGTCCTCGAAGGCCGCGTCATCGCCTCCAGCGTCGATCGCCAGCAGCACACCATGTCGATCCTCACCGGCAACGACATCGCCGTCGCCAGCGCCCGCGCCTCGACCCGCCTCGTCCTACCCCGAAGGCTCCGTCCTCACCCTCGTCACCTGGAACCAGCGCGACGATCCGCACTGGTTCGGCGCCCGCATTCCTGCCACGCCCAAGACCGTCGAGGCGGTCTCCGTCACCCGCGGCGCGGATGGCCAACTCACCGACACCTATCAGCTCTTCGCCGGCAACCCGCTTCATCTCATCGCCCATCCCGACGCCACCCAGGCGGCCGCACGGCAGGCCGATATCCTCGCCCAGCGCGCCTCCGTCATGCCCTGATCGCCCGCAGCCATCCGCAGGGTCCGGGCAATCCCCCCAGCATCTTTCGGCCTCTTACGCTTAGGCGTTGTTCTCCTACAAGCACGTAAGCGCTTTTGGAGGCTCTTATGCTGAAACTCCCCACGCTGCTCGCGGCACTCTCTCTTGCGCTCGTCCCAGCCCTTCCCGCCGCCGCGCAACTCGGTCTCTCCGGCGACTTCACCGCCAGCCGCCTCAGTCATCCTCCCGGTCCCCTCGGCAGCCCGACCCTGCTCTACGGCGAGACCGTCAGCGTCTACTACCAGCGCGGGACCTTCTTCGCGCTGGGAGGCGACGCCCGCGCCAGCTTCCTCGGCGGCAGCGGCATCAGCCTCAACTCCTGGGGCCATCGGCCCCCGCATCGCCTTCAAGCCCCACGTCCTTCCGCTGCAGGTCTACGGCGAGGCCCTCGGCGGCTTCAACAGCTACACCGGCGGTCCCTCCCTCGCCAGCACGACCCATGCCGAATATCAGCTCATCGTCGGCGGCGACTTCACCATCTTTCCCCACATCGACTGGCGCGCCGTGGAGTACACCTACACCGGCGGCTCCGGCGACCTCAGCTCGAACTCGCTCAGCACCGGCATCGTCATCCGTCTCCCCTAGTGACGTGGCTGATGCCGGAGGCGACCCCGCGCCCGCAGGCTAACGCTTTTCGGCTCATCGCAGTCCATCCCCGTAGCCCTCCAATCCCTGTGGAGCGCCTTGCTGCGCCCCGCGACTGCTCGACGACCACACCGACGACCACACCGACCACGCTCCGTATACGGTTTGATATCCGGCCTCGCCGCCCCTTCCGGCGATAGACCGAATTAGACTGGTACGAACGATCGCTGTTCTACCTGGTTTCCCGATCTCTTGTTTCCGGCTCCGCTACCCGAAGGATACTTACTCATGAAATTGCGGCATCTCGTCGTCGTTGTTGCCCTCAGCCTGTTCGCCGCTGCGGCCCAGGCCCAGGTGGGCATCTACCTCAACCCCGTCTTCAATCACATCAGCACCTCGACGGCAGACACCGGCACCTTCGCCTTCCTTGGCCCCGGCACCACCTCCCGCATGTTCTACGGCCTCGACATCGGCGGCTACTACGACTTCTTCCATGCCCCCAAGTTCAACGCCGGCATCGATGTCCGCGACGTCATCACCCACGGCAACAACGCCGAGCTGAAGAGCTTCCTGGTCGGCGCCCGCTTCTCCACCAAGTTCCGCGAGAAGATCAAGCCCTACGCGCAGGTCTCCATCGGCGTCGGCAGCTCGCACGCCCCCAACAACGCCCTGACCGTCAGCAAGGCCCAGTACGGCATCTTCGTCGGTGCGGACTACGCCCTCAACCAGCACGTCGACTGGCGCATGGCCGAGGTCGGCTACGGCTCCGTCACCACCGTCAGCAGCGACACCGTCGGCGGAACCGCCAGCATCCCCAGCGCCAACGTCGTCAGCCTCAGCACCGGATTCGTCTTCCGCTTCCGCTAATGCTCGACCCGGCACCAGCGCAGCACGCAGCACCACGAAGAGCGATCTTCGGCGGCACCTTCGATCCGCCCCACCGCGGCCACATGGCCATCGCGAGGGCTGCCGCCGACGCGTTCCATCTCGACCAGGTCCTCTTCGCTCCCACCGGTCGCCAGCCCCTCAAGCTCAAGTCCAACCCCTCCAGCTTCGCCGACCGCCTGGCGATGGTCGCCGCCGCCTGCGCCGACGCCAAGCCCGGCCCACGCACGCCGAACCGCTTCGCCGTCACCGACCTCGACGGCCCCCGCCCCGGCGATCTCCCCAACTACACCGTCGACACCCTCACCGCCCTGCGCGCGCTCTACCCCAACGACACCCTCTTCAGCCTCGCCGGCGCCGACTCCTTCCTCAATCTCCACCACTGGCGCGAGCCCCAGCGGCTGCTCGCACTCACCGAGTGGATCGTCGTCTCGCGCCCCGGCTACCCCGTCACCGAAGAGCGCCTCGCCCCACTCCATCTCACCGCCGACCAGCGCGCCCGCGTCCATCTCCTCACCGGCGTCGCCGAGGATGTCTCCGCCACCGGCCTGCGCGAGCGCCTCCGCCAGGGCGATCCCTGCGCCGACCTGCTCAGCCCCTCCGTCGCCGCCTATATCCGCAGCCCACGCCCTCTACCTCCCCGTCTGAGAGCACGCCGCTCGGCTCCGCGCAGCGGCCGGTAATCGCACTGAAAAGAACAGGCTTCCCCGTGTCTTCCCCTCTTCCTGCCCGTTTCGGAATGGGCCAGGGATGCGTGTGGCGAAGATTCGATTCCGCAGCTGAAACCTTCCCCGCGAAACCCCGTCTTTAATCTCTGTCAGTAAAACTTTGTGAGCCTACGATGGGTTATCCAATCAATCCCGAAGATTTTGCCGCTCGCTCTGCATCCTCCCCGTTCCGTAAAGGAAGCTTCATGGCTCATAGACTTCAGTTGGCTGTTCTCACCTCGCTGCTCTTTGTCGCGCTCAGCTGCTCCTTCGAGCGCCAGGCCCATGCCTACGTCGATCCCGGCTCCAGCCTCCTGCTCTTCCAGAGCCTGAGCGCGATGGTCTCCGGAGCCCTCTTCTACTTCCGTCGCCGGATCAAGAGTCTGTTCACCAGGACCACCCCGAAGTCGGCCGATTCCATCAACACCCCACTGCCGGGCCCCCGCTAACATGCAGGCAGAGCTTCGCCAGACGGCCTTCCAGACCTTTCGTGATCCCGCCGGCAGCCTCGAACTCCGGCCCGACGGCGCCTACCGCAGCATCCGCTCCCCGGAGGCCGAGGAGATCCTCGCCTTCCTCGCGACCCCGCTCGCCGCGCAGCTGGTCGAGCAGGGCCGCCTGAGCGCGAGCACCGTCCTCCCGCCCGAGACCGACCCCGAGACCGACCCCGAGCGCGACCAATCCCGGCGTCCTGCTCAAGCATCCCCGCGTCGCCTTCGTCTCCTACCCCTGGGAGTGGCCCGCCTCGCTCTGGCTCGCCGCCGCCGAGGCCACCCTCACCCTCTGCCGCGACCTCGTCCAGAACGACTGGATCCTCAAGGACGCGACCCCGCTCAACGTCCTCTTTGAGGGCACAAAGCCCATCTTCGTCGACGTCCTCTCGGTCGCCCGCCTCGATCCCCGGCAGCCGCTCTGGTTCGCCTACGCCCAGTTCGTCCGCATGTTCCTTCTGCCCATGCTGGCCTACTCGCGGCTGCGCTGGCCGCTGCGCGGCATCCTCGGGCAGCGCGATGGCTACGAGCCCGAGGACCTCTACCCGGCGCTCCCGTTCGCCGCCCGCTTCACGCAGCCCGCGCTCTCGGCCGTCACCCTGCCGCACCTGCTCACGCGCCGCAAATCCGGCTCCGCCAGCGCAGCCGCCGCGCCCCGCACGGTCGACGATCCCGAGCTCACCAAGCACATCCTGCTCAAGACGCTCGACAAGCTCGCAGCGCCAGATGCGCAGCGTCACCCCCGCCGCCCAGGCCTCCGTCTGGTCCGACTACGCCGCCACCGCGACCCACTACGTGGACGAGGATCACGCCCGCAAGCACGCCTTCGTCACCACCGCGCTCAATCAGGCCACCCCGCGCAACGTCCTCGACGTTGGCTGCAACACCGGCGTCTACTCCAGCCTCGCCGCCAACGCCGGAGCGGCCGTCGTCGCCGTCGACACCGACCTCCAGACCGTCGATCACCTCGCCCGCAAGGTCCGCCAGACCGGCCAGAACATCCTCCCGCTCTGCGTCGACCTCGCCAACCCGACGCCCGCCGTCGGCTGGCAGAACGCCGAGAACTCCTCCTTCCTCGACCGCGCCACCGGCCACTTCGACATGGTCCTGATGCTCGCCGTCATCCACCACCTGCTGCTGCACAATCAGGTGCCGCTCGATCGCATCGCCGCGCTCGCCTGCACCCTCACCACCCGGCACCTTGTCCTCGAGTGGGTCCCGCCCACCGATCCCAAGTTCCAGGAGCTCCTGCGCGGCCGCGACGCTCTCTACGACCACCTCACCGAGTCCGCCTTCCGCGCCGCCTTCGCCCCGTACTTCACCATCCAGGCAGAGCTGCTCCTGGCCAACCGCCGCATCCTCTTCCATTTTGTGCGAAAGTACTCTGGTTGAAGTCTCTTACGCATCCCGTCGTCATCGCCCTCGGCCTGACGAATCTCTACCTGCTGGCGCTGAGCGGCCCTCTGATCTCGCCCGCGCACGATCTTGTCTATCACCTCATCGGCGCCAGCAGCTCGCTGTTTATTCCCGTCCTGATCTACATGCTCGCCGTGTGGGCTCTGCTCACCGGGCTGCTGTACCTTGCCCGCCTCACCCCCGCTGGCCATAGCCCGCGCCGCATCCTGCTGCGCCTGCTCATCTGGTACGGCCTCCTCGTCACCCTGCCCTGGAGCCTGCTGCACACCTGCGCTGGCTTCGTCAGCTGGGACGTCCCCCTCTGGATCGACCTCCTCTTCGGCGTCGCCTCCGTCGCTACGCTCACGCTCGTTCTTACCCGCCGTGCCGCCCTGCTCCGCGACCCTCGGCACCATCGAGCCGGTTCTCTCCGCCGTCTTCAGCTTCTTCGCCCTCAGCGGCGTTCTGATCCTCTCCCAGATGGTGTGGTTCGCCGCCCAGGCCCACGATCTCAACCCGCCGACCCGCCTCCACCACGCACAGCCCGCCGCCGTGGCCGCCGCCGACCCGCCCCACCCCCGCATCATCTGGATCCTGCTCGACGAGCTCTCCTACCAGCAGGTCTACGAGCGCCGCTACCCCGGCCTCGAGCTCCCCGCCTTCGATCAGCTCGCCGCTCAGTCCACCAACTTCACCCACGTCGTCCCCGCCGGTGAGTTCACCCGCAACATCCTCCCCAGCCTCTTCACCGGCATTCCCACCAACCACATCCAGGTCGACAGCCGCGGGATGCTGCTCGGGCTGCACGACCCCGTCGCCCACCAGTGGAAGCCCTTCGATCCCCACCAGACCGTCTTCCAGGACGCGCTCGATCGCGGCTACCGCACCGGCCTCGCGGGCTGGTACAACCCCTACTGCCGCATCCTGCCCGACGTCCTCGACAGCTGCTACTGGGTCTACCACGAGGCCACGCCCGCCCGCCTGTCGCCCCACCGCACCGCCGCCCGCAACCTGCTGCGCCCGCTGCGCCTGCTCCGCCGCCGCGTCGAGTACCTGCTCTACCGCCTGCACCTGCGCCGCTCCGCCCCGCTCCCCCCGCCGTCCGAGGACCTGCTCGACATCCGCATGCACTCCTCCGACTACCGCGACCTGCTCGCGGCCGGGGATCGCCTGCTCGACGATCCCTCCCTCGACTTCGTCTTTCTGCACCTGCCCATCCCGCACCCCTTCGGCTTCTACGACCGCCGCACCGGCACCGTCTCCCCCGTCCACACCTCCTACCTCGACAACCTCGCCCTCGCCGACCACTACCTCGCCCACGTCCGCCAGCTCCTCGAGAGCCGCCACGAGTGGGACGCGAGCACCATCGTCGTTATGGGCGACCACTCCTGGCGCACCAGCTTCATCTGGGTCGGCGCCGGCAGCTGGACCGAAGAAGACGACCGCGCCAGCAACCACGGTGAGTTCGACCCCCGCCCCGGCTATCTGGTCAAGCTTCCGCAGCAGAGCGAGCCCGCTCGTATCGACCAACCCTTCGACGCCGTCCGCACCCGCGCCCTGCTCGACGCCCTCCTCGCCAACAGCGTGAAGACCCCCACCGACCTCGCTCGCTGGAGCCAATCCTCCCGGTAAGCCGCCGCCTTCCGTTTCGGCATGCGAGGCGGAGCCATCCATCCCGAGCCGTTGCGCCTGGCAGTGCATCTAACCCCAAAGTGTGTATTCGGATCAAAGTAAGTTTGATAGCATTACCCTTCCAGGTGACACATACTCAACAAGGCATCTCCTAAATGACCAAGAAAATTCGTAAGGCTGTCTTCCCTGCTGCCGGCATGGGGACCCGTTTTTTGCCCGCCACCAAAGCCATCCCGAAGGAGATGCTCTGCCTCGTCGACAAGCCGCTGATCCAGTACGGCGTCGAAGAGGCGGTGGCCGCCGGCTGCACCGAGATCATCATCGTCACCGGTCGCGGCAAGAGCACCATGGAGGATCACTTCGACAAGTCCGTCGAGCTTGAGGCCGCCCTCGAGGCGCGGCAGAAGACCGCCCTGCTCGAGCTCACGCGCTCCGTCTCCAAGCTGGCCAAGATCACCTACACCCGCCAGCCCGAAGCCCTCGGCCTCGGCCACGCCGTGTTGATGGCCAAGGAGCTGGTCGGCGACGAGCCCTTCTGCGTCATCCTCCCCGACGACATCGTCGACGCCACGACCCCTTGCATGAAGCAGATGGTCGAGGCCTTCTACGAGACCCAGTCCTCGATCCTCGGCTCGGAGATCGTCGAAGGCCCCGCCATCTCCGCCTACGGCGTGCTCGACTGCACTCCCGTCGCCAGCAACCCGCGGCTGCTCGAAGTCAAAAACATGGTCGAGAAGCCAAAGTTCGAAGATGCGCCCTCGAAGAATGCGATCATCGGCCGTTACATTCTCACCCCGCGCATCTTCGAGATGATCGAGACCATCACCCCCGGCGCGGGTGGCGAACTGCAGCTCACCGACGCCATCAAGGCCCTGCTGCAGTACGAGAAGGTCTACGGCTTCAGCTACGAAGGAAAACGCCACGACGCCGGTGACAAATTAGGCTTCCTCAAAGCCACCGTCGAGTTCGCCCTCAAGCACCCCGCGCTCGGACGCCGACTTCCGCACCTGGCTCAAGTCCTTCCCCGCCTAACTCTCGCACTGCAACAGCCCGGGTGCCCCATCTTCGCGACGGCCTCATCGTCGCTAAGGTGGGCCTCGGGCGTCAGCGAGACCGCCCTTAGTTGCCCGCCCTGCAGCCGCCGCATATTCTCGATCGTGTCCGCATCGTTCGGCTTCAGCTCCAGCACCTTTTTGTACAGCGCCAGCGCCAGATCGTTCTTTCCCGCCCGCTGCAGCAACACCGCCAGATCGTAGTACGGCGTCGGGTCCTGCGAATTTGCATCAATCCCATGCACAAACTGCGACGCCGCATCGTTCCACCGCTGCTCCTGTAGATACAGCGTTCCCAGATCCACCCATGGCCCGGCATCATGCGGCGCCAGCGGAATCGCCTGCTGGAACGTCCTCTCCGCCTCCGCCGTCAACCCCGCCTTTTCATAGGCCACGCCGCTGTTCAACAGCACCTTCACGTCCTTCGGATCGGCCGCCAGCGACTGTTGATACGCCCGCTGCGCCTCCGCGAACCGTCCCTGTTGCAAATACACATCGCCGATACTCGCATACGCATGCGGATACCCTGGCTCGAGCGCCAGCGCCCTTTGATACCCTGCCAGCGCGCCCGCCAGATCCCCCGTGTCGCGCAGCGAAAATCCCAGGTTGTACGCGAGCGTCGGGCTCCGCGGCGTCGCCTCCAGCGAGCTGCGATAGAGCCGCACCGGATCGCTCCAGTCGCCCGCGCGCACCACGACCCGCCATCCGCTCCACGCCACCCAGCACGCCACCACGCTCAGCCCGGCAACCCGCCAGCTCTGCCGTTCCACCATGGCGCAGGCCCCCACCACTGCCAGCGCGAACCCCAGCGAAGCGATATACGCGAACCGCTCCGCCATGCCCTGGTAGATCGCCAGCACGCCGCAGAACGGCAGCAGGCAGATCGTCATCCACGCCGCGCCCGCGCTCACCACCGGCGCTCTGTCGCCGCAACGCAAACACACATCGCCACCAACGCAATCGTCGCACCCAGCGCGACGATCGCCATCCCCGAAAGCCCACCGCCCGGCGTCGCCGTCGACCGCTCCACGCTCATCCGCACCGGCAGCGCAATCAGCCCAACGTACCTCCAGAAGAACTCGCCCACCGTCCACACCGAGCCGAAGTGCGTCGGGCTCGCGACATGCATCGCCCGCTCCACGCCCCACCAGCCCGCCACCGCCGCCAGCATCGCCCCAGCGGCACCCAAAGCCGCACGCGAAGACCGCAGCTCCCCGGCACCATACGCCACCAGCAGAAACAGCGGCGCCACCAGCACGCCGCTCTCATGCGACAGCAGCGCCAACGCTGCGGTGAAAAAGCAACCGGCAGCGGTCGCAACGCCGCCCTTCTGTAACAGCCGCAGTCCCAGAATCAGCGTGAGCAGAAGAAACAGCAGGCACAGCGCATACGCGCGCCCGCTCACCCACGCCACCACCTCCGCGTTGATCGGCAAAAGCAACCACAGCAGGCACACACTCCCGGCCAGCATCACCGGCACCCGCAGCCGCCGCAGCAACAGGAACGCGAGGTTCCCATTGATCGCATGCACGATCAGATTGGTCAGGTGATACCCCTCCGCGCGCAGCCCCCAGATCCTGTGATCAAGAAACAGCGAAAACCAGAACACCGGCCGATAGGTCGCCCCGCCATGCCCCAGCAGATCATTCGTCAGCGCCACCGGCCGCTCGAGAAACCGCGCCACGAACGCCGCCCAGTCCCCAGGTTGGGATTGTTCACCACCTGGTCCAGTCGTCGTACACAAACGGCCCCGCCAGCGCCCGCCCGTACGCCACCCCGACCACCACCACCGACAACAGAAAAAACGCCAGCGCCCGGATGCTCCGAGCCCCCACCGGCGCTCCCCATCCGACCTCCCTCGGTTCCCGCACTGCGTTCGCATCGCGACTCGTGGTCCATCGCTCCCTCCAATTCCCCGGAATCTTAACCTCTCATAACGACGGGCCGAGCGCTTTTCAGTGAATCCCCTTGCCGAAGCCGAGCAAGCAAACACGTTTGCTCTGTGCAAGAGAGGGGATTCGCGGCTTAGAAGCCCGCCGGCCGCTCGCCCGAGACCGCGAACGCCTGCTCCAGCGCCATCCCCGCCTCGCCCAGCGTTCCCTCTTCGAACAGCCGGCCGATCAGCGTCACCCCATAGGGCGCCCGCCGCGGCGGCGAAAACTTCTTCAGCGGCCGCGCCGGATCCGGAGCCCAATCGCTGCGCTCCTCCGACACCTCCACAAACCCGGCTCGCAGCGTCAGCGAAGGGTGGCCGGTCGCATTCGTAATCACCGAGAATCTCATCGCGCAGCGAAGGCACCAGCAACACATCGACCTCGGCGAAGATCCTTCCCATCTCCAGCGCCACCTTGCGCCGCATCCGATCCGCCTGCACAAAGTCCACCGCCGAAAGGAAGCGCGACTGCCGGAACAGGTTCGGCCACGCATCCGGAACCTGCATCTTCAGCGTGTCGATCTGGCGATCGAGCGTAATCTCCTCAAACGCCGCCGCCGACTCCGCAAACAGGATCACGTTCAGCGAGTCGTACGGCCAATCCGGCAGCTCGACCGGAACCGGAATCATCCCCAGCTTCTTCACCGTCTCGAGCGCCGCCCGATCGACCTCGGTCGCCGGACTCTCCTTCATCCAGCTCGGGAATGTAGCCGACGCGAAGCCCCTTCACGCTGCTGCTTGGCGCTCGAAGTCCAGCCGCGACGGAATCGCCGAGACGTCCTTGCCATCCGGTCCCGTAATCGCCTCGAGCACCAGCAGCGTGTCCTCGACCGAGCGCGTCATCGGTCCCAGCTTGTCCAGCGACCAGCACAGCGTCATCGCGCCCGTCCTCGGAACCCGCCCGAAGGTCGGCCGCAATCCCGTCACTCCGCACCGCATGGACGGCGAGACGATGCTTCCGCCCGTCTCGCTGCCGATGGCGAAGCTCACCAGTCCCGCCGCGGTCGCCGCGCCCGGCCCGGCGCTCGATCCCGACGAGCCTTCCTCGAGCACCCAGGGATTCCGCGTCTCGCCGCCGAACCAGATGTCGTTCAGCGCCAGCGCGCCCATGCTCAGCTTGGCGATCAGCACCGCTCCCGCCGCATGCAGCCGCTCGACCACGGTTGCGTCGGCCGCAGGCACGCGGTTGCGGAACGGTTCGGCGCCATAGGTCGTGTGGATTCCCGACGGTGTCGAGCAGGTCCTTCGCGCCCCACGGAATGCCGTGCAGCGGTCCGCGATAGTGTCCCGCGGCGATCTCCTTGTCGGCCTGCGCGGCCTGCGCCAGCGCCAGCTCCCTGGTCAGCGTGATGACGCAGTGCAGCTTGGGATCGAAGCGCTCGATCCGCTCCAGATAGATCCGCGTCAGCCGCTCCGAGGTCAGCTTCCGCGTCTCGATCCACCGCGACTGCTCGGCGACCGTGGCGAAGGCGATGTCCTCGTCCCGCTCCGGCAGCGGCCGATCGCTCGCCGCGCTGCGCACAAACCGGTTCTCCGCCGGTCCAGCCTGTCGTTCCGGGCAGGACCGGGTCCCAGCGCGACCACGGCGCGATCTCCGACTCGATCGCCAGCTTGCGCGGTCCCGTCCGGCGTTCGTACACCGGAGCGACCGAGTTCCGCCAGTTGCCCGCGGCCTCGGCGCGTTCCCGCTCGGTCAGCGTCACCTCCACCAGCTTCTCGGCCACCTCGAAGGTGGCCGGCGCGACCTCCGGCCCAAACGCCGGCGAGGTCCCAAACGCGGTCGGTGCGCCCGGTGTCGTCTGGGTTCCCGGAGTCGTCTGCGGTCTGCTCGCCGGTCTGCGCCGAGCTGTTGGCGGTCATAGCGACTCCCAAAAGGCCAAGGGAGGTGTTGGTCAGGAAGGTGCGGCGGCTGTTGGTCATGGATCCTCAACTGCATACTACCGGACATGCTTGTCCGGCCGCCGATCGGTACTTCTTTGCGGATTCCTACGGCTCGGCAACGCTTGTATACTCAGAGAGTTTACCATACAGTGGTAGCCTAACCTGCCAGCTGGAGTCGCCCGCAGCAGGTCGCCCTCCCTTACCTCCCAGGCAGAAAAAGGCTGCGCCTTAATCGCTGGGTGCAACGTCAACACAGTGACGGGAAAGCCCTGCGCACACCCGACCTTCTAAATAATTTTGGCAAGGAGCTACATTGCCCGCCGAACCGCACCAGAATCCTGAGCAGCCCCACGTCGGTCTTGATCACCAACTACCAGCCCCTTCTGCTCCTCCCCGCCGAAGCGGGACCGTGCGCGTCCTGGTCTGGATCGTGCTGCTGTTGATCTTCGCCATCGCCTTCTGGCTCGTCTGGCATCACAAGGAGACCACCAAGACCGTCGGAGCACCATCACGGTCCCGGCGGCGGCCCGGTCACGATCACCACCGCCACCGCCCAGCGCGGCAATCTCGGCGTCTATCTCGACGCCATTGGCACCGTCACGCCGGTCTACACCTCGTCGATTACCGCCCAGGTCACCGGTGTCATCACCGCCGTGCACTACAAGGAAGGCCAGCTCGTCCACAAGGGCGATCCCTTGATCGACATCGACCCGCGCCTCTATCGAAGCCACCTGGCGCAGGCGCAAGGCGCGCTCGAGCGCGACCAGAACCTGCTCGCCCAGGCCGAGATGGACCTCAAGCGCTACCAGGACGCCTGGGCGCGCAACGCCATCCCGCGGCAGACGCTCGAGGACCAGGAGAAGCTGGTCCTGCAGTATCAGGGCACGGTCAAGAACGACGAGGGCCTCGTCCAGTACGACCAGGTTCAGGTCGACTTACTGCCACATCACCTCGCCCATCACCGGACGCGTCGGCCTGCGCCTGGTCGATCCCGGCAACATGGTGCAGGCCTCCGGAACCACGCCGCTGGTCGTCGATCACCCAGATCCAGCCGATCACCGTCGTCTTCACCATCCCCGAGGACAATCTGCCTCCCATCCAGGCGCGTCTGCGCCAGGGGGCGAAGCTCCCGCTCGACGCCTATGACCGCACCGGCGAGCAGAAGCTCGAGGCAGGGCACGCTGCTCACCCTCGACAACCAGATCGACACCACCACCGGCACGGTGAAGGGCCGCGCCTCGTTCGACAACCACAACGCCGCGCTCTATCCCGAACCAGTTCGTCAACACGCGCCTGCTGGTCAACACGCTGCAGAACGCCACGCTCATTCCCGACTCGACCATTCAGCACAACGGCCCGGTCGCCTTCGTCTATGTCATCCAGAATGGCGTTGCCCATGAGCGCAAGGTCACGCCCGGCGTCACCGACGCTGGCACCACCGCGGTCGCAGGGCATCAACCCCGGCGATGTGCTCGCCAACAGCAGCTTCGACAAGCTGGAGGACAACTCCAAGGTCGTCGCTGTCGCAGCCAGCCAGTGGCCGTCAGCGCCAGCGGGAGCGAAGCTCCGTGAGTCCTTCCCGCCCGTTTATTCTGCGTCCTGTAGCAACGGCGCTTTTGATGGCGGCGATTCTCCTGGTGGGTATCGTCGCCTACACCCAGCTTCCTGTCTCGGCGCTTCCGCAGGTCGACTACCCGACCATCCAGGTCCTGACCTTCTATCCGGGCGCCAGCCCCGACGTCGTCGCCACCACCGTCACCGCGCCGCTGGAGCGCCAGTTCGGCGAGATGCAGGGCCTCAGCCAGATGACCTCCACCAGCTCCGGTGCGACCTCGGTCATCGTGCTGCAGTTCAACCTGAACCTCAATATCGATATCGCCGAGCAGGAGGTGCAGGCCGCCATCAACGCGGCGCAGAGCTACCTGCCCTCGAACCTGCCCGCGCCGCCGATCTACAGCAAGACCAATCCCGCCGACGCGCCCGTCCTCACGCTGGCGATCAGCTCGAAGAACATGCCGCTGTCGCAGGTCGAGGATCTGGTCGACACGCGTCTCGCCCCGAAGATCTCGCAGCTCACCGGCGTCGGCCTCGTCAGCATCAGCGGCGGCCAGAAGCCCGCCGTCCGCATCCAGGCCAATCCCACGCGCGCTCTCCTCCTACGGCATCGACCTGGAGAGCCTCCGCACCGCCATTGCCAGCGCCAGCGTCAACCAGGCCAAGGGCAACTTCGACGGTCCCCGCCAGGACTACCAGATCGACGCCAACGACCAGCTCGTCACCAGCCAACGACTACAAGCAGGTCGTCGTCGCCTACCGCAACGGCGCGCCGGTCATGCTCACCGACGTCGCCCAGATCGTCAACGGCGTCGAGAACAACAACCAGGCCGCCTGGATGAACAAGACCCCCGCGGTCGTCCTCAACATCCAGCGCCAGCCCGGCGGCAACACCATCGCCATCGTCAAGAGCATCAAGGCGTTGATGCCGCAGCTCGAGGCCAACCTGCCCAAGGGCATCGAGGTCACCACCCTCACCGACCTCACCACCTCCATCCAGGCCTCGGTCGACGACGTCGAGTTCGAGCTGATGCTCACCGTCGGCCTCGTCGTGCTGGTCATCTTCCTGTTCCTGCGCAACCTCTCCGCAACCATCATTCCGTCGGTCGCGGTTCCGCTGTCGCTGATCGGCACCTTCGCGGCGATGTACGCGCTTGGCTACAGCCTCGACAACCTCTCGCTGATGGCCCTCACCATCTCCACCGGCTTCGTCGTCGACGACGCCATCGTGATGGTCGAGAACATCTCGCGCTATCTCGAGGAGGGCGATCCGCCGATGCAGGCCGCCCTCAAGGGCGCCGAGCAGATCGGCTTCACCATCCTCTCGCTGACCGTCTCGCTGATCGCCGTGCTCATCCCGCTGCTCTTCATGGGCGATGTCGTCGGCCGTCTCTTCCGCGAGTTCGCCGTCACCCTGGCCGTCACCATCGTGATCTCCGCCGTCGTCTCGCTCACGCTGACGCCGATGATGGCCTCGCGCATCCTGCGTCACAACCACGAGGCGCAGCAGAGCCGCTTCTACCGCTGGTCCGAGCACGTCTTCGAGAGCATGATCTCGTTCTACGGCCGGACCCTCAAGGTCGTCCTGCGCTACCAGGGCATCACGCTGCTGGTCGCCCTGGCGACCCTGCTGCTCACCATCTACCTCTACATCCTCATCCCCAAGGGCTTCTTCCCGGTGCAGGATACCGGCGTCATCCAGGGCATCACCCAGGCGCCGCCCGCCATCAGCGCAACCGCCATGGCGGGCAAGCAGCAGGAGCTCGCCGACGTCATCCTCCAGGATCCCGCGGTGGAGAGCCTCTCCTCCTTCATCGGCGCCGACGGCACCAACGTCACCACCAACAGCGGCCGCATGTCCATCAACCTGAAGCCGCTCGACCAGCGCGATCTCAGCGGCTGCCGATGTCATCCGCCGGCTCAAGACCAAGCTCGATAAGGTCGCAGGGCATCCAGCTCTTCATGCAGCCGGTGCAGAACATCACGGTCGACGACCGGGTCAGCCGCACGCAGTACCAGTACACGCTCGAAGATCCCGACATCAACGAGCTCAACCACTGGACGGACCTGCTTCGTCGCACGCTCAAGCAGCTGCCGGAGCTCGAAGACGTCGCCACCGATCAGCAGCCCGGCGGCCTGCGGTCGATCTCGTCATCGACCGCGTCACCGCCTCGCGCCTGGGCATCGCGCCCACGACGATCGACAACACCCTCTACGACGCCTTCGGTCAGCGCCAGATCAACACGATGTACACCCAGCTGAACCAGTACCACGTCGTGCTCGAGGCCACGCCGAAGTTCCAGGAGAACGCCGCCAACCTCAACAACATCTACATCCAGGCGAAGCCTCGTCGGGAGCCTCCGGCGCTGCCGCAGCCAACTCCTTCGCGTCCTCAGGCTCGTCCTCCGCCGGCTCCAACGCCGCGACCGAGTCCGCCGCCTACACGCCCTCGACCGGCAACATCGTCGCGCCGCCGTCAGCGTCATTACGCCGACGACCACCTCGGCCAACCAGGGCGTCAACTCCGCCGGCACCACCAGCTCCACGCCGGCCAACGCCGTTCCGCTCAGTGCCATCGCGCACTTTGAAACCACCACCGAACCGCTCGCGATCACCCACCAGGGACAGTTCCCCTCGGTCACCGTCTCCTTCAACCTGGCCCCCGGCGCTGCCCTCGGCGGTGCCATCGACTCCATCACCAAGGTGCAGAAGGACATGCACATGCCCGCCAGCTGCAGGCCGACTTCCAGGGCACCGCCGCCTCCTTCCGCAACTCGCTCTCCAACGAGCCGCTGCTGATCCTCGCCGCGCTGGTCACCGTCTACATCGTGCTCGGCGTGCTCTACGAGAGCTTCATTCACCCCATCACCATTCTCTCCACGCTGCCTTCGGCCGGCGTGGGCGCCTTCCTCTCGCTGATCCTCTTCCACCAGGACCTCAGCGTCGTCGCCATCATCGGCATCGTGCTGCTGATCGGCATCGTCAAGAAGAACGGCATTATGATGGTCGACTTCGCGCTCGAAGCCGAGCGCAAGCACGGCCAGAACGCCACCGAGGCCATCTATCAGGCCTGCCTGCTGCGCTTCCGTCCCATCATGATGACCACCATGGCGGCGCTGCTCGGCGGCATTCCGCTCGCCTTCGGCAGCGGCATCGGCTCGGAGATGCGCCGTCCGCTCGGCATCGCCATGGTCGGCGGACTGATGCTCTCGCAGGTGCTCACCCTCTACACCACGCCGGTCATCTACATCTTCTTCGATAACCTCGCGCACCGCTTCTCGCGCAAGAAGTCGCAACTCCACACCGGCGATCGCAACAGGCGGGTCCGGGCCCGCAAACCTCCGGGGCGCTATGAACATCTCCGCCCCATTCATCCACCGCCCCGTCGCCACCACGCTGCTGACCATCGCGATCGCGATCGCCGGCGCCATCTGCTTCAACCTGCTGCCGGTCTCTCCGCTGCCGCAGGTTGACTTCCCCACCATCTCGGTCGGCGCCAGCTTGCCCGGCGCCAGCGCCGAGATCATGGCCTCCTCGGTCGCCACGCCGCTCGAGCGCCAGTTCGGCCACATCGCCGGCGTCACCGAGATGACCTCCTCGAGCGGCCTCGGCACCACCTCGATCACCATCCAGTTCGACCTCAGCCGCGACATCGACGGCGCCGCCCGCGACGTCGAGGCCGCCATCAACGCCGCGCGCACCTATCTGCCCGCCAATCTTCCCGGCAACCCGACCTACCGCAAGGTCAACCCCGCCGACGCGCCCATCATGATCATCGGGCTCACCTCGGACAAGTACGGCCGCGGACAAGATGTACGACGCGGCCTCCACCATCATCGAGCAGAAGCTCTCCCAGATTCAGGGCGTCGGCCAGGTGACCGTCGGCGGCGGCGCGCTGCCCTCGGTCCGCGTCGAGGTCAATCCCACCAAGCTGGCCAGCTACGGCCTCGACGATGGCGAACGTGCAGGCCGTCCTGAGTCTGCAGAACTCCGACCTCGCCCGCGGCCAGATCCACAACGGCAAGACCACCGCCGACATCGTCGCCAACGGCCAGATCTCCCACGCCGACGAGTACAAGCCCATCATCATCGGCTATCAGCAACGGATCCGCCGTCCGCCTCTCCGATGTCGCCGACGTCATCGACTCCACGCAGAACATCCGCGCCGGCGGCTATCTCGACGGCAAACGCGCGGTCATGCTCATCGTCTTCCGCCAGCCCGGCGCGAACATCATCGCGACCAACGATCGCATCCGCGCCGCAGCTGCCGTCGATCAAAGCCTCGATCCCGCAGGGCATCGACACCACCGTCGTTCTCGACCGCACCACCACCATCCGCGCCTCGGTCAAGAACGTCGAAGAGACCCTGATCATCTCGATCATTCTCGTCGTCATCGTCGTCTTCATCTTCCTGCGCAATCCGCGCGCCACGCTCATTCCCGCCGTCGTCGTGCCGGTCTCGCTGGTCGGCACCTTCGCGGTGATGTACCTCTTCGGCTACAGCCTCGACAACCTCTCGCTGATGGCGCTCACCATCTCCACCGGCTTCGTCGTCGACGACGCCATCGTGGTCATGGAGAACATCACCCGCCACCTCGAAGAGGGGATGGAGCCCTTCGCCGCCGCCATGCTGGGCGCCAAGGAGATCGGCTTCACCATCCTCACCATCAGCATCTCGCTGATCGCCGTCTTCATCCCGCTGCTGCTTCATGGGCGGCATCGTCGGCCGCCTCTTCCGCGAGTTCGCCGTCACCCTCTCCACCGCCATCGTCGTCTCGATGGCCATCTCGCTCACCGCCACGCCCACCATGTGCGCCTACCTGCTCAAGGACGAGAGCCACCAGAAGCACGGGCGCCTCTACATGGCCGGCGAGCGCTTCTTCGACTGGATCCTCTCCATCTACCGCCGCAGCCTGCTCTGGGTGCTCGACAACTCCGTCCTGACCCTCACCGTTCTGCTGCTCACCATCGCGCTCAACGTCGTCGTCATCATCAAGATCCCCAAGGGATTCTTCCCGCAGCAGGACACCGGAGCCATGGTCGGCGGCGTGCAAGGGCCGCAGGACTCCTCCTTCCCGGCGATGAACACCGCCATCCATGAGCTCTCGGCGGTCATCAAAGCCGATCCTGCCGTGCAGCACGTCATCGCCTTCACCGGCGGCGGCGGCGCCACCAACACCGGCTTCATCTACACCACCCTGAAGCCCCTCGAGCAGCGCAAGATCGGCGTCCCCGAGGTCATGAACCGCCTGCGGCCGAAGCTAACCGCCTGCCGGTGGCCTCGGCTCTTTCTCCAGGCCGCGCAGGATCTGCGCATCGGCGGCCGCGGCAGCAACGCGCTCTACCAGTACACCATCCAGGCAGACAGCGGAGCTCTGCTCGCCGAGTGGGGACCGCGCTGCTCGCCGGGATGAAGAAGCTCCCCGGCTTCCAGGAC
Organism: uncultured Acidobacteriaceae bacterium; assembly: GCA_963755245.1. Lineage (GTDB taxonomy): Bacteria > Acidobacteriota > Terriglobia > Terriglobales > Acidobacteriaceae > Edaphobacter. The sequence continues at coordinate 115,458 of CAVWJY010000011.1, read as the reverse complement.
GTCAACTCCGACCAGCAGAACGGCGGCCTCGACGAGTACGTTCACTACGATCGCGTCGCCGCAGCCCGGCTCGGCCAGACCGCCTCCTCGCTCGACGCCGGCCTCTACGCCGCCTTCGGCCAGTCCGAAGTCTCCATCATCTACACCCAGCTCAATCAGTACTACGTCGTCCTCGAGGTCGCGCCCAAGTACTGGCAGAGCCCCGAGGGCCTGAAGAACATCTACTTCCACTCGAGCGCCATCGAACACCACCAACACCGGCAACACGCCGCTGTTCACCATGACCAAGGCACAGCAGACCACCACTCCGCTCGCCTTGAATCACACCGGCCTGTTCCCCTCGGTGACCGTCTCGTTCAACCTCGCGCCCGGCGTCTCCCTCAGCGACGCCACGCTCGAGATCGCGCAGCTGCAGCAGCGGCTGAACACCCCGACCTCGGTCCGCGGCTTCTTCGCCGGCACGCTGCTGGCCTATCAGCAGTCGCTCGGCACCGAGCCGGTGCTGATCCTGACCGCGCTGCTCGCCGTCTATATCGTTCTGGGCATGCTCTACGAGAGCCTGGTGCACCCGCTCACCATCATCTCCACGCTGCCCTCGGCCAGCGTCGGCGCCATGCTCGCACTGATGCTCTTCCATGAAGATCTCAACATCATCTCGATCATCGGCATCGTGCTGCTGATCGGCATCGTCAAGAAGAACGCCATCATGATGATCGACTTCGCGCTGCAGGCCGAGCGCGAAGAGGGGCTCACGACACGAAGACGCCATCTTCAAGGCCTGCATGCTGCGCTTCCGCCCCATCCTGATGACCACCATGGCCGCGCTCTTCGGCGCCATCCCGCTGGCCTTCGGCACCGGCACCGGCTCCGAGCTGCGCCGTCCCCTTGGCATCACCATCGTCGGCGGCCTGATCGTCAGCCAGTTGCTCACCCTCTACACCACGCCGGTCGTTTACCTGACGCTGGATCGCTGCGCCTTCGCATGCTGGGCCGGAGCCACGGGGTTCCCCTTCCGTCCATCGAACCAGCGACCAACCACGCAGACTGATTTCTACGGACCTATACGCCTATGCTGAAGATCTCTCGATTCCCGCGATTCACCGGCGCCGCTGCCCATCGCAGCGCCAGCCTGAGCAATGCCGTCCTCCCCAGTGCCGCGCTGCTCGGCCTCTCCTGCCTGCTCGCCGGCTGCATGGTCGGCCCCAAGTACCACCCGCCCGCGGCCACTTCCCGCCAACCGCGCCGGCCGCCCCGCCTACAAGGAAGCGCCCGCCGCCACCACGCAGAACTCCGCCGACGCCGGCGACTGGAAGGTCGCACAGCCGCAGGACGCCATGCTGCGCGGCAAATGGTGGGAGGTCTTCGGCGACCCCGAGCTGAACGCGCTCGAAGACAAGCTCAACATCGACAACCAGACCATCAAGCAGTACTTCGAGAACTTCATGGAGCCCGCGCCATCATCCGCGAGGCCCGCGCCGCGCTCTATCCCACGCTCGGCACCAACTCCACCTACACCCGCTCCAAGTCCTCGGCCAACCTCGGCAACGCCATCGCCGGCTCCACCGCCGGCAACGAGGCCTCGCTTGGCGCTCTTCCCCTCACCGCCTCCTGGGCGCCCGATCTCTGGGGCAAGATCCGCAACACCATTCGCGCCGACCAGTACAGCGCCCAGGTAAGCGCCGCCGATCTCGAAGGCGAACGGCTCACCGAGCAGGCCGCCCTCGCCGAGTACTTCTTCGAGATTCGCGCCCAGGACGCCCTCATCCGCGTCCTCACCGACACCGTCGCCGCCGACCAGAAGGCGCTCGATCTCACCCAGTCGCCTCTACGAGACCGGCGTCGACGACCAGATCTCCGTCGTCCAGGCCCAGACCACGCTGCAGAGCGCCCAGGCCGCGCTCACCAACACCGGCGTCGCCCGCGCCCAGTACGAGCACGCCATCGCCACGCTCATCGGCACCAACCCCTCCACCTTCTCCATGCCGGTCCGGCCGTCGACCCCCGGCGCTCCGCCCATCCCCATCGGCGTGCCCTCGCAGCTGCTCGAGCGCCGCCCCGACGTCGCCGCCGCCGAGCGCACCATGGCCGCGGCCAACGCCCAGATCGGCATCGGCTACGCCGCCTACTATCCCACGCTCACGCTGAGCGCCAGCGGCGGCTTCGAAGCCTCCAGCTGGAGCCACCTCTTCAACTGGCCCAGCCGCTTCTGGAGCATCGGCCCCAGCGTCTCCGAGACCTTCTACGACGGCGGCCTGCGCCGCGCCACCGTCAACCAGTACATCGCCACCTACAACGCCGACGTGGCCAGCTATCGCCAGACCGTCCTCACCGCCTTCCAGCAGGTCGAGGACTAGCCTCGCCGGCGTCCGCATCCTCACCCACGAGATCGCAGCAGGAGCAGCAGGCGGTCGCCTCCGCGCAGCAGTACGTCACCCTCGCGACCAGCCGCTACGAGACCGGCGTCGATCCCTACCTGAACGTCATCACCGCGCAGACCACCCTGCTCGCCGATCAGCAGACCCTCGTCACCCTGCAGATGCAGCAGATGGTCGATGCGGTCGAGCTGGTGCAGGCGCTCGGCGGCGGCTGGAATCGCAGCGATCTGCCCACCACCAAGCAGGTCACCGCGAAGCCCACCAAGGCCGACACCACCATCCAGCAATAACGCACGTCTCAAAAGAACCAGCTACGGCGCCGCGATACTCTATGCGGCGCCGTAGCTGCGTCTTGCGGCCTCTTCCCGCGCCCGCGCCGTCGACTCCCGCACCACCAGGCCCGGCTGCAGCGTCAGCTCGCTGCGGCACTCCCACCCCGGATTCTTGATCCGCTCCAGCAGCGTCGCCGCCGCCAGCCGTCCCATCTCTTCGAGCGGCTGCCGCACCGTCGTCAGGCTCGGAATCCCGTACGCCGCGCCGGTAATGTCGTCGAACCCGATCACCGACACATCCTCCGGCACGCGAATGCCCCTCATCGTGCAGCGCCCGGATCGCCCCCACCGCCGAAAAATCATTGAAGCAAAAGATCGCCGTAAAGTCGCGCGTGCGCCGCACCAGCTCCCGCACCGGATCGTACCCCATGCACGGCGACCACGAGTTGCAGCGCCAGCTGCACCGTCAACTGCGGATCGATCGTCCACGTCCAGCTCCTGCGCCGCGTCCACGATCGACTGCCATCGCGGCTCCGCATCCGCGTTGAACATCTGGCCCTTCATGAACGCAATCCTCGTGTGCCCCAGATCGCGCAGGTACTCGAGCGCCATCACCGCCGCCCGGCGATGGTCCAGCAGCACATTGGTCACCCCGGGCAGCTCGCTGCGACCCGAGATCGAAACCACGGGAATCGTGATGTCCGGCGGAACCGGCGTATTGATCAGCAGCAGCCCATCCACCGACCGCTCCACCAGCAGCCGCGCGTACTGCTCGATCATCTCCTGCCGGTGATGATGGGACGCCTTGAAGTACAGATAGCGCGCATTCATCAGGTACTGTTCCACCCCGTGCATCACCCGCGTCAGGTAGCCTTCGCTGATCTCCGGCGCCAGAATGCCGATCGACATGCTGTGCGTCCGGCGCAGCGAACGCGCCATGTAGTTCGGCGTGTACTTCAGCACCTCGGCGGCTTCGAGAATGCGCTCCCGTGTCCGCAGCGGAATCCCCTGGGACGCAGGCGCCCCACTCACCACGACCGAGACGGTGGTTGTCGAGAGCCCCAGATGCTGTGCCAACGTTTGAAGCGTCACGCGCTTGTTCAGCGCAGACTCTTCGGCCCTTTTTGTCATGGAGCTTTTGTACCACGACGGGCCAAACGGAGGCTATCACCCGCACCGAGAATCTTCGATTCTCGCACGGAAACCCCGCCGCCCATAGCCTACAACGGCGGGGTCTTCCGTCGCCTTACGCCTACGCTCGGCAGCTCGCGACCAGCTCCGCACGTGGAGTCTTCGTCTGCTCTCCGGTGGCAAAGCTCTTTACCGTCAGCACTCCCGACGCCACCTCGTCCTCGCCCAGAAGCACGATCCGCCGCGCCAGCTTGTCCGCCAGATCGAACGACTTCTTCACCCGGAAGCTGCCATCGCCCACCTCGACCGTCAGCCCCGCCGCGCGCAGCTCCCGCGCCAGCGCCAGTGCTGCGGCGTTCTGCTCCACGCCCAGCGGAGCGATGTAGACATCCAGCTTCGCCGCTCCCGGATCCGCCTCCGCAGCCGCCGCAAGCGCCTGCAGCGTCAGGATCAGCCGGTCCTCGCCGATGGCGAAGCCGATCCCCGGCGCCTTCGGTCCGCCCAGCATCTCCGACAGCCCGTCATACCGCCCGCCGCCCAGCAGAGCATTCTGCGTCCCCAGACCCGAGACCGCCGTAAACTCAAACGTCGTTCGCGTGTAGTAGTCCAGCCCGCGCACCAGCCGCGGCTCAATCGTGTACGGAACCCCGCACGCATCCAGCGCCGCGCACACCTGCGCGAAGTGCGCCGTCGAGGCCTCATCGAGGAACTCCGCGATCTTCGGCAGCGCGTTGATCGTCGCCTGATCCTCCGGCACCTTGCAGTCCAGCACGCGCAGCGGATTGGTCTCCGACCGCCGCTGGCAGTCCTCGCACAGCGTCGCCTTCACCGGCTCGAGCGCCGCCTTCAGCGCCGCAAGATACCGCGGCCGGTCCGTCGAAGACCCCACCGAGTTCAGCGCCAGCCGCCAGCCGGTCTCGCCGTTCGCCGCACTCGCGCGCGGAATCCCCAGCTCGTCCAGCATCGTCGCCAGCATCTCCAGCACCTCGGCGTCGCGCAGCGCCGACTCCGCGCCCGACGACTGCGGCCCCAGCACCTCGGCCCCGATCTGCCAGAACTGCCGGTACCGCCCCCGCTGCGGCCGCTCCCGCCGGAACTGCGGCCCGATGTAGTAGAGCTTCTGCAGCATCCCGGTATCGCCCAGCTTGTGCTCGATGTACGCCCGCACCACGCCCGCCGTGTTCTCCGGCCGCAGCGTCAGCGACTGCGCCTTCTCGCTCGCCGCCCGTGCCCGGTCCTCCCACGTATACATCTCTTTCGAGACCACATCCGTCTCTTCGCCCACACCGCGCACGAACAGCTGCGTGTCCTCGAAGACCGGGCGTGCGAATCTCGCCAAAGCCGTAGCGGGCAAACACCGCGCGGACAGTAGCCTCCACGCGGTTCCAAAGGGCAGTCTCAGGCGGCAGCAGATCGCGCGTGCCGCGTACAGCTTTCAAGGTCGACATATCTCTTCCAGTCTACCGAACCCAGCCCCAGCGAGGGGCTGGCGGCGTCCCCACCTATCCTTTGGAAGCCTTTAGAGGCTCGCTACAGCCTGAGCGGTCCATCCGGGAGGGTCCCTCGGTATCTGCCGCTATGCCCGTCCGTCTGGCCCGATCCAGCTCCAGCGCCGCACGCGATCGGTCCGGACCATCGGCCGATTTCAAGCCGGACAGGGGCATCAGTCACCATATTTTTGCGCCAATCTGGTTACAAATTTGTATGCTGGTGTTCATGCCATCAGGCCTACTCTCGTTCGCACGCATCGCGGCTGTGGCGGTGTTGGCCTTTGCTGGCCATGTGTCCTCTGCGATGCCGCCGAGCGCAACGAGAACACCGAGCGCCCCTCTCGTCATCGAGGGCCTCGGCAAGGGAACCGCCGTCCTCAACGGCCCTTGGCAATTCCACCCTGGAGACGATCCTGCGTGGGCAAATCCCGCCTTCGACAGCTCTGGCTGGGAGCACCTCGCTGCGGACCGGCCGTGGGGCGATCAGGGCCACGAACATCTCACAGGCTTCGCCTGGTACCGGTGCTTCCATCGCGCTCACCCCAGCCCCCGGCGTCCCGCCGCAGTTTTCGCTTCTGGTGCCGCAGATCGCGGATGCATACGAGATCTATTGGAACGGCTCCCTCATCGGGCAGAATGGCAGGCTCCCGCCCCGCCCGGTTTGGTATCTTTCGCAGCCGGCGCAAATCTTTGAACTTGGCAGCTTCAGGCAAGGTCCAAGCCAGCTGCAGCGCGGCGTTCTGGCCGTGCGCGTTTGGAGGAGCCCCCTGCTCTCCGATGACTCCGGCACGGCAGGCGGTTTCGCGGCCGCCCCTCTCATCGGAGGTCCCGAAGCCATCGCGACCGCCAAGGCTGCGCTCGATCTCCAGTGGCTGCGTAGCCGGCAATTCCTCTTTGGCGAGAATCTGCTCGAAGCCGTCGTTGGCCTCTTGAGCTTTCTTCTCTGGTGGCGAACGCCCACCCGGTGGTTCCTGTTCTGGATGGCCGGGTTTGCCCTCGCTGCGCCGCTCGACCTCCTGCTCTTACAAGCTCATCTTGGCTGGCCCTACCTTCTGGCCATGGGAGCGGATCAACCTCTGGCCGCCGTGCGGGACATAGCGCTCTGGTTTCTCCTCCTCTGGATTCTCCCTCTTCGTGAGAATCGCAGGCTGGTCCGGCTCACCCGCATCCTCGCCTGCCTCTGCCTCGCCAACGGCGCCGTAGACGGAGTGCTCGTTGCCATCAGTTGGAACCCGCAGTGGATCGGCATGGTGAAGACCGCCGATGCCCTATCGGCCGTCCTCTATACCCTGCTTCAAGCGTTTCCTCTGATTCTGGCCAGCTATGCGCTCTTGCAGCGCCAGCGGCTTGGCTCGGCCCCCTTGCTGGTGGCCATCTCGGCCTTCCTTGCCGAAATGCTGATCGCCGCCCGCAACATACTCAAGCAAGGCCGCCAATTCACCGATTGGTCGATCGCGGCCCGCATCGATGCGCCCCTGTTTACCCTCGGTGGCAGTGCGATCTCTCTGGCCACACTCTCCCAGGCGCTCCTGCTCGTCACCATCGTCTACGCCGTCTATCAGAACATTCGCGAGGACCAGCGCCAGCGGGACTTACTCGAACGAGAGAAGCTGGAACTGACGCGCGAACGCAACCGGATGCGCCACCATGCCGAGCACGACGGTTTGACCGGCCTCTGGAATCACCGCATCATCGTCGAACGGTTGCACGAAGAGATGAACCGCTCCCGGCGCGATCGGATGCCACTCAGCGTGGTCCTGATTGACGTCGATCACTTCAAGAAGATCAACGATACCTTTGGCCACCTCATCGGCGACCTCGTATTGAAGGAGATCAGCGCAATCTTCATGCGCTTTCTGCGGCCCTGCGACGCGGTGGGTCGTTACGGCGGCGAGGAGTTTCTCTTGATCCTGCCTGGTTGCGGAATGGAAGATGCCCTTGTCCGCGCCGAGCAACTGCGTCTGGCCGTGCAGTCGGCCCGCATCCTGGATGGCGAAACAGCCTTGCAGGTGACCGCAAGCTTTGGCGTGGCCTCGGACTTTCCCGATGGGTATGAGGCGGAGGCGGTGATCCGAACCGTCGATGCAGCTCTCTATCGCGCCAAAAGCAGTGGACGGAATTGCGTCGTCCCAGCGGAAATGAACGTGCCGCTCTGCGAAAACTAGAGCCGTCAAGATCGGGAATGCAGCTCCAGGCAACTGCATTCCCGGCCCGTGGATGCTAGTTACTTGGGGATATCTCCGATAAGCGCCGATTGCTCGGTAAATGCTTGTTTTGTCTCGGTCCGGATCGTTTTCACAAGTCCCGTCCACACCGGATTGGTCGTCGATGGATCCCACGTCCCAGCGGCGATGGCTGCTTCATACGCGGCGCTCTTTGCCTGCCCAACCTTGTAGGCGGGAAGCTGTTGGACCAGTTTGAAGGCGGCCTCCATCACCACTCCGATATCGTCTGTGTTCTCCGGCGACACATTGGCGTAGACATCTTCCTTGTTCTCCTCGATCCACTGGAACGCGACGGGGAGGACAACCGAGTTGATCCAATCGCTATATCCCTTCAATGCCTCCATTCCCGTAATCCACGACGGGTGCGCCTCCCAGTCCAGAGGACGCCCGGGTAGCGCCGTCTGATTCTCTTGCGTCTCTTGAGGTACTACGTAATTGCAACCTATCTTGACTGGCGACATGAATCATTTCCTTTTCACTGATGACGGTTTGGTGGCACAGCACGGCACGAAGACGAGCGGAGAATCGCTCGAAAACCAAAGTGCTGAGTTCTATGCTTAGTTCTAGATGATAGCTTCGTTGCAGCGCCGGATACTTCGGGGGCACGTGAATTTCTCATGGAAGTAGTCGCTGCTAATAAGCCACTTTCGGGAACAAATGCCATGCATGCGGCGACACGCTCGAATAACGTGAAGAACGGTTGATACGCCCACAGCCTGAGCATTGTTGGCGTTACCCGGCTACATTCCGTCTCTGCCGGAAACGCAGAACGGCTGCCCGAAGGCAGCCGTTCTGCTTGTTCTGCGTCCGACCAACACTTACATCGCAGGCAGCGGGCTCTTGCTCGGCGCCAGGATGTCGTCCAGCCGGTCCGGGGTGCCGTCCACGCGCTCGAGCGACGGAACCCGCAGGCCGTCGTAGTAGGGCAGGCTCACGGTGGTGAACTTGTCCCCATCGCGGAACTGCAACTGCAGCGGTTGCTTGCTCTTCTCCGCCGCCAGAATCGCGTCGGTCAGGCCCTTCGCCGTGTACGCCGTACCATTCACCGAAACCAAGCTGCATCTGCGGCGTTACGCCCGCCTTGAAGGCCGCGCTGCCCCACCACACGTTCGCAACCGTGGCCGGTCCATGTCCGGCACGCACCGAGAGGCCCAGCGAGGTCGAGAAGTCCGCAGATGCCATAGCGCCTCGTACTCCTTCGCCATCCACTCGACCGGCTTGTCCGTGTACACCAGCTTGTAGCCGCCCTGCGTGAAGCCGTTCATCGGAACCTCGGGATGCAGGTCATAGACGCGCTGCTGCAGGAAGCCCTTCCAGTCGTACGGCACGACGGAGTTCAGGTCGTTCACCACATCCTCGAAGGTGTAGGGAGCGACGATGTAGCTGCCGTTGTAGATGCCGAAGAACTTCTTGGCGAAGTCATCCAGCGACTTCTTGCCGTTGGTCAGTTCGCGAATCTTCGTGTCCGCATCGAGCCAGATCAGCATGCCCTCGGTGTAGTAGTCCTCCGGACGCTGATAGCTCACGAAGCTCACCGGACGGCGCTGCGAGACGATCGGCTGGTTCGTGGTGTCGACCATCGGGCGCCAGTCGCGTCCCGCCTGATCGGCGGCAAAGCCTGCGGCGGTATGGGCGAGGATGTCGCGCGTCTGCTCCGCGCGTACGCATGCCGGCGCGGGCGGTCAGAATGTTGCCCCAGTACTGCGTCATGCCCTCATAGACCCACAGCAGGTCGTCGCGCATCGGCACGCTGAAGTTCGGCGTCCACAGATCGGCGGGGCGGCGGAACTTGCCATCCCACGAGTGCGTGTACTCGTGCGCCAGCAGGTCGCGATCCAGAATGCCGTTCGGCCAATCGGTCAGGTAGTTGGTGTCCAGACCGTCCTCGCTCGACTGGTGATGCTCCAGGCCAACGCCGCCCACCTTCTTGCTCAGCAGCAGCAGGAAGTCGTAGTGCTTGTAGTGGTGCGAGCCATAGAGCTTGTCCGCCTCGAGCGTGAGCTTCTTGTGCAGCTCCAGCTCCTCCGGCGTCATCTTCAGGTCCTCCGCCTCGTCGGCGAAGATGTTCAGGTGCACCGTGTCGGTCGGCGCCGGCGACAGATCGACGCGCAGCGAGTAGAGGCCCGCGTACAGCGGCGAATCCACCAGCGTGTTCAGCGGCGTCTGCTCAAACTTGATGGTGTTCGTATCGTCCTGGTGCGAAGCGGTCTCGAGCGCCGTCGCGTACTTCCAGTCCTTCGGCAGCTTCAGCGTCGTGTCCACCGGGATATCCCGCGAGAAGTACCCCGCCGGATACATCACCACCTCGTTCCACTCGAGGTCGACCATCGCGTCCGACATCTCGATGCGGCCCGCGCTGGGCTTGATCGCCGACAGGTAGTCGAAGTCCACGCCCACGGTCTTCGCGCCTTCGGGCAGCGCCACGTGGAAGGCGTACACATTCACGCGGTCGCGCACCCACTGCACGCGCTTGCCGTCGACCGTGGTCACGATGCCGGCCAGGCTCGCGATCGGTCCCGAAGGCTCGTGGTCGCCCGGCAGCCACTCCGGATACAGCAGCACCATCTCCTTGCTGCCCGGACACCACCGGAATCTCTTCATGCACCCGCTCGTTGCGGTCCACGGTGTTGGTCACATCGACCGTCAACTGAATCGGTCCGACATACGGCTTATCGACCGGGCGTCGCGATCGCCGGGGGCATCGGCACAGGCTGCGGCTGGGGTTGGGGTTCCTTTTGCGCGAGCGCGCCAGAGACAAGAAGGGCAGAGGAGAGAACCAGGGATGCCGAACGTTTCATTGCATGAGTGTAAATGAGAACGCAATCCCAGTAACGGAGCCGTACACTTCAGCATATCGCGAGACCCATGACGCTCCGCATCTCGTTATCTTTTGCTGGTTCTGTTTTGTCGCTGCTGTCATCCTGAGCGCAGCGAAGGATCCCGGTACCCTCCAGCCCATACCTCTTTCCCCGGACCACCGCCGTTCCCGCTCATCCCTGTTCCCTGATCCCTCCTCCCTGCCTTATAGCCATTCCCCTCGGGAGATGGTATAAATGGTATGCAGACGTGTCCCTGGCAGGACCTGATACGAATAGGTCGGCGGTTTATCCGCTCCGGCCCGCCGCTTCCACAGCCTTTGTCCTCATAAACGGCTTGTTCTCCGGAAGTTCTGCGACCTCGAGATTTGAAATTGGAGCAAGTCATGGCACAAAAATGTGATCTTTGCGGCAAAGGCCCGCAGTTCGGCAACAACATCTCGCATGCCCACAACACCACCCGCCGTCGCTGGAACGTGAACCTGCAGCCCGTCAAGGCCAAGGTCGACGGTGGCAGCAAGCGCATGCGCGTCTGCACCAGCTGCATCAAGACCGGCAAGATCGTCAAGGTCTAAGCAGCCTCTTCGGAATCTCCGAACTCGCAAGATTCAGAGAAACAGCCCCAGCCGCGCACCTCCAGCGGCTGGGGCTTCTCGTGTTTCTGCGAGTGCGGTGCCGTAGCTGACGCTTCGCTTACTGCTTCTCGAACGCCAGCGAAGCGCTGTTGATGCAGTACCGCAGCCCCGTCGGCCGAGGTCCATCCGGGAACACATGCCCCAGGTGCGCTCCGCAGCTCGCGCAGGTCACCTCGACCCGCCGCATCCCGTGGCTCGTATCCTCGATGCGCCTCGATCGCCTCCGCCGACACCGGCAGCCAGAAGCTCGGCCAGCCGCTGCCCGACTCGAACTTCTTGTCCGAGGTAAACAGCGCCGCATTGCACGCCCCGCAGTGGTAGATCCCGTCCTCGTGGTTGTCCACCAGCGCGCCGGTAAACGCCCGCTCCGTGCCCTTCTCCCGCATCACGTGGAACTGCTCCGGCGTCAGCAGCTCGCGCCACTCCGCCTCGGTCTTCTGCACCTTGGTCCTGGTTCCTGTCTCCGTCGTCTCAGCCATCGCATTCTCTCCCGTTCCTCCATTGGACGCGGTCGCGCTCATCGCGACTCGCGTCCAGCGGATTCGCGCTCTACGCCTCCGACGTCTCGATCGCGATCACCTCGATCTCCACCAGCGAGTCCTTCGGCAGCCGCGCCACCTGCACCGTCGACCGCGCCGGCGGCACCACGCCCGCAGGCGCCATGTACTTCGCGTAGATCTCGTTCATCGCCGCGAAGTCGTTCATATCCTGCAGAAACACGGTCGTCTTCACCACATTCGGGAAGTCCAGCCCTGCCTCCGCCAGCACCGCCTTCAGGTTCTCCAGCACCCGCGTCGTCTGCTCCGCGATCCCGCCCGCGACCATCTGCCCCGTCGCCGGATCCAGCGGAATCTGTCCCGACGTATACAGCAGGTTGCCCACCTTCACTGCCTGCGAATACGGCCCGATCGCCGCCGGCGCCTCCACGGTCGAAATCACCGCCTTCGCCCCCATCTTGCTCTGCACACTCTCTGCCATGCTTCTGTTCTCCTGATCTTTCCGGCGCATCTCGGCCGATTGGCTCCATCATAGCCGCTCGGGAAAGAAATCGCCCATCGGCCCACCGCCAGGGCCGCTCACAGCCCCGTCCCGCCCTGCCGCCGGCCCAGTTCTTCGTTTTTTCCCGCGATCGCCTTCTCTCCGGTACAGTGGCAGTCATCCTTTGCCTGCGATCCGCCCGACTTCACTGGAGATTCCCCTAGAATGCACCTTATGAAGACCGTTCTTGCCGCCTCCCTGCTCTCCGCCAGCGCCCTCGCCGCAGCCGACGCCCAGACCGCACCGATCCCGACCTACCCCAAGCCCCATACCGTCGATCAGGTCGACGACTACTTCGGCACCAAGGTCGCCGATCCCTATCGCTGGATGGAGAACCTCGACGCCCCCGAGGTCAAGCAGTGGGTCGACGCCGAGAACCTCCTCACCCGCGGCTATCTCGACGCCGTCCCCGGCCGCGACGCCATCAAGTCCCGCCTCATGGCGCTCACCAACTACGAGCGCTTCAGCGCCCCCACCCGCTACGGCACCCGCTACTTCTACAGCCACAACACCGGCCTGCAGAACCAGGCCGTCCTCTTCTGGCAGGAGGGCCTCACCGGCACGCCGCACGTCCTCATCGACCCCAACACCCTCTCCGCCGACGGCACCGTCGCGCTCAGCGGCGTCAGCATCACCCGACGACGGCGCCCTGATGGCCTACTCCCTCGCCGACGCCGGCTCCGACTGGGTCACCTGGCACGTCCGCGACGTCGCCACCGGCCACGACCTCCCCGACCGTCATCGCCTGGTCCAAGTTCTCCGGCGCCGCCTGGCTCAAGGACAACTCCGGCTTCTTCTACGAGGGCTACGAGCGCCCCGACAAGCTCGACACGATGAGCAAGGAGGAGGCCCTCAAGGCCGCCAACTACTTCCACAAGATCTACTTCCACAAGCTCGGCACGCCGCAGTCCGAGGACAAGCTCATCTTCGAGCGCCCCGACGACAAGGAGCTCAACGTCGGCGCCCACGTCACCGACGACGGCCGCTACCTCGTCATCTCCCAGACCCGCGGCACCAGCCCCAACAACCAGCTCACCGATCAAGGACCTCCAGCACCCCGACGCCGCCGCCCATCCAGCTCGTCACCACCGAGGAGGCCGTCTTCGACCCCATCGACAACGACGGCACCTTCTTCTGGCTCCGCACCACCCTCGACGCCCCCAACAGCAAGGTCATCGGCATCGACCTCAACCACCCCGAGCGCTCCGCCTGGAAGACCATCATCCCCGAGTCCAAGAACTCGCTCGACGCGGTCACCATGGTCCACGACACCCTCATCGCCCAGTACCTCGCCGACGCCCAGAGCCACGTCGAGCTTCATGCCCGCGACGGCCAGCTCCTGCGCACCTTCGAGCTCCCCGCCATCGGCACCGCCGTCGGCTTCAGCGGCAAGCGCAACGACACCGAGACCTTCTTCACCTTCACCAACTTCACCACCCCCGGCACCATCTACCGGCTCGACCTCGCGCAGCAGCAAACCACCCTCTACCGCCAGCCCAAGCTCGAGTTCGACCCCGCCCGCTTCGAGACCAAACAGGTCTTCTTCACCAGCAAGGACGGCACCCGCGTCCCCATCTTCCTCAGCTACAAGAAGGGCCTCAAGCTCGACGGCCAGAACCCCACCCTGCTCTACGGCTACGGCGGCTTCAACATCTCGCTGCAGCCCCAGTTCGCGCCCTCCTACGTTCTTTGGATGGAGATGGGCGGCATCTACGCGCAGGCCAGCCTGCGCGGCGGCGGCGAGTACGGCGAGGCCTGGCACCAGGCCGGCATGAAGCTCCACAAGCAGAACGTCTTCGACGACTTCATCGGCGCCGCCCAGTACCTCATCGACAACCACTACACCAGCACCTCCAAGCTCGCCATCCAGGGCGGCTCGAACGGCGGCCTGCTGGTCGGCGCCTGCATCACCCAGCGCCCCGACCTCTTCGGCGCCGCCATCGCCCAGGTCGGCGTCATGGACATGCTGCGCTTCGACAAGTTCACCATCGGCTGGGCCTGGAAGGCCGACTACGGCTCGCCGTCGGAGAACGAGGCCGAGTTCCACGCCATCTACAAGTACTCGCCCCTGCACAACCTCAAGCCCGGCGTGGTCTACCCGCCCACCCTCATCACCACCGCCGACCACGACGACCGCGTCTTCCCCGCCCACAGCTTCAAGTTCGCCGCCGCCATGCAGGCCGCCGTGAGCCAAAAAGCAGAAGCCGTCAGCCAGTCATCAGCCGCCAGCGAAGCACCCATCGCGAGCGAAGGATCGGCCCTGAGCGAAGCGTCTGGCCCCAACCATGCCAGCCCCAACCCCGTCCTCATCCGCATCGAGACCCGCGCCGGCCACGGTGCCGGCATGCCGCTCTCCAAGCGCGTCGACCTCACCACCGACGAGTACACCTTCCTGGTCAAGAGCCTCCGCATGACCGTCCCCACCACCCTCGTCCAACGGCGAGACCAAAGCCGAATAACCCACAACCTGGCCAAGATCCCTTCGTCGAGGTCACCGCGCGGTTGCACCGCGTGGTGACCTCGACGAAGATCTCGCTCCGCGACGTTCATCCTCGCGCCGATCCAACCGGATACACTGAGACCATCCAAATCTGATCCAACATTCTGCCCCAGGTCCAGGTCTCAGGAGATCCACGCGTGCGCTACCTCCGAATGCTCTGTCTTCTTTTCGCTGCCCTTTGCCTCTCTGTCCCTGCCCTTGCCGTCTCCTGTCCTGTCGTCAAGAACTATGCCCCCAGCGAGGCCGAGCAGTCCTTTCTCCAGGGCGAGTACGACCACGCTGCTGCCCTCTACGAGGCCGCGCTGCAGCAGCAGCCCAATGACCCCATCCTCACCGCAGGCCTCACTCAGGTTCTGCTCCGGCAGCAAAAGGTCGCCGACGCCGACGCCCTCGTTCAGAAGGCCCTCGCGCAGAACCCCAACTCCGCCATCCTCATCACCGCCCTCGGCGAGGTTCAGTACCGCGCCGGAACCCCCTGGCTCGCCGCCGACTCCGCGCTCAAGGCCATGAAGCTCGATCCCTGCTATCCCCGCCTTCGGCTCCTCCAGGCCCGTCTCCTGCACCTCAACTCCGACTACGCCAGCGCCGCCAAAGAGGTCAGCACCGCCTACGCCCTCGACCCGCACGATCCCAACATTCGCCTGCAGTGGCTCGAGACTTTGCCTCTGGCCCGCCGCATCGCCGAGCTCGAAGCCTACCTCGCCAGCAACAATGGCGACGATCCGGAGCAGATCCGCCACCTCCAGGCCTATCTCGCCTACCTCAGCAAACAGCCAGATCGAGCCCCACAAGGCCTGCCGTCTTGTCTCCTCCAGCGCCGCCACCAGCATCCCGTTCGCCCCCCTGATGCGGGACGGCCACGCACGTCCGCGCCTACGGCCTCTCGGTCAAACTGAACGACCACAACGCCCGCCTTCAGATCGACACCGGCGCCAGCGGCCTCGCTCATCAGCCGCTCCGTCGCCGAGCACGCCGGCCTCACCCGCTTCGCCAACGGCCAGATCGGCGGCATCGGCAACCAGGGCGAGGTCAACGCCTACACCGCCTTTGCCGACACCATCAAGATCGGCGACCTCGAGTTCCACGACTGCCAGGTCGAGGTGATCGACAAGCGCAGTGTCCTCGACGAGGACGGCCTCATCGGCATGGATGTCTTCTCGCAGTTCCTCGTCACCCTCGACTACCCCATGCGCAAGCTCACCCTCGGCCCGCTGCCCAAGCGTCCCGACGACCTCGGCCCCTCCACCCCCACCCTCCAGACCGCCGAGTCCCAGGGCGACGACGCTGCCGCCAGCACCACGACATACCTCCGACGCTGGTTCCTCATCCCCGGCTCCCGCCAACTCCGCCGCGAAGCTTCCTCCCGCCGTTCCCCGCAGCCTGCACGACCGCTACGTCGCCCCCGAGATGAAGGACTGGTACGGCTGTCTATCGCGTCGGCCACGAATTGCTCGTTCCCGCTCTCGCTCAACAAGACGCCGCCCGCCTCTTCATCCTCGACACCGGCTCCTTCGCCACCAGCGTCTCCGACACCGCCGCCCGCGCCGTCACCAAAATCCATAACGACGATAGCATGACCATCCATGGCATCAGCGGCAAGGTCGACAAGGTCTACTCCGCCGACAGCATCGACTTCCGTTTCGCCAATATGGAGCAGAAGGTCATCGACGCCGTTGCCTTCGAAAACGCTTCCATCAGCAAGGACACGGGCCTCGAGGTCTCTGGCTTCCTTGGCGCCAACACGCTCAGCCTGCTCACCATCACCATCGACTATCGCGACGGCCTCGTTCACTTCGCCTACGACGCCAATCGCGGTTACCACAGCTCCCGCTAATCCCCGCTTGGATGCCTTTGGTGGGCTCTTCGCGATGTTGCGAGGAGCCCCGGCGAAGGCTTGCTGCTTCCGCGCACGACTCCAAGCGAGCTCCGGAAGACATGCTCGGGGACCCGTTTAGATCTTCTGCACGCGGTGCACGTCGCGCACGCCGGGCACCTTGCGGAGGTTGAGCACCAGCCGGTTCAGGTGGCGGACGTCCACCGTCTCGACCACGAAATCGACCGCCTGGCCACCATCGGCTGCCGGCTTCGAATCGACCGACCGGATGTTGGTCCCATCGTCGGAGATGATCGCCGTAAACTCCTTCAGGAGTCCGGCGCGGTCCTCGCACAGCACCGTCAGCTTCACCGGATACGTCGTCGCCTTGGTCGTCTTCGAGTTCGGATCCGAAGCTGCCGCTGCCCACTCGACCTGAATCCGGCGATCCGACTCATACAGCAAATTCTGCACATTCGGACAGCTTCGCGCGTGGACGGCAACTCCTTTGCCACGCGTCACGTAGCCGATGATCTCCTCGCCGCGAATGGGATTGCAACATCGCGCGCGATAGACCAGCAGATCGTCCTGTCCTTCCACCTGCAGCGACTCCGAGCCCTTGCCGAAGAAGACGCGTTTCACCGCTTCGGACATCTGTCCGATCGCGTTGCCAACCACGCTCTCCTCGGCGTGCGCTTCGGCCGCCATCGTCGATCCAGGTTCCAGCTTGTTCAGCACCTGTCTCGTCGAGTACTTGCCAAAGCCAACGCCTGCAAGCAGCTCCGCCTGCGTTCCAAGCCCGTATTCGGCCGCGACCCGAACGTAATCCTCTTCGCCGAACTTGCCCAGCGCCAGCTTGTACTTCCGCGCCTCGCGATCCAGCAGCTTCTTGCCGATCTCGATCGCGCGCTCGCGCTGATGCTCGTTGATCCAGTGCTTGATCTTGTTCCGCGCTCGGCTGCTCTTGGTAAAGCTCAGCCAGTCGCGGCTTGGAGCATGACCTGTCTGCGTCGTGATCTCGACGATATCGCCGTTGCGCAGTCGTGTCCGCAGCGGAACGATGCGGCCATTCACCTTCGCGCCGATCGTCGTGTTGCCGACCTCGGTGTGAATCGCATAGGCGAAGTCGATCGGACTCGCATCCTTCGGCAGCACGACGACCTTGCCCTTCGGCGTGAAGGTATAGACCTCTTCCGGATACAAGTCGATCTTCAGCGTCGACATGAACTCGTTCGGATCGGTCATCTCGCGCTGCCATTCCATCAGCTGCCGAACCCACGCGAGCCGCGCCTCATCCTTCGCCGTAACGCTGTCGGAGGCCTTGTACTTCCAATGCGCCGCAATGCCTTCTTCGGCGACGCGATGCATCTCCTCAGTGCGAATCTGCACCTCGAACTGATGTCCTCCAGGAGCGATCAGCGTCGTGTGCAGCGACTGATACAGATTCGGCCGCGGCATCGCGATGAAGTCCTTGATGCGTCCTGGAACAGGTCGCCAAGCGCTGTGCAGCAAACCCAGCAGCGCGTAGCAGTCCTGAACGCTCGTACAGATCACTCGAATCGCCAGCAGGTCGTAGACCTGATCGACGGGAATCTGCTGCGCAGCCAGCTTCTGCTGGATCGAGTAAAGCCGCTTGATGCGCGACTCCACGCGACCCGTGAGGTTGTGCTCCTTCAGCTTCTGCTCCAGCTCCGCAACGATGCGGTTCAGGAAGCTCTCGCCTTCGGCGCGCAGCGCATCCACCTCGGTCGAGACCTGCTGATACGCGTAAGGATCGGTGTAGCGAAAGGCCAGGTCCTCGAGCTCGCCGCGCAGCTTGCCCATTCCCAGCCGATGCGCCAGAGGAGCGTAGATGTCCAGCGTCTCGCGCGCGATCTTCTGCTGCTTCTCGGGCTTCAGGTGCTCGAGCGTCCGCATGTTGTGCAGGCGGTCGGCGAGCTTGATGATCACCACGCGAACGTCGGTCACCATCGCGAGCAGCATCTTGCGGATGTTCTCGGCCTGATGGTCCTCGCGGTTGGCGAACTTGATCTTGTCCAGCTTGGTGACGCCTTCGACGATGTGCGCAACCTGCTCGCCGAAGCGCTTGGCGATCTCGGGCGAGGTGACATCGGTGTCTTCGACCGCATCGTGCAGCAGTCCCGCGGCGATGGCGGTCGAGTCCATCTTCAGCTCGGCGAGCACCTGCGCGACCTCGAGCGGATGGATGATGTACGGCTCGCCGCTGGCGCGCTTCTGGCCTTCATGCTGCTGCAGGCAGAACTGCCAGGCGCGACGGATGATGTCGAGGTCATCGCCAGGCCGATTGGTGCGAACGGTCGCGAGAAGGATCTGGAACTTGCGGTCGACCTCGTCGATGTCCTTCGGCCGAGCTTCCGGCGAGATGCGCTGCGGCGTGATCCTCCTCGTTCAGCACCGGAGTTGGCGAGAGCAGAGCTCCAATCGGTTCGGCAAGACGTCCCAGCTGTGATGTCGGAAAGGGCGCGCTGCGCATCGTGGAACAGGTCGCCTTCGTGCTCGGAAGGGCTTTCCGGCGCAGCCTCGGCAGGCGATTCGGGGAGAACTGTGGGCAGCGCGGCCTCGAGCTCAATCCCGGTCTCGGACGCGGCCTCGAGCGCCTCTTTGGGGAGAGGTTTCGAGGTGGTCGGATGAGACGATGGATGCCCGATTTCCATAGGCTATTATAGCGGTTGATGCAAGCGTTCCCTTCGCTATGTTCCGTGCGAATACGACGCAACAACCCGACACGAGCGATATCTCGATCATGCCCTTGAAGAGCACGTTTCCTCCGAGTCGTCTTGCCTGTACCGTGATCGCAGCAGTGCTTGCCTTCACGTCCAACACGCTTCACGCCGCAAGCAGTGATGGCCTTCAGGTGAAGACCAAGCAGGGCAAGGTGGAAGGCACGCAGAACGGACTCTGTTCGGGCCTTCCTTGGCATTCCTTACGCTGCTCCGCCGATTGGGCCGCTGCGCTGGAAGGCTCCCGAACCTGCGGCGAAGTGGAGCGGCGTTCGCGAGGCCAAGAGCTTCGGCGCGCACTGCATGCAGCCGACGATCTACAACGACATGATCTTCCGCGATCCGGGCGGAAGCGAGGATTGCCTGACGCTGAACGTTTGGACGCCCGCGAAGGCGAAGTCGGCCAAACTTCCCGTGATGGTCTGGATCTACGGTGGAGGTTATCTGGCGGGAGGAACGTCGGAGCCGCGGCAGGATGGCGCGAATCTGGCGGCGAAGCACGATGTGATCGTCGTGTCGATGAACTATCGTTTGGGCATCTTCGGCTTCTTCGCCAATGCGGAGTTGGCGCAGGAATCGCGATCATGGATCGGCGGGAAACTACGGTCTGATGGATCAGGCTGCGGCGCTTGCATGGGTGAAGAAGAACATCCAGGCGTTTGGCGGCGATCCGGAGAATGTAACCATCTTTGGCGAGAGCGCGGGATCGTTCTCGGTGAGCGCGCTGATGGCTTCGCCGCTGGGCAAAGGGCTGTTTCGGCGGGCGATTGGCGAAAGCGGAGGCGGCTTCAATGGCGCTGCGCTGGCGTTCAAGCCGCTGACGGAGACCGAGGCGCGTGACAGCGAGTTTGCGCAGAAGGAGCTGTCGGCGACGACGCTTGCGCAGCTGCGTGCGATTCCGGCGGAGCAGCTGGTTGCGGCCGCGCAGAAAAAACCGGCGCAGGGGCCGGGGTATCGGTTCTCGGCCGATGTGGATGGGTACTTCCTGCCGGAGAGCATTCCGGAGATCTTCGCGGCGCACCGGCAGAACGATGTTCCGCTGCTGGCGGGATGGAACCGCGATGAGGCCGGCGTGGTCAAGGACGCCACCGTCGAGAGCCTGAAGACGACGCTCAGCAAGGCCTTCCCCGAGCGCGCCGACGAGGCCGCGAACGTCTATGCGGCCAGCGACGATGCGTCGGCGGTGCGGGCGGCGACGGATCTGGCTGCCGACCGCTTTATCGCCTACTCCACCTGGAAGTGGATGGAGTCGCAGGTGGCGACGGGCAAGGCGCCGGTCTACCGCTATCGCTTCGACGTGGCGCCGCCGGCGGACCCGAATCATCCGCTTGGGCTGGCGGCGTATCACTCGGCCGAGATTGCGTACGTCTTCGGCAATCTGGACCGGTTGCAGGGCTTCTCGTGGCGGCCGGAGGACTACACGGTCAGCGACGCGATGCAGCGCTACTGGACCAACTTCGCCAAGACGGGCGATCCCAACGGAGGCGATCTGCCGAAGTGGCCGGTTTACTCGCCCGACGGCGGCTGGCAGGTGATGCATGTGAGCCCGCAGCCGGCGGCGGCAGCGGATGCGACGCGGCCGCATGACCTGTTTCTGGAACGCGTCTGGGGCAACTGACGGGACACCGGGGGGCCCCCCCGGGGGGATCTTGGACGCAAGTTGCTTGCTTTCAAGGTTTTGCGAGCTGGTCGTTGTCCGCAAAATCGTCAAAACAAAGGACTTGCGCCTAAAATCGTCATTCAAAAGGCTTTATTTTGGGTAAAACGAAGAAGACCCCAGCATGCGCTGGGGTCTTCTTCGTTTTATTGCTAATACCAGTGTAGCAAGTTGGGGTACCCTTTTCGGCACTTTTATTCGGTTTGCTTTGTTGGGTTTAGATGGCTTGGGGCTTGACAAACAGCACGGACCAGCCGATTAGACGGTGTGAGGTAGTAGAGCTGAAGCCCTCACTGCGAATCCTGGCCGGCGCAGCGATACGAGGCAACGGAGGCGTTCCGGTGTGCTGGTTTTTTCTGAACCGGATGCGACCTTCGATCAATCGTATTTATTGCAAATGCAGTCGGCTGAAATCGTATTTTTGGATACGCAGAGACGCTATTGTTTCAGTTGGATGGAGGCGTATCGCCTCAGCTTTACGCTAGGCTGCGCGAATTTGCTCTCATGCAACAAAACTGGAACCCTATCCAAAAAAACAGGGTTTGTAAATAGCCCTATGCAAACATTAGTGATAGCTGATCGCTTTGCACAGGCAACCCCGATGAGGCACACTGTATATGTCGGACGGGACGTTCGTCCCATCTAGTAAACATTACGTAGTAACCAGTCAAAGTTATCTAGTAGCGGGTCAAAGAGCCCGGCCACGATGCGGATCGATGGTCTGAAGCTCGCGAGGTAGGAATTGAGTTTACTAGTCATGTTGGAGCGGCCGCTAGGAGCGGTCGGATTAGGGGGGGCGATGGACTTTCATCGCTCATTGAGGCTGTTTGCGCTGGCGTTTGATGGGTGGGGATCTCCTACGAGCATCTTCCGGCCTGCCGCAACTCCGGCGCATTCGATCTTCGGCCTGTCGATGTTTGTACTGGCGATTACGGGCGCTATTTTTGTCGTTGTTACCGGTCTTCTGGCGTATGCGCGTGATTCGCTTCCGGGAGAGGCCGTCGGATCACGAGCGGGGATCCGGCGCAGGTCTTTGGATCGACCCAGATCGAGACCTCCTGGACGGTGATTCCGCTGCTGATCATCGTGGTGCTGTTTTTGACGGCGGCGCGCGTGATTCTGGCGACCGAGGCGATTCCCAAGCCGAAGACGGCGATGGATGTGCAGGTGGTCGGCCACCAGTTCTGGTGGGAGTACCGCTATCCGAAGCTGGGTATCGTGACCGCCAATGAGCTGCACGTTCCGGTGAGCGATCCGACAGGATCCCAAGCAGACCTATCTGGAGATGTCGTCGGCCGATGTGATCCACAGCTTCTGGGTTCCGCGTCTGGCGGGCAAGCTGGATGTGGTTCCGCAGCATGTGAACACGATGTGGTTCGATCCCGACGACGCCGGGTCTGTATCTGGGCCAGTGCGCGCAGTACTGCGGTACGCAGCACGCGAAGATGCTGCTGCGGGTTTATGTGGATACGCCGGCGGACTTTGCCGCGTGGGTGAAGCAGCAGCAGGCGGCTCCCGAAGGCGTGACCTCGACGGATCCGGCGACTGGTCGAGGGCAAGCAGGTCTTCGAGAAGAACGCCTGCATGAACTGCCACACGGTGCAGGGCACGGTGGCGAAGGGCAAGTTTGGCCCGGATCTGACCCACGTGGCCAGCCGCGACACGATTGGATCGGGAGCGATCGAGAACACGCCGGAGAATCTGCGCACAGTGGATTGCCGATCCCGAACTCGTTGAAGCCCGGCGCGTTGATGCCAGCGATGCGATTGAACGATCACGACCTGGACGCAGTAACGAAGTACATGACCACTCTGCGCTAAAGGCGCCGGAGAGGAGATCCAGAAATGGCAGTTACAGAAGCGGTCGACCTGACGGCGCAGACCGAAGGAGAAACACCTTTGGCTCGAGCAGGTGCATGACTGGGTGACCACCGTCGATCATAAGAAGATCGGCATAATGTACATCGTCTACTCCCTGTTCTTCCTGTTGGTCGCGGGCGTGATGGCGGTGCTGATCCGCATTCAGCTGGCGGTTCCGAACAATCACTTTGTTTCGCCGCAGACCTTCAACCGGCTGTTTACGATGCATGGCACGACGATGGTGTTCTTTGTCGGCATGCCGATTCTGTTCGGGTTTGGCAACTATCTGGTGCCGCTGATGATCGGCGCGCGCGACATGGCGTTTCCGCGCATGAACGCGTTTACCTTCTGGATCTCGGCGTTTGGCGGCATCCTGCTGTACTTCAGCTACCTGGGCGGCGACGGTCTGTTTGGCGCGGGCTCGGCTCCGGATGTGGGCTGGTTCGCGTATGCTCCGCTGACCGAGAAGGTGTTCTCGCCGGGCCACAGCACCGACTACTGGACGCTGTCGCTGATGCTGACCGGTATCGGTACGGTGGGCACCTCGATCAACCTGATGGCGACGATGATCTGCATGCGCTGCAAGGGCATGACGATGACCCGTCATGCCGCTGCTGCCGTGGCTGTACTTCGTCACGTCGTTCCTGGCGCTGATCGCGATCGGCCCGCTGACCGCGGCGCAGATCATGCTGCTGCTCGACCGCTATGTGGGCGCGCACTTCTTCGATACGCAGGCGGGCGGTTCGGCCATCCTGTGGGTGCACTTCTTCTGGATCTTCGGCCACCCCGAGGTGTACATCCTGGTGCTGCCGGCGTTCGCGTTCGCCAACGAGATCATTCCGGTCTTCTCGCGCAAGGCGATCTTCGGCTACCCGGCGATGGTGGCGGCGACGGTTTCGATCGCCTTCATCAGCATGGGCGTGTGGGCGCACCACATGTTCACGATCGGCATGGGACCGGGGGCGAATACGTTCTTCACGCTGTCGACGATGATTATCGCGGTGCCGACCGGCATCAAGATCTTCAACTGGCTGGCGACGCTGTGGGGCGGCAAGATCCGCTTCAAGACACCGATGCTGTTCTGCCTCGCGTTCCTGTTCCAGTTCCTGATCGCGGGTCTGACCGGGCGTCATGCTGTCGGCGGCTCCGTTCGACTGGCAGCTGGGCAACTCGTACTTCGTCATCGCTCACTTCCACTATGTTCTGGTGGGCGCGATCTCTGTTCTGCATCTTCGGCGCCTTCTACTATCTGGTACCCGAAGGCGATCGGGCCGGATGCTGGACGAGCGCCTGGGCAAGTGGCACTTCTGGCTGATGCGTGATCGGCTTCCATCTGACCTTCGACTTCATGCACATTCCCGGAATTCTGGGCATGCCGCGCCGTATCTATACCTACGAGGCGGGCCGTGGCTGGGAGGTTTGGAACATGATCGTCGGCGTAGGCGCGGTCTTCCAGGCCGCCGCCATTCTGGTGTTCTCGCTACAACCTGGTTAAGTCGTACAAGCACGGCGAGATTGCCGGGCGCGATCCGTGGGATGCGTGGACGCTGGAGTGGTCGACGGCCTCGCCGCCGCCGAGCTATAACTTCGCGACCGAGCCTTCGGTCGGAAGCCGCCGTCCGCTGTGGGATCTGAAGCATCCTGAAGATCCGGACTCCAACTACGAATGAGACACGGTATGACAGAGATCCGGAGAGCGAGAGAACTATGAGCACCATACCGCTAAGTCACGAACTCGATGAAAAGCCGTGGGTCCTGCCCGACCGCGGCATCGTCGCGATGGTCTGCCTGATCATCGCGGAGTCGGCGATCTTCATCATCTTCGTTATTGCGTACATCTTTTACCTGGGCAAGAGCCTGAGCGGACCGACAGCCGAAGGATGTGCTGGAGCTGCCGATCGTGAGCTCGATCTGTCTGCTGTCGAGCAGCTTTACGGCACACTTTGCGGTGTCGGCGCTGCGCAAGGCCAAGGTAAGCGCCTGCGCGGCGTGGCTGGGCGCAACGATCTTCCTGGGCGGCATCTTTATCGCATCGACGGCCAACGAGTGGTACCACCTGATCTACGAGAAGGGCTTGACGATCAAGACCAACCTGTTCGGCACCACCTTCTACTCGCTGGTGGGACTGCACGCCACCCACGTGGTTGTCGGTCTGTGCATGCTGACGATCGCGCTGATCGCGGCGCTGCGCGGCAAGGCGACACGAACACCATGCGGAGAAGCTCGAGGTGCTGTCGCTGTACTGGCACTTTGTCGACGCGGTGTGGGTGATTGTGTTCGCGGTGGTCTATGTATTGGGTCGTTAAAGCTATGAAATCGATCGATGAGTTGAGACTTCCGATCGGCGAAAGGAGGCAAGCATGAGTCAGCACAACGCACATGCACAGCATGGCGTGGTCGAGCTGCCATCGCCAACAAAATGGCCCATCGTTCTGGCACTTGGCGTGACGATGGCCCTCACCGGGCTGGTGACGCACTGGGCGATCACGCTGCTGGGCGTGTTGATGATTCTGCCCGCGGCTGTGGGCTGGTTTAAGCAGGTGCTGCCGCACGAGCATCATGCGCCGGTTCCGGTGAGCACGCACGAGCTGACGGTCGATCACGCGTACGCGGCGATCGGTGCCCGGCAGCCGGCGAACGCAGCGCGGCACGAGGTGCATCCGGTGGCGACGTACAACACCTTCACCGCCGGTATCACGGGCGGTGTGGCGGGTGCGATTGCCATGACGGTGCCGGCGGTGGCTGTATGGCATCGTCCGCTATCACAGCGGCTGGTACGCGATTAACCTGCTGGCGGCGGGCGGCTTTACGGACTGGGCGAACGCGAGCAATGAGTTCCTGGCACAGTTCCATATGCAGGGCCTGCTGGCGGGCACGGTGATCCACGGCATCAGCGCGGTGCTGGTCGGTCTGCTGTATGCGGCCATGCTGCCGATGTTCCCCAAGAAGCCGATTCTGACCGCGGGCTTTATCGCTCCGCTGGTGTGGACCGGTCTGCTGCATGCGTCGCTGGGCATCATCAGCCCGATTCTGGATCAGCGGATCGACTGGCTGTGGTTTGTGGTCTCGCAGGTCCTGTTCGGTCTGGTGGCGGGCTTTGTGGTCAACCTACAGGTGAAGCTGCGCTCCGAGGAGTTCCGTGCGCTGCCGTTCTCGGTGCGTGCGGGTCTGCATGTGGATAGCCGTTTCGACGAAGACAAGAGCACTCTCAACGACAAGAAGGACGGCCACGCATGAAGGGAAGTTTGAGCCTGATGCTGCTGCTGGGCGCAGCCTGTCTGGCAGCTACGGGCTGCGATTATCACTTTCCCGGCAAGCCGGGACCTGATCCGGAGGTTCCACGGCCGGAGCATGTCCTCGACTTCGCGACTCTCTACCATGAGAACTGCGCTGCCTGCCACGGCGAGCACGGGGTGCGTGGCGCCTCGATCTCGCTGGCGAACCCGGTCTATCTGGCGTATGCCGGAGAGGCCAACATTCGCACGGCGATCGCGCAATGGCGTGCATGGCACGCTGATGCCGGCGTTCGCGCAGAGCGCGGGCGGCATGCTGACCGATGAGCAGGTGGATGTGCTGGCACACGGCATGGTCACCGAGTGGGGCAAGCCGAATGCGCTGGCGGGAGCGACCGCTCCGGCGTATCACCCGGCCGCGGCGGGCAATGCTGCCGACGGACAGAAGGTCTTCGTCGCCTCCTGCGCGCACTGCCATGGCGACGATGGGCAGGGCACGCGGCAGAAGACCGGCAAGGGTATGGGATCGATCGTCGATCCGGCGTACCTGGGTCTGGTCAGCGATCAGTACCTGCGCGAGCGTGATCGTCGGCGGAACGCCGGGGATGCCGGACTTTGCGCATCACGGCGCGCCGGGAACGCCGCCGCATGTGATGACCGACGCCGAGGTGACCTCGGTGGTGGCATGGCTGGGATCGCACCGGACCGGAGCGGCACAGCGCCACGCAGGCCGAGACCCACAGCCGCAGCGTCCGCAAGCACCGCAGCAGACGGAAACGAAACAGGAGCCGATGTAAGCCGCGGCTCAGCCGAGACGCAGTAGAAGCGCGAGGAAAAACACGTATGGCAACCGAAACTGAAACACACGGAACCGATACCCAGGTTTCGCATCAAGAAACGACGATGGCGCGACTGGTGGACCGGTCGCGCAGAAACTTCCTGCTCAAGTTCTCGCTTGCGCTGAATGGCATCGTGGGCGCAGCGATGGCGGTGCCGATTCTGGGCTATCTGCTGGGACCGATGAAGAAGGACCTGCCGAAGGGCGCGTGGATCGGCCTGGGCTCGCTCGAGCAGTTCCCCGAGGGCGAGACCCGGCTGGCGACCTTCCGCAACCCGACGACGACGCCCTGGGACGGCCAGACCGGCGAGGTCTCGTGCTGGGTACGCCGCATCGCCGGCGAGAAGTTCCAGGTATTCGCGATCAACTGCGCGCATCTGGGCTGCCCGGTGCGCTGGTTCGAGGAGTCGAAGCTGTTCATGTGTCCGTGCCACGGTGGCGCGTACTACCAGGACGGCTCGCGCGCCTCGGGACCGCCGGAGCGCGGCCTGTTCGAGTACAAGTACAAGGTCGTGCAACAACGCACTGTCGATCGATGTGCACGGACTGCCGACGCTGGCTACGGAAGCACGCCTGAATAACCCGTTGATCCAGATTCAAGGGCGCCGACGGCAAGAAGAGCGGGGGTTGCGGATGCCAGGGCTAAAAGACACTGTAGTTGGAACATATAACTGGTTCGAGCGCCGTCTCGGCCTGGGCGAGCCCACCGCGGAAGCGATGATGCACCCGGTGCCGAGCAAGGCCGCGAGCTGGTGGTACGTCTTCGGCAGCGCGGCGACCGTGCTGCTGATGATGCAGGTGATGACCGGCATCCTGCTGGCGCTGGTGTATACGCCGTCGGCCGGTGAGGCGTGGAACAGCCTGCAGTTCCTGAACCATAACGTGACCCTGGGCTGGTTCCTGCGTGCGCATGCATGGCTGGGGCTCGGACTTCATGGTCGCGGTGGTGCTGATCCACATGGTGCAGGTCTTCATGTTCGGCGCGTACAAGTTTCCGCGCGAGCTGACCTGGATCGTCGGTGTGGTGCTGCTGCTGCTGACCCTGGGCATGGCCTTCACCGGACAGGTGCTGCGCTTCGACCAGGACGCCTACTGGGGTCTGGGCATCGGCGCCTCCATCATGAGCCGCGTCCCGTTTGTCGGCGCCTACCTGGTGCACCTGGTCAACGGCGGATCGATCATCGGCGGGGCAGACGCTGTCGCGCTTCTTCGCGCTGCATGTCTTCGTGATCCCGGGCATTCTGCTGCTGGGCGTCGGCGTGCACGTGTGGATGGTGCTGCGTCTCGGCATCAACGAGTGGCCGATGCCGGGCCGCCTGGTGCGCAAGAAGCACCTATGAGCGTGAGTATCACCACCTGGTCGCAGAACGAAGGCGAACCCTTCATTCCCGATGGCGTCTGGAAGGACGTTGTCTTCGCCGCGGCGATCATGCTCGTCGGTGATGGCGTGCGCGCTGTACTTCGGACCCTTCGGTCCGACCGGACAGCCCGACCCGACCATCATCCAGACCGCGCCCAAGCCGGACTTCTTCTTCCTCTGGCTCTACGCCGTGCTGGCGTTCCTTCCGCCGGAGCTCGAGACGCCGATGCTGCTGATCGCGCCGCCGCATCATCATTGGCGCGATGCTGCTGCTGCCGCTGTTCGCGGGCGAGGGCGAGAAGCACTGGTCGCGGCGTCCGATCGCGGTGCTGATGGTTGCGGTGATCGCGGTGACGCTGGGCGTCTTCACCCGCCTGGGCACCTACACCCCGTGGAGCCCGATCATGAACGCGTGGTCGAGCGATACGGTGCCGCAGCACTACCTGCATCGACTGACGCCGGTCGAGCGCGAGGGCGCGATCGTCTTCCAGAACAAGCAGTGCCGCAACTGCCACTCGGTGGGCGGCGAAGGCGGACAGCGTGGACCGGCGCTGGACGCGGTCGCCACCCGCATGACCGAGGACCAGATGGTGCGGCAGGTGCTGCAGGGCGGCGGCAATATGCCGGCCTATGGCAACGCGCTCAATCCGGATGAGACGACGGCGCTGGTGGCCTTCCTGAAGACGCTGCGCGGCGACAAGGAGAAGCTGGAGCCGGCGCACGATGCGTCCGACGTGCTGACGCACACGGCCAACACGACGACGCCTACGGCAGTGCATCCGTAACCGAACCACAATGCAACAAGTGAAAAGGCCACTCCCGAGGGGAGTGGCCTTTTTACTTTTGGTCGAGTTCTGTTATAGGAAGCTCGTGGTGAGAGGTGCGAACCAGGCCGTTTGCGCGGAGCTGGTTCGCAGCGGTTGGTTAGGCTTCCTTGACGCCGTCCACGAAGGCCTTCAGCTTGCGGCTGCGGCTGGGGTGGCGGAGCTTGCGCAGCGCCTTGGCCTCGATCTGCCGGATGCGCTCGCGCGTCACCTGGAAGCTCTGGCCGACCTCTTCGAGGGTGTGCTCGGAGCCGTCCTCGAGGCCGAAGCGCATCTTGATGACGCGCTCCTCGCGCGGGGTCAGCGTGCGCAGCACCTGCGAGGTGTACTCCTTGAGGTTCACCGAGATGACCGCGTCCGACGGGCTGACCGCCATGCGATCTTCGATGAAGTCGCCGAGGTGCGAATCTTCCTCTTCTCCGATCGGGGTCTCGAGCGAGATGGGCTCCTGTGCGATCTTGAGCACCTTGCGCACCTTCGCGACCGGGATGTCCATGCGGCGGGCGATCTCTTCCGAGGACGCCTCGCGACCGAGCTCCTGCACCAGCTGACGCGAGGTGCGGATGAGCTTGTTGATGGTCTCGATCATGTGGACCGGGATACGGATGGTGCGGGCCTGATCGGCGATGGCGCGGGTGATCGCCTGCCGGATCCACCAGGTGGCGTAGGTCGAGAACTTGTAACCGCGGCGGTACTCGAACTTGTCGACGGCCTTCATCAGGCCGATGTTGCCCTCCTGAATCAGGTCGAGGAACTGCAGGCCGCGGTTGGTGTACTTCTTGGCGATGGAGACGACGAGACGAAGGTTGGCCTCGATCAGCTCGCGCTTGGCCTTCTCGGCGTCCATGTCGCCCTGGATCATCTCGCGCTGGGTGCGCTTGAGGTCGGCGATGGCGATGCCGGCGTCGGCCTCGACGCGATCGAGATCGGTGCGGCAGTTCTTCTGCTGGCGGCGGTACTCCTTGCGCAGCTCTTCGGACTTCGAGGCCTCGTGCTTGGTCTCGAGCGACTTGATCTGGCGCTCGAGCGTGCGCATGGCATCGACGGTCTTGTTGACCTTGTCGAGCAGGCGCTTCTTCTCGCCGTTGGTGTACTTGAGCTCGCGCACGATGCGGTTGATGTAGACGTGCTCGCGGCCGATCAGCCAGCGGCGTCTTGCGGAGCTCCTTGGCCTTGGCCTTGGCGTCCTTGCCGGCGGGTGCGGCCATCTTCTCTTCGAGCGCGGCCAGCTTCTTCTGGTGCTTGACGATGACGTCGATGCGGCTGACGGTGGCGCGGACGCGCGACTGCAGGATCTCTTCGGTCAGCTCCTCTTCGTCGAAGGTGACGACTTCCTTGATGTTGCGCACGCCGCGGCGGAGGTCTTCGCCGAGGGCGACGATCTCGCGAATGACGATGGGCGAGCGCGAGATGGCCTTCATGACGCGGACCTGGCCACGCTCGATGCGCTTGGCGATCTCGACCTCACCCTCGCGGGTGAGCAGCGGCACCGTACCCATCTCGCGCAGGTACATGCGCACGGGGTCGTTGGTCTTCTCGAGGGTGCCGGGCGACAGGTCGAGCTCGACGTCGTCGGACTCTTCGCCCGCCTCCGGCTCGTACTTGTCGCGATCCATGCGCGACTCGCCCGACAACACGTCGATACCCTGCGTGTTGATGGTGGTCATCAGATCGTCGAGTTCGTCGGGAGAGGTGATGTCGCCGGGCAGCAGGTCGTTGACCTCGCCGTAGGTGAGATACCCCTTCTCCTTGCCGGTATCGATGAGCTTATCAATGTCGTCTTCGTACTTATCCAGTTCTTCAGCCACGGCTATGCGCGCTCCTGCGAAATTTTTCTATTCTCTGAGAGTGTGTCCGCGCTCTTTGAGTGGTCTTCAGGCGGACAAATCCCTTGGTTCTTGCGTAATGGGCAGGGAGTCAGTTGCGGTTTAGACCGCAGGTGGCAAGCCCGGTGACCTTTAGATAGGTCTGGGCATTCGAAGGCGCACGTCCCCAGCGAATCACAGAATACCACAAATGTTAGACGAATCTTATCGCGGAAAAGGATTCCTCGGTCGGCAGCGGATGCAGGAGGGCTCTGAATTCCACGCCGGGTAGTAACCGACGCGAACCTGCGTCGCGGCTCCTCGGAGATTCCTGCAGCTGGAGTTCATGCGGCCTCCCGCTCCTGCCGGGTGCGGTCGAGCCGAGCAGCAGCAGCTGCCGGCCGCAGCGACGCCGGATAGTGCACCATGCTGCGTAGAAATCCCCGCAGCGTGTCTTCGGAGCAGCCGCAGCGACGCCGGGAGCACGTAGCTGTTCATCACCAGCTCAGAGACCAGCAGCGAGGCCGCCGCGCCATACAAGCCCTGCCAGCGCGCCAGCAGGTAGCAGAGCACGCAGGTCAGGCTGGTGCCGGCGATGTAGTACACCGCCAGCCGCTGGTGCTGGTTGGTCGCCGTCAAGCACCGTCGCGCTGGTCGACCAGAGCGAGTAAACGAGCACCACCAGCAGCAGCATCGTCGAGCAGGCCGCCGGCTGGGCGGCACGCGGCCGCCGCTCCAGTGGCTGAGGAACCACGGCCCCACCGTCACGCATGGCCGCGACGATCGCCGAGGCGACCAGCAGCGCGAGCTGGCAGGAGCGCCGGTGCAGCGTTCGCAGCAGGGCGATGTTGCCCGCGCCGAAGGCCATCGTGATCTCCGGCTCGAAGCTCGCGTTCACCATCTGCACCATCTGCAGCGCCACCCGCGAGACGGTGCGCGCGGTGCCGAAGATCACCACGCTGGTCGGCCCCAGCGCGTAGCTGACCGCCAGCACGGTCCCTTGCAGATTGAGCGCATTGCCGAGGGGGAAGCCCATGAAGGCCAGCGCCGGCCGCAGCAGCGCGCGGATGGTCGAGCGGCGCGCGTGGCGCCAGCCGAACTCGATCCAGGGAAGGTCGCGCTTGACCATCGCGGCCAGCAGCAGGGTTCCGGCGACGTTCGCCGTGGCGAACACCAGGGCGACTCCGCGCGGCCCCTGCCCGGCCGCCACCGCCACCATCGTCGCGGCGAACGCCGCCAGCGACATCGCGCTCTTGCAGAACGAGCCGAAGGCGTTGCGGCCCACCGCGCGATAGGCCGACTGCAGCAGCATCTCGAGCTGCCCCAGCAGCACCGACACGCCGAGAGAGAACAGGATCCAGCGGGTATCGATCTCGCTGATCTCGGTCAGCCGCAGCAGGTGGGCCATCGGCAGTGACGAACAGCGCCCCGCTCAGCAGCATCAGCATCGCTGCGCAGAGGCTCGACGATCAGCCACCAGCAGCTTTGAAAGACGCGCAACGCGCCGGCACGGTCCGCGCGCGCCACCAGCATCGTCATCTCGTTGCCGGCCACGCTGCCGAAGCCCACGCTGCTGAAGCTCAGGTAGGAGGGAATGGCGCTGACCACGATCCAGTTGCCGTACAGCGGCACGCTCCAGAAGTGCAGGAAGACCGGGACGCCGACCAGTTGCATGATGGTCGAGGAGAGCCGCGCCACCCAGTTCGACAGGAAGCTCCAGAGCAGCCTGCGTCGGGTTGCGCGATCCATCAGGCGCGCCTCCGACCGGCTCTGCGGCAGAGCGCATGGGCAACGACGGAACAGGCGACGGAGCACGAGTCCATACACAGGTGCATGCAGCCTCCAAAGGAATGCTCAGGATGTCCCGGGGAATGTGCCGATTATAGCAATCGGGATTGCTGACGAGATGCACTCGCGGCGCTGCGGCTATCGCTGCCGCAGCAGCTTGTCCACCTGCATCTTCTCGGTCGCGAACTGCTCCAGCATCACCTGGATCGCCGCGCCGGTCGGCCTCGGCGATCTGGTTGCGCAGCTCGCGCTGGCGGCGCTCCAGGCGTCGCGTCTCGAGCATGTACAGCGCATCGACGACGGAGCGCTCGATGGTTGGGTCGTTCGCCTCGGCGGGATGCTCGAGGGTGCATCGCGAGCTGCATGCGCAGCTCGTCGGTGGGCGCCGCGTCGAGTGGATTCGTCGGTGGTGGCGCCTGCGCCAGCGCCTCCAGCAGATCCGCCGTGGGCAGCTCGGCGATCCACTCGGGCCGCGCCGCAAAGCTGCTCGGCGGCCAGCCTCCGCGCCGCGTCGGTCTCGGGCAGCACCAGCGCCCGCAGCAGAATCTGCTCGGTCTCGCTGATCGGGATCCTGGCGGTGCGAGCGCACGCTCTCCACCCGCTGCGCCGCCGCCTGCTTCAGCTCCTGCCGCATCATGGCGGAGTCGATGCCCAGCTTCTGCGCCGCGTCGGCGGCAAACTCATCGCGATGGATGCGGTTGGGCATGCGGCGAATGTGCGGCAGCAGGAAGTTCATCGCCTTCACCTTGGCGTCCGGCGTGCGCGCCGGGAAACTGCTGCCGCGCCCGCTCGATCAGGAAGTCCGAGTGCCGCCGCGCCCCGCGCAGCGCCGCCATGTAGGCCTGTATGCCCTGCTCGCGCACGAAGCGGTCGGGATCGAGGCCGCCCTCGAGCGAGACCACCTTCACCTCGAACTCCTCCTCGGTGAGCAGCGCGATCGACTTCTCGGCCGCGTTCGCGCCCGCGGTGTCGGGATCGAAGTTGACCACCACGCGCTTGGTGAAGCGGCCCAGCAGCCGCACCTGCATCTCGGTGAACGCCGTGCCCGAGGTCGCCAGCACGTTCTTCACCCCGGCCATGTACACCGAGATGCAGTCCATCTGGCCCTCGACGAGCAGCGCGAAGTCCATGCTCGCGCATCGCCGCCTTGGCCTTGTCCAGATTGAACAGGACCTGGCCCTTGGTATAGAGCGCGGTCTCGGGCGAGTTCATGTACTTCGGGCCGGACTTCTCATCCGAGTCGAGCGCCCGCGCCGTGAAGGCGATCGTCTTGCCCTGCTCGTTCGCGATCGGAAAGGTGATGCGCTTGCGGAAGCGCGCGTACATCTGGCCCTGCGATCCGTCGGCCTGCTCCTTGGCGGAGAACAGCCCGCTGGCGCGCAGCACCTCCTCGGGGAAGTGCGGCCTTCATCGCCTCGCGCATGTGGTTGAAGTCGTCCGGCGCATAGCCGATGCGGAAGGTCTTGATCGTCTCCGGCGTGACGCCGCGGCCGCGTCAGATACTCGCGCGCCCGTGCGGCCTCGGGGGACTTGAGCGCGGCCTCGAAGTACTGCGTCGCGGCCTCGTGGATGTCGATCAGCTGCCGCCGCAGCCCGGCCTCGCGCGCCTCCTCCGGGGAGTCGAACTCGCGCTTGGGCAGCGGCATCCCGCACTTGGCGGCGACGGTCGCGCACGGCCTCGGGAAAGCTGACGTTCTCCAGCTTCATCACGAAGGTGAAGACGTCGCCCTTCTCGTGGCAGCCGAAGCAGTAGAAGTAGTTGTGGGTCGCGTTCACCGAGAACGAGCCGGTCTTCTCCTTGTGGAACGGACACAGGCCGCCGAAGTTCTGCGCGCCGGTCTTCTTCAGCCGCACGTACTCGCCGATCACCTTCACGATGTCGGCCTGCTGCTTGACGGTCTGGGCAAAGTTGTCGGACATGCGCTCTGCCCAGTTTACGATGAGCCGGATTCGCGATGCTCTCAGTGCTGATGCAGGCGTGCAACTTGCTCCTCCAACCTGCGGCGTCCGGATTGCATCTATCTCCTGAGCCCCCACTTTGAGCCGGACTGCAGTGACGCGCAGGGTAAGGTCTCGTCTCCGTAACGCGCGTTGCGCCCCATCGACGCAACGCCCAATTCCCGCGCTGCCGCGGACTCGTCGTCGTCTAGTGGCCAGATCGTGGCCAGATAAAATAGAAAGCAGCTCTAACCCAGCCTCAGCTATTGTTCGGAACAAACAGCGAAAATCAGGGTTTCTACTATACGAGCAGCTCGCTGAAACCCTCCGCTGCTCCGTCTCCCAGGCCCATTTCGAGCTCCCCTCGGCCCAGTTTGAAAAAAAAGTACCGAATTAGAAAGAAATGCAGGAGACACCTATGAACGCTCGCAGTGTGATCCGGAAGTTTCGCTAAGTTCCTTATGATGACGGCCCTCGTCGGCGCGCCGATTCTGGCGTCCGATCCTGGCGCCCAGCGCGGCCCAGGCCGCCGTCGTTGTCTCGGTTGGCTTCGCGCCGCCGGCTCTTCCCGTCTACGCCCAGCCGCTCGTGCCCCGGCGACGGCTATCTCTGGACCCCCGGCTACTGGGCCTACGGCCCCGGCGGCTACTACTGGGTTCCCGGCGTCTGGGTGCAGCCGCCCGTCGTCGGTGTGCTCTGGACCCCGCGCTACTGGGGCTTGGCCGGCGGCGTCTACGGCTTCCACGCCGGCTACTGGGGACCGCACGTCGGCTTCTATGGCGGCGTGAACTACGGCTTCGGATACGGTGGTGTCGGCTTCGTCGGCGGTCGTTGGGCGGGCGGTCACTTCGCCTATAACACCGCGGTGATGAACGTGAACCGCACCGTCATCCACAACACCTACGTGGAGAACGTCCACGTCACCAACGTCGGCAACCACACCAGCTTCAACGGTGGTCCCGGCGGCCTCAACGCCCGGCCCGGACGGCAGGAGATGGCCGCCGAGCACGAGAACCACGTCGGCCCCACCGGCATGCAGCAGAGCCATATGCAGGCGGCGCAGGCCAACCGCGGCAACTTCGCCTCGGCGAACGGCGGCCATCCGCAGACGGCGGCCATGCAGCGGCCCGGCGCCACGAACACGGCCGTCGCGGCACGCGGAGCGCAGCCCGGAGGAACCGCTCGCGGTGGCTTCGGTGGGCAGTCCGGGAACACCAGCCGCGGCGGCTTCGACAGCACGCACGGCCAGCCCAGCGCGCAGTCGCAGGCTCGCACCCAGCCGCAGGCCCATGCCCAGCAGGAGGACCGCGCGCAACAGCAGCAGGCGAGGCCGCAGTCGCAGTCTCGGCCTGAACCCCAGTCTCGTCCTGAGCCTCAGTCTCGTCCGCAGTCTCAGGCGCGGCCCGAGGGCGGCCATCCCCACCGCTAGGTGTGGAGTGTCAACAGGTTGTTGTCCTCGAGTCCTGCTCGGCTGATGGGTGGCGACAGGCCGAGGCTAGCATGAGGCCGGTGCCAGTTGTACTGGTGCATCCAGGGAGCGAGCTCCTGGCTGCGTTCGTGCTGAGTTC
Organism: uncultured Acidobacteriaceae bacterium; assembly: GCA_963755245.1. Classification (GTDB taxonomy): domain Bacteria; phylum Acidobacteriota; class Terriglobia; order Terriglobales; family Acidobacteriaceae; genus Edaphobacter. Next base: position 79,552 of record CAVWJY010000011.1, on the reverse strand, counting down.
TGGTAGGTGCGAGCGTAGGCCCATTCGCGTAGCGCGGTCTGGATGAAGCGCTCGGCCTTGCCGTTGGTGCGTGGGGTATAGGGCCGAGTGCAGCGGTGCTTGAGGCCGAGCTGCACGGCAGGCCTCGGCGAAGGCACGGAGCGGTATGCCGGGCCGTTGTCGGTGAGCACAGCCTTGAAGCTGGATGCCGAAGCGCGGCGTAGTAGGCCAGCGGCGGCACGCAGGAAGTGCAGTACCGAGGCGCTGCTTTTCATCCGGATAGATCGCCGAGAAGGCGATGCGCGAGTGGTCGTCGATGGCGACATGCACGTACTCCGCAGCCGGCGCCCTCGACCGAGTCGCGGCGGTTGCCGGTGACGCGGTGCGAGGCCGGAGCGATGCGGCCAAGCTTCTTGATATCGAGGTGCAGCAGATCGCCCGGCGCGGCGTGCTCGTAGCGCTGGACCGGCAGGCTTCGGCTCCAGATCGCGCATCCGGCTCAGCCTCAGCCGGCGCAGGATGCGGCTCACCGTCGCTCGGCTCAGGCGCTGTCTGCTGCGCGATCCGCTGACCCGTCCAACGCTCGCCGCCGCAGCGCTTCGACACGCTCGGCCAGCTCCGGTGAGGTGGGTTCTCGCAGCCGATGCGGGCGCGAGCTGCGGTCCCGCAGACCAGCCACGCCCAGCTTGCGATACCGCCGCACCCACTTAGCCGCCGTCTGCCGGCTGAGCCCGTGCTCGGCTGCCGCCTCGCACAAGCTCAGCCGGCCCTCCACCACAGCATCGGCACAAAAGCTCTCGACCATGCACCGTCAAACGCGCATGATGGTGATAGTCCATCTGGTCCTCCGAAGAAACTGTTGCTTCGACACAATCAGCTTCTTCGTTCTCGGTCAGATGGACAACAACCTATTGAAACCTCACAGCTAAACCTGCAACCGTCCCATCCTCGATCTAAACAGCGAGCGATCGGCGACCACCGCCGGTCGTTCGCCGTTTAACGCCCTAAACTAGACACTCATGCTGCAGCCAGAAGAACTCGACCGCATCGCCATCGTCCTTGTCCGCGCCCGCAATCCCAACAACATCGGCGCCGTCGCCCGCGCCATGCACGACTTCGGCTTTCGCGACCTCCGCCTGGTCAACGACTACTCGGTCCCGCTCGAGGCCGCGCGCTCGGCCATCGACGCCTCGGCCGTGCTCGCCGGCGCCCGCGAGTTCCCCACGCGTGGCCGCAGCCGTCGCCGACTGCACTCTCGTCGCCGGCACCACCGCCGTCGGCGAGCGCGACCTGCAGCATCCGCTGCTCGCCCTCAGCGACGCCGCGCCCAGGATCTTCGAAGCCCTCAGAGACCCAGCCGCCAGCGCGGAAGAAGACGCTCCCCGCGTCGCGCTGCTCTTCGGCTCGGAGAAGACCGGTCTCTCCAACGACGAACTCAGCCACTGCAACTGGCTGCTCACCATCCCCATGCACCAGCACCCGGACCACCGCCACCCCTCGATGAACCTCGGCCAGGCGGTTGCCGTCTGCCTCTACGAGCTGGTCCGCCAGCGCGAACTTCCCCATGCCGGCCGTTCCGCTGCTGCCCAGCCGGCGACGGCGGGCGATCTGGAACGCCTCACCGCGCTCTTCCAGCGAGGTCCTCGAGGCCAGCGAGTACACCCGCCACCATCCCGCCAACTCCAGCGCCGCCGATCTCCGCCGCCGGCTGCTGCGCCTGCAGTTCGATCGCATCGACACCCCGGTCTGGATGGGCATCCTGCGCCAGATTCTGTGGAAGCTGCGGCGCGAAGCCCACCGATCCCCCACCGACTCCGGCGATCGCTGCTAGACTGTCCGTCACTTCGTCTTTTCTGCCGCGAGCCGACACGCTCACTCGCGGCGCAGCGACGCCGAAGCCAGCGCTCCACAGATTCACAGGAAATCCACAGCAGACTGCGGTCGACGCATCAAGACCAAGCAGTCCAAAAGGAACCAGAAGAATGCACTTCAGCACGAACCGCCGCCAGAGCGGCCGCCCTCCTTCTCTCCCTTGCGCGGTTCTCTCGCCGCCACGCTCCACGCGCAGCAGCCACGCCAGTACACCGACGCCGACTACGCCCAGGCCGAAAAGTTCATGGGCTACAACATGGCGCCGCTTGCCTATAAGGGCCTCGTCCACGCCCACTGGATCGACGACACGCGCTTCTACTACCGCGACGTCGACACCGACACCCGCGCCATCACCTACATGCTGGTCGATCCCGCCAAGGGCACACGCAAGCCCGCCTTCGATCAGACCGCGCTGGCCGCCGCGCTCGCCGCCGCCTCGAACGGCAGCGATCAAGAACGATCCCCAGCACCTCGAGCTCACCGACCTCAGCCTCTCCGATCACGACACGCAGCTCGCCGTCTCGGTCGGCCGTGACGAGGTCCAGTACCGCTGCACGCTCGGGGCCGACGCGACACCTGCACCCCGCTGCTCCCCGCCAGACCACGAGGAGCCTCACGCTCTCGCCCGACAAGAAGCTCGGCGCCTTCATCCGCGACTGGAACCTCTGGGTCCGCGACCTCGCCACCGGCAAGGAGACCCAGCTCACCACCGACGGCGTGAAGGACTTCGGCTACGCCACCGACAACGCCGGCTGGAAGCACACCGACTCGGCCATCCTGCTCTGGTCGCCCGACTCGAAGAAGATCGCCACCTTCCAGCAGGACCAGCGCAAGGACCGGCGAGATGTACCTCGTCCCCGTCACCAACGGCCATCCCAAGCTGCAGGCGTGGAAGTACCCGCTGGTCGGCGACAAGGACGTCACCATGATCGAGCGCGTCGTCATCGACGTGGACAGCCGCAAGGTCATGCGCCTGAAGATGCCGCCGGACCAGCACCGGTCCACCCTCTGCGACGACATCGCGCTGCGACGGCACCACCTGGGACGACGTGCTACTGGAGCCCCGACACGCACCACCTCGCCTTCGTCTCCACCTCGCGCGATCACAAGCAGGAGTGGCTGCGCGTCGCCGACACCGCCACCGGCCAGGTGCGCGAGGTGATGACCGAGACCGCGCCCAAGTTCTACGAGAGCGGCAACGGCAAGGTGAACTGGCAACTCCTGCCCGCGTCGAACGAGATCCTCTGGTTCTCCGAGCGCGACAACTGGGGCCAGCTCTACCTCTACGACCTCACCACCGGCAAGCTGAAGAACCAGATCACCCACGGCGACGGCAACGTCACCCAGGTGCTCCACATCGACGAGAAGAACCGCGTGATCTACTTCCTCGCCGTCGGCAAGGAGGCTGGCCGCGATCCCTACTACCAGGCACTCTACAGCATCCACTTCGACGGCACCGGCCAGCGCCTGCTGACGCCGGAGGACGCCGACCACGTCGTCACGTTCTCGCCCGACGGGCGATCTGTTCACCGACGAGTACTCCACGCCCACGACGCCGCAGATCACCGTCGTCCGCAACCTCGACGGCAAGGTCGTCATGGACGTCGCCCATCAGGACATCACCCGCCTCGTCGCCGCCGGCTGGGTTCCGCCCACGCCGATCAAGGTGAAGGCGCGCGACGGCCAGACCGAGCTCTACGGCTTCATGTTCAAGCCGACGAACCTCGATCCGACGCGTAAGTACCCGATCGTGAACTACGTCTATCCCGGCCCGCAGATCGGCTCCTGCGGCGGCCGCACCTTCACCGCCGCGCACGGCGATCTGCAGTCGCTCGCCGAGCTCGGCTTCGTCGTGGTCTGCATCGACGGCATGGGCACGCCCTTCCGCTCGAAGGCCTTCCACGAGGCCTACTACGCGCAACCTCGGCGACGACACCATCCCCGATCAGGTCGCCGGCATGAAGGATCTCGCCACGCAGTATCCCTTCATCGACATCGACCGCGCCGGCATCTACGGCCACTCCGGCGGCGGCAACGCCACCGTCTCCGCCATGTTCCACTTCCCCGACTTCTTCAAGGTCGGCATCGGCGAGAGCGGCAACCACGACAACCGCGACTACGAGGACGACTGGGCCGAGAAGTGGGCCGGCATCGACGTCGACCAACGCCGACGGCACCAGCAACTACGACGATCAGGCCAACCAGAAGTACGCCGCCAACCTCAAGGGACATCTGCTGCTCGCCCACGGCACCATGGACGACAACGTGCCCATGAACAACACGCTGCTGGTGGTCGATGCCCTGATCAAGGCCAACAAGGACTTCGACCTGCTGCTGATCCCCAACGTCCCGCACGGTTACAAGTACGCGACCAACTACATGACCCGCCGCCGCTGGGACTACTTCGTCCGCAATCTCGCCGGCGGCATCCCACCCACCAACTACCAGATGAAGCCCTACGCCGCAGCCGCGTCGGTCGTCCTCAACGGCCCGTCCAACTAACGAACGCAACACCGAAGCAACGAACCCCATGTCTTCCAGCGAGACATGGGGTTTGTTGTTTCTGATCCTGTGGCTACTCATCTCCGCTGCATTGAAGATATCGACGTCGGCGCGCCACAGCCTCGCCCTCGCGGCGGAAGATGCACATCGACTTGCCCTGCACGTCCACGCTGGTCCCGTCCGCCAGTCGCACCTTCACCACATTCCTGCCGATCTCATAGGCCACGCCCGTGCCCAGGGAGTGGATCTCCGTGCTCACCAAGGCGCAGTGGTACGCCCCTTGATCGAAGGCGCGTTGCCAGTAGGCCTGCACGGCACTGCGCCCGATCAGCATCTCTCCGCCGGGCGGCAATAGCCGCGCCTGCTCGGTCCAGAGCCCGGCCATCGTCGCTGCATCCTGCCGGTTGAACGCCTCGGTTACGCTCTCGTTGAACCGCCGAATCCCCGCCTCGGCGCTCGCTTGCTCTTCTAAAATCGCACTCATCGCAATCCTTTCCACTGCCCTGGTTTTGACGCAGTCAGGGCATCTATTTGGATTCCGCGACTCCGTGCCCATCGACTCCTGCCTCTACTGCACCACCTTGCCGTCGGCGCTGGTCGCTGGGGCGTGCGCGCCGTTGGCGTCCAGCACGCTGCTTACCTGCCAGCCGTTGCTGGTGTTGGTCAGCGTGGCGGTCGCAGGCTGCGGTCCTGCGAGATCGGTTTGCAGCGCGGGAAACGCGGTCTTGGTCTCCGCCGCCGTCGCCCAGCTCGGAGCGTCCGCGATGCTGTAGTGATAGCTCACCTGCGTCGTCGCGCCCGGGTTCGAGGTCGTTGGCGTCGCGCTGTCGAGGCTGCTCACGCTGCGGTGCCCGTAGCAGAAGTTGCCATAGCCCGGCTGGCTCGTGTCCGCCGCCCACGCCGCCCGCCCCTGGTCGGAGAGGTCGTAGTTGTTCTCCTGCTTCGAGAGGATGATGATCTTCTTCTCCGCGCTCGTCCGCACCAGCAGCCCCTGATCGACCAGTGCGTCGTATGGTGCCGTCTTGCTCGCATCCGACGTCGCCACCTGTACCGGGAACTTCACCGGCTCCGAAAACAGGCATGCCGGATGCGCCGCATAGTAGCTGTTGATCGCGCTCTTGTAGTTGAGCGTGTTGTCGGCCTTCTTGTCGCAGCCGGTCGCGAGCAGCAGCACGGCAGCGCTCATTGCCGCGGCCCGGAACATCGTTGAACCAAGAAATATGTGCATCGTAAAACTCCTGTCAGCCAAGTCGGATGCAGAAGGCCCACCCGAGATGTGTCGCAGTGCCTGTAGCCGACAGCGCTCCAGCGATGGAGAAGCAGCGAGTGATGGCAAAAGATGAAGGGAGATGCGACGCTCAGCGCGCAGTGGAGAGCCGAGATCATCCGCAGTACCGCATCGGGCGTGAGGCCCTGCTCTCGCAGCGTGCGCAGCGCCAGCGCATCGTGCCGCTTGGCCAGCCGCACGCCGCTGCTATCGACCAGCAGCGCGGTGTGGAAGTACGCGGGGCTCGGCAGTCCCAGCGCGCGCTGCAGCAGCAGCTGTCGCGCCGTGGACTTGAGCAGATCGCGTCCGCGCACCACCTCGGTGATCGCCATCGCCGCATCGTCGACGACGCAGGCGAGCTGGTAGCTGGGAAGGCCATCCTTGCGCCACACCAGGAAGTCGCCGAAGTCGCGCCCGGCTTGAAAGCACTGCGGGCCGAGGTTGCCGTCCTCGAACCGTATCTGCTCGGTGTCCGGAACGCGGAAGCGATAGTTCACGCCCTTCTCGAATGTGCGCAGAGGGTTTGTTCCGAAGGCCGGCACAAACCCGGATACACCGGCTCGTCGTCGTCGTCGTCCTCATGCGGCGCCTGCATCATGCGCGCGAGGTCCTTGCGGCTGCAGCGGCAGGGATAGATCGAGCCTGTGGCGAGTAGCCGATCGAGCGCTTCGCGATAGGCCGTCAGCCGCTGGGACTGCGTGATTACATCGCCGCTCCACGTGATGCCGAGCCAGCGCAGGTCCTCGAACATGGCGGCGACGAACTCCGCCCGCGAACGCTGCGGATCGAGATCCTCGTTGCGCATGCGCAGCACACCGCCGCGCTCGCAGCTCCGCACATAGGCGGTCCAAAATGTAGCCGCATGCCCCAGGTGCAGCAGGCCAGTCGGAGATGGGGCCAGGCGGCCGATGTACGCGACGCTCACGCTGCCATCATACGACGGAGAGCCGAGCCATCGCGCGTCCGCGAACGATCACGGTTACATATCGGCTACATGTAATCGACGCCGTACTGCACCGGGATTTGGGTGAAGGCGATGCGCGTCGGCGCGGTCTCGCGCGCGGCGAGCATGCCGGCGAAGTGCAGCGTCGTATGCCCATACTTCAGATTGAGTTTGTCCATCGTGGCCGACAGCTCCCCGCGCTTGTCCACATCGCCGAACAGCGACTCCTGGTGCTCGCTCTCCGGGATCAGGTTGCGCAGCGTCACGCCGACAAAGAACGGGCGCTCGAAGCCCTCGCCCTGCGGCCGCTGCTGCCACAGGCCCTTCAGCGCATCCAGCAGCGACAAGGTGTCCTGGCACTCGCGAAACCGCGCCTCCATCCCCCAGCCCGCCTGCTTGATGCCGGAGAAGTGCCGCTTGGACTGCATCCGCGCCGCCTGCTCGCGGGTGAGCTGGTAGCGAATCGTCACGGCCAGTGAGCCGGTGTAGAAGTGCTCCATGCGCAGCCGCATCGCCGCTTTATGTAACAGTTTGTGTGCCACCGCCCAGGCACCCTGCTCGGAGCGAAACTCCGGCCCCAGTACGTGCGAGTGTCCCAGCGACTTTTGCAATCCGCTCGACACCGGAGCGCCATCGTCTCCCGTGTCGCCGCCGCGCAGCCAGTGGTACAGCCGGTCGCCCCACACGCTGTCCCACAGGTCGTGCATCCCCTTGCGGTCGAGCGCCAAGAGCTGTTCCATCGTCCGAATGCCCTTGGCGTTCAAGCGCACCTCGGTCTTCGCGCCGACGCCGGGAAGGTCGCGCAGTTCGAGATGCGCGACCGCGCGCGGCAGCTGCGAGGGCAGCAGGCCGATCAAGCCATCGGGCTTCTGCATGTCGCTGGCGATCTTGGCGAGATAGCGGTTCGGGGCCATGCCGATGGAGCAGCGCAGGGTCTCGCCCACATCGTCCTTGATCGCCTGCTTGATGTCGAGCGCGATGCGCCGCGCCCGAGGCGGCTCCTGCTCGCGGCCCATCAACTGGCACACCATCTCATCGATCGACGGCGTGTGCGCCACCGGGCAGCAGCGATCGACCGCGGCGACGATCTTGTGCGAGTACTCCGCATAGTGATCGTGATTGCCCGCGACGAGGATGATCTCGGGGCACCTCTGCTTGGCCTCACCCACCTGCGTTCCGGTTTTGATGCCCAGCGCCTTCGCCTCATAGCTGGCCGCGATGCAGCAGGTCGTGTCCGCCATGGTTGGGACGACTGCGAGCGGACGGTTGCGGTACTCCGGGTGCATCTGCTGCTCGACCGAGGCAAAGAAGCTGTTCAGGTCGATGTGCAGGAAGCCAAAGCGGTCGGGTTGGGAGGAGTTCTCGGGCATCGGCGAACAAGAGGAATCAGGATTATTTTATTCGCTTTTTCTTTGCTGGTGTCCGGGCTTTGGGAGGAACTCGTTGCGGGCAGAGGCTCTACTGCGGTGGCGAACTCGGTTGGCTCTGCTGCTGCGATGTCGACGGCGGCTGGCTTTGTTGCGGAGCCGGCCGGTTGTGCTGGTGGAGGCACCAGCTTCGGCGTGGTCTGCGCCGGTCCGGGAGCCTCCTGGATCCCTTGCGGATCCTGCGGCTGGGCATCGGGCCAAGCCGCCCGAGCATACGGTGGCGGCTGATCGCCGAGCGAGCTCTGGATGCGCGGCTCCGCCTGCATCTGCCGCTGGTACTTGGAGTAGGCGTGCAGCACCTGTTGCTGATCTTCCGTCAGCCGGGCCTGCGCCTGTTCTTGTTGCTGTTGCTGTTGCTGCCGCTGACGCGCGTCAGCCTCGGCCTGCGCGCTGCGATCGGGAGTGGGGGGCACTGCGGTCGGCGCCAGTGTTGCTCTGCGCCGGATCCTGATCCTGAGGCTGGTCATGATGCTGCTGGGCGGTGACCGCCCTCGGTCGGGCTCGGTGCGGGCCGGGCAGACGCCACGGAGGTAGAGCGAAGTCCTCCGTGTCCTCCGTGGTGGTTGAACGCGGCGTGGTCGTTGGAGGTGTTGGAGGTGCGGTGTTTGGCCCGGTCGTTGCTGCGGCCCCGGTTGCGCCAGCCTGGGGTTGGCTCGCTCCGGTGCTGCTGCGGAGTCCGGTTGCAACTCAGGACAAGCCCTCCGGCAATCAGGATCGTGGTGAGAATGCTTCGACGCATCGGGCCCTCGCGATCGCCTACCGTCTTTTGGATGCGCGAAACCGTCCGTCGGTTCTCATGCGCACACCACCGCGAGACCCGCACAGGGCGGGCCTCGGAAGCGCGAATCCACAACGCGCACTACCGCTTGGGGTTGGGTGCGGGGTGCGGTTGCGGCGGTGCTTGTGGGTGGGGCTGCATCTGTGGCTGTGGCCGTGGCTGTTCTGTGGCTGCGGCTGCGGACGCTGGGGTTGCGGCTGGGGTTGTGGTCGCGGTGGCTGGAGTTGCTGCTGCGGCCGAACCTCGGGCTGTGGTGGCATCTGTGGCCGTGGCGTTGGTTGCGGGTATGTCTGGGGCTCTGGGCGTGGCTGTGCCTGCTGCGGCTGCACGGGCTCCTGTGGTCGAGCGGAGGGCTGCGGTTGCGGTGCCTGCTGCCATCCCGGGTTTGGCTGCCGCGGCGGTACACGCCGCACCTCCGACTGTGGAGGCGGCGGTTGCTGCGGACTCCCTATTCCCGGAGTTCCCGTGCGGTTGTCCATCGGCCGTGCTGTCTGCCCGGGCTGGAGCTGTGACGCCGTCTGCCCGGGATGGCTCTCGATGATTGCCTGTCTCGGTCCCATCTGTCCGGGTTGCGCCTGTGTCCCCGGTCGCTCGAGGTCCGCGGTGGTGCGTGCTGGCGCGGCGACCCCGCGCTCGGCGGGGAACGGCCTCGGCGTTGCCGCAATCGCCGGCCGGCCCTGATTCGCTCCGTAGAACTGCTGGCGATTCTGTGCCGCCTCGCGCTGGGCCTGCACCTGCGACGACATGGGCGCAACCCGTGGCTGCCGCAGTGCCGCCAGCTCCGCTGGCCGGGGTGTGGCTCGAACCCCGCCGTTGCCGCCGTTGTAGCTCACTCGCGGACCGAGCCGTGTGTTCACCGCATAGTTGTTGTAGTGAACGTTGTTGAACGTCACATCGCGCACGTAGACGTTGCGAACGCCCGGTCCCACGCGATTGAAGTTCCGGTTGTAGTAGAAGTGCGGGCCGTTCCAGTAACCGCCCAGGTAGCCCACGCCGACATAGCCAAACCCATAGTTCACGCCGCCGTAGTAGCCGATATATGGCCCCCAGAAGCCATGATGGAAGCGATAGCGTCCGCCATAGAAGCCCCAGTAGCCCGGCGTCCACAGCGCCCCGATGTAGGGCGGCGCGCACCACGCCCCCGGCACCCAGTAGTACCCATACGGAGCGTACGCCCAGTAGCCCGGCGTCCAGATGAGGTCGGGATCCGGCGCCTCGGGCTGATCGTAGACCGGCAGCGGCGGCGGGGGTGCGCTCGCCTGCTCGTCGGTCAGCGTGGCATCGTAGCCGGCCTCGGCGTCTTGGATCATAGGAGCTTTGATCTCGCTGGTCTCCTGAATCTCCGGGGACGCTGGATACGCCTGATCCGGATATCCCGAATTCGGAGACCTACGTCCGGCGGCGGCTGCCGCACGATCGGCGCCGGTTGCTGCTGCTGCGGATAGTCCTGACTGCTCTGCGGTCGTCGCTCCCTGCTGTGACTGGCTCAGGACCTGCGTTGCGTTATTCCGATACCCCGATCCTGCGCTGCTCGCATTTCCCGGAGCCAGATTCGGCCTCCGCCGGATCCGGCCCTGCGTTCTGCATCGTCGCAGCCGCCACGGGCTGCGCGCTGTGTTGGCATCCGATGCATCGCCACGATCGCCACTACGCCAAATCCCGCCGTCGCGATCAAGCCCAGCAGCAGCCGACGGCTCGCATCCAGCACCAGCTCAAGTCCCAGCCGAAAACTACTTTCAGACGTTCGCATCTGTCGATCTCCCGTCTTGTCTCTCCGGCGAATGCAGCTTCGCCTCCGCGGTCCCGATCCCTTTTCCGGGGTTTCCTACTCTACTCCATTGCCGTCTTGCGCGCTGTGTGGCCGATCGACGCTGGTCCGCAAGAAACGTCTGCCAGCTTTGCCCTGGCCGCAGTAGAATGAGCGTGATGGCAGGCCTTCCCAAGACGAAGCCCAGCTCCCGGCCCGATGCGGACCGCCGTCCGAGTCTGCCGCCGACGTCGCCGATCCAGTCCGGATCAGTCCCAGACCAAGATCACCCAGATGCGGCCTCAGACCCGGCCCCTCATCAAGCGCTTCCGCCATGGTCGTCCCGATCGTGGGAGGCCATGCGCCGCCTTCGCTCCGCCTTCTAGCGAAGGCGCCACGCCGCATCCGCTACTATGAGCCATTCGCCGTGCGGCCCCGCCGGCCTTGGCACGATTCAGATGCGGCCTACGGTCCCGACTCAGCCTGATCCAGCTTTAGGAGACACGCACCCATGCCTACGTCGAAGTCTCACCCGAACTCCTTCCACGCTGCCGCCACGCTCACCCACGGTGGTCGCCAGGTTCATCTCTTCCGCCTGCAGGCGCTCGCCGAGCAGGGCACCAATCTCGCCCGGCTTCCCTTCTCCCTGCGCATCCTGCTCGAAAACCTGCTGCGCCACGAGGACGGCCGGACGGTAACGGCAGAGGATATTCGCTTCCTCGCGGCCTGGGACCCCGCCGCCGAGCCCTCCCGCGAGATCGCCTACATGCCCGCCCGCGTCCTCATGCAGGACTTCACCGGCGTCCCCGCCATCGTCGATCTTGCCGCCATGCGCGACGCCATGAAGGCGCTCGGCGGCAATCCCGACAAGATCAACCCGCTGCAGCCCGCCGAGCTGGTCATCGACCACTCCGTGCAGGTCGATGAGTTCGGCACCGCCAACGCCTACGACCTCAACGCGGCGCTCGAGTTCCAGCGCAACCGCGAGCGCTACGCCTTCCTCAAGTGGGGCCAGACCGCCTTCCATAACTTCTCCGCCGTCCCGCCGGGCATGGGCATCTGCCACCAGGTCAACCTCGAGTACCTCGCCCGCGTCGTCTTCACCACCGCGCCCGATGAGCGACGGCCAGATCTTCGCCTACCCCGACACGCTCGTCGGCACCGACTCCCACACGACGATGGTCAACGGTCTCGGCGTCCTCGGCTGGGGCGTCGGCGGCATCGAGGCCGAGGCTGCCATGCTCGGCCAGCCGGTCTCCATGCTGATCCCGCAGGTTGTCGGCTTCCGCCTGACCGGAAAGTTGAAGGAAGGCACCACCGCCACCGACCTCGTGCTCACCGTCACCGAGGCGCTGCGCAAGTTCGGCGTCGTCGGCAAGTTCGTCGAGTTCTACGGCCCCGGCGTCGCCGAGCTGCCGCTGGCCGACCGCGCCACCATCGCCAACATGGCGCCCGAGTACGGCGCCACCTGCGGCATCTTCCCGGTCGACGCCGAGACCCTCCGCTACCTCGCGCTCACCGGCCGCGATCAGGCCCACATCGACCTCGTCGAGCAGTACTTCCGCGAGCAGGGTCTCTTCCACACCCCCGACGCCCCTGAGGCCGAGTACAGCGCGACGCTCTCGCTCGATCTCTCCACCGTCGAGCCCTCGGTCGCCGGTCCCAAGCGCCCGCAGGATCGCGTCCTGCTGTCGGAAACTCCGGCCAGCTTCGACAAGCAGCTGCCCGCGCTGCTCGGCCCCAACGCGCACAAGAACGACGCCCGCCAGATCCGCCGCTGGGAGGGTGAGGGCGGCCATCCCAATGGCAACGGTGCTATCACCGCGGCCACTACAGCCGCTGCACTCGAGGGCGGCGATGCGGTCGCCGTCGCAACCCTGCCCGACCAGGACGACAGCCTCGCCGTCGCTCCCACCAGCATCGCGGCCCGCTTCGGCCTCGATCCCGAGCCCTACCTCAACCACGGCAGCATCGTCATCGCCGCCATCACCAGCTGCACCAACACCTCCAACCCCTACGTCATGATCGCCGCCGGGCTGCTCGCCAAGAAGGCGGTCGAGAAGGGCCTCAGCACCCCGCCCTGGGTCAAGAGCTCGCTCGCTCCCGGCTCCCGCGTCGTGAGCGACTACTACATCAAGTCCGGCCTGATGCCGTACCTCGACCAGCTTCGCTTCCAGGTCGTCGGCTACGGCTGCACCACTTGTATCGGGAACTCAGGCCCGCTTCCCACCGACGTCAGCAAGGCCATCGAAGACCACGGCCTCGTCGCCGTCTCGGTGCTCTCCGGCAATCGTAACTTCGAGGGGCGCATATCCCCCGAGGTCCGCGCCAACTACCTGATGAGCCCGCCGCTGGTCGTCGCTTATGCTCTCGCTGGCCACATCAGCCATAACTTCGATACCGAGCCGCTCGGTCGCGACCAGAGCGGCCAGCCCGTCTTCCTGCGCGACATCTGGCCCACGCAGGCCGAGGTCGCCGCTACCGTCGAGGCCTCCATCGACTCCGCGATGTTCCGCAACCAGTACGCCACCGTCGCGGACGGCGACCAGAACTGGCAGAACCTCAAGTTCCCCCTCGGCGACACCTACGGCTGGGAGGCCGACTCCACCTACATCCGCAAGGCCCCCTACTTCGACGGCATGCCAGCGGTCCCCGCGCCGATCGAGGACATCCGCGCCGCCCGTATCCTCGCCATGCTGGGCGACAGCGTTACCACGGACCACATCTCCCCCGCCGGTTCCATCAAGCTCAACGGCCCGGCTGGCAAGTACCTCACCGACCACGGCGTCAAGCCTGCCGACTTCAACAGCTACGGCTCGCGTCGCGGCAACCACGAGGTCATGGTGCGTGGAACGTTTGCCAACGTGCGGCTGCGCAATAAGCTCGCCCCCGGCACCGAGGGCGGCGTCACACGGCTCTTCCCCGACGACCTGCCGATGAGCATCTACGATGCCTCGGTGGAGTACGCCAACCGCACGATCCCGCTCGGCATTCTTGCTGGCAAGGAGTATGGCTCGGGTTCGTCGAGAGACTGGGCCGCGAAGGGCCCGCGTCTGCTCGGCGTCCGCTTCGTCATCGCCGAAAGCTACGAGCGCATTCACCGTTCGAACCTGGTCGGCATGGGCATCCTGCCGTTGCAGTTCGAGCCCGGCCAGAATGCAGACACGGTCGGCATCAACGGCCTCTCCGGGCAAGAGCTCTACTCCATCGGCGAGCCCGGCGAACTGGCCGCCATGCTCGACGGCAAGTTCGCCAACGGCCGGACGATTACTGTGACCGCCGAATCAGACACCGGTCATACCACCGTCTTCTCGGCCATCGTTCGCATCGACACCCCGCAGGAGATCCTCTACTACCAGCACGGCGGCATCCTGCAGTACGTCCTGCGGCAGCTCGCCGGCACCACGGCTTAGCAAGGGCAAAGCGTAGAAGCAGGCTAACCGCAGACGTAGAAGATAAGCGCACAAAAGTCCTCTCACCGAAGCGACGGACGACACCATCGTCCGTCGCGCGGTGGAGAGACCTGTATTGCCTTGCCGTTGGTCATGCTGAGTGCAGGCGAAGGACCTCGATCCTGTCCATTCGATCTATCCGATCTCCATCTGACCGATTACCGTTACATATTTCTGCCCAATTTAAATTGCAAAGTTGCCGACGTACGCCGCGAGGCTTATCTAAAGGCAATCTAAAGATTCGCGCAGTTTGTCACAGTGCCGTAACCTAATATTCGCCTTCAGTTCACAGTGTTTGTCTAGTCTCCTCCTGTTCCTGAAAACAGAAAAACAGGCAGGCCGGAGGCATCTTGGATTCCTATTTATTTAAGCGCGGACGACTCGCGCTCGCTTTAGGTATCGCCGCGACACTCTTCACCGTTCTTCCGCAGCGCACGCACGCGCAGCAGCCCGCGACGATCAGCGGAACGGTTCTCGACCCGCGTGGCGCTAATCTCCCCAACGCCGTTCTCGAGATCAAGAACGAGGCCACCGGCGCCGCCATCACGGTCAAAGCCGACGCCTCCGGCCACTTCATCACGCCGGCGCTCGCGCCCGGAAAGTATGACGTTCAGGCCACCGTCAGCGGCTTCGCGCCCGCGACGCAAAAAGGAATCGTCGTCGATCCCAACACGCCGGCGCACGAGCTCTCCATTCCGCTGAGCGTCGCCAACGCCGCCGATGAGGTCACCGTCGAGTCCGCTGCCTCGGGCTCCATCGCCGCCGCGCTTGCGCCCGTAGGATCGCTGCTCGAGGCGCGTTCCGCGCGCTCCGAGATCAGCCCCGAGTTCATTCAGCAGTTCACGCCGCCCACCGCCGACTTCGGCGAGATCAGCCAGATCGTTCCTGGCGTGGAGACGATCAACTCCAACGGCATCGGACTCGGCCAGAGCGCGACCTACTTCCGCGGCTTCCCCGACGGCGACTACGACATCACCTGGGACGGAATCCCGTTCGAGGACACCAACACGCCGACCCATCACTCCTGGGCCTTCTTCCCCGGTCTCTGGATCGGCAGCGTCGACTTCGACCGCAGCCCCGGCGATGCGGCGACCATCGGACCGAGCCCCTTCGGCGGCTCCATCAACCTGATGTCGAAGGACGTTCCCTCGCAGCAGTCGCTGCGCGGCACCGCGAGCTACGGCTCGTTCAACACCCAGATGTTCGACGTCCAGTATGACTCCGGCACGCTCGGAGCGAACCACAAGACCAGCATGACCGCCGATGTCCACCAGATGAGCTCCAGCGGCTTCCAGACCCTCAACAATCAGAAGCGTTGGGGCGGCGACATCAAGGTGCAGTACAAGTTCTCCGATAAGACGGTGCTGACCGGCTTCAGCGGCGTGATCCAGCTGACCTCGAACTCGCCGGACAACGGCGCGCCCACCCGCAACCAGGTGCAGCAGTTCGGCTACAACTACCTGCTTCAGAACACCGATCCGACCAGCCCGTACTATGTGAACTACAACTACTACAAGGTTCCCACGGACTTCGAGTATGTTGGCCTGAAGTCGGAGCTGGGCAAGGGTTGGTTCATCGACGTCAAGCCCTACACCTACAACTACGACAACGCGGAGTACTACGCGAACCCGGCGAAGGGCGCCAATCCCTCGGCTGCGGACTCGGGTGTCATCACCCCCACGTTGTGCGCCGCGAACCCGGCGAAGTACAGCTGCTTCGTAGATAAGTACAACAGCTACCGTAAGTATGGCGAGACCAGCACCATCAGCCAGGTGTCGAAGTTCGGTACCTTCCGCACCGGTCTCTGGTACGAGTGGTCGCTGACCAACCGGCACCAGTTCCCGTCGGACTACTTCACGCACAGCGACAGCGTGCTGCCGAACTTCAGCGAGAAGTACTACTTCAACGACTTCCAGCCCTACGCCGAGTATGAGCTGCATGTCATTCCGAAGCTGACCATCACCGGCGGAACGAAGTATTCGTACTACGGGATGAACTTCATCCAGTACGCCGACAACGGTGGCAAGATCGGCTCCAAGCTGGCGAACGGCCAGACGTTTACCTCGATCACCAACACCGCGGCGTACAAGCAGTGGCTGCCTTCGGCGGATGCGAACTACCGCATCAAGCAGAACTGGTCTGCCTACGCGCAGTTCTCCAAGGGCAACATCATTCCTCCGACCAGCGTGTATGACGTCAGCCGCGACAACGCCGGTCAAGACCCTGCCGAAGCCCACCAATGTGTCCACCTACCAGGCTGGTAGCGTGTACAAGGCCAAGCGCGTCACCTTCGACGGCGACTACTACTACATCAAGTACCAGAGCTCGTACTCGTCCGCGACCCAGACCATCAACGGCGTCACCGACACCTACTACTATCTGCAGCCGGATGCGACCAGCAAGGGTGTGGAACTCGAGACCAACGTCTACTTCGGATATGGTCTCAGCCTCTTCGCCAACGGCACGGTCAATCGTGCGGTTTACGTTGGTACCGGAGTTCCCAACAACCTGTTCGTGCAGAACTCGCCGGACAACACCGAGGGCTTCGGTCTGACCTACCAGACGCGTAACCTCGACCTCGGCTTCTTCCACAAGCGCATCGGCGAGCAGTGGAACGACAACGGCGCGGTCCACAATCAGTACGATTCGGCTCCGTTCAACCTCGACAACGTGTTCCTCAACTACACGGTGCGGAACAACTCCATCCTCGATCGCACGCACTTCTCGCTCGCGGTCAATAACCTGTTGGACACGCGCAACGTGGTCCAGATCGGCAGCTTCGGCAACAGCGCGGTCATGGCTGCGGGTTCCTCCTATATCGGGACGACGGCGCTGAGCGGTGGCGATCTGCTGACGCAGACGCCGGGTCGCAGCATCTCGCTGACGATCACGCTGGGCTACACGCCGAAGAACGAGTAACCCAACCCAAGCAGCAAGCAAAGGCCGCGGCGAAGTTCGCCGCGGCCTTTGTGCGTGTGGATCGCGCGTAGGGGCGAACAGGCTAGAATCACGGCAGCATGATTGCTCATCTACGTGGTCTTCTCCTGAGTAAAGCTCCGAACCAAGCGATCCTCGAGTGCGCTGGTGTCGGCTACGAACTGGCGATCTCGGTTACAACCTTCTCCGCGCTGGCGGCCGAAGGCGCGGAGGCGTCGTTGCACGTTCACACCCATGTGCGCGAGGACCAGATTGCGCTGTTCGGGTTCGCGGAGACGCAGGAGAAGCGGCTGTTCGAGAAGCTGCTGACGATCTCGGGCATTGGACCGAAGCTGGCGATCACGGTGCTGAGCGGGATCTCGGCGGATCGTTTGGTGATGGCGATTCGCGGCGCGGATCACGCGGCGCTGACCAAGGTTCCGGGCATCGGGAAGAAGACCGCGGAGCGCATGGTGTTGGAGCTGAAGGACAAGCTTGAGGATATTGCCGTCGCGCAGGATGTTGCGGGAACGGTGCATCATCACGGCGCTGCGGGCGATGACGCGTTGTCGGCGCTGATCAATCTTGGTTATCCGCGACCGGCGGCGCAGAAGGCGATCGATACGGCGATCGAGCGCAATCCGGAGCTGGCGAAGGACTTCGAGACGCTGTTCCGCGCGGCGATGGCTTCGATTCGCTAGCTCGGGTCGCTTCGCTCACTGCTCTCTCGCGGATGTGAGAGAGCGGTGAGCGAAAGAGCTAGTTGCGGCGGCGATAGCGGATGGCGAACTCGTAACCGTGGTTGGGCGGAAAGAGGCGCGCGACCAGGCGCAGACGCTCGGCGAGCGGCTGCGGCGCGAGCAAGGGGTACTCGCGTTCGCGCAGCTCGGCGTAGTCGAAGTCGACGGCGAGCGAGAGCTGGTAGATGGCGATGGCGTCGGAGAAGGCGGCTTCGAGATAGCTGTTCTTGGCCTTCTCGTCGATCTGCATCTTGCCTTCGGTCTTGCGTGCGGCGAGCGCGGCGGTGCGGTTGTCCCAGGCGTCGTGGCTGGTTTCGCCGCGAACGTCGGCGAGCGCTTGCGCCCAAACGAGATCGGAGAAGTGTTCGGGAACGCCGGCGATGTCGACGAAGGCGTGGCCGACGTTGATGAAAAATTCGAAGGCGAGCGCGAAGCGGTCGGCGAGCAGGCGGGTGGAGATGAAGATGCCTTCCTTGTCGCCGAGACGGACGTCGCGATGGCAGACGGCCTGTTCGCTCCACTCGGGGGAGTAGGCGGCGGCGATGCGGGTTTCGGCGGGGTCGGAGACGCCCTTGGGCAGGTCGCCGGAGCGCTCGGCGAGGGCGAGCGGGACGAAGTAGAAGGCACGCTTCACCAGCAGGGAGGCGATGGTGTTGGGAACCGCCTGGACCATGCGCTCGAGATCGGCAGGCACCAGGTTGGTTTCGCCGAACTCGGCGAAGCGAACGCCGTTCGGGGACTCTCTCAGTTCGCTTTCCTGGGCCACGTATGCAGCATGGGTTAGATCGGTTTGCACGCTTTCAACCATAAAACGCTATTCTATCGTGCATGAAGACCGAGACGCAGAAGGCCGGCCTAAAGCTACGGAGTGCAGCGACCCTTTTTGGTGTTCCGATCGGCGAACTGGGATGGTTCGCGAGCCTGTTGATGGGCGCGGCGACGGGGTTCGCGGCGTTCTTTGCGGCGACGTTCCTGGGGATCGTCACGATCCTGCTGGTGAACACCGCGGGGCACCGGAGTCTCGACTTTGCGCTCAGCTACCGGAGGGTGGGCCTGCCGGTGGGTCTGGTGGTGCTGGTGACGGCGTGGAGCTACCTGGGGACGCTGTGGCTGCGGCGGCAGCTGCGCCGGGGGTAGGCCCCCTCCCCCTATCTTGGACGCAAGTCGCTTGTTTGCTGCGGCTTACAGGGGGATGCTTGCGGCAAAATCGTCATTCTAAATGGCTTGCGGCTAAAATCTTGCAAATAAAAGGGTTAGTGCCTGGGCCGGGGTGCTGCGCTTTGCTCTTTGTCTGTACTTCTAGTTTATCAAGTGGGGTGGAGGCTTTCGGCACATTTCTTGTGATGCGAATGGGCGCGTCGTTGTTGGGGTTTCGCGCGTTTTGGGGTGGGGTGGGGGCTTGACAGGGAAGGCAGGGATCAGGGCGGAGGGGCCAGTCGAGCTGGCCCTAAAGCGGTCGTTTGCTGGCGCAAACGATACCCCACCTCCACCCAGCGAAAAACGTCGCCGGGCCGGCCTGCCGCACGATAAAGCTGTGCGTCGAGGATGGGGCACCCGGGGTATAGGTTGAAAGGTGCGGGCGGTATGGGTGGGGAGACGGTATCGGGATCCTTCGCTGCGCTCAGGATGACGGCAGAGACAGACAACGGCAAAAGCAACGGCAAAAGCAAAAAGGCGAAATACGGGGGGCTCTCCACTGCGCGACGGACGGTGATGCCGTCCGTCGCTTCGGTCGAGATGACGTGCTTTTTCGTTGGGAGTTGGTTAGTGGGTGGTGGCGCGGACGAAGTCCGGGGTGAAGCCCTTCGCGGCGTTGGTGAGGTAGTAGGTGGGGATGCGGGGGAACTGCTCCTGCGTGAGCTTGAGGGTGCGGAAGTCGAAGCTCTGGATCTCGGCGCGGTTCTCCATGTGGTACTTGGTGATGATGCCGCCGAGGGTGGTGACGAAGGCCTGGGGATCGAGGGTGTGGTTCTCGAGCAGCTCGACGGGGATGTCGGGGTGGAGGATGTGCTCGGCGGCGACCATGGGCTCGGACATGATCTTGGTCTCGAGGTTGAAGCGGACGCGGCGGGCGTTGGCGGCGCGCTCGGCGGCGTGGGGGGTGTTCTTGCCGGGGCCGGTGGAGTAGTAGTCGGCGTAGAAGGCGACGAAGCGGAAGAGCTGCTCGACGAAGGTGGGCGCGTAGGGGCTGGGCATGCCCTCCTGCTTGGCGAAGGCGACGGCGACGGGGGAGAGGGCGAGGTCGTTCTTCTGGTCGGGGCCGAAGTGGAGCTTGTCGCAGATGAACTGCGCCTGGGCGTCGTGGCTGGAGATGTCGCGGAGGTAGACGCGGTTGGCGAGGGTGTAGGGGGAGCCGTCGGCGCGGCGGCAGCTCTGCGGGTTGTAGAACTGATCGTGCCAGATGAGGGAGACGTGGTCGGTGGAGACGGCGGTGTCGGTCTCGAGCTCGGTGGAGAGCTGGTCGAGGCCGCTCTCGAAGGAGGGCAGGGTGTTTTCGGGGCGCAATCCACGGCCGCCGCGGTGGGCGGAGACGACGAAGTTCTTCAGGCGGGCGTCGTTGGGGTGGGCGGCGCGCTCTTCGGCGAGGACCTGCTGGAGGAGGTCGGGGCGGTCGGTGATGAGGCCGTCGACGCCGGTGCGGATGACGGCGCGCATCTTCTCGGGCTCGTCGGTGGTCCAGGGGACGACGCGGATGCCGAGGGCGTGGAGCTGGTCGATGGGGACGCGCGGGGTGGAGTCGGGGAGGACGGTGTTGTCGTAGGGCGAGAGGACCGGGGTGGCGGCGTGGTGCTGGCGGGCGTGGGCGGCGGCCTGGGGCATGAGCAGGAGCCAGGGGTTTTCGGCGGCTACGGGGGCGGGGTGCTGCGCGGGCAGGGCGAGGGCGGCGAGAAACGGGAGGGCGAGGGCGGCGAGGCGAGGATTCAGAAGGCTCATCACCTCTGATCTTCGCCGCCGGTGGTTACTCGGGTGTGAACGCGGTTAGCGCCAGGCGGTGAGGAGGCGGGCGGCGGTGTCGAGGACGCGCAGGCGGGGATGGCGGTTGGCGGGGGCGTCGGGGAAGTAGCGGGCGTTGAGCTCGGGGGAGCCGAGGTCTTCGATGCGGGAGAAGGCGGCGAGTTCGTGCGCGATCTCTTCGGGGGTGAAGAAGAGCTGGAAGGGCTCGCCGGCGCGCTGGACGCGGAAGGACATGGAGTCGCGGGCGAGCTGCTCGAGGGGCGGAAGGGAGGCGCGGGGGAGGCCGTAGTCGAGCACGAGGCCGGAGCCGAGGGGCTGGGCGGCGAGGAAGGCGACGGTGGCGCGGAAGGCCTCGAGGGTGAGGTAGGGGACGACGCCGAGCCAGGCGAAGAAGGTGGGCTGGGTGGGGTCGAAGCCGGAGGCGAGGAGGCGCTCGGGGAGGTTCTGGTGCTCGAAGTCGACGGGGACGAAGGTGAGGGTGGCGGGGAGGGGGAGCTCGGCGCGGGTGAGGAGCTCGCGCTTCCAGGCCTGGGTGGCGGGGTGGTCGACCTCGAAGACGCGGAGGTGGGGGTGGGGGTTGCGGAGGGCGAAGGTGTCGAGGCCGGCGCCGAGCAGGACGTACTGGGTGACGCCGGTTTCGATGGCGCGGGCGAGGTTGTCCTCGGCGTAGCGGCTGCGGGCGACGAGGAAGGCGCGGAGGGCGGAGGAGTGCGGCTTGGCGAGCTTGTTGGCGGTCTTGTGGAGATCCTCGGCGTGCTCGCCGCGCTCGCCGCCGAGGATGCGGACGGCGAAGGGGTCGGGGAAGACGAGCGGGGGGACGTCGTAGAGCTGGTGCGCGGCGCGACGGAGGGCGACGCGGAGGGCGGTGCGGGATGGGATGGCGGCTTGCATGGGGCTGGGTTCGATGGATGGATCAAATCGACGGGGATCGATGGACGGC
Source organism: uncultured Acidobacteriaceae bacterium (assembly GCA_963755245.1). Taxonomy (GTDB): domain Bacteria; phylum Acidobacteriota; class Terriglobia; order Terriglobales; family Acidobacteriaceae; genus Edaphobacter. The sequence goes on along the minus strand of CAVWJY010000011.1, from coordinate 58,034 downwards.
GAAGATCTCGCCACGGACAGCGAAGGGAAATACGGGGGTCTCTCACTGCGCGACGGACGATGGTGCTGTCCGTCGCTTCAGACAAGATGACGGCTCAGCTTCATCAAAGGATGACGCTCTTGCGTCCTGCTTGACCCTCTTGTTAGGCGGTTTTGAGGGGCTTAGTGCTGAGGGTCATCCAGGTGAGGGTTTGGGTGAGGTAGGACTTCATCTCCTTGCGGGGGACGACGGCGTCGAGGAAGCCGTGCTCGAGGAGGAACTCGGCGCGCTGGAAGCCCTCGGGGAGCTTCTGGCGGATGGTCTGCTCGATGACGCGGGGGCCGGCGAAGCCGATGAGAGCGCCGGGTTCGGCGATGTTGAGGTCGCCGAGCATGGCGAAGCTGGCGGTGACGCCGCCGGTGGTGGGGTCGGTCATGACGGAGATGTAGGGGACGCCGGCGTCGTCGAGGCGGGCGAGGGCGGCGGAGATCTTGGCCAGCTGCATGAGGCGAGGCGATGCCCTCCATCATGCGGGCGCCGCCGGAGGCGGAGATGATGATGAGGGGATGGCGCGTGGCCAGAGCGCGGTCGACGGCGCGGGCGATGGTCTCGCCGACGACCGAGCCCATGCTGCCGCCGATGAAGCTGTACTCCATGGCGGAGACGACGACGGGGTGGGGGCCGAGGTGGCCGGTGGCGTTGACGATGGCGTCGTTGAGGCCGGTCTTCTTACTGCGCCTCGGCGAGGCGGCCCTTGTAGGGCTTGAGGTCGGTGAACTCGAGCGGGTCGGTGGACTTCAGCTCGAGGTCGACGAGGGTGTAGCCGGGCTCGAGCAGGGCGGCGATGCGGCTGCGGGCGTCGAAGCGGAAGTGGTGGCTGCACTTGGGGCAGACCTGGAGGTTGGCTTCGAGATCGGCCTTGAAGAGGGGCTGGTGGCAGGAGCCGCATTTGATCCAGAGGCCTTCGGTGCGGACGGTCTTCTCCGCGTCATTGACGATCTTGTGGTCTTCGCGCTTGAACCAGCTCATTGCAATGTTTCCTTTGGGGCGACGTGCCGCGGTGGTATCGCTCTTCATTGTAGCGGGGCGGCGGGGAATCGGTGGGAGTGGGTCGGGGGATCGGGGTTAGTGGCCGGAGTGGTAGGGGTGTCCGGCGAGGATGGTGAGGGCGCGGTAGATCTGCTCGGCGAGGACGGTGCGGGCGAGCTCGTGGGGCAGAACCATGGCGCCGAGGGAGATCTTTTTGTGGGCGCGGGCGAGCGCGGTGGGCGACCAGCCGTCGGCGGGGCCGATGGCGAGGACGATGCGGCGGGTGCCGTCGTCGCGGAGGCGGCCGAGGTGCTGGGCGAAGCGCTCGGAGGTGAGGGACTCGCCGCGGGGATCGAAGAGGATGAGGTGGGCGGCGGGGCGGTTGGGCTGGCGGTCGGCGGCGGCGAGCAGGGCGGCCTCGGAGTCGAAGATGGCGGTCTCGGTGGGCTCGAAGTGGGAGGCGCGGGTGACGTACTCCTGGGTGAGGAGCTCGGCGGGGCCGCTTTTGGGCTTGTTTTTGCGTGGGGAGACGGACGCGAGGATGAGCTGCAAGATTTCCCTTTCACGAATAGTTTACGGATAAAGCATCGGCGGTTCTGCGCGAGGGCAGACTGTGAGCCAGTGGCTCGGATGCGTGAGCGTGGCCGGCTGTTCGCTGGGCAACAAAGATGGCCGGCCACCTGGATTGGGTGGCCGGCCATCTTTCGTTGCTGCGAGGTGCGTAGGCGGTCTTGGTGCGAGCTTACTTGCGCGAGGTCTTCTTGGTGCGGTCTTCTTCGCGGCGGCCTTCTTGACGGTGGTGGCCTTGGGCGTGCTGGCTAGCTTGGTCGCGACCTTCTTGGTGGCGGCCTTCTTGCTGACGACCGGGGCCAGCTTGGTGGTCTTGGCTACGCAGTTTTGGCCGCAGCTTTGGTCACGGTCTTGGAGGCCGCTTTGGGTGCGGTCTTGGATACGGTTTTGGCCGGAGCCTTGTGGCTTTGGCGGCCGTCTTCTTGGCGGGAACCTTCTTGGCCGGAGCCTTGGGAGCGGCGGCCTTGGGGGCAGCGGCCTTCTTGGCAGCAGCCTTGGCCGCACTCTTGGCGGCCGAGGGGATCTTGGCGCGGGTGCTGGCGATCAGCGCCTTCAGCTCGGCGTTGAGGTCGTCGATGCTGAGGGTCTTGGCGGACTTGCGCAGGCGCTCGAGGCCGTAGAAGGCGCGCTTTTCCGGGGAGAAGACGTGGACGATGAAGTCGACGTAGTCCATCAGGATCCACTCGCCCTGGCGACGGCCTTCGACGGAGTTGGGATAGAGGCCGAACTCGCGCTTGAGCCGGATCTCGATCTCGTCGGTGATGGCGACGTTCTGGCGCTCGTTGGTGCCATTGCAGATGAGGAAGTAGTCGGAGAGGCCGCTCTCGGCGGGGTCGAGGGCGAGGACGCGAATGTCTTCGGCCTTCTTGTCTTCGCAGGCGGCTGCCGCGGCGAGGACGAGTTTGTAGCTTTCAATGGACGCCATGCATTAAGTGTAGCGGATGCTGGAGAAAACGGGGTCAATGGCGAGCGGGAGAGCGATTTCTGCGTTCCAGATTGGGACTACATCTCGTCGAGGAGTTGCCGGAGCCGGGGCCAGTCGAGGGAGCAGGGGCTGTTGTCGAGGGGGTGGATGGGGTCGGTGATCCGGTCCAGGCTGCCGTGGAGGTAGCGGTAGAGGAGTGGGCCGGTGGTGTCGATGACGAAGATGTTGGGGATGCCCATCTGCTCGTAGTCGTTTAGTTTGCGCAGGATGCGGGGCATGGTGTCCTCGGGGGAGAGGACCTCGAAGACGGCGATGGGCGGGCGGGTGAGGATCTGCTCGATGGGGTGGTCGCGGTCGAAGACGGTGACGTCGGGGACGCGGAAGTTGGTCGGGGTGACCTGGACGCGCAGCTCGGGACGGACGCGGATGTTCCACTCGCGGGCGTGTTGCAGGAACCAGAGTTGGATGGCTTGCTGCCAGGATGCGTGATCGAATTGGGCGGCGGGGCGTTCCTCGATGTGGCCGTCGACGTACTCGGCGTCGGGTTCGTAGCTGGACCGGAGGTAGAGTTCGAGGGGAACCTGCGATGTGGTCGCCATGGCGCACTCTCCGTTGGATAGAGGAGTAGCACCGCAGGCGGTGGTGATGGCGGGCGGAGGAGAGCGGTCGTTTGCTGGCGCAAACGATACCCCACTCTCCACCCCAGCGAACAAGAAACGTTCGCTGGGGACCCCGTCCTGCCGCACGATAAAACTGTGCGTCGAGGATGGGGCACCCGGTTTCGTGGACTGCGGGTTACAGGACGGGGGAGTCGTCGTGGAGCATGGCCTTGCGGATGACCTTGATGGGAGCGAAGCCCTGCTGCATGAAGGCGTCGTGGAACTGCTGGAGGTTGAAGGCGGGGCCTTCCTTCTTCTTCATGTCCTCGCGGAGCTTCATGATCTCGAGCTTGCCGAGGGTGTAGTAGAGGTAGGTGGCGTCGGAGGTGCCGCGCTTGGTCTCCATGAGGCCGACGGAGCGGGACTGGTAGCCCTCTTTGACGAAGAAGTCGACGGCCTGGTCGATGGTCCAGGGGCCGGTGGCGGTGTTGGTGTGGAGCTCGATGGCGACGACGAAGCGGGCGTCGCGGAGCAGCGCGTCCTGGATCTGGCCGAGGCGGATGAGTCTGGCCTGACGGATCTGCGCGGGGGTGGCGTTGGGACCGGCGGCGGCGTAGCCTGCGTCGAGCATCATCTGCTCGCAGTAGTGAGCCCAGCCTTCGATGTTGGTGTTGGCGCCGACGACCTTGCGGATGGTGGAGGGGAAGCGATCCTGCCAGAGGAACTGGACGTAGTGGCCGGGGTAGGCCTCGTGGACGCTGGTGCTGACGACGGTGCCGACGTTGAAGGCGGCCATGTGCTCGGCGATGTGCTCCGGGGTCCAGTCCTTTTCGGGGAGGGTGACGTTGAAGTAGGCCTTCTTGGAGTGGGTCTCGAAGGGGCCGGGCGGGTCCATCGAGGCCTGGGTGGTGGCGCGCATGAAGGGCGGCGTCTCTTCGAGGGTGGGCTGGACGTCGCTGGGGATGGTGATGATGTGGTTGGTGCGGATGAAGGTGATGAGGTCGTCGAAGGTGTTGTGGAAGGAGCCGAGGAGCTGGTCGGGCGCGGGATGGATGGCGGCGAGCTCGGCGAGGACCTGCTGCGGGGTCTTGGTGGGATCGACCTCTTTGGCGACGCGGGCGAACTCGGCCTGGTTCTTGTGGAGGTCGGCGTAGGCGATCTCGAGCAGGCGGGGGAGCGGGGTGTCGACCATCTCGTCGTAGCTGAGCTTTTTGGCGAAGGTGTCGGTGCCGAGCTTGTAGTCGCCGTTGGAGCGGGGGAGGAGGTCGGACTTCATCCACGCGCCGTAGGACTGGAGGGCGGCGATGACGGCGGCGTTGGTCTTGGCGAACTCGGCTTTGATCTCGGGATCGGTGGCGGCTCGGGGCCAGAGAAGGCCGAGGGGACGTCGGTCTGGAAGAAGCCGACGAGGCCGTCGATCTGCTCGAGGGCGATCTCGGTGTAGATCCTGGGCGGGTTTTTGAGGTTGGCGCGGGCGTCGAGCAGGACCTGGGGCATGAGCTTCTCGCGCGCGACGAGGGAGCGCAGGCGATCGTTGGCGGGGGCGAAGGGGCGCTCCATGAGGACGAAGGCGGAGCTGGTGATGCCGGAGGAGTAGGTGTCGGGATTTTTCTCCCAGGGACGGATGACCTCAAGTGTGAGGAGGTTTGAGCCGATACTGTTCAGGAGAATCTGTCGATCGGCGGCGATCGGGGCATCGAGGGCGCTGGGATCGATGGCAGTGATACGGGCCTGGTAGTCGTGCAGGGCAGCGATCTCGCGTTTGCGGTTGGCTTCGGAGTAGTCCTCGAGCTGGGGGTCGTACTGATGCAGGCCTGCGCCGGTTCCGGCGGTGGGCGAGAAGTGATAGTAGACGTCGCTGAAGTACTGTTCGGAGAGCATGGTGAAGGTCTGTACGGCACCGTCGACGGGTATGCGCTGCGCGGAGATGGCGGTGGATGAGAGCAAGAGCGCTCCGATCGACAACAGGAGATAGTTACGCATGAATGTGGGACTCCGGTGGGGGAAAAGAGATTCTCTGGGCAGTTTACGGGATCGCATGGTGCGTTTGCGGATACGTGGCGCATTCTGGTTCCCGCGCGGGCGGTGGCACGATAAACTGGCGGGAATGGGCCGAAGCTTGGTGGCGAGTGCGGGGATAGAGGAAGGCCGGCGGGACGACGTGGACGGAGACTCCGGCGTGGAGTCCATGGTGCGCGGAAATCCGCTGCCGATGTGGATCTGCGATCGCGAGACGAAGCGTTTTCTGGAGGTGAGCCGGGGCGCGGTGCGCGAGTATGGCTATGCGCGCGAGGAGTTTCTGGCGATGACCGCGGAGCAGCTGCGTGCGGCGGATGCCGATGCGATGGCGAGGCCATGCCGGAGTGCAGCGAGCGGACGCACTACGGCGTGAAGCGTGCCAATCAGGCGAGCATGTGCGCAAGGATGGCTCGCGGGTCTGCGTCCAGATCAGCTCGAATGCCCTGGTCTACAACGGCCGGCGTGGCGCGGCTGGTGGTGGCGCGGGAGCTTGGCGACGGTCTGCACCTGTGCGCGGAGCTGCTGCAGTTGACGCTGCATGATCGGGAGACGGGGATTGCACATCCCGAGCGGCTCCGGCAGCGCGCACAGGAGGCGTTCGAGCATGCGAACAAGACGCAGCGACGGGTTGCGATTGCACGCATGGAGCTGGACCAGATCGAGCAGGTGAAGGAACAGTTTGGGGCGGCGGTGGTCGACGCCTGTATGCAACAGGTGGCGAACTGGCTGACGCGGCGCGTGCGTGGGATGGATACGGTGGCGCGCACCGGGGAGAAGGAGTTCACGCTGATCCTGGCGGAGCTCGACGATGACTTTGATCTGTTTCGCGTGGCGACGGCGCTGCTGAAGATCTTTGCGGAGCCTGTGTGTGGTGGATGGAGTAGGCGATTGCGCTGAGCGCGACGCTGGGGCTGGCGGTGTATCCGGAGGATGCGCCGGAGTTCGACCGGCTATGCCGGGCGGCGACGCTGGCGATGCAGCGGGCGAAGACCTCGGGGGGGCATCGGATTGCGCTGTTCTCGACCGAAGGCCGGGAGCGGACGGAGCTGGACCTGCACATGCGGGAGGCGATGAAGCAGAAGACCTTCCAGCTGCACTACCAGCCGGAGTGCGCGCCGGACGGAACGATTCGCGCGCTGGAGGCGCTGCTGCGGTTGCCGGGCAAGAGCACGGGGTTCGTCTCGCCGGATCGCTTTATTCCGATTGCGGAGGAGACGGGGCTGATCGGGCCGCTGGGGCTGTGGGTGATCGAAGAGGCGTCGCGGCAGATGCGGGAGTGGAAGGAGCGGTTCGGCGTGGAGACGCGGATCGCGGTGAATGTGTCGCCGCTGCAGCTGCGCAATCAGGAGTTCGCGGCGCAGGCGCTGGAGGTGATTCGGCGCTGCGGAGGTGAACCCGGGCTCGATCGAGTTTGAGATCACGGAGCGGGCGGTGCTGGACTTCGATGCGGTGTCGGGTCCGATGCGGGAGCTGGCCGAGGTGGGCATCACGTTCGCGGTGGATGACTTTGGGACGGGCTACTCGTCGCTGCAGCATCTGCACCGGCTGCCGATCTCGGTGCTGAAGATCGACCGCTGGTTTGTGCAGCGGATGGATGCGCCGAAGGGGTCGGAGGCGATCGTGTACGCGATGGTGTCGATGGCGCACAGCCTGGGGATGCATGTGGTGGCCGAGGGCGTGGAGACCGAGGTCCAGCGCGACGCGGCGCTCGGCATGGGCTGCGATGCGATGCAGGGATTTTTGTACTCGCGGCCGGTGCCGGCGGCGCAGGTGCCGAAGCTGATGGGCTGGGAAGAGTAGGCTGCGAGAACCGGGATGTCACCGGTTCTTCTGCCCGATTCATGGCTGCGATGAGCGTCGCCCGGCCTCGCCTTGCTCTGCTAGCTGCCGGTTGGGCCGCGGCTCGGCTGTCTGCCAGGGCTGCCAGAAGCAGGATAGACCGAGAGCAGAACCCCCGGGGGAACGGTTCTGGCAAAGCGAACCAGGTCCGTTCGGATCTGCGATTCAGTGGAGGGCGAGGTGCTATAGAACACCACGCAACGCTCCGCGAGTCACCCGATTCGGCTGGCTGAGACACATCCTGGCCAGGGGCACCCAGACGTCGGGAATCGCAAACCAGGCTGGGTAGATCATGGCCAGCGGCACATGGTGGCGCTGCACAATCGAGTGCAGCCACGGCGCAGTCTTCTTTGCCTGCAGGGAGGCTTCAGGCGAAGCCAGTCCATAAACATCCAGGATGTAGCTGCTCGTGGGTCTTTCATAGCTGACGAGGCCGAGGTCGTTGATCGCAACGTCTCCCCGATAGAAGCCATCGAGAAAGCGATGCATCTGAAACTGCTGTTCGTAGACCTCGCGGGAGCCGATGGGCGTGAGCACGGTTCCGGCGATGTAGGGCCTCGCGCAGAGGAGCAACAAGAGGGCGACGTAGGCGAAGCGAACTCCGGGCAGGGTGGTGCTGATGCGAACCAGAATCAGGGCGGTGAACAGGAGAGCGTAGACCTCATAGCGATGCAGCCATCCAAACCGGCCAATCAAGAGCTGCACCGCGGGAACGAATCCGGCCCCGGCGAGAATGATCCTGCGCGCCGGGTCGCGTTGACGCCAGGCGAGTGCCAGCAGCAGTACAAGGAGCAGCAGCATCGTCCCGCGTTCCGGATGGCGGACGAGCATAAGGTTGGTCGCGACCTCGTGCAAAATGTGGCCGGCACGCGAACCGCTCTGTGCATAGGCGGCTCCTTTGACCAGAACTGAGCTTGGCAGGATGGCCAGGCCCTTTGTTTTGAGGAAGAGGCTGAATCCGAACAACGGTAGAACGGCGAGGCAGAGGACGGCTGCAGCCTTGGTGCGCTGCTTGAGAGCGAACAGCGCGATTGCGACAGCAACCGTTAAGGCGAGGTCTTCGTAGCGCACGAGTGGTGCCAAAACGGCGGCGGCGAGACATCGTCTCGGGATGACTCCGGTCTCCAGCGCGGAAAGGACTCCCGCAGCACAGCCAATGGTCAGAAGGATCTGAAGAACGTGCTCCATTCCCATGACGGTGAGGCCTGCGAGATTCGCGACGAGCACCAGAAGGACAGCGAGAGCGGCCGGTTGCCAGTGGCGAGCGCCTGGAGTCTCCGAGGCCGGCGGGCCAGCGACGAGGACTCCGATCCAGCAGGCCGCGAGCAGACCGAACACGAGGTTCCAGAGAAGCGGGAGATACACATGCCAGGCTGTGCCCGCAAAGGGCGTGAGCAGGAGCGGCCATAGGATGCTCGACGAGGGCGACGATGCTTCGACGGCGTTTATGCCGTAATGGCCGTGCGCAAGCTGCTCCGCCAGCGCGAGGTGGATATAGGGATCGTCGAGCGGATACACGAAGGTTCCGCCGGTCTGGTGCACGATGCTTCCCAGAAGGAAAGCAGAAAGCAGCAGATAGAAGACTATAGCGGCGACGACGGTATTCGGGCGGTCAATGCGTTGATGCAGGCTCAGGGGTGTTCTCCTTCACAACGGATTCAGAACCGAGGCCGAGGAACGGGAGTCAAGAGCAGCTGCATTTTGGAAAAGGACGGAGTGCGGACGAGTCTAGGTCCAATCCGACGCGAGCACAAGGAGAAATCGAAACGGAACTTTTCGATCAGCGCTCGAGAGACGGTCCAAGGTCGTCGAGCAGGGCGCGGGTTTCGGCGAGGACGATGTCGGCTTTGGCGGCGGTGAGCGGCCAGCGAAGGATGCCCTGCGGAGTGAACTGCGCTCCCTTCTTCGCGTTGCGGCTGACCAGCCTCATCAGGAGGCCGGGATCGACGGTGCGTTCGGGCGCGGGTGCGGTGCCGGGAGCGGTCGCGGGGGCGCCACCGGAGGGGGCTTCGGCGAACTTGACGTGGAGCATTTCGACGAAGGACTTCAACGGTTGCTTTTTGTTGGCGGGGTTGGGCAGCTCGATCTGGGTGCGCTTGCGGTCGAGCTGGGCGATGCCGAGTTGCTCGCAGTGGAGGCGGATCTCGGCGGCGGCGAGGAGATTGAGGACGGACTCGGGCGGGGTGCCGTAGCGGTCTTGTAACTCAGCGCGAACATCTGCGAGTTCGGGCTGTGTCTCCGGCGCCGGCGATCTTCTTGTAGATGCGCAGGCGCTGGTTCTCTTCGGGGATGTAGTCGGCGTCGATGCGGACGGAGATGCCGAGGTTGATGGCGGTGCCGGCGTGGGCCGGTTTGTCCTCTTCGCCCTTCATCTTGCGGACGGCCTCTTCGAGCATGGTGGTGTACATCTCGAAGCCGATGGCTTCGATGTGGCCGGACTGCTCGCCGCCGAGCATGTTGCCGGCGCCGCGCAGCTCGAGGTCGAGCGCGGCGATCTTGAAGCCGGCGCCGAGGTCGGAGAACTCCTTGAGCGCGGCGAGACGGCGGCGGGAGATCTCGGTGAGCTCCTTTTCCGGTGGGATCAGGAGGTAGGCGTAGGCGCGGCGATTGGAGCGGCCGACGCGGCCGCGGAGCTGATAGAGCTCGCTGAGGCCGTGACGGTCGGCGCGGTTGATGATGATGGTGTTGGCGAGCGGGATGTCGAGGCCGTTCTCGATGATGCTGGTGGCGACGAGGACGTCGTACTCGTGGTTCATGAAGGCGAGCATGACGCGCTCGAGCTCGGCCTCGGGGAGCTGGCCGTGGCCGACGACGACGCGGGCGCTGGGGCACGAGCTCGCGGATCTTGGTGGCGAGCTCGTAGATGGTCTCGACGCGGTTGTGGACGAAGTAGGCCTGGCCGCCGCGCTCGAGCTCCATCTCGATGGCGGTGCGGACCAGCTTCTCGTCGAACTTGGCGACGATGGTCTGGATGGCCATGCGGTCCTTGGGCGGCGTCTCGATGACGCTCATGTCGCGCAGGCCGATGAGCGACATATGTAACGTTCGCGGGATCGGGCGTGGCGGACATGGCGAGCACGTCGATGGCGGCGCGCATCTGCTTGAGGCGCTCCTTGTGGCGGACGCCGAAGCGCTGCTCCTCGTCGACGACGAGCAGGCCGAGGTCCTGGAACTTGAGGTCCTTCGAGAGCAGGCGGTGGGTGCCGATGAGGATGTCGACCTTGCCCTCGGCGACCTTTTCGAGGATGGCGTTCTGCTCCTTGGCGGTGCGGAAGCGCGAGATCATCTCGATGTTGACGGGGAAGTTGGCGAAGCGGCGCTTGAAGGACTCGAAGTGCTGGAAGCTGAGCACGGTGGTCGGCGTGAGGACGGCGACCTGCTTGCGAGTCCTGCACGGCCTTGAAGGCGGCGCGCATGGCGACTTCGGTCTTGCCGTAGCCGACGTCGCCGCAGAGCAGGCGGTCCATGGGCTGGGTGGACTCCATGTCGCGCTTGATGTCGGCGATGGCGGTGAGCTGGTCGTCGGTCTCGTTGAAGTCGAAGGCGTCTTCGAACTCGTGCTGCATGTTGGTGTCGGGCGAGAAGGCAGTGCCGACGGCGGCGTGGCGCTGGGCGTAGAGCTTGAGCAGCTCGGCGGCCATGTCGGCCATGGCCTTCTTGACGCGGGCCTTGGTCTTCTGCCAGGTCTGGGTGCCGAGCTTGTTGAGCTGCGGCGCGGGGCCGGTCTCGCGTGGAGCGGTACTTCTGGATGAGGTCGAGACGGGTGAGCGGGACGTAGAGCTTGGCCTGGTCGGCGAACTCGAGGATCATGAGTTCGAGCGGCGGGGCGTCGTTCTCTTCGATCACGCGGAGGCCGCAGTACTGCGCGATGCCGTGCTCGACGTGGACGACGTAGTCGCCGACGGCGAGGTCGCGGAAGTCGGAGATGAAGGCGGCGGCCTTGGACTTGCTGCGGCGGACGGGGCGGGCGGTGACGTCGGCGTCGTCGATGAGGTCCTGCGCGCCGAAGAGGACGATCTGGCGAGCGGTGGTGCGGTCGAGATCGAGGACCTGCACGCCGGCGGCGATGGCGGTCTTGACGATGACCGGCGTGTGCAGCGTCGCCGGCTGACGTGGCTGGACTCGGAGTAGACGGTCTCGGAGCCGTGGGCCTCGCTGCGCGAGCCGAGGCGGTAGGGGAGGTGGTACTCCTGCAGCAGGCCGGCGAGGCGCTCGACCTCGCCCTGGTTGGGCGCGGTGAGGAGGATGCGGGCGTCCTGCCGCATGAGCGCGTTGATGGCGTCGATCATGCGCGGGGATGCTGCCGTGGAAGCGCTGCGTGGGGCGGGTGCTGAAGTCGATCTCGGAGAGATCGGAGCGGTCGGCGTCGAGGATGTCGACGAGGCCGAGCTGGTCGAGCTCGCAGCCGGAGTACTTGCGGAGCTGGTCGTCGAGGTCCCAGGGCGAGAGGTAGATGTCCTCGGGGCGGACGAGGTTGCCGATGCCGGAGCGGTCGTGGCGCTGCTCGATCTTGTTCCACCAGCGCTCGCCCTGGTTCTTGACCATGGCGGGCTCTTCGATGAAGACGCGCGGGGCGGGGCCGGCGGCGCTGAGCAGGTCGAGCAGGGTGTGGCGAGCGCCGGCGACGGGAGCGAAGAACTCCCAGCCGGGGAAGATGGTGGCTTCGCCTGCGGCGGTGGTGACGCGGGTGAGCAGCTCGGCGGGCTCTTCGCCGCCTTCGAGCGCGGCGCCTGCGTTGCCGGCGCGGGTGAGGCGGGCGTTGATGGCGGAGAGGATCTTTTCGGTGACCGGGGTTTCGGTGAGCGGCAGCAGGAGGGCTTCGTTGAGCTGGCCGCTGGAGCGCTGGGTCTCGGGATCGAAGCGGCGGATGGACTCGATCTCGTCGCCGAAGAAGTCGATGCGGACGGGGCGCGTCCATCTCGGGCGAGTAGACGTCGAGGATGCCGCCGCGGAGGGTGACCTGGCCGGGCATCTCGACGACGTGCACCTTGGTGTAGCCGACCGAGAGCAGGTGCTCGACGAGCATGTCGGGCATGTACTCTTCGCCGCGTCTTCAGGTGCAGGGCGAGGGCGCGCGTAGTAGTCGCGCGGGAAGAGCTTCATGCAGGCGGCTTCGAGCGGCGCGATGACGAGGCGGGCTCCGCCGGTGGCGGCGTGGGCGATCTTCCAGAGCGTGGCGGCGCGATGCTCCTGAATCTCGGCGTGCGGCGAGAGATTTTCGAAGGGCAGGACGTCGTGCGCGGGCAGGCGCAGGACGGCGTCGGGCGAGAGCGCGCCGGTGAGCTCGCAGGCGCTGAGGACGGCGGCGTGGAGAGCCTCGGCGGCCTTGTTGTCGGCGACGATGATGACGCAGGGGGCGTTCGCGGCGCGGACGAAGGAGGGTAGATAGAGAGCGCGGGCGGTGGCGGTGAGGCCGGAGACGCGACGACGCCCGGTGCCGGCGCTGAGATGGCGGCGGACACGCTCGAAGGGCTCAGAGTGCTCGAGGTCCGCGAGGAGTTCGCGAACGAAAGGAAGGATCATGCCCTTTTGATTCTACCTTCGGCGGTCAACCGGTCTATTGCGAGGGCTAGGGTCGGGGTGAGGGTCGGGGTTCCCGCGGGCTCGTGGGACTTCGGTGGCGGAGGGTTCGGGCTCGTCGCTGTGGGGGCTGCGGAGGGCCTGGTGGGCGGCGAGCAGGAGGGTGGCTTCGGCGGTGTCCTCGCTGAGCTCCCAGAGCATGAGGCCGGCGACGTGCTGATCGCGGGCGAAGCCGGCCTTGGCGCGGATGGAGGCGGGATCGTCGAAGGTCCAGAAGGTGTCGCCGTCGAAGAGCCAGGGGGCCTTGGAGATGGGGTCGCGGTAGATGGTGGAGTCGGCGACGAGGGTCTGGATGTAGCTGTAGGGGCGGTCGCCGTGGATGGCGGTGCCCTCCTGGTGGAGGCCGTTGGCGATCTCCGGGACCTGATGCCAGCCGTAGCCGTAGAAGGGGATGCCGATGAGCAGCTTGGCGGCGGGGACGCCGGCTTCCATGATAGGCGGCGACGGTGTGTTCGACCGAGCCGACCGTGGTCGGGGGTCTCGCTGGCGAGGGGGGCGAGGAAGCCGGTGGTGGGGCTCCAGGGACCGTTGAAGTCGTAGGTCATGAGGCCGACCTGATCGACGATGCGGGCGACGGCGGCCATGTCGGTGCCCTCGTACATGCGGGGGCTGGGGCCGGTGGCGACGCTGAGGATCAGGCCGGGACGGAGGGCGTCCATGCGGCGGCGGAGGCCGGAGAGCAGGGCGAGGAAGTTGGCGGCGTCGGGCGCGTGGGGGTACTCCCAGTCGACGTCGATGCCGTCGAAGAGGTGGGGCACGGAGATGCCGGGGGCGAGGTTGCCCTTGAGGAAGAGATTGACGCAGGAGGCGATGAAGGCGCTGGCGGTTCTCGGGGCTGGGCGTCCTGGGCGAAGTCGGCGGCCTTGCCTTCGAGGGAGATGAGGATCTTGAGGTGGGGGTAGCGGCGCTTGAGCTCGACGAGCTGGTGGAGGTTGCCGCGGAAAGCGCTGGTGGGGACGGTCGGCCCTGCCGTTGACGCTTTGGGCGGCGGGGAAGGTGTAGTTGAGGTCGGCGTTGGGGTCGGCGATGGAGCAGTGGCCGTTGGTGACGAAGCCCTGGGCGTAGTTGAGCTGATCGAGCATGGCGGCGCCGCCGGTGGCGACCAGATTCTTCACGACGTACTGGGGCTGGCTGTAGAGCCCCCATTGCGGGAAGTAGCCGACCAGGCGCTGGCGGCCGGGGGTGTCGGGGGTGGTGCGGGTTGGCGGGTTTGGGCGCGGGTTTGGACTCTCTCGCATAGGCGGGCAAGAGCAGGGCGATCAGGAACGCGGAGGCCCGATCGGGACAGACCAGTGCGGAGACGCATGCAGCCACACGGTAGCAGACGCGCGGGGGAGAGAAAGGACGCGTGCTGGAGGCCGTAGGCGACGAACGCATCTGCGATCGGATGCGGAGGTATCAAGCCTGCAGATGGGCGGTAGGGGATGCGGATAGGGCTCCGGGGCGGCGAGTGCAGGGCTGCCCGGAGCCGGCGGGTGGGCTTAGACGATGCGGGTCTCCTGAGCGTACTGGGGCTCGGGCTGCAACGCGGGCTTGGCTGCGGGCGCTTGCTGGCGCCAGTGCAGGCCGGGCTGGCAGAGGGTTTTGGCCAGGAAGCTGTTTCTGGGCGACGGGAATTCTATGGTTGGCGATCAGCGGGGCGGCGATCTTGACCATGGCGTAGGCGAGCAACGATCTGCGGCGGAGTATGAGGTCGACGGCCTTCTCGGGGGTGAAGGAGTGATTCATCGCGTGGGTGGTTCCGCCGTCGATGCGGAGTATCCTGCTGCCGCGGGCGATCTCGTGCTCGATCCAGAAGGAGCGGGCGACGGTGACGAGGGAGAAGCGCTCGTAGCCGCTGAGGTTGAGCTGCCATTGCAGGACGGTGGTCTCGTCCTGGCGCCAGCCGCCGATGAGGGAGAGCCACTCGCCCGCCTGGGTGCGCAGGCCGCAGAGGTAGCCTCCGGGTTGGCGGGAGAAGGTCTCGTGGCGCTGGCGCATGATCTCGTCGGCGACGGGGCCGAGGGCGCGGCGGTTCAGCTCCTGCAGCTCCGCGCAGGGAGAGGAGCGGCGGCGACGTCGGGGACGAACTCGAGCGGGGTTTCGGCCTCGAGCAGGCGGCGGTAGTAGCGGAAGTTGAAGCGGGTCTTCTTGTTGAGCGTCTGCAGGGTCTGGTCGAGGGTGTCGTGCGAGCGGGAGGTAGCCGGGGGCGAGAGCGCTGGGCGGTGGCCCAGTGGAAGGAGAGATGCCGCAGAGGCTGGGGGACGGCGGCGGAGGCCTCTCCGGCGTCGATGTAGGAGGCGACGATGAGCTGGGCCTGGTGTTGGAGCAGCGCGGTGGCGGTGGTGGCGGCGATGAAGGCGCGGGATTCGGCCGGCGCGATGATCGAGCGAAAGCCGTCCTTGCCCTCGGTGACGAAGATGCCGGAGCCGAGGCCGAGGAACTGGAACTCGTGGAGGAGGGCGGCGCCGAGGATGTTCTCCGGGGCGAGGGGGATGGGGGCGTTGGGGTCGGCGAGGACGAAGAGCAGGTAGGGGGTCATGCGGCGGCCGGCGCCCTTGAGGAAGTGCTCGACGCCGTGCATGGCGGTGGCTTGACCGAAGCGGTGGGCGAGTTGCTGCAAGAGGGATTGGTGGGCGAGTACGTTGCCGGAGCCGACCAGGATATGGACGTGAGGGGCCTGGGCCGTGCAGTGGCACGGAACGACGCGATTCGCTCATGTGAACCTTCCAAGGCAGAGTTTCATTTGGAGTACAGGCCGAGGACCCGGGGCCGGACGTGACAATCGGCTGTGATGGGGGAAGGGAGGAGGAGCGTTGCATTGCTAAGTGAAGATTTTATGTGAGTGAGTTTATGTCATATTTTATGCAACGAATGTGCTAATGTTGCGTCTAAGAGTCTAGAGAGTGTGTGGTGCGCAACGCACCGCCGGCCAGCCACCCAGAGAGGAGAGTTGTGATGACGGCGATGCCTCGGTTTGTTCCGATGTCCTGCTTTCGGCGAGATCGCGGCACTGCAGAGCCGCCGAGCGCTTTGTCCGTGCGGGCGCAGTCGGGGCTCCGCGGCGGTTTGTGCGCGGTCGAGGTCCGAGGGATGCTGGTGTCTGTATCGCGAAGGCGCGGAGGCTAGTCCGTCCTGGGGAGGTCGCAGTGTCGGACATCAGTGGCGTTGTTTGCTGTGCTTTGCGCGCGGGCTGCGGGGTCGTTGGCGGGAGCGATCGAGATAGAGGCGCAGGGCGGTGATGAGCAGCAGGGGCTCGGCCAGCCAGAGGATGCGGTTGTAGAGGTGCGGTCCGCCCCAGGTCCGAGGATGGCTCCGAGCAGGAAGAAGAGGCAGATGCCGGTGAGTTTGCAGGCTTTGGAGAAGTCACTGGCGGCGCAACTCCTGATCGGGATCGAGGAGGTAGCCGACGAAGCCGTCGGCGCACTCGCGCAGGTTGCCGGTGATGAAGGTGGAGTTGTAGGCGAAGCGGCCCACCTGGCGGAAGGTGGCGACTTGAAAGGCGGAGACGAAGGCGATGAGGGCGGTGAAGGCCATCTCGGGGAAGGCAGGGGGAAGGAGGCCGGCGACGAAGAGGACCAGCATCTCCAGCAGCAGCACGCTGAGGCCGGCGTGCAGCCGGGGCAGCAGACGCAGCAGGCGGGAGGCGGCGACGCCGAGCAGGAAGGCGAGGACGGGCACGAGATGGCGTTCGGCCTGCCGCCAATCGCCGGAGATCATGTTGATGCCGAGCAGGACGACGTTGCCGGTGGCGGCGTTGGCGAAGACGTGGCCGTGGAGGGTGTAGACGACGGCGTCGAGCAGGCCGCCGGTGGCGGCGAGCAGGATGGCGCTGATGAGGGTATCGGGCTCGGAGACGGGCTCAGTTTCGGTCACGTTGCGGTCGTGTCTGGCTTTCTGAGGGGCTGGACGAGTACTATGGGGAGCGAACGCATCGCTGGGGAAGAGTCGATCGGTTGATGCCTGAGCGGTGAAAACCGCACTACAATCTAGTAAAACACGGAACAGAAGCGAGAGCGTAGAGGGAGAGGCGATGGCGATTCGTTGGGAGAAGTTGACGGTCAAGGCGCAGGAGGCGGTGCAGGCGCGAGCACCATGGCGGGGGAGCATGGCAATCCGGAGATTCTGCCGCTGCATCTGCTGGCGGCGCTGCTGGAGGACCGCGAGGGCATCTGTGTGCCGGTGCTCGAGAAGGTGGGCGTGCCGGTGGAGCAGCTGCTGCACGGGGTGAACCAGGCGATCGACAAGCTGCCGAAGGTCTCGGGCGGAGGTGCGCAGCCGGGGCTTTCGAGCGCGCTGCAGAAGGTGCTGGATCAGGCGTTCAAGGAGGCGGAGAACTTCAAGGACGAGTACTGCTCGACCGAGCACCTGCTGCTGGCGCTGGCCAACGCGCAAGAACGATCCGGTGCAGAGCATGCTGGCGGCGCTGGGCGCGAACGCATGCGGCGATCCTGAAGGCGCTGAGCACGGTGCGCGGCTCGCAGCGGGTGACGGACCAGAATCCCGAGGGCAAGTTCCAGGCGCTGGAGAAGTATGCGAAGGATCTGACGGAGCTGGCGCGGCGCGGCAAGCTCGACCCGGTGATCGGGCGCGACGAGGAGATTCGCCGCGTGGTGCAGGTGCTGTCGCGGCGGACGAAGAACAATCCGGTGCTGATCGGCGAGCCGGGCGTGGGCAAGACGGCGATCGTCGAAGGGCTGGCGCGGCGGATCTTTCTGGGCGACGTGCCGGAGGTGCTGAAGAACAAGCGGGTGGTGTCGCTCGACCTGGGATCGATGATCGCGGGGGCGAAGTATCGCGGCGAGTTCGAGGACCGGCTGAAGGCGGTGCTGAAGGAGATCGAGGACTCGAACGGCGAGATTATTTTGTTCATCGACGAGTTACATACTCTGGTGGGCGCGGGAGCGTCGGAGGGATCGCTGGACGCGAGCAACATGCTGAAGCCGGCGCTGGCGCGCGGCGATCTGCGGGCCATTGGCGCGACCACGCTGAACGAGTATCGCAAGTACATCGAGAAGGATGCGGCGCTGGAGCGGCGCTTCCAGATCGTCTACGTCGGCGAGCCGAACGTGGAGGACACGATCGCGATCCTGCGCGGGTTGAAGGAGAAGTACGAGGCGCACCACAAGATTCGCATCAAGGACTCGGCGATTGTGGCGGCGGCGACGCTTGTCGCATCGCTACATCTCCGACCGCTTTCTGCCGGACAAGGCGATCGATCTGGTGGATGAGGCGGCGGCGGCGCTGGCGATCCAGATTGGCAGCGTGCCGGTGGAGATCGACGATCTGGAGCGGCGGGCGACGTCGCTCGAGATTGAGCGGCAGGCGCTGAAGCGCGAGACCGATGCGGCCTCGAAGGAGCGGCTGGAGATCGTCGAGCGGGAGCTGGCCGAGGTGCAGGAGAAGGCGAGCGGCCTGCGCGCGCGCTGGCAGACCGAGCGCGGCGCGATCGGCAGGATCGCGGAGCTGAAGGAGCGGCTCGAGGCGCTGCGCTTCCAGGCCGGCGAGGAGACGCGCAAGGGCAATCTGCAGCGCGCGGCGGAGCTGCAGTATGGCGAGATTCCGCGGCTGGAGCAGGAGTTGAAGGAGCTGACCGCGACCCAGGACTCGGGCGCGGCATCGAGCTCGCGCATGCTGAAGGAGGAGGTCGACGAGGAGGACATCGCGCGGGTGGTGTCGAAGTGGACGGGCATTCCGGTCGCGAAGATGCTCGAAGGCGAGATGCACAAGCTGGTGCAGATGGAGACGCGGCTGGGCGAGCGCGTGATTGGGCAGGATGAGGCGCTGAGCGCGGTGGCGAATGCGATTCGCCGCTCGCGCGCGGGCCTGTCCGATCCGAAGCGGCCGATCGGCAGCTTCATCTTCCTGGGGCCGACCGGCGTGGGCAAGACCGAGACGGCGCGGGCGCTGGCGGAGTTCCTGTTCGATGACGAGGCGGCGATGGTGCGCATCGACATGAGCGAGTACATGGAGAAGCATGCGGTGGCGCGGCTGATCGGCGCGCCTCCGGGATATGTCGGCTACGACGAGGGCGGGCAGTTGACCGAGGCGGTGCGCCGGCGGCCGTACTCGGTGGTGCTGTTCGATGAGATCGAGAAGGCGCATCCGGATGTGTTCAACGTGCTGCTGCAGGTGCTCGACGATGGCCGGCTGACGGACTCGAAGGGACGCACGGTGGACTTCAAGAACACGGTGCTGATCATGACCTCGAACATCGGCGCGACGCAGCTGACGACCGCGTGGGCCGAGGGTCCGGAGGGCTTCGAGGACGCGAAGGCGCGGGTGATGGAGGAGCTGCGCAAGCACTTCCGGCCGGAGTTCCTCAATCGCGTGGACGACATCGTGATCTTCCACCCGCTGGGTCAGGAGCAGTTGACGCACATCATCGATCTGCGGCTGAAGGATCTGGAGAAGCTGCTGGCCGACCGCAAGATCACGCTCGAGCTGACGCCCGAGGCACGCAAGGCGATCTTCGCCGCCGGCTACGACCGGGCGTATGGAGCGCGGCCGCTGAAGCGGGCGATCCAGCGCCTGGTGCAGGACCCGCTGGCGGTGAAGATCCTCGATGGCAGCGTGCTGCACGGCGACCATGTGGTGGTGACGGTCGGCGGGAAGGGGCTGCAGTTCGAGGTGGTGCGGCCGCGGGAGATGGCGACCGTCTGAGTGCAAACGTAGTCGGCTACAGGGATTGGCCTCGGCTTCGTGCCGGGGCCATTTCTGTTTGGAATGTGCCGCCTGCGAGGGGAGGCGGTGGGACTCGATATAATAGAGCGTCTGCTATACGCACTAACTCCCAGGTTTCGACAGGATGGAATGGGTAAGACAGCGGTACTGATTGGAGCGGGGCCGGCTGGTCTTACGGCCGCATTGGAACTGTTGCGCCGCACGGATATCCATCCCATCGTGCTTGAGGCGAGTGGCGAGATCGGCGGCATCTCGCGGACGATTCGCTACAAGGGCAACCGGATGGATATCGGCGGCCATCGCTTCTTCTCGAAGAGCGATCGGGTGATGCAGTGGTGGATGGACCTGATGCCGCCCGCGCTGAACGATGCGAACGAGATGCGAATGAGACGCAGGAGATCAGCTACCAGGGCAAGCGCCGACTGGTGACGGTGCCGGCGCATCCGCCGGAGGAGCCGCCGCTGCGCGGGCTTGGTCCCTTGCAGCATGAGACCGCCGATGGCGGAGATGCCGAGGATGTGCTCGCCGACGAGATTCTCCAGGAGCAGATTGAGCACGAGGACGAGAACGTCGTCGCGCCGCTGCCGGTCGATCCGGACCTGGTGATGTTGATCCGGCCACGCAAGAGCCGGATCTACTACCTGCGCAAGTTCTTCGATTACCCGATCAAGCTGACGGCGCAGACGCTCGAGAATCTTGGCCTGCTGCGGACGATTCGTGTCGGTGTGAGTTACATGCAGTCGCGCGTGAGCCAGATCACGCCGGAGAAGAGCCTCGAGGACTTTCTCATCAACCGCTTCGGACGCGAGCTGTACCTGACCTTCTTCAAGAGCTACACGGAGAAGGTGTGGGGAACGCCGTGCGACCAGATCTCGGCGGAGTGGGGCGCGCAGCGGATCAAGGGCCTCAGCCTGACGACGGCGATCAAGCACTTCCTGAAGAAGAGCTTCAGCCGGAAGAGCACGGGCGACGTGGCGCAGAAGGGCACCGACACCAGCCTGATCGAGCGCTTCATGTATCCGAAGTATGGGCCGGGGCAGTTGTGGGAGCATGTGGCCGACCAGATCGTCGCCAAGGGCGGCGAGATTCGCATGGGATGGAAGGTCGATCGCATCCATTGCGAGGGCGAGCGCGTGGTGTCGATCGAGGCGGTCAACGATGCCGGGGAACGCGAGACGTTCACTGGCGACTACTTCTTTTCGACCATGCCGATGAAGGAGCTGGTGCGGGCGCTCGATGCGGAGGTTCCGGCGCCGGTGCGTGAGGTGAGCGAGGGGCTGGAGTATCGCGACTTCATCACCGTGGGGCTGCTGGCGGATCGGCTGAAGGTGCAGGAGCGCGACGGCGGACTGCTGAAGGATACGTGGATCTATGTGCAGGAGCCGGATGTGCTCCTGGGACGGTTACAGATCTTCAATAACTGGAGCCCGCACCTGGTGGAGGACCCGACCAAGGTGTGGATCGGGCTCGAGTACTTCTGCTATGAGACCGACGATCTGTGGAAGATGGCAGGACGAGGATCTGAAGCGGTTTGCGATCGCGGAGGTCGCGAAGATCGGCATCCTGAACGCGGAGGATGTGAGCGATGGCCATGTGGTGCGCGTGCCCAAGACCTATCCTGCGTACTTCGGCACCTACAATCGCTTCGATGAGTTGAAGGCGTACACCGACAGCTTCGAGAATCTTTTCCTGGTGGGACGCAACGGCATGCATAAGTACAACAACCAGGACCACAGCATGCTGACGGCGATGACCGTCGTCGATGGGCTGGTGGCTGGGCGCGTGGACAAGGCGTCGCTGTGGAGCATCAACACCGAGCAGGAGTATCACGAGGAGAAGAAGTAGGTCTTCGCACGTGACGATCGCAATCAAGTGGAAGCGCCTCAGAGGATGAGGCGCTTTTTCGTGGGCAGTGTGTTGCGAATGCGCGGCGTCAGAAGCTGCGGTCGAGGTGAAGGGCCTCGGCGGCGCGATCGATCTCGGCCTGCGAGTGGAAGAAGTGGTGGGCTGGGTTGGAGCCGGGGAAGTAGCGGATGACGATCTCGGGCTGCTCGACGGCGTAGGTCTTGCCATCGCGGAAGGGATAGCCGAGGGCGCGCAGGAGTGCGAGCGAGCCCTCGCCGCCACTGGCGTTTCCGGTGTCGCCGGCGATGGCGTAGACGGTGCGGTGGGTGCGGTCGCTGTGCACGACGACGAGGTCGCCGAGGTGGACGTGGTGGCGCAGGGCGAAGCGGCCAAGCACGACGTAGGAGATGCGGGTGGCGTCGAGATACTTGCGCGGGTTGGCGTCGTCGTCGATCGCGTCGTCGCGGAAGTCGGTGGTGGAGATGTAGTAGCCGGGGCAGGGATCATGCGGTCCCTGAAGGATCGGCGTGTGGTGATCGGCGCGGGTGAGATAGCCGACGATGGGCGTGTTGGCGGTGCCGTCCAGGTGGGCGTTGTGCAGGTAGTCGAGCGTGGGGAGGTTGGCGGGGCCGTAGGCGTTGGGCGCGCCGTCCACGTCGACGGTCATCCGGGTGCGGAGATCGAAGTAGGTGAGGAGCTTCGCGGGCCTGTCCGCATCGGCATTCGTGCCCGTGGCATGCGCCGACGCGGGTGTGAGGTTCATCGCCAGGCAGAGCGGTGCCGCGAGTGCGCAGCGGCGCAGAAGCCTGTGCTGGTGGGGAGACAGCTTGCCGCGATTTCGGGTCTGAAAAAACATGCGCTTCTTGGTTAGACGGCATTTGTGGCGAGAAGCTCTGTGAAAACTCTGCGATTTGCGTCTCCCGCCTGCCGTGCGTGACAATGATTACCTTGCCGAAGGTCGGCGCGAAGCTCGCAGAGTGAACGGCTGGTCTTCAGGATTTCAGGATGAAGGAGGGTGCGATGCCGGATGCCCCACTGTCGAATCCTTCGAAGCCTTCGAGTCCTTCGAATCTTAGCGACGACGCAGTTGTTGTTCCGGCGGGGACCGAGGCGGCTCCTCGTTTCTGAGCGTGTGGACGAGCCGGTTCCCGTGGAAGCTCCGCCCGTCCCGCGCGCGACGATTCGCCTGGAGAAGAAGCATCCGCTGGCGATTCGCTGGATGCACTGGATCAACTTTCCGGTGCTGTTCACGATGATCTGGAGCGGGTTGCTGATCTACTGGGGCGACTCGGACAACGCCTATCAGCATCCGCATCGGGTGTACCGGATTGGCGTCGGTGGGTGGACGCTGTTCCGCTTCTTTCCCGAGTGGGTCTATCGCTGGTTGCATGCGCCGTACCAGATCACGACCGGGCTGGGATGGCACTTCGTCTTCATGTGGATCTTCGCGATCAATGGGCTGCTCTATGGGACGTATCTGGCGGTGTCGGGGAACTGGCGGCTGATGGTGCCGCGGCCGGGCGCGTGGATGGCGACGATGAAGGAGGCGATGCAGGTGACGCTCTACGATCTGCATCTGAGCCGTGTGCATCCTCCGGTGAAGAAGTACAACGGTGCGCAGAAGATCGCGTACACGGCGGTCATTCTGATGGGTGCGGGATCGCTCGCCACGGGACTTGCCATCTATAAGCCGACGCAGGCGCATTATCTGACCTCGCTGCTGGGCGGCTACGAGATGGCGCGATGGGAGCACTTCTGGCTTACGATGGGCTTCTGTGCCTTCTTTTTGCTGCACGTAGGCCAGGTGATCAAGACGGGCTGGAACAACTTTCGCGGGATGGTGAGTGGGTATGAGATACGCCCGGCCGACTCTCTCCCGTACAGCGAAGAGACGAGACCGATGCAGAGCAAGAAACGGTTGAAGGAAGGAGAGGATGCAGCATGAGTGACGGACGCGAAGAGCGTGAGGAACAGGAGAAGCGGCGTGAATGGGAGCGCGAGAAGCGAAGACCCGATGACGACCGTATTCCCGATGATGAGGATTGGGTGCCCGAGCGCTACGATTCGAAGGCGGTTGGGACTCCAGTCGCAACAGGACGCAGCAGCGGTTGCAGAGGCGGTAGCGAAGGCCGATGCGGCGGTGCTGGCAGAATCGCGGCAGCGGACGCGGCGGAGCTTTATGGCCGCCGCTGCCGCGGCTGCGGCGGGCTATGGGGTCTATCGGTGGATCGACCACAGTGCGCTGATCGGGCGGCAGCAGAGGCCGCTGCGCAAGGGCTTCCAGACGAATGCGGCGGTGGCGCGGGCGGTCTTCGATGAGCGTGGGATTGCGCCGACGTATCCGGTGGCGAAGGCGGTGGATCTGCGCTTCAACGGGCCGTATGGGCTGCGGCAGGAGCTGGTGCTCGAGAGCTGGCGGCTGAAGCTGGTGGGCGTCGATGCGCCGGAGCGCTTCCCGCAGTTTGTGCCGGATGTGACGGCGTGGACAGTACGTCGAGAAGCCGAACGTGGCGATGGCTGCGGGTAAGTCGGGACAGGCGAGCAAAGCGGACGACGCGAAGGGGCCGGTGGAGGCTCCGGCGGTCTGGAGGAGGGCCGTGAATCCCGATGGCTCGCCGATGCGCGGGCAGGAGGAGGCGGGCGAGAGCGAGACCGACTACACCGACAAGACGCCGGGGCTGCTGCTGACGCTCGAGGATGTGAAGCAGCTGCCGCATCACGAGCTGGTGACGGAGTTCAAGTGCATCGAGGGATGGAGCGAGATTGTGCACTGGGGTGGAGTGCGCTTCGCCGACCTGATCGATGCCTATCCGCCGGCGAAGACCGCGCAGGGCAGGCTGCCGCGGTACGTCTACATGGAGACGCCGTTCGGGGATTACTACTGCGGGTACGACCGGAATGCGTGCACGCATCCGCAGAGCCTGCTGGCGACGGAGATGTCCGGCGCGCCGCTGACGCAGGCGCACGGCGCACCGCTGCGGTTACATATGCCGATCAAGTACGGTTACAAACAGATCAAGCGCATCGCGCTGATCGCCTATACCGACCAGCGGCCGGATGACTACTGGACCAAGCTTGGCTACGACTGGTACGCAGGGCTCTAAAGGCAGGGCGCAGGGATAGGATCGGCAAAGCTGCGTCAGGGGCGGTGGGCCAGGACGACGCGGGGAATCTGCTGCAGGTCGTCGAGGAAGACGACATCGTTCCAATCTTTGAGCAGAGCGGCGAGGGCATCGCGCTGGCCGTGGCCGAACTCGAGGGCGAGGAGGCCGCCGGGGGGGAGGGCTGCGTGCGCCTGGGGGATCAGGCGGGCGTAGATGTCGAGGCCGTCGGGGCCGGCGAAGAGGGCGGTGGCGGGCTCGTGGTCGCGGACCTGGGGGTGGAGGGTGGCGCGGTCGGTCTCGGGGACGTAGGGTGGGTTGGAGACGATGGCGTCGAAGGGCGGCTCGTCGGAGTCGGCGACGGCGCTGAGGAGGTCGGACTCGAGGAAGCGGATGCGGTCGGCGACGGCGTGGGTGGCGGCGTTCTCGCGGGCGACGGCGAGCGCGGCGGGGGAGATGTCGAGGGTGGTGATCTGCGCGTGTGGGCGGTGGACGGCGAGGGCGATGGAGATGGCGCCGGAGCCGGTGCCGATGTCGGCGATGCGGAGCGGCTGCTCGGACGGCAGGCGTTCGCAGGACGGCTTCGACGAGGAGCTCGGTCTCGGGGCGCGGGATCAGGACGGCCGGGGTGACGCGGAGCTTGAGGCCGTAGAACTCCTGCTCGCCGGTGATGTACTGGATGGGCTCGCCGGTGGCGCGGCGGTCGATGGCGCGGTCGTAGGTGGCCTGCTCGGTCTCGGTGAGGGGGCGGTTCGGATCGAGGATCAGCGCGGTGCGCGGGAGGTTGAGCGTGTGCAGCAGCAGGAGTTCGGCGTCGCGGGTGGCGTCGGGCTGAAGCTCGGGATGGGCGGCGATGCGGGCGGCGGCGGCGAGGATGGTCTGGCGGAGGCTCATGCTTGGTCTTCTACAGACTACCGGCTTCCGGGCTCGCGGTCGGTCTTGTGCGTTCGACGATATCGGGGCGAGAAATATATTTTCAAAGGCGGGAGGGGCCCGCTGAGGGCTGCCATCCGTGCTTCTCGGGCCTGGCTGGTTCCGCCCCTTTTCGGGAGGTTCGGGGTACCTCGCCCCTCCCCCCGGTCTGAAGTCCTAAAGTCTAGAAAGCGAAGGACCTAAGTCCAAATGAAGTCCCCCTTGGGTCTGGATCTTTGGGCTGAGTCTGAACGGTTGTTTCCGGCTTTGCTTCTGTCTCTATTTTACTCGGGGGTGTCAAGGGTCTTTGAAGCGCTTGTTCTTGGAGATGGGCAGGGTCGATGCGCCATGGAGGCGATCGCGTTTGAAGCGCCTCAGGATGGCCGTATCGAGATGGCTGTAACGCGCGGGCTAATAGCACGGGACTACTCAGAGGAAGGGCGGTGGCTTAGGCGGCGCAAGATGACCTTCAGCTTCGGTGATGTAAACGATCCGAGCGTTGGCAATGGCGGAGCTGGTTCCACATGGCTCTCAAGGGAAGAGCGGTCGTTTGCTGGCGCAAACGATACCCCACCCTGCCGCACGATAAACTGTGCGTCGAGGATGGGGCACCCGGTTCTTTACCGGTTCATCGGTTCGCGTTAGACGGCTGCTGGCTTCGGCCTTGAGCTTCTCGGCGGTGTAGTGGGCGATGAGGGCGTCGATGGTGGGCTGGAGCTGGCCTTCCATCACCATCGCGAGCTGGTGGTTGGTGAGGCCGATGCGGTGGTCGGTGAGGCGGTTCTGCGGGAAGTTGTAGGTGCGGATCTTCTCGGAGCGGTCGCCGGAGCCGATCTGCTGCCTTGCGGTCCTTGGCCTGGAGCTGGTGGATGCGCTCGGCTTCCACCTCGTAGAGGCGGGCGCGGAGGACGCGCATGGCCTTCTCGCGGTTCTTGATCTGCGACTTCTCGTCCTGGCAGCTGACGACGGTGTTGGTGGGCAGGTGGGTGATGCGGACCGCCGAGTAGGTGGTGTTGACCGACTGGCCGCCGGGGCCGGAGGAGCAGAAGGTGTCGATGCGGAGATCCTTGGCCTCGATCTTGATGTCGACCTCCTCGGCCTCGGGCAGGACGGCGACGGTGATGGCCGAGGTGTGGACGCGGCCCTGGGTCTCGGTGGCGGGGACGCGCTGGACGCGGTGCACGCCGGACTCGTACTTGAGCTGCGAGTAGACGCGGTCGCCTTCGATGATGGCGGTGACGTCCTTCAGGCCGTGGCCGATGCCGGACTCGGTCTGGGAGAGGACCTCGACCTTCCAGCGGTGCTGCTCGGCGAAGCGGAGGTACATGCGGAAGACCTCGGCGACGAAGAGCGCGGCCTCGTCGCCGCCGGTGCCGGCGCGGAGCTCGAGGACGACGTTCTTCTCGTCGTTGGGATCCTTGGGCAGGAGCAGGACCTTCAGCTGCTCTTCGATCGGTTCGAGGCGGGGCTCGAGCGAGGCGAGCTCCTCCTGCGCCATGGCGCGGAGGTCGGGGTCGGACTCGGCGAGCATGGCCTTGGCGTCGGCGATGGCGTTGCGGATGTTGCGGTACTCGCGGAACTTTTCGACGACGGGCTCGAGGTCGCGGTGCTGCTTGGCGGTGGCCTGGAACTTCTTCTGGTCGTTGACGAGGGTGGGGTCGGAGAGCTGCTGGCCGAGGTCCTCGTAGCGGACTTCGATCTGGTCGAGACGGTCAAACATGGGAACTCCTAAGAGCAGGGATCAGGGATTAGGGATCAGGGATCGGAAAACAAAGACAAAAGGCGGGATGGCGCAGCTAGGCGAAGTCGTGGCGGTCGGGGGTCGACGCGGCCACGCGGCCAAGAGCGGGAGAGAGCACCGGGTTGGTCACGGAGTGCATGCTCCTTTGATGGTATCGCGAGTGGGTGGGATGCGGAAGGACGGAGGGGCAGGGATCAGGCATGGCGGGCGTGGTTATGATGGTGCTTCGATTTTTGGGGGGCGCGTGACTCAGTTTGCGGCGGTGGCGGAGCTGGCGGAGGCGCTGTCCCGGGAGACGGGGCGGCTGAAGAAGCGCGCGGCGATTGCGGAGGGGATCGCGGCGGCGCACCGGGAGGCGCCTGGAGGATGCCGGGCTGTTTGCGCTGTATCTGGCGGGGACGCCGTTCGCCGAGGCGGATGCGCGGAAGCTGAACGCGGGTGGGGCGCTGCTGTCGCGGGCGCTGCTGCGGGTGTCGGGGGCGAGCGAGAGCGCGCTGACGGCGGCGTATCGGCGGCATGGGGATATGGGGGCGGCGGCGTTCGATCTGCTGGCGGCTGGGGCGGAGAAGACGGCTGACGCTGACGCTGGCGCGAGGTGAACGACGCGTTTGCGGCGATGGCGGTGGCGAAGACGACGGCGATTCGGGCGGCGCTGGTCGAAGGGCTGCTGGAGCGGGCGACGGCGCTCGAGGCCAAGTACCTGATCAAGCTGATGCTGGGCGACATGCGGATCGGGGTGAAGCAGAGCCTGGTGGAGGAGGCGATCGCGGTGGCGGCCGGGGTCTCTGTGGCGGAGGTGCGGCATGCGGGGATGCTGGAGGCGGATCTGGCGGCGGCGGTCGCGCGGGCGTTTGCGGGGACGCTGGGCGAGGCGCGGATGCGGCTGTTTCATCCGCTGGGCTTTATGCTGGCGAGCCCGGTGGAGACGCCGGAGGAGGCGGTGGAGCGGTTTACCGAGAGGTCGGGGAGTTGCGGGGGAAGGCAAAGGCAAAGGCGAAATACAGGGGTCTCTCCACTGCGGGACGGACGGTGAGGCTGTCCGTCCCTTCGGTCGAGATGACGTGCATTTTGGGGTGACGTGTTGCTGGGTGGGGTGAGACGTGCTTTTGGGTGGGGAGGAGCGCATCGAGGCGTTTCTCGAGGACAAGTACGACGGGATGCGGGCGCAGGTGCACTGCGGCGATCCCGCGCAGCCGGGGCGGGTGGCGATCTACTCGCGCAATCGCGAGGAGGTGACGGAGAGCTTTCCGGAGCTGGAGGAGGCGTTTGCGCGGGTGGCTGCGGCGGGCGTGGGAGCCGCTGATTCTGGATGGCGAGATTCTGGGGTGGGATCTCGAGCAGGCGCGGGCGCTGCCGTTTGCGGTGCTGTCGCAGCGGATCGGGCGCAAGCGGGTGGGGAATGCGCTGCGGGCGCAGATTCCGGTGATCTTCATGGCGTTTGATCTGATCGTTGGCGAGGGGGAGTTGCTGCTGCACCGGCCGTTGCGGGAGCGGCGGAACCGGCTGGAGGCGGTCGTCGAGCGGCTGGTGGAGGCGGTGCGGTCGCCGGTGATGGTGGATGAGCGGGCGCGGGAGGCGCAGGCGGTGCTGTTCGCGGCGGAGGAGAGCGAGGCCGTGCCGCGGCTGCTGCTGGCGCCGTCGCGGCTGGTTGAGTCGGCGGAGGAGATCGACCGGGCGTATGCGGCGGCGCGGGCGCGGGCGAACGAGGGCGTGATGCTGAAGGCGGCGGGATCGCAGCTACCAGCCGGGGCGGCGGGGGCTGGCGTGGTTGAAGCTGAAGCGCGAGCTGGCGACGCTCGATGTGGTGATTACGGGCGCGGAGTTTGGGCATGGCAAACGCGCGGGGATTCTGAGCGACTACACCTTTGCGGTGCGCGGGCCGCGCTTCCATGAGACCGGCGAACTGCTGAATGTGGGCAAGGCGTACTCGGGCATGACGGACGCGGAGATCGCGGAGATGAGCGCGTGGATGATGGAGCATACGCTCGAGGATCAGGGGCACTTTCGCACCGTCGAGCCGCTGCGCGTGCTGGAGGTGGCGTTCAACAACATCATGCGCAGCGGGCGGCATGCGAGCGGGTTTGCGCTGCGCTTCCCGAGGATTCTGCGGGTGCGCGACGATAAGCCGGTCGAGGAGATCGACACGGTGGAGCGGGTGGAGGAGATCTACCAGAGCCAGGTGGATAAGCCGGTGGAGTGAGCGGCGGCGATCGGAAAAGACTCAGCCGAGGCGCTTGGCGCGGATGATGTCCTCGCAGTTGAAGCACTGGCGCATGGCGATGCCGGGCTTGCCGGTGACGCGCTTGTTGCGCTGGATGGCCTGGAGGCGGGTGCACTTTTCGGTGGTGTGGAAGACCTCGCTGCCCTCGCACCAGGTGGGCGGGATCTCGGGGGTCAGGTCGGGGTGGGTTGCGTCGAAAGGAGGCCGGTCTGCACGGTTTCAGGATAGAGGTTCGGGAGTGGGAGTGGGTGGAATCGGGAGGAGGGGACCGCGGAGCTAACCCCTTTGTTGCGCGATGCTGCTGCTTTTTTGCACCGCGGCGGGGAGGTCGGCATCAGATGCGGTATGGAATATCGTCAGCTTGGCAAGTCAGGGTTGAAGGTTCCGGAGCTTTGCTTCGGGTGTGGAACATTTGGCGGGCAGAATAACGAGTTCTTCAAGGCGTGGGGCGCCTCGGATGTCGAGGAGGCGCGGAAGATGGTCGACATCTGCATGGAGGCGGGGCTGAACTTCTTCGATACCGCCGATGTGTACTCGGATGGCGCGAGCGAAGAGGTGCTGGGGCAGGCGATCAAGCACCTGAAGCGCGAGGATGTGCTGCTGTCGACCAAGGCGACCTTTCGCCGGGGCAAGGGGCCGAACGATGTGGGATCGTCGCGCTACCACCTGATCCAGGCGCTCGAGGGATCGCTGAAGCGGCTGGGCACGGACTACATCGACGTCTATCACCTGCATGCGTTCGACGCGACGACGCCGGTCGAGGAGACGCTGAACACGCTGGACAAGATGGTGCGCGAGGGCAAGGTGCGGTATATCGCGTGCTCGAACTTCTCCGGCTGGCACCTGATGAAGTCGCTGAGCGTGAGCGAGCGCTATGGCTGGGCGAAGTACGTCGGGCACCAGGTGTACTACTCGCTGGTGGGCCGCGAGTATGAGTGGGAGCTGATGCCGCTGGCCGCCGATCAGGGCGTGGGCGCGCTGGTGTGGTCGCCGCTCGGCTGGGGACGTCTGACGGGCAAGATTCGCCGTGGACAGCCGCTGCCTGAGACCAGCCGGCTGCAGTCGAAGATGAACACCGACGCCGGTCCGCAGGTTCCCGAGGAGTATCTGTACAAGGTGGTGGACGCGCTGGACGAGGTCGCCGCCGAGACCGGCAAGACCGTGCCGCAGATCGCGCTGAACTGGCTGCTGCGCAAGCCGACGGTGTCGACGCTGGTCATCGGCGCGCGCACCGAGCAGCAGCTGCAAGCAGAACCTCGGCGCGGTGGGCTGGG
Source organism: uncultured Acidobacteriaceae bacterium (assembly GCA_963755245.1). Classification (GTDB taxonomy): domain Bacteria; phylum Acidobacteriota; class Terriglobia; order Terriglobales; family Acidobacteriaceae; genus Edaphobacter. The sequence continues at coordinate 27,737 of CAVWJY010000011.1, read as the reverse complement.
AGCTGACGCCGGAGCAGGTGGCGAAGCTCGATGCCGCCAGCGCGCAGCCGCTCGCGTATCCGTACTGGCACCAGGTGCAGTTCGTCGAGCGGAATCCGTTCCCGGTGCCGCAGAAGCACGTCTAACCCACAGCCAGCACCCGACCAATAAGCGCTCATCTCGCGAACGGCAGCACCGAGTGCCCATCTCGACTGCGCGGTCTCATCGCGCGGAGGGCTGGTGCTATCGACGAACCGAGACCTCCTTGATGCAGGCCGGCTGAGATACCTGCGTCGCCTGCGTAGAATGAAGCAAGTTATGGCTACGCGCGTCCGTTCGCACTCGAAGATCAACCTTGGCCTCGCCATCGGTCCTCCCCGTCCGGACGGCTTTCACCACCTCAGCACGCTGTACCAGACGCTGGCGCTCTACGACGTCGTGACGGTCTCGGCGGTGCGGGCGTCGGCGACGGCGATTACGCTGACGTCGAACCACCCGGATGTGCCGACCGACCAGCGCAATACGGCGTGGCGGATGGTCGAGCGCTGCCTGGAGCGGCTGCATCTGCAGGCCGAGGTGACGATTCACATCGAGAAGAACCTGCCGATTCAGGGCGGCATGGGAGCGGGTTCGGCGAACGCCGCCGCGGCGCTGCTGGGGCTCGAGCGGGAGCTGGGCGTCGCGCTGCCGGCGCTGGAGCGGCTGGAGCTGGCGGCGACGGTGGGCTCGGATGTGCCGCTGTTTCTGCTGGGCGGGTCGGTGCTGGGGCAGGGGCGCGGGGAGCATGGTGTCGCCGCTGCCGGATCTGCCGGAGACGCACTGCGTGATCGCGCTGCCGAGCGTCGGGGTTTCGACGCCGCAGGCCTTCCGGGATTGGGACGCGCTGCTGCTCGCCGAGGCCGGCGGAGAGTCGGGCGAAGGGTTGACTCGAGGCCGCCGGCACTGATAGGCTAGAGCAGTTGAGTCTCGCTCTGGCCGCAGCTTATGCCGAGCCTGGCACCTCCGGTATCTTCTGCGAGTCCAGTGCGAATCTGGATGCTCCTGAGAAAAAACAGGGAAGCTGCGATGAAAGTCGCAGTGCGCTGCAGAACGATCTGGCCGAGAATGCCCTTCTCGCGCTTGTCCGCACCGGGATAGAAAACGACTTTGAACGAGTCGTCTTTCCGATTCATCCCCCCTTGCGTGAGATCAAGCGTCGAATTGATGGGAGTCGCCTCGGCAGATTGTGAGCCGGGTGTCGATGGGGAGGGTTCTGCGTTGTACGCGGCGCTCTCCGGATCTGGCTCGGCACTGTTTGGACTGTATCGGTCCAAGGCGGATGCCCAGGCAGCTCAACAGCGCGTTCAGGCCGCAGGCGTCAAGGCTGTGTTGACTCACACCTTGCCACGATCGGCGTACTGGCGCACAATGTTCGCAGGGTAAACTCTTCGGTGACGCAAAGTCCCGGAGGCATACTGGGCGATCGACTAATGGTAGGTCAAGTGCCTTTGACGCACTTTGTCTAGGTTCGAATCCTAGTCGCCCAGCCACACGAGTCGACGCTCACTCCTTGAGGACAGACAACTTAGGGATCTTTTCGCGACAGCAACATGTCGCTGAGGTTGTACGGTTTTTGGCCGCGCGAGAACACCGCCGGCAGGAAGTCAGCAGTAGAAGGACCGAAGTCTTACATTTCGTAACCGAAGTGCGGGATGCCGCAACAAGGCGTCTCAAGACATAAGCAGCAGGAGCTACCAAGGTCAACCAACCTGGAGGGTTTCACGTGAATCACCAAGACACGACTGCGGTTCTTACCCCTATTTCAGAGCAGGCTGATGCGCAGGAACCAAGCCATCAGCCTGCTTCCGCGCTTGAAGCGCCGACCTCCGCGGACGGCGCCATCGCGACTCCGGGAGCGTTGAGTGGCTGCATGCCAAGGCGGCACCGGAGCGGAAGCGCGCCGGCCGGCTGAGCGAAGACAAGCGCGTCAAGATTTTCTGCGGATCCTCCAATCGCGCGCTTGGCCGAGGAGGTCTGCAAGTTCGTCGGTGTGCCGCTGGGCGAGACCCGGCTGCAGCGCTTCTCCGACGGCGAGGTTCATTTTCAGCTGCTCGAGAACGTTCGCGGTGCGGACGTCTTCCTCGTGCAGCCCACGTGTTTCCCGGTGGATCAGCATCTGGTTGAGCTGCTGATCATGATCGACGCGCTCAAGCGCGCCTCGGCCGGACGCATCACGGTGGTGATTCCGTACTACGGCTACGCCCGGCAGGACCGCAAGGACCGTCCGCGCGTGGCGATTACGTCGAAGCTGGTGGCGGATCTGCTGACCACGGCCGGCGCGAACCGCGCTCTGCTGGTCGATCTGCACGCCGCGCAGATTCAGGGCTTCTTCAATATCCCGGTCGATCATCTGTTTGCCAGCCCGGTGCTGGTGAGCTACTTCCGGGAGCTGAACCTGCCCAATCTGACGGTGGTTTCGCCGGATGCGGGCGGCGTGGAGCGGGCGCGCTTCTTCGCGCAAGAAGCTGGAAGCTCCGCTGGCCATCGTCGACAAGCGGCGGACCGACATCAACGTCACCGAGGTGATGAACGTCATCGGCGATGTCCGCGGCCGGACCTGCCTGATCCTCGACGACATCATCGACACCGCCGGAACGCTGGTGAAGACGGTGGACGCGCTGCTGGCTCAGGGCGCACAGAAGGTTTACGCATGCGCGACGCATCCGGTGCTCTCGGGCCCGGCGGTCGAGCGCATTGCGGCATCACGATTGGAGCAGTTGATCGTGACGAATACCATTCCGCTGCGCGAAGAGGCGCAGCAGGTGTCGAAGATCAAGGTGCTGTCGATCGCCGGCCTGCTGGGCCGCGCGATCGAAAGCATTCACATGGAGACCAGCGTTAGCTACGCTGTTCAACTAAAGGCAGCTCTTAGCTCTTAGCCGTTAGCTTTTAGCTGGAACGAAACGCAGTATCAACCTACCCTCGGCGGCACACACCGCAAAGGGAGCGAAGGCAGTCAGAAGCAACCGCTCTTAGCTGAAAAGCTAGGAGCTAGACGCTAAAAGCTGCTTTTCGTGCCCGAAAGGAAGACTCAAGTCATGGCAGAAGTTCTCGTCGCAACCCCCCGCACCGGTAAGTTCAACAAGAATCACGCGCGCCGCGTTCGCGTCGCCGGCAGATTCCCGCCGTTGTGTACGGCGCTGGACAGGATCCGGTCGCCGTCGTGGTCGACCCCAAGGCCGTCACCCGCATTCTGCACTCCGAGTCGGGCCACAACACCATCTTCGACCTGAACGTCGAGAATGCGGGCGGCGTGATCAAGGCGATGATCGTCGACTGGCAGAACGAGCCCATCAAGGGCAAGCTGCTGCACATCGACATCAAGCGCATCGCGATGGACAAGCCCATGCGCGTGTCGGTGCCGATCCAGCTGATCGGCATCCCCGTCGGCGTCAAGACCCAGGGCGGTATCCTCGATCACGTGCTGCGTGAGATCGAGGTCGAGTGCCTGCCGGCCGACATCCCGAGCCACCTCGATGTCGACGTCACGGGTCTGGCGCTGAACGGCGCGATCCACGTCTCCGACCTGCCGCACTCCGGCACGCTGAAGTTCCTGGCGGAAGAGAACGCGACCGTGGCGCACGTCACCGCAGTCAAGGCCGAAGCGGCCGCCGAGGCGGTTGCTGCAGCTCGACCGAGCCCGAGGTAGCCAAGAAGGGCAAGCCGGAAGCCGCTGCAGACGCGAAGAAGAAGTAGTTTCGGAAGCGGCCTCTTCGCTCCTAGTCGGGAGTTGGGGCCGCAGCTGATTTGGTTGTGAGTGGTTTCGAACGAAAGCGTATGAGGGGAAGCACGTCGTGAAGCTGATTGTCGGTCTCGGAAACCCCGGCCCCGAGTATCAATTCACCCCCCACAACGCGGGTTTTCTGGCGCTGGATCGCATCGCGGAGGATTGCGGTGTCTCCATCGCCAACCGTCGCGGCAGGGCTCTTGACTGCCCGGGCAAGGTTCGCAGGACACGATGTCCTGCTGGCCAAGCCCGAGACCTTCATGAATCTCAGCGGGCTTTCGGTGGCCGCTCTGCTTCGTGAGCTGGAGCTTGGCGTCGAGGACCTGATTGTCCTCTACGACGAGCTGGCCTTCCCTCTGGGCACGCTGCGCGTGGCGGAGAAGGGTTCGGCGAACGGGCACAACGGAGTGAAGTCGATCTCCGGTGCGCTCGGTACGGAGCAGTGGACGCGCATTCGCATCGGGGTCGGCAAGCCGACGCTGGCGGATGGCCGGGAGATCAAGGCCGGCGGCAAGGATTATCTGCTGGCTCCGATGCGCAAGCAGGAGCTGGCGGTGCTGGATGAGGTGCTCGATCGGGCTGCAGAAGGCGGTCGAGGTGGTGCTGACCAAAGGGGTCGGCGCCGCGATGAATGAGTTCAACCGTAAGGCCGTAAGGCGACGGGGAAAAGCAGTAACGGCAGTAAACGTAGCAAACGGAAGTCTATTTTCCAAACCGTGCGGGCAGCGCATACGCCGCGCACGGTGCGAAGCAAAACTTCGCAGAAAGAAGCAAACGAATGAATCGCAGCTACGAAGTCATGTTCATCGTCCGCCCGGACGTCGAAGAAGCCGATCTGGACAAGCTCATCGAGGGCTTCTCCAACAACATCACCACCGGTGGTGGCGAGATCAAGAGCGTTGAGAAGATGGGCCGTCGCCGGCTCGCCTACACCGTCCGCAAGTTCAACGACGGCTTCTACGTTCTGCTGACCATCGCTGGCCGAGGGCAAGCTGATCACCGAGATCGAGCGCCGTCTGCGCGTCTCCGAGCAGGTCATCAAGTTCATCACCGTGCGCATGGACGAAGAAGAGAAGCGTCTGGCCAAGGTCAAGGCGATCCGCGACACCAAGGTGAAGCGTAGCGCCCTGCCGGTCGCGCACCACGCTCCGGCCGCTGTCGCTGCTCCGGCAGAGACCAAGGTTGAGGAAGCGGTTGCTCCGGTTGCGGCAGAGCCGCGGCTGCTGCCACCGAGGCAGCTGCTGAGACGCCTGCCACCGTTTAGTTTTTGCTTTTAGCTCTGGGACGGCGGAATCGCCGCCCCGCTTGTATCGTGTAACGCCCGCAACCGCTTCCGCCCTTCGAGTTCGCTCGCGAGGGCGTTCAGAGACTCCCTCGCGAGTCTGGAGCGGCCACCGGCACAACCTACTCTTTGAGAGGGAAATCACAAATGGCTGACGAAACCAGCACGCCGCAATCCGCTCCCGCTGCTCACTCGACCGAGCACACCCCCCACACCCCGCGCCCGGCCTTCGCCGGTCCGGCGCTCCGCGTCACGCCGCGTCCGGCGGGCGCTCCTGGCGCCGGCGGCCCCGGCGGCCGTAAGTTCTTCCGCCGCAAGAAGGTCTGCAAGTTCTGCACGGAGAAGATCGACGCCATCAGCTACCGCGATGTTCGCCTGCTGCAGGGCTTCGTCGCCGAGCGTGGCAAGATCGTTCCGCGCCGCCTGACCGGTGTTTGCACCCGTCACCAGCGCCGCCTCTCGCTCGCCATCAAGCAGTCGCGCAACATCGCCCTGCTGGCCTTCGCCGCCCGCTTCTAACCCCGGCTTAACGCATAGAAATTCGGAGAATAGCAATGGAAGTCATTCTGAAAGAAGACGTCAACAAGCTGGGCCACCGTGGCGATGTCGTCAAGGTTGCCGACGGCTACGGACGCAACTACCTGCTGCCCAGCAAGCTCGCCATCGAGGCGACCTCCGCCAACCGCGCCGTCATCGAGCAGATGAAGGCCTCGGCTGTCCGCAAGTCGGCCAAGGAGAAGGTCGAGGCTGAGGCGCTGTCGGCCACGCTGTCGGCTCTCGAGCTGGTCTTCGAGCGCAAGGTCGGCGAGAACGACCACCTGTTCGGTTCGGTCACCTCGGGCGACATCGCGCACGAGCTCGAGGCGAAGGGCTTCACCATCGACCGCCGCAAGATCTCGCTCGAGGATCCGCTCAAGACGCATCGGCGAGTACCATGTTCCGGTCAAGCTGCACCGCGAGGTCACCGCGCACGTCAAGGTGACGGTCAAGGGCGACCAGCCCGTGGCCGAGACCGCAGAAGCAGCGGTCTAAGCAGAGTTCGACAGGCTTTACCTTATTTCTCAGGGATGTAACGAAGACCCCCATCCGACCTCGCAGATGTAGCGAGATCGGATGGGGGTTTCGCTTTGTGCGGTGGTACGGACTGCCCACCAGATAGAGTCCACGAAAGTTGGACTTGTTTTGCGAGCTTGCTCAAAAGCCGACTTTCGCAGGTTGGGCAAGCAGTCGATCGTTTAGACTGTTGGATGCGCTTTCAGTTTGATCGCGTACATCCTCTGAGTTGTGACGGAGTTAATCGATGATGCAGGACCGAAGCTAGGCATGGTGATCTGCCTGCATCCCTATCGACGAAGTGCGCGAAGACAGCCTTCATGACTAGTGCTGCTCGGAGATCACTCCGAAGGCGGCTCATCGTGAAGCAACGCATGGGTCCTTCGCAGTCCGAAGGCGCCGTCAATGTCTGCACCCGTCGCCCAGTAGCTCGGCCTCAAAGTCGATGGACCTCGATTTCGAGCGATGGCGTGGGGTCAAGTTCCACACCGCACACGTCGACACGCTCAACATCGGTGATCTCATCGTCCGCAATCAGAGCTTCTACGTGATAGACATCCCTTCGGGCACGGGCATTCCGCAGATGCTCGTCGGGTGGGAGCTCCTCCAACGCTTTGCCGTGCGCATGGACTTCCAGCACAATGAATTGACTTTCTAGACTTGCCCCACTTCAGCTACCAAGGCAGAGGCGCAACTGTCCCGCTCATCCTCGAAAGCATGGCAACGGCGTCTATCTCAACGCGAAGGTCGACGGTATCCGCGGCCGCTTCCAGCTGATTCAGGAAACGAGACCGGCTTCTTCCTGAACGCAGCCTTTGTAAACAAGCATCATCTGCCGCAATTGCTGCACGCCACGCTCCGGGGCTACAACGGCAAGGGTCTTGGCGGCGATGCGCCCGAAGCATGGTTCACGCGCCTTCACACCCTAGACCTCGGCAGCAGCATCGTCCTGCGCGACCCCGTTGTAAGGCTGCTGACGCAAAGACAATAGCTCCAGAAGCTTGCATGGCAAACCATCCAGACACTTCTGAGGTAGACTTAACCGTTATTGGATCAGCAGTCAATGATCAAGGTGACCTGGCAGTTGAACTTCACCGCACTACGAGGTAGCGGTGGAGCTCGAATGCAATCCGCCTCCGACCTAGGTTGATGCTCCGCGTCGTGACTCAGCGCGTATTCCTGAAAACGGGTTTGCTGAGCGAAGTCTCGAATCACGCGCACACGCCTGCGGCGCGTGTGCGCGTGATTCACTGGTCGCTGATCCCTGACTCCCTGGCTTATTCGTACTTCAGGGTTTCGACGGGGTCGAGGGCGGCGGCGCGGTTGGCGGGCAGGGTGCCGAAGGTGATGCCGACCAGCGTCGAGCTCAACAGGGCGGCTACGGCCGACCACCAGGAGACGGGGATCTGGAACGGGGTCAGCAGTCCCACCGACAAGGGGATGGCGAGGCCGATCAGAGTGCCCACGAGGCCGCCCGAGAGCGAGAGGAAGACCGCCTCGGTGAGGAACTGCAGCTGGATCTCGCGCTTGGTGGCGCCGAGGGCCTTGCGGATGCCGATCTCCTTGGTGCGCGCCTGCACGTTGGCGAGCATGGAGTTCATGATGCCGACGCCGCTGACGATCAGGGTGACGCTGGCGGCCAGTCCCATGACGGCGGTGAGCATGGTGGCGATCTTGTCCATCATGCCGAGCACGTCGCGCAGCGTCTGGGCGTGGTAGACCGAGGCCGGGTAGTGGCGGCTGCGGATGATGCGGGTGATCTCGTCGGCGGCGGGCGTCACCATGCCGGCCTCCTTCATGCGGAAGAAGATCTCCTTCACCTTGTCGGTGCCGGTGAAGTAGCGGGCGACGGGGTAGGGAATCAGCATGGTCTGTTCGCTGAGTTCGTCCTGGCCGAAGGTGTCGATGCTTTCGTGGAAGACGCCGATGATGGTGAAGGGAATGCCCTGGATGGTGATGGACTTGTCGATGGCGGCGGCGGCCGAGCCGTAGAGGGTGATGGCCAGGGGCTTGACCATGACGGCGACCTTGGTGTGCTGCATGTCGTCCTGGTCGTCGAAGAAGCGGCCGGCGTCCATCTTGAGGTTGCGGACGTTGGTGTACTGCGGGGAGACACCGAGGATCATGGTGTTCTTGGCGACACCGTTGATGCTGACGTTGTCGTGGGTCTCGAGCATGGGCGAGGAGGCGATGATGCCGGAGACCTGGTCGGTGACCGCGGTCATGTCCTCGCGGGTCATCAGGTCGGGGGTGCTGACGTTGTCCGGGCCCATGACGTTGCCGCCGCCGTACTGCATCTCGACCAGGTTGGGGCCGATGCTGGAGATCATGTTGAGGGCGTACTGTTTGCCGGTCATGCCCAGGGTGACGACGAGCACGATGGAGGCCGAACCGATGACCATGCCGAGCATGGTGAGCAGGAAGCGGAACTTGCTGGCGCAGAAGCTGTCGTAGGCGAGCTGCAGCACCTCGCTGAAGACCATGGTGCTGCGGGCGCTGGCCAGGGTGCGCTCGAACGAGCTGCGGGATGGCGCCGCGGCGGCCGGGGTCGAACGCTGGGTCGGGAGGTGGGGGTGGGCCTTCGGGATGTTCGCAGTTGCCATCGCTGTTCGGTTTCGAGTCTTTCTCGTTAATCAGACGCTTCCCAGTATCGCAGCGGCGCACTATTTCCTGCTAACCTTAACTCTCACTCTTTCCTGCTCAGTTTAACTATAGGCGCCTCGCAGACTATGAGCTCTGTGCCGCATCCAAAAAGCCGCACATGCCGAAATTGACCGAAGCCTCTTCCGCCGCCGCACCGAGCCGATTCGCGCACGCCTGGCGCGCTCTGCGGCACCGTAACTTCCGGCTCTTCTTCTCTGGTCAAAGCATATCGCTGATTGGCACGTGGATGACACGGGTGGCGACGGGCTGGCTGGTCTATCGGCTGACGGGCTCGGCGCTGGTGCTGGGACTGGTCAGCTTCGCCGGGCAGATTCCCACCTTTGTGCTGGCGCCGTTTGCCGGGGTGCTGGTGGATCGGCTGAACCGGCGCAACCTGCTGGTCTGGACGCAGGTGCTGGCGGCGGTGCAGTCGCTGGGGTTGGCGGCGCTGACGCTGGCGAAGGTGATCACGATCCACGAGATTCTGGCGCTGAGCGTCTTTCAGGGGATGATCAATGCCTTCGATATGCCGGGACGGCAGTCGTTCCTGGTGCAGATGGTCGACGACAAGCAGGATCTGCAGAACGCGATTGCGCTGAACTCCTCGATGGTCAATCTGGCGCGGCTGGTGGGGCCGGCGTTGGCGGGGCTGGTGATCGGGGCGGTTGGGGAGGGGTACTGCTTCGCCGTCGACGGCGTCAGCTACCTGGCGGTGATCCTGTCGCTGGTGCTGATGCAGGTGCGGGTGGCGCCGAGCAAGCGCGCGACCGCCTCCATGCTGGAGCAGCTGAAGGAGGGCTGGTCGTATGTGACTGGGCTTCCGCCCGATCCGGACCATCCTGACGCTGTTTGCGGTGATGAGCCTGATGGGGATGCCGTTCGTGGTGCTGATGCCGATCTTCGCCTCGCAGGTGCTGCATGGCGGGCCGCATACGCTGGGCTACCTGATGGGAGCCTCGGGCGTGGGCGCGCTGGTGTCGGCGATCTCGTTGACGCTGCGCAAGTCGGTGCGCGGGCTGACGACGATGATCCAGATCTCGGCGGCGCTGTTTGGGGTGGGGCTGATTCTGTTTGGGCTTTCGCGGAGTCTGGCGCTGTCGCTGCTGCTGATGCTGGTGGTGGGGTTTGGCATGATGCAGGGGCTGGCCGCGAGCAATACCGTGATCCAGACGCTGGTGCCGGAGGATAAGCGCGGACGGGTGATGAGTTACTACACGGTGGCCTTCGTCGGGATGGCGCCGTTTGGCAGTCTGCTGGCGGGAGCGCTGGCGCACCGCTTCGGCGCGCCGCATGCCGTGATGATCACCGGGGCGTGCTGCGTGGCGGGCTCGGTGTGGTTTACGACGCAGCTGCCGGCGGTTCGGGCGATCATGCGGCCGATCTATGTGGAGATGGGGATCCTGCAGAGCCCGGACGAGCCGGCGATGGAAGACCGCGCGGGGAGTTAGGGCCGATTTCCGATCCTGTCGGATCAAAGGCGCGGTGGCGCTTCTGGCCGGAAGAAAGATCTGGGCGAAAAGGTGCGCGCGGTATGGCGGCGCGGAAGGTACCGGGATCCTTCGCTGCGCTCAGGATGACGGCAAGACTGACAGCAGCAACGGCGAGAGCATGGCTTTCCGACTGCGACTGTGCTGCCGTTGCGTGGCTCTGGCGTTACTGCGCGGGAGTTTCTGTGGTGCTGGCGGTGGTGATCATCGGCAGGCCGGTTGTGGGCCAGTGGGAGACCTGCGCGTCCACGTTGGGGGCGATGGAGACGGTGGGGCCGGTGAAGGACGCGCCCTCGACGTTCCAGCCATCGACGACGACCAGGGGAGAGTCGCCCTTGAGGTCGGCTTCGGCGGCTTCGATGGTGATGGTCTTGCTCTCGTTGGGGACGAGCGAGACGTAGTTGTCGCTGTAGTAGACGGGGAGGACGCGCTCGCCGGACTGCTTGCGGCGCAGCTGGAGATGCGCCATCAGGGCGACCTGGGTGCCGGGGTTGTGCAGGGTGATGGTCAGCAGGCACTTGCCGTTCTCGTCCGTCCGCGTGGCCTTGGCCTCGAGGGTGATGGGGGCGAGCTGGTTGAGGGCCTGCAGGTCGTCCTGCTGCTGCGGGAGGGCGCGCCAGTAGAAGTTGTCGGAGAGCAGCTTGCCGGTCTGGTCGCGCAGCTCCAGCTTGACGAAGTGGACGGGGGAGAGATTGGCTGGCCATGCGACCTCGCCGAGGTCGGTGGCGAGGCTCGGTGCGGCGTGGACCGGGGTGCTGTGCTGGTAGGCGATCTTGCCGTCGAGGTTGTAGAGGGTGAGGTGGGCGGTGGCGCCGTCGAGGGCGTCGGGGAGGTTGTTGATGACCTCAAGCTGGCCGTTGCTCTCGTTGAGCTGGATGTGGACCATCTCGCCGGCCTTGCGCACGGCGAAGAGCGAGGCGTTGGGCTCGAGGTCGTAGTGGTAGAGCTGCCAGACGAAGCTGGGCTGCGCGGGGTGGCTCATCCAGGTGATGACGCCGGTGGAGGGGTGGAACATCTTCGCGTTGCGGCCCTCGTACATGGCGCGGAAGGCCTCGTAGTTGGCCAGCTGCGCCTTGCGGACGAAGTCGGCGAGGTTGGCGATCTTGCCGTAGCGGGCGGCGAGGATGCCGGGGTAGAGATCGCCCTGCTGGGCGCCCTTGGCGAGGTCGTGCTCGGCCCAGTCGTCGTTGATGGTCTCCCAGTCCTTCTGCGGCATCATGCCGTGGATGGACTCGAGGGTGGGGATGGAGACGCTGCCGATCTCGGTCTTGAAGGCCTCGTCGAAGACGTAGAACTCGCGCGGCGTGCGCCAGTGGTAGGGGCCGCCGGAGTGGACGCCGCGGCCGGCGGTGGAGCTGGGCTGGTAGAGGCGGGTGGGCTCGAGCTCGGCCATCAGCTTGCGCAGGGCGTCGTCGATCTCCGGCGGCGGATAGCCCTCGTTGCGCGCGCACCAGACGGCGATGGAGGGATGGTTGCGGAAGCGCAGGATCTTCTCGCGCACGTTGGCGATGTAGAGGTCGAGGTCCATCGGGTTGGGGCCGTCGCTGGGGTTGGGCTGGAAGAACTCGTCCCAGAGCAGGATGCCGTACTTGTCGCAGAGCTCGTAGAAGTCCTCGTTGGTGCTTTGGCCGACCCAGTTGCGGATCATGTTGAGGTGGGCGAGCTGGTGCATGCGGATCTGGGCTTCGAGACGCTCGCGCGGGATGCGCTTCATGGCTTCGTCGAGGCCCCAGTCGCCGCCGCGGATGAAGACGCGGACGCCGTTGACGGAGAGGGTGAGGTTCTCGGAGTCGGGAACGGTGTAGGTGATCTTGCGGACGCCGAAGGGGGTGTCGTGGCTGTCGGAGACGTGGCCGTCGGCCTCGAAGCTGAGGTGCAGGGTGTAGAGATTCTGCGGGCCGTAGCCGTTGGGCCACCAGAGCTTCGGGTTGAGGAGATGGAGGGCTGGGGTGGTCGCGGGATCGAAGGAGACCAGCGTGGAGCTGTTGGGGGCGAGGTCGATCTCCTTCTCGAAGGAGACGTCGCCGAAGCTGCCCTTGAGGACGCCGTGCTGGGGCTGATCGGTGATGTTTTCGACGGTGGTCTTGACGGCGATGTCGGCGCTGTCGAGGCGCGGGAGCGGCAGGTCGGTGGTGACGAGCGGGTTCTTGATCAGGACGGGGCCGCTGGCGGAGAGGAAGACCTTCTGCCAGATGCCGGTGTCGCGGTCGCGGATGGCGGGGATCCAGTCCCAGCCGATGGTGGAGAGGAAGGTGGGGCCGTCGATGGCGGTCATGCCGCCGTTCTGGCCCATGCCGTCGCGGAGGGTGTGTTCGTGCGAGACGCCGGGATGCGGCTGGGGCGAGACCAGGACGGCGAGGACGGCGGTGCTGCCGGGCTTGTACGAAGGCCGAGATGTCGAAGGCGCCGCGGGCGAAGGCGCCGAGGGTCGAGCCGACCTGCTTGCCGTTGACCCACATTGCGGCGGCGTAGTTGACGCCGTCGAAGTTGAGCCAGATGTGGCGGCCGGCGTAGGAGCTGCGGCACGGTGAAGGTGGTGCGATACCAGTAGTTGGTGTGGGCGAGGCTTTCGGGGATGCGGTCGGGGCGGTTGTTCTCGCCGTAGAGGGGATCGGGGTAGATGCCGTCCTGCACCAGCGAGGTGAGCACGGTGCCGGGGACGACCGCGGCGTGCCAGCCGGTGGCGGCGAAGTCGGGCGCGGAGAGGGTGGCGATGGATTGCGGGCACCTTGGCGGCGTCCTGCAGCTGCCAGCCGGAGGCGATCTCGACCGGTGCGGGCAGGGCGGCCTGGGCTTGCGCGGGGGAGCTGGGGATCGAAGCCATGGCAAAGCAGCTGAGGAGGAGCAACGCCATTCGTTGGAATGGGAGTACAGGACCAAACTTGATAGGCACTACGGGCTCCCTTGGGGATCAGTGGTGGGCGGGGTACGCTCGGCTACGCGAGGCGTCCGCTTTCTTTTGAACAAATGATATCGTTCTCAGCCGCAAGTCTGGCCGCAGAGAAGAGATTTGTTCCATTTTCCTCAGAGGACGGGGCGAAGGCGTTGCTTGGAGGGAGTGGTCTTAGGGGTGGACCTCGGCGTCGAAGACGCCGGTCTCGACGGTGGTGCCGTGCTTCATCTGGATGAAGATGCGATAGCGTCCGGGGGAGGGGAAGCCGTAGGGGAAGGTGACGGTGGGCGGGATGGGTTCGGATGCGGCATGCGTCATGGCGCTCATTGCAGCCGGGATCCATTGCTTCTCCGGGAGAGGGATCGTTGGCGAGCATCACGGCGGGCATCGCGGCGGAGCCGTTGGGGTGGGTGTGGGCGAAGGTGCTGCCGTCGGCCTTGACGAAGGCGGCGTGGCCGGCCATGCCGAGGTAGGGCTGCATGTCGGTGGCGGGTTGGCCGGATGGGTCGAGGAGATGGAAGCGGAGGGCGTAGGCGGTGTTGGCGGTGAGGTTCGCGGGGCGATCCCAGACCAGCGTGTAGCCGTCGGGAAGCTTGTAGGCGGGGCCGAGGTCGCCCGTCGGCGAGCGGCGGTGGCGTGGCTGCGGCGTCGTCGGGGGCGAGGGCAGCGGGCGGCATGTCGGGCGGGACGGTGAGGGTGGCGGTGAGGGTCTCGGGGAAGCCGTTGGCGTGGACGATGTCGCCGTAGAGCTTGTAGGTGCCGGGCGGCATGGAGGGGAGCGTCATGCGCAGATCGCCGGGGGCGGTCTGCGTGGGGTGCAGGTGGAAGACGGCGTCCATGCCGGGCTGGCGGATGGCGTAGAGATGCATGAGGTGGCCGTGGTCGGGGAGCAGGTCGGCGTTGGAGCGGAGGCGGGAGCTGTGGTGGTTGTTGGGATCGGGATCGATCTCGCTGGCGATCTTGAGGTCGAGGAGGTTGCCGGTGAGGGTTGGGCTGAGATGCAGCGGGCGATAGAGGGCTCGGGCGTAGCCGGCGGCTTCGACGTGCCACCACTGGCCGCCGAGGACGACCAGTCCGGCGATCAGAACGAAGGCGACGGCGGCGGCGGTGAGTGCCTTGCGCCGTCGCGCCGGAGAGGGCGATATGCCGGGAGCGAGTCGGGATTCGCGCACGGCGGCGGCGACGATTCCAACCATGCCGAGCAAAAGGACGGCTCCGAGCAGGGCGAGGAGGAGGCCGAGCGGGCGCGTCATGGGAAGGATCGACAGCGGCATGGCGGGGACGGGAACGCTGGCGTGGGCCGTGCCGGCGGGGCCGTCTGCGGTAAAGCGGACCTGCCAGGAGCCGGAGGCCATCAGCCAGAGCGAGCCGGTGAAGAAGGCGGGGTCGGCGGTGGAGCGCTGCATGGCGTCGGCGGTGGGCGGGTGGGTCGCGGCCTCGCCGGTCAGGGGCGTGGGGGTGATGCTGAGGGCGTTGACGGTCGCCGGAGGTGCGGACCTCGATGAGGGCGACGCCGGGAATGACGTCGGGTGGGCGGATGGTGACGAAGAGTTGGTAGGGGCCGGCGGCGACCTGCTCGAAGACGTCCTTGCTGCCGACGTGGGCCTGCGCCGGGACTGGCGAACGCGAGGGCGGCGAGCAGAAGCAGGAGGACTGCGACACGGTTGCCGGGAGCTTCATCGCTGCACTCCGCGCATCCAGCGACCGAAGGCGAGGCCGATCCAGGTGGAGATGGAGGCGTAGAGCGATGCGGTCGCGAGGCCGATCCAGAGGGTCGCGCCGGAGTCGGTGAGGACGAAGCGGCGGAGGCGCTCGAAGCTGGTGGGGCGGGCGCTGTAGCTGGCGTACAGGGTGCCGAAGAAGCGGTTTTCGCTGGCGTGCGACATCAGGAAGTTGGCGAAGGGCCACTCGACCGCCGTGAGCACGGCGACGAAGACGACGCCCGAGAGCAGCGCGATCTGCCAGGGCTTCCAGCGGCGCACGCGGTGCCAGAGGAGATCGAGCGCGAAGGCGGGGACGAGGATCAGGATGGGGAACGCGGCGGGCACCATGTGGGTGATGGGATTGAAGACCGGGCCGAGCTTGGGCTGGGCGGGGAAGAGCGGCAGGATGAGGATCTCGCTGATCACGAAGAGCGTGTAGACCGCGGCGGTGGCCGTCGCGGCCCAGCGGAAGCGCGAGGCCTGCGAGAAGGCGGCGAAGAGGATGGGCAGGGCGATCGCCATCGCGATGTAGGCGGTGGTGTGATGCAGCATGGCGTCCGGGGTGTACTCCTGCAGGAAGAACATCTGGCCGCCGATGGCGAGGCCGCCGAGATAGAGGAAGAGGATGCGGAGGCGGGTGAAGTCGGCGGTGCGGGCCTCGGCGGCGCGGTTCATCGCGGCGAGGATGAGGAACATCATGCCGACGGCGATGGCGCGGATGCCGAGGATCAGCAGCGCGTGGGGAGGGCTGACGATCTTGACGTCGAGGCCGTAGGCGTTGTGCCACCAGTTGTCGAAGGGCGCGGAGGTGAGCATGGCGATGCCTCCCCAGGCGGCGAGGAAGACGCCGAGCGGGGCGCGCAGGCCGAGGATCTGGACGGAGGCGGCGCGGAGCTTTGCGTTGTCCTTCGTGGTGGGGCCGAAGGTGCACTGCGCGACCAGCGCAGGCGCCGATGATCGCGGCCAGCACGCCGCAGGCGTAGATCGCCAGGTGGGCCGGGGTCCAGAAGCTGTCGCGGCCGATGGAGCGGTGCCAGGAGACGTCCCACGCGCCGCCGATGGAGGCGGAGGTGACGGCGAGGACGCCGGTCCAGATGTACCAGGGGATGGATGCCGATTGGGCGCGGGGTGGTGCTTCGGTGAGGATGCCGGCGTGCATGGCGTCCAGAGATCCTGAGCGGCCTGCGGTTGCGGACATAGTGCCTCCGGTCGAGCCGAATCACACGTGAGGACCATAGTACGGCCTGTCGGACAGGTAGCTATGCTCCGGTCTTCGACTCGATCGCGCAGGAGAGGGATCATTTTGAGCATACAAAACCGGCGAGCACGCTGGTGGATCCAGAGTACTCGCCGGAGGGTTTTGGAGCGGAGTGTTTAGTGGCCCTGCGTTTCGAGGTACTTCTCGACCTCGAGGGCGGCCATGCAGCCGGAGCCGGCGGCGGTGATGGCCTGGCGGTAGCGGCGGTCCTGGATGTCGCCGCAGGCGAAGACGCCGGGGATGGGCTGGCCGTTGAGGGTCGGGAAGACGTTGTTCTGGGTGAGGATGTAGCCGTCCTCGTCGAGGTCCATCTGGCCCTTGAAGGCGCTGGCGTTGGGGGTGTGGCCGATGCCGAGGAACATGAAGGAGACGGGCAGCTCGGAGCGCTCGCCGGTCTTCTTGTTGTGCAGCTTGAGGCCGCGGACGTCCTTCTCTTCGACGCCGAGGACCTCTTCGACCACGGTGTTGTGGAGGAACTCGATCTGGGGGTGGGCCATGGGCGCGCTCGAGCATGATGCGGGAGGCGCGGAAGTGCTCGCTGCGGTTGATGAGGGTGACCTTGGTGGCGAAGCGGGTGAGGAAGAGAGCCTCTTCCATGGCGCTGTCGCCGCCGCCGATGACGGCGATCTCCTTGCCCGAGGAGAAGAAGCCGTCGCAGGTGGCGCAGGAGCTGACGCCGTGGCCGATGAGGGCCTGCTCGGAGGGCAGGTTGAGCCAGCGGGCGCTGGCGCCGGAGGCGATGATCAGCGTGCGGGTGTAGATGGTCTCCTTGCCGATGTTGAGGGCGTAGGGCTGCTGGGAGAGGTCGACGGAGGTGAGGTGGGCCATGCGCAGCTCGGCGCCGAAGCGGGTGGCCTGCTCCTTCATGTTCTCGATCAGCTCGGGACCCTGGATGCCTTTGGGCCAGCCGGGGAAGTTTTCGACCAGCGTGGTGATGGAGAGCTGGCCGCCGGGCTCGTGGCCTTCGAGGACGAGCGGCTTGAGGTTGGCGCGGGCGGCGTAGATGGCGGCGGTGAGACCGGAGCAGCCGGAACCGAGGATGACGCAGTCGCGGATGCTGGACGCGGGGCTGGGGGTGGAAACAGTGTCGGGCATGATTGTCCTAGTTAGTGTAAATGCGCGGCCGGAGGCGAAAGGATTCATTCCTGCGGTGCCGCGGCGAGGGTGTGGCACGTGGCGGCTTTGGTGAAACAATGACTTATGGCAAATCTGACGTTGGTCTATGGAATGCGACTGCTGCCCGCCGATGAGGTGGCGAGTGTAAGCGAGGCGCCGATTGCGCTGAAGAATGGCAATGAGGCGCATGTCACCATGCATGTTCTGGAGGGATCGCGGGAGCAGATCGAGGCGCAGCTGCGGCTGAGCATCGACGCGTTCTTCGACTTCTACCCGGAGATCTAAAGCGGAACGGAGGGCTCCTGGCTGGCTCCGGCTGCGCTCCGGTGGACTTTGTTGGACAGAAGTCGCTTGAGGGAGGAGCTTTGGGAGCCTCCGTTCCAAGTTGCTGCTCCGCTTCGGTTGCTGCGGTGCTGCCTGCTTGGTCTCGGCTGTCTCAACCTGCGACACCCTCCCTCCGGTTATCGCACGGGAATTGACGGCTTGGGGCGAAACTACGAGCCAGCGATGCGTTCAATAGCTTAAGATAGGGACTTGCACCAAAAGTTGAAAACAGTGGAGTGTGACGCAATGGCTGGATTGGCAGTTGGGGGGAAGGTGCGGCAGCGGGTAATTATCCTTGGGGGCGGCTTTGGCGGTATCCATGCAGCCCAGGGGCTGGCCAACCTGCCGGTTGATATTACGGTGATCGACCGCAAGAACTACCATACCTTTCAGCCGTTGCTGTACCAGGTGGCGCTGGCGGTGCTTTCGCCGGCGGAGATCGCGCGGCCGATCCGGTCGATTCTGCGCAATCACCGGAACGTCCAGGTGTTGATGGACGAGGTGGTGGGGATCGATAAGGAGCAGCGCCGGGTGCAGTTGAACTCGGGCGCGGAGATGGAGTACGACATCCTGATCGTGGCGACCGGGTCGACCCACTCCTACTTCGGTAAGGATCAGTGGGCCGCGGTGGCGCCGGGGCTGAAGACGATCGAGGACGCGGTGGAGATTCGCCGGCGGGTGCTGCTGGCCTTCGAGCTGGCCGAGCGGCAGATGCTGGAGACGGGAAGCCATCCTCCGCTGAACTTTGTCGTCATTGGCGGCGGACCGACGGGCGTGGAGCTGGCCGGAGCCATCTCCGACATCGCCCGGCTCTACATGAAGAAGGACTTTCGCCATATCAATCCGGCGAAGGCCAAGGTGCTGATCCTCGAGGGGATGGGCTCGATCCTGGGGCCGTATCCCGAGGACCTGCGGCGCAAGGGCCTGGAGCAGCTCAACGCGCTGGGCGTCACGGTGCGCACGGGCGCGATTGTGACCGACGTGCAGCCGGGCTATGTGATGGTCGGCGACGAGCGGATCGACTCGGTGGTGACCTTGTGGGCCGCTGGCGTGCAGGCCTCGCCGGTGGGCAAGATGCTGAGCGTCGAGACGGACCGCCGCGGCTGCGTGATGGTCGACCAGCACCTGAACCCGGCGGGACACCCGGAGATCTTCGTTCTGGGCGACCTGGCGCACGTGGAGCAGGACGGCAAGCAGGTTCCGGGCGTCGCACAGCCGGCGATGCAGATGGGCGACTACGCCGCCAAGCGGATCGGCATGATGCTGACCGGCAAGGACCTGAGCAAGGACAAGGGCTTCCGCTACTTCGACAAGGGCGACATGGCGACGATCGGGCGCAAGGCCGCGGTGGCCAAGATCAAGTGGCCGTTCAAGGCGAACTGGAGCGGGTTCCCGGCGTGGATCATGTGGCTGCTGGTGCACGTCTTCTTCCTGGTCGGCTATCGCAACCGCCTGGGCGTGATCCGGCAGTGGATCTGGACCTACGTGACCTTCAACGACGGGGTGCGCCTGATTACGGGAGCGCAGGAGCTGCCGGGCTGGAACGAGGCCGAGGGCGGTCATACGGGCGCTCCGGTGAGCAAGCCGGTCGCCGAGGTGGTCACGCGGTCGTAAGGGACAGACAACAGCAAAAGTAAAAGGTGCAGCCGTGATGGCTGCACCTTTTGCTTTTGTAACCGCGTTTTTGTAACTGTATCTGTTGCTTGCGGTTATTTGTGACTGTGGGTGGAGCTTATGCGGTGACCGGCTCGGCGACCTTGACGTTGACCGGGGTGAGCCAGTTGAAGCGGTCGGGGACGACGCCGTTGACGATGTCGAAGAAGGCCTTGTGCAGGGCGGTGGTGACCGGTCCCATGCTGCCGTCGCCGATGACGATGCGATCGACCGAGCGGAGGTGGGTGACCTCGGCGGCGGTGCCGGTGAAGAAGGCCTCGTCGCAGAGGTAGAGCATCTCGCGGGGCATGGCCTGCTCGACGACCGGGATGCCGAGCTGCTTGGCGAGCTGGAGGATGGAGTTGCGGGTGATGCCGTTGAGCACGGAGTTCGCCAGCGGGCTGGTGAAGAGGGTGCCGCCGCGGATGAGGAAGAGGTTCTCGCCGGAGCCCTCGGAGAGGTAGCCGTTGACGTCGAGGGCGATGCCTTCGGCGTAGCCGTTGATCTCAGCTTCCATGCGGATGAGCTGGGAGTTCATGTAGTTGCCGCCGGCCTTGGCGAGCGAGGGCATGGTGTTGGGAGCGAGGCGGTTCCAGCTGGAGACGCAGACGTCGGCGCCTTCGTTGCCGGGGACGTACTTGCCCCAGGGATAGTTGGCGATGTAGATCTCGATGGGGCTGCGTGAGGGGGTTGACGCCGGCCTCGCCGTAGCCGCGGAAGGCGACGGGGCGGATGTAGCAGGGGGCGACGCCGTTGGCCTCGATGACATCGGTGACCGCGGTGCAGAGCTGGTCGACGGTGTAGGGGAGCGGCATGCGGTAGATGCTTGGCGGAGTCGATGAAGCGCTGCATGTGCTCGGGCAGGCGGAAGACACTGGCGCCGGTGGGCTGGGTGTAGCAGCGGATGCCCTCGAAGACGGAGGAGCCGTAGTGGACGACGTGGCTCATGACGTGGATCTGGGCCTTATCCCAGGGGATAAGTTCACCGTTGTGCCAGATGTGGGTGGTTGCTTGGATGGGCATGCTTGTGCTCCGTTTCGCGGCGTGAAGTTGGCTTCATTATAGCGAGAGCGGGGTGGAGATTTGAGTGTCGGACGGGGGCTGCGGGGCAGCCGGTGGCGGAGCGATGAGCCACAATTCATATAAAAACGGCATAAGCATGGGAGAATGGGGACATGGCCTTCGATCCGCATGCCGTATCCCTGACGGGGTTCGAGCATTCTGTGTATGTCCGGTTTTCCCTGCTCGCGCTGAGCTCGATCTTCTTTCTCGTGGACCCGTTTGCAGCGCTGCCGACGTTTCTGGCCGTGACGGCGGGGGCGGATAAGGCCAAGCAACGGCGCATGGCGGGCAAGGCGTCGATCACGGCGATGATCTTCCTGTCGGCGTTTGCGCTGGGCGGGCAGATGATCTTCCGCATCTTCGGGATCACGCTGCCGGCGTTCGAGCTTGCGGGCGGGATCATTCTGCTGCTGATCGGGCTGGATATGCTGGCGGCGAAGCGGTCTCCGACGCAGGAGGCGAGCGGCGATACGGAGGACGCAGCGGCCAAGGAGGACGCGGGGATCGTGCCGCTGGGCATTCCGATGCTGGCCGGGCCGGGCTCGATTACCAGCGTGATGGTGCTGGTGGCGCAGGCGCAGACGCGCTGGCAGATGGTGGCGATTATAGGAGCGATCGCGGTGACGGCGGCGATCTGCTACCTGGTGCTGGGGAACTCGGACCGGGTGGCAAAGGCGCTGGGAGATACCGGGATCCGCATCCTGGTGCGCATCATGGGACTGCTGCTGGTGGCGCTGGCGGCGCAGTACTTCGTCAATGGCATGGCGGATCTGGGAGTGATCGCGAAGCCGCGGGTAAGTGGTTGGCTCTGTATAGACGCAGGATGAGATGACGATGGCCATGCGAGACGCTCGCGTGGCCGTCGCTGTTTGTGGGGCGGTGGTTCCTAGTGCTTCACGAGCAAGGCGGAGGCGGCGATGAGCAGGCCGGTCAGGCCGAGGCAGAAGCCGAAGTAGAAGTAGCCTTTGTGGCGGGTGAGCAGGGTGATCGAGGCGAGGACGACGGAGATCTGAAGGAGGGCTTCGCCGAGATCGTAGCGGTAGGCCTGGGCCTCGGCGTACTCGACCTCATCCTCAAGTTGGTGGGCTTTGGCCTGGTCGTCGGTGAGCTGGGCGCTCCATTTGGTGATCTTGGTGCGGTAGTCGGCGATCTTTTGCTGCGCGGCGGCGGTGTCCTTGACGGGCTGCAGGGTGAGCAGGTCGGTGGTGACCTGGAGGTTCTCGGTACGGAGCTTTCGGGCCTGGTATTCGTTCCACTGATCGGCGGCGCGGGTTTGCATGAGCACGGCGCGGGTGTGGGTGCGGTGACCGAGGACGGTGACCATGGCGACGAGGACAGCGAGGATGCTGATGGCAAGCGAGATGCCGGTAAGCGAGGACTCTCCGGCCTCTTTCATCTGTTGGGAAAATTCGTGGATCTCGGTGGGTTCCATGGGGACGATTCTAGCGTGGGATGGCGGCCGATCGGGTGGGGTTGCGTAGGAGGTCGAGGATGGCCTGACGTGGGCGGCGTCGCGGAGGATTAGGCGTATGGGCGATAAGGGGGATGGGTAGTCGGAAACGAAGCGTTTTAAGAAATGGAATCATGCGATTCCCCGCGTATTCATTGACGATGATGCGGTTCTACCTCTGGAATGCACAGGTTTTCAACAATATTGGGGTTGCGTGGGTGTGGGGTGGTTGCTATTCTTGGGAAGTCGCAAGGGAGCGCGGCGCTGGCAGAGAGGTAAAGAGCTGGTGCTGAGGCTTGAGCGATACGCTGATTTGGGCGGTTTGATTGCGTTTTGTTTGCACGATGTTGCAAAGGCGTGAAAAGGCTGCTAAGGTTGGTGAGTACTGTACTGCTTCGCGCTTGATCGATTGGCTGGGTTTGAGTTTGGCTGATTGGTTTGAGGTAGACGGAGCGCAGTCCAAGTGTTGGATCGCGGTTGACAGGCCTGGAAGTTTGGGCGGACCGAATCAAACCCAAGTTGCTGCAGTTGAAGGGAGCCTGAGGCGTTCGCGCTGACGGTGAGTAGTTTTGTAGGAGCTGAGTGCTCCGCGGCCTGATTGGGTCGTTTGGTTATTTTTGAGTTTTTGCGCTGCGAATGAGTAGGTTGACGAGCGGTTTTGCTCTTGCTGGATGATCCTGTGGTTCCTTGCTACCTCTGAGAGAGATGAAGGGATTTGGGTTGTTTCGGGAAGAAGAAAGCGAAACGAGCGGTTGACAAAGATGTCGAAGTTCGATATTCTTAGAAAGTTCGCCAAGTACCTCAGCGAGTTTGCTGAACACTCTAAACGGTTGAAAATGCGCCGGTTAGCTCTTGAAAGAAAGAGCGAGAGTGGTAGACTGAAGAGGTGCTGAAGAGCGCACACAAGTTCGAGGACACACGGTAGTGGCTATGCCCGCCGAGTCCTTGATCCAAAAGCCGCCCACTTAGGTGCGAGTCGGTTTGGATCTTTGACAACATAGTTGAACGTGCCAGTCGTGAGATGATGCGAAATTTGGTTTAGTCATTCTCACTAGTATTAAACCTTCCGGTCTTTCGAGCACCGAAGGCGCACGATCTACCCCCACCCCTGTGGCTGGGTAGCGTGCAAACCAAGATTAAACGAGAGTTTGATCCTGGCTCAGAATCAACGCTGGCGGCGTGCCTAACACATGCAAGTCGCACGAGAAAGGGGCTTCGGTCCTGAGTAAAGTGGCGCACGGGTGAGTAACACGTGAATCATCTACCTTCGAGTGGGGAATAACTGGGAGAAATCTCAGCTAATACCGCATAATACCTACGGGTCAAAGCAGCAATGCGCTTGAAGAGGAGTTCGCGGCAGATTAGTTAGTTGGCGGGGTAATGGCCCACCAAGACGATGATCTGTATCCGGCCTGAGAGGGCGCACGGACACACTGGAACTGAAACACGGTCCAGACTCCTACGGGAGGCAGCAGTGGGGAATTTTGCGCAATGGGGGAAACCCTGACGCAGCAACGCCGCGTGGAGGATGAAGTATCTTGGTACGTAAACTCCTTTCGATGGGGAAGATAATGACGGTACCCATAGAAGAAGCCCCGGCTAACTTCGTGCCAGCAGCCGCGGTAATACGAGGGGGGCAAGCGTTGTTCGGAATTATTGGGCGTAAAGGGTGCGTAGGCGGTTTGATAAGTCTGATGTGAAATCTCTGGGCTCAACCCAGAGTCTGCATTAGAAACTGTCGGGCTTGAGTATGGGAGAGGTGAGTGGAATTTCCGGTGTAGCGGTGAAATGCGTAGATATCGGAAGGAACACCTGTGGCGAAAGCGGCTCACTGGACCATAACTGACGCTGAGGCACGAAAGCTAGGGGAGCAAACAGGATTAGATACCCTGGTAGTCCTAGCCCTAAACGATGATTGCTTGATGTGGCAGGTACCCAATCCTGCCGTGTCGAAGCTAACGCGATAAGCAATCCGCCTGGGGAGTACGGTCGCAAGGCTGAAACTCAAAGGAATTGACGGGGGCCCGCACAAGCGGTGGAGCATGTGGTTTAATTCGACGCAACGCGAAGAACCTTACCTGGGCTCGAAATGTGCATGAATCCGGCAGAAACGTCGGCGTCTCGCAAGAGACATGTATATAGGTGCTGCATGGCTGTCGTCAGCTCGTGTCGTGAGATGTTGGGTTAAGTCCCGCAACGAGCGCAACCCTTATCTTCAGTTGCTACCATTTAGTTGAGCACTCTGACGAAACCGCCTCGGATAACGGGGAGGAAGGTGGGGATGACGTCAAGTCCTCATGGCCTTTATGTCCAGGGCTACACACGTGCTACAATGGCCGGTACAAACCGCTGCAAACCCGCGAGGGGGAGCTAATCGGAAAAAGCCGGCCTCAGTTCGGATTGGAGTCTGCAACTCGACTCCATGAAGCTGGAATCGCTAGTAATCGTGGATCAGCATGCCACGGTGAATACGTTCCCGGGCCTTGTACACACCGCCCGTCACATCACGAAAGTGGGTTGCACTAGAAGTCGGTGGGCTAACCGCAAGGGAGCAGCCGCCCAAGGTGTAATTCATGATTGGGGTGAAGTCGTAACAAGGTAGCCGTAGGAGAACCTGCGGCTGGATCACCTCCTTTCTAAAAGAGAACGCCTCGGCACACTCAAACGCCCTGCGATTGCAGGTGGCTCTGGTTTCACGACCATCCAAGTCTTGAGTGACGTTGCCGAGAACCATCTGGGCCTCAAAATCCAGATGAGCCTGAACTAGACCTTCTTTTTTTCGCAGCGATCTTCGGATCCTAGTATCAACAACGATGGTCAATCATGGCGTAGCTGTGATGCGCGTTCAACTGTGTCCTCGAAACCTTTCGAGAGAGACTAGCTTTTAGCTTCGAGCTGTTAGCTTCCGAGCTAAAAGCTGGAATCTGATAGCCAGCGGGCCTGTAGCTCAGTTGGTTAGAGCGCACCCCTGATAAGGGTGAGGTCGGTAGTTCGAATCTACCCAGGCCCACCACCTTTATCGCGTCAAACCGGTTATACTGGTAGACGATGGGGCTGTAGCTCAGTTGGGAGAGCGCCTGCTTTGCAAGCAGGATGTCATCGGTTCGATCCCGGTCAGCTCCACCATCCTCTCGACAAGGTATTCGTAACAGTAGCAGGGCAGACAGATGTCTGCTTGAGGTTGAGCCTCTGAGGGTAACTCAGTGGTTGAACCTTGAGCAGGAATGCTCAAGCCGCCTGAGGGCGCGATAGCGACACGAAGTTTAGTAAGGTCGCTCACTGATTTTTGACAACTGAATAGATTGGGTAAATATAACTACAAGGCTGAGCAGCGAATGCTATCAGGTTGTATCTGGGAGTTGAAGCTGTCAATCAGTATTGAGTGTCTTTAGAATATTCGTACAGCGACTTACAAGCGAACTACTTCGGTAGTAAGTGAGTAAGGACGTACTGTACCGGCGAAAAGTGGATGTAACACATACACACAGAGATCTAGAAGCTTGTGAATGTGGTAGAGGTTGATATCTCTGCTGCGTGCGAGTAAATTCTATGGTCAAGCTACTAAGGGCGCACGGTGGATGCCTTGGCAGAAACAGGCGATGAAGGACGTGGCAAGCTGCGATAAGCTTCGGGGAGCCGCACACAGGCGTTGATCCGGAGATTTCCGAATGGGGAAACCCACCTAGGCAAAACCTAGGTATGTCCTACTGAATACATAGGTAGGAACAGGCGAACGGAGGGAAGTGAACCATCTCAGTACCTCCAGGAGGAGAAAGAAACCTCGATTCCGAGAGTAGTGGCGAGCGAAATCGGAACAGCCCAAACCCGTAGTATTTCGGTACTTCGGGGGTTGTAGGGCCTGCAACAGTAGAGTTACCAATCTGGTTTATAGCTGAAGCTCGTGGAAACGAGCCCCAAAGAGCGTGACAGGCGCGTAGGCGAAATGAATCCAGACTCGAAGCAGGTACCTGAGTAAGGCGGGGCACGAGAAACCCTGCTTGAATCCACGGGGACCATCCCGTAAGGCTAAATACTCGTTTCTGACCGATAGTGAACCAGTACCGTGAGGGAAAGGCGAAAAGCACCCCATTGAGGGGAGTGAAAAGTACCTGAAACCGTGTGCCTACAAGCAGTGGGAGGACTATGGCCTTCGGGCAATGTCTGACCGCGTGCCTATTGCATAATGAGCCGGCTAGTTATTCTTGTCAGCAAGGTTAAGCGTGAGCGAGCCGCAGCGAAAGCGAGTCTGAATAGGGCGTTAAGTTGGCAGGAATAGACGCGAAGCGGGATGATCTACCCTTGGCCAGGTTGAAGGTGAGGTAACACTCACTGGAGGACCGAACCGGTGTTTGTTGAAAAAAGCTCGGATGAGCTGAGGGTAGGGGTGAAAGGCTAATCAAATTCCGTGATAGCTCGTTCTCTCCGAAATAGCTTTAGGGCTAGCGTCGTGTGATTTGGATCGGTGGTAGAGACATGGATGGACTAGGGGGCTTTCCGGCTTACTGAATCCAACCAAACTTCGAATGCCGATCACAACCAGCACGGCAGTCAGACTGTGGGGGCTAAGCTTCACAGTCGAGAGGAAAACAGTCCAGATCGCCAGCTAAGGTCCCAAAATTACAGTTAAGTGGGAAAGGAAGTCGGAACCCTCAGACAGCCAGGAGGTTGGCTTAGAAGCAGCCATCCTTTAAAGAAAGCGTAATAGCTCACTGGTCAAGGGGTCCGGTGCCGACAATACAACGGGGCTAAAACTGTATACCGAAGCTGCGAATGTCCTTTATAGGACGTGGTAGGAGAGCATTCTCTCGTGGATGAAGCGTAACTGGGAAGATACGTGGACATTAGAGAAGAGACCCTGCCGGCATAAGTAGCGATAATGAAGGTGAGAACCCTTCACGCCGAAAGTCTAAGGTTTCCTGAGGAAGGTTAATCCGCTCAGGGTTAGTCGGTCCCTAAGTCGAGGCCGAAAGGCGTAGACGATGGAAGTCCGGTTAATATTCCGGAACTCCCAATACCTCGTTATTACGATGGGGTGACGCAGAAGGATAAGCAGGACCTCCTATGGCTATGGGGTTCGATGCGTGTGAAGCTGGATCCGATAGGCAAATCCGTTGGGTCTTAACAGTGAGACGCAAAGCAGTAAGCCGTATGGCTGAAAGCTGCTGAGTTCATGCTGCCAAGAAAAACCTCTAAGGAGAGGGATTGGGAACCGTACCACAAACCGACACAGGTAGACGAGGAGAATATCCAAAGGCGCTCGAGTGAAAGCTTGTTAAGGAACTCGGCAAATTAGACCCGTAACTTCGGGAGAAGGGTCGCCCCCTGGGTGCATAGCCTAGGTGGGCCGCAGTGAAACGCGAACGGCGACTGTTTAACAAAAACACAGGTCTCTGCAAAGTCAAAAACGACGTATAGGGGCTGACTCCTGCCCGGTGCCGGAAGGTTAAAAGGAGAGGTTAGCCGCAAGGCGAAGCTTTGAATTGAAGCCCCGGTGAACGGCGGCCGTAACTATAACGGTCCTAAGGTAGCGAAATTCCTTGTCGGGTAAGTTCCGACCTGCACGAATGGAGTAACGATCGTTCGACTGTCTTAACGAGTTGCTCGGCGAACTTGTAGTACCGGTGAAGATGCCGGTTACCCGCAGCTAGACGAAAAGACCCCGTGCACCTTTACTATACTTTTACTATGAGTTACGGCAATTGCTGCGCAGGATAGGTGGGAGGCTTTGAGATCAGACTTTTGGGTTTGATGGAGCCAACGGTGAGATACCACCCTGCGATTGTTGTGATTCTAACCTGCTCCCCTGATCGGGGAGAGGGACATAGTAAGACGGGTAGTTTGACTGGGGCGGTCGCCTCCTAAATTGTAACGGAGGCGCGCGAAGCTACACTCAGGTCGTTTGGAAATCGACCGTCGAGTGCAAAGGCATAAGTGTGGTTAACTGCGAGACCTACAAGTCGAGCAGATGCGAAAGCAGGCCTTAGTGATCCGGTGGTTCTGTATGGAAGGGCCATCGCTCAACGGATAAAAGGTACGCCGGGGATAACAGGCTGATCGGAGCCAAGAGT